>NZ_JAJOYU010000042.1 GCF_021290985.1 Rheinheimera soli
AAAAGCGAAAGGGGCAGATTTAATCTGCCCCTTTTTTCTATCCAAAGTAATGTAGGGGTGGGGCTTGTCCCCACCCGTCTAGAGTCCTACACGAAGGATAAATTATTCCCACTCAATAGTTGCTGGCGGCTTACCGGAAATGTCGTACACCACACGGGAAATACCGTTCACTTCATTGATAATGCGATTAGACACCTGACCTAACAGCTCGTATGGCAAATGTGCCCAATGTGCTGTCATAAAGTCGATGGTTTCTACCGCACGGATCGACACAACCCAGTCGTATTTGCGGCCATCGCCCATTACGCCAACAGATTTCACTGGCAGGAATACGGTAAAGGCCTGGCTGACTTTGTCGTACCAGCCTGAATTACGCAGCTCTTCGATAAAAATCGCGTCGGCTTTGCGTAATAAATCACAGTATTCTTTTTTCACTTCACCCAATACACGCACACCTAAACCCGGGCCTGGGAACGGGTGACGGTACAGCATGTCGTATGGCAAACCTAAAGCTAAACCTACTTTGCGAACTTCGTCTTTAAATAGTTCACGCAGTGGCTCAACTAAGCCCATTTTCATATCAGCTGGTAAACCGCCAACATTATGGTGCGACTTAATCACATGAGCTTTACCGGTTTTAGATGCTGCTGATTCAATCACGTCAGGGTAAATAGTGCCCTGAGCTAACCAGCGAGCATTGCTAAGTTTTTTCGCTTCTTCGTCAAAGACTTCAACAAATACACGACCGATAATTTTACGTTTGGCTTCAGGTTCAGCTTCACCTTTTAAGGCGTCGAGGAAACGGTTTTCAGCTTTGACATGAATAATGTTCAAACCAAAATGATCACCAAACATTTCCATCACTTGCGTGCCTTCGTTTAAACGCAATAAGCCGTTATCGACGAATACACAAGTCAGGTTTTTGCCAATAGCGCGGTGTAATAACATCGCCACGACAGAGGAATCGACACCACCTGATAAACCTAAAATTACCTGATCATCACCCACCTGCTTTTTGATGTTAGCAATAGCGTCATCAATAATGGTGGCCGGAGTCCAGAGTTTTTCACAACCACAGATATCGACTACAAACTGCTCTAACATCCGCAGACCCTGACGGGTGTGAGTCACTTCAGGGTGGAACTGTACGCCATAAAACTGACGGGCTTCGTCAGCCATAGCGGCATGAGGGCAAGTTGGCGTTTGCGCAGTCGTAACAAAACCTTCTGGGATTTGTACTACTTTGTCGCCATGACTCATCCAGACATCCAATAAGCCACGGCCTTGTTCGTTCAGATGATCTTCAATGCCGGTGAACATGGCATTTTCTGCAATCAGTTCAACCTGAGCATAACCAAACTCACGGTGATCAGAACTGGCCACTTTGCCGCCCAGTTGTTCAGCCATAGTTTGCATGCCGTAGCACACGCCAAGTACTGGCACACCAGCTTCAAATACATAAGATGGCGCACGAGGCGAGCCAGCTTCAGTTACACTTTCAGGGCCGCCAGATAAAATAATACCGGTTGGAGCAAATTCAGCGATTTGTTCAGCAGTAACGTCCCATGCCCACAGCTCACAGTAAACACCAATTTCACGCACACGACGGGCGATCAGCTGAGTGTATTGCGAACCGAAGTCGAGGATCAGAATTCGATGGAAGTGAATGTTTTTGCTCATAATCACCTTGTAGTAACAAAAGTCGAATGGATAAAACACAGAGGCTGGCAAAACGCCAGCCTCTGATTAAGCGGTTAACCTAAGCGGTAGTTTGGCGCTTCTTTGGTGATTTGCACATCATGCACGTGCGATTCACCCATACCAGCAGAAGTTACTTTGACAAAGACCGGCTTAGTGCGGACTTCAGCAATAGTAGAACAACCTGTTAAGCCCATAGAAGAGCGCAGGCCACCCATTTGCTGGTGAATAATAGTGCCGATTGGGCCTTTGTACGCTACGCGACCTTCAATACCTTCAGGCACTAACTTCTCAGCGTTGTTGCTGCCCTGGAAATAACGGTCAGATGAGCCATTACGCTGTGCCATAGCACCTAATGAACCCATACCACGGTAGGATTTGTAGTAACGGCCCTGATACAGTTCTACGTCGCCAGGCGCTTCTTCGGTACCGGCAAACATTGAACCGACCATCACACAATGTGCGCCAGCCACTAAAGCTTTGGCTATATCACCTGAGAAGCGGATACCACCGTCAGCGATAATACAAACGTCCATGCCTTGTACGCCATCAACTGCATCAGAGATAGCGGTAAGTTGCGGTACGCCACAACCTGTGACAATACGGGTGGTACAAATTGAACCTGGGCCTATGCCCACTTTCACCGCATTGGCACCAGCCAAAGCTAAGGCTTTTGCGCCTTCAGCTGTGGCAACGTTACCAGCCACTATTTGTAAATCAGGGTATAAAGCGCGGGTTTGACGGACTCGGTCTAACACGCCTTCAGAGTGACCGTGTGAGGTGTCTATTAATAAAATATCCACACCAGCTTCTACTAAAGCAGCAATACGTTCGTCTGTGCCCGGGCCTACACCCACGGCAGCACCAACACGTAAGCGACCAAATTCGTCTTTACAGGCGTTTGGTTTGCTGGCGGCTTTGTTGTAATCCTGTACTGTGATCAAACCTTTTAGCTTAAAGCCATTGTCGACCACTAATACTTTTTCGATACGGTGTTTGTGCATTAAAGCCAAAGCTTCAGCGCGTGGGCCAGCTTCGTTCACTGTGACTAAACGCTCTTTTGGCGTCATCACAGAAGAAATAGCCAGTTGCGGATTGGTTTCAACGTTCAGGTCACGACCTGTCACAATGCCAACCAGATTGTTGTCAGCATCGACCACAGGGAAACCAGAGAAACCATGCTGAGCTGCCAGTTGCTGCACTTCACGGATGCTTTGTTCCGGACGTACAGTCACAGGGTCTGAGACTACACCACTTTCGTATTTTTTTACTTTACGAACATTGGCTGCCTGCTCTTCGATGGTCATATTTTTGTGAATAAAACCTAAACCGCCTTCCTGTGCTAAAGCAATAGCTAAACGAGCCTCGGTGACAGTGTCCATAGACGCCGATACCATAGGAATATTTAACGTAATTTTGCTGGTCAATTGAGTCCGCAGGTCTGCGGTATGGGGTAACACAGTGGAGTGCGCCGGTACAAGTAACACGTCGTCAAATGTAATGGCTTCTTTCACGATCCTGAGCATTGCAACAATCTCGCTGTTAAAAAAAGAGGGGGGAATGTTGCGGCGCAATTTTATCCGCTTTTGCGCCTTGCCACAATCAATTTTTCGCTTTTGTGTTACATTAGTGGCATGAACCCTTGAGATCTGCCTTATGTCCCAAGCCGATATTTATACCGTCTCCCGCTTAAACTCTGAAGTTCGCCTGACTCTTGAGCTGCAATTTCGTCAGCTGTGGTTAGTGGGCGAAGTGTCCAATTTTATTGCTGCCTCTTCCGGCCACTGGTACTTTTCGTTAAAAGATCAGGCCGCTCAGGTGAAAGTGGCGATGTTTAAGCAAAGCAACCGATACGCCAGCCTGCAGCCAAAAAATGGTCAGCAAATTCTGATCCGCGCCCGTATTAGTGTGTATGAACCCCGTGGTGAATATCAGTTACTCGCCGATATGCTGGAACCTGCCGGTGACGGCTTACTGAAGCAACAGTACGAACAAATCAAAGCCACTTTGGCCGCTGAAGGTTTATTGGCGCCCGAGCGCAAAAAGCCGCTGCCGAAAAAAGTACAAAAAGTTGGGGTCGTCACCTCCCCTACTGGCGCTGCCATTCGCGATATCATCACAGTACTGCAACGCCGGGCTCCAGCTTTGGAAGTGATTATTTATCCTTGTTTAGTACAAGGCACACAAGCTCCGGCGCAAATTTACAATGCCATCCAAAAAGCGATCTCCCGCAATGAAGTAGATGTGCTGCTGATTGGCCGTGGTGGTGGCTCGCTGGAAGATTTATGGTGTTTTAACGATGAACAGGTGGCCCGTTTAATAGCGCATTGCCCTATTCCAACCGTCAGCGCCGTAGGTCATGAAATTGACTTTACCATAGCCGACTTTGTCGCTGACGTGCGTGCAGCCACTCCATCTGCCGCTGCTGAGTTGGTATCGCCGGATCAGCAACAACAACTTCAGTTAGTGAAATCCGCAGAGCAACGCTTACAACGCTCAATGCAAAGCTATTTACGGCAGCAGCAGCCGCGTTTAACGGCCTTGGTGCACCGATTAACTTTGCTTGACCCGGCACGGCGTTTACAACAACAGCAGCAGTATCTGGATGAATTGCAAATGCGGTTGCAAAGCGCCTTGCTACGACGCATCGATAAAGCGGCACAACAGCAGCAGTTTTTACAACATCGTTTGCAACAGCTCACGCCACTGGTACGAATTAAACAGCAGCAACAAAAGCTGAGTCAGCACAACCATCAGTTACACCAGTCTATGCAGCAGTTGCTGAAACAAAAGCAGCAGCAGTGGTTATTGCAAAGCAGCCGTTTGCATACCGTAAGCCCGCTAGCCACTTTAGAGCGCGGTTACAGCATCAGCTTTGACGAACAGCAGCAAGTGATCACTGATGCATCGAAGTTACAACCGGGCCAACAGGTGAAAACCCAGCTGGCGAAGGGCCATTTTATCGCTCGTATAGAACAAGTTTTTCCAAAACACTGATGCAGCAAACTGATATCAGGCAAATAGCCACAGAATTAGTACAATTGCTGGGGCCTACAGACTGGGCCATAGGCGGCAGCTATTTACTACAGTGTTATGGTATTGAGCCACAAACCCGGGATTTGGATTTAGTCTGCACACTGGAGCGCTTTGAGCAATTTAAAGCTTTGCTCAGCCAGTATGCTCACCTTGTGCCTGTATCGCTCCACCCCATTTATCGCAGCAAGGGCTTTGCCCGTTTTAGCAAAAATGGCCTTGTGATCGAACTTATGGCGGGCATACAAGTGTTAAAAGACGACGGCTTGCATTCATTTGAGTTTCAGCCGGAAAAAATCAGCTGGCAACAGGATTTACCGCTGATGCAGTTAGCTGATTGGCTGGAGTTGTATCAATTGTTTGAGCGGCCAAAGCGGGTGGCACAACTGCAACAGTATTTGAGTTCGCTGTAGGTTGTACTCGTCGCGCAGCGGCAGTACAACAATGAAACTAGCGGTAATAAACAATTTAGGATTTTGAATTCAAAGCGTTTCGCCTTTGGCGAGATACTTTCTTTTGCTTCGCCAAAAGAAAGCTATCCAAAGAAAAGGCGACCCCAGGTCGCAGCGAAAGCCCGGCCCAAAATCGCGCGTCCAAGGCGACTCGGCAACTCGTTCGTCGCTACCGCTCCTCGCTCAAACACTCCTCGTCTTAAAACCTTGGCCACCCAATTTTGTCCGGCTCGCGCCCTAATGGGGATTTGGTGCCAGTAGTTAGTATGGCCTTTGCTGATTGGCAGTTAAGAGCGAAAAGCGACATTAGGGCACATCACAAGACCTAACCCTAGCGTCCCTCTAGGGTCCATTCTGGCATGTATAAAGTTTGTGTGGCCCATTTTAGGAATTATAGAAAAAGTTGTTGAAATAGAGGTATGTCAGCGTTAGTTTGGTATGAGTGAAAATCAGGAGATAAGGCTGGAAAAGTTCTGCGTGTTAGCAGGCTGCCTTTGAAAAATCATTGTTACAACTACATGGAGTAGCTATGCAAATTTGGAGTGCTTTGCTGTTAGTGCTTTTGCTGTCCGGATGTGCAACACCCGTGAGTCACACAAACATACCGCTTTCAACCTATGACAAAGATACCGAGTATGGTATAGAAAAAAGGGACGATGGATTCGCAATTACCGTTTTCTACTCACGCTATCAATTCATACCTGAAAGTGATGTTTTAGCAACAGCTTGCAAGAGCCAGCTAACCTCCATCGCTTGGGAACATGCAGATAACGAGGGGCGTGAAATTGAACCAGTCAACGAGCAAAGAATTCGCATTTCAATGGGCCGCAATGAGTTAACAGGCATAACCTCTTGCCAGGCCAATGCCATAGCTAAGTGGAAGTAGATTAAATTGAATCGCTGCGATCTCAATTTATCGGATAGTAGGGGTTGAACTTCGTTTGGAGGTACAGTGGGTTATTTCCCGAAAGTTCATTTTGAAAATGCTAGAGCTCTTTCTGAGAGTAAAGAAGATAGCCAACTTCGATATTGTTGCTTAGAGCTTCGCTACTGTATTGAAGCAATTGTATACAAGAAGTTATCTGCTTTTCGTGATATTCCAAACACTATTACAGAAACTTGGCAACCGCATAAAGCTATCAAAATGCTGAGTAAGATTGATGAGTTTGCAGACAAATACTGTAAAGTAGAAATAAATTTTTGTCAGTCAAATATTCCGCCGATAGACGGTTGGATCGCTCTGGGAGAACAAAAGATACCATCCGTACAATGGCTGACTAAAAATTACAGCAAGCTTGGAAATTTTCTGCACTTACCTAAGCCTAATGAGAGCGAGTCATTCAATACTGAAAAGATAAAAAAGTGTGTAATTGATGTACTTGACGGCATAGAACAATATGTAAACACGGATATTTGGATTAGGGCGTCTGGTATTGAACTTCAGGCTTGTCTAGAGTGCTCCGAAGATCTTATTTTTGATCGTAACCAACTTAAAGAAGGTGATGTTGTCGAGTGTGACTCATGCAAATTTCGCTATCGAGTAAAGTCGAAAGGTGGTAACAAACTTACCTTGTCATATACGGTACATGACGTTAAATGTGGTCGGTGTGGTGAGATGCTACAAATTGATGACCAGAAAATCATGAAAAATCGTGAGTTCGTATGCGGGTTTTGTGGAGAAGATCATGTTGTTGTCCAAGCATATCGCCGCAGCTCTCAGACCTAAGCTACCAACTACTGGCACCAATCCCCCATTGGGGCGCGAGCCGGACAAAATTGGGTGGCCAAGGTTTTAAGGCTGGGAGTGTTTGAGTGAGGAGCGGTAGCGACGAGCGAGTTGCCCAGCCGCCTTGGACGCACGATTTTGGGCCGGGCTTTCGCTGCGACCTGGGGTCGCCTTTTCTTTGCGCCGCTTTCTTTTGGCGACGCAAAAGAAAGCGGCTCGCCAGCGGCGAAAGCTTTAAAGTAAAAAATGTAGCAACCAACAAATGTTACAACTACAGGCGCTCCCGAGCAGTTACATTGTTGTACTGCCGCTGCGCGTCGAGTACAACCTACAATGCGGCGCCACGCACAAGCTACCGAATTGGCGTAACGCTTATTCCTGCTCAGCCCCATTAATCACTGCTTCAATATGATAACCATCCGGGTCAATCACAAAAGCCGCATAATATTCATCGCCATAATCTGGCCTCAACCCTGCAGCACCATTTTCTTTGCCACCATGCAATAAAGCAGCTTTATGAAACTCATCCACAGCACTACGGCTTGGTGCTGCAAAGGCCAGATGAAAACCTGGTACAGAACCTGACAAAGCCTGTGCTCTGAGTTTGATGGCAAACTTATCGCCACCGTTTCTGTAGCCATAACCTACAGCACAATCTGGGTCATCATCGCTGATATCATCCCAAACGCGGACATAACCTAAAGCGGATAACACAGCATCGTAAAAAGCTGCTGAACGGTAAATATCAGAAACACCAAAAGAAACATGATGCAGCATAAAACCTCAGAGTAAGGATGGTTGATTCAGGAGTGGCTGTATATCACAACCCGCATGTGTGGCGCTATTTGGCTGACAGGGATAAACCCTGATTGGCATTGGATTGGAATTATAGACGGGCGGGTCGTAGGGGCTGGGCTTGTCCCCGCCCTTTCTACCCGCCCCTACAATTTGTTTGTGAATGCGCGGGGTAAATGCGAAAGCCCAATAGCACCTGACTGTAATTTGCAACCGACAGAGATAAACGCTGATTGGTATTGGATTGGAGTTATAGACGGGCGGGTCGTAGGGGCTGGGCTTGTCCCCGCCCTTTCTACCTCCCCCCCACAATTCGCAATCAATGCACACCCCATAGAAACAACAAGGCCAGCTTTCGCTGGCCTTGTAAAACTTACTTCTTATTCACCAGATTCGCTCTGGCTTTTAAGATGCGGTCTCGTTTGTACTGCTGATTAGGCGTCAGCATACTACGTTTACCCGCGAACGGGTTTTCGCCTTCGCGGAATTCAATCCGCACTGGCGTGCCCATCATCTGTAAAGATTTTCGGAAATAATTCATCAGATAACGTTTGTACGAATCTGGCAGGTCGTCTACCTGGGTACCGTGGATCACGATAAGAGGCGGATTGTAACCACCGGCGTGAGCATATTTCAGCTTCACACGACGGCCTTTCACCATAGGTGGCTGGTGATCTTCCACTGCCATTTTCATAATACGGGTTAAAAGCGCTGTGCTGACACGGCGGGTGGCCGAGTCGAAGGCTTCTTCTACCGATTCAAATAAGTTACCTACACCAGAGCCGTGTAATGCTGAGATAAAATGCAGACGGGCAAAGTCGATAAAACCTAAACGTCTGTCGAGTTCACGTTTTACATCTTCTTTAACACGCTCGTCCAGGCCATCCCACTTGTTGACAGCCAGTACCAATGAACGACCGGCATTGAGCACAAAACCTAAAATGCTTAAGTCCTGATCAGAAATACCTAAACGGGCGTCCAGCACCAAAATCACTACGTTGGCATCTTCAATAGCCTGCAGAGTTTTAATGACAGAAAACTTCTCGACCATATCGTCAATTTTGCCACGACGACGCACACCAGCTGTGTCGATCAACGTATATTCGCGCTCACCACGGGTCATAGGGATATAAATCGAATCCCGTGTGGTGCCCGGCATGTCGAATACCACAACACGTTCTTCACCTAAAATACGGTTGGTTAAAGTCGATTTACCCACGTTTGGACGACCCACTATGGCCAGCTTGATATGCTGATCCTTAGCTTGAGTAATGTCCTCTTCGCTTTCTTCTTCCAACTCTTCCGGTAATTCTTCGCCCTTTTCAATGGCGGCAATACGCTGCTGCTGCTGTTCAGACAACATAGGCAATAACGCATGTTGCAGCAAAGACAACACACCACGGCCATGCACTGCAGCTATAGGATAAACTTCGCCCTGCGCCAGGCTGTAGAAGTCTGCAGTGGCAGTATCAGCATCCAGGCCATCGGTTTTATTGGCAACCAAAAACACCTTTTTATTGATACGACGTAAATGCTGCGCTATCGCATCATCGGCTACAGTAGCGCCGGCACGGGCGTCCACCATAAACAGCACTATGTCAGCTTCGTCGATTGCTTTGAGTGACTGCTCGGCCATTTCTACTTCAATGCCTTGCTCATTGCCGTCTATACCACCGGTATCGACCACAATGAATTCGTAACCTTCGTATTTGACTGAACCGTATTTACGGTCGCGCGTCAGGCCCGGGAAATCTGCCACTAAGGCGTCGCGGGTGCGGGTCAAACGGTTAAATAATGTTGATTTTCCAACGTTGGCTCTGCCAACCAAAGCCACTACAGGTAACATGGTTTTACCTCAAATAAAATTACTATGTATCCTTGTGGATACCGCAGGCCGACTGGCCTTCTTACTCTGTCACGTCAGGCTTTTCAGCCGTGGCAGCTACGTAAATCACTAAACTTTATTAAACAACAAGGCCGGAGGCGATGATTTATCGGCTCCGACCTTGTCTTTTTCCATACTCAGCTGGTTTAAGGTAAGCGTATTAAACTTAGCTCACCATCCCGGGTTTGGATCACTAATTCATCGGCTGAGCTTATGCCCTGAGTGTAAAAACCGGAACCATAGGATTCCTGAGCAACAAATTCACCGGTATTTTTATCTAACCAGAATAAGTTACCTTCCACATCACCCACGGTCAGATAGTCTTTATAAACTGCCGGGCCCGTCAGGAAATGTTTATGCAAACCTGTTTGTGCCCATTGCTCTGAGCCATTGCGACGGTCAACAGCAAAAATTTTACCAACACTGTCAACCAGATAAATAGTATTGCCTTCAATGACCATATCGCGGAAGCTGGCGTATTCACGTTTCCACATTACCCGGCCCGTGCGCAGTTCTAATGCGACCAGTTCACCGTTAAAGGCTATGGCGTAAATAGTACCTTCGGCTACGATAGGAGTGGCATCCACATCGACCATACGGGATAAATCGGTTGCGCCTTTTGGCACAGCAATGGCAGCGTCCCATGCTAATACACCTTTGTCGGCGATCAACACTGCAACCTTGCCTGCACCGCTACCCAAAATAACGCCACCATTAGCGACCACTGGCTCGCTGGTACCACGCAAACTTAATACTGCACTTTCCTGCTCGTACATCCAGCGCTGTTCGCCAGTATCTGGGTGCAATGCAAAGATATAACCAGCCGATGTATTGACCAGTACATAACCTTCGCCCGCAGCAGGTCTGGCAATCACTTCACCTTTGACTTTAATCCGCCATACCAATTCGCCGGTTTCAGGGTTTAACGCCACTACATCGCCGTTTTCAGTGCCTACAAAGATTTTATCGTAGCCAGCACTAATACCGCCCGAAATACGTGCCGTTTCTGAATTCCAAAACTTCAGACCATCCAGAAAGCTGCCAGTGCCATCGTCGCGCACATCAAAAGTCCACAGACGTTTGCCTGACTCTTTGTCGAAGCCCATCACTAAACCAGCACGGCTGGCAGCAAAAACTTTGTCTTTGTAGATTAATGGACGCAGTGCTGAATCATAATGTTCAACACCATCACCAACAGATGCACTCCAAATTTCTTCGGGTTCAATTTTGTTGTTAATTTCCGGATAAACCAATTCTTCTTTGGAAGAACAAGCTGCCAAAGTCGTCAACAACACCAGCATTAAGCCGATACGGGACCTGAATAACTTCACTCTTACACCTTAAGCAGCAGTTACGTGCGCCAGTTCGTCTAATTTCACTTTCAGAATTGGATTCTGAGCATCTTGAGTTGCTGCAACAGCAGCCTGGTAAGCAGTTTTAGCTTTCGCCAGCTCACCTGAATTTTGCAGCACATCACCTGTCAGTTCTTGCTGTTGTGCTTTAAAAGCTTCCGGTACTGCTAAAGCCAAAGTAGCTAAAGCAGCAGGATAGTCTTTTTGTTCATTTTGTACACGAGCCAGACGCAGCTGCGCCAGAGCTTTAATTTCTGGTTGAGTTGCAGTCGTGACTACCCAGTTCAGCTGTTTGGCTGCACTGGCATAATCTTCTTTAGCTACAGCTTCTTTGGCAGCCACAAAAGCAGCCAGCAGAGCGTAAGAAGAGTCACTGTTTTTATCAACAAATGTCTGGAATTGAGCCAGCAACTCAGGGTTATCCGCTGCGGTTTGTTGTTGTTCCAGTAACTGGGTATAAGCGCTTGAAGCCGCCATAGTGTTTTCCAGTTGAGTGTCCTGGAAATAACGCCAGCCGTACAAACCACCTAAACCCAACACTACACCAGCGATAATGGCGGTGCCGTTTTCTTTCCAAAAGCGCTTAATGGCTTCGACTTGTTGTTCTTCGCTGTTGTAAATTTCCATCTTCGATCCCTTTAAACCAGCGACTTTAGATACAGCCGCTTTATTCAGTCAATTTAATAGTTTGCAGCTTAAGACAGCTGTTTTAAGTAGTCGCTCAATTGAGTCAATTTAATATTTTGTTGTGGCTTATCTTCTCTGAGCCATTTCAGCGTAATTTCGCCTTGTTCCAGTTCAGTTTCACCTAATAACAGACCAAGGCTGGCCCCAGACTTATCTGCTTTTTTAAATTGTTTCTTTAAGTTGCCGCCACCGGAATGCGTCATTAAGCGCAGTTCAGGTAAATCATTACGCAGGGCTTCGGCAATAGAAACTGCGGCAAGTTCCGCTGCATCCCCTAAGGCCATCAGATAAATATCAGTTTGAGCCTGGGCTTCTGGCAATAACTCTAAGGTTTGCAGCAATAATACCAGTCGCTCCATGCCTAAGGCAAAACCAACTGCAGGAGTAGATTTACCACCCAGCTGTTCTACTAAACCATCGTAGCGACCACCGGCACACACAGTACCTTGTGAACCTAAGCTGCTGGTCACCCACTCAAACACAGTTTTGTTGTAATAATCCAAGCCACGAACTAAACGTGGATTGATCACAAACTCAACACCAGCGGCTTTTAAACGCTTTTGCAGGCCATCAAAATCTGCTTTGGATTCATCGTCTAAATAATCCAAAAGTTGTGGCGCTCTGCCCAGCATGTCCTGCATTACCGGATTTTTGCTATCCAGTACCCGCAGTGGATTGCTGTACATACGGCGTAAGCTGTCTTCATCAAGTAATTCTTTATGTTGCTCTAAATAGGCCATTAAAGCCGCGCGGTAATCCGCACGAGCCTGATTAGACCCTAAAGAGTTCAGCTCCAGAGTCACATGAGCAGATAAACCTAAGCTTTTCCACAAACGAGCACTGAGTAAAATCACTTCAGCATCAATGTCCGGACCTGCCATACCAAAAGCTTCTAAACCAAACTGGTGAAACTGGCGGTAACGGCCTTTTTGCGGACGCTCATGACGGAACATAGGCCCCATATACCACAAGCGTTGTTCTTGGTTGTACAACAAACCATTTTGATTAGCTGCACGCACGCAGACTGCTGTACCTTCAGGGCGCAAGGTCAGGCTGTCACCATTGCGATCGGCAAAAGTGTACATTTCTTTTTCAACGATGTCGGTCACTTCGCCGATAGAACGCTTAAACAGCTCGGTCATTTCGACTATAGGAAAACGAATTTCCTCATAGCCATAATTGCGCACTGTTTTACGTAAAATCTGTTCCACATACTGCCATGCCGGGGTATCCGCAGGTAAGCAGTCGTTCATGCCACGAATGGCCTGGATATCTTTTGACACGGGTTTTATCTCTTTATCCTAAGCGGATGATGCAGCGAAGCTACTCAATCCAGCTGTTTAATTTCAATCAGTCGTTTTTGCTCTGCCAGATACAATCGGATCTGGGCTTCTAATTGCTCTGCGACAGTGTTGTTATCAATGCGTAATTTCTGCCGCTGACCTTTGAGGTAAAACCCACTCATGCGGTTTGCCCCTGCCACACCTAAATCGGAGATCAAGGCTTCACCAGGGCCATTGACGACACAACCAATCACAGAAACAGTGACAGGGTCGATAATATCTTCCAGTCGTTGTTCCAGTTCATTCATGGTTTTAATGACATCAAATTCCTGACGGGAACAACTTGGGCAGGCAATAAAGTTAACGCCGCGGGAACGAATGCGCAGTGATTTTAAAATATCAAAACCCACTTTCACTTCTTCCACCGGATCGGCGGCCAGTGAAATACGCAAGGTATCGCCTATGCCTTCAGATAACAGCATGCCAAGACCAATAGCAGATTTCACTGAACCAGCACGAGCACCGCCTGCTTCAGTAATACCTAAATGCAGCGGTTGTTTGATTTGTTTCGCCAGTAAACGATAAGCACCTACAGCCAAAAACACATCGGAGGCTTTGACACTGACTTTAAACTGGTCGAAGTTCAGTCTGTCCAAAATTTCGACATGACGCATGGCTGATTCCACCAGCGCTTCTGGTGTAGGTTCGCCATACTTTTCCTGCAAATCTGCTTCCAGCGAACCGCCATTGACCCCAATACGGATAGGAATGTTTTTATCGCGGGCCGCTTCAACCACAGACCGAATACGGTCTTCACGACCTATATTACCCGGGTTAATGCGCAAACAGTCGACACCATACTCCGCCACTTTTAGCGCAATACGGTAATCAAAATGAATATCGGCCACCAACGGAATAGGCGATTGCTGTTTGATCAGCTTAAAGGCTTCCGCCGCTTCCATCGTCGGCACAGACACCCGCACTAAATCAGCACCAGCTTTTGCTATCGCATGAATTTGTGCCACTGTCGCTGCGACATCTGTGGTTTTGGTATTGGTCATCGACTGTACTGCAATAGGGGCATCACCACCTATCAGTACATTACCCACTTTAATTTGGGTGGACTGACGTCTTTTAATAGGATTTTCTGCGTAACTCATCAGTTTTGTCCGAGGGTTAACCGGGCGACCCGACCTGTTGGATAACCAGACAGATCGATGGCTTCGCCATTAAAGCTAAGAGTGGCTGCTGCTGCATTGCCTAATAAAACTTTGACTGGTGCTACACCACTTAAATTTAATTGTTCACCAGCTTGCCTGCTGCCAAACACCAAACGTTTGCCAGTAGCGTCCACCACATCGACCCAACATTCTGCAGTTAATGACAAGCTGATGCTGGCATTGGCCGCAGCATCTGTGGTTGCTGTGGTTTGAGATTCTGTGATGGCTGTGACCGGAACATCCACTGCAGAAATATCTGTGGTTGTTACTTCAGGCGCTGGTGACACAGTTGAAGTGTCAGATTGCGACGCTTCAGTTTGTGGTACAGCAACTGGAGGTGGTACTTGTGGCTCAGTCTCAACAGGACTTGGTGCAGCTACTTGTTCTTGCACAGGCAACACTGGTGCATCTGTGGCAACAGTAGCTTGTGGCTGAGTACTTAATGCCGAAGTTTCTGTTGATGTTGGCGAATGATCGAGTTGAGTGACCGGAATTGAATTTTCTGCCTGCGCAGTCGGCTGATAAACTTCATTTTGTGTCGGCTGAGCTTCTTCGCTGGCCAACATAGTTTCATCTGTTTGGGCCATAGGCAACGCAGTACCTGATGCCGAACTGCCAAAACGACTTTGCCAGAACCCGACGACCAATAACACCACAAACACAAAAATGACAAAATAAGTCACCCAAATAAAGCGGTTCTCTGTAGCTTCTTTGGCGGTACGCTTAGAGAAACTGCGGGTCAGGCTTGGGATCTGGTGTAAACCTTTGGAGTTACTGCTGTACGCCTCCAGCACTTGCTGGGCTGGTATCTTCAGTAACTTGGCATAAGAGCGTAAATAACCCCGAACAAAAGTTGAGGACAGCTTGGCATCCACCTGATCCAGTTCAAGATCATCAATCAGGCTTTTACTTAAATTCAGTTGCTGTGCCACTTGCGCTACGGTCAGATTTTGTTGCTCTCTGGCCTGGCGTAGGGTTTGTCCTGCGCTTAAAGTTTGTCCTGCGCTACTGGGCTGCGTTAATTCAGTCGTCATAATTCTAATTGTGCCGGATCTTTTAAGTAGATAAATTGCCCAGCCCGTATCGGGCTTTGCTCAGTTAAGTTGTTCCATTGCAGCAGGCTGGTTAGTTTCACCCTGTAACGCATCGATATCCGGAATAAGGTGTCGCCATACTGGATTTGATAACGTTCTGGTACTTCAATTTGTGGTTCGGCTTGCCGGGGTGCTTGTTGTCCAATCCACAGGACCTGGCCCTTGACTATAGGCTGATTATCACGCAAAGAGTTCCAGCTGATTATATCGCTAATAGTAACACTGTAACGCTCTGCTATGCCATACAAGGTTTCATCTTGTTGCACTTCGTGTTGCTTAACCTCTGTAGCAGCCGCAGCTTCTGTCACTTCAGGCTGATGATCGGACCCAGCAGATGCTGCCGCAGATTCTGTCGTCAGTTCTGTTAGGGTTAAGTTTTCAACTTCAGGCAAAGGTTCTGCAGCAGTTGCAGCGCTGAGTTGCGCCTCATCGCTGTGCTGCGCCACAGCTGCCGGAGGCTTTTTACGGGTGATTTTAATTTTGGGCTGCACCGCTCCTGCTTTTATTTGTTCCGCAGGTTGTTGCAGCAACTGCTGCTTATAGTCTTGTCTGAGCAAGCGGAATTCAGACTGGTTCAACTGGCCCTGACTAAAGAGCAGGGTTTCCTGACTTTGTGGATAAGTGGTCAGCAGCAACTGCTCTGCCGTTTGCATCCGGCTGTAATCTTGCTGTTCCTGCGCTATCAGATAGCCCAGCAACACAGAACGGGGCGAAATTTGTGACGCACTTTGCATTCGATCCAACAGCACCTGGGCTGCTGGTAAATCTGCCATCGCATAATTGACCGAAGCTAAGTTAAACAAAGCGCTGGGGCGACTGGAATTGTGTTTAATGGATAAGTCTAAGTAAGTTTTGGCCTGAATAAAGTCTTTTTGCTCTAAGCGGCACAAGGCGATATTTTCATAGCTGTCAGCGGCGCGGATGTAACCAGGGCGGCTTATCGCCTGTAACAGTAACTGCTCGGCTTGAGCATACTTACCGCGCTGGCATAAAAAAGCGCCGTAGTTGTTATAGGAGTCAGCGTTGTTGGGTTCAAGCTCTATGGCTGTTTTGTAGGAGTTTTCGGCGGCTTCAAATTCAGCCACTTGCTGATAATAATAAGCCATGGCGTTATGCACTTCGGCCAATTCAGGCGCTAAGCTTTTGGCTTTTTCCAGATTAAACTTGGCCTGGGCATTATCGCCCCGTTGCAGGTAGTTAATGCCAAGAGCTATGCGGGTGCGGGCAGCTTCCTTTTGATCCATCTTGGGACGAATTTGCCGGTCACTGCCCACTACTGTGGTTTCAGTGACACAAGCTGCCAACTGTAAACTGAAAACAACACAAGCAAGAAGCCTGAGTTTTTGCATAGGGGTACCAGTTGAATGGAGTGTTACACCATTTTTACTGAAATCTCCTGACCTTTCATCTGTTTTTTTTCTAAACGCTTGGTACGGTCAATTACATCACCCACTAACTGACCACAAGCAGCGTCAATATCGTCGCCGCGGGTCTTGCGCACCATCACTGTATAACCATGTTCCTGCAGCACTTTATTAAAACGGTCGATGCGGGAATTGCTTGAACGTTTGTACGGTGAACCAGGGTATGGGTTGAATGGGATCAGGTTCACTTTGGATGGCGTGCCTTTGAGAGCATGCGCCAGTTCATGGGCTTGTTCCATGCTGTCGTTGACGCCATCCAGCATCACGTATTCGACTGTAACTTTATCGTTAGCACGTGAATCTGTGACATAACGCTTCGCCGCAGCCAGGAATTCTTCCATAGGGTATTTTTTATTAACAGGCACTAATTCATCACGCAGCGTGTTATTCGGCGCGTGTAAAGAAATAGCCAAGGCCACATCAATACGCTCTTTCAGCATATCTAAGGCTGGTACTACACCTGAGGTACTTAAAGTGACACGGCGTTTGGATAAACCAAAACCAAAGTCTTCCAGCATCAGCTCCATGGCAGGCACTACGTTGTTGAGATTCAGCAAAGGCTCACCCATGCCCATCATCACCACGTTGGTGACTGGTTTTTCGCCTGTATCGCCGTAGCTGCCGATGATTTGAGCTACACGCCAGACCTGGCCAATAATTTCAGATACTTTCAAATTGCGGTTAAAACCCTGCTGAGCTGTAGAACAAAAAGTACATTCTAAAGCACAGCCAACCTGCGAAGACACACATAAAGTGCGGCGGTCTTTTTCCGGGATCCAGACAGTTTCCACTTCCTGACCACCAACCAAACCCATCACAAACTTAATAGTGCCATCGGCGCTGTCCTGACGAGTCACCACAACTGGTGCTGCAATCACGGCTTTTTCTTTTAATTTGTCACGCAACTTCTTGTTGATGTTGGTCATTTTATCAAAGTCATCGATGCAGAAATGGTAGATCCATTTCATCACCTGATCGGCTCTGAAGCCTGCTTCACCAATAGAGACAAAAAACTCCTTCATCTGGGTACGGGTCAGATCAAGCAGATTGACTTTGTTTTCTGTTTGGCTCATTTGGGCTTTTCCTCACAACATAGATAGATAAAAAATAGGACAGTTTAAATAGATAGAAAGGGAGCTAAGCTCCCTTTTACTATTCATCGTCCCTGTGGATCAGTTTAATTCGTTAAACTTTTCCTAAACCCGTTAAAATTAACGAGTACGGGCACAGAGTTCAGCTTCAGTGAAGAAGAACGCGATTTCACGGGCAGCAGAAGCAGCAGCGTCTGAACCGTGAACAGCGTTTTCGTCAATGCTTGCAGCGTAGTCAGCACGTAAAGTACCGGCAGCAGCATCTTTAGGGTTAGTAGCACCCATGATTTCACGGTTTTTACGAACAGCGTCTTCGCCTTCTAAAACCTGAACCATTACTGGGCCAGATGTCATGAAAGATACTAAAGCGTTGAAGAATGGACGCTCTTTGTGCTCACCGTAGAAGCCTTCAGCCTGTTCACGGCTTAAGTGCAGCATTTTGGCAGCAACAATACGTAAACCTGCAGACTCAAAACGGTGATAGATAGCGCCGATGTGGTTCTTTGCTACTGCATCTGGTTTTACGATTGAAAAAGTACGTTCTAAAGCCATGACAGACTCCTGTAATCAAAAGGGTGAATAAATTTAAGGCCGCGAATTATACGCTAACGAAAATAAAAAACCTATTTTTTCTAAATACAGAGGATAAAGCTCTTATTTTGTGATCAGAACCAGTGCTGCAACTAGTAAAAAAGCAGCTCGAAGCTGCTTTCTTTGTATCACCAGACCAGACTTAATGCCCTTCGCTGACCATATTGACTGTGTATTTAGGGATTTCGACTGTTAAATCTTCATCCGCTATACGAGCCTGACAACCTAAACGTGAGTCTGGCTCTAAACCCCAGGCTTTATCAAGCATATCGTCTTCCAGCTCATCGCTAGGGTTCAGAGAGCGGAAGCCTTCGCGCACTATGACGTGGCAGGTAGTACAGGCACAGGACTTTTCGCAGGCATGTTCAATAGAGATACCACAACGAAGTGCCACATCAAGCACAGTTTCACCTGTTTGGGCTTCAACTGCGACACCTTCAGGACATAATTGTGCATGGGGTAAAAAGATGATTTGTGGCATATCAGACCTCGTCGACCTTATGACCTTGCAATGCCTTACGGATAGATATATCCATACGGCGCGCTGCAAACTCATCCGTTATATGATTGGTATGTTCAATGGCGGCTTTAATAGCGGCCGTGTTGTCGCCTTGTTTCACTGTCGCAAGTTCAGCAAGGGCTTGTTCTACACTTAATTTTTCTTCTGCAGTTAACAATGCAGCATCGGCATTTAAGGCCGCACTAACAGCTTCCAATACCCGTTCTGCTTCTACTTGTTGCTCTTTTAACAAGCGCAGCTGCATATCCTGTTTGGCATACAACATAGAGCTTTGGATCATGGTCGCAACCTGATCGTCACTTAAACCGTAGGAAGGTTTCACCTGAATACTGGCGCTGACTCCTGTCGATTTCTCTTGTGCTGTGACACTTAATAAACCGTCAGCATCCACCTGAAAAGTCACCCGAATATGAGCGCCACCAGCGGCCATAGCCGGAATATTGGTCAGGTCAAAACGGGCTAAAGAACGACAAGCATCCACCAGTTCACGTTCGCCTTGCAGCACGTGGATAGCCATAGCGGTCTGGCCATCTTTAAAGGTGGTAAATTCCTGAGCACGGGCCACAGGGATCACTGTGTTACGTGGAATAATTTTTTCCACTAAGCCACCCATAGTCTCCAAACCTAAAGACAGAGGTATTACATCAAGCAGCAAGGTATCGTGATCAGATTTATTACCGACCAGCACGTTGGCCTGAATAGCAGCACCTATGGCTACTACTTTATCCGGGTCTATCGACGTTAAAGGCTCTGCGGCAAAAAACTCCGCCACAGCGCTTCGCACTAATGGCACGCGGGTAGAACCACCGACCATTACCACTTGTTGAATTTCTTCGGTATCTAAACCGGCATCACGCAGCACTTGTTTACAAGCGCGAATAGTCTTGCGTACTAAAGGCTGAATTAAGGCATCAAAATCAGCACGACTGATTTGGCCTTTAAATTCACCTGAAGCTAAAGGCAGGACAAAATCCAGTTGCTCTGTAGCGCTTAAGTTTTCTTTGATTTGACGGGCGCTCACCAGATACTGGCGCAGCTCTGAATGCGAAAGTGTACTTTGGCCCGTTTGCTGCTGTAACCAGTTGACTAAAGTGTGATCAAAATCATCCCCGCCTAAAGCCGAGTCGCCGCCCGTGGCCAGTACTTCAAACACGCCACGCTTTAAACGCAGGATAGAGATATCAAAAGTGCCACCACCTAAGTCGTAAACTGCAACCACACCTTCCTGACCTGAATCCAGGCCATAAGCTAAAGCGGCTGCTGTAGGCTCGTTTAATAGACGTAATACGTTCAGGCCAGCAAGCTTGGCGGCGTCTTTGGTCGCCTGGCGCTGTGAGTCATCAAAATACGCAGGCACAGTAATAACCACACCTGTTAGCTCGCCACCTAAGGTCTGGCTTGCTGTGTCGGCTAAAGTCGCCAGAATTTCAGCTGAGACTTCCACCGGGTTTTTAATGCCCTGAATGGTGTTAATAGCCACTAAACCTGATTGGTCTACCAGCTCGTACGGAATATGTTCAGCATCGGCGTTGATTTCAGCAAAACCACGGCCCATTAAACGCTTGACCGACACTATGGTGTTGTGTGGATCCAGCACAGCATCCGCTGCTGCGGCATGACCGACTATGACGTTATCTTTGGTGTAACGCACCACAGAAGGCACCATGTCCTGACCCGCTTTATTAAACAGCGTTTTGGCTTCGCCACTGCGAACAGTAGCAACCAGCGAATTGGTGGTACCGAGATCAATACCTGCGGCTAACTTGTGCTGATGTGGAGCCGCGCTTTGACCGGGCTCTGCAATTTGTAATAACGCCATGCTGCTCTTTAATCTTGTGTTTGTTCAATCAGCTCCAGCTCATGCTGTAGCTTAAAGAAAAATTTGAGTTTGCGGATTATATCAGCCGCCTGATGATCATGCTCAGGGTTGTTGGCATCCAGTGCCGATTGCAACTGTCGTAATAAAGCTTTTTTCTGCTGCTGAATTTGCTGATCGGCTTCGTCAATTAATGCATCAGGATCAGCGGCGTCGCTAATTTCTGCCAGCAACTCACGTAATTCCATTTGCTGCATTAAAAACGCAGGCTCCATAAAACTGCGCTGCTCGTTACTGATTTTTAAACCTCGTAACGCCAGTAAATGTTCGGCACGTAACAGCGGCTGTTTTAAGCTGTGATACGCATCGTTGATATTGGCTGCTTGTTGCACCGCCATCAGTTTATCGCGCTCTGAACCCGCCGCATGTTTATCAGGATGAAACTGACGCTGCAATTCCAGATAACGAGTACCTAATTCAGTCAAATCCAGCTCGAACTGAGCTGGCAGATGAAAAAGCTGAAAGTAATTCATCTGCGCCCTTCGTTAAACGGTGAAGCTTTCGCCACAACCACATTCGCCATTGACGTTGGGGTTGTTAAACTGGAACCCTTCGTTTAAACCTTCTTTGACAAAATCAAGCTGAGTGCCGTCGATATAAACCAGGCTTTTACCGTCAACGATGAGTTTCAGATCGTTGTATTCAAACACCTGATCGTCATCGTTTAAATCGTCAACAAACTCCAGCACATAAGCTAAACCTGAACAGCCTGTGGTTTTTACCCCCACACGCAAGCCAAGGCCTTTGCCTCTGTTGGCCAGGAAGCTTCTGACGCGATCCGCTGCCGCTGGTGTCATTGAAATAGCCATAACTTAGTTCCCGTGACGTTGTTTGTAATCAGCAATGGCTGCTTTGATTGCATCTTCCGCCAGAATAGAGCAGTGGATTTTTACCGGAGGTAAAGCCAGTTCCTGAGCTATATCGGTGTTTTTAATTAAAGCAGCTTCGTCGATGCTTTTGCCTTTCACCCATTCAGTGACTAATGAGCTGGATGCAATAGCGCTGCCACAGCCATAAGTCTTGAACTTGGCATCTTCAATAATGCCCTGGTCATTAATTTTTAACTGTAACTTCATCACGTCACCACAAGCCGGTGCGCCAACCATACCTGTAGCTATAGTTGGGTCGTCTTTAGCGAATGAACCGACGTTACGCGGGTTTTCGTAATGGTCTATGACCTTAGTGCTGTATGCCATGATTCGTGCCCTCTAATCCTGCAAATAACTTAGTGTGCAACCCAGGCTACGCTGCCTAAATCCACGCCGTCTTTGTACATTTCCCACAGAGGTGACATGTCGCGTAATTTACCAATGGCGTCATGCACAATCTTAATGGTGTGATCAATTTGCTCTTCCGTCGTGTAACGGCCGATGCTGAAACGAATAGAACTGTGTGCCAGCTCGTCGGTTAAACCTAAAGCACGTAATACGTACGAAGGTTCCAGACTGGCTGAAGTACAAGCTGAACCTGAGGATACGGCGATGTCTTTTAACGCCATAATCAGAGACTCACCTTCAACATAGTTAAAGCTAACGTTGGTAATACCTGGCACACGTTGCACAGCATCACCATTTAAAAACACCTGTTCGATGTCTTTAATACCATCCAGCAGGCGGTCACGTAACACAGCAACACGTTCACGCTCAGCGTGCATTTCTTCTTTGGCAATACGGAAAGCTTCACCCATAGCCACAATCTGGTGCGTAGCTAAAGTGCCTGAACGCATACCACGCTCATGACCACCACCGTGCGTCTGAGCTTCTAAACGAATACGTGGCTTACGGCGCACATACAAAGCGCCAATACCTTTTGGACCATAAGTTTTGTGGCCTGAGAACGACATCAGATCCACTTTTAGGGTTTCTAAATCAATATCCACTTTGCCTGTAGCCTGAGCTGCATCGACATGGAAAATAATACCTTTGCTGCGGCAAAGCTCGCCAATAGCAGCGATGTCCTGAATCACACCAATTTCGTTGTTGACGAACATGATGCTGATGACAGTGGTATCAGGACGGATAGCAGCAGTTAACTTGTCTAAGTCAACTAAACCACTGGCTTCCACATCCAGATAAGTCACTTCAAAACCTTCACGTTCCAAAGCGCGCATAGCATCCAGCACAGCTTTGTGTTCAGTTTTGACAGTGATCAGGTGTTTACCTTTTTTATGGTAAAACTGAGCTGCGCCTTTGATAGCTAAGTTGTTTGATTCGGTCGCGCCTGACGTGAATACAATTTCACGTGGGTCGGCGTTGACCAGTTCGGCAATTTGCGCTCGGGCAATTTCTACCGCTTCTTCTGCCTGCCAGCCGAACTTGTGCGAACGTGACGCCGGATTACCAAAAGAACCATCCATAGTCAAAAATTGCATCAGTTTTTCGGCCACCCGCGGATCAACCGGGGTTGTGGCTGCATAGTCTAAATAAATAGGTAGCTTCATTTTTTGCTCCGGCTTTTGCCTACAACTGGCAACTGACTTCGATTTCAGTTGCTGGATTTTTTAACACACGGCCATCTTGCCGTTTCGCCACTTTTTTCACTTCATTCTGGCGAACCAGCTCACCTAAGGTGATGCCGGTGAGGAAGTCTTCGATACGATCGCTTAAGTCTGTCCATAAGGTATGGGTTAGACATTTAGCGCCGCTTTGACAATCAGATTTACCCTGACAGCGTGTGGCATCTACGGACTCATCGACCGCACTGATCACAGCGGACACCGATATTTGCATCGGGTCCAAGCCCAACTGGTAACCACCACCAGGACCACGCACGCTGCTAACCAGACCTTGTTTACGTAAACGGGCAAACAGTTGTTCAAGGTAAGACAGGGAAATCCCCTGCCGTTCAGAGATATCCGCCAATGATACCGGGCCAGATTCTGCATGTAATGCAACATCCAGCATAGCGGTCACAGCGTATCGGCCTTTTGAAGTTAAACGCATAACGGACTCCCTGAAACGAATGGCGCAAATTGTACATTCTTGACTGTTTTAGTCAAGTATTAATCCTACCGTTTTAGTCAGGTATTATCCGTTTAGGTTCAACTCTTTTTCCGATGAATTGGCCGGTTGTGCTTATCTGCGTTGTTAAATAGTCGGGTCAAAAGCGTCTACTGCTTTCTTACGTTGTTCAGCAGCGTCACGTTCGGCCTGAATAAAAGCTTCGTCTTCAATGGCAATTTCCGGCACGATTTCGCAGACGTTACCACCAAGCTTGTTGACGCTTTGGCACAGCTCCGTCACTTTGTTATCGAGAAAATGCATATGATCCAGCATCCTCCCCATAGCATTGGCCACTGGATCCGGGTTATCGCTGGAGACTGCATACGCATCAAAGCCAAACTTTTTCGCCATTTGCTGGCGCTGCTCAGTCAGTTCCATATCCTGTTTGGCGACAATACGCCCTGGAATACCCACTACAGTGGCGCCTGCCGGCACATCTTTTACCACCACGGCATTTGAACCTATGCGGGCAGATTCGCCAACATACAAAGGCCCTAAGATTTTTGCGCCAGCGCCTATGACGACACCATTGCCTAAAGTCGGGTGACGTTTGCCAGGATTCCAGCTGGTGCCACCTAAAGTCACACCATGGTACAAAGTGACGTCATCACCAATTTCAGCGGTTTCGCCTATCACCACGCCCATACCATGGTCGATAAAAAAGCGACGGCCAATTTTTGCGCCAGGGTGAATTTCAACCCCTGTTAACCAACGCGCTATGGTGCTTAAGAAACGCGCCAGCCATTTCCAATTGGCTAACCATAAGCGATGATTCATTCTGTGCCACCAAATGGCATGCAAACCAGGATAGTTAGTCAGTACTTCAAAAGCACTACGCGCCGCCGGGTCCCGCTCGAACACACTTTTAATGTCTTCTTTGATACCTGCAAACATCTTACAAATCCTATTTTTATTGAGGCTTGGTTGTGCGTTGAATCGAGGCCAGAATGCCACGCAAAATATTCAGTTCCTGATCATCAGGTCTGGAACGAGCAAATAAACGACGCAAACGCGCCATCACAATGCCTGGGTGCTGCTTAATAATAAAACCTGTATCACTTAAGGTTTGTTCCAGATGAACATAAAACTTCTCCATCTGGTCTATTTCTGGATAGACAGTTAAATCCGCTTCGGGGGTTTTATCCTGTTGCGCTAAAAAGGCGACCCGAACTTCATAAGCAATAATCTGCACAGCCATAGCTAAATTCAGAGAGCTGTATTCAGGATTGGCAGGAATACAGACATGGTAATTACACATTTGCAGCTCTTCGTTGGTCAGGCCATTGTTTTCACGACCGAACACCAGAGCTACAGGTTTTTGTGTGGCTTCCAGCACAGCTTTTTCGCCGCATTCACGCGGCTCCAGCATAGGCCAGGATAAAGTGCGGGAACGAGCGCTGCTGCCAACCACTAAACCACAATCTGCAATAGCCTGCTCTAAAGTCTCTACCACTTGTGCATTAGCCAGAATATCACTGGCGCCTGCTGATAACGCATAAGCCTGACCATCTGGTAATTCTTTTGGTGATACCAGCACCAGCTTGCTCAGGCCCATAGTTTTCATAGCGCGGGCAACTGAACCTATGTTTCCGGTATGAGAGGTACCCACTAACACAATTCGGATGTGCTCTAACATGCCAGCTCCAGCTTATACTTATAAGAGAAACCTGTTACTGTTCTGAAGCCATCTTCAGCAAGGCAACAAGCTTAAAAATTCAAGGGGCGGCATTTTATCACAGCATATAATTTTTGTTGATTGAAATTTGGCAGTCCAGCCATCTGAAATTTTTAGTGCAGATTACATCCCACAAATACGACCGCTGGTGATTTCTGACTGCAAAAGCCTTTGTGCTTTGCTACACTAGCGCCGGTTTTTAACTCAGAAGGATCGTGTTATGAAGGCGTTATCGCAATTCGTTTTAGCATCCAGTTTAGTGCTTAGCCAGTTTTCTTTTGCAAACACTGATACCACAGCTTTACAGCAGGCGGTGCAAAACCCTGCCCGCTCTGAAGCCAATAAAGCACGTGATCAATACAGAAACCCTGTTGAAACCCTACATTTTTTTGGGGTGACACCACAAAGTACTGTGGTAGAAATATCACCAGGTGGTGGCTGGTACACTGAAATTCTGGCTCCGTTACTCGCCAAAGAAGGCAAGTACTACGCAGCTCATTTTCCGGCTAACAGCACCTCTGAATACGCAACACGCAACCTGAAAGCTTTTAAAGAAAAGCTTGCCTCTAATGAAGCTTATAAAAACGTGGTCGTGACCGAATTCTCTCCTTTACCAGACCAGCAAGTAGCTCCAGCCAACAGTGCTGATGTAGTACTGACCTTCCGCAACCTGCACAACTGGTATATGCAAAAAGGTGAACAAGGCACGATCGATGCTTTTAAATCCTTTTACGCGGCTTTAAAGCCGGGTGGTGTGTTAGGCGTAGTGGAACACCGTTTACCTGAAGATAAAAAATCAGCTGACTGGTTAAAATCAGGCTATTTCCCACAAAGTTTAGCTGTTGAGTTGGCGCAAAAAGCTGGTTTTGTCTTAGAGCAGAGCAGCGAAATTAACGCCAATCCAAAAGATACAGCAGACCATCCAGGTGGCGTCTGGACTTTGCCTCCTACTCTGTCACAAAAAGAGCAGGACAAAGACAAGTACCTGGCCATTGGTGAAAGTGACCGTATGACTCTGAAATTCCGCAAACCAGCAGCCAAATAGGCTGCTGTTTGTTTTAGTCACACTGATTTTTTAGTTTTTGATATTTTTTATTTTTTGATTAGGGCGAGACTGACGATGAAAGTATTAGTAATAGGTGGTGGTGGTCGTGAACATGCTCTGGCATGGAAAGCAGCACAATCGGCTCATGTGACACAAGTCTTTGTAGCTCCGGGCAACGCAGGTACTGCGCTCGAAGCGAATCTGACCAACGTGGCTATTGCAGCAGACGATGTGCCAGCCCTGACCGCTTTTGCCAAAAGCGAAGGCATAGCTTTGACTATAGTGGGTCCTGAAGCACCACTAGCCAAAGGTGTGGTTGATACCTTCCGTCAGCAGGGTCTGGCTATTTTTGGCCCGACCCAAGCCTCTGCTCAGTTAGAAAGCTCGAAAGCTTTTGCCAAAGACTTTTTAGCCCGTCATAAAATTCCAACTGCATCTTACGCCAACTTTACTGACATAGAGCCGGCTAAAGCTTATGTCAAAGCAAATGGCACTCCTATTGTGATCAAGGCCGATGGCTTAGCTGCAGGCAAAGGCGTGATTATCGCCCAGACTGAAGCTGAAGCTTTTGCTGCCATTGACGATATGCTTGCTGGTAATAAGTTCGGTTCTGCCGGCAGCCGTGTAGTGATTGAAGAGTTTTTAACAGGTGAAGAAGCCTCCTTTATTGTGATGGTGGATGGCACTCATGCCTTAGCTTTTGCTTCATCTCAGGATCACAAAGCCCGTGATGACGGCGACAAAGGCCCAAATACCGGTGGTATGGGCGCTTATTCCCCTGCTCCAGTAGTAACACCAGCAGTGCATGATTGGGTGATGCAAAACGTCATTTACCCAACAGTGAATGGTATGGCGTCTGAAGGCCATATCTACACAGGTTTCCTCTATGCAGGTTTGATGGTATCGCCTGATGGCACTTGTAAAGTACTGGAATTTAACTGTCGTTTTGGTGACCCTGAAACTCAGCCTATTATGATGCGTTTGCAATCCGATTTAGTCGAGCTGTGTCAGGCTGCTGTGGAAGGTAAATTAGCCCAACAAGAAATTAAATTCGACAGCCGTGCCGCTGTAGGTGTAGTGCTGGCCGCAGGTGGTTATCCGGATGATTACCGCAAAGGTGATGTGATTTCGGGTTTACCAACAGAAGACAGCCGCGAAGCCAAAGTATTCCACGCTGGCACAGTCTTAAAAGACGGTCAGGTGCTGACAGCTGGTGGCCGTGTATTGTGCGCTACAGCTTTGGGCGCTAATGTCACAGAGGCACAAAAAGCAGCCTACGAGCTAACCGACAAGGTGCAGTGGGACGGCGTCTTCAGTCGTAGAGATATTGGCTATCGTGCAATCAAACGTGAAAACAGCTGATTAGATTGATATCAGACAAGGGCGCCGTTGTGGCGCCTTTTTTATTCGCTGCCATCCATGGTGCTCACACTTAGGGCCATCGTCGCTGCGCTCCAATGTTAAAAATTGCTCCCGGCAATTTTTTATTCGCTGCCATCCATGGCGCTCACCCTTAGGGCCATCGTCGCTGCGCTTCAATGTTAAAAATTGCTCCGGGCAATTTTTTATTCGCTGCCATCCATGGCGCTCACCCTTAGGGCCATCGTCGCTGCGCTTCAATGTTAAAAATTGCTCCGGGCAATTTTTTATTCGCTGCCATCCATGGTGCTCACCCTTAGGGCCATCGTCGCTGCGTTCCAATGTTAAAAATTGCTCCGGGCAATTTTTTATTCGCTGCCATCCATGGCGCTTACCCTTCGGGCCATCGTCGCTGCGCTCCAATGTTAAAAATTGCTCCGGGCAATTTTTTATTTCATCGCCATTCACAGCAATTTCATACGAAATTCAACGATTTGCCCTTGTAGATTTTTCTGGGTGCCTTAGGCTGTACAGATCTGTTTTAAAGGACACTTTTGATGAAATTATCCATTTTTACTTTACTGGTGCTAACTACTGGTTCATTTGCTGTTTCTGCCGCTTGCAACACAGAAACCACTATTGCAGCAATTCAGGGCGATGCGAAGCAAAGTCCGCTGTTAAACAAAACTGTGTCTACATCAGGTGTAGTCACTGCTGTATTGTATCCGGGCAGCAAAGCAGCTGGTGTTTTGATCCAAAGCCTGACCCCTGATACCAACCCAAAAACCAGTGACGCCTTATTTATTGCTGATAAAAAGCTGGTTCAACAGGCAAAAGCAGGTCAACAGCTTGAAGTCACAGGTAAAGTGGTCGAGCTAAACGGCATGACAGCTTTGGTGGATGTAAAAACCTCAGTCTGTGGTCAACAGGAAGCGCCAAAACCTGTAGTGGCAACATTGCCAGTAAAATCCAGACAAGACTGGGAAGCTTTGGAAGGTCAGTATTTGTCCTTTCCTCAAGCCTTAATAGTCAACGACACTTATCCGTTAGCACGTTATGGCGAAATTTTACTGGCCGATAAAAGACTCTGGATAGCCACCGAGCTGCACAGACCAGGTCAAGCAGCAAAGGCGTTGGAACAAAAGCAGAATTTAAGTCAGCTCTGGCTGGATGATGGGATTTTTGAGCAGAACCCTGATCCTGTGATCTTCCCTGACGGCAATTTATCAGCCAGTAATACTGTGCGGGTTGGCGATACAGTAAAAAACCTGCTGGGTTACCTGATTGAAACCAAACAAGGGTATCGTTTGGTGGCAGCGCAGCTTCCTGACTTTGTAGCAACCAATGCCCGGCCAGCAACACCTAAAGCCAAAGCCGCTGATCATATTCGGGTCGCGAGTTTTAACGTGCTGAACTTTTTTACCGGCGAAACTGCTGCTAGCCCTTTCCCTACCCGCCGTGGTGCTACAAATGCAAATGAGCTGCAGCGCCAACAAGCCAAAATGATAGCGGCTTTGTCCGGTATGGATGCTGATGTCATTGGTTTGCTGGAAGTAGAAAATAACGGTTTTGATCAGCGCAGTGCTTTGGCTACTTTGGTCCGAGAGCTGAATAAAGCCTTAGGAGAGCAACGTTATGCATTTGTGCAGCCGCAACAGGCGTTAGGTGGTGACGCTATTAAAGTGGCTCTTATCTACAACCAACATAAAGTCACAGAAGCTGGCAAAGCAGTGATGATTGCAGAAGGCCCCTTTGCTTATGGTTCGAGAGCCCCTTTGACTCAGACATTTAAAGCAAAATCCACAGAAGGCCTTTTTACTGTCAGTGTGAATCACTTTAAATCCAAAGGCAGTTGCCCGGATGATAAAGCCGCTGTAGACAGTGGCAACAGGGATAACAAAGATGGTCAAAGCTGCTGGAATCAATCCCGTGTTGAGGCCTCCAACGCCTTATCTGCCTGGTTAAAGACTCAGCCAACTGGCGTCAATACACCTCATCAGCTGGTAATTGGCGATTTAAATGCCTACCGTCAGGAAGATCCGATTTATGCACTGGAACAAGCAGGTTGGGTGCATCTGGCTCCCAAAGATGAAAGCGGGCATTATTCTTATGTGTTCAGAGGCCGCACAGGTTCATTGGATCATGCACTTGCCAGCAATACCATGGCAAAACAACTGACCTTATTCCAGCACTGGGCTATTAATGCCGACGAGCCAGCGGTACTTGATTACAACACTGAGTTTAAATCGGAAGCTCAGCAAAAAACCTTATACGCACCGGACCCATTCCGCTCATCGGATCATGACCCAGTGCTGATTGACTTTAAGTTTTAAACCTCTGGGTCAGAGCTGTTAGC
>NZ_JAJOYU010000043.1 GCF_021290985.1 Rheinheimera soli
ATTGGACTCAGGTTCGCCCGGAGATACTGAGTAAAGAGTTCGCTGCGGTGCGTGACCTGGTACCGGAGATCGCGAAGTTAAAACCTGAGCAGCGCCCGACTTTCCACGAAATACGGGCTCTTGGTGGACACCTATATCTTCAAGCAGGCTTTACTGCAGATTACGTGCAGACACTGATGGCCCATAGCACAGCTAAGATGACAGCTCATTACACAGAAAGGCATGAGCTGAGATGGACAGCGTGTGATGGAACTATCTCATTTAGACTTTAAAAATCACTACTTAAACTAATTTTTGCAGCAATCAATACAGTACTCAGTGGCCTCAATGTTTAATGATGTTTATAATAATTTCTATATCATCATCAAAAGCGAATGTTCCCCGAAGCATAGTCTTCAATTCGAACAATACAGACAATGCATCGTCAAGCTCAGTCGTGTCACCAGAAAATTCATAATCCTCTTCCATCATTTGAAGATATGAACCACCAGGACACATCATACTCTCATAATGAAGTGCATGCTCAACCAAGCGAGAATAGAAATCAATTAAATAGCTAACGATACCAACCCCATGAAGATCTATAGCCTTTTTTATATCTTTTCTATAATCTCTAAAAAGTACCGACTTACTGTCATGTATCACATAATCATTAAACAGCAGCCCTACATAGTTATATATACTTAACGAAGAGTAATCCCTATCGTAGAACCCTTCGGGATGGTCCTGAAAATCATACCCAATGGAAAGGTCTATTTTGCTACAGCTGTAACCGATAATATACTGAGTCTTTGAATAATCTACTTGAATGCCGGGTTGCTCATTGCATACATTAGCAACAAACTCCAAAATAGACTCTGCGCTTTCTGGATCGATTGCCATTTTGTCTATACCATTTAAAGCCAAGTCCAACAGCAAGCCTACAACGTGACTATTAGCTAATTTACAATTATCAATATAGGACATTATCGCTTCAATCATATGAATCTGGAGCCCAAAATCCAAATTAAAAATCAAAGATGCTGGCACGTTATGAAAGCATAGATATTTAAACATGCACGTAGTGCTAATATCAAATGATGGAATAGATGCAATTTTATTTATAACTTCCTCAGAGTCACCTAACTTGGAAAAATGTTCAATCAGCAAAATATCTCTATACGTCTCATCATAGAACTCGACAAAGCCATCAATCACCTCTAAGACGCCATGATTTTTATAAGCATCTGGCACAAATGTAAATCGACTTAGCCCAAAAATTTCGGCAAATGATTCTAAGGTAACTTTTGAAGGACCGTATGCCATCACTTTAGCGAGATTAAGCAAAGCGGCCTTTGAATCAATCTCTTGACTAGTAGAAATGCAACTACATTTTTCATTCAACATGCGAACTAAAATCTGATATTCATTGTCAAGCTGCTTAAGTTCATAACCAGAGTTGATTAACTGGTAAAACTTCCCGACTGCATTTATAGAAGTTAATAACTGCGATGGTTCAACCGTAGTATTGTATACCGATTTGTAATGCTGGATAACGGCACTATATGATGCCGCATCTAGTTGTGGAACTTTAATCTCCCTAAATACATTCTTAGAGTTATTTTTGAACATCCCTATAGAATTATTTTCACCATCTGATTTTATGGTGTTAGTAAATGAGTCACTGCAACTAATTATAAACCTTACACCTGCGAGAGAAATCATCTCTATATCTGTGATTATAGAATGCCTCTCATGAATATTAACTTCATTTAATCCATCAACAAACATTGTAATATTTCCACTAGAAATAATGGCATTAGCTATTATTTCTGGTGTACTGCCCGGCGGATTCATGAAAAGTGTAATTTGACTTTTTAAATATTGAATAACACCGTTGACTATTGATCTTGCTCTAAAAAAAATAGCAATTTCACCGCGTTCAATAGCCAAGTCAAAAGCATTGCATAAGTAGTTGGTTTTTCCAGATTGCGGAGGGCCAGAGATTAGTAATACCTTAATATCGGGTTCTGGATCTCCGACTATGGGTATATAAAGTTCTTTGCAATGTTTTTTTGATTCGTTTAACTCACCACTTAATCGATGAATTTCAATCATCGACAATTTTTCGCAGATACTTCCAACAAAACTACCATCATTGCTGAGTAATTTTATAGCTTCTTCTTTCGCAATGCTAAATGCAGTATCTCTGTACTGAAATTCACCATCTAGAGCCAAACGAATATCGATATTTTTTATTTCTTTTTTCGTAAGTGAGCAATATACATATGTATTTATCGAATTAGTTATGACTACAATCGGCGCCATGTTACCTTTTAGGATTCGAGCATAGCTAACAGACTGATCAATAGACTCGGTGGAAATTTTTACGCTTGGTTTCTTAATTTCAAAAAGAATTAAATTTATGCCATTATTAGACTTTACCAACAAATCAAAACGGCCGGCCTTGTGGATAGCGAACTCACCATGCCCAATTTGATATTTCACACTTCGTTCAAGTAAAATGTTAACTGAACTAATACCCTGAACCCGCAACCATTCATAAACAAATTTTGTTCTAACTTCATCTTCCGTTGTTATTTCGCTGCCCATAACTAAAGAACCTTTAATTCATATAAATTCATACAATTTAGCGGCTAATTCATAACCAAAAACCGCCAGAAGGCAATCGGCGTGTTAATAGTTATTACGCTTTACTCAGATAGTGCTCACGGTGATAGCGTATAAATTTTTGTCCGCTCTTGTGTTGAGCAACTGTTTTAAGTTTTCCAGGTAAACCAATCAAGCTCAGATCATCATTAATAGAAAAGACACCATTGTCGAACATCACATGATGGTTTGGACACAGGCTTAACAGGTTATCTTCAATATCAGGGCCGTTATGTGGTTCACCTAAAGGTTGTATATGTACTGCTTCCGAGTATAGACCTGCGGAAGTCTTAATAGCTAAGCCACAGACCTGGCACTGATAACCATGCCATGATTTGACATTGATAGCTCGCTGGTAATCTCTAACAATTTTGTTTACCGAAAATTGTTTTCTCTTAGGCGTTTCATGTTCTACCAGGCTCTCGTTGTACGAATTTCCTATGGCTACTAGTCTATAACGCCAGACATAAAAACATTATTTTCCTTTGTCACACCAATAATCATCGACAAAATATAGACCGCAATATTTATAGCCCTTGAGAGGACTTAGTTCATGCTTATGCTTGAAGCCCCTTGTCACTCTAACAGGAAGGCCATCAATTTTGCTTCGTGCCAGAGCAAGGTTAACGCCTATCAACTCTTGATTGGTTACTTGTTTACCGTTTTGCTGACCAGCAGCGCCGGTGTATATGAGCTCGTGCCCGAAGTCTTCATCATCTTCACAGTCTCCAGCTAAAACTATTGAATCAGCACCTTCATTTTGGGAACCACTGATACCTGCTAGTGTTGGAGGGTGCACACCTGCCTTTGCTAGTGCGTCTCTGTTTTCAAATACAGCACCAAGACTTACCCCAGGAATTTCACCAAATACTCGCATTTATCACCTTATGCATAACATCCGCATTTACAACAGTTTTGAATAGTAAGCGGCGCTCTACTTCTAATAAAATCCGTTATCTTCGTCAGCACTTCTGTCATCGGGCAGGTTTTAGAGAAGATTATGTTCAGACACTAAAGTACAACAGCACTGCGAACATGACCGTTCGTTCTACTGCCTGGCATACACCGGAATGTAAAGCTGTTAGTAGCTGTTTCAGATTACAAAACTAATCAAATTGACGGTTTTGGTATGAGGCTATTTCAGGCACTTCAAGGAAAATCTTGCCATTTTCAACAGTAACAACAAAAGAATCATCCCAATCACTTTCTACATCCATGTCAGAACAACCGTTATAGACGTTGTAATCAAAATTATAACTTACAGTAAACTGACCATCACCTTCGTCTTGTACATGCTCAATGTTTAAGTTGTAGCATTCAGCACGTGGAATAATGTCAGAAAAGTTCACCGTCAAGAGCGCTAGTATTCTTTCAGCATGCGTCGATAGGATACTCTGTATCAATAAACAGGAAACACCGCCATCTTCATCTACGGTTGATATAAACTCTGTCATTAAATGCCCCTTTAATTTCCCTTAAGAATGCAATATTTATTAAATACTCTCACCTATGGTTGGGTTGAGCTTTTGGTGCTTATGTTTACCAGTATTATGGTCATAAATAAGACCTGAAACAGGTTGTTTACTGTTGATCCTACAGCTAACTTCATAAATACATCACCGAAGTTATCACTAAGCGTCAGCAACGCGCAGCCGAATGTGAAAAATAGAGAAATGATCGAAAAAAAATATATCCAGTAAAAAACTGAAAAGTATCCTTTTTGGTCATATCGTCTTATCAACGAGTTGCGTCTCAAGCCAATTAAAATAGTAATAACAGCCGCTAAAAAGCCAAGCATTGTGAAAGCAAATGTTGCCGTTATAACTGCGACATTTGCTTTTTGGACAAACAACGATAAATGGAACCCATTAAAACAATGCTTAATTAGTAGGTACAGTAGGTATAAAATTGGTCCAGGCATCAATGTCATTAAAGACAGCGATAGCTTGAGAGTTACCGTTCTCGAATCCTTCATCTGCACAATACTCGTTAATTTTCACCGCTAATGCAGCATTATCACGAAATTTTTTCTCCATTGTTTCAGCTATTTTGTTTACCTTTTTCGCATCAACGGAGTCTGATAAACCACCACTACCGACTATGTATAAGTCAGTCAATAGACTAGCAGCCTCTTCTTGCTTCGCTCTGATTATAAGCTTGTCCACGTTTTCTTCTGGTACTTTCGCAAGAAGGTTTTGAACGGCTGGTTTAATGTTCTTTCTCAACTTTGGTATCAAAGTTATTTGTATACCGGATACATCGTCATAATCTGTTGAACTTCCAGATAACAGATTGAAAAGATCTTGAGTGAAGGAATTATCTCTGTCCAGTTCAATGTGTGTTTTTCCAATAAAAGACATTTCCATAGCTTTCGTTCTAGTGGCAGAAACCAAAGCTGTCCTTGGAGTCAAAGCCCAATTTGACAGTCCTATATGAGTCAGCAAAGAACCAATATAACTCCAAAGTACGTCTTGTCTAGGAGCCAGTAAGGTAGACCCTATACCTATACAGCTTTCTTTAACTATCACATAGGAAGCAAAGCTTAAATGCTCATTCTGAGCAAGGAGTGAGTGCACCTCACTAACCGTCAGATCATCGGTCTTAATTCGGCGAATTATCTCTTTACTTCGCGTGATTAAGAATAGAAAAACATCACCAACATGATGAATTAAATAGACATTCTCACCTTGATGGCTAAATTGATTTTTAAAGGATGGCGCGTTTACGGCACAATAGGCCTTCAGGAATGGTCTGATATCGTGCTTATAGCGGGTGTTATCGTTAGTGTTTTGCAAACAGTAATGAAAATAGCTGACTTTCAAGATAAACCTCCATTGTTTACCGATATTGAATACCATATATTTTCCTGAGTTTACAATTCATTTTTCCAAAATTTTTCCAAACGAAAAACACAAACAAAAACAAAAACAGCACCCGTAAGGTGCTGTTTTTGTTTTAGAATTTGGTGCGTCCTAGTGGACTCGAACCACCGACCCCCACCATGTCAAGGTGGTGCTCTAACCAACTGAGCTAAGGACGCATTTTGATAGGTTGTTATCACTTTACTGCGACAACGGGCGCTATGTTATGCAGCCGTTGCTTTGCTTGCAAGTACTTTTTTTAAAAGCCAGCCTGTTTGCTGTTATTTTAAACGCCTGAAGCAATGACTGGCTCAAAAGCCACGGAGTTGGTTCTTAGAATACTGATTTCAGTGATATATTCTGCGTCATTGTCCAAGTCGTGGAGCTGTTATGTTTACCCCTGTCCATACCTTTGAATTTGCTGAACTGGCTAAACAAAAAATTGCCGAATTTAATGCTTTGCATTGGGATGCGACCAAAAGGCAACAGTTGGGCTTCAAGCTGGAAGATCATGAAGGTAACTTAATAGCCGCTTTAGCTGGCCGTACTTTTGGCAATTGGTTTTATCTGGAGTCTTTATGGTTGGACGAAAAAGTTCGGGGAAAAGGCGTAGGATCAAAGCTGTTGATTGAGGCTGAAACCCTCGCCAAAGCAAGGGGTTGCAGCTTTGTTATTCTCGACACTCTGGATTTTCAGGCCAAAGCTTTTTACGAGCGACATGGCTATCAGCTGGAATGGACACAGCAGAACTACCCTTTCACCGGCTGTAAACACTTTATGACCAAAAGGCTTTAATTTTTCTTTTTCTCAGCCTGATACACAGAATGAACCCAGTCAGGATTGCCATCATTGGGTGCAGGCTGAATACCTAAAATACGGCACATCAGGTTATACAATTCGATATTGGAAAAGGCCGGAATTTGACTGCCTGCGGCAAAAGCCGGACCGTACCCCACAAAAATAGCCTGCATAGCCGGGCTATTATTATCATAACCATGGCTGCCAGTCACAGCGCTACGGCCTGGTTTTTCCAGCCATTCTTTTTGTCTATGTTTTTGCATTAAACGCCAGCCAGTGTCAGGTACCACTAACAATGGAGCTATACGTGTACTGTTCTGGTAGTGCCAGCGTTCCGGTAACTCAGACTTTTTATAAACCCTGGCCTGAGGTGGCAGTGACGTTTTTAACTGCTGGTAAATAGCTTCTAATTCGGCTTTTTTTGGAAAAATAGAGACTATCTCTGGGGTCCATAACACCAAAGCCGCTTTTTTCTGGTCAAACAGCTGATCCATCGCCATCACCTGATCCTGTGGCACTTTGGCCATACCATGATCTGATACCAGCATCAGGTTTATGCTGTGTTGCAAGCCTCTTTGTTGCAGCCCCTTCACCAGCACACCCAGCGCCTGATCCACATCCGCAATAGCGTCAGCCACCTGTTTTGACTCAGGGCCATAAGCATGCCCTGCGTCATCCACCGAGCTAAAATACAACGTCAGAAACTTGGGACGCTGCTCAACTGGTAAATCCAGCCAGGCCAACACAGAGTTCACTCTATCGATATTACTGACAGAGCCATCATAGGCTTGCCACAAGCCAGGCCTGACCCCTTTAATAGCCGCTTCTGAACCGGGGAAAAAATAGGTACCGGTTTTAACCCCCTGCTTCTCTGCAGTCACCCAAATAGGCTCACCCAACCACCAGCGGCCATTGGTAACTTCCTCTGGTTTGCTCATACGAAACACAGCATCAAAATCAGCATCGTAAATATTATTTTCGACAATACCGTGATTCGCCGGGTACAAACCTGTGGCTATGCTGTAGTGGTTAGGGAAGGTTTTTGTCGGAAAGACCGGCTGCATACTAAGGGCTCTGGCACCACCTTGGGCAAGTTGGTGTAAAACAGGTGCTTTGTAACTATCCCAGTACTTCTGACCAAAACCGTCGATGGAGATCAGCAGCAAACTATGATCCTGTGACTGTGAATGCGACTTCGCTTGTGCACTATGAAGATCGAGGCTGATCACTAAGCACAACAAAACCAGAAAAAAACTACGCACAAAGCACCTGCTTATATCGAAAAATCAGCAGTGTACTGAGCACCGCAGGCAGTCATATGACAAAACCGACCAAAAGTAAAAAAAATGCTATCAACGGCGAAAAACCAGGCCTCGGCATCATAAAAAGCGGTTCAGGCCACTACTTGCCAACGACCGCCTTTGGCTGGCCCTGTGCGAAGTAACTTGCCTTCAGCTTTTAATTTTGCCAATTGTTTTTCTATAGCTCTGGAGCTTAACCCCAGTTCATCTGCGATGGTTTTAGCACTTAATCTGTTGTCTTTTTTCAGTTTCTTTAAAATTTGATCTTCGGTTTTATACCAGGGACCTGGCGTTTTTGTTTTCACTTTTTGTGTTTGCAGTTGCACAAATTGTGACAAATCCACCAAAGGCTGATCCGGCAAATTTGCCGTCTGACTAAGACTATTGAACTCGGCCTGCTGCAACTGCAGCTGCTCTAATTCAACGCTCAGTGTTTCATTGATGCTACGCAACATAAACAAAATAAAAGCCGTTGCATCGTATTTAGGCACGGACTGACGTAAAGCTTTTTGGTAGTCGCGTGTTTTATCTTTAAGCACAGCAGTAAAGGGCAAATAAGCAAAAAAAGACTGCCATTGAGTTAAAACTAAATGCTGCCATAAGCGACAAAGACGGCCATTGCCATCGGAGAACGGATGTATAAAGGCCAGTTGATAATGCATTAAACAGGAAATCAGTAACGGATGTACTTGTTCATGCTGCAGTTTCCCCAACAGCTCATCCACCAAAGCGGACACTTTGGCCGGTGCTGGTGGCATATGCACCAGTTTGTGGCCCTCATACACCCCAGCGCCCTGCTTTCTGTACTGTCCGGCATCAGTGGATACTGAACTCATAAACTCTGCATGAGCCTTGCGTAAATCGGCACTTTGATAAGGATTAAACTGATCCAGCCTTTGATACAAAGCCAGAGCATTTTGCGCTTGCTGGATATCCTGCACCAAGGCTACTACGCGTTTACCAGCCGCAAGCTCCTGCAACTGCAGCAATGACAGGGAATTGTGGTCTAAAGCCAGACTAGCCTGCAAAGCTTTGTTCTGTAATTCCAGGCGTTGTTGCAATGACAACGAAGTCAGAAACACCGACCACTGGGCCAGTTGCTGTTCAATCTGCTGAATTAACTCCGGGATTTCCGGATTCGGCTGATAAAAGGTCTGGTATCTATCCATCACACAACCACCTGCATTTATTCAATGTAGTGAACTTATTGACTAGCTAAGACTAATAGAGGTTCACTGAAAAAACAAAGCCTTAGCGATATTTGAGCAATTTTTCTAAATTTTAAGAAATAAAACTGCAAAAACTGAATAGAACAGCTTGCTTTCGTTATCCGGCTCAATAACTATTGAGTCAGACTATATAAGTAGCTTTAACCCATCTGACAGTGGTTAAACAGGATTAAGCAGGAGTTTTTGTGCAAGTAAAGCGTTACTCTACTTCTGAGCTTACGCTGCGATTTTGGGCAGCCATTGCGTTGTTATTGACCTTCAGCGTAATTTTTGTTGCTTATGTCTACGCAGAAAAACGTATTGATGCAGCCAATGATCAACGGGTGTATTCGTTGAAAATCATTGGTGAGTTACGTCAGTCTTCCGATGACTTAACCCGTATGGTGCGAAGCTACATCGCAACGGGAGAACATCGCTACAAAAACCACTTCAATGAAATTATTGCGATACGAAATGGCCAAGCGGCCAGGCCGGTTAATTACCATCAGGTGTACTGGGATTTAGTTGGCGAAGAAAACCAAAGACCCCGCCCCGCAGGCTCTCGTGTAGCCTTATTGGATTTAATGAAAGCCACAGGCTTTACCGATGCAGAACTGTCTGCACTACAGGAAGCCAAAATTCAGTCCGATCTGTTAGCTGTAACAGAGCAAAAAGCCATGCAGCTGCTGGAAAGACCAGAGCTTGATCCCGCACAGAAAGAAAAAAACAAGCAACAGGCACTGCTGAGCGTTTTTGATTTGAACTACCACAATACCAAAATGGCCATTATGCAACCCATAGCCACTGTCTATAGCATGGTAGACCAGCGCACAGCGGATGAAGTGGAAGATGCGATGTTTAATGCTCTGGTGATGCGTATTCTGTTTATTCTGTCTGGTTTACTGCTGTTTTATTCACTTTGGGATATTAAAAGAGTACACAACAGTATTCTTGGAGCTTCTGTCAGCCATTTGTACGACCAAATCAAAGCCATGGGTCGGGGTGAAGTGCTGCACGATGCAGAACTGCGTAAAGCTAAGCCTGGCAGTATCATGAGCTGGCTGGGCGCAACCCAGCTTCGGCTGAATAGTTCTATTCGGGAACGTCAGACCCTGATCCAGACGCTGCAGCAAAAAGAGCAATACCAACGCACCTTGATTGACAGTATTCCTTTTGTGGTCTGGTTAAAGGACATTCACAGCCGCTATCTGGAAGTCAACCAGAAGTTTGCTGAGCAGTTTCAGCACCGTACTACCAGTCAGTTGGTGGGAAAAACAGATGCAGAGTTATTTGATGCTCAACGTGCCTTAAATCATGTAGTCCACGATAAACAAGTGCTGACATCAGGTCAGCCACAGGTGATCCGGTCACAACATAAAACTGAAACAGAGCAGCATTGGTTTGAAACTTACAAAGCCCCAGTGTTGGTTGATGATGAATATGTGGGTACTGTTGGTTTATCCCGGGATATTACGCTGGAGCACACAGCAGATAACAAATTACGGCTGTCAGCCAGCGTGTTCACCCATGCCCGCGAAGGCATTATGATCACAGATCCTTTAGGTGTGATGATTGATGTGAACCAGGCATTTACCGAGATCACAGGCTACAGTGCCAAACAAGCCATAGGCTGTACCCCACGTTTATTGCAGTCTGAGCATCAGGATGAACTTGCTTTTAGCTCGATGTGGCAAAGCTTGCAGCAACAAGGCTTCTGGTCTGGTGAGTTATGGAGTCGTAAGGCGTCAGGCGAAGATTTTTTCCAAAGCCTGACTTTAAGTGCAGTACTGGATGATAAAGGCCAGTTACAACATTATGTCGGGCTGTTTTCTGACATTACCAACCAGTATCAGCAGCAACAACACCTTGAAAAAATTGCGCTATATGACTCAATGACCGGTTTACCAAACCGCAGTGCTTTAGCCCAACAGCTGCAGCTACTCATGAAAAAATCAACTGATGAGCAGATGCTTGCTATTGCTTATCTTGATTTAGATGGCTTTAAAGAAATTAACGACCGCCACGGTCACGAAACCGGCGACCAGTTTTTAATTGCCTTGTCGGAACGCTTAGGAGCTCAGTTGGAAGAAACTGAGTTACTGGCCCGTATCGGCGGTGATGAATTTGTGGTGTTATTGCCCGCATTAAAGGACAAAAAGGCTGGTCTGGCCAAAATTCAGCAACTGCTGGATGTGGTAGCTAAACCGCTGAAAATAGACGAATGGATGTTGTCAGTGTCTGCCAGTATAGGCCTGACTTTTTACCCTCAGACGGATGCCACTGAAGCAGAACAACTGATACGTCAGGCCGATCATGCCATGTATCAGGCTAAGCAGGATGGTAAAAATCGCTGCCATCTGTTTGATACCGACTACGCCCGAAGTTTACGCGGCCACCAGGAAACCATAGTAGAAATCAGACAAGGCCTGGCGCTTAAACAGTTCAGGTTGTTTTATCAGCCCAAAGTCAATATGCATACAGGTGAAGTGATAGGTGCTGAAGCCCTGATCCGTTGGTTGCATCCACAAAAAGGTATGGTCGCTCCTGCTTTATTTTTACCTGCAATAGAACAACACAGTCTGGGGGTCGAGCTGGGTTATTGGGTGATTGAAGAAGCTTTACGTCAATTGGCTGAATGGCAACGTCAGGGTATGACTATCCCTGTGAGTGTCAATATTTCAGCCTATCACTTACAGCAGCTGGATTTTGTTAATCGCCTGCAATTGTTACTGCATTTTTATTCAGACGTGCCGGCCTCTTTGTTGCAACTGGAAATTCTGGAAACCAGTGCGCTGAATGACTTAACCCATGTACAGGCCGTGATGCAGGCCTGTATTCGCAGCGGCGTCAGTTTTGCGCTGGATGATTTTGGCACTGGTTATTCGTCGTTAACCTACTTAAAACGTTTACCAGCAACAGTGCTGAAAATAGACCAGAGTTTTGTTCGCGATATGCTGGTCGACCCGGACGATTTAGCTATTCTCAAAGGCATTATTGTATTAGCCAATGAGTTTAAACGTGAAATTGTCGCTGAAGGGGTAGAAACCACAGAGCATGGCGAAATGCTGCTGCAATTAGGTTGTACTCATGCTCAGGGGTACGGCATAGCCCGTCCTATGCCCGCCGAGCAATTTATGCCATGGAAAAAAGCCTGGCTGCCACCTGATGTCTGGGCTGCAGCACTGGTGGGATCAGGTATTCATCCTTCAGGCTCCGATAAAACACTGACCACACACTCTCAGCACAGAGCCGTTTAAACCAGCGGCATCTGGTCGTGCAAAAAAAGCCACAGCCAAAGCCACATCCTGAGGTAAGCCTGCCTGACTCAGCGAGTTTAACCGCCGTCCCACTTCACGTGGGATGGCCGGCATGGCGGCTGTCATTTGCGTTTCAATAAAACCTGGGGCTATGGCGTTAAAGGTAATGCCTCTGTGGTCCTGCATCGCCATATACTGGCAATACCCGACTAAAGCGGCTTTTGAGCTGGCATAGTTAGTTTGGCCTTTTTGCCCTGCCAGACCATTCATCGACGACAACAGCAGCACCCTGCCGTCCGATTGGATCAATTGCTGTTCCAGTAGCAGTGAATTAATACGCTGCACAGCACGCAGATTAACCTCCAGAGTTTGAGTCCACTGAGCCTCTGTCATTCTGTGGAATAATTTATCGCGGGTAATACCAGCGTTGTGTACCAGAATATCCAGTATCAGCCCGCGCTCTGTTAACCATTGCTGCAGTTGCTGAGCGCTGTTGCTTTGACTGATATCCAGCGCCAGACTTTTGCCTTGCAACTGCAGCATCAAGGCGTTAAGCGCATCTTCGGCTTGTGGAATGTCCAGCCCAATGACGGTAGCGCCCTGCTCTGTCAGCGTTGTGGCTATGGCAGCACCAATGCCACGGGCCGCACCTGTCACCAAAGCAACTTTCCCCTGAAGTGGTTTTTGCCATGGACTGAGTTCAGCTATTTTTGCTGCACGTACGGGCAACACCTGGCCTGTGACATAAGCTGATGCTTTGGAGAGAAAAAACTCTGCCGCAGGCAACAGACTCTGCTGTACGCCCTGGTGCAAAGACAATAAATTTGCTGTACTGCCAAAACGCCCCAGCTCTTTGGCTATAGAGCGGGTAAAGCCTGATAAAGCGGCAGCTGCGGCTGCAGCATCTGAGTTGCTGGTATCAGCTAAAGCCCGCGCCAGGATCAATACACGGCCGTTCTTCGCCAAAGCAGGTAAAACACTGTGTAACTCTTGCCAGACTAAATCCAGCTCTGCGGTGCTTTGCAGCTCTGTACCATCAAAAATAATGGCCTGAAATGGCCCGCCAGAAGCTTCATCAAAGCGAATATCCGGCAGATGGCTTAAATGCTGACGCAGCAACAGACTGTGCTGAGATGTCTTTCCGCACAACAATACTGAACCGCTCAAACAGGAGCTTTCACCTTGTGGTCGTTGCAAAGGCGTGGCTTGTGGTACACCACACCAGCGGCCTAGTGCAGAATCTGCTAAAGCTGTAACCCAGGATGTCATGACTAGTCTCTGTCGGCTTAAAAACTTCAGTTATCTTAACGGCATACAGGCAGTGATACCAGCTCTGGTTACTCACAGACACAGAGCCAGTAGATGAGAAGTAAGGCGAAAATATGTTTAGCGGGGAGCCGACGTCTGTGCCCTGCTCTTTCTGCTGGATTTGTTCGTTCGGCCCATCGCAACTCTCCGACCACTCAAGCAATCAGCCCCTAGTGCAGCGGGCAAACTTCCCGGATATATAAACTAATTTTTTGTATTTGCACTCTTTAGGTGCTGAACATTTATGCAGCATAAACAGTGACAGGCAATTCCAAACCTCAGGTTATATCTGAGTCTCTGATTTACAACAAAAAACGACCTCAAAACCTTCCCAAGAAAACGCGTGAAGATTGCAGCGACCCAGGTTAAAAAACAACGATAGCATTGGCATCCGGTACTTTGCCATCCCTTAGTGACGCACCACTTTGAACGACAACGCACAATATCTGTGCAAATCTTCAATTTATATGTTGAAAAAACGTTCATCCTGCATTATAAACAAAAAGACAACGTTGTTTATTGTCGATAAAAATAACATTACATCAACAGGACAAGACATGAAAACATTCTCCATGCATCCGTTGGCGAGAGGCATTCATATGCTTCTGACAAGTAGCACTTTGTTACTCCCCACTTTCGTTTTGGCAGAGCAACAAACAGAGCCGCCTATACAGGAAGAACAGAAAAAAAATGAAGAAAAAGAACAACAGGATATCGAAATAATTCAGGTTTCTTATGGCTATGCCTCAGTTGAGAAAAAAGACCTGACGGGCGCTATAGCAACAGTAAAGCTTGAAGATATTTCCGACATGCCAGCAGGTAATATCATGCAAAATTTACAAGGTCGGGTACCAGGCCTGCAAATAACCACCAGTGGCAACCCGAACTCAGCGGCCACTGTTCGTATTCGTGGCCAGGGTTTGGGTCCTTTGGGAAACAATGACCCTCTGTACGTGATTGATGGTATTCCCACTAAATCAGGTCTGCACGAGATCAACAGCAATGATATAGCGGACGTACAGGTACTGCGTGACGCTGCCGCGGCCAGTATTTATGGTTCACGTGCCGGCAATGGCGTCATTGTGGTCACGACAAAAAAGGGTGAAGAAGGTCTTGATTTTAACTTTCGTTTTAATCAGACCCGTGAAAGTTATAATTACGATCTACAACCCCTGAATACTGAACAACGAGGCGCAGCCGTATGGCGTGCCGCAGTAAATGACAAAACCAATCCGAATACAGCAAGCCCCTTGTATAACTTTGACTGGAATGGCGATTACGATAATCCACAACTCAATAGCGTAAACCTTCCTGCGTTTACAGATCCCGACAATCTGCAACGCCCCGCCGACACCCGTTGGTTTGATTTAGTCACCCGCGAAGCTGATGTGCGGGATTTCAATGCGTCTTTATCTGGAGGAGATGACAATAGCCGGTATTACAGTTCAATTGGTTATTACAACTCAGACGGCATAGTGGATGGTTCTAACTTTGAACGTATGGCCTTTCGGCTTAACTCTGAACATGAACTGATTAAAGACCGCTTAAAAGTAGGCCAAACTTTTCTGCTGACTAATCAGGTTGGCAACCTGATTAATGACTTAGCAGGACAAATTCTGGGTTTATCCATTGAGCAGCAATCCATAGTCCCGGTTTTCAACGATGAAGGTGGCTGGGGAGGCCCTGTGCCTGGGATCACTGACAGGGATAACCCGGTCAGGATCATTGAACAAAACCGTGACAATAACCACCGTTTTAACAAGGTGATGCCTGGCTTTTTTGCCGAATACAGTCCTTTAGAGGATCTTAAACTCCGAAGCAGTTTAAGTGTCGACTACAGCCAGTTCTACTTCCGTAATTTTACCCGTAGTTTTAAAGCCGGAACTCTGACCTTTGGCGACAGGCTGACGGTCGATGACAACTGGAGCCGCAGCATCATCGCCAGTAATACCGCCAGCTACAAAGTGGTATTGAATGAGAAACACAGCTTCAATTTGCTGGCTGGTATTGAAAAAATCAACTTTAAAAGCGAATCTGCCCGCGCCATAGGGTCTGGTTTTGCCTCCAACGATCGTGATTTTGCGTTCTTATCTCAGGCTACCCGGGATGTACGGGTGGAAGGTGATGGCGACAGCTGGGCACTGGACTCTCAGTTTGCCCGTGCCGACTATAACTACGATGATCGTTATCTTGCATCAGCCACAGTGCGACGTGATGGTTCATCCCGGTTTGGCGAAAACAATAAATACGGCACCTTTCCGGCCTTTTCTGCAGGCTGGGTGCTGTCCAACGAAGAGTTTTTTAATCTCGCCTATATTTCCAACCTGAAACTACGGCTGAGCTGGGGTGAAACCGGTAATCAGGAGATTCCAGGCAATGCCACCGCAACCACTTATATCCCTCGTTACGCCACTCAGTCTTTGTTTACCAATCAACAAGACGAAGGCACAGCTTATGACATAACAGGTGCCAATGGAGGTACTTTGCCTTCAGGTTTTGTACGTGCTCAAACGGGTAACCCTGATCTGAAATGGGAAACATCAACACAAAGCAACATAGGTCTTGATATTGACCTGTTTTCCAACACTGTCTATGCAAGCTTCGATTGGTATCAGAAAGAAACAACGGACATTCTTACACTGACCCGCCCTGTCGCCACTTTAGGTGAAGGAGCACAAAAATGGGTAAACGGTGGCACCATCGAAAATAATGGCTTTGAAATGATCTTAGGTTATCAGGACTGGCTAAGTTTCGATGGCTGGGACGATCTCAAAGTGGACGCATCCTTTAACTTGTCCAAATCCAGAAATAAGGTTACAGCCTTACCGCAAGACGTGATCAACAGCTTTGGTGGCAACGGCCAGGATAAAACCATTCTTGGTCGTTCCATCAACTCTGTATACGGTTATGTGGCCGAAGGATTGTTTCAAAGCCAAACCGAAGTAGATGAACATGCAACTCAGGCGGGGGCAGCTCCGGGGCGGATACGCTGGGCAGATCTGGATGGCAATGGCGTGATCAACGAAAACGATCAGGACTTTTTTGCTACTACAGATCCTGATTTTCTCTATGGCTTGAATCTGACACTGAACTACAGAGACTGGGACTTCAATATGTTCTGGCAAGGTGTGAAAGGTGGCCAAATCCGTAACAACTGGCGCCTCTTTACCGATTTCACCTCGCTGAATATTGGCTCTAACTATGGATCAAGAGTATTGGACGCCTGGACTTTGCAAAACACCGACTCCACTGTACCAGCCCTGACGTTAGTTGATACCAATGGCGAAGGCCGTCAGTCCAGTTTTTTCTGGGAAGAAGGCAGTTATCTGAAGCTCAGAAATATTTCCGTTGGTTACAGACCTAATCTTGATCTGCTGGATAAATTTGGCATTCAGGAAGCCCGGATTTACCTGCAAGCCTCTAATTTACTCACTCTGACACCGGGTGGAACCTTAAGCGAAGATCCGGAAACACCCAATGAAGTCTTCCCGGTGCCACGCCGTATCACTCTTGGCCTTGAAATGACCTTTTAACAGCAATTTCAGCACATCAACGAATGAGAACTACTATGAAACAGCTTATATACCCTTTATTCTGCAGCCTGCTTGCACTGCAGCTGGCTGCCTGTGGCGGAAGTGACGATCTGGACGTGCCGCCAAAGGCAGTATTGACACCTGATCAAGTCAGCACTGTAGCTAATATAGATGCACTGGTGATTGCCGCTTATAGCTACCTTGGCAACGACCACTACACAGCGCCCAACTTTTTATGGCCTACAGGAAATCTTCGTGCTGGAGATGCCCATAAAGGTGGTAATGGCCCTTCCGATATCTTTGCTTACCATGCCTTATCTATGTTTGAACCTATAGTGCCGGAAATGGAATCTTTTCCACCCGACCTTATTGATTTGAATGATAAAAAATGGACCCGCAATTACACAGGCATTTCCCGTGCAAACGAAGTGCTGCGTGTCATTGCCAACGCCGACAGCGCGGTAAGAGATACGCTGCAGCAAAAAGTTGCTGAGGCTCGTTTTGTCAGAGCACTGTTTTACTTTGACTTAAAAATCCACCACAAATGGATGCCCTGGATAGATGAAACACTGTCGCAGGAGCAAATACTGACCACCAGTAACCGCGATCTGACAGATCAACAGTTATGGGACAAAATAGCGGACGATTTTCGTTTTGCTGTGAACAATTTGCCTGATGTGCAAAAAGATGTCGGCAGGGCATCCGCCCTTTCTGCAAAAGCATTACTGGCAAAAACCTTGTTGTATCAAGCTTATGAGCAAGACGAACAACACAATGTTATTGCTATCAATACAGACAAGCTCAATGAAGTGGTCAGATTGGTGACAGAAGTCGAGCAGTCGAATGTCTATAACCTGTACGACGACTATGCAAAAAACTTCCTAGTTGAGTATGAAAATGGTGTGGAATCCGTTTTTGCAATACAGCGTTCGTTAAATGATGGCTCCCCGGATGGACGCGGCAGCTGGGCCAGCGCATTAAATGCTCCTCAGTCAGGTGGCTTTGGTTGTTGTGGTTTTCATGTGCCGACAGAAAACTTTGTTAATGCCTTCAAAACAGGGGCTGATGGCTTGCCTTTGTTTGATACAGGGAATAACGCTATTTATAACAAAGACACAGACGCTGTTGACCCTCGACTGGATCACACTGTCGCCATGCAAGGTAAACCTTTTAAATACGATGCCAATCTAATCCATGGTGGAGACTCCTGGTCCAGAGCACCAGCTATCTATGGAAACTACACAGGGATGAAAGATTTAGAACATCCTGACTGTGATTGCCGTGGCGAAAATGGCCCCTTCCCTATTTTCTCTCTGAACACTGTAATGGTGCGTTTTTCAGATGTGTTGTTATGGAAAGCTGAAGCTCTGATTGAACTGGATCGAATGAACGAAGCAGTGCCAATTATTAACAGGTTACGCCAAAGAGCTGCAGCCAGCACCGCCCGTTTAAACAACGCAAGTATCTACAGAATAGGTCAGTACAGCGCTTTCAACTCAAAAGACGAAGCCCGACAAGCCTTGCGCTGGGAGCGTCGGTTGGAATTGGGACTGGAAGGCCATCGCTTTTTTGACCTGGTGCGCTGGGGGGTAGCCAAAGAAAGTCTGGATCAGTATTTCCTGATAGAAAAAGGCCGAAAACCTTACCTGCAATCGGCTCATTTCACCAAAAACAAACACGAATACCTGCCGATCCCAAATCTGCAGATCAACTTAAGCGGCGGGTTGTACGTCCAGAACCCGGGATACTAACCAGCACCAGTCAGAGCTGGCCTGGTGTCCGCTCTGACTGTTGTCACTAAAGAAGAAAGATATGAATAAAATTCTGTATTGGGCGATGACAGTTGCTGTCGCTGGTTTTTTGTTTGGTTTTGATACTGCCGTTATTTCCGGCGCAGATAAACCAACACAAGAGCTATGGCAAAGCTCCCCTCTGTTTCATGGTTTATTTGTGATGTCCTCAGCATTATGGGGCACAGTACTGGGTGCATTGTTCGGCAGTTGGCCTTGTGACCGTTTTGGCCGTAAATTCACACTGGTGCTGATTGGTGTGCTTTATACAATCTCCGCTATTGGCAGCGCCTTAGCACCTGATCCCTACAGCTTTGCTGTACTTCGTTTTATTGGCGGCTTAGGTGTGGGTATGTCCTCTATTGCAGTTCCGGCCTATATCGCAGAAATTGCGCCGGCAGCCTGGCGTGGTCGGCTGGTTGCGTTGTACCAGTTCCAGATTGTATTCGGAATTCTGGTCGCATTCCTGTCAAATTATTTGCTGGCCGGCACTATTGATGCCGACTGGCGATTAATGCTGGGTGTAGAAACTATACCGGCGCTGGCTTATTTATTGATGGTGTTACGTGCACCTGAAAGTCCCCGCTGGCTATTGCAACAACAAAAACCTGAGCAGGCCAGAGCCGTCTTTCGCCAGCTTGGGCATCAGAATGCTGAGCAAATTATTAGCGATTTCCAGCGCGAGCAGCGGGTTCACGCTAACGAATCCTTGCTGGCCAGACGCTACAGTTTCCCCGTTATGTTGGCATTTCTGATTGCCGTCTTTAATCAGGTGTCCGGTATCAATTTTATAATTTATTACGCCCCCCGCGTTTTTGAATTGGCAGGACTGGATAGCTCAGCCTCATTGCTGTCCAGTGCTGGTATAGGAGTGATCAACTTAGTCTTTACCATGTTGGGGCTCTACCTGATTGATCGGCTGGGTCGAAAAACGCTGATGTATATAGGCTCTGTAGGTTACATCTTGTCACTCGCAACTGTCAGTTGGGCTTTCTCCAGCGGATTCACTGGCTATTTTGTTGTGGGTGCCATTTTTACCTTTATTGCAGCCCACGCCATAGGCCAAGGCGCTGTGATCTGGGTCTTTATTTCAGAGATATTCCCAAATGCTGTGCGCTCTAAAGGCCAGTCACTGGGTTCAGGTACTCACTGGATCTTTGCAGCTCTTATCACCCTGATGATGCCCTGGGTTCTTGCCCATTTCAGCGCGGCTCAGGTCTTTGCATTTTTCACATTCGCCATGGTGTTACAACTCATTTTTGTCAAAACCATGATGCCAGAAACCAAAGGCAGGACCCTGGAAGAGTTATCCGGTAGCCTGCTGTCGAAGGAGATATAACCTATGCGTCGTATTTATGTTTTATGCACGGCTTTAGTTCTGGCAGGCTGTAACCTGCCTTCAACACCAAAAAACACCGGAGCTGGAGCCCTGCCGCTTTATCAGGAACAATACAGGCCACAAGTGCATTTTACGCCTGAACAACGCTGGATGAATGACCCAAACGGTATGTTTTATTACCAGGGCGAATACCACCTGTTTTATCAGTACAATCCGGATGCATCAGTGTGGGGCCCTATGCATTGGGGCCACGCGATCAGTAAAGATCTGTTGCACTGGGAACATCAGCCCATAGCCTTATATCCGGATCAGTTAGGCACAATCTTTTCTGGCAGCGCCGTTGTTGATCATGAAAACACCAGCGGCCTGGGTACGAAAGAGAACCCGCCTATAGTCGCCATTTATACCTATCATGACCCTGTAGGGGAAAAACAGGGCCGGACAGATTTCCAGACTCAAGGCCTGGCCTATAGCCTGGATAAAGGCCGGAGCTGGATAAAACACCCGGCAAACCCTGTGTTAGCGAATCCTGGGATCAAAGATTTTCGTGACCCTAAAGTGGTATGGCATGAGCAGAGTAAAAAATGGATTATGGTGCTGGCGCAGGCCGATCATATAGGTTTTTACAGCTCGAAAAACTTAATCGACTGGAACTTCGAAAGTAACTTTGGCAAAGACTGGGGCAGCCATATTGGCGTTTGGGAATGTCCGGATTTAGTTCTGTTGCCCATTGAAGGTTCAGAACAATACAAGTATGTGCTGATTGTCAGTGTAGGTTCTGGCGGCCCGAATGGAGGCTCTGCGACTCAGTATTTTGTCGGTGACTTTGACGGCAAAAGCTTTCAGTTGGATGAAGACTGGCAACAGGCATTAAAACCTGAAGCACCAGTATTTCCACAAGGGCAAATCTTCGCTGATTTTGAAAGTGGAATACAGGGATGGACTGCAGTGGGTAACGCCTTTGCGAATGCGCCAACCGCTGGTGCTCACCCGGCACAGTCACCGGTGCAGGGTTTTGAAGGCCAGTATTTGCTCAACAGTTTCGCCGACAAAGACAAGGCCACAGGAACTTTAACATCAAGAGCCTTTACTATTAGCAACAGCTACATCAACTTTATGTTGGCTGGTGGCAAGTTTGATGGAAAGCTAGGCATGAACCTGTTGGTTGATGGCAAGGTAGTCCGCACTGCAACAGGCCAAAATAGCGAGAACTTTCAAATACATAGTTGGGATGTGACCGATCTGAAAGGGCAGCAGGCAGTGTTGCAGGTGATCGATGAGATCAGCGAAAATTGGGGACATATTTATCTGGATCAGATTGTATTTTCCGATAAACCTGCTTCTTCTAAAGTAGAACCTGCACTCTGGCTGGACTATGGTACGGACAATTATGCTGGCGTCACCTTCAGCGCTATACCCGGAGAGCTGAAACAGAGCATCTTTATGGGCTGGATGAGCAACTGGCAATATGCACAAACGGTTCCGACTGAAGTATGGCGTAGTGCCATGACCTTACCACGACAGCTGGATCTGGTGCACAGTGATGGCCTGTTACGACTGAAATCTACACTGATACCTGAACTGCAAAAGCTTGAGCTGAATAAAAAGCAATTTGGGCCACTTTCAGGCCGGCATACAATAGCTTTACCTAAGCCTGAACATCAGTCCGGTTCCAGCCGTATTGACCTGAAGCTGGAGCAACAGCAAGGTGTGTCTGAGCTGATTTTGCATAACCAGGCTGGTGATCAGGTAAAAATTGAGTTTGATTTTGTGAAAAAAGAACTACGACTTGATCGCAGACAGTCTGGTAAGGTGGATTTTGATAAACATTTTGGCAATGTGCAAATAGCACCAATGATGGGGGATTTCAGTAAAAACACCCTGACCTTAGTACTGGATGCATCCTCACTGGAGCTGTTTTGGCAAGATGGTCAGGTGGTGATGACCGCCCTGCTGTTTCCACAACAACCTTATGACAGCTTGAAGCTAGATCTTGCCAAAGGCTCGACCATCGAGCAATTGACCTTAACAGAGCTAAAGTCAATCTGGAAAAATTAGCCTAAACCCTGAAGGGGAAAGAGCAGATGCAAAAACACCGCCTGAATTACTGGTTGCTTAATGGCGCATTTTTCAGCTTTTTTGTTGCCTGGTCTTTTTCCTTTTCATTTTATGCCATTTGGCTAAAACAAAACGTAGGACTGACTGCAACAGATATTGGTTTTGTCTTCAGTATAAATGCCCTGGTGGCATTTATACTGATGCCTTTTTATGGCTTTTGGCAGGACAGGTTAAGCGAAGGTAAAACCCTTCTTTATGTGGTGGCTCTCACCATTTTATGTTGTGGACCATTTTTTAACTGGCTTTATCAACCCTTGCTGAAGAGTAACTTCTGGCTGGGTTCTGGAGTTGGAGCCCTGTTTACTGCGGTGAGTTTTGGCGCAGCTGTAGGGGTGCTGGAATCTTTTATTGAACGCTTAAGCCGCAGAGATGGTTTTGAGTTTGGTCGCTCCAGAATGTGGGGATCTCTGGGCTGGGCCGTCGCCACATTTTTTACAGGTTTATTACTGAACTGGTATCCGCAATCAGTTTTCTGGTTATCCAGTCTGGCCGGTATTGTTTTCTTGTTTTGCCTGATACGAGTGACCACACCCACCTCTTCTGCTTCACTGAGTTGCCAGCGGCACATCACAAAGCCTGGCCTGTCTGATCTGCTGCAGGTATTGAAACTACCGGAGTTTCGGCGTTTTGCATTTTATATCATCAGTGTGCCTTGTATTTATCAGGTATTTGACCAGCAGTTTCCGGTTTATTTTGCTTCTAAGTTTGCAGACCCTCAACTGGCGAATATCTATTTTGGTTATCTGAATTCTTCGCAGGTTTTTCTGGAGGCCGCACTGATGTTTGTCACCCCGGCACTGGTAAACCGAATGGGAGCAAGGCGGGCGCTGATTTTTGCTGGTGGTATTATGGCGATAAGAATACTGGGTTCAGGACTAGCGACAGGAATGCTGGCTATTTCTGCGTTAAAGCTGCTACATGCGGTGGAACTGCCTGTGTTATTGGTCGCTATGTTCAAATATATAGCTGCCGTGTTCGACTCACGGCTGTCTACTACCTTGTATATGGTGGGATTTTTGCTGTTCAGCCAACTCAGCGCTATGGTGTTGTCGCCATTTTTTGGTTATCTGTATGACCACTATGGCTATGCTAACTCCTATCTGCTAATCGGCAGCGTTGTGGTGTGCTGCACCCTGCTGTCAGCATTCTGGCTCTCTCCTGCTCAGACAGGCTTGAAACCTGTTTCACAATGAGCCACGGCTGATCAGTCTGAATGGTAGTTTGCTGGCCACTACATCAGTGCGTTCATCCAGCAAATAATTAAAGGCCCAACGCCCCATTTCATAGTGAGGCAATGCCATTGTGGTCAGACTGGGCTGCAATAGCTCAGGGATCAGATCCCAGTTGTCAAAACTGCCAATACCAATGTCTTCTCCCACTTTCAGGCCCAGAGACTGTAATACAAAATAAATTTCCATCGCCATCGGATCCTGACCACATAAAATAGCATCAGGTTTAAATTGTTTTATCACTTCGCATGCAGCCAGCCGCGCTCTTGAGATCAATTGGCCATCCTGTTCAACAATCACGGATTCAATATGCAAATTCTGCAATGACTCCCCCCGCTTTTCAAAAGCGCGGATAGCCCCGGCTTTACGCCCTTGTGCGGCAATAATACGCTCATCAAGATTCAGAAATGCAATACGTCTATAGCCTTTATCCAGCATAGAGCCGACGATTTGTTCGCCTGCAAGCTCTTCATCCGGCACAACGGTCGCAAAACGCCCACAAGAGGTATAACAATTCGCTAAAACAGTGGGAATTTGAGTCAGGCTATCGGGCAAACTGACCTGACGATGGTACATAGACGCATAGATAATGCCTTCAGCTCTGTGTTGGAATAAATGATCCACTGCAGCCTCCAGACTATATTTGTGCTCATTAATGTTCAGCACCATCAACTCTCTGTTGTGTTTCCACGCCATTTCCTGGGCACCGCGGATTAAATCAAAGGTGTATGGGATCCGTAACAACTCATCCGCAATAAAACCTATAACGCCGGATTTTTTACGTCGGGTCATCTGAGCCGCCCGGTTTGGGCGGTATCCCAACGCCTCAACAGACCGCAATACCTTCTCTCTGTTCTCTGGTTTTACCGTTGGGTCGTTGTTTACGACTCGGGCTACAGTTTTAAAAGCCACTCCGGCATGTTTTGCCACATCTTTAATAGTTACCATAGCCGGTGCTTTCTCCAATAAGCCTGTTCGCATATTTCATCGCTTTTCGCCATCCCCACTTGATACCATCTGGTTGCTTTCTGGTTAAAGACAACATCAAACCCTATATCAGATTTGGCTTCTGGGTCAATTCCTTCATATCTTGCCTGAAATCCATAGCAGCTGAAACCGAACGTATTGATTTTCGACAAGAAAAAACCGCTGCTGTAATACGGCATAATTCCCTACCAAAAGACAACGTTGCCCCTAACTTATCGGACTACAGCTCATTGGCATTTTGCAGGACAGCAAAATGTAAAACAATCGCCGGGAGCGATTGTTAACAGCGGAGCGCAGCGACGATGGCCTGAGCAGGCATTTTGCAGGACAGCAAAATGTAAAACAATCGCCGGGAGCGATTGTTAACAATGGAGCGCAGCGACGATGGCCTGAGCAGGCATTTTGCAGGACAGCAAAATGTAAAAGCCAGCGCTTGTGCTACTGGCTTTGTGTGCATAAATCCAATGGGTTGAGCGATTTAGCTTTTTTTCGCCCAGGCTGCACACCAACCTTCGGCATGAACCAGCTTACCAGGGAAAATATTACACCCCCGTAACGCTTCGCCATCTTTGCCTTGTATCTGCATACAATTGGCACAGTTGGCGCCTTCAACAGTGGATTTTGCGACATATTTCATCGCCACTGCCATTGGATCGTCAGACTTCACCACTTCTTGAGCCACAGCATGCAAGGCTGTACCGCCTAAAGTGATACCTACTAAGGTCGAAGCCGATAGTTTTAAAAAATTACGTCTGTCTAAATTTCCCATCTTTTACTCCGTTTTGTCTTTGGTTGTATCAAGGTGTTCTGCCCCTTGATAGATAACGCTACGGAGTATGTGGCAAAGAAGACTACTTTGATTTGATCTAAAGCAGTGTCTGGTTGGAATAATCTGGCAAGTTCAGCAGACAGCAGTTACGGAAACGCGCACAACCTCAGGATTTAGTCACATAAAACTTCAACCACTGCGCTATGGTGCCTTGCTGTTGTTGCTCACGCAGATACTGATTAAAAGCCGCCAGTTGGGGTTTCCAGCGTGGATGAAAAGCCACGGTTAAACCTACAGGACTAAAGCCAGTAGCAGAGCGGTACAGTTGTTTGTCAGGAAAGTGATGATGCAACAACCAGTTAGCGACATGCTCATTCATAAAGGCAAAATCACACCGGCCATTGAGCAACATATTCAGTTGAGTCAGTTCACTGGACGAGTCCACTCTGGCCGTCTCATTGGTCTGAAAAAATGGCGTTAAGGAGTCATAAATATAATACTGGCGGGTGCAGATGGCTTTACCTCTCACCCAGTCCGCTAACTGCCCTTGCGCGGCCAATGGCTGGCGGGCGAATAAATAATCCTTATGCTCTAATAACGGTTCGGAAAACAGCAGTTGATCAGGATGTTGAGTCCATTCTTTTGCCAGTAAAATGGCATCCACTTCTCCCTGATAGAGCCTGTGTTCAGCACGGGTTCTGTTATCGGCCACATACTGAACACGAATATTTTGTTGTTGGAAAAAGTCCTGTAATACTTCAGGCACCAGCCCTACTACTTTTTGTGTTTTTTCGTCCTGATACATGTAAGGCGGTACTTGCGGGTAATACAACACAAATTTCAGATCGGTAGTTTTGGGTGCAGCCTGAACTGAGGTGATGGCCCCAAGCGTTGTTAGCAGTATCAAAACACTTACTTTCCATAGTTTCATTGTTTTACCTGTCAAACCAAAGCAGAACATCGCTGTGTGTAAAACTGATAATACAAGCATTAGTGTTTTTATCAAATAGTTGTTTTTAACCTGCCCGGCCTAAAATTTTCTGTTCAGCTGTTGTCAGTAAAGCTTTGGTGACATAGAGTGCCGCCACAGTCTTTTTTGAATCTTATCTCTTATGAAACATCATCTTTTGTGGCTTGGCATCGCCAGCTTGGTTTTATCGGCCTGCAGCCAAACCCCTTCCGGCATTCATCAGTCCAATCAGTTTGCCAATAATGGATTGGATAAAAAAGCCAAAGCATTGAATGGCACTTACAAGTTGCAACCAGAAGCCGCCTTAAAAACGCAATGGCTGACCCCGGAATTGTTGGCAGGCCTTGAAGAACAACTAAAATACTTAAACAAAAAGTCAGTGCCACAGCAGCATAACTTGCCGGGTTTAGCAGTCAGTAAAACTCAGTTGCAACAAACAATACGCGATTTACAAGCCTGGGCAGACCAACCGTTAGCGCAAGGCAGTAAGGCCTTTGCCTTGTATCAGTTGGCCGGTGAAGATGGCAAAGGTAATGTGCAATTTACCGGTTATTATGTGCCGGTATTTAAAGTACGCTCGACACCGGATGCAGAATACAAATACCCTATTTATCGCAAACCTGCTGGTTTAAGCCAATATCCCAGCCGTGAACAAATCGACTTTGAACAGGCTTTGGCCGGGCAAGGGCTGGAACTATTTTACAGCAACAGTCTGGTCGATAATTTTTTTATGCAGGTACAAGGCTCTGGCGTGGTTGAAGATGAGTACGGCCAACAGCATTTGCTAAGTTATGGCGGCGGTAACGGCCATTCGTATCGCAGTTTAGGTAAAGTGCTGATTGAAATGGGCGAATACACTGCGGACACCATTTCTGCCACAGCCATTAAAGAATGGCTGGCCAAACATCCGGACAGACAACGTGAGCTGATGAGCCGCAACCCAAGCTACACCTTTTTCTCGCCGGGCTTAGATAAACCTGTAGGTGCCGCCAATGTGCCTTTAACTCCACTGCACTCCATAGCCGTTGATCCGGCTTTTATTCCTTTGGGTTCAATAGTACTGGCGCAAGTGCCGTTGCTGGATGACAAAGGTGAATTAACAGGCCATGAGTTCAGATTGATGCTGGCGCAGGATAAAGGCGCCGCTATTAAAACGCCTGGTCGTATTGATGTGTATCAGGGGATTGGAGATGAAGCTCAGCAGCGCAGCGATAGCTTACGTCACTACGGCAAAATCTGGCTGGTGTTGCCAAAACAAGGATCAGAGCCACAGCTCTGATCCTTGGGTGTAAACATATTGCTTATTTATGGTATTAGTTAAACTATCA
>NZ_JAJOYU010000044.1 GCF_021290985.1 Rheinheimera soli
CGCACCCAAATTCAGCACCAATCTGCTGTTAAAGTAGTTCACCGCCCCAAATTCAGAACCGTTCTGCTTTTCGCATTCCAAACGGGCGCCCACAAGGGACGCCCCTACAGGCGATTCCGTTAACACCCAACCAATTCCACCTACCTTTTACGCCCCCATTTGGCTATAATGCAGCCCGTTTTTACAGCAGTTTTGGGTGTGGTTTGATCATAGTTCGAGTAGCGCAGTATATTTGGTTCAGAATGATCCGGCTTGGCTGGCGCTCATGGCTGAAATTAATCCCATTAATGTTCATCATTCTGGTATTGATCTCTATATTTGCTACTCCTATTCCTGATCAGCAGTACCATTTTCCCGATGAAAACACAGCAAACAGCAACTTTCATGTCGTTGAATTTAACGACGAAGGTCAGCCTCATGATTTAAAGCAGCAGCAGGCTTTGTTTGATCGTATTAAAAAGCCAGACTCTGCCACCGCAGAATTAGTGATCTTTGTGCATGGCTGGCATCAGAATGCTGCGCCAACAGACTCCAATTTCGTTGCTTTTCAGCGATATATCAAAGAGTTACAAGAGGTGGCGCCACAGAGAAACCTAATAGGTCTTTATCTGGGGTGGCGGGGTGATAAATACGATCCTTTATGGCTGGACGAATCTGATAAAGCTGAGGGCTGGTTAGAACCGCTGGATTTTCCTACCATTTTTCAGCGCAAAAGAGTATCACGTCTGGTTGGTGAACAAGGGGTAAGCCAGTTACTGGACAAGCTCGATGCAGTGGTTGAGCAAGGTCAGCTGAAACGTTACATCTTTATCGGTCATAGTTTAGGTGGTTCTGTAGCTTTGCATGCCAGTAAAGTTCGGGTAAAAAAAGCGATAGATCTGGGCAAAGATAACCCGAATTTGTATCTGTTATTAAACCCCGCAGTAACCGCCAAAGAGTATAAACCGCTCGACACTTTATTAAGCGTCGACAGGCAAAAACCTAGTATGGTGGTATTGCAGTCCAAAGGGGACTTTGCGGTAAAAGAGGCTTTTAATTTCTTAAAAGATGGTGAGCAAGCTGTGGGCAATTCCTGGGCTATTACCCACGATATAGATAAGTGCCCAAGAGGGAACTGTGAAACCCCTCTGCATTTGCACAGTAGTTTGGCTCAGCATGATGCGATACCAGGTTGTATGATGCAGTTAAATCGGTCTGGCTGGCGTATTCGCGCCAGGGTGCAGGCGCGTCGTACTATTCAAAGTTGTGATGACGCCAATATGCAGGCGGTCTGGGTACTAGCTGTGTCAGATGATATTATTTTTGGCCATAATGGTATTTTAACGCCAAGCCATGCCGGTGCTTTGGCGGAAATTTTGAGTCTGATTGATTACCACAAAAACCAAATCCCGGAAGCTATTTAGTTGTCTTTTTTACAGAACTTAATGCCATAAAATCAGCACGGTGCCAGCTACTGTCAGGCTGGCACCTAGCCAGGCGCCAATGGCAGGTCGTCTTTTATAAACCAACCATAGTAAAGGCACGACCAGCACAGGGCTGACAGACGACAGCATACCTATTAAACCTGCGTCACCTGTTTTTAACGCCTGTAAAATCAGCGTCATGCCAATCACCATCGACAACCCTGCATTAACAAACACCATGGCGAATACTTTTTTCGTCATAGGCAAATAAACCCGAGCTACTTTAAAGCCTAGCCAAAACAACAGCAGGTGAGCCAATAATGCGACCGTCATCCTTACTGCCGAAGCACTGACCGCATCGATGTCAGTTTCCATCAAGGGTTTTAACATTAAGGTCGAAGCGGCTTGGCATAAAGCCGAAGTTAAACCCAAGGCAATACCAGAGCGAAGTTGGGACTGATTCGATTCCCAATGATGTTGTTCTTCTGCTCTGCGACCGAGCACTATGGCTGTCATCACCCCTGAACTTAACAAACCACAGCCGACTAAGGTCCAGCCCCAAATGGATTCGCCTAAAAACAGATAGGCCAGCAACACTGAAAACATCGCATGAGTGGCAAATAACACTCCGGCACGGCGTGGCCCTAATCTGTTCATTGAGGCAAATAACGAGGTATCACCAATTAAAATACCTATGAGTGCCGATATGGCCAAAAGTGGCAACTGAGGCAAAGCCAAAGTTGTAAAGCCACCACTGAAATAAGCCCAGAGCCATAACATGCTAGCCGCGCAAGCTAATCGCCAGCGGGTAAAGGCAAAAGCGCCTAAATGACTGGAGGCTGTGGCAGATAATAAACTGCCAACAGCCCAACACACAGCAGCCAATAAAGCTAAGTATTCAAAAGGCACTAATAAATTCCTGAAGATAAATAACGATCACCCCGATCGCAGATAATGGCCACTATCACGGCGTTATCCAGCTGTTCGGCCAGACGTAATGCCGCATAAACAGAACCTCCTGAGCTGACACCACAAAAGATACCTTCCTGCTGCGCCAACTGACGCATAGTGTCCAGAGCCTGATCGGCCGTGATATCGATGATCTGATCGACCCGCTGCTTTTCATAAAAGCCGGGCAAATAAGCTTCTGGCCAGCGGCGAATACCAGGAATGCTGCTGCCTTCAGCGGGTTGCAAGCCGATGATTTGAATATCAGGGTTGTGCTGCTTCAGATAACGCGACACCCCCATAATAGTGCCTGTGGTGCCCATGCTGGAGACAAAATGAGTTATTTTACCCTGACTTTGTTGCCAGATCTCAGGGCCAGTCGAGGCGAAATGCGCTGCAGGATTGTCGGTGTTATTAAACTGGTCCAGCACCAAACCCACACCTTCGGCCTGCATTTTTTTGGCTAAATCACGGGCGTATTCCATACCTTGTTCTTTACTGACCAGTATCAGCTCGGCACCATAAGCCCGCATCGATGCCTTGCGCTCGTCTGTCATATTGTCCGGCATAATCAGCTTCATTTTATAGCCTTTAATAGCTGCTGCCATCGCCAGAGCTATGCCGGTATTGCCGCTGGTGGCTTCAATCAGGCAGTCGCCTGGTTTGATATCTCCCCGCGCTTCAGCCTGTTGCAACATAAAAAGGGCTGGCCTGTCTTTGACTGAGCCAGCCGGATTATTGCCTTCGAGTTTTAACAGCACAGTGCTTTGAGTGTGATTGGCCATACGTTGTAGCCGCACTAAAGGCGTCTGGCCAATATGATCTTCGAGGGTAGGGAACATAAAACCTCAGCGGGACAGAAGAAATTGAGGCTAGTGTAGCGGATCCGACTCTGTGCTTACAGACGGATCCGCTATAAGTCAGAAGCTTTATAGTCTCGACAGACGTTTAAAGTTGTCACACAAAATGGCAGTGGCTATACCCACATTCAGTGATTCTGTGTCGCTGAACGCAGGGATAGTCACAGGGTGGCTGATCACAGGTTTTAATGCAGGGCTAATACCATTGGCTTCGTTACCCATCACCAGATAACCTCCGGCTTTACTAAGCTTTAATTGATGCACAGATTCACCTTCAAGATAAGCGCCATACACAGGCATTGTGCTTTGCTCTAATACTGGCAATAGCTCCTGGTAATACATCTGCACCCGCAAAAACGAGCCTTTAGCCGCCGCTATCACTTTTGGATTGTATAAATCCACTGTGTCAGCAGAGCAGAGAATGTGGCGAATACCATACCAGTCGGCAACGCGGATAATAGTACCTAAATTACCTGGGTCGTTGATTTGATCCAACACTAACACCCAATCGCCTTGTTGCTCTTTAAATGGCAGTGCTACTGGTATTTCAGCCACTGCCAAAGCGGCGTTATTGCTACTAAAAGTACCGACCTGCACCAATTCATGCTCAGTGCATTGCTGCACCAAATCAGCTTTAGTACAAAGACCATGATGTTGTTGCAAAAACTGTTCGGTGCCAAAGACTGCCCGCACTTTCCATGAACTGTGCAGCAATTCCAGTACAGATTTTTCGCCTTCGACAAAAAACAACTGCTCGGCTTTGCGGTATTTTTTTTGCTGCAAAGAGCGGATCAATTTTGACCATTTCTGACTAATCATAAAAACCTATAAAGCAGGCCTACATTGAGGCCTGATATTTCTGTTGTCCGGCTACCCAGCTTTGTTGCACTTTGGTTTGCCATAAAGTTTCAGCAGGAGCTTTAAAAATGTCGCGATCAACCAAAATAAAATCAGCCCACATACCTGGGGCTAACGAGCCCATACTTTGATCCTGAAAGGCGCCATAGGCAGCGTCCAGAGTAAAAGATTTTAACGCCTGAGTTAACGTCAGGCGCTGTTCTGGCAACCAGCCACCTACGGGTTGATTTTGCTGATCCTGACGTGTTACTGCGGCATGAATACCGTAAAAAGGATTGGCAAGTTCTACCGGGAAATCTGAACCAGCTACTATGCGACTGCCCTGATCCACAAAGCTTTTCCAGGCATAAGCGCCGCGTAAACGGGCTATACCTAAACGATCGGCGGCCATATTTTTATCTGAAGTTGCGTGGGTAGGTTGCATTGCAGGCAGAATATGCAGCTCTGCAAAACGTGGAATATCTTTAGGCGACACAATCTGCGCATGTTCAATACGATGACGGCCTTGTTCCAATTGCTCTTTGCTTGCCAACTGCTCAAACCTGTCCAACACCAAACGGTTGGTTAAATCCCCTATGGCATGCACATTGGTTTGAAAACCAGCGTCCAGAGTCAGCTTCATGACTGCTGTTAACTTGTCTGGCTGAGTGACAAATAAACCTTTTTGGCCGGGCTGATCAGAATAAGGTTCTATTAACGCAGCTCCACGGCTGCCTAAAGCGCCGTCGCCATAAATCTTCACTGAGCGGGCTACAAACAGGTCATCTTTATCCTGTATCGGACCGGCTTTTAGCCAGTCGGCTAAATTTGGATCTGTTGCCGATAACATGGCGTAAATACGCAGCGGTAGTTTGTTGTCTTTACGCAGTTGCTGGTAACTTTGTAAGTTCGCCTGCTCTACACCTGCGTCGTGGACAGAAGTAATGCCCAAAGCCAATAAGTGCTCGAAAGCAGCGTCTAATGCGGCTAAACGTTCGGCTTCAGATTGCTGCGGAATATGTTGCTCCAGCAATAACATGGCGTTGTCTATTAACACACCTGTTGGATTGCCTTCTGCATCGCGGATAATTTCACCACCGGGCGGATCTATAGTTTCTTTGGTGATGCCTGCCAGTTGCAAAGCTTTGCTATTGGCCCAACCTGCATGACTATCAACACGAGTTAACCAGACAGGTCTATCGTTAATGCTTTCATCCAACAAGGTTTTGCCTGGAAACTGCTGTGTAGGCCACAACACCTGGTTCCAGCCACCGCCTAAAATCCATTGTGATTGCTGATGTTGTTTGGCAAAGGCTGCAACTTGAGCGACGGCCTGTGCTTCGCTGCTACTGGTGCGTAAATCAACCCTATTCAGGTTTTGGCCTAAACCCAGCACATGACCATGGCCGTCAATCAAGCCAGGTAATAAGGTTTGGCCTTTGCCGTCTAGTTGTTCTGCTTTGTTATAGGCTGCAACAGCGGCTTTATCGCCACGAGCCAATACTTTGCCTGTCTGGTTATCAAAGACAAAATGGCTGAATTCGGCAATCTGACCTTTTTCATCAAAGCCATAACCTTGAATATTGTGCAGCACTACAGGAGCTGCTGACAAAGAGCCGCTGGCAAGCAGTAATAAACTAAGCACTGAAGGTGTAAAACGAGACATAAAGGAACCCCTGGTTGGTCCGTTGCCGGACCTGCCGGGCTAACGGTATTTTTTCTTGGCTTTTTGCTGACGGACTTTTTCCCGCTCGGCTTTTTCAGCAGCTCTGGTGGCTTCCTCTAACTTAGCATTCTGCAATTCCTCTGTCACCATATCTGGCGTTTCCAGACTGACAGGGCCAAATAAACCAGCGCGAAGTTCGGTAATTAAAATGGAACCGGCTTTTTGTAAATCAACCACGCCACCTTTACGCATACAACCACGACGTTCGCCTAAGGCATCCAGTAAAGCCAGATCGTTTTCTGGCTGCTCTTTTAACTGATAACGCGCCATCACTTGTTGCGGGTAGGTTTTAAGTAAGTAATCTGCGGCAAAAATAGCGATATCTGCATAATCAAAAGCTGTGTCTTTAATGGCCCCTGTCACAGCCAAACGATAGCCACAGCTGGCTGGGCTCAGCTTGGGCCATAAAAAGCCTGGGGTGTCAGTCAGAATGACATTATTGTCTAAACGAATACGTTGTTGGATTTTAGTCACACCAGCTTCGTTGCCGGTTTTAGCAATAGTGCGGCCCGCTAACGTATTGATGATCGTCGATTTACCTACGTTAGGAATACCCATAATCATGGCGCGGGCGCCGCGGATATCTAAATTACGTTCTGGCAGCATTTGGTTGCAAAGTTGTAATAAAGCCTTGATTTGTTCAGGGTTTTGCTGACTAATAGGAATAGCTTTAATGCCTTTTTCCTGTTCAAAGCGTTCCACCCATAAGGCGGTAACAGCCGGATCTGCCAAGTCAGCTTTGTTCAGCACTTTGATGACCGGAGTGTCACCACGCAGTTCGGGCACCAAAGGGTTTTCACTGGAAAAAGGAATGCGGGCGTCCAGCATTTCGATAATGATATCGACCTGTGGCATGACCTCGGCAATTTCTTTACGGGCCTTGTGCATATGGCCTGGGAACCAGTTTATCGACATAAAAACTCTCTTGGGTTAGCCGCTTGGCGGTTGGAACAGGAAACAATTCAATATTTTACGCTGTTATCAGCTAAGGCAGGAACTTTTTTCCGGCTTAAACCTCCGATTAGCAGCTTTTTACGTAGAAGAATCTTGTAATGCATACACAACGGAGTCACAGGGAATGAAGAAGTTGAAGTATCTGGCTGGTTTAGCTATCACTGCCGTTGTGTCGGCAGCACCTTTAATGGCCTCAGAGTTTAAACAGGTCCAGGTGCAACTGGAGCACCCGGCAAACGGTGATACTTTGTTTATTGCTGGCGCAAAAGCCGTGCTGCAATCTGGTCATTCGTCCAGCAGTCGCTGGTTGAGTTGGGTTGATTTAACAACAAATACTGCAAAGCAGGTACCTATCCCAACACAAGCTCAGTTTTTTCATAAAGCTCAGGTCAAAGGTCAGCCAAGTGAAGTACTGGTCGTCTTAGGCAGTGAAGGCATTAGTTTTTTTAAACCTGAAGATAGCAGCTGGCATCGTTTACTCAACACTGAATCTTTGTACCGCACTGTGGATAGCAAAAGGTTGCTGAAACTGGACTTTGTGTATGACTTAAATAACGATGGCTTATCTGACTTTGTAGTGACAGATTTTAATGCTCATCATGTGTATATGCAGCAACAGGATGGCAGTTTTAATCAGTATTCTTTGGCTGTGGAAGCCAAATCCCGCATTTTTGATGAAAACCCGGATTACAGCAGCCGCAAAGCACGCTTTCTGGACTGGAATGGCGATGGTCGCACAGATATTGGCTTTGCCATAGACGACAGCTTGTTATTGTATCTGCAAACAGAAAGCGGTTTTTCTGCCCAGGGCCAGACGATTCAGCTTGGATTGGGTTTAACACCTGACGTTCAGGCTGAGCTGAGGGGCGGCGATGGCCGAAGCTTTAAAGGTTTGTCGATCAGCAGGTTGTACGATGTGAAAGACTTGAATAACGATGGCGTAGCCGACTTTATTGTACGTCAGGAGCAGTTTGCTGATGCTGTGGAGCAAAGCTATAGCTACCGTATTCATTATGGAACAGTTGAGCAGGGCGCTTTGCAGTTTAAAACTGAACCTGATGCGCGGATTAACACCAAGGGGATCCAGTCTGAACCTGTATTTACCGACTTAAACAACGACAAAAAGTTAGATTTTTTCACCCCAGCTGCTGAATTTGGTATTGGTACTCTGGTGCGGGCTTTACTGGCAGGCACTGCGAATATGGAACTGCAGTTTTTTCCGCAATTACCAAGTGGTAAGTTTCCGGATAAGCCTGTGTATCGGCAAGATGCCACAGCTCAGGTCAGTATTGGTAATGCGCAGGTGAATTTGCCTGTACTCAAAGCGCTGGTGTCAGAGCAGGCTCCGGCTTTGTTGTTGATAGGGGATGAAGATCATTTAAAGCTTTATCAAAGCGCTAAAGAAAAACTATTCAGCAGCAAAAGTGTTCGCTTAAAACAAGCCATACCGCTAAACGGTATGTTGGCGTCTACTGCCGATTTAGACCAAAACGGTAAAATGGATCTGATTTTGCCTTTTACTCATTTAGATCCGGAAGCTGTGCGTAACCAGCTGCATTTTTTACTACAACAATAAATTTATGGCCTTAACCAGAGTTTCATTTGTGGATAGCCATCTGCAGCAGATGGTTGTTCACACATGCCATACCAGCTTAATAGCGGATGGCCAAAACCACCTCCAGAGCTAAAGGTGGCTATATAGGCTTCTGAACCGCCTTTGTAACCCTCGCTATGGAATAGGAACTCTGGCGGTAGCTTTAAATGCAGTAACGCAGCCCATGACCAGGCTATAGCTGCCATTTCATCTGCAGGGCCATGACCAGATTGTCGGACATCAGCCTGTAGTTCTGCTCGTCCGGCTGAAGGGGTCACTGCAATGTGTCCCGCTTCATGCAAACAATCCCCTGGATAACTCAGTTTTTCCGGATCAATCAACAAGCAACCGTTCTGGATCCGCAAGCCCGGTAAAAAGCTTGCACCTGAAAACGATCTCAGTTGGTATGGCAGCCCGATCTGCTGAAAAAAAGCAATCAGTGTAGTGAGTTGCTCAGTTTTTGTTACCACTGTCTTTGTTTCCTTTTTTCACCGTTTTCCAACCAATCAACGAATACCATGTTTGATCGCTTCAAAATTAGCAATGTTCCTTTTTTATGCTAATCTGATTTCTTTATAGAATAAAAAGAACAACTTAGCTATGAGCCTTTGCCTGTTTTCTTTAATTACTAAAGCAGAGCACTTGCAGCAAATGCAGCTGGAATTGCAATTGCTGGCACAGCAGCACTGGTGTCAGCATGTGAATAAAACCGATTATCAGGGCGGCTGGGATGTATTGGCGTTACGTTGTGCCACCAAGCATCTACATGCTCACGCCATTTTGCAAAGTTTTGCCATTGAAGATGGCACAGAGTGGCAGGATTTACCTTTGCTGGAGCAGGCCCCTTACGTCAAAAATTTTCTACAGCACCTACCTGTTTCAATAAAGTCTGTACGTTTAATGCGTTTACATCCAGGTGCTGTGATTCAACCCCACAGAGATCATGGCTTGTGTCTGGAACAAGGTGAAGCTCGTTTGCATTTACCATTACAAACCAACCCTGAGTTAAAATTTTACGTGGCAGAGCAGTTGGTACCTATGCAGGAAGGTGAGCTGTGGTATATCAATGCGGATCAAACGCATAGAGTAGAAAATAAAGGGGAAGACGCCAGAATTAATCTGGTGATTGATTGTGAAGCGAATGACTGGCTAAAGGAGCAAGTCTATGCCTGATCAGTTGGGTAATCCCAAAAGACTTAGCCGCGCTGAACTGGAACTCTATGCCAGAGCTTTGCTTCAGTGCAGGTCAACAGGTCAGGCTAAACAGCTGATTGACCCTGTGCTGCGTGCCCTATGTCAACAAATCGAACTTGATTTACATCCGGCTCTGTTTACTGATCCCGGTGCCACTATCACGGCTTATGGCAAAGCTGTCTCTCCAACTACAGCTGCACAATGCGCCGAAGATCCGGACAGAGGCCGTGTTTTTATTCAGGGCTTGCATCAGGCCATTCTGGATCAGTTACAACAAAATTCTCAGAGACCAGTGCAGTTGTTGTATGCAGGCACAGGCCCTTTGGGGTGGCTGGTTTTACCTTTGTTGGCTGTATTTGATGCCAGTCAGTTGCAAGTAACGGCTTTGGATATTCACCCGCAGTCTTTGCAGAGTTTTAAAGCACTGACAGACCACTTTGGCCTGTCAGACAGAATAAAGGATTGGGTTTGTGTGGACGCCACTTTATGGCAACCCAAACCTAAGCCTGCCTTTGATCTGATTGTATCTGAGACCATGAAACATTTGCTGCAGCAGGAACCTCAGGTGCAGATTTTCAGCCATGTGCAGCAATTTCTTACTGCCAAAGGCCAGTTGATCCCACAACAAATTAAACTGGATGCCTGGCTGCAATGGCGTGAGCAGGGGCAGCAACAACAGCGCTACTTAGGGCCTTTATTTACGCTGGATAAGCAACTTTCCACTGCACTGGCTGCGGGAGATCAGTCCGCATTTTCCGGTCAGTGGCCTTTACCCGAGTTTGAGCCCGGCCCAGTTGAGTTGAAACTAACCACGGAGATCCAGGTGTATGAAACACACTGGCTGCGGGAACATCAGTCGCAACTGACAATGCCACGATATAAATCCGGATTGATGCTGGCTCCGGCTTCTGTCGTTCAGTTTCAGTATCAACAGGGGATTTACCCGGATTTTGAGTTTCAGTATCAACAGCAGTGGCCTGAATTGGTCAGCAGTGAGGATATAAGCTGTGCTGGTGTATTTCACGCCAAACGATTATGGCAAAAAACACAGCTGAAAAGGCACAGGCAAGCTGATGCAGAGTACCCGGACGAGTGGTTACTGGACAAGGCGGTGCTTGACCTTTGTGGAGTAGGGCTGGAACCTGGAATTCAGGCTTTGCATAGCTGCAGCAGACTAAGCGACTTTGTTGCCTTTTTGCAGCCTTATGTGTCGGACCTGTCGGTAAGAACAAGGATAAACCAGCAACTCAAATCCTTAAGTCAAAGCAAAACTCAGGCGGAACTACCGCAGGTATTAACCGAAGCTCAGCAGGAGTTCTGGCGCACTCAGGGGTATCTGGTGATCCCAGCTGTATTAAGCAAAGAGCAATGCCAGCAAAGTTGCGATCTGATTTGGCAGTATCTGCAGGCCAATCCGGCGCAGCCTCAAAGCTGGTACCAAAGCACAGATAAAATGCAAAAAATCATGCTGCAGCTATTTCGCCACCCTGTGCTGGATGCCAACAGGCAACAGCCTCTGATCCGTCAGGTGTACGAACAATTATGGCAACGTACAGATTTAGTGATGAGTACAGACAGGGTCAGTTTTAATCCACCTGAAACCACCGGCTGGTTTTTCCCAGGGCCTTATTTGCACTGGGATGTCGACCTGATAGCGCCAGTACCTTTTGCCACTCAGGGGCTAATTTATTTAACCGATACCACAGAGCAGCAAGGTGCTTTTTGTTGTGTGCCGGGGTTTCATCTGAAGATTGATGACTGGATTAACAGCCAATACAAAAGCCCAACTGAACTGCAGCAGCAAAACTGGACAGATTGGCCAGTCAAAGCCATAGCGGCCAAAGCCGGTGATTTAATTATCTGGCATCAGGCCCTGCCTCATGGAGCCAGCAGCAATACTGCTGAATGGCCTCGTATGGTGCACTACATCACTATGTATCCTTTGGTGGATTGATGCAAAAAGTCAGTTTGTATCACTCCTTATTGCATGATGCCAGCAGGCTGCAGGCCTTATGGCAACTGGAAGGGCTGGATGAGTTTGTTGCTTTGATGCGGCAGTATTTAGACTGGCCTGAACTTAACTTTGAGCAACTACAGCGTTTTTTAGCAGAGCAGAACCAGCAGCCATTTTGCCCCGAACTGGCCTCTTTTAGCTTGAGCTGGCAACCTTATACTTATCAGGCTCAGCGTAAAATTGTGCGCTGGGTTCCGGCTTTTCTGAAACCCTCTTTGCCTTTTTTTGAAGAGGATATAGCGCAAAGTCGTCAGAGTTTGCTGGCACAGTTGATCCAACCTTTTAGCGAGCTGGAACAGTTACTACCTCAGCGCCTGACAGTACCGGCAGTGCAACCGGCCTTGTTGATTTTTCACTGGTCCAGATGTGGCTCTACTTTGGTTTCCGGCAGTTTCGCGTTGCAGCACAACGTCAAAGTCTTATCTGAATCTATGCTGGCCAGTGATCTGCTGAATGACCACTGTTGGGCCGCGCAACAACCAGAGTTGCTGGATTTAGTGTTACGTTTGCAAGGGCGTTTGCGGCATAACGAGCAGCAACTGGTGATTAAATGCAATGCCTGGGATCTGCAGCATTGGCAATTATGGGTCAGTCTGTATCCGCGAGCTGGTGTGTTGTGTTTAATCCGTCAACCCGAAGCTGTATTGGCGTCTCATCATCATCTGGCCGGACGCCATATGGTCAGGCAACAACCTGCGCTCTGGCAAGAACCTGATCAATCAGCCTCTTTGCTGGACTATAGAATGCAGGTGATACAGCGCATGGCTACTCTGATGCATGCATTGCGGCAACAACGTGACTGTACTGTGCTGAGTTACGAGCAGCTAAAAGACTGCACACCACAGCAATTAGCCTGGATTGCCGGATTGGAGCTGACGGATGCAGAGCAAAAGCAGTGGCAGGATTTCCGGCTTTTTGATGCAAAACAGCAGGGGGTAGCTTTTCAACCCACTAAAAAATCAGCAGAAGAGCTTTTTAGTTCAGCAGAGTTAGAGCAGATCCGTTCAGAGCTACAACCTTTGTATCAGCTGTTATTGGCAAAAGGCGATTGATAACCCAACCGTTTTGCCAAAGCAGAAATTTCCTGCAGCTGACTTAAATGAGGGTATTGTGCAGAGGTCTGCACTAAACCCAGGCCAAATTGATCCACTTTATCCATAACTGGCCAGAACTCAGGGGCTGAACAGCTCAAAAACGCCGCCAGTTGTTGCTTACTTTGCTCTGAAAACAGCTGACTAAAACTCAGACTAAGCCAGTCCTGCTCAGACCATTGTTGCTGATAGTTCAGTGCCTGCCATTGCACTTCCGCCCAATACCAGAGATTTTTTTCCGCAGGGTTCAGCAGGGGCCATAACTCTTTGTATTTATGCAGCAGATCTTGTTCAGCCCCTGGCAAATAAAGATTCTTGATGGGTAAATGTGGCAAAAAAGGCGGCACAAAGGCATTCAGTTTTAACAACGAAGCCACAGTATCCAGCGGGTCTCTGTGAATATGGATCACTCTGACAGGACAATCGAGTTGTTGCCTGAACCAGTTCAGATGCCGCCAGCACGGGAAACCCGTTTCTATATAGCTTTTGCCACCATCCATCTGTTGCCTGATATAAGCCAGATGTTTTTCCAGCATTTCAGCATTAGTTTGCAGGGGGTGTTGCACTGTATTGAGATCAGGCCGGTAGCCAAAATGCAGAGGTTCATGCTGCACCACAAAATCTTTATGCCATTGCTGTAGTGTTTCGGTCAGCCATTGGGTGCCACAGCGGCCTGTAGACAATACAAAATAAGCAGTCATTTTACTTTTTTATTACGACAGAATCGGTTGGTTTACATCACTGTATAGAATTTAAACTGGAAAATCTACAATGGGTACACTATGCTGTTCCGATTAAAAGTATCAGGTTGTGTAAGTGGTTAAAGAGCTGAATCAGATATTTGAATTAAGTACTCGTATTGCTACTGCAGAGGATGAGTTGTTTTTTGAGCAGTTATTTTGCTCAACCAGGGAGTTTTTCTATGAACTGCAGCTTCCTCAGGAAATCATTCTTAATGTGCTGAAGCAACAATACAGCATGCAGCAAAGCGCCTACAAAGCAGAAGCCCCGATGGCTGTTACTTACTGGCTGGGTGTGGCAGGGCAAGCCGCTGGTAAATTGCTGTTAAACACAACTACCAGTGAAATACTGATTATGGATTTGGCTTTTGTGAAAAGCTTACGTGGCAAAGGCTACGGCTCAGCGGTGTTAAATGCAGTAAAAAAACATGCAGCACAGGCCGGTTTGAAGGTGCGTTTGTCAGTGGATAAAAACAACAATCGCGCCAGACAACTTTATTTGCGGCATGGCTTTGTAGTTGCTGCGTCATCTGACAGTCACGACTCTATGCTGTGGTGGGCTGTGCAGTAATGAAAGTGCAGTAATAAAACAGTTCTGCTCACTAAAGATCTGTGGTGAGTTGTAAATGGTGAAGTGAGGGATGGTAGTGTCTGATATCCAATGCAGTATGTTCTGGTGGTCGTGGAGCAATATTTTAACATCAGCGGTATTTCCCAAAACAAAGTGTAATCAAGATGTATCAGAGTAAAAACAAGGAATAGATATATGTCAGAACCTTTTATCGGCGAAATACGCTCAGTTGGTTTTAGTTATGCACCTCGTGGCTGGGCATTTTGTGATGGCCGCTTACTGGCTATTGCGCAATACTCAGCACTTTTCTCTTTATTGGGAACTACCTATGGTGGCGATGGACAAACCACCTTTGCATTGCCTGACTTACGTGGTCGTGTGCCCACAGGGCAAGGGCAGGGGCCTGGATTGCCTGTGACCTCTTTAGGTCAGAAGGCAGGCACGCCAAGCACTACTTTGACCGTGGCACAGTTACCTCAGCATATACCTCAAGCTACTTTTCAGGGAACAGCAGCCAGCGGTACTGTGAGCCTGCCTGTGGGCACCAGCTCAGCCAGTCCAATAGCACAACCCACAGCGGACGGTACCAGTTATCTGACAGCTACTACTGTGACTTCAGGCAGAGATCCATTGACTGTGAATGGGCTTTATACCAATACGGCTCCGACATCCCCTGCGCATTTGGGAGGCGGCACCACATCAGTTGTGGCAACAGGTACAGTCACAGTGGCTCCAGTTGGCGGCAGTCAGCCGTTTTCTATTACTCAGCCCTATTTAGGTGTGAACTTTATTATTGCTTTGCAGGGTATATTTCCGAGCCGCAACTAAACTGAAATCAGGTTTCGGAAATACAGGCGCAGGGATTGCGCCTTAGTGCGTTGGATCAAATGAATTGTATACAGGCTATGGTTGTGTTTTTTAATGGAAAGTCAGGGCAGGGAACTGAATATGAATAAAATAACTAAAGTAAAAAAATTTGGCATCAGTCTCTGCTTTTTTTGTATGACTTTTGTAGGCATGGCGCAGGCTGCTACAGTCACGCTTAATGATGTTTGGTTAGCTAATAATGCTGACGATTGGCAAATCACAGGAACAATGGCTTCGACTTCTACTAGTGTCTATTTGGATGTAAATACAGCTGCTTTTAATACTCCTCCTGTGCAGTTTGTTATTTCGAGCATTTCGGCTACAGCTTTTAACTTAGACAGCATTAGTGTCAAACCCTTCACTAACAATGATTTTCAGTTGGAATTTTTGCCCAATGGCAGTGAAGTTGGCAAATATACAACCACCATGATCAGCATTCAGTCTGGGCAGACGGTTGTTTTTAACCCTGGCCTGCAAAATATAACCTCATTCACAATCAGGTTCGTTGATTTTGGTTTCCCTGCACCGGATGGTATCTTTCAGGAAGCTCCCCGCAATCTGGATTTTCTGAGTTTTGTAACCTCCCCGGCTGTCGTTGCCCCCAGCCTTAGTGCCACAGCAGCCAACCCGACTTTCACCGAAAATGGCAGTGCGGTGGATTTGTATTCCACTGTCACAGCCAATACCAATGACAGCGGTCAGACTTTTAGTGGTATGACACTGACAGCCACCAATATCAGTAACGGTGCCAGTGAGATCCTGACTATAGGTGGAACAGATGTCGCACTGAACAACGGTAATAGTGGTTCTCTGACCGGCATTGGCAATTATAGTGTCAGTGTGACTGCAGGCACGGCCACAGTGACAGTCACTGGTATGACCCGCACTGAAGCACAAATGAATACGTTGATTAACGGCATCACGTACCGCAATACCAGCGACGATCCTGGTAGCAGCAGCAGGGTGATCACCCTGACCTCAATCACCGACAACGGTGCCAGCAATAACAGTGCTGCCCCTAATATAGCCTCTACTGTCGCTGTTACGCCAATCAATGACGCCCCCACCTTAAGCGCCACAGGGGGCACACCCACTTATACCGAAAACGGTTCAGCCGTAGATTTATTTAGTGCTGTTTCAATCAGTACAGTTGAAGCTGGTCAAACTATCTCTGGTTTGACTATGACTATTACTAATCTGGCTGATGGCAGCAGCGAGCTGTTGCGGGTTGACGGCACTGATATCACGTTGACTAATCTCACATCAGGCACCAGCACAGGTGGCAACTCAGTGGGATATTCTGTGGCTGTTGTTGACGGTACAGCCACAGTTACGTTAAGCGGCACTTTAAGCACTGCGAATGCCCAGACTGTCGTGGATGGTATGAGTTATCGTCATTCCAGTGATAATCCCACCAGTTTACCAAGCCGGGTGGTGACTCTGACAGCAGTGACTGACAGTGGCGGCACTGCGAATGGCGGAGTGAATACCACTGCATTATCCGTGAGTGCTACTGTAGCTATTACCGCTGTTAATGATGCACCATCCACTCCGGTTGACAGCAATGTCAGTGCAAACTCAGTGGAAGAAAATGCAGCCAATGGCACTTTGGTGGGGATCACCGCGGTGTCCACAGACCCCGACAGCACTGTCACCTACAGCCTGACCGATAACGCAGGCGGCCGTTTTGCTATTGACAGCAGCACCGGCGTAGTCACAGTGGCCAATGGGAGTTTGCTCGATTATGAAACCAGCACCAGCCATAACATTACCGTTCAGGCCTCTGATGGCTTATTAACGGCCAGCCAGAGCTTTAGCATTAACATTCTTGATGTGGATGACACAGGGCCTGCAGTAACCAATATCAGCTCCTCCACTAACAATGGCAGTTATAAAGCCGATGCGGTGATCAGTATTCAGATCACTTTTAATGAAAGTGTGCTCGTGACAGGTACTCCAACATTACTGCTTGAAACTGGTGACGTTGACCGCACTGCGACTTACTCCGGAGGCTCACCCGGCGCCACACTAAGTTTTAGCTACACAGTGCAAGCTGGAGATAACAGCTTAGATTTAGACTATGTCAGCAGCGCTTCATTGTCCCCAAATGGCGGAACATTAAAAGATGCGGCCACTAACGACGCGGTTCTGACCTTGCCTGCACCTGGCTCAGCTGGGTCTTTAGGGGCAAATAAAACGATAGTGATTGATACCCTTGCTCCTGCAGCTCCTTCAGTTCCTGATTTAACTGCGGGTTCAGATTCAGGCAACAGCCAGACGGATAATATTACCAATGTGACTACTCCAACCTTCACCGGAACGGCTGAGGCAAACAGCACAGTGGAAGTCTTTGCCGGAGCAACCAGTTTAGGTACTGTTGCGGCAAATGGCAGCGGGGCCTGGAGTTGGACTGTAGCTGGTGGTTCAGCCCTGGCTGACGGCAATTACAGCATTACAGCAACAGCAACAGATGCTGCAGGCAATCCTTCTGCAGCATCCTCTGGCTTGTCTGTCACTATAGATACTGCAGCGCCAGCCAAGCCTGCAGTGCCAGATTTAGCTGATGCTTCGGATACGGGCAGCAGTAACTCGGATAATCTGACCAACGCCACCAGCCTGATGTTTAACGGCACTGCAGAAGATGGCAGTACAGTCAGCCTGAGTTCCAGTGTGAACAATGCGCTTGGTACCGCCACGGCAACTGGCGGTAGCTGGAGTTTAACCACTGCAGCTGTGACCAGCGAAGGGGCTCATAACATTACCCTTACCGCTACAGATCTGGCGGGTAATATCAGTGTTGCTTCTGATCCATTGGCGATCACTCTGGATAAAATCCTACCAACCATTGGGGGTGTGGCTTTTGATCAGGGGTCTGTGACCAGCGTAAATCAGGCGGCACTGAGCTTTACTTTGGCTGGTGCTGAGGTGGGTGCAACTGCAAACTACAGTATCAGCAGCAGTACTGGTGGCACAGCAGTGACCAACTCTTTTGTGGTTGCCTCTGCAGGGCAGCAAGTGACAGGAGTAAATGTCAGCGGTTTAAATGACGGCACTTTAACTATCAGCCTGACCTTAACGGATGCTGCGGGGAACGTCAGCACTCCGGCAGTTGAAGCTACTGTAAATAAAGATGCGAATGATCCTATTATTAACTCAGTGGCTATTGCTAGTGGTAACTACAAAGCCGGAGACACTGTTAGTTTTAGCCTAACCTTTAGCGAGGCTTTGGTGTTATCAGGTGCCAATTCAGACTACAGTCTGGCTATTGATATAGGTGGAGTAACCCATCCGGCCCTGTTAACTAATAATGCTGCCGGTGTTTTAACCTTCAGCTATACAGTGCAGGCTGGTGACAATACTGCTGTTGCTGGTGTTGCCATCGCCAACAATACTTTGTCTCTGCTCAATGGCGCCACGATAAGAGATGCAGGCGGTAATGATGCGATTTTATCCTTCACTGGCACTAACAACAGCGCTGCTAAAGTGGATACCACAGCTCCTGTTATGACTGTGGTCACAGATCCGGCTCAGGCTGTGTTTGTGAATGCTGCGAATTACCAGATCAAGGGGACTCATACCGAAATTGGCCTGACCATTAACTTGTATACAGATACAGGCAATGATGGCACTGCAGACGGTGGAGTGCTGGTTAGTGCAATAGTAGATGCCGATGGTAACTGGAGTCTGATCCAACCTTTAGTGGCAGACTCGGCACACAACTATGTAGTCACAGCTGAAGATGCGGCTGGTAATACCTCGGTGGCAGTGGATGTGCCTACTATTACTGAAGATTCTATTGCTCCGTTTGCTCCTGTAGTAACCACTCCTGCAATAGCAACTGTGGTCAGCGGAGTGGTGCAGCAAGTTACAGGTACCCATGCTGAAGATGGCGTCACAATAGAAGTGTTTGTCGATACTGACAATGATGGTGAAGCAGATGACAGCACAGTGCTTGCCAGCGCTGAAGTTGGTGCAGTGGTTACCGGAACCTGGTCAATGGATGTGATTTTAACGGCAAACACTGACAACAACTTTGTGGTTATAGCAAAAGATAAAGCAGCCAATACATCTGCTGCTGTGGACGTGCCCACTATTACGGAAGATTCTGTAGCTCCTGTGGTCACTATAGCACCGCTGGCCACCGCGGACTCTACGCCTGCGTTGGCGGGTACAGTGGATGACACTACTGCCACATTAAGTTTGGTGGTAAATGGTCAAACCTATGTACCAACCAATAACGGCAACGGAGGCTGGACTTTAGCAGATAACCAGATTGCAGCCCTACCTCATGGTGTTTATGACGTAGTGGTGACGGCCACAGATGCCCAGGGTAATGTGGGAACTGATGCTTCCAGTAATGAATTAACCATAGATTTATTGTCTCCTTCAGCTTATAGCGTGGTGATTCAGCAAAGCCGTATTGATGCTGCAAATCAGACAGCGATGAGCTTTGTGTTTGCTGGTGCTGAAGTAGGCTCTACTTACACTTATGTGGTGAGTGACGGTACCAATTCAGTCACCAATACAGGAGTGGTCACGGCCGCCAATCAGCAGATTGGATCTATTGATGTTACTGGTCTGGCTGAAGGCACATTACAGCTGAGTGTTATTCTGACGGACACAGCGGGTAATGCTGGCGCAACTGCCACAGCCACTGTTGTTAAACTATACAACAGCACTCCGGTAATTTCTGGCAGCCCTGCAACCTCAGTTAATGAAGACAGCCTGTATAGCTTTACCCCTGTGGCTACGGATGCAGATGCAGGTACTACCCTGACATTCAGCATCAGCAATAAACCAACCTGGGCCAGCTTTAATACAGCCACAGGTGCGCTAACGGGAACACCAACCAATAATGATGTAGGCACAACTTCAGGCATAGTGATCAGTGTCAGCGATGGCACGGCAACAGCGTCACTGCCTGCTTTTGCTATCACAGTGGTGAATGTAAATGATGCCCCTGTTGTGACGTCAACGGCCATCACCTCTGCCACTCAAGGTTCGCCTTACAGCTATAGCTTTACAGCGACAGATGTAGATGTGGGAGATACTTTAACCCGCTCAGTTGTAACTGCTCCGGCCTGGCTGAGCTTTAATGCTGGCACAGGTGTATTGTCCGGTATTCCGGTCAATAGTGATGTGGGCGCACATGCCGTGACATTAAGAGTGACAGATGCCGCAGGTTTATTTGCAGATCAAAGCTTTACTGTCACTGTAACTAATATCAACGATGCGCCAACTATCACCGGAACTCCGGCAATTACAGTAGCTCAGGGCGCAGCTTATAGCTTCGTGCCAACGGCCGCTGATGTGGATGTAGGTACAACACTGACCTTTAGCATCGCGAATAAACCGACCTGGGCCAACTTTAATACGGCGACCGGGGCGCTCACCGGTACCCCGGGTAATGCCGATGTTGGGGCGACTGCGGGTATTGTGATTTCAGTCTCAGACGGTGAGTTAAGTGCAGCATTGCCAGCCTTTACGCTGACAGTAACCAACACCAACGATGCACCAACTATCACCGGAACTCCGGCAATTACAGTGGCTCAAGGCGCAGCCTATAGCTTCGTCCCTACAGCGGCTGACGTGGATGTCGGAACAACACTGACCTTTAGCATCGCGAATAAACCAACCTGGACCAGCTTTAATACGGCGACCGGGGCGCTCACTGGTACCCCAGGTAATGCCGATGTTGGGGCGACTGCGGGTATTGTGATTTCAGTATCAGACGGTGAGTTAAGTGCAGCATTGCCGGCCTTTACGCTGACAGTAACCAACACCAACGATGCACCAACGATCAGCGGAACACCTGCAATCACGGTAGCTCAAGGCGCAGCCTATAGCTTCGTCCCTACAGCGGCTGATGTGGATATCGGTACAACACTGACCTTTAGCATCGCCAATAAACCAACCTGGGCTAGCTTTAATACGGCGACCGGGGCGCTCACCGGTACTCCGGGTAATGCCGATGTGGGGGCGACTGCGGGTATTGTGATTTCAGTATCAGACGGTGAGTTAAGTGCAGCATTGCCGGCCTTTACGCTGACAGTAACCAACACCAACGATGCACCAACTATCACCGGAACTCCGGCAATTACAGTGGCTCAAGGCGCAGCCTATAGCTTCGTCCCTACAGCGACTGATGTGGATATAGGTACAACACTGACCTTTAGCATCGCCAATAAACCAACCTGGGCCAGCTTTAATACGGCGACCGGGGCGCTCACTGGTACCCCAGGTAATGCCGATGTGGGGGCGACTGCGGGTATTGTGATTTCAGTATCAGACGGTGAGTTAAGTGCAGCATTGCCGGCCTTTACGCTGACAGTAACTAATGTAAACGATGCACCAACGATCAGCGGAACACCTGCAATCACGTTAGCTCAGGGCGTAGCCTATAGCTTCGTCCCTACAGCGGCTGATGTGGATGTCGGAACAACACTGACCTTTAGCATCGCGAATAAACCAACATGGGCCAGCTTTAATACAGCCACAGGTGCCTTAACCGGTACTCCGGGTAATGCCGATGTTGGGGCGACTACAGGTATAGTGATTTCAGTGTCAGATGGTGAGTTAAGTGCAGCATTGCCAGCCTTTACGCTGACAGTGACTAATGTCAACGATGCACCTGTGATTAGCGGAACTCCGGCAACTACAGTAGCTCAGGGCGCGGTTTATAGCTTTACCCCAACAGCAACGGATGTGGACCCAGACACAACCTTCACCTTTAGCATCGCCAATAAACCAAGCTGGGCCAGCTTTAATACGGCGACAGGTGCCTTAACCGGTACTCCGGGTAATGCCGATGTAGGTGCTACTGCGGGTATTGTGATTTCAGTATCGGACGGTGAGTTAAGTGCAGCATTGCCAGCCTTTACGCTAACAGTCACTAATGTTAACGATGCACCTGTGATCACCTCGACGGCCATTACCTCTGCTATTCAGGATGCAGTTTATAGCTACAGCCTGACAGCGACGGACGAAGATGTGGGAGATACTCTGACCTTCAGTGCTGCCACTAAACCTGCCTGGTTAAGCTTTAACGCTGCAACTGGTTTATTAAGCGGCACACCAGCGCGAGCAGATGTAGGAAGTCATCAGATTAGTTTAGTCGTGACTGACAGTGGTGGATTAACTGCAACACAAAACTTTAGTCTGGTGGTGGTCAGCTCCAATGAGGCTCCAGTCGCAACAAATCGTTCTGCAACGTTGGAAGAAGACACAAGCCTGAGTCTGACTTTAACAGCGCAGGATCCGGATCAGGATGAACTGACCTTTGAGATTGTCACTCAGCCTGAACATGGTACAGCAACACTGCAAGGTGCCGTACTGGTGTATACACCGGAGCAGGACTTTAATGGTACAGACAGCATTGATTTTATTGCGAAAGATGCAGAGTTGAGCTCGAATATTGCCACTATCAGTCTGACTGTTACCGCAGTGAATGATAATCCTGTGGTACTGGATGACAGCTACAGCCAGCAACGCACGAACAACAATCAGTACCTGCTGAATGTACTGGCCAATGACACAGACGTGGATGGCGATACCTTAACTATTGATGGTGCTTCAAGCAGCGTTGGAACCGTTACCTTTAGTGCTGAAGGCTTAATAGTGACAGTTCCTGATCGTTATGTAGGGCCTGTCAGCCTGCGTTACACCGTCACTGATGGTAACGGAGGCCGTGCCAGTGCTAATGTCAGCCTGATTATTGAAGGCGGTGCGGCAGCTGATCTGCCAGTGATTACAGTGCCTGCCGACATTGAAGTGAATGCGACTGCACTCTTTACCCGAGTCCCTCTTGGCACTGCCACAGCAGTGGATCGTAATGGTCGTCGCCTGCGGGTGTCCTTGATCAACGGTAGTTTGTTCTTTGCTCCAGGCGAACATATCGTCTACTGGCAAGCTACTGATGCTGACGGCAATACAGCCACCGCAGCACAGAAAGTCAGTGTGAATCCGCTGATCTCGTTAAGCAAAGATCAACTGGTGACTGAAGGCAGTGATGTGGTGGTTGAGGTGATGCTCAATGGTCCGGCTCCTGTCTACCCGCTGTTAGTGCCATACAAAGTCAGTGGCAGTGCAGATGCCAATGATCATACGCTGGTGTCAGGAGTGGCGGAAATCACCTCAGGCTTAAGCACCAGTATTCGTTTTACTGTACTGGAAGATGGTCAAGCAGAAGGAGTTGAAGACATCATTATTAGCCTGGATGCCAGCGTCAATCGTGGCAGCCAACGCAGCAGTCGTATTGTGGTGACAGAAGCCAATATCGCCCCTGTTGTGTCTTTAACTGTGCAGCAGAATAGCGAAAGTCGGCTGACTGTTGGGGAAAATGACGGTCTGGTGACAGTGACAGCTACCGTAACCGACGCCAACCAGCAGGATCAGGTGAGTGGAGTATGGAGCTTTGGTCGTCTGGACAATGTGACTACAGATCAAACCCAACTGAGTTTTGATCCGGCAGAGCAAGGGCCAGGTTTGTATCAGGTCAGCTACACGGCGACAGACAATGGTACCCCTAATTTATCTGCCACCAACAGAGTCTTTATCGTGGTCAGGCCCAGTCTGCCGGCTTTAGGCTCACAAGATTCAGATGGTGATTTAATTCCTGATGATCAGGAGGGTTTTGCAGACTCAGACGGTGATGGTATTCCGGATTATCTGGATGCCATCAACGAATGTAACGTGATGCCAACCGAAACGCTTGGGCAAACAGAGTTTTTGGTTGAAGGTGACCCTGGAGTCTGTTTGCGCCTCGGTACTGTTGCGGCCGAAACTGATGCGGGTGGGTTGCAGATCGCAAAAGATGCTATTGAAGAAGATCCAGTGGCTGTAAATATTGGCGGTATCTTTGATTTTATCGCTTATGGTTTACCTGAGCAGGGTCAAAGCTATAGCCTGGTGATACCACAACGTTTACCAGTGCCCGCCAATGCAGTGTACCGTAAGTTCAGCGATGTAACGGGCTGGGTAGACTTTGTCAGCAACGAGCGTAACTCAATAGCCAGTACACAAGGTGAGCGCGGATTCTGTCCACCACCTGGTGGCGTGGAGTGGACACAAGGTTTAACTGAAGGCCACTGGTGTGTGCAGGTCACTGTAGAAGATGGTGGACCAAATGACGCCGATGGCATTGCCAACAGCGCCATTGTTGACCCTGGTGGTGTTGCAGTCGAGTTGAACGGTAACAGTCTGCCTGTTGCAGTGGCTGACCAAGCCTCAACCAGAGTCGATACCACTGTGGTTGTGAATGTTCTGGCAAATGACTCAGACCCTGACGAGGATAACTTAACCGTCAGTCAGGCGGTGGGTAGCTTCGGTACTGTGACCATTCTGGCCGATCAGCAACTCAGTTACACACCTGATCTGGACTTTATTGGCACTGATACGGTGATTTACAACATTACTGATGGTAGAGGCGGCACAGCCAGCAGTGAACTGGTGGTCAGCGTGCTGAGCAACGCAGCCCCAGTAGCGGTCGATGATGTAGCCTCTACCGACGATAAAACTGTGGTGTTGATTGCAGTATTGCTGAATGACACAGATGAAGATGGCAATACTCTGACCGTAACTAGCGCCAGTGCTGTACAAGGAAGTGTGAGCATAGAAGCAGATCAGCGGTTGCGTTATACACCAAAAAGAGGATTTGATGGGGTAGATACCATTAGCTATACCATCACAGACGGCGCTGGTGGGGAGGCAACTGCACAGGTTAGTGTCACTGTGCGGGCTTATCAGGACGTAGTTGTAGATAACAAATCAAGTGGAGGCAGTATGGCGTGGTGGATGGTGATGGTAGTAGCAGGAGCTGTGGTATTGCGTCGCCGTTCAGTACTGGGTTTAGCTGCTGTAGCGTTGTTGTCGTTTAGTCCTTTTAGCCAGAGCGCTGACTGGTATCTGCAAGGTTCCATTGGAAACAGTAAAGCCGACCAGAATCAAAGTCGTCTGGTAGAGGAATTACCCAATGGAACCATCACTGGTTTTGATGACAGTGACAGGTCTTTTGGCATCAATCTGGGTTATCAGTTGCATCCGGTTTTTGCACTGGAACTGGGTTACCTGGATTTAGGCGAAGCCAGCAGCCAAATCACCGCAGAAAGTCTGACACCAGAGCAATACCATGAACTGGTGAAAGCTGTCAGCCCTGTACTGGTGGATGGCTATACTTTGGCAGGTCGTTTTACCTTATGGCAAAACGAGCAGTTGAGTCTGGAAGTGCCTGTTGGCCTGCTGTTCTGGGATTCAGAAATAGAAAGCCGGATGAATAACACAGTGATCCGTTCTAAGAATGATGGCACAGATTTTTACCTTGGCGTTCAACTGAACTACCAACTGGCGGCGGGCTGGAAGCTGGGTGTGGGTTATCAGCAATTAAATCTGGAACCTAACGATGTAAATACCTGGCTGGTCAGTTTGCGATACAGCTTCTAGCCCTTGCCTGGCAGTTAACAAGGGTGCTTTTCAGCACCCTTGTTATTTTTA
>NZ_JAJOYU010000045.1 GCF_021290985.1 Rheinheimera soli
TTCTGACCCCATTTTTTTGTTTACAGCTGAACTACTGAATTCTGGTCGTAGCTGACCTGAGTGGGCACATAGCCATCAGCTTCATCATCATTCAGCCAGGTTTGACCATCTACTACATACCTGAATTGGTACTGTTTTTCTTTATCCAGAGTCAGGCTGGCGGTAAAGTCGCCTGTCTTGGTTTTTTTCATTAAAACTGCCTGTGGATCCCAGTTATTAAATTCTCCCGCTAAAGCCACACTTTGGGCTTGAGGGTAGTGATGACCTGCAAAGGTAAAAGTAACTTTGCATACTGGTTTGGTTTTTAAATACTGCTTACTGATACTCATAGATGCTTCCTTCCTGAATTAGCCTGACAGTCACATAAAAGTACAGTGTATCCTTATGTGATGACAATGAAGTGTCTAAAAAACAACCTGTTTCTGGTCTTCTCCACCATAACTAAGCTGTAACAGTCACCAAAATAACTTTCTGGAATGTAGATAGATGAATTCGCTATTTAAGCGCTGAAGTTGTAACTAAATATGTCGTAACTTCACAGTCATGCTGCAGAGCCGTAACTGCTTGGGCAGTCTTAATCTGCTGTAAGCCCTGTGCCTTAAGGCTTCTGCATTTGCCTGTAAAAAAAGTGGTCAAAGTGTGTCGTTGCGTTCGACACAATTTAGATAAAAAAGCTAACAACTGCGGATACTGTTACAGCGTAACGAACTGTAAGATAGAGTCAGATAAATTTGTGACCAAAGGACTAAAAATGGCAGGCAAGTGGGTAAAAGCAGGAGTTCCTGTATTGATTGTGGTGGGCGCAGTCATTCTCTCATCAGCTTTTGTGGCAGGAAAAAAGCCACCTGAGCAGAAAAAAGAAACACGGAAAGACTTATTTGTCGAAGTAAAACCTGTTAGCCGACAAAACCTGACGTATCAGGTGTGGTCGCAAGGTTCAGTGCAGCCTAAAGTGATCACCAGCCTGACGTCTGAAGTCAATGGCGTGATTGTGAAGGTAGCGGACAACTTTATTGAAGGTGGTTTTTTCCGTGCCGGTGATTTGCTTATTCAGGTTGAGCAATATGACTATTTAACAGCAGTCAAACTGTCGGAAGCCAATTTGGCTCGTGCTCAGGCTTTGTTAGAAGAAGAAAAAGCCCGTGGTAAGGTTGCAGCTAAAGAATGGAGTGAATTTAGTGCAGGTAAAGCGCCGGAATTAGGTTTACGCCGGCCACAGCTGGCTCAGGAATTAGCCAATGTGCGTTCTGCTGAAGCTGAACTGGAAAACGCTCGTCGTAACCTTATTCGTACTGAAATCCGTGCGCCTTACGATGGCATAGTCAAAGCCAAAAATGCCAACATTGGTCAGTTTATCAGCCGCGGTTTTGACTTAGGTACTATTTATGGCACTGAAGTGGCAGAGGTACGCTTGCCGCTGTCGGATAACGACGTGGGTTATTTAAATATGCCTGGTTTAACGCCTTCTGAGCAGCAGCAACCTGAAGTTTTGTTGTCAGCAGAAGTAGCGGGTCAGCAACTGAACTGGAACGCCAGACTGGTGCGCACTGAAGGTATGCTGGATGATCAAAACCGGGTGATCTACGCTGTGGCTGAAATTAAAGATCCGTACCGCTTAAAAACGGGTGGTCAGGATCCACTGCGCTTTGGCCGTTTTGTCAAAGCCCGTATTGATGGCAAAAACGGTGAAAATCTGGTGTTAGTGGAGCGGCATTTGCTAAAACCAGATCAAAAAGTACTGACCATCAGCAAGGACAATAAGCTGCATATCCGTAGTGTTACAGTGCAGCGTATGGATGAAGAGTATGCCTATGTTAGTGCAGGTTTAGATCCGGCTGAGCAACTGGTATTAACTGCTATTGCCAATCCACTGGAAGGCATGGCGCTGCGAACAACTACGGATCCTGTGGTGGATGAGTCCGAAAAGGAAAAAACAGCGATAGCCGCTACTGAGTCAGGAGAAAAACCCTGATGCAGCAGCTGGATCAAACCCATAAAGGCTGGTTAGCCTGGTTTGCCCGCAATAGCGTGGCATCGAACTTATTGATGGTTATTTTATTACTGGCAGGTATTGCCAGTGTTTTCACTATTAAAAAACAAACTTTTCCTGAAATTCAGCTGGAACAAGTCACTATCCGGGTCGCATATTTAGGTGCTGCACCGCAGGAAGTGGAAGAGGGCATAGTCGACAAAATTGAAGAATCGCTGCGAAGCCTGAATGGCATTAAAAAAATCCGCTCTAATGCTGTGGAAGGTTTAGCCACGGTGAACGTAGAAATTCAGTCTGGTTATGACATTCAGCAAGTGATGAATGAAATTAAGATGCAGGTGGATTCTATCTCGTCCTTTCCTGAACAAACTGAACGTCCTGTTGTGTACAACACTAAATTCCAAAGCAACGTGCTGTGGTTATCTGTCTACGGTGATACCGATCAACGTGGCTTAAAAGAGTTTGCTAAAGATGTGCGGGACGAGCTGAAAAAGCTGCCAGGCGTTAGTAAAGTGGAAGTGGTAGGGGCTTTAGATTACGAAGTATCTATCGAAGTTTCAGAGCACAAACTGCGTGAATTTGGCCTGACCTTTGACCAAATGGTGGCGGCTGTGCGCGGCAGCTCTGTGGATGTGCCAGGTGGTTCTATTAAAGCCGACAACGGCAATATTTTATTGCGGGCTAAGGGCCAGGCCTACCGTCAGCAGGATTTTGCCGACATCGTTTTGATCAACAGAGCAGACGGCACCCGTTTGTTGTTGGGCGACATTGCTCAGGTCAAAGATGGTTTTGTCGAGATGGAGTCTTATTCTACTTTTAATGGCAAACCTTCAGTGTCTATTAAAGTGGATGCAGTAGGCGAAGACAACACCTTAAAAATTGCTGCTGTAGTAAAAGACTATGTAGAGAAGAAAAAAGCCGATTTACCCGACAGTATGGAAATCGACTATTGGGGCGACTCCAGTTATTACCTGCAAGGCCGCCTCGATCTGATGACCGACAATATGCTGATGGGGGCCTTGTTGGTGTTGATCAGCTTAACTTTATTCCTCGAGTTCCGTGTCGCCTTTTGGGTCATGGTGGGTATTCCTGTGTGTTTCCTCGGTACCATAGCCCTGATGCCATTAGAGATGTTTAACGTCTCTATCAATATGATCAGTTTGTTTGGTTTTATTCTGGTGCTGGGGATTCTGGTCGATGATGCCATTATCATAGGGGAGAGTGCTTACACCGAAATTGAGAAATACGGCAAGTCAGCTGAAACCGTGATCCGTGGCGCCCAGCGGGTGGCCATGCCAGCTACTTTTGGTGTGATGACCACTATAGCCGCTTTTATTCCAATGTTAATGGTGGGTGGACCACAAGGGCCGATCTGGGAATCTATCGCCTGGGTGGTGATCTTGTGTTTAGTTTTTTCTATGGTGGAATCCAAGTTTATTTTACCAGCTCATTTAATAGCGATGGACGATAAACCCTGGGACCAGCAGCGTAAAGGCCTGTTTTATGGCATGGGGCGAGCTTGTAGTAACGGTTTAAAATTTGTCCGTCTTAAAGTGTCGGGGGCGACCGACCGTTTTGTTTATGGCCGTTACAAACGTGCTATTGAATGGTGTATTGAATACCGTTATATCACCGCCACCAGTTTCTTTGCGATGATGGTGCTGATGATAGGCTTAATGGCGGGTGGCCATGTACGCTGGGTGTTTTTCCCTAATATTCCAAGCGACTTTATCAACGCCAATTTAACCATGATGGAAGGCTCATCAGGTAAAGCCACAGTGCAGGCCATGCAACAACTGGAAAGCGCTTTGGTGAAAACCAACGAGCAAATCATCGCTTCAGGTGAAGAAGGGCTGATGAAACACCGCTTAACCTTCACTCAGTCTGATACCAGTGGTGAGCTGGTGATTGAACTGGAAAAAAGCGAAGGTCGCAGTATAGATGCCAATGAATTTGTGCGTTTGTGGCGTGAGCAAATACCAGAAATCGCCGGAGTCAAAACGCTGCAGATATTCTCCTCGACCAGTGGTGGCGGTGGTGGCGATATTTCATTCCAACTGAAAAGCAAAGAGCTGGAGCAGTTACGTTTAGCCACGGAAGAGCTCAAAGCCGCTATGTTGGAGTATCAGGGGGTTTTTGATATCGAAGACAGCATCAGTGGTGGTAATGATGAAATAGTGCTGACGATCAAACCTCAGGCTGAAGCTTTGGGCATTAATTTATCCGATTTAGCCACACAAGTGCGTCAGGGCTTTTATGGTGCTGAAGCGCAGCGTATTCAGCGTGATGGCGAAGAAGTCAAAGTGATGGTGCGATATCCAAAAGAAGAACGCCGCTCTGTAGGCAATCTGGAGAACATGAAAATACGCACTGCGTCCGGTGCTGAAGTTCCATTTTCCCAGGTGGCTGAATACAAATCACAACCCAGCTATTCGGCTATTAACAGGGTCGATGGCGAACGTTCTGTCACCATAAGTGCTTCAGTCGATAAAGCTCTGGCTGAGCCAATGAAAATCACCAAAGAGTTGCAGGAAAAAGTGCTGCCTATGCTGGCGCAAAAATATGGCATAGAAACAGCGCTGGAAGGAGCTAGTCTGGAAGAAGCGGATGCCATGACAGACTTAGCCATGGGCTTCCTGTTGGCGTTATTTGTGATTTATGCGCTGCTGGCTATACCGCTAAAGTCTTACACTCAGCCGTTGATCATTATGTCGGTGATCCCTTTTGGTTTAATTGGCGCCATCTTAGGCCATATGTTGCTGGGATTAAGTGTCAGCATTATGTCTTTATTTGGTCTGATTGCTTTGGCTGGTGTAGTGGTAAACGACTCACTGGTGATGGTCGATTTTGTCAATCAATCACGCCGTGACGGTATGCCATTAAAAGAAGCTGTCGTAGGTGCTGGTACCAGACGTTTCCGACCTATTATGCTGACCTCTGTGACAACCTTCTTAGGTTTGGCACCTATAGTGCTGGAAAAAAGCTTACAGGCGCAAATTGTGGTGCCTATGGCCGTCTCTTTGGCCTACGGTATTTTGTTTGCGACAGTGATCACCTTACTGCTGATCCCAGCGCTCTATGTGATATTGGATGACTTTTTAGGGTTGTTCAGAAGTAAAACCTCTGAAGAAACTACGTATCCAACCGATGAGTTACCACTGCAAAAGTAACAGCGAAAAGACAAAAAACCGCCGAGAGGCGGTTTTTTGTCTGAGTCGTACAGTATGTCGTCAAAGTAAGGAAACTTGTTCCGACCTTTAAAAGAGTATATCTAGCATTCTATTATGTTTACTGCTAAGCCACCACGCGACGTTTCTTTGTATTTGCTTTGCATATCACGGCCTGTGTCCCACATGGTTTTAATCACTTTATCCAGCGATACCTTATGCTCACCTGTACCACGTAAAGCTAAACGTGAGGCGTTAATGGCTTTAATAGAACCCATAGCGTTACGTTCAATACAAGGCACCTGAACTAAACCACCTACAGGGTCACAAGTTAAACCTAAGTTGTGCTCCATGCCAATTTCAGCGGCGTTTTCCACATGATCCACAGAGCCACCTAAAATCTCGGTTAAAGCACCTGCAGCCATAGAACAGGCCACGCCTACTTCGCCCTGACAACCGACTTCAGCACCCGATATAGAAGCATTCTTTTTATACAAAATACCAATAGCAGCTGCTGTTAACAGATAACGGCAGTAGATATCCGGCGTGACAGGCTGAATGTATTTATCGTAATACATCAATACGGCCGGAATAATACCAGCGGCGCCGTTGGTCGGTGCTGTCACTACACGGCCACCGGCGGCATTTTCTTCATTGACGGCTAATGCAAATAAATTCACCCAATCCATCACTTGCAATGGATCTGAGCTTTTTTCTGCCATTAAACGTTTATGCAGAGCAGGGGCGCGGCGTTTTACTTTTAAACCACCAGGTAAAATGCCTTCGGTACGAATACCACGTTGCACACAGTCATACATGGTTGACCAGATTTTACCCAGCTCGTCCTGAATTTGTTGTTCGCTGCGTAATACTTTTTCGTTTTCCATCATCAGACCAGCAATGGATAAACCGTTTTCTTTACACAGCTTCATCAGCTCTGCGCCACTTTCAAAAGGGAAAGGAGGGGGATTGTTGGCAGCAAACTGACTGGCGGCTTCTTTTTCTTTGGCAAAGTCTTCAGCTTTGACAATAAAGCCACCGCCAATAGAGAAATAAATTTCGCTGAACAACACGTCATGACCGGCGTAAGCGATCAGTTCCATGCCGTTTGAATGCTCTTTTAAGGTTTTGCGACGATGAAATACAATGGCGCCTTCTCTTGGGAAAGCCACAGAGCGTTGTTGATCCAGCTGTATAGTCTGGCTTTCATCCACTTTCTTTAATAAACCAGGAATAGCATCAGGTTCTATGTTTTCTGGTAAATAACCGGATAAACCTAATATCACCGCTTTGCCCGTGCCGTGGCCAACACCGGTTTGTCCTAAAGAGCCAAACAGCTCAGCTTTGACACTGGTGACCTGATCAAATAAACCCTGCGCTTGCAGGTTTTCACAGAATTTTTTGGCAGCACGCATTGGGCCTACGGTGTGAGAACTGGATGGGCCAATACCAATACTGAACATATCAAAAGCGCTAATAATCATTCGAGTCTGCTTTTAGTTATAGGAATTGGGCGCCATTCTAACGGAAGCTGATTGATTTCGTAACTCACTTGGTAACTGGTCGGTGCTTGTTACAGCAAAATTTCTTACGGTGCTGTGTTGATTTGATTACAGTCCGGTAGGGGCGGGGCCAAACCCTGCATCGAATTTAAAAATGCAATTGCTGTTTTAACGAATAAAGAATTGCGGCTGTTGCACCCCAAATCAGGTGCGGTCCGTAGGGCATAAAATGCACTAAATGCGACTGTCCATGCATCGCAAAGTGTTCGCTGTGCGTATTTTGTGGCTCGAATACAAAAGGCAAAGGTAACCAAAAGGCCGATTCCACTTCAGAGGCTTGTAGTTTGAGTTCCACTTCCTGAGTTAAAAAGGCAATCCAGGGCTGAATTAAAAAACCTGTGCCAGTGGCATAACTGGGCAGTTGCCCTATGAGCTGCAGTTGCTCTGGTGCTATACCGGTTTCTTCATGGGTTTCACGTAAAGCCGCTTGCCGACTGTTTTCATTCGCTTCAATTTTGCCGCCGGGAAAGCTGATTTGGCCCGGATGATGCCGCAAGTCTGAACTGCGTTTCGTCAGCAGCAGTTGCAGTTCACCTTGTTGTTCCCGCAGCACCAACAACACAGCAGCAGCTCTGCTTTTTTCAACCTGCAGCAACACAGACTGCTTGCTGGGTTGCAGGAAAAAACGCTGTAAAAACTGCTGCCGGTTCATCTGGTTAGGTGTCCATTGTCTTTGCTGTCAAAGGTGGGCGTTCGATAGTGCCAAGCAAAGGCAAAATTTTATTCACCTTATGAAAGGTTTCTTCGTATTCTGCATTCACTTCAGAATCCGCCACTATGCCACCGCCAGCCCAGCAGAACGCCTTACCTTGTGCCATTACTAAAGTGCGGATGGCAATGTTGGTGTCCATATCGCCCATGCTATTGATGTAACCCACAGCGCCGCAATAGACAGAGCGGCTGTTGGGTTCTAATTCGGCAATAATTTGCATGGCCCGCACTTTAGGCGCTCCGGTAATAGAGCCACCCGGAAAAGCGCCGCGCAATAAATCGCAGGCATCAGCATTCGGATTTAAGGTGCCGGTTATCGTACTGACCAGATGATGTACAGCAGGGAAAGACTCAATCGCAAACAAAGCCGGTACCTTAACTGTGCCTGGCACACAATGTTTGCCCAAATCGTTTCGCAATAAATCCACAATCATCACATTTTCAGCTCTGTCTTTTGGTGCCGCCTGCAGATCTTCTGCGCTTTGTTTATCAAGCACCGGATCGGCAAAACGTGGTCTGGTACCTTTAATGGGTTTGGTTTCTACCTGGCCAGCTTTGAGCTGTAAAAAGCGCTCTGGCGACAAACTTAATACCGCGCCTTGTGGCAAACGTAAAAAGGCGGAAAAAGGTGCCGCATTTTTAGTTCTAAGCGTTAAATAAGCCTGCCATTCATCGCCGCTGTAACTGGCTGCAAAACGCTGGGCTAAGTTAATCTGATAACAGTCGCCGCTTTGTAAGTAACTTTGCACCTGATCAAATTTTTGGCTGTAGCTGGCCTTATCCATATTGGCTTGCCAGTTGGATGTCAGCTTAAAAGCAGTGGTTTCAGTGGTTTGGGTAAAGAGTACTGAGGTGTCAACCCAGTGTTTTTGTGCGTCACCGCGATAATCCACATACCAAAGTTGCTGTTGTTGCTTATCCAGAATAAGGGCCCACAGATAAATACCCACCGCCATATCCGGCAGCAAAGCACCTGCATCTGTGGCTTGTGGCACAGGTTCAATCACAGTGCCTAAATCATAGGAAAAGTAACCTAAAGCACCGCCAACAAAAGGTAAATCAGGGCTATCAACAAGAGATGGTTTTTGCGGAAAATAACTGCTGATCAGCTGTTGCAAAGCTCCAAAAGGGTCCATTTGCAGCAATTGGCTTTGGCCTTGTTCGGTTTGGATTAATTCACCTTGTTGAAAGACTAAAGTTGCAACAGGGCGAGCCACCAGAATATCAAAACGGCTGTTGACGTGGCTGCTGGCTGCTGAGTCTAATAACATGGCCCAGGGCTCTGCCGCTATGGCAGAAAAATACTCCAGCAGATGCGGCGCTTTGGCATCTAACTTTAAAAACTGTGACATAAGTCGTCTCATAAAACGGGCTAATTCCGGCAAAAATACGCTTGTTGACTAGCCGCTGGATCTGTTGCGCTGTATCATATCAGCCCAGCTGACATTAGTTAACCTGAACACAGGAAAAGCCTTTGGTCTGGATGCAGAACAGACAGAGAGCTTATTATCATTACTTTGGAAGGGCACAGTATGACCGTCATTCGCCAGCAAGACTTTATCGACAGCATCGAAGATGCGTTGCAGTACATCTCTTTTTATCATCCGCTGGATTTTGTGCAGGCTCTGGAAAAGGCCTATCACAAAGAACAAAACCAGGCCGCTAAAGACGCCATAGCCCAAATTTTGATCAACTCCCGTATGTCGGCTGAAGGCAACAGGCCTATTTGTCAGGACACTGGTATTGTCACTTGTTTTGTTAAAATTGGTATGGATGTCAAATGGGATAAAACCGATATGACAGTGCAGCAAATGGTCGATGAAGGCACACGCCGTGCTTATCTGAACCCACATAATCCGCTGCGCGCCTCTATTGTGGCTGACCCTGCAGGTGCCCGTAAAAATACCCAGGACAACACGCCTTCAGTGGTGCATATCGATATGATTGCAGGTCATCATGTTGAAGTAGCTATTGCTGCTAAAGGCGGCGGCAGCGAAAACAAAACCAAAATGGTGATGTTAAACCCGTCCGACTCTGTGGTGGAGTGGGTGCTGGAAACTCTGCCTAAAATGGGTGCAGGCTGGTGTCCGCCAGGCATGTTAGGCATAGGCATTGGTGGCACAGCAGAAAAAGCTGCAGTGCTGGCCAAAGAAGCACTGATGGAGCCTGTGGATATTCAGGATCTGCTGGAAAAAGGCGCTGAAACGGCCGACGAAAAACTGCGGGTTGAGTTGTACGACAAGGTCAATAAACTGGGCATTGGTGCTCAAGGGTTAGGTGGTTTAACTACAGTAGTAGATGTAAAAATCAAATCTGTCGCTACTCATGCGGCATCTAAACCAGTGGTGATGATCCCAAACTGTGCGGCCACACGCCACGTGCATTTCCATTTAGATGGTTCAGGCCCTGCGGTATTAACTCCACCAAAACTGGAAGACTGGCCAGAAGTGACCTGGGAGCTGGGGAACAATGTGCGCCGCGTTAATTTAGATACTGTGACTCCTGCTGATGTGCTGGAGTGGAAAGCCGGTGAAACTGTATTGCTGTCGGGCAAAATGCTGACAGGCCGCGACGCTGCGCATAAACGTATTGCCGATATGATGGCCAAAGGCGAAGCGCTGCCAGAGGGCGTTGACTTTAAAAATCGCTTTATTTATTACGTTGGCCCTGTCGATGCCGTAGGTTCTGAAGTGGTTGGCCCTGCAGGCCCAACAACGGCGACCCGTATGGATAAATTCACTGACATGATGTTAGGCCAGATGGGTTTACTTGGCATGATTGGTAAGTCTGAACGCGGCGACAAAACCGTTGAAAGCATTAAAGAGCACAAAGCTGTGTATTTAATGGCGGTAGGTGGTGCTGCTTATTTAGTCTCCAAAGCCATTAAAAAATCCCGTGTTGTAGCCTTTGCCGACTTGGGTATGGAAGCTATTTACGAGTTTGACGTAGAAGACATGCCAGTGACAGTGGCGGTTGACAGTCAGGGAAATAACGTGCATAAACAAGGGCCTGCTATTTGGAAAGTGAAGATAGCCGAGCTTGCCAATAACTAAAAATGATTAACAACGCCCTGGTCCTCAGGGCGTTTTTCCACTGGGAGAAATTATGAAAGCCTGGATCTTTCTCGCCACTGCATTACTCAGCAGTGCCGCTGTCGCTAAAACCCCTCTGACCATTGAACACCTGAATAAATTAAACAAAATCTACGACGTAGTGGTCTCCCCTGATGGCCGTTATTTGGTCTATGGCCAGAAAAATGGTGGCCTGGCGCCTGCGGACAGCAGCGCAGATTTGTATTTAATCGACTTACAGCAAAACAATAAGGTCAGTCGGTTAACTTACAATGAAGACAGAGAACACTCTGTGGCCTGGAGCAAAGATGGCAGCGCCTTGTATTTTTTGACGGGCCGCTCAGGTTCTTCACAGGTCTGGCGTTTACCTATGGCTGGCGGTGAAGCGCAACAAATCACAGATTTACCACTGGATGTCGATGGCTTTTTAGTTTCAGCTGACAACAGCAAAATTGTACTGCAAATGGCTGCCAAGCCTGGCTGCGAAACCTTATCCTGCACAGTAGAAGCCAAACAGGTAAAAGCAGGTCAGCAAGACAGCGCTATGGTGTACGATCAGCTGATGGTGCGCCACTGGGATACCTGGGCTGATGAATTCAGAAGTCATTTGTACATTAGTGACCTAAACGGCAAAAAAGTCACAGAGGCGAAAGATTTATTGCCAGAATGGAATACCGATATTGCCGGTATTAAAGAAGTCGCTTTTACCCCTGACGGTAAAAATCTGGTGTTCAGTGCCAAAATCCCCGGAGTGGACCAAGCCTGGCATACCAACTTTGATATTTTTCAGGTATCGGTGAATGGCGGCGAAAAAATCAATTTAACCCGTGATAATTCAGCATGGGACGCTAAACCGTCTTTTTCCAGCGATGGTCGTTTTATGGCCTACTTAGCCATGAAAAAACCTGTGTACGAAGCGGACCGTTTCGGCTTGATTTTACTGGACATGGTGACAGGTCAACGTAAAGAGCTAGCTCCGGAGTGGGACAGATCGATCAGCGATTATAAATTTGGTGCAGACAACAGAACCATTTACGTCACAGCACAGGACACGGGTCAGCATGGTATTTTCTCTATCAATACCAGCTTTGGTGATATCAGTAAAGTGTATGCTGACGGTACCGCCAATGACTTAAATGTGGCGGGCAACAAGTTAATTTTTACCAATCACAGCCTGGACAAGCCGAGCGATATCTACCAGATCACTGCTGAAACCGGTGCACCAACAGCCTTAACCCAGGTTAACAAAGACGCGCTGGCCGATATTCAATTCGCTCAGTTTGCGCAGTTTAATTTCCCGGGAGCCAATGACGAAACAGTACACGGCTACTGGATGAAACCTGTCAATTTCAAAGAAGGTCAGAAATACCCAATCGCCTTTATTGTCCACGGTGGGCCACAAGGCAGCTTTGGCAATATGTTTAACTACCGTTGGAATGCGCAGTTATGGGCTGCTCAGGGCTATGGCGTGGTGATGATCGACTTCCACGGCTCTACAGGTTATGGCCAGGCTTTTACTGATTCTATTGCCCGTGATTGGGCGGGTAAGCCATTGGTTGATTTACAAAAAGGCCTGGCTTTTATTACTGAAAAGGAAAAATGGCTGGATGGCAACAACGCCTGTGCTTTAGGTGCGTCCTACGGTGGCTATATGATGAACTGGATTGCGGGCAACTGGCCTGAAGGTTTTAAATGTTTAGTCAATCATGCTGGTTTATTTGATATGCCAAGTTTTTATGGCAGCACTGAAGAGTTGTGGTTCCCTGAACATGATTTAGGTGGTCCGGTCTGGAACAAAGACAGTGATTATCAGAAATTTAATCCGGCAGCTTTTGTCGATAACTGGAAAACACCTATGCTGGTGATCCACGGTTTAAAAGACTATCGGGTGCCTTATGCTCAAGGCCTGGGTGCTTTTACGACTTTGCAACGTAAAGGTATTGAGTCCAAATTAGTCATCTTCCCGGATGAAAACCACTGGATCTTAAAACCTCGTAATGCAGAACGCTGGTACAACGAAGTCTTTGACTGGATGAAACTGCATACCCGCAAATAATGCATCCAAATAATAGAGCAAAGAAGGCTGCGCTGGCAGCCTTCTTTCTTAGTGTCAGGCAAAAACAGGAGGCTATTAGCTATGAACTTTGCGCAAGTTCGAGATTACTGCCTTGAATTGATGAGTACTGAAGAAGACTTCCCTTTTGGTCCTGATTTCTATGTCTATAAAGTAAAAGGTAAAATCTTTGCTATCCTTGGCACAGACCATGGAGAAGGGCGGCTGAATTTAAAATGTGATCCGGACCAAGCTTTGGCTTTACGGGATATTTTTCCGGCCATTACTCCTGGTTACCATATGAATAAAAAGCACTGGAATACACTGCGCTTAAACGACACTGTGCCAGAGCAGGAAATTAAACGACAAATCGATCAGTCCAGACAGCTGGTGATCCAGGCTTTACCAAAAGCCCAGCGACAGACGTTACTGATGAAACAAGACTAAGATCAACTCACTCGGATATTCATGGCCAAACCTGCTTACCCATTAACTGCTATTCGTATTGTGCTGCTGTATTGCTGTTTTGCTTTGCTGTGGATTTTTGGCTCAGATCATTTATTGCATTTAACTGTCAGTGATCCACAAACCAGTTCTTTTTTAGGTACAGTCAAAGGGGTTGCCTTTGTTTGTCTCAGTGGCTGTTTAATTTATTTGCTGCTCGCGACCTGGCGTAAACAACAGTTTTTTGACTCCGAAGTGACAGTCCGGCACAAACAAATGCGGGTGGTCATACTTATTCTTGCCTTTTTGCTGGCGATCCCGGCCATGGCCGCTATCACCAAATGGGTGCATGGTAATCAGCTAAAAACTGAAGCACTAAAGGATTTACGTACAGTCACGGATATTAAAAAGCAACAACTGGAACTATGGTTGGCTGAACGACAGTACGATATCAATGCTTTATCCCGCGACAGTTCATTCCGGCAAAAGTTACAGCAGTACGTTGAACTGCGGAATACCGCACAACAAGCCGACGTGCGTAACAGGCTGGCTTCTATGATTGCCGAACATTCGTTCAGCTCAGTCTTACTTTACGATGCACAAGGGCAGCAACTTCTGGCCTTAGGGGCAGCTTTAAAATTTGATGCACTGGGGGTGGGGCAGACTTTACCTCAGCCTTCTACTCAATGTAACAGCAAAGGTATTGACAGATATTGCCAGCTGAATTGGTATCTGCAACTGGCGATAGGTCAACAGATGTATCAACTGGTGTTTAGTGTTGATACCAGCATCTATTTATTTCCTGCTATTCAGAACTGGCCCGTGTCCAGTCCCACAGCCGAAGTTTTGCTGGTGCAACGCCAGGACCGTGCTGTGGTATTTCTGAATCCGTTGCGTCATCCTCAACATGCTGTACTCAATGAGATAGACACTGATATAGATGGCCCCTTATTGGCCGCCAAAGCCTTAAGGCAACGGCAATTTAATACCGCAGAAGAGCTGGATTACCGTAAGCAGCCCGTGCTTGGAGCTTACACGCCGATACGACAAACCAACTGGATGCTGGTCAGTAAAATTGATGTGGCAGAAGTGCTGCAACCTTTAGAGACTTTGTTGTTATGGTTGTCCGTGATCTCTGGCACTTTATTGATGTTGCTGGTGTTGGGGGCTTTGTTTTACTGGCGGGAGCTTATTCAGTCACACCAGTTGGCTTTGGCAGCCAAGCAAACAGAGCAAGACAAAACTGTTCAGGCTTTTTTTGATTTGCCATTTTCAGGTATGGCTATTTTATCCCGTATTCACTTGCCTTTTGTCCGGGTGAATAAAAAGCTGCAATCTCTGTTGGGCTATTCTGAAGCTGAATTGCTGGCGCTATCGCTGCGGGATCTGGCGCAAAGTCCAGAGCAATTTATGGCAAGCCGTTTGGCCTCCAGAGATCAGATTTCAACAGAGTCTGATATTCGTTTATGTCATAGTTCTGGCCGAATATTGACCGTCAAACTGATGATGCAACGATTTACTCAGCAAGGGCAGCCAGACTTGCTGCTGGCCACTTTTGAGGATGTCACTGAAAAACGTCAGTTGTATGCTGATTTAAGTCACAGCCACCAGCAACAGCTACAAAATTCCCAGCAGCTGGACGCCATTTTAACTGCAAGCTCAACAGTACTGCACCGTATTGAACTGGATGGCATCAGTTGCAAAACCAGCTGGGTCAGCAGCAACATTGAACGCTTATTTGGCTACAGTGTTGAACAATCATTGCAGGAGCAGTGGTGGGAAAATGGAGTGCATTCTGATGATAAAGCCCTCGCTAGCAATGCCATAGAACAAACTTTATTACATGGACATTATCGTCATGAATATCGTTTTTATGATGTATCAGGCAAGATTCGTTATATACGTGATGACTTGAGATTATTGGCTGATTTGATCGATAACAAGCAACAGATTATCGGTGCCATGGTGGATATTACCGAGTTAAAACAAGCCAGGTTTGAGCAGGAAGTCAGTAACGATAAGTTAAAAACCCTGTTTAACACTATGTCAGAAGGCTTAGTTCTGCATGATAAAACTGGCGCTATTATTGATGCCAACCCCTCGGCTGAGGTGATGCTGCACTGTTCTTTAAATGAAATGAGAGGCTTGGTCCCAAGAGTCGAAGACTGGAAAACCATTTACGAAGACGGTTCCGAATTTCCTGCAGAGCTCTACCCAAGTAACGAAGTGTTGCGCACGTCTTTACCTGTTCGCGATGTTGTGATGGGCATTGAGCGTGGCAGGGTGCAACGCTGGCTAAAGCTCAACGCAGAGCCATTATATGAGCAAGGGCAACTGTCAGGTGCTTTGGTCACCATAGATGATATCAGCTCAGAAGTTGCATTTCGCCGTGAGCTAAAACAACGGGCCTTGGTGATGTCAAACCTGGCCGATATGGCCGCTCGTTTTTTACAGCACAGCGATTGGCTGCAATTGTTGCGTAGCATGATGCCGTCGGTTAGCCGTGCTTTAGCCGTCGATGCCATGTATTTCTACCAGAACGATGTGCAGCAAGAGCTGGTGACTGGCGTGTTGTTAACCCAGTGGCGTCGCGATCAAAAAGAGCATGTTCGTACTTTTAAGCAACTGAATAACAAAATATCCCGTTGGTACCCCGCTATTCAGCAACTGGCAAAAGGCTCTATTGTTGCTGGGCTGGCTCAGGATATGGATCAGCTACTGCAGCCTATGCTGACACGTTTTCGTATTCAAGCCATTGCGCTGGTGCCTGTGATGGTGGATGGAGTATGGTGGGGTTTGCTTGGTGTTGAACAACATCACTCCTGCCGTGAATGGAATCAGGTCGAGCTGGATGCGCTAAAAATGCTGGCAACAGCTTTGGGCAACGCCGTAAAACGTCAGCAGTTTGAATCTTCATTACAACAGGCTGCTGCCGTATTTGAAAGCACCCGCGAAGGTATTATGGTCACCGACTCGTCCAACCGCATCATTCAGGTGAATCAGTCTTTATTGCAGATGTTGGGCTATGAAGAAGCCGAAGTGCTGGGGAATACGCCAGCCATGTTCGCCTCAGGACGACATGATCAGAGCTTTTATACCAAGATGTGGCAGGAACTGAGTAAGCACGGACACTGGCAGGGTGAGGTTTGGAACAGACGCAAAAACGGTGAAATTTACCCTGAATTGCTCAGCATCAGTACCATTGTCGATGCAAGCCAACAAATCAGTCATTATGTGGCTGTATTTGCAGATATTACTCAGCTCAAAGCCTCGGAGCAGGAACTGGCTTATCTGGCACACCATGATGTGCTGACCGATTTACCTAACCGCTTATTAATGAGTTCACGTTTGCAGAACGCAGTGGATCTGGCCAAACGTGATCAGCATCAGTTTGCGGTGCTGATGATGGACCTGGACCGCTTTAAATACATCAATGACAGTTTTGGTCATCCATCAGGTGACGAGCTGTTAAAACTGGTGGCTGCTTCGCTGAAAAAACGCTTAAGAGATATTGATACGGTAGCGCGTTTTGGTGGCGATGAATTTATTATTTTGCTGGAGCAACTGCATCAAAGCGAAGACGCCGCCCGTTTTGCCACTGAACTGATTAACGATATGAGTCAGCCCTGGGTGTTGAGCAATAACGTTGAAGTACGCATTGGTGCCAGCATAGGTATTTCTATTTATCCAGATCATGGCGCTGAAGGTGAAACTCTGCTTAGTAATGCTGATGCTGCTTTATACAGAGCAAAAGAGCAGGGGCGTGGCCGTTTCGCCTATTATTCAGATGATTTAACTCTGTATGCCCGTCAGCGAATTGATTTGGAAGCCCGCTTACGTGCTGCTTTGGTGCAGGGGCAGTTTTTAGTCTATTACCAGCCGCAAACGGATATCAAAACCGGCCGTATTGTCGGCGCTGAAGCTTTAGTGCGCTGGAATGATCCGACAGAGGGCCTGATACCACCAGGGCGTTTTATTCCTATAGCCGAAGACACAGGCCTTATTGGTGCTATTGGCGATTGGGTGCTGGCTGAAACTTGTCGTCAAGGCGCGCAGTGGCGTGCAGCTGGGTTACCGGACTTAAAACTGGCGGTGAATTTATCCTCTCATCAGTTCAGTCACGGCGATATAGGCGCACAAACGGCGCAGATTTTAAAGGACACAGGTTTTCCGGCAGAACTGCTGGAGCTGGAACTGACTGAAAGCGCCATTATGTCGCGGGAGCAACAAGCCGAACTGGTGTTGTCCGACTTGCACCAGATGGGCGTAAAGCTGGCGATTGACGATTTTGGGACTGGCTATTCATCTTTTGCTTATTTGCAGCGTTATCAGTTAGATGTACTGAAAATAGATAAAAGCTTTATTGATGACGTGGCCGATAACAGTGAAAGTCAGGCCATAGTCACAGCAATCATTTCGATGGCGCATATTCTTGGCTTAAAAGCTTTGGCTGAAGGGGTAGAGCAGCAGGAACAACTGGATTACTTACGCCAACAAGGTTGTGATTATTACCAGGGCTACTTATGCAGCAAACCTTTACCTGCGGCACATTTTGAGCAGTTGATCCGCAGTCAGAATTCCTGACTGCGGCACTTTAGCGGCAATACTCATCTGGAACGGGAATATTCATCCGGGCTGACAGGAATTTCCAGCAGCAACACCAGAGCATGTAATAGCAACTCTTCCTGCTCATTCACCATTTCGTCGGCTTGAACTGCCATTTTCAGCATTTGCCACAACTGTTGTTTCAGCCGGGGTGAACTGTGAATAAGGGCCGGTAATTGTTCACTCAACTGCGGAAAACTAACGGGCGGGCGAGCTGTTGCAGCGGGTAAACCAAGCACTTCTAAACCCACTTTCCAGGATTGATCCTGCAAGTCCTCATGATTAGCTTGTTGTGCACACAAGGACAGCAGCGCCAGCACAGGTTGCTGAACCTGATCCAGACTGCTGCTTTGATCACGGCGATGCAGTAAAGAGGAGTCAAACTGACTGCCGACACAGTGTTGCAACCAGTTTAACAGGGCCCATTCCAATAAGTCTTCTTCGCCATCACAGCGACTCAGGTTCTGGCAAAGTTGCTGAAATTCGACAAACTGCTGGTGCGACAGCTGCTTTAAACCAGGCACTGCAATTTGCAGTAACTGCAGCTTTTGTTTGCCTGATAAGCGACTGACATCGTCATACAACTTATCGACGTTTTGCATCAGTTGATGGTCGCCAAGGGCTTTCACCATAGCCCATTGTTTCGCCAGATATTGGGTTTGAATAAGGCAAGCACAACATAAGGCCGGTGCTGAAGGCGCATGGCGGCTGCTGTGCAGCAAAAAAGCCGGTAATGCGGCCAGTACAGCCGCAGTTTTTTGCTCTGTTGTTTTAGTTGCAGCAGTTGGCTCTGCGCTGCTTTGTTGCTTTAATTGCGCTTCTGCCGGAAAAACTCCGTCCCAATGGGGGTCAAGACGTTTGATACGCTGCGGCAGTGGCGGGTGGGTGGCAAATAAACTGGTCCAGCGGCTGATGGCTTCACCAAAAAATAAGTGACTCATTTCATCTGCATTGGGGTTTTTTATGGTGCTACCATAACTGGCCCCACCAATGGCTTTTAATGCTCCGGCTATGCCAGCCGGGTTACGGGTAAATTGCACTGCGCTGGCATCAGCCAAAAACTCGCGCTGACGACTGACAGCGGCTTTGATCAGGCTGCCAAAAAATGTACCTAAATAACCCAGTACCATCAGGCCCAGCGCCAGACCCAGAATGCCGCCACCGTTGTCTTTGGATTTCGAGCTACTGGCGATGACCGCCGTTCTGCGTCCGCTGCTTCTGAGCAGGAAATAGCCAGCATGACCAATGCATTCGATGCCATGCAACAAGGCGATCAGACGAATATTAAGCTTCATATCGCCATTTAAAATATGGCTGAATTCATGGGCTATCACGCCTTGCAGTTGATCCCTATCCAGCAGATTCAGGCAGCCCTGAGTCACACCTATCACCGCATCTGCCGGTGAATAACCAGCAGCAAAAGCATTGATGGAGGATTCTGGCGTTAAATAAACCGGCGGTACAGGCACACCGGCTGCAATCGCCATTTCTTCAACAATATTGAGCAAACGTTGTTGTTTATCGTCCGCCAGATGATGTTCAACCAAACGGCCGCCCAGCGCTTTGGCAACCACCTGGCCACCCTGGCTCAATTCAGCCTGTTTGATGCTGATCACCGCAGCTATGATCACAAAAACAAACAAGCTGACCCAGCCCATCATTTTCCAGGGTAACTGTTCAAACCAAAGCGGATCTTGAGGTCTTAACAGCAACTGGTATTGCTCTGGATCCATGACGCCTAAAGTGATCATCACCAACAGATTGGTTAACACCAACAAGGTGATCACGGCCAAAGCGAACAAAAACACCAGCAGCTTGGTATTACCGCGCGCCTGATCCTGTGCCGCAAAAAAGTTAGTAGCCACAGGACTCAAAAGCTCACTTTAGGTGCAGCCTGAATTTCCGCACTGTCAGCGAATTCCAGTAATTTAGCATCGTTCTGATGACCAAAAAAACCAGCAAAAATAACAGGAGGGAAGCTTTGTTTGTAGCTGTTGTATTCAGTCACTGCGTCATTAAAAGCCTGACGGGCGAAAGCCACTTTATTTTCAGTGCTGGTCAGCTCTTCGGTCAGCTGCATCATATTCTGATTGGCTTTTAAATCCGGGTAAGCTTCCATCACCATACTGAATTTGGTCATGGCACCTTGCAGGGCTGATTCAGCGCCGGCCAACTGACTGATTGCTGCAGCGTCACCAGGTTGAGCAGCAGCTGCTGTTAACTGACTCATGGCACTGTTGCGCGCTGCAATTACAGCTTCCAGTGTTTCACGCTCATGCGACATATAAGCTTTGGCGGTTTCTACCAGATTAGGGATCAAGTCATAACGGCGTTTTAGCTGCACTTCAATCTGAGCAAAAGCGTTTTGAAAACGATTTTTCAGTTTCACCAACTGGTTGTAAATGCTGGCAATAAAAAACAGGAGAACAGCGGCAATAACAAGGGTAATAATGGTGGTCATAGGATTTCCTTTACCAATGAACGAATTGAATAGAGACCACTGTAGCATTGTAAAAATTAGTTGAATAGCATCAACAGCCTGTTGCCTTATTGTGGGCTTAGTACTGGGCTTATTACAGGGCTTAGTACTGCGCTGAATAGTCGGCTGAGATCCGCTACTTCTTCCTTTGTTGCCCTTGACGTTCACAAATTAATTCTTGGTAAAAATGCAGGGTTCAGCGATAGTTGTGGCGACAAGGCAGGCGACCCGACACGACACGCAAAGCACAATTAATTACAAAACATCACTGTGCATTGCCTCATGATCTCAGCCGTTGTAGTCGCTTTAGTTAAAAAGCGTCTTTGCGGATCGGATGAAATTCTGTTTAGTATCATTTAGGAGTGAAGGGTATGAAGCCTTGTTCTGTTATTCAGTTTGCTACGCACAGGTTCAGGCTTAAAAGCTGGCTGATTATCCCTGCGCTGGCTTTGTCTGTTGTGGCTTGTGGCGGTGGCGACAGCACTACTGCACCTGATGATTCAGGCTCAGGCGCTCCGCCTGTCGTTATCCCTCCAGTGGTTACACCTCCTCCTGTCGTCATACCTCCTCCGGTGGTGACTCCGCCTGTAGTTGTGCCTCCGATAGAGGAGTTACCTGAACCTGACTTTGAAGCTGCGCCAGATGCGAAAATAGCGCCATTGCCCAAAGCAGATGGTCCTTCCTTGCCTGCACCACCGGCTGAGTTAAGAATTGCGACCTCTTACGATAAAACTGCGCCCGGGTCGCCTGTGGCTGCTGTGGCAGCAAGCTCCTCTGGCGATGAAAATGCCACTAATACTGCAGCGAAAGCCATAGATGGTGACATGACAACTCGCTGGGAAAGTGCGTGGGGGGATGATGTTGCAAATGCAGACAACGCCTGGCTACAGTTTGATTTTGGTGCCAAAACCGCTATTGGCACTATGAAGCTGTACTGGGAAAATGCCCATGCCAAAGAATATGCTATTTATGTGTCAGACGATGCGCAAAATTGGTATCAGCTGCGTTATGTGGCTGGATCGCAAGGCGATACAGAAGAGTTTCTGAATCTGGACGTTCATGCCCGCTATCTGCGTTTACAAGGCATCACCCGCCAAACTCAATATGGCTATTCTTTATTTGAAGTGGAGTTTAAAACGCCCGGCACGGACAGCTCTATGCCGGTGCTGGACACTTCGGCTTTGGCTTATCCACTGAGCGGCAGTGGTCGCACGCCACTGCCAGCACCGGCTGAACCTATTGAAACTGTCAGTTTTACCTTAGCCGACGGCACCTTGGTCACACGCTTTGGTATGGTGGGTCGCTCCCGTCATGCCCGTGAGCGCGGGGAAGACTGGAATGAAATTGGTTTTGGTGTGAACGACACGGTTGATGCAGCTGGTAATCCGCAGGATAAAGGCCCCGGCGCTCATTTGAACTTTATTGCCAACTATTTTAAAAACCGCACCTGGGGTGTGGAGTTTATCGACAACAGCAATGTTGCTGGGGTGACTGAACCCAAAATCATCGTCAACCAATACTTTCAGCAGGCGCAAAAGGGCGGTGGTCATGCTTTTGTCCGCCGTTTTGATGATCCGGGCGTGACAGGGTTTGGCTGGATGAGCCCGGGAGATTTGCTGGATGATTCTACTTATCATGATGAAGGCGCCGCTTGTCCTGTAGTCGCCAAACCTGCCAATGGCGTGTTATTACGACCCGACAGTGGCTACAACGGTGTGATTGGTGCCAATGATGGCTGTAGTGTGGTGTTTGACCGCTACCCCGGCCACAGAGCGATTTCCGCCAATGGCGATGGAGTTCTGGTGCCAAACGGCGGTAGCGTGAACTCCCGTGTGCTGAAAAAAGGCGATGTGATTGAGTTCACCAGTTCGTTTTTCTCCACCCGGGCTGCTATGGATGCCATAGGTGATAGCGGCGCTTTCCGTTATTACACCAACGAGTTAACCTACGTGATGGGACAGGGATTACGGCCCTGGTATGGGGTTCAGCCCCGCCTGATGAATGAACCTTTGCCAGAAAGTACACTGCAAGGTGGTCTGGGTTCTGTGTCTTATGATTATGCTGATAATCCAACTTTTATGTTTCAGCAGCCGCACAACACTATTGGCATGCAGAATATGCAGCGTTTTATGGAAGGGCGTCGCTGGTTACATACTAACTTATGGACAGGGGTTCATAACGAAGAGGGCAATGACCGCAATGACGCAGCTCGTCAGTTGCAAGGCCCACGCTTTAATCAGTCTTCCTGTTTTAATTGCCATGTAAACAATGGCCGCAGTGTGGCACCTACAGTGCGTAATCAACGACTGGACACTATGGCGGTGCGGGTTGGGGCTACAGGTACAGATGCAAATGGCCTCTACCTGCCTCACCCCATTTATGGTCAGGCGCTGCAAATGAATGGACGCTCTGTCAGCACTGGCGAGATGCAAAACTGGGGCAATGGTGCCTGGGTTTCAGGTTTTACCAGCAGCACTGTCACTCTTGCAGATGGCACAGTGGTTGAACTGCGTAAGCCCACTATTGCCTTTGAAGGGCCAGAACCTGAAGTGTATTCTGTACGCCAGGCTCAGCCTTTGATTGGTATGGGCTTGCTGGAAGCCATTTCAGACGAGACCATTTTATCCCGTGTTCGCACCACACCAGATGCCGACGGCGTGCTGGGAACGGCCAATTATGCCTATGATCCTGAAACCGGAGACGTTCGTTTAGGCCGTTACGGCTGGAAAGCAGGCAAAGTCAGCTTACGTCATCAGGTGACGAATGCCGCTTTGCTGGATATGGCTGTCACCTCCTCTGTATACCCTAAACTGGACTGTTTAGCGGGTCCAAAAAACTGTGATCCAGCGACTGCGGAACCAGGTTTGCCGGATGACGCTGTCACTTTAATGACTCAATACCTGCATTTGTTAGCAGTGCCGGCTCAGCGCAGTGTCGTCAGTGGTTTTCCCAAAGGTGTGTCGCCTTTGGCTTATCTGGACATAGATCCTGCAAAAATAGCAGCAGGCGAAAAAGTATTTAAAGATATTCGCTGTGTGGCATGTCACACCAGCGAGGTCAAAACCAGCAACCGCTCAGAGTTTGACGAAGTGCGACTGCAAAACATTAAGCCATACACTGACCTGCTGCTGCACGATATGGGCGAAGGGCTTGCCGACAACTTTAGCGAAGGTCTGGCGACAGGCAGCATGTGGAGAACTCCGGCGCTTTGGGGCTTAGGTTATACTCAGTTTGTTGCAGGAGGCAGTCCTGCTGGTTATTTACACGACGGCCGTGCCCGTACTTTAACCGAAGCTATTTTATGGCATGGCGGCGAAGCTGAAGTGATCAAAAACCGCTTTGTAAATCTGCCAACTGCAGAACGAGAAGCGCTGCTGGCTTTCCTGAAATCTTTGTAATTCATGCAAAAAAGCCCGGCATAGATGCACTATGCCGGGCTTTTTTATTTATCCCGATCCCAGGTTATTTAACCTGAAATCCAGTAATTTAGTATTGCCTTGGGTTTCTTCCTTCAGACTCTATCACTCGCGGATATTTTACACGGGGTTGTTTTTCAGCTTTTTTGCGTAATTTTCTAAACTGAAATAACCAGCAATCACCGAAATCAAACAGATAAAACAATTTGCTTCGATCCAGCGGATACACCTCGTTCAGCATTTTGCCGTCATCAATACGTTGCGTATTTCTGCCCGGGGTTTTGGCGATATGAAACTCGTACAAGTGATCATTATCAAATTTCACCATAGTCTGGATAAAGTAATGCAACTCAAACAATGGAGTGTCTTCTTCCACTTCAATCACTCGCCGCCACGGCTTTTTGGCTTTAAAGGGCAGGGTAATTTCAATAGTGTATATTTCCAATCGGATTATCCTTTGTACGTTAATCTTTTATCGATTCTATTTTAAATTCTGACTTCACCTAAGTTTACGTAAATCTCTTTCCTGTTGCATCAGATAAAGGATAAACAATTTATCCTGCAGCTATCATTTCGTCGTTCAGCTGGTCGATAGCCATGGACATCACTTTGTCTTCTTACAGACAGGTGTTGTAGTTGTTTGGGCGATGAATACTGACCAAATACCTTGCCATAGGATTTCCTTTTGACTAGTTTTTGCCTTCAAAGTATGGCGAGCTCAGTCTGTGTAAGCCATACCTAAACTATTTCTGCTGTTCAAAATTTAGGCTAAGTCACTCTATTGATTGCACAAGTTTAAGACTGACGAAGCGGTGCAAAATAATGATCAAAAAATAAGCAATTATGCGTATCTTTCTGGAGTAGACTCGACTTAGAGTCAGATAAAAAAATTGACCAAATAGTCTGAACCCAAGCCAAAACATACGGCTCAAGTCAGACCAGATGTGAATAAGGTCTTGCCTGGGGCCTTATGCTTGAGTAGTAACCGGGCAGAGGTTGGATTACATGAAGTCTATTTTATCTTTTACTACAGCAGTAGTACTTTCAAGCTATTGCCTAT
>NZ_JAJOYU010000046.1 GCF_021290985.1 Rheinheimera soli
AAAAATAAAGGCCGGATACTTATCCAGCCTTTAGTCGTCAAAATAGACTTTTAGTTATTAACGCACGTTGGTGCTTTCAAAAATCTTATCCGCAGAAGCCGCAACAAAACCACCGTACAGCTGGCCGTTGGCCATAGGGTAACGACGGGCAAATTCGTAGAAGCAACTAGGGATATTGCGAGTGCCATCGCTAAACTGAACCGGAGCTTCGTCTGCCAGAGTAGAAGATTGTTCCAGTAATACTTCTGGCGTGCCTTTGATTTCGCCACCTGAGGTGTTTAACGGGAAGCCTGCATCTTTTAATGCCTGATTAACCGACTCTAAGGTCTCATAGTTATTCAGTGCATTGACGCTGACCGTAAAGTGGTTGGCACGGTAACCCCAGACAGACATCCATGCGGCATATTCACTTTCAGCTAATAAGGTTTCGTAGCTGGCTTGATCAATAGTCCAATGACGGCCTGAATACAGAAAGTTATCTGCTGTTACTGCAGCTTCTGGGATTTGATCAACCAGTTTACGCACTATGCTTTGCAGCTCCGGGGAGCATTTCTCTAACAACAGCTCGGAGATAAAGACTTTTGGCAGAGTTGGGTCTTTATGTTCAAAATGTTTGGCATACAGCTTTTTCGCTTCAAAGTGGTATTCGCCACCTTCGGTATAACCTAATGCCAACAGGTGAGCCGCCAGTTTTTCCAGACCTACTTTTTCGATATTAAAAGTGCGCAGCGCAATGTGATCATTAATCACGTCGTTCTGTTGCGATGAGCCTAAAATAGCGTGAATTTTTTTCGCAGAAGGGGTGACTTCCAGGTAGTTAGCCCAGAGTTGGTTAAACAGTTCTTTCACATCAGTATGCATAACGAGTCCTGCTCTGTTGATTATGGTGTTCTAGCTGACAAGTGTAGCGACCTTGCCAGCTTATTATGTTGATCTGGTTCAGCTTTACAGCATTAACCCCGGGCTTAATGTGGCTGGCAATACAACCTGGTCAGCTTCAACTGAAGATACAGGGTAAGCGCAATAATCGGCCGCATAATAAGCACTGGCTCTGTGGTTACCACTGGCGCCAATGCCACCAAAAGGTGCTGCGCTGGAAGCTCCGGTAATAGGTTTGTTCCAGTTGACTATGCCAGCACGAATGCGCTGGAAAAACAGCTGATAATCGTCAGCAGAATCAGCCAGTAAACCTGCAGATAAGCCGTATTTGCTGTTATTAGCTTCAGCAATAGCCAACTCAAAATCATCGTAACGATAGACTTTTAACAGCGGGCCAAAGTGTTCTTCATCAGGAATACCCACAACTCCTGTTACATCAAGAATACCTGGTGTGGCATAAGCGCCATGAGCTTCAGGTAAGGTGAGTTCAACCAATACTTTAGCACCCATACTCACCAGCTGTTGCTGAGCCTTGGCCATACCTTCTGCTGCTTTGGCAGAAATCATAGCGCCGTAAAAAGGCTGCTCTGTGGCAAAAGGGTCGGCAACCTTGATGTTTTTAGTGGCAGCTACCAGCTCTGACAAAATGGCATCGCCATTGGCGGTATTTGGCACAAATAAACGACGGGCACAGGTACAACGCTGGCCTGAACTGATAAATGCAGACTGAATAATGTCATGCACAGCGGCTTTTACATTGGCCACATCTTTGATGATCAGCGGGTTATTACCGCCCATTTCCAAAGCCAGAATTTTACCAGGCTGGCCGGCAAACTGTTGATGCAAATAGTGGCCTGTGCCAGAGCTGCCTGTAAAAAACAAACCATCTAACTGAGGATGAGCAGCCAGGGCTTTACCTGTCGCTACTTCACCTTGTAATAAGGTCAGCACAGCTGCTGGTAAACCAGCCTGTTGCCATAACTGAACTGTGTATTCCGCCACTTTAGGCGTCAGCTCAGATGGCTTAAATACCACCACGTTACCGGCAATGAGCGCTGGCACTATATGACCATTTGGTAAATGACCCGGGAAGTTGTAAGGGCCAAATACTGCAACCACACCATGAGGCTTATGGCGGATAAAAGCCTTAGCGCCTGGCATTGGGTTTTCTACTGTGCCGGTACGCTCTTCATGGGCGCGTTTGGAAATAGCAATTTTTCCAATCATGGCGGCCACTTCAGTACGGCTTTCCCATAAGGCTTTACCGGTTTCTTCAGCAATAGTACGAGCCATGGTTTCAGTGTTTTCTTGCAGTAAGGCAGCAAATTTTTCAATCACCACCAGGCGCTCAGCAAGAGATAACGCCGACCAGCTATAAAAGGCCTGACGTGCGGCCAATAAGGCCTGATGCACTTGCGCTTCATCAGCACTATTGCCGTGCCAAATGGCTGTACCTGTTGCCGGGTTTACAGACTGAAAAGCTAAACCAAAACCGGCTTGCCATTGACCTTCGATAAACTGCACTGCTGTTTTTGTAGTAAGTTCTATCATTTCACTGCCTTTTCTAAGGAAAGGTAACGCACAAAATCGCCATTGCTGACCATCAGAGCTTCTGCTAATTCAGGACTAATCACCAGTTCGTGATTGTCATTCAGTGCTGCATTTTTGCTAAATACAGCGCGGAAATTAGCGGTTTGAGTATTACAAACAGCAAGGGTTGCGTTACCTTCAACAGGCGCCACCAGAACTTTAACTTTATGGCTGTTGCGCACTGATTTAATTTGTTTTAACTGGCACTCAACCGTCGGGCCACCGTCAAATAAATCGACATAACCACGGTGGAAAAAACCTTCGTTTTCTAAAAGCGCTAAAGCAGGTTTAGTGTTTTCATGCACTTCACCTATGACTTGCTGCGCAGATTCTGGCAGCAAGCTGACGTAAATAGGATGACGCGGCATCAAGTCGGCGATAAAGCCTTTATTACCCACACCAATCATATAATCGGCGGTAGGGAAGTCGATGCTAAAAAAATACGACTGCAGCCATTTCCAAAACGGCGGTAAACCCGAGTCATCGGCCACACCACGCATTTCTGCGATCACCATTTTGGAGAAACGCTTCGGGTGCTCGGCCATAAATAAAAACCGGACTTTGGATAAAAAGCGGCCATTTAAGCCCTGACGGTAAGGCTCGCGTAAAAACAGCGTACAAATCTCAGACACACCTGTGTAGTCGTTACACATGGTCAGCACTTCAACTTGTTTAAATACATCCAGCTCTTTGGAGTGGTGCACTACCGTACTTTTATGGAAATGGTACAAAGGGTTTTCCAGGCCAACGGAGGCTTCAATACCTGAAGTGCCAACAATTTCGCCTGTGCTGGTATCTTCCAGTACAAACACATACCCTTGATCGCCCATGGCCTCAACGGCAGTTGCGAAGCTTTGCTCAGAACGGGCAATTTTCGCCTGCAATTTTTGCTCATTGACCGGCAAAGAGGTAAAACCAGCACCTGATTCAATAGCAATTTGCATCAGGACAGGGTAATCCGATTGTCGGATAGGACGGATCAACAACATAAATTTAGTATTCCTGCGTGGTAGCTGCTTAATAAGATAAGGGAGCTCAACGAACTCCCTTCAATGGCTTTTAAGCCTGAACCATCTTAGCGACTGCTTTTTCAAAACGTTTTAAACCTTCGGCAATATCTGCTTCCGGAATAACCAGCGACGGAGTCATACGAATGACGCTGTAACCTGCGACTAACATCATTAAGCCTTCATCGGCAGCTGCCAGCATAAAATCACGGGCTTTGCCCTGGTACTTGTCATTCAGTGCAGCACCTATTAACAGGCCTTGACCACGAATTTCACTGAACACATCGTATTTAGCGTTAATAGCTTTTAAGCCGTTACGGAATAACTGCTCACGCTGTTTGACGCCATTTAAAACTTCAGGTGTGTTTACTGTATCAAAAGCAGCGATACCTACAGCACAAGCCAGCGGGTTACCACCATAAGTAGAACCGTGTGTACCCACAACTAAATGCTTAGCGATAGCAGTGGTTGTCAGCATAGCACCTATAGGAAAACCGCCACCTAAAGCTTTAGCTGTAGTCAGAATGTCTGGAACTACACCTAAACCCATATAGGCATACAACTCACCGGTACGGCCGACACCAGATTGCACTTCATCAAAAATCATCAGTGCATTGTGCTTTTTACATAAAGCGGCCACACCCTGGATAAATTCTGTTGTTGGAGTGATGATACCGCCTTCACCTTGCAGAGGTTCCAGCATCACAGCACAAGTGTTGTCAGAAATAAGTGCTTCTAAACTCGCTAAATTGTTGTATTCAGCATGCACTATATCAGCAGGTTTAGGACCAAAACCGTCTGAATAGGCAGGTTGACCGCCTACTGTCACAGTAAAGAAAGTACGGCCGTGGAAACCTTGTTTAAAGGCAATAATTTGGGTTTTGTGTTCACCCACTTCATTTTTAGCCCAGCGACGCGCCAGCTTTAAGGCTGCTTCGTTGGCTTCAGCGCCTGAGTTAGCAAAATAGACTTTTTCAGCGAAGGTAGCTTTGACCAGCTTTTGCGCCAGAATAAGGGCTGGCTCGTTGGTCATCACATTAGATAAATGCCATAACTTGTCAGCCTGATCTTTCAGAGCGCTGACTAAAGCAGGGTGGCAATGGCCTAAACAGTTCACCGCTATGCCGCCGGCGAAGTCAATAAACTCACGGCCTGTCTGATCCCAAACTCTTGAACCTAAACCTTTTACCGGGATCACTGCGGATGGAGCGTAGTTAGGAACCATCACTTCGTCGAATAAAGATCTGCTGACTTGCATTGTTGTTCTGCCTTTATGCTTTTTGTTGATTACCCCTGATATGGCAGGGTAACTAAGGAATTTCACTTATTATATTGGCCAGACTTACCAATATGCAGTAGCATATTCAACAATATTGCAGTTAATTCTGTCATTTTGATAAGGTAATTGAGCAAAGTGATAAGTTCTGATGACGAAAAACTATTAGGCATGTTGCGCCGTAACGCCAGAGCCAGTATTTCAGACCTGGCCAGAGCCTTGAATGTATCGCGCAGCACTGTACAAAACCGCCTGCACAGGCTGGAGCAAAGCGGTGTGGTGAAAGGTTATGTACTGGAATATGGCAGTGCATTTTTAAGCCAGTTGGTCTCCGCTCATGTGGCTATTAAAGTACGACAAAAACTGACCACTAAAACCAACGTTGAGCTCAAACAAATCAGTCAGATTTCCGAGTTATACGCCATCAGTGGTGAGTACGACCTAATAGCTGTAGTGCAGGCACAAAGCACTGAGCAATTGAGCCATATTCTGGATGAAATAGGCAATCTGGATGGGGTAGAGCGCACCAATTCTTCAGTCATTCTGGAGACAAAATTCAAAAGATAAGGCTGAAAATACTGCATTTCAGGTCTGACCAGCGTTAAATGATCGTCATTTAACAACACTTTACCCAATGTGAGGTTGCCGCTTTAGTCAGACCTGTTATGATCGGCAGCAATTTGAGCCAGCAGGCTAGTTTCGAGAGATCCCCATGAGTACAAAACAACCTCTTTATACCTCCTACGCAGGTCCAGCTTTACTAGAAACTCCGTTATTAAATAAAGGCAGCGCCTTCACCAAAGAAGAACGTATCGCCTTTAACCTGATTGGTTTATTGCCTCCACGTTACGAAACTATTGAGCAGCAGCTTGCACGTGCTTATATGCAGTACTCCAGCTTCGCTGAACCAATCAACAAACATATATATCTGCGTGCTATTCACGATAAAAACGAAACCTTGTTTTATCGTCTGGTAAAAGAGCACCTGGAAGAAATGATCCCGGTGATTTATACGCCAACAGTAGGGGACGCCTGTGAGCGTTTCTCTGCAATTTACCGCAGCGCCCGTGGTATTTTTGTCTCGTACAGCGAACGTGAGCATATGGATGACATACTGCGCAGCGTCACTAAGAAAAAAGTAAAAGTGATCGTAGTCACAGACGGCGAACGTGTACTGGGTTTAGGCGACCAGGGCGTTGGCGGTATGGGTATTTCCATCGGTAAGTTGTCTTTATATACAGCCTGCGGTGGTATCAGCCCGGCTTATACCTTACCTGTGATGCTCGACGTAGGTACTAACAACGAAAAACTGCTGAATGACCCTGTGTATATGGGTTCAAAACATAAGCGTATTACCGGCGAAGAGTACGACGCTTTTATCGACCAGTTTATGAAAGCGGTAAAACGCCGTTGGCCTGAGGCTTTAGTGCAGTTTGAAGACTTCGCTCAGCCAAATGCGATGCCGATTTTAAAACGCTACCGTGATGAACATTGCTGCTTTAACGACGATATTCAGGGCACGGCTGCTGTCACTGTAGGTTCGTTATTAGCGGCTTGTTATAGCAAAGGTATGAAGTTATCTTCACAAAAAGTAGTCTTTGTCGGTGCAGGCTCTGCCGGTTGTGGTATTGCCGAGCAAATCATCAGTCAAATGAAAACCGAAGGACTGGATGACGCAACTGCCCGCAAACAAGTTTATATGGTTGACCGTTTTGGTTTGTTAACCGAAGGCATGGCGGATTTACGTGATTTCCAGCAAGCTCTGATGCAGAAAAAATCAGATTTGGCAGACTGGGCATACAGTGGCGAATACGCTTCTTTATTGGATGTGATGAACTGCGCTAAACCAGATATCTTAATTGGTGTCTCTGGCCAGCCGGGTTTATTCACTGAACAAGTGATCACAGCAATGAAAAAACACTGTGAATTGCCGATTATTTTCCCGTTAAGCAACCCTTCAAAACAAGTGGAAGCCACACCGGAACAAGTGATCAAGTGGACAGATGGTAAAGTGATTATCGCCACTGGCAGTCCGTTTAAGCCAGTGACTCATAAAGGCCAGACTTACCATATTGCGCAGTGTAATAACTCGTACATTTTCCCTGGCATTGGTTTAGGTGTAGTTGCTGTGAAAGCCAGCCGTATCAGCGATGATATGTTACGGATCGCCAGCGAAACCTTAGCTGCAGCGTCGCCATTAGCCAATACAGGGCAGGGATCCTTACTGCCGGCTTTGTCTGAACTGTCTGAGCTGAGTAAAAAAATCGCCTTCGAAGTGGCTAAAATTGCACAAAAGCAAGGTTTGGCGCTGGAGATCAGTGATGATGAATTACTGCAAAAAATTGAACGCAATTTCTGGAAGCCAGAATACCGTGAATACAAACGCGTCAGCGGTCATTAAAATCGGCCACTAAGTTTTCTGTGTTTTTTGTTCAAGTAAGCTAAATAAAAAGTTGGTTTAATCAATGTCTTAGCGATTAAACCAACTTTTTTTGTTTTTCCCTCCAACTATTTCTCCATCAGCTCCGACTTAGTAATAACTGAAGCACAGGAGCTTGCTATGAAATATCAAAAATCATTTACCTTCACTTTGTTATCCGTCGCTATTGCAATCACTGCTGGCTGTACAGTTCAGGCTGAAACCTCAGTAACGAACTCAACAGCAAAACCGGCCCAAATTGCGTTTATTAAAAACTGCAAAGTGATACAACAGCGCGCTATGACCACAGATGAATTCGCCGCTTACCAACGCTTAGAAGCTGTTGAGCAACAAATGGAAGAGTTGCATTTACCTTTAAAAGCCTTTGAGGCTGAAATGGAGCTACACAGTGATCGTATGGCTGAGCTTTCTGATCTTGTGCATCAGGAAGATGAACACAGTATTCGGATAGATAAAGTTAAAATGGCTGAACAGCACAAATTAGCCGAAGAAATTCACGAAATCACAGAACGTCACAGACCAGATTTCGCAGCTTTAGAGCAAAAAGGTGATGAAATCAGCGACATAGCAGATGATTTTACCGACTTACTGGAAAAGTCTGCACCAGCCGGTGGCTTTGATCATATCCAGGTAATATCGGATTCAGGCAAAACAACCGAATGTTACGACGATGGTATTAAACTAATTTGAGGGTTAGCCGGGATTCGGGAAATTTCTCATATAATGATGACTAAGAATATGTTTTTTATGAAATTCATTATTTCGCCATTTACTCACTTTCAAACCGATGCTCCGAGTACAGTCTGCTTCATCTGGGAGCAAACATGATCACTGCCATGCCTGCGAGCATTAGCCCCACGCCAGCCAGATCCCAGCGGTGTGGTTGAATGCCATCTACTCCCCACAACCAGACTATTGCTATTGTTACGTATACTCCGCCATAAGCCGCGTAAACACGTCCAGCAGCCGTTGGGTGAAGCGTTAACAACCAGGCAAATAATGCCAGACTGATTGCAGTAGGTAACAGCACCCAGGCTGAAGCTCCTTTTTTCAGCCACAAGTAAGGCAAATAGCAACCGACAATTTCTGCTATTGCAGTAATGATAAATAAACCTAACGTTGTAATGACGGTCACTTCACTGCACCATATCCGGGAATTCATCCCGACAATCTTCTTGTGTTAACTCCAGTTCTATCGTGGTATGTGCTAAATCAAACTGCTCCAATGCGTTAGCAATACGCAGCTTAATATCGGCATAATGGTTTGCAGTAAATGCCTTGCTGGCATTGGTTACCACATGTGCGGTGAGTACATGATGTTCACCATCAAGCGACCAGAGATGCAGGTGATGAATGCTGTCTAACTCATCAATTTTCAGCAAAGTATCTTGGATTTCATTTTGCAATTTGCTATCTGGCGCGGCTTGCAGAAATAAACGCGCAGTTGTGCTGAGGTTTCGTAAAACATTAACCAAAATAAATAAGGTGAAACCAATAGAAAGCAAAGGGTCAAGGATAGGCCAATCCACAAATTGCAGCACAATAGCCACAACCAAAACTGCAACCCACCCAAGAACGTCTTCAAGCAAATGCCAATTCAGCACTTTTTCATTCAGTGTATTTCCTTTGCTCAAGCGGTAAGCGGCAAAGCCATTGACTGCAACACCCAGCACAGCTAAAGCCAGCATTCCCTCTGTCACCGGCATTACCGGGTTAGCCAGCCGCGGTATTGCCTCAGTCAGTACCCAAACCGATCCGGCAATCAATACCAAGCCGTTAATTAAGGCGCCAAACAATGACAATCTGCGGTAGCCGTAAGTAAATTGTCGGTTTGCAGACTTTCGGCCAAGCCGGTTCAACAGCCATGCACTGCCAATAGATAAGCTATCACCCAGGTCATGCACTGCATCTGCCATAATTGCTGTGCTGTTGGTTAACCAACCGCCGATAAACTCAATTAGGGTAAAACCCACATTAAGAAAAAAAGCCATAGCGATCCGGTTGTCGCTGTCGTCTTTGATATGTGAATGGTTGTGCTGGTGCATTAAGACTCACCTATTTATTGCTGATAACAACTTAGTTGGTTTGACTAACGGCTTCATTCAATTGTTTTAAAATACCACAGTGCTCTACCGTGCGCTTCAAGTTGCAGCTAAGACGTAAAGCCTTTAGTTGTTTATTAAGCTGCGTTAAATCCGCAATGCGACGTTCTACCTGCTCGATATGCTGTTCAATCATCTGATTAACATCATCACACTGCGACATTGGCGAGTCATTCAAACTCAGTAACTGACGAATTTCTGCCAAACTCAGATCTAAACTCCGGCAGTGTTTAATAAATAGCAACCGCTCGATATCAGCGTGATCGTAGAGGCGGAAATTACCATCGCTACGTAATTTCGCCGCAAGAAGCTGCTCCTTTTCATAGTGACGGATGGTTTGCACAGAACAGCCAGAGATTTTTGCCAGCTCTCCAATCTTGATCATCTCGATACTGCCTATTGACTCTATAGTAACTACAGAGTTTAAACTAGGTTTCATATCAACCCAAGGTTTATCGGTTATGAATGCAAAATGCTGTTCCAATGATAAGTGTAGCGAAACGGGCAACAGTGAAAATAGCGCCGTTGATGCACCTGATAAGCATGCAAAATATGCCTACCTTAGTGAATTTAGGGTGCCAAAAATGGACTGCCCTGCCGAAGAGCGTTTGATCCGTATGGCGCTGGAAACAGTTGAGCCCGGTGTTCTGTTACAGTTTGATATCCGACAAAGGCAGGTTCGCGTTTTTCACACGGTGAATGCCAATGAAATTACAACAAAAATGCACAGCTTAGGGCTGGGCGCATCGCTGACAAAGACCGGGCCGGTGAAACCCGAAGAGGTAACGCAGGCCAGACAATCCACAGCATCAGGTTCGCTGCGTGAGGAGTTAATTTTAAAATGGTTGCTGGGCATTAACGCGGTGATGTTTGCAGTAGAGTTTGTGACCGGTTGGCTGGCTCAATCAACCGGGTTAATAGCCGACTCTTTGGATATGTTTGCCGATGCAGCGGTATACGGGGTTGCGCTATACGCAGTCGGGCGTAGTAGCAAGGTTCAATTAAACGCCGCACAGCTTGCCGGCTGGCTGCAATTAATTTTAGCTTTTGGGGTGATCAGTGAGGTGATACGGCGCTACCTGTTTGGTAACGAGCCAGTGTCGACGTTGATGTTAATTATGGGCGCTATTGCTTTGGTTGCTAATGTGATCTGTCTTTCGTTAATTCATCAACAAAAAGAAAGCGGCGCGCATATGAAAGCCAGTTGGATTTTCTCTGCAAATGACGTTATCGCAAATGCTGGGGTGATTTTGGCCGGATTATTAGTCACCTGGACCGGGTCACGCTATCCGGATCTGGTAATAGGGTTCATCATTGGATTAGTTGTACTCAATGGTGCGCGCAGGATTTTACAGCTAAAAGCGTAGCTTGTTGTTAAGTCGCAATAGCGCTAACTTACTGAGGGATTTATGTTAGGTCGTACATCAGGCTTATTATTACTGTTGCTGATTATGCTGAATCATGCCGTGATGGCCTGTGATGCGTTAGTTATGCATTTGCCTGATCATGCCCATGCCTACACTGACCTGCAACATGAACACTGCCACTCAGATACCCTTTTCGACGTAAGCAGTGAGCAAGTCACTGCACATAACGTTGCACATAACTCTGAGCATGATGCCGACGAACACAGTAATCATGCTCATGTGACCTGCTATATCGCTTTTTTTCAGGGCATGGAACTGCTTAACTTCCGTGACAGTGTTATAGCCGCTACCCAACCAGGGTTAAACCTCATTAGCTATCGCCCACCGGTGCCGCCGCCAAAAATCTGATCCTGCTTGTTTATCTTTTTTTATTAACGATTAACTTTCAGGAGCATACCCATGCGTATGAGACTAATGCTGCCAGCAATACTGGCGGCTGTATTTTGCGCGCTTCCGCTACGTGCAGAGCCGCAAGCACTGACATTACAACAGGCAATAGATAAAACGCTGCAACACAACCCTCAGCTGCATCAGTTTAAATTTACCCAACAGCGTCTGTTTGCAGAGCGTGATTTGCAAAGCCTTAAACCCGGTTATCAACTCGGTGTAGAGCTTGAGAATGTTGCGGGCACCGGAGAGGCCAGAGGGCTGGCCGGTGCTGAGCTGACAATCGCCTTATCTTCCGTGATAGAGCTGGATAATAAAGCCCAATGGCGCGCTGCGGTAGTAGACGCCAGGCTCAATACTCTTGAATGGCAGCAACAGGCGCAAACCCTGGATGTGCTGGCAGAGCTTACCCGCAATTATATTAATCTATTGGCCAGCCAGCAGGAATTGACACTGACAGAAGAGGCCGTAGCGCTCTCAGAAGCCCTGCTGCAAAGCGCTGAAAAACGTGCTGCCAGCGGTGCCTTGTCAGATGCTGAAATCATGCGGGCAAAGGCGCAACTGGCGCAGGTTCAGATCGGGCGGGACGCCCTGTTGCAGCGCATTGAGCGGCAAAAAATAGCCATAGCACGTTTTTGGGGTGATACCAGCGCCAACTTTAACGTTGTGGCAGGTAACTTGTTTGCTTTTGGCCAAAGCCGCCCTTTTGCTGAGCTGTATCAGCGGCTGCAACAATCGCCGGCGTTAACCATTTTTGCCTCTGAACGTCGGTTAAAAGACGCTGAAGTGCGACTGGCACAAAGCCAGAATCGCGCCGATCTGAGTTGGCAGGTAGGGGTAAGACGCTATCAGGCCAGTGATGATACAGGCCTTACCTTTGGTATCTCAGTGCCGTTATTTGCTGAACGTCGCAATAGTGCAGCCATCGAAGCTGCGCTGGCAGAGCGAAACAATGTCGAGTATCGGCAGCAGGATAGCTTACTGATCCTGCATGAACGCTTGTTTGATGCGTACTCGCAACGACAGCAATTTATTACCAGTCACCAACAGTTGGCGCAGTACGTGATCCCCAACCTGGAACAAGCGCTGGATCTTACGCGTGATGCATACCAGCGCGGGCGCTCAAATTATCAGGATTGGCTTAATGCCCAGCAAGAATTGTTGCAGGCAAAAAGACACTTACTGGAAACCGCCACTGCGGTGCTATTGAGCCAGGCGACGATTGAACAGCTTACCGCCGAGCCGGTAACGCAGTAACTGACAAGATTATTGCCCCGCTGCCGCACTTCATTAACTGTGCGACGTGGCAAACAGAACATACAGGAAGATAGCATTATGAAACCACATGTAACACTGGCAATGTTTATTGCAGCCTGGCTGATGCCGATGCATGTAATGGCCGCCAATGAGCAAGAACAAGCTCACGTCCATGCCAAAGAACAAGCGGTAAAGCCGCAATCTGACACTAAGAAAAATGAAGAGCACGAAGAACATGAAGAACACAATGAGCATGAAGGGCACGACGAAAACGACGAGCATGAACACAACGAAACCCTAAGCAGCCGCATTAGTGATGATATGGCTACGGCGGTTAATATTGTCACAGACCGTGCTGACAGCCAGCGATTACGCCAACATCAGGTTGTTTATGGCAAGCTTAGCGCTGATCCAAACCGCATCAGCCATGTTAATGCCCGTTTTCCCGGTATTCTTACCTCGGTGAAATTCTCGCTGGGTGACAGCGTAAAAGCAGGCGATGTACTGGCCGTTGTCGAGTCAAATGAGAGCTTAAATACCTATACCATTAAAGCGCCAATTGACGGCGTTATTATTCAGCGCAGCGCCAATGTTGGTGAAGTCGCACAGCAGCAGACGCTGTTTAGCATTGCTGATTTTGGCGGCCTGTGGGCAGATTTTCGCCTGTACCCGTCACAACAAGATGCTGTCGCGACAGGACAAAAAGTGGTCATTATGGCCGCTGACACTGAGATTAACGGCGTAATTGCGCATATCATCCCATCATTAACCCAGCCCTATCAACTGGCCAGAGTTAAGCTGGATAACCGTGACGGTAAACTGTCGTCCGGGCAATTGATCGAAGGTGCTGTGATAAGCGGTGAATTCAACGTTGAGCTTGCCGTTAAAAAATCGGCCATTCAAATACTGGACAATAAAAGCGGTGTCTTCGTGAAAAATAATAGCGAATATGTCTTTTCCCCATTGCAGCTTGGCCGTAGCGACATGGATTATGTCGAAGTGATTGCCGGTTTAAAGCCCGGCCAGTTGTATGTCACTACAAACAGCTATCTGTTAAAAGCGGATATTGAAAAATCTGAAGCCGAGCATGATGATTAAGGGGGCACTATGATTGAATCCATGTTGCGCCTGGCTATTGCGAGGCGGTATCTATTTTTAATGCTGACACTGTTGATTATTGCCATTGGTAGCTGGAGCTACCAACAGTTACCGATTGATGCAGTGCCGGATATTACTAACGTTCAGGTACAAATAAACACGGCGGCACCGGGTTATTCGCCACTTGAAGCAGAGCAGCGTATTACCTATCCGGTAGAAACTGCCCTGTATGGCTTACCCAATTTAAGTTATACCCGCTCATTGTCACGCTATGGCTTGTCACAGGTAACGGTGGTGTTTGAAGAAGGCACGGACATCTACTTTGCCCGCAATTTAATCAACACCCGGTTAAGCGCTATCAAGGATATGTTGCCTGAGGGCATAGAGCCTGAAATGGGCCCTATTTCAACCGGTCTTGGTGAAATCTTTATGTATACGGTGCAGGCCAAGCCGGGCGCGCTGCAACAAAATGGTTCACCTTACGATGCCATGGCACTGCGGGAAATCCAGGACTGGATAATAAAACCTCAGCTGGCACAGGTTAAAGGTGTGGTGGAGGTAAACAGTATTGGTGGCTACAACAAGCAATACCATGTGTTACCCGACCCACTGAAACTGCTTAATTATGGCCTGAGTATTAAGGATGTTGTACTGGCCCTGCAAGCCAACAATGACAACCGGGGTGCCGGTTATATTGAACGTGAGGGCATGCAACTGCTGGTACGCTCGCCCGGTCAGTTAACCTCTCTGGATGACATTGCTAATGTCATTATTACGCAATACGACACAATACCGGTAAAGCTGAGTGACGTTGCCGATGTTGCCATTGGCAAAGAGCTGCGAACCGGTGCGGCAACTCAGGATGGTAAAGAAGCTGTGCTGGGTACAGCCATGATGTTAATTGATGAAAACTCACGCACAGTGGCACGCGATGTCGCGCAAAAGCTGGAGCAGATCAAAAGCTCTCTGCCAGAGGGTATTATTGCTGAAGCCGTATATGATCGCACCACCTTAGTGGATAAAGCCATTGCAACCGTCAGTAAAAACCTGCTGGAAGGCGCATTACTGGTGATCGTAGTGTTGTTTATCCTGCTGGGCAACCTGCGGGCGGCGTTAATCACTGCGGCGGTGATCCCGCTATCAATGCTGATGACCATTACCGGCATGGTACAAGCCGGCGTTTCTGCCAACCTGATGAGCCTGGGTGCGCTGGATTTTGGCTTAATTGTTGATGGTACGGTGATTATTGTCGAGAATGCGGTTCGCCGCCTGGCGCAGGCACAGCACAACGGCCGTATCCAACCGCTAAAAGAGCGCTTAAATACGGTGTATCTGGCAACTGCAGAGGTTATCCGGCCCAGTTTGTTCGGTGTGGCCATTATTACTATCGTGTATATTCCTATTTTTTCGCTGACCGGTGTCGAAGGTAAAATGTTTCATCCTATGGCAGCGACTGTGGTGATGGCCCTGTTATCCGCTATGGTGTTGTCGGTGACCATTGTGCCTGCCGCTGTGGCGGTGTTCTTAAATGGTAAAATCAGTGAAAAAGAAAGTGCGGTCATAAGAGGCGCTAAAACCCTGTACGCACCGCTATTAGCGCTGGCACTCAAATTTCGCTGGCTGGTGATTGGTTTGGCCAGTGCTCTGGTTGGTGTGTGTCTGTGGTTGGCGACCACGTTGGGGGCAGAGTTTGTGCCTCAGCTTGATGAGGGCGATATCGCTTTACAAGCCATGCGTATTCCGGGCACCGGCTTAGAACAAGCCGTTGCAATGCAGGAAATTCTGGAGCAGAAGATCAAAACCTTTGCTGAGGTTGATAAAGTGTTTGCCAGAATTGGTACCGCAGAAGTGGCGACCGATCCGATGCCACCCAATGTGGCTGACAACTTTGTGATATTAAAACCGCGCAGTGAATGGCCCAATCCGGATAAAACCAAAGCCCAATTGGTCGCTGAAATGGAGGCTGCTTTGGCGACATTGCCGGGCAATAACTATGAATTTACCCAACCTATTCAGATGCGTTTTAATGAACTGATTTCCGGTGTACGAGCTGATCTGGCTATTAAGGTATTTGGCGATGATTTAGATCAGCTGGTTACAAGCGCTAATCAAATTCTGCAAGCCGTCAACAAGGTGCAAGGTGCTGCGGATACTAAAGTGGAACAAGTCACTGGTTTGCCAACCTTGTCGGTGATCCCCAACCGAACTGCGCTTGCCCGTTACGGCTTAAATGTGGTTGAACTACAGGACTGGGTATCAGCGGCAATTGGAGGTACGTCGGCCGGTATTCTGTATGAAGGTGACAGACGCTTTGAGCTGATTGTGCGCTTGCCGGAAACCCTGCGTCGCGATCTGGACAAACTGGCGGTGTTGCCGGTGCCATTACCAAATGGGGACTTTGTACCGTTACAGGAAGTGGCTACCTTAGATGTGTCGCCTGCGCCGGCGCAAATTAGTCGTGAAAATGGCAAACGCCGGGTAGTGGTAACCGCGAATGTGCGCGGGCGAGACCTTGGTAGTTTTGTAGAAGAGGTAAAGGCCCAAATCAACCGTGACGTTACATTACCAGCCGGTTACTGGCTGGACTATGGTGGTACTTTTGAGCAGCTGGAGTCCGCCAGTCAGCGCCTTAGCATCGTGGTGCCTGTTACGTTGCTGCTGATTTTAGGTATTCTGGTGATGGCTTTTGCGTCATTTAAAGATGCGTTGATTATCTTCAGCGGTGTGCCGTTGGCGCTCACCGGTGGTGTGTTGGCCTTGTATTTGAGGGGTATGCCTTTATCAATCTCTGCTGGCATTGGCTTTATCGCCTTATCAGGCGTAGCGGTGTTGAACGGTCTGGTGATGCTGAGCTTTATTCGCGATCTCTGGCGTGAGAAAGGTGACTTGCTGTTAGCGATAACGGAAGGCGCGCTTACCCGGTTGCGCCCTGTGCTAATGACCGCTTTGGTCGCGAGCCTCGGTTTTGTGCCGATGGCGATTAATATTGGCACCGGTGCTGAAGTGCAGCGCCCGCTGGCGACAGTGGTGATTGGCGGTATTATTTCGTCAACCTTGCTGACATTGTTGGTATTGCCCGTGTTATATCATTGGGTGCACAAAAACGATAACCGCAAACAGCAAACGGAATAATCATTAACCTGCTTCGCTGCAGCATTGGGCTGCAGCGAAGAACGTTTTGGCAATAGTATGGGTGTTTATGCTAATACGATTAAAACGATAACCGCGTAAATAGTCAGGCGTATTAAGACGTCCCGCCAAATGGGGCTGTCAGCTAGCAAGGGTTGCAAGTCAGCTGGCAAGGGCACTGGCTTTAAAGCAGAGATATTCGCGCCTCCAGGATTTCCCCTTGGAACCCAACCAAATATAAAACCCGGAACCGTTGCTATCAAACGGACGATCTGACCAATAACCTCGCGATTATCATTGCGTTTGAGCCCAATCCGCAACATCTGCCAGTGCGTCGCTATATGCGGTATAAAATATCTCTGCCCTAAAATATGCGCTCTTTCAAGAGACTTAAACGCATTGTCTAAATCATTGATTTCTTCAGCCTCCTGGGCTGAGCGTATGCTGAGTTGGTACTCATGTTTAATTTTTTTATTCATTTACTTTTATGGACCGTACGTTGTAATTGATGTGAACAGTTTTTAGTGTTTTGATGCATTGATGGATAACTACTGATTGTGCTGCATTATATGCCACTGGCCATTGTCGGCCAGTAACAATGATAATGTCAGGTTATGCCAGTCTCAGGAGCCTTTCTGGTAAGGTATAGGTCTCGCCGTCAAAACTCACAGAATACTTCACAGTGTCGCCCTTTTTCACGCAGCGCTCGACCTGGCCAATGCGATCATATAAGGCATGATCCGCATCGACCACAATAACGTCTTCGCCTTTGGCATATTGGGCTGGCGTCGAAATGGCGTTGACTGTAGAGAATGTCTGCCAGAGTTGCTGCTGGGTACTGAGCGACGCGGATAAAGCCGCTTTTTCCTGCAGCCAGGCTTGCTCTTTTTCTTGCAAACTGGCAACTTTAGCCGCCGCTTCCGCATACTGTTGCTGCAAGTCTTCGTGTTGCTTTTGCAATCTGTTTAGCTCGGTATCTTTACGATAGAGTTTTTGCTCCGTTTGTTGTTGGCTGTTCTGGATCCCCAATAATTGTTGCTCAATCTTACTGACAGACTGTGTGGCGTGTTGCAACTCCGCCGACTGTTGCTGTGTTTGAGCTTTTAAGGTTGTACATTCCTGTTGTTTAACGCTCAACGCTTGGTGGCTTAATCGTAACTCAGCCTGTAGTTGTTGTACCTGATGATCATGCCGGTGCTGCTCTTGTTCCCGTTGCGTTTTCACAGACTCACGATAATGCTCAAGCGCCTGACGGGCATGAGTATGCTTCTCTTCCAGCGACTGAATATGCTTGTCTTTATCCTGGATTGTGCCGCTTAGATGGCGATTTTCCGCAGTAATAGAAGATAACTGCAACGCATCCTGATGACGGGCATGTTTCAGTTCTTCTATCTGCGCTAAGGCTTCGCGGTGTTGGTGTTCCAATTTATCCCGATGTTCACTGATGGCCATCAATTCCTGTCGTAGCACGTCAAGTTGTCGTTGGCGCTCTGCGACGACGAGGTTATGCCGCTCTTCCGTAGTCTGAATGCGCTGCATGGCCTCTTCCTGGAGGCGCTGTGCTAAATGCCCCACGAACTGGCCTAATTCGTCACTTAGCGCTGAAAGGTTGTCAAGACGTCCTTTCTCATCGACTTCAAGCTCTCGCAAGTACTTCAAAATCGTGGTATTCGACCCGGTGCCTAACTCCGACCGGACCAGTTCGACAGATGGGTGGCGTCCTTGCGCAATGAGCTCGTTCCGAACCTGCTGAACCTGATGCTTGGTGATCCCGTCTCTGGCCATGGTTTACCCTTAATCGTAATATTACGTAATGTGTAATTACATAATATTACGATATCCGCAAATTGCAAATAACCAGCTTAATCTAACTCCTGATAATAGGGCATTATCAGGGGTAATAGCAGATCAGAGCTCCAAATAGCCTTTCGGCCATACATAATGGCGTGCGGTACCGGGCAAAACACAGCCGGCATTATCACGCTTTTTCTTGCGGCAATGTGCCGTACAGGTCTATACTGTGCAGGTCTTTTTTTGTACAGAGGGGATATCATGGCAACAGTACTTCGAGAGCGGATCGAAATGCGGGTGGATGCAGAAACCAAGCAATTGGCAGAACGCGCGGCAGCTGCTTCAGGCTGCGCATCCCTGACGGAGTTTATGGTTCGTCTTATTCGTGACAATGCCCCACAGATCCTGCAGGCTCAGGCAGCCATTGAATTGACGTCAGCCCAGTTTGATCAGTTTATGCAGGTATGTGAAGCGCCACCCACGCCGCATGCTCGCTTAAAGGCGGCGGCAGCCCGACTTGACCATGAGGGGTTTTAATTGGCCTTGGCAGCGGAATTTGTGCTGCTGGATGCAGCCCTGCATGATTTAAAAGGGTTTGATTGTGGCAAAGCAAGTCTTAATGACTACCTGAGCCGGTACGCAGTGCGCAATAGCGGTTTGGGTTTGAGCCGGACCTGGGTACTGACCGAACAGGCCGAACACGGTAAACTACCGATCGCTGCCTATTATACTCTGGCCAGTAGTACCGTGGCACGGGAAGAGCTGCCTGCGCAGAATAAATCACTGCCGGCGTATCCGGTACCGGTCGTGCTGCTGGCTCGACTGGGCGTGTCTGTTCACTATCAGGGGCAGCAACTAGGAGCTAAAACACTGGTGCAGGCACTGAGGACAGCTCTTGAACTGGCCGATCGGGGCTTACCGGCCCTGGGCGTAGTCTTGGATGTGTTGGATGATGCGGCCCTACGATTTTATCAGCACATGGGCATGTTTATGCCGCTGACCGACCAACCGCAACGATTGTTTGTGCCGATGGGCACTATTCGACAACTGTCTTAGTACGGAGGTGGCCTGGTGAGTAAAGTTGATCGTTATTTACAGGCTGCCACACGCGAACATACCCGGCGTAGTTATCAATCGGCGGTCGAACATTTTGAAGTTGCCTGGGGGGGCGTGTTGCCGACCACCGCCACGGAGTTGGCCCGCTACCTAGCGCATTACGCCGATACACTGGCTATCACGACCTTAAAGCAGCGGCTGGCCGCGCTATCCAGTTGGCATCAGGCCCAAGGCTTTGCCGACCCCACCAAAGCTCCGTTGGTTCGTCAGGTCTTAAAAGGGATCCGAGAACTGCATCCGGATAAAGCGAAACAAGCTAAACCGTTACAACTCAATGTGCTTGAGCAGATAATTGGCTATCTGGATCAGCAAGCACTGCAGGCCCAGCAGACAGAAAACTATGCCAAGCACCTGAGAGCCGTTCGTGATAAAGCCTTGGTGCTGATGGGATTCTGGCGTGCCTTTCGCAGTGACGAGCTCAGTCGTCTTCACATCGAACATCTGGAGTTCGTGCCAGGTGAAGGGATGATCGCCTATCTGCCGCGAAGTAAGACTGACCGGACCAATCAAGGCCAGGCTTTTCGATTACCTGAGTTGCAGCGGCTATGCCCGGTCGACGCCTGCCGGCAGTATTTGGTGTTACTGCAACAAGCGGCCGGCCCTTTGTTTCGCGCAGTCAATCGCTGGGGCATGGTCTCTGAGTCGTCCCTACGCGCCGATAGCATCATTCCGTTACTTCGACACCTTTTGCAACAAGCTCAGGTGGACGACGCGGCACTGTATAGCAGCCATTCGCTGCGCCGGGGCTTTGCAAACTGGGCTAACCAACAAGGGTGGTCCCTGAAGCAACTCATGGAACACGTCGGATGGCGCGATGTAAAGTCTGCGATGCGCTATCTGGAATCAAACGATCCTTTCTCTCAACAGGCAATTGACCAAGCTTTGGCGCTACCCGCACCGAGCCAAGTGCAAAATCAGTTAAAGACACATGTCCTGGAATTACGGCTTCACCTTCAGCCTTACCATCAACGTGGACGAAGCTCGGCCGCTCGACAGCATATAGAACGGTACTGTCTGAAACCTTACGCCATGAGTAAAGGAAGCCAGCAAGAGAGTTATTTGTTGACGATGCAGGCGCGGGATCACGAGGAACTGGATGGCATAGTGGATGACCTGTTACTACAGCTCCATGATGCCGCCAGAGCGCATCAATGCATGGTCGAAATTACACTGAAAGAGCAAGCTACTGGGCAGCAATGGGATTAAGAGGTGAATATGGATTGGATGGACGTTGGTAAGGTTGGTCTTTCGAGCGCGGCTTTTGGCATATCCTGCTTAGCGCTCTGGATATCTCATCGAAATTGGCTGCGCAGTAATTGCCCAATAGTGGTCGCATGCATAGAAACAGCGACAGCTCAAGATGAAGCGTTCATTGCCTATAATCTGATTGTGGTGAACACCGGCAACCGGCCAGCGGTGAATGTGCGGCTTTACTGCGAGGACTCCGATCTTGAACAATGCATTCAGCCTGGGCCCCATGCAGGGAAAAAGCCGGGGTCCACATGGACTCATGTCAAAAAATGTTTTCAGGAGGACGCCGAGATCCCGGTGTTGCTGAACGGCAAGTCTGTGTCGAATTCATTTGGGTTTACTGGAGTGAATCAACAATCGTTTTGGAAATACAATTCCCGATTGAAAATCACACTGCGATATGCTGATTTGGATGGAACGAACTATCGCAAAGAGCTGATTTTACTGATTAAGGATTCTGTGGCTTTTGCTGGTGGAATGTGGTCCATGCCGGAAGAAACCAAGAAGTAAGCATGGTGCCAAGGACGATCCATTTTCAGAGGGTAATCGTTTCATAAGACTGAGGTAAAATATGACTGATCCTGATACAACGCAGAAATCACAGGTACTCTGTAAGCATTGCTGTCACCCAATCCCTCATGGCGCACGAATTTGCTCGATATGCAGCTCTTACCAAAACTGCTTCAGTTTTATCCCATTTTCTAGCACGATACTTGCGCTTCTCACTGCACTTATCTCTGTTATTGGGATTGTGATCCCATCACTGTATGGCATTTTTCATACCCCTCAGTCTGAGGCTTCACTCACTATGCCTTCTATTGATGGGACGACCCTTCGTGTGACTGCTGTAAACACGGGAGACGCGCCTGCATCACTGATCCGAGCATGGGTCAGCAGTGATTTATTAGCAGGTGCCACTAAAGTGAAACTGAGAAATGACGACGATGCCTTGCTGGTACCTGGGCATAAATTACTCGTCTTTGATATTATTCCGCTCTTAGATGAGCAAGGCTCTTATCAGCACTCGCTTGAAATGATGTCGTATATCACTCAAAACAAACCGGGGCCATCTACGTGTAGTGGCTCGCAAACATAATCCCGCAAGCTTGATTACATCCGGTTTTCCCGACTCAGATTAATTGATAATAAGCCAAGTGCTCGGCTCACAATCAGTGCCAATGAGATTTGCCGCTGTGCCATCGGGCTTGAATTCATCTAGCTAGGCTCACATTAGGTACCAACAAATGACTTGAGTTGCGTAAGTACGGTTTTCGTCATAATGTCCATTTCTAACAGTCTCTCCAGCGTATCCATGACCATCACTTCGTTTTCAGGTTGAATGTCTTCTGCAAGCCACCGCTCACATTGCTGCTGAAATAAACTCAGCGAACCCAGCTATTCCTGGTAAGCTCTTTCCCGTTCTGATTAGCTCACAGGCCGAAAACAAAAATGGATTACCCTTTGCTTTCTCCAGGTTGAGGGTCTGCTGTTGGGTACTGCTGTGCACTTCCTCAACCATTTGAACAAGTAAAGGCAGCATGCTAATCGGCTGCCACTGTATCTTTTCAGACATAAAGTTCCTTTAAATGGGCAGCCCAGCTTCCCGCAAGTCCTGCGTAATTTCTTTGACCCGATTAGCATCCAACTCACCTTTAAAAAATTTCCGAAGCTCAGCCGGTTTGTAATGAAACTGATCCACCAGTACTTTTTCGCTGTAGCCATGCCGGATAAGACGTGGCTCTATATCATTGATCCGTCTGGACAGGGTTAAATCCAACACGTCAACCGTGATAGGTTTCACACCCACATTAAAACCTTCTTCCAATGCCAGCGATAAGTGTTGCTCAATTTGCAATGGTGTCGTCAATCGCTCTACCAGGTAGTCGATGGCCTGTTCCTCGATGACATCTGTGGGTTTGGTTTTATCATCTGTGCAATTGTCCAGCAGCCAGTACACGTACTCGCGCAAGTTGCCCTGCATAGCATCTAATGACACGACAATGGTCCGATAACCTACTTCTTCCATCGTTGGGCCTTTTAAGTCATTTTTTAGCTTTGGATGACCGGCTAATAAAATTGACAGTTTGCCACCACCGTCTCTGATCACTTCCATCAACCGTTTTAATCCCGTCAGCGTACGATGATGCAAATCATGGGCTTCGTCCACTAACAGCACCACTGGCTTTTTGACATCCTGAATTAAGTCGCGTAATTCACGTTCCCGCTTCTCGCCGAGTTTGGGTACCCGATAGTCTTTATCTCCGCTGACATCATAAAACAGAGCGGTGATCAGCGTTCCAAGATTGGTCTTTGTCTTCTCGACAGACAACGATTTTGCAACAATGACTTTTTTCTCTTTCGCCAGTAAGTCTTGCAGTCGTGATAATGTCGTGGTTTTACCGCTGCCGACTACACCGGATAATGCAATCAGCTGCCCCTCAGGGATCACCTTTTTGAGCTGATTAAAGATCCGCCGCTGGTGCTCAGTTTCGAAATAGTCCGCGTCCCGAAAATACTTAATAATGCCGTAGTGCTCCATGACTTCAAGTTGCATGAGTGCTATCTCCTTTTGGATGGAAGTACGATTTCAGTCGTGCCATGACAACGGATTTTTCCAATGTTTCATCCAAAATGGCTTCTATAAAGTCCCGATCTGTTTGGCTTAACAGCGCCAGTGGCTTACCGAGATAGTCTGCGATGGCGAGCTTTGCTTTGAGTACACTTGAGTAGCTCAGGTCGTTATAAGGATCAGGGTCTGCAAACGGTTTATCCGCAATAACATTCACGGTTTTAAGCATCGTTTTGAGGATGGCCACATTTTGCTCGTCCCCAATATCCCGCAAGCTCAGCGACTTTGCCAAAGTTTCTAATTTATCTAATTTTTTCTCAGCCTGAGTCTTTTTAAATTTCCGGTACCGGTAGAGAGGAATAGGACCGCTGACTGGAAGATATGCTCCGTACCGCTTGCCTTCATGTTCAACAAATAGTTCGTCGTCAAACAGCCCCCACCAGAGTACAACCCGTTCACCGGCAAGTTCCGGACTGATTTCATAAACGGTGCCATCGACGCTGATCCTGGCATCAATGCCGACAGTACGTTGCTCCGGTTCTCTGGCAAATGCACAAAATCGCTCCCAGCTGCACATGCTTTGAATACCAGAAGGCGGAATATTGAGTTGCCAGTCCTCCATGCGGGAATGAGTCTCTAAACGGTGCGC
>NZ_JAJOYU010000047.1 GCF_021290985.1 Rheinheimera soli
AAATGAGGCCTTTTTTGCTATCCAAAGCTATAGCTTAGAAATCAGCATTGCCAGGTGTACGAGGGAAGGCAATCACGTCACGCACGTTGCCCACACCAGTGACATAAGACACCAGACGCTCAAAACCCAAACCAAAACCAGCATGAGGTACTGTGCCGTAACGGCGCAGGTCACGATACCAGCTGTAGTCTTCTTTATTCAGACCCATCTGATCCATACGGGCATCCAACTGCTCTAAACGCTCTTCACGCTGACTACCACCGATGATTTCACCAATACCTGGCGCCAGAATATCCATAGCCGCCACAGTTTTGCCATCTTCATTCATACGCATGTAGAAGGCTTTGATGTCTTTTGGATAGTTTTGCAGAATGACAGGAGCACCTACATGCACTTCCGCTAAGTAGCGCTCGTGCTCAGACTGTAAATCCACACCCCATTCCACAGGGTAATCAAATTTCTTACCACAGTTTTTCAGGATCTCAACCGCGTCTGTGTAATCCATACGAACAAAACTTGAATCGATCATGTTTTGCAGGCGGCTGACCGCGTTCTCGTCCACACGTTCAGCAAAAAATGCCATATCATCAGCACGTTCTTCCAAAACAGCTTTAAATACAAACTTCAGCATGTCTTCGGCCAGCTGCGCTACGTCTTTTAATTCGGCGTAAGCAACTTCTGGTTCAATCATCCAGAACTCGGCTAAGTGACGTGTAGTGTTTGAGTTTTCAGCACGGAACGTTGGGCCAAAGGTGTACACCTTAGACAAAGCACAGGCATAAGTTTCAACGTTTAGCTGGCCTGATACCGTCAGGAAGGTTTCTTTGCCGAAAAAGTCCTGTTTGTAGTCAATAGCACCTTTGTCATCACGTGGCAGGTTTTCCATATCCAGCGTACTGACCCGGAACATCTCCCCAGCACCTTCAGCGTCTGCACCAGTGATGATAGGCGTGCTGATCCAGTAGAAACCACGTTCGTGGAAGAAACGGTGAATGGCCTGAGCTAAACAGTGACGCACACGGGTGATAGCGCCAACCATGTTAGTACGGGCACGTAAATGCGCCTGTTCACGCAGGTATTCCATGCTGTGGCGTTTTGGTGCCATAGGGTAGGTGTCTGGATTCTCCACCCAACCAACTACTTCAACAGAGGAGGCCTGAATTTCAAAAGCCTGACCCTGACCTTCTGACTTGGCAATGGTACCTGTTACGATGACAGAGCACGCCGTCGTCAGACGTTTAATTTCGTTTTCGTAATTATTCAACTCAGCCGGAGCAACGGCCTGAACTGCGTCAAAGCAGCTGCCGTCGTGCACGGCTAAAAATGAAATCCCGGCTTTGGAATCACGCTTAGTGCGGATCCACCCTTTTACTGTGACTGTATCGCCAACCTGATACTGGCCAGACAGCACATCTTTGATTACTGCATGCGTCATGCAACCTGCTCCAACTTACTTAAGAAACTGTAAAAACCCAAAAGCAGACATCATACTGAGGCAAAGACTGAACACAAGTAAAAATTGTGAGGAATTCTAAAATGAGCGCTTCCGAGCCTGATCTTAAGCCAAAAGAGCGGCGTAAAGGCGCAGATTGGCTGATGTTGCTGTTGGCTATGTTGAATTTGAGTGCCTGGTTTCTGCTGATTATGGGTCTGGCATTGGCTCATTTGGCAAAACCAGAGTTTAACAGCGGGTTGGTGCAGTACTGGGGCATTCCCATTGAACAGGAATGGGATAAGGAACTTGTGGTGAAACTGGAAGTGTTAGTGCGCTGGTGTCTGGTATTTACCGCTGCCACCTTAGTGCTGCATCAGTTTCGCAACAGACGCAGTGACGATGGCTGGCGCTTAAACTTGTTTTTTCTGCTGTTTTTAAGCGCCGTGGTGTTGTTTGTATTTTCGACTATTGATTAAAAACTTTAGGCTCCGGGTAATGCTTCGACACCATCCTGTTGTGACTGATTACATAGCAGAATAAGCGCAGAGGTCAATTTAGAGAGCTGGGTAGGGCTGATAATATAAGGCGGCATTAAATACAGCAGTTTGCCAAAAGGCCGGATCCAGACACCCAGTTCAACAAAAGCTTTTTGCATGGCGGCTACATCAATATTCTGTTTCATCTCTACCACACCAATAGCACCCAACACCCGCACATCAGCGACATAAGGTGAAAGACGGCAGGGCTCCAGCTCCAGTTTTAACTGCTGTTCTATAGCTGCAACTTGTGCTGGCCATTGGTTTTGCTGCACCAGTTGCAAGCTTTTCAGCGCTACAGCGCATGCCAGTGGATTGGCCATATAAGTAGGGCCGTGCATTAACGCTGGCACAGCACCTTGGGCTATGCCGTCCGCTACTTTATCGTTGCATAAGGTCGCAGCAAGCGTTAGATAACCGCCTGTTAAGGCTTTACCCAAGCAGATAATATCCGGGCTGATGCCTGCATGCTGGCAGGCAAAGAGTTTTCCGGTTCGGCCAAAACCTGTGGCTATTTCATCGGCAATTAACAGCACCTGATACTGATCACAGAGCCTGCGAGCCAGTTTTAAATAATCCGGATGATAAAACCGCATTCCGCCAGCGCCTTGCAGTATGGGTTCCAGAATAAAAGCTGCCATTTGCGGATGATGCTGCTCAAATAAAGCCGTCAAAGCCTGCTCATCTTCAGCTAAAAATTCGCCGTCAAACTGGCTTTGTGGTGCAGGGGCGAACAGTTGCGGGATGATCTGGTGTTTAAACATCGAATGCATGCCATCTACTGGATCGCAGACCGACATGGCAGCAAAGGTATCGCCGTGATAGCCCTTTTGAATGGTCAATAAACGGCTTTTTTCCGGACGATTTAAACCTAACCAGTATTGCAGCGCCATTTTGATCGCCACTTCGACTGATATAGAGCCGCTGTCAGCAAAAAAGACTTTGGTTAAACCTTGAGGCACCATCTCCAGTAATAACATCGCCAAGTCCACAGCAGGCTGATGGGTAATACCACCAAACATCACATGACTCATTTTCTGGCTTTGTGCCACAAGCGCTGCATTTAATTCAGGATGATTGTAGCCATGAATCGCAGCCCACCAGGACGAAGTACCATCCACCAAAGTTCTGCCATCTTCAAGCCTCAGCTCGCAGCCATGGGCGCTGACTATAGGATAGACAGGCAAAGGTTTACTTAACGAGGTATAAGGATGCCATATATGCTGACGGTCAAACTCAAGGTTGATGCTCATAAAATAGCCTGTAGTAAACTTTGTGAACTGGTTGGCGTTGACATGGCGCTAAGGCCCGATAGACTAACGGAAAATTTAAAAGACCACAATTTGTCTGTGGCTTGTCTTCGGGGAATTTTATGTCTGCAGTTTTACCACTTCGTCACAACTGGACTCTGGCTGAAGTAAATGCCTTGTTTGCTTTACCTTTTAATGACTTAGTTTTTCAGGCCCAAACGCTGCACCGTCAGTTTTTTAAACCTAACGAAGTGCAAATCAGTACTTTATTGTCGATTAAAACCGGTGCTTGTGCTGAAGATTGTAAATATTGCCCGCAAAGCGGCCATTACAATACCGGCCTTGAGCGCGAACGTTTGCTGGAAGTGGAAAAAGTATTAACTCAGGCCAAAGCCGCTAAAGACAAAGGTGCCAGTCGTTTTTGTATGGGCGCGGCCTGGAGTAACCCAAAGCAGCGTGATATGCCGTTTCTGATGGAAATGGTCAAAGGCGTCAAAGAAATGGGTTTAGAAACCTGTATGACGCTGGGTAAACTCGATGCAGGTCAGGCGCAGGAGCTAAAACAGGCTGGTTTGGATTACTACAATCATAACCTCGATACCTCGCCTGAGTTCTACGGTGAAATTATCACGACCCGTACTTATCAGGACAGATTAGACACCCTGCAGCATGTGCGTGATGCCGGTATGAAAGTTTGTTGTGGTGGCATAGTGGGTATGGGCGAGTCGGCAAACGACAGATCTGCGCTTTTGATGCAGTTGGCGAATTTGCCTGAGCATCCGCAAAGTGTGCCTATTAATATGCTGGTGAAAGTGCAGGGCACACCGATGGAGAACGTTGAAGACTTAGATGGCTTTGAGTTTATCCGTACCATAGCGGTCGCCCGTATCATGATGCCTCAAAGCCATGTGCGTTTATCCGCTGGCCGTTCGCGCATGAACGAGCAAATGCAAGCGCTGTGTTTCCTATCTGGTGCTAACTCGATATTTTACGGCGATAAGTTACTGACCACAGAAAACCCTGAAGCAGATGCGGATATGTTGTTATTCGCCAAGCTGGGTATCAATCCAGAACAGCGTCACGATGTATCAGACGAAGCCCACGAAGCGGCCTTAGCCGATGCCATCAAAGAGCAAAATACACCTTCATTGTTCCATAGCGCGGTGTAAGTTTATTTATGGACAGGTTACAGCGCTTTGCGCAGCAGATCGCCGATCGCAAAGCTGCTGGCTTGTATCGGCAGCATCCGGCTATTGATTCCTATCAGGGCCGTTTGCTGCAAAATAAGCAAGGCGCTTATCTGAATTTCTCCGGTAATGACTATCTGGGTCTGGCCACTGAACCACAGCTGATAAAAGCTCTGGCAGAAGGGGCTGAACGTTTTGGCGTCGGCAGTTCAGGCTCACCTTTGGTGACTGGCTTTCATTATGCGCACCGCGCTTTGTCTGATGCACTGTGCGACTGGTTGGGCGTGGACGATGTATTGCTGTTTTCATCAGGTTTTGCCGCCAATCAGGTGATGCTGCAGCATTTGGCTGATAAAACTGATCAGCTACTGTTGGATAAACTCTGTCATGCCTCTTTGATTGATGCTGCGCTCAATAGTGATGCTCCTTACAAACGTTTTCCGCACCAGGATTTAGCCGCGCTTGACCTGCTATTACAACGTTACCCGTCAGCTTTGGTGGTGACTGAAGGTGTATTTAGCATGGATGGCGATAGTCCGGATCTAAGCGCTGTATCTGCGCTTTGTAAAACCAATAAAGCCGATTTGCTGCTGGACGATGCGCATGCTCTGGGCGTGCTTGGCAAAGAAGGCAAAGGCAGCTGGGATGCACAAGGGCTTGAGTCCGGCGATATGCTCTGCCTGATGGCTAACTTTGGCAAAGCCTTAGCAGGTCAGGGTGCTTTTTTGGCAGGTTCAGCCACAGTGATTGATTATTTGCGCCAGTTTGCCCGGCATTATATTTACAGCACTGCGTTATCTCCTGCGCTGTGCTGGGCGATGAAAACCTCCGTTGAATTAAGCCGCAGCCAAGAGTGGCGCAGAGACAAACTGAATGACAATATTCAGCTGTTTAAAACTCTGGCCGCTGGTGCTGGCTTCACTTTATTGCCATCCAATACCGCCATACAACCGCTGATTATTGGCGATTCAGACAAAGCCATGTTGATAAGCGCTTCATTGAAAAAACAAGGCATTTGGTTAAGTGCCATAAGGCCACCGACAGTGCCGCAGGGCAGTGCCAGGTTACGCATTACTTTATCTGCTTTGCATCAGAGCGACGATATTCACTTTTTAGTACAAAAGCTGGAGCAATTGATATGAATGCTTTGGCATTGACGGACGACATTGCGCGCCATTTTGGTCGTGCCCGTGAAAGTTACGAACAGGCGGCCCGGTTGCAACGTTTAGTTGCCACTAAAGCTTTAAGTTTATTAACACCGACACAAGGCCTGCTGCTGGATTTAGGCTGTGGCCCAGGTTGGTTTCATCCCGAGCTAAAACAGCGCTGCGCTGATTTATTAGCACTGGATTTAAGCTATGACATGCTGCAAAAAACCAGGGCAGCACAGTGCGCTACTTTTATATTTCAAGCCGATGCTCAGTCTTTGCCTGTAGCCAGTGAAAGCACAGACAGAGTGTTTTCCAGCCTGATGCTGCAATGGTGCGAACAGCCGCAACTTGTGCTGCAGGAGATAGCTCGGGTGTTAAAGCCTGGTGGTTCAGCCGTTATCAGTACCTTGCTCGATGGCACCTTGCAGGAATTTAAACAGGCTTGGGCACAGGTGGATAGTCATCAGCATATTAATCAGTTTTTGCCTTTGGATTTTTATCAGCAGTTAGGGCCTCACTGTCCGGATTTAGCTTTGACACTACAGATAGAAACTGTGCGACTTGAGTATCCTGATGTACTGGCGCTGGCGCGGGAACTAAAAGATTTAGGCGCCAATACAGTGACCCAAGGCCGCAATAAAGCCTTAACCGGCAAACAACGTTGGCAAAAGGTACAGCAGGCTTATCCATCACGCAGCCTCGACGGTCAAATCAGCGCCAGTTATCAAGTGTTGTATCTGGTTCTTACTAAGCAAAGCATTGAGTAGAAAGAGAAGAGTAAAAAATGCAGACAGTCTTTATCACAGGCACAGATACAGATGCAGGAAAAACTTATGTGGCAGTGGCTTTACTGCAAGGCTTAAAAGCTCTGGGCTATCGCACTGTGGCGCAAAAGCCAGTTGCAGCCGGAGTCAATGATTCAGGTTTTAATACCGATGCTTTGCAATTGCAGCAGCATGCAACAGAGGCGCTTAGTTATCAGCAGGTGAATCCCTATTGTCTGGCCGATGCGGTAGCCCCGCATTTAGCTGCAGCAAAAGCTGGGCTATGTATCGAGCCTGCCGTTCTGACCAAAGAGCTGCAGCAACTTCAAAACAGCAATGCTGATATAGCTTTAGTAGAAGGTGCTGGTGGCTGGTTATTACCACTGAATGATCACAGCACTATGGCGGATTGGGTGACAGAGCTGCAATTGCCTGTGCTATTGGTGGTGGGGATGAAACTCGGCTGCTTAAACCACGCCTTACTGACGGTACGGGAAATTCAGCGCTCTGGCCTGAAGCTGCTAGGCTGGGTGGCTAACTGTATTGACCCGGATATGGCGTATCAGCAGGAAAATATCAACTATTTGCAACAAAAGCTGGAAGCACCATGCCTTGGTGTTTTACCTTACCAGTCTGAACCACAGATCAATGTCCCTCTTGCCGCAGCCTTTATCAAACAGTTCCAAAGCTGATGTGATACATCGCACCGACAACTCCATTCATCTTTATTTACAATTGCTTGTCGCACTTTCATTGAAAAAACACTTCTAAGCCATATAGTACAAGCAGTAGCTTAATAAACGAGGTATCTATGAAGCGAATTATACTGTTCTTAGCCACAAACTTGGCGGTGATGTTGGTGTTAAGTATTGTACTTAGCATTGTTTTCCGGGTGCTTGGCATTGATAGCCGCAGCATAGGCGGCTTGTTGGTGTTTGCAGCAGTATTTGGTTTTGGTGGCTCTTTCATTTCATTGTTTATGTCGAAATGGATGGCCAAACGCTCTACCGGTGCTGTGGTGATCACACAACCTCGTAATGCCACAGAACAATGGTTGTTTGATACTGTGCGTCGTCAGGCTCAGCAGGCTGGTATTGGTATGCCTGAAGTGGCCATTTACGACTCACCTGAAATGAATGCTTTTGCCACAGGTGCCAGCCGCAACAATGCATTGGTTGCGGTGAGCACAGGTTTGATGCGCAATATGCGTGAAGAAGAAGTGGAAGCCGTATTGGCGCACGAAGTCTCGCACGTGGCCAATGGCGATATGGTGACGCTGACGCTGATCCAGGGCGTGGTCAACACCTTCGTTATTTTCTTTGCGCGTTTAATTGCCGGTGCCATCAGCGGTAACCGCAATGATGAAGGCGGCAGCAGCAATGGTTTTGCTTATATGATCACTGTATTTGTGCTGGAAATGGCCTTTGGTGTACTGGCAAGCATCATTGTGATGTGGTTCTCGCGTCAACGTGAATACCGCGCTGATGCAGGCGCTGCCAAACTGGTTGGTGCCAATAAAATGGTCGCAGCGTTGGAGCGTTTACGGAACAACCACGAAAGTCAGTTGGAAGGTTCAATGATGGCTTTTGGTATTGCCAGCAAACCAGCGACTTCTGAACTGTTCTTAAGCCATCCACCACTGGAAAAACGTATTGCAGCCTTGCGTGGTGCTTTTTAAGTCAAGGGGTTAGCAACCTAGTACAAAAAGGAATAGTTCCTTTTTGCTTTTATAAAACCAGTGTCAACACATCACCACCTGATTCCTGCCTGCAGCTTTGGCCTGATACAAAGCTTCATCTGCCGCCTGAATTAGGTTAAAGGCTGTGGTGCCATGTTCAGGATAACAAGCTACACCAGCAGACAAGGTAATGTTTACGGGCTGGTGTTTGGCAAAGACCTGAGCTTGCTCCACATGTACCCGCCAGTTTTCGGCCAGATGTCTGGCTTGGGATGAAGTAGTGTTAGGTAAAATCACCAGAAACTCTTCCCCACCGTAGCGGAATAAAATATCTGTTCGCCGGCTTTGACGCAGCAAATGTTTTGCCACCATCTCAATGACTGTGTCGCCGGTCTGATGGCCGAACTGATCATTGAGTTGTTTAAAATGGTCCAGATCCAACATCACCACAGCCAGCGGTTTTTGGTTACGTCTGGCCAATGCTAGTTCACGTTCCATAAATTCATTGAGGAAACGCCGGTTAAATAAATTGGTTAAAGGATCACGGATAGCTTGTTCACTGATGCGATTTTTCAGCTGCTCTATATCGGTCAGCCTTTTTTGAAGCTCAGTGTTCTGCTTTTTTTGCAACAGCAGAGCATTTTCCTGCTCACTGACATCCTGCATCACCAGCAACTGACAGAATGGATCCGAAGGGACAGGCTGCTCCAGATGCATTTTAAAATGTCGACAGCTGTCTGTGGCGAGGCACCAAAGCACCGGAGTTTGTGTCTGAAACAACAGCTGCAATTGGTTGATAAAATCGGCAGGAAGCTGCTTCAAACCCTCAGATTTGGAGGTCACTTGCAGATTAAATAACTGCTGAAAGGCTTTGTTGCTTCGCAGCAGTTTTATGTTGTGATTGGTTTGACATTGCAGCAACGCAAAGGGTATGGACAAGGACTGAAATAAGTCCGTCCAGCCAGGGCCAGTATCTGGTGTTGAGTGTCCTTTTGTCACAACATGCGCTGCTCTTCTGAGTTTGCCTGACTATAGAAAAAATCCGCTTAAAAATACAGCAACTTGTGCCAGAAACAGTCAGTTTATGCTGGCAAACAGCGGAATATAAAACGAACAGGCACTTTTGCTGGAAAAATTGTCAAATAAGGTCTAGTTTCTAGCAAAACAACGACAAAGGAAAAGACGAGATGCCGGTAAATTCACAACTGAATGATGAAATTCGTATTTTGACTTTATTTAATCTGGACACATCGCTGGAAGGCATTAAGGCGCACAAATCAGCCGATCCTGGAGCAAAAGAGGCCATTGAGCGTTTACATAAAAAAGGCTTACTAACACAAGCTGATGGTGGTTATCTGACCGATTTGGGCCGCAACTGCGCCGAGCATTTACAAAGTGCGTTGCGTATTCTCAGTACTTAATAGTCCAAACCATGAACAGCAGTACTTTTAACCAGCGGTACTGCTGTGTTTTGCCAATTGATGGAGCAGTTTGCGGCATTGTTGCAACTGCTCCTGCTGCTCTGCAAATTCAAACTGCTGATAAGCCGATAAGAGTTCTTTTAGCTTTGTCGCCTGCAGTGGATAAAGTTGAATGAGTTGCCGCAGGTAAGACTCCATACTTTGGTAATGCGCCTTTTCACCATAAGGCCGCAGCGCCTTCAGCATCCGTTGTCGTAACAGAACATTCTGGCTTTGGTTGCTGCGTTGTAGCCAAAGGTAAATACCCAGCATCAGTAGCAATGAAGTTATGATGCAGCTGCCTATCCATAACCAGGGCATAGTTTTAAAATAATGCCAGATAAAACGCTGCTCTGTCTGATCAAAACTCAGTACCCACACCGACCAGTAATAATCCAGCCATTCCAGTTGTTGCAGCCAGTTACCTAAAACACCACGTTGAAAAAACTGATCTAAAAATTGTCGTTCAGACAAAGACAAAGCATCAGATAAGCCCTGGGTTAAACGCAGTGGCGCTACTATGACTGTGGCGTCAAAACGTCGCCAATAGCCATCTTCCAGATACTCGACCCAGGCATGAGCATCTTTTTGTAATACCTGCAGATAATCGCCTTGAGCCTGCCATACGCCGCCCTGATAGCCTGCAACTACGCGGGCAGGTATACCAGCGGCGCGGAACAGATAGGCCGCAGCAGAAGCATAATGACCACAAAACCCAACTTTGTGCTGAAATAAAAACTGATCCACCTGAGCTTGTTGGTTCAGTACGGGCGGGCGCAGACTGTAACTAAATTGCTGCTGCTCAAAATACTGGTATAAAGCCTGTGCATAAGCTGAGGCCGTTCTATGTTGTTGTTTTAGTTGTAATGCCAGTTCACTGGCTTGCGGGTTGGTATGACGCAATACCAGATTGCGTTTTGCTTCCTCCATGTTTTGTTGGCTTACTGCTGAACCATCGGAGGTCAGGCTATAAGAAAAACGTCTGCTGATTTGCTGGCGGCTTTCAATTAAACCGGCAGCAGCGGTCTGGACTTGTCCTTGCAGCTGACTGACCTGACCTAAGCTAAAGAGGCTACGCTGAAAATGAGGTTCAACCACCAACTGATATCTGTAGCGGCCTGGTGTGGTCAAAGGCGGCTGTGGTGTACGCTGTAAATCAGGTAGCCAGTCCTGACCATTAAAAGCTTCAAACACTTTGGCCCGCCAGTAGAGTTCATGCTGGACAGGTTTTTCATCAGCAAATTCAACTCTGAATGCCAGGCTATCGTTTTGCACTAATCTTTCCAGTCCTCCTAACGACAACTCATCGGCTAAACCCGTTTGAGCCTGATTCTGGCGTTCGGTTTGCCATAAAGGCGGTAGCCTCGGAAACAACACAAAAAGGGCAATACACAAAGGCATCACCCAAAGCAGCAAACGAATGTCGGTCCAGCGAAATTGCCGTTGCTGTACTGGAGCAAACAGCAGGTAATGCAGATACAAATTGCAGAAAAATAACAAAAACACGGCGCTGGCAAACCACAGGCTCTGATCCAACATAAAACCTGTAGTGATTAAAAAATACTGCACCCACAGCAGTTTTTTGGCGTGTTGGAGCTCAGAATGAATAGAAAAAAGTCGCAGTGCGGCTGAAAAAAACAACAACTGCAGCATGGAATCCTGCATGTCCTGTTGCCATAGCTGCGAAAGCAATAACAGGCACAACATAACAGCCAGTGCATTGATGGTCATCATCCTGACTTTTTTCTGTGCTTTGAAGCTGATGTATTTAAACAGCAGAATGCCTATCAGCACCAGACTTGACCACCAGCTTAAGCCTTGCTGCAGCAGTGCCAATAGCATCAGCTGCAACAGTAAGGCGGTGGGAATAAAAGCCGGATTCAGCATAAAGCCAAGGCCTGTAAACAACGATGCAGATGAGCCTGGCCATGATCTGGTCCAATGGTGCCGGTTGCAGTGCTCAGGCTGTAACTTTCGCCTTGTAGTTCATACTGATGCAGCAAGAAGCAAAAATCTGATAGCTGCAGCTCCAAGGCAGCGCCTGTGGCAGTGACTATAAGTGTCTTAGGTAAAGCAGGAGCACTGGACTCTGAGTTCTGCCGAACCACAGGTTGCCACGGATTTTTTGCTAATCGTTTCCAGTCGATGCTCGAAGCCGGATCACCGGGCAGATAAGGTGCCAGTTGATCTGGCTGATCGAGGATCTGCTGACGTGGCGCGGCATTGGTATTTTTTGATTCGGAGGGGGTCGGGTACACCCAATAAGCTTGCTGTAACTGAATGTAAGTCCAGCAACGGATCAAACCAAAAGGATAATAAGATTCGAGCTTAAAGCGTTGCAGCTGATAAAACCCCCGCGGACGTGGATACAGCTCCAGCTGTATCAGCTCGGGCAGAGTTTCAAATAAAAGGGCCTCAAACTCGTCACCGGAAAAAAGCAGCATTGTTTTATGTTGTGCGTGGCTTAAGGCTAAGCTCAGAGTCAGGTTTTGGCTGGCATAGGTGTACAGCGGCACAGCGAGAGGCGGGCTGGTTTTGAGCTGTAATTTATACAGATTAAAAAAGGCCGCCAGAATGCAGCAACAGAATAGTGACAGCAGCAGATAAGCACACAGCAGGATCAGGTTGTTTTGATAGTTGCTGCCAAAGACGTATAACAAGATGATCAGCAGCACAAACCAGGCACCATAAGCACTGGGAAAGACATAAAGCAAATGCTGACGCAAGGTGAGTTCAGTGGCGGCAGGTTGACGTTGCTCCAACCAGCGATCAAACCGCTGCCGGAGTTTCTGCTTAATTTTTTGCCACACTGTCATCTTTAGCGTCATAGAGGGCAAGGCACCTTACGCAGTAATTGCAAACTAAGGCTTTGGTTGTCTCTGGAGGAAGCTGGATTGAGCCTGTGTTCAGCCACGGAAGGAAACACCTGCTGCACATCCTCTGCTGTAGCGTAGTGACGACCAGACATTAAAGCAAAAGCTTTGGTGGCTCTTAGTAACGCTTTGGCTGCCCGTGGTGAAAGTGGCAGGCAATCCTGTTGCTGCCTGCTTTGTGTCACCAAGGCCAGCAGATAATCAAGTAAGGCATCACTGACTTTGATCTGCACCACGTCCTGTTGCAATAACAGCAATTGCTGCTCGTTAATACAAGGGCTCAGACCTTCCAAGCGTGACTGGCCCTGATCCTGCTGCAAAATCAGCTTTTCCGTCTGCAGATCCGGAAAGCCAAGGGCAAGGCGCATCAGAAAGCGGTCGAGTTGTGATTCAGGTAAGGCATTGGTGCCAGCGTGGAACAAAGGGTTTTGGGTGGCTATAACAAAAAAGGGCTTAGGCAAAGCGTAAGACAATCCATCGACAGACACCTGCTTTTCTTCCATAGCTTCGAGTAAAGCACTTTGAGTGCGGGGGCTGGCTCTGTTGATTTCATCAGCCAACAAAATCTGACTGAAAATAGGACCGCTGCGGAATTGAAACTCCTGAGTGTCTCTTAAAAACACCGATTGTCCCAGCAGGTCCGCAGGCAACATATCATTGGTAAACTGAACTCTTTTGTAATGAACACCCAAACTCAAAGCCAGCGCATGGGCGAGGGTGGTTTTGCCTAAACCTGGCAAATCTTCAATCAATAAATGGCCTTCAGACAATAAACAACACAAGGCCAGTCGCACAGCCTGAGGTTTGCCTAAGATCACCTGATTCAGCTTCTGCTCTAACTGCTGTAAAGCCTGAATTCCTGCCATAAAAGCTCCATTTGTAACGTCGTGTTCAATGGTAAAACACAGCTAAAAAAGGCTTGATATTTTCAGATGTTTAGACATCTGGGTGTTTTTGCCGATAAATTTCGGACTATTTATACATTTCAGCGCAATATACTCATTTAAGCATTGAATTTAGCCGCCAATAAATTTACTTTGTCTGCGGATAAATAACCTAGTGACATTAACTATCAACTCAGAATTATAGGACTACTTAAAGTGACGACCTGGACGCCTCAAAGTTGGCGAGCTTTTCCAATACAACAACAACCTCATTACGATGATCAGGCTTTACTCAGCACTGTTGAGCAGCAATTGCACAAATATCCGCCTTTGGTGTTTGCGCAAGAGACTCGTGATCTCTTTAGTCAGCTTGGACAAGTGGCTGAAGGCAAAGCATTTTTACTGCAAGGTGGCGATTGTGCGGAAAGCTTTAGTGACTTTAATGCACCCAAAATTCGTGACACTTTTAAAGTATTGCTGCAAATGGCTGTGGTACTTACCTTTGCCGGCGGTTGTCCTGTAGTCAAAGTAGCACGTATGGCTGGCCAATACGCCAAGCCTCGTTCCAGCGATTTAGAAACCATAGCTGGTGTATCTCACCCAAGCTACCGTGGTGACATAGTCAACAGCTTTGAATTTACAGCAGAAGCCCGTAAGCCAGATCCAAACCGTTTAATGACGGCTTACCATCATTCTGCAGCCACCCTAAATTTATTACGTGCTTTTGCACAAGGTGGATTAGCCGACTTGCATCAGGTTAGCCGCTGGAATCTGGGGTTTGTCGATGCCAATCCACTGAAAGGCCGCTATCAGGATGTCGCTCAGCGCATTCAGGAAGCACTGCGTTTTATGGAGATTTGTGGTATCACGGCTGAAAATTCACCCTCTATTCGTGAAACTTCTCTGTATACCTCGCATGAAGCCTTGCTGCTGAACTACGAAGAGGCTTTAACCCGCCGTGATTCGTTAACGGGTGAATGGTACGACTGCTCAGCTCATATGGTCTGGATAGGTGAGCGCACCCGTCAGTTGGATCATGCGCATATTGAGTTTTTCCGTGGTATCAAAAACCCTGTGGGTGTGAAAGTTGGCCCTGGTATGGATGAAGTGGATTTATTGCGTTTAATTGACGCGTTAAACCCGGAAAACATTCCTGGCCGTCTGACCTTAATCACCCGAATGGGCGCTGATAAGCTGGCTGAAAAATTACCTGCTTTAGTGCGTCGGGTAGAGCGTGAAGGCCGTAAAGTGGTCTGGAGTTCGGACCCAATGCACGGCAATACAGTCAAGGCCAGCAACGAATACAAAACCCGTGATTTTGAAGCCATCTTGCGTGAAATCCGTTATTTCTTCGCGGTGCATCAGGCGGAAGGCACTCATGCTGGTGGTATTCATTTGGAAATGACAGGCGATAACGTCACCGAATGTACGGGTGGTGCTTATGGTTTATCAGAAAACGATTTAAGCAAGCGTTACACCACTCAGTGTGATCCGCGCTTAAATTCAGATCAGGTGCTGGAGCTGGCTTTCCTGATCGCAGATACCCTTCGTGCGGTTCGCAAATAAAAATACCACTGCTGAACTGCTGTCTGATTTTTCAGCCAGCGGTTCAGCTCCTCTGCGTGTTGCCATAGTTGGAGCTGGTGCTATAGGTTGTTACCTCGGCACCATGCTTTCTCAGTCTCCTGCTTTTGACGTGTTTTTTATCGGCCGCGAAAAAATGGCGCTTGAAGCTGCAGCTTATGGTTTAACAGCTCAGGATTTAAATGGAGCCTGTTATCGGGTTGCATCACCTGCTGTTTATACTGAACTTGAAGTGCTTCGTAGTGCAGAGCTGGTGCTGGTTACAGTCAAGGCTTTGGATCTGGAATTCGTCTTACCCCAACTTGTGTATCATCTTTCGGCCGATTGCATAGTCGTCGCTTTGCAAAATGGTGTGGCGATCAGGCCCTTGTATCAGCAGTTTTTAACTCAGACTGTGATCCGCGCCATAGTGCCATTTAATGTGGTGAAAATAAGCCCTGGTTTCTATGCCCGTACTACGGGTTCTGACATGATTTGGCAACAGACTGCCGATCCGCGAATTCTGGCTGTCCTGACGCAGTTGCAGCGTCAGGGCATCAAGTCAAAACAACAGGACAGTATGAAAGCGGCTGAGTTTGGCAAATTGTTGCTCAACCTGAACAATGCCATTAACGCTTTATCTGATATTCCATTACAGCAGCAATTGTTACAACGGCCTTATCGGCGATTATTGGCAGCTGCGATGCGTGAGCTGCTGGATTTATGCCGCCGTCTTCAAATTGATACCTACTCTTACACCAGCATTCCTAACGTCTACATTCCGTTGTTGTTACAGAGCCCCAATTGGTTATTTAAGCGACTGGCAAAAAAAATGCTGGCCATATCTCCTGATGCGCGTTCTTCCATGTGGGATGATCTTCAGGCAGGCAAAGCCACTGAAATAGACTTTCTCAATGGCGCTGTTGTGACTTTGGCTGAACAATTGAAACTGGATGCGCCAGTCAACAGATTGCTGGTGCAGCTGGTCAAACGTAAAGAACAAGGCGAACCGATCCGGCTTTGCCCCTTGCATGCACAGCAGTTGCTGCAAGAGGCCAGCACAAGCGAAAAGGCTTAATACTTTTGACGTTTTAACCCGGTTTGCGACAAAATTTTCGCCGAAATTTCCTCAATGGATAAATGAGTCGAATTTAGAAAAGGAATTTTTTCTTTCTGGTACAAAGCTTCTACTTCATCCAGCTCCAGTTTGCATTGGCGTAATGACGCATACTTGCTGCCTGGGCGACGCTGTTCACGGATTTTACTTAAACGCTCAGGGGTAATGGTCAGGCCAAATAACTTACTTTTTTGCGCCTTAAGTTCAGGCGGCAAACGCAGCATATCCATATCTTCCTGCACAAAAGGGTAGTTGGCTGCTTTAATGCCATACTGCAAAGCCAGATACAAACTGGTTGGGGTTTTACCGGAGCGACTGACTCCTACTAAAATAATATCGGCCTTGGCATACTCTTTTAAATTCACCCCATCGTCATTCGCCAGCGCATAGTTGACTGCATCAATACGAAAATCATAAGTTTTTTCATGAATGCTGTGGGTGCGGTGGGTTTTTGGCATAGCCGCTATGCCCAATTCTTTTTGCATAGGCTCAATAAAGGCATTTAAAAAGTCATAACAGACCCCATCGCTGCTATTAATGATCTGCCGTAACTCTTCATCGACAAAGGTCTGAAAAATCAAAGGGCGAATTCCGGTAGTTTTATAACGATCGTTTATTCGTTGTTTGGCTTGTAATGCGATCTCTGCAGTTTCAACAAAAGAGATGGTGACATGGTCAAATTCGGCCGGAAACAGTGACAGCAGCGCGTGTCCGAACACTTCGGAAGTAATGCCTGTACCATCAGATATATAAAAGGCTGTTCTCACGGTTTTCTCCATTTTGTCGTTATTAAATTACATTAAAAATTAAGGTTTTATTTAACTTTGGTGCCAGTGTAGAATTGGACTGCTTATGTGGCTCGTCATGTAAGCTTACATAACCTGCAACAAAAATTGGAGACTCATTGTGCAAGAATTCGTTGTTTGGTACCAGGACCAGGGCATGCACGACGTTCCTCGCGTTGGTGGTAAAAATGCTTCATTGGGTGAAATGATCAGTAACCTGGCAAATGCAGGGGTACAAGTTCCGGGTGGTTTTGCCACTACAGCTTATGCCTTTAATCAATTTCTTGAACAGAGTGGTCTTAACGAGCGTATTTATCAAGTGTTGGACGGCCTCAACGTTGATGATGTAAATGCCCTTGCAAAAGCGGGTGCGCAAATTCGCCAATGGGTAATTGATACGCCATTTCAGGCTGAATTTGAGCAAGCCATTCAAACTTCCTATCAACAGCTGCAACAAGGTTGTGCTGAAGATGTCTCCTTTGCAGTGCGTTCATCAGCCACAGCTGAAGATATGCCGGATGCTTCTTTTGCAGGTCAGCAGGAAACTTTTTTAAACGTACGTGGTTATGCTTCTGTCATCGAAGCCATTAAACACGTATTTGCTTCATTGTTTAACGACCGCGCTATTTCTTATCGGGTGCATCAGGGCTACGACCACCGTGGTGTGGCTTTGTCTGCCGGTGTTCAGCGTATGGTGCGTTCAGACTTATCCGCTTCAGGCGTGATGTTCAGTATTGACACTGAATCAGGTTTTGAAGATGTGGTCTTTATCACGTCCTCTTATGGTTTAGGTGAAATGGTAGTGCAGGGCGCAGTCAACCCTGACGAATTTTATGTGCATAAACCTACAGTGATGGCGGGTCGTCCTGCTGTGGTGCGCCGTAATTTGGGCAGCAAGCTGTTGCAGATGGTGTACTCCAAAGACTTAAGCCATGGCAAACAGGTCATTGTTGAAGATGTGCCAGAGGCGTTACGCCAACAGTTCTCACTGACAGATACTGAAGTGCAGGAACTGGCGAAACAAGCCATTATCATCGAAAAACACTACGGCCGCGCCATGGACATCGAATGGGCTAAAGATGGTCAGGACGGTAAGCTCTATATAGTTCAGGCTCGTCCTGAAACAGTACGTAGCCGCGAAGATAGCAATGAGATGGAACGCTTCCAACTGCAGGGCACAGCACCTGTGGTTGTTGAAGGTCGTGCCATAGGTCATAAAATTGGTTCAGGTAAAGCCAAGGTATTGGCCAGCATCGCCGATATGGATCAAATTCAGCCAGGTGATGTATTAGTGACTGACATGACAGACCCTGACTGGGAACCTATCATGAAACGGGCTTCTGCTATTGTGACTAACCGTGGTGGCCGTACCTGCCATGCCGCTATTATTGCGCGAGAACTGGGTATTCCAGCTGTAGTGGGTTGTGGCGATGCCACCAAAAAAATCAAAAATGGTCAGGAAGTCACTGTGTCCTGTGCCGAAGGCGACACGGGTTTTGTCTACGAGGGTATTTTAGGTTTTGACGTGATGACCTCACGTGTAGACAAAATGCCGAAGCTTCAGATGAAAATCATGATGAACGTCGGTAACCCTGAGCGTGCGTTTTCCTTTGCCAAGTTGCCTCATGCCGGTATTGGTTTAGCCCGTCTGGAATTTATTATCAATCGTATGATTGGTGTGCACCCTAAAGCGCTGCTGAACTTTGATGCGCAAACTGAAGAGCTGAAAGCCACCATCAGCCAAATGATGGCGGGTTACAGCTCTCCGGTTGAGTTTTACACTATGAAGCTGGTTGAAGGTATTTCTACCCTGGCAGCGGCTTTCTCGCCAGAGCGGGTGATAGTGCGGATGTCCGACTTTAAGTCGAACGAATACGCTAACCTGGTGGGTGGTCGTCAGTACGAGCCACACGAAGAAAACCCTATGATTGGTTTCCGTGGTGCATCACGTTATATCTCTGAAGATTTCCGCGACTGTTTTGCTATGGAATGTGAAGCCTTAAAACGGGTTCGTAATGAGATGGGCTTTACCAATGTTGAAGTGATGATCCCATTCGTTCGCACACTGGAAGAAGCCAAGGCTGTGATTGAACTGCTGGAGGCTCATGGTTTAAAACGTGGTGATAATGGCTTAAAAGTTATTATGATGTGTGAGCTGCCATCGAACTGCTTACTGGCAGAAGAGTTCCTTGAGTACTTTGATGGCTTCTCCATCGGCTCAAACGACTTAACTCAGCTGACTTTAGGTTTGGATCGTGACAGTGGTTTAATAGCGCATCTGTTTGATGAACGTAACCCAGCCATTAAAAAGCTGTTGTCTATGGCTATTCAAACCGCCAAAGCCAAAGGTAAATACGTGGGTATTTGTGGTCAGGGCCCTTCGGATCATGAAGACTTTGCCGCATGGCTGATGGATCAGGGCATAGATTCAGTGTCATTAAACCCGGATACCGTATTGGAAACCTGGTTGTATCTAGCGGAAAAATACGGTCAGTAAGTTAAGCTGACAGAACCAAAAGCCAGCACTGATG
>NZ_JAJOYU010000048.1 GCF_021290985.1 Rheinheimera soli
AGCGACTTTAGGGCGCTATTTGCAGAGTGACCCTATTGGTTTGGCGGGTGGGTTGAATACTTATGGCTATGTAGGGGGAAATCCTTTAACTGGCATAGATCCCTTTGGATTGTATTGTTTTTCTCTGGCGGAGAGAAATGGAATAAAGGGGGCTGCGCAAGGTGCGATTGAGGGAGCCAGATTTGGATTGCCAGGAATATTTGTAGGTGCAGCTTCGTATGGCGTCGCGGAGTATGCAGCAGCTGAGCTAGGCATCCCTAGCTTGGCAAGCGGAGCTACTGCAATTGTCAACGGCGGTAATTTTACAGCAGCTGGACTTGCCACTTTGGTAACGGCAAGTAGTACACCTAAAATAGCGTTAGATGATACTTTCAATGGTGCAGTGTCAGGCTTCTTAGGTGGGTATACCTCTGGAGGAAAAGGCTATGGTTTCTTGCGAAATCTAACAAAGGGTGCTGGGCTTGGTGCACTATCTGGATTTGGCAGAGATCTGGCGGATGTGGGTATGGATTTCGTGGAAAGCTTTGATGATTGTGGATGTAAAAAGTGATGAAAAATAAATGGAAAGCATCAGTAGCAATGATATCGTTTGCTTGTCTGTCGTTATTACTCCTACCTTTTGCGACAGAACAAATAGAAGCACTACCTTATGAAGAGCATCAAATAGCGGCATTAAAGAAGTTTTTAGGCTATTTGTATATGTTTTGCTTTTTTGTAGTTGTAGCTTATTGGGTCAAGCTAAACAACAAAGATAAAAGCTAAAAAACATGGGGTAAGGACTTCTACCTTACCCCTATTTTTCGATTTGCCCTAAACAGGCATCACCAGCAGTGGTTTTGGCTATGATGCGTTGGGCAATAGAACCAGCCGCAGTGGTGCTGTCAATGAGAGCTACGCTATAGCTCCCAATTCAAACCCTTTATCTTCAGTGACCAAAGGCGGTCAAACCCAAATTTTTGGTTATGTTGCTAACGGTAATGTCACCAGTGAAAAACGTTTTGATGGTAGTACAATACTCTAAGGCCAGAGGGGCGTTAAATCTACTCATTCTCTATCTCGCCTTGTTTCACCAACTGTCGCCACTGCTGTTTGGTGATGATATCTACACTTTCGTGTAACTCTGAATACAAAATTACCAATTGGTCGGCTTGGAGCTGATGTTTCACCTGCGCGACTTTATCGCTCAGGCTAATGTCCTGCTCACCATATTCAGTGCCTTCGCGTAATACAAAAGCTTCGATCAGGCCTTCCAGCGTATCTGTTGATAATTGCTCATATGGAATAAGTAGCATCAGTGTTTTCCTAAAAATTGAGCAAGGTAAGGCGGCAGCTGTTGTTCCAGATAATATTCCGCTTTAAAAGGCGTATTACCTGTAACAAAACCAACATGGCCACCATGGCGGGATAACAATAACTGCACATAAGGTGGCATTTCATCAGCCTTAGGTAACACAGCTGGTGATAAAAACGGATCATCTTTGGCATGCACCAGTAACAAAGGCACACGCACTTGTTTTAAAAAGGCTTTGCCACTGGATTTCTGGTAATAGTCATCGGCATTTTGAAAGCCGTGCAGCGGAGCTGTCAGTAAGTCGTCAAAGTCACGAATGGTTTTTAACGCCAGAATTTGCGCTTTGCTGACGGGCAAAGGAAAATCTCTGTGTCGTTCCAGTTTGCGCAGCATAGTAGCTTTTAAGCGGCCCAATAAATACTGCTGATAGACTTTACTGCCACCTTGATTGATGCGTTGTGCACTGGGAGCCAAGGCCAAAGGTGCGGATACCGCTACAGCAGCCTTTAAAACACATTGTGCTCCTTGTTCGCCACAATACTTCACCAACACATTACCACCTAAGGAAAAACCAACAGCGGCCAGTTGACGGCCCGGATAACGCAGCTGAAGCTGAGCAATCAAATAGGCCAGATCTGCGGTGTCCCCTGAATGATAAGCTCGTGGCAAGCGGTTGGCGACACCGTTACAGCCGCGAAAATGCATCAGCACTGCAATAAAGCCTTGTTGCTGCAAAGCGTGCAACATGCCCGCTGCATAGTGGCTGTTAATATTACCTTCCAGGCCATGCAACACCAGCACTATTGGTCTATCTGCGGCCTGCTCCGGGTTTTCTGTCCAGTTCAGTTGGATATGATCGCCATCTGGCAAGGCCAGCATTTCTGCTTCTGTCGTCAATGCGCGACGAGGAGCCAGATACTTAGCCACTATGGTTTGCAGATGGCAGTTACGTAGCCACCAGGCTGGTTTAAAAACCGGGGGAAGTTTTACAGTTTCTGGGGCTTGCAAAATCAACAGTCCTACTTAACAATCAAGGTCACTTTCTCTGGCCGGACCACAATAACAATGAACAGACGCCAGTTTATTTTTCGCTCGCTTGCGCTGACAGTAGCTGCCAGCACAGGATACGCAGTATATCAGTATCAAAGTCTGCAAGGCAGTGACAATGCGGCTGTTCTGGTATTGGATGCGTTATTACCCGCAGTACTTTTGGGGGCTTTACCTGCCGATCCTGTCTCGCAACAGTTGTCCTTACAGCAGACCCGGGATGCGGTGTTAGATTTTCTGGTCTATTTACCTCAACATCAGCAACAACAGCTCGAACAGCTATTTCAGTTGCTGCAGCAGGATCTGGCGCGGCTGGCATTAACAGGGCAATGGTTAGAGCTAGCCGATTTACCGCTGCCACAGCGTCTGGATTTGTTAGTAAGCTGGCGCGACAGTTACTTTTCTTTGTTACAGCAAGCCTTTAGTGGTTTGCGTGAACTGATCTACGGCGCTTTTTATGGTCAGCCACAACATTGGCTGTCTCTTAACTACACCGCGCCGGAGTTTAATCCATGAAAAATCTGATTGCCGATGGTGTGGCCGCTGGCTGGTCTTATCTGGACGCCTCCACTTTAACTGCTGACAAAGAGTTTGAAGCTGACGTGGTGATAGTGGGCTCTGGCGCTGGCGGCGCTATGGCGGCTGAACAACTTAGTCTTGCCGGATTCAAAGTGATGTTGCTCGAAATGGGCGCCTTGTATGAAGGCAAAGACTTTCAACAGCAGGAGCGCTGGGCTTATCCTGCTTTGTATCAGGATGGAGCTGGCCGTAAAACCCTGGATCAAAGCATAGGTATATTACAAGGTCGCACTGTAGGTGGCTCTACTACGGTTAACTGGACTACTTCAATTCGCACTCCGGACAAAACACTGGAGTACTGGCGCGCTGAATTTGGTTGTGATTTTAACTCCGACAATTTAGCGCCATATTTCCAACAAGCCGAACAGCGGCTTAATATTCATCCATGGCCAGTGCCACCTAATGCCAATAACGATAAACTGAAACAAGGCTGTGAGGCTTTAGGTTGGCAATACACAGTGATTAACCGCAATGTTAGTGGCTGCGCTAATCTGGGCTATTGCGGCATGGGTTGCCCTATTAATGCAAAACAGTCGATGCAGGTCAGCGCTATTCCATCTGCTATGCAAGCTGGCGCTATGCTGATTAGCCGGGTATCGGCCCGTGAGCTGAAATGGCAAAATGGGCAAGTGCAGTCTTTGGTTGCTGTGCCAGTAGACCCGCATTTTCAGCCTGATTTCAGAGTAAAACTTAGCTTTAAAGCGAAGCATTACATAGTAGCCGCAGGCGCTATAGGTTCGCCTGCTTTGTTATTGCGTTCCAAAGTACCAAATCCGTCTGGTCGGTTAGGTAAACATACTTACCTGCACCCCAGTGTGATTTCCGGTGCTTTGTTTGACGAGGTGATAGCAGGGCATAGCGGCGCGCCTCAGTCGATTTATTCTGATCAGTTTGTCTGGCCTTCAACTGCCCGCATGGGGTTTAAGCTTGAGGTTCCGCCACTGCATCCTGTGCTAATGGCGACCAAATTGACAGGTTTGGCGCAGTCCCATGCTGCTTTGATGCAACAGTTTAATCAGTTGCAGGTGGTTATTGCGTTACTACGGGATGGTTTTCATGCTGATAGTCAGGGCGGCACTGTGTTGTTGTCTGATCAGGGTGAGCCCATGCTGGATTACCCTCTTTCAGATTATTTATGGCAGGGCGCACAGGATGCTTATCTGGCGATGGCTGAACTCCAATTCGCAGCCGGAGCTAAGTCGGTATTGCCTATTCATCAGGATGCTCAGCTTTACTCCAGTTGGAAGCAGGCTCGTGAGGCGATTAAAGCGCTGCCGTTACAAAAATACCGAGCTAACCTGGCATCAGCTCATGTGATGGGCGGCTGTAATATGAGTGCCAATCCGACCAAAGGAGTAGTAAACCTGCAAGGTCGCCATCATCAACTGGAAAACTTGTCTGTATTTGATGGCTCGGTATTGCCGTCAAGCTTAGGCGCTAATCCACAGTTAACCATTTATGCTTTAACCTTGCGAAATACAGCAGCTTTAGTGAAGGCTTTAAAGTAAAGGATCAAAGCGCAGTCTCAGTGACTGCGCTTTTTACAATTGAAGCTATTCGGCATGTGACGTTTTATATAAGAAGTAGCCAGCGTAAAACAGGCATAAGCCAATCACTAAAGCCAGCCCGGTAAAAGATATAAAGATCACCGGATCGTTCAGAAACTCTTGCCATATATTCATGATCATATCCTCGCTATTTACTGATGCTTGTAGTGTAGAAGCATCAGTGGAAGCAAAGCCTGATATAGATCAAAGTTGGACTTTAGATGCCTTCCAACTGCTGGCTTTGTTGATACAGATCAAGAATTTCAGCGTCCAACTGCTCAACAGGAGCTTGGATCAACAGCAAATAGTGATCCAGTAGCTGACTGTAAGGCAACAGATCATCATTCAGACTTAACTGATTAAACTGCTGCACCAATAGCTGCTGTTCCAGTTTTTCTGCAGCAAGCTCAGTGCTCAGTAATTGCTGACGCAGAGGCTGCTGCATATCCGACTCCAGCCATGGAGATGGCAAGGTACGGCGTAAAGCGCGGATCGACTGGGTCACTTCGGTGCTAAAGTGCTGCAGTAAATCTTCCAGCTGTTGCAGTTGAGCTTCGCTTACACTTTGCTGTTGTTTGTCCAGATAGAGCAAAAACAGCAGCAGGTTAATATTCACACCATAGTTGTCTTGCCATTGCAGACATAAGTCTTTAATGGCCGGATACAAACTCAGGCTGTAGTGCCAGAACTGCTCAGAATTAAGAGTTTTTTTGCCAGAATTCTGCACTTTGTTGCTCCCATGCTTCCTGAGCTTCGAACCATTGTTCTTCCACTTCAGATAATTCCTTTTGGACTTTTGTTTGATCGGCCAATGTTTTGGTCAGCTCAGTTTTACGAACCGCGTCGTAAATACCAGCATCAGCCAAAGCCGTTTCAATCTGCTGTTGTTGCTGTTGCAGCTTTTCTTGTTGCTGCTCCAGCTTTTCGATTTTTTGCTTTAACGGCCGCTGTAAAGTACGTAGCTCAGCTTCCAGCCGTTTTTGATCTTTACGATTTTGTGCGCTGTTGGCCGCTACGCTGTCGTCAGGGGCAGAAGCCGCATTACTGGCGCGTTGGTCCTGCTGCAACCACTGATAATAATCTGACAAATCACCGGCAAAAGGTGCAACTTTGCCATGCGCTACCAGATAAAACTCATCTGTGGTGCTGCTAAGTAAATGCCTATCGTGCGACACCACCACTATAGCGCCTTCAAAGCTTTGTAGAGCCATGACGATGGCTTCACGCATATCTAAATCTAAGTGGTTAGTTGGTTCATCCAACAGTAGCAGGTTAGGGCGCTGATACACCAGCAGCGCTAATACCAAACGGGCTTTTTCACCACCAGAAAAAGGTGCGCAGGCGGCCAGTGCTTTGTCACCATGAAAACCAAAACCGCCAATATAATCACGCAGTTGTTGTTCTGTTGCATCCGGGGCTAAACGCACTAAATGCTGTAAAGGCGAATCCTGCGGTCTTAAGGTTTCCAGCTGGTGCTGAGCAAAATAACCAATACTGACACCATTGGCGTACCAAATTTCACCGGCTTGTGGTGTTAAAGAGCCGGATAACATTTTGATCAGCGTCGATTTACCTGCGCCGTTGCGACCTAACAAACCTATGCGGCTGCCTGGCAGCAACTGAAAGTTAATTTGCTGCAAAATAGGCGTATCGCCATAACCTGCTTTGACGTTTTCCATCTTCAAAAGCGGGTTCGGTAAAGAACGAGGATCTAAAAACTCAAACTGAAAAGGCGAGTCGGCATGAGCAGGAGCCAACAACGTCATACGTTCCAGTGCTTTGATCCGGCTTTGCGCTTGTTTGGCTTTGGTGGCCTGAGCGCGGAAGCGGTCAATATACTTTTGCAGATGCGCCACCTGACGTTGTTGTTTTTCAAACATCGACTGGTGTTGTGATAAATGTTCAGCACGCTGACGTTCAAACTGGCTGTAGTTGCCTTTGTATAAAGTTAAAGTCTGATTGTCGATATGCACCGTATTGTCAATCACGGCATCCAGGAAGTCGCGGTCGTGGCTGATCAACAACAAAGTGCCAGTGTAGGAAGCAAGATATTTTTCCAGCCACAGCACAGCGTCTAAATCTAAGTGGTTGGTGGGTTCATCCAATAACAATAATTCGGCAGGTTGCATCAGGGCTTTGGCCAGGTTTAAGCGCATACGCCAGCCACCTGAAAATGACTTCACGCTTTGTTGCTGCGCTGCACCACTAAAACCCAGACCATCTAATAAAACACCAGCTTTGGCTTCGGCCCTGTAGCCATCTAAAGCGTCAATCTGATGATGCACTGCTGCTAAATCAACACTGCCGTCAGTAATTTTTAACTGTTGAAGCAATGGATAAAGTTTTTCGTCGCCTTGCAATACGTAGTCCATGGCCGACATATCCAAAGCTGGCGTTTCCTGCGCCACAGTGGAGATAGTCCAGCTGGCGGGAATAGAGACAGAACCGGCGTCTGGTTGCAGTTTTTGTTGCAACAAAGCAAAAAGACTGGATTTGCCGCAACCGTTGGCGCCAATTATTCCGACCTTTTGGCCTGGAAATACGGTAAGATCGGCCTGTTGCAGTAAGCAATTAATACCGCGTCGCAGTTCGACGTTTTGCAGTTGGATCATGGTGTTTTAGCCCGGACGAAAATTGGTTGCTACTCTAATCGCAAAGTGGCGACAAACCAAGAGCACAAGCGGTATAGATGCGATAAAAGCAGACTGAAGAGAGTAAAAACATGACGGAAAGAAAGAAAAAACGCTTTATCGCCGGTGCAACCTGCCCACAATGTAAAGCTGTCGATACCTTGATGTTGTTTATTGAAAACAACGTGGAAAAAGTAGAATGCGTGCAATGTGGCCATCATATGGCACAACCTGAGCAGCAGGTGGCAAAAGCTTCGCGTGCTGCTGAACAGGTGATTGGCGTGTTTAAACCCGAATAAACCGGTAAGTGGATGGGTGTTGTTAATAATGCGGCGGTGGCGGCTCTTCATCTACACGTAAAATGCCACTGTCGTTGCCCTTACTGATTTTTTCCGCCAGCATCATCACTTGCCGTTGCAGTTTTTCGATGCTTTTCTGGTGTTCGTGCAACTCGTCATTCAGCGTTTGCACCATATCTTCCTGGAATGCAAGTTTGCTTTCCAGATCAATAAGTTGTTGCTGTAGTTCTATTACTTTTTCCGTCATTGTTTAATCTCCCATACTTCGGCTACGCCACTGGAACTTTCACTGATAATCTGGCTGTCATTTAAAAATGCCACTGCATGGATCACTGCACTGGCTGGCCTGCTATTGAGAATAGCTCTGACTTGCCACTGCTGTAATTTTTTCCCTGTTGCCACATCCCATAAAATTAACGCTCTGGATGGAGAGCCTGTAACCAGCCATTTGCCGTTTGGACTAAAGCGGGCTGCGGTAATAATTTGTGCTCTGGCTAATTCCAACTGACTGAGTTGTTTACCTGTTTTCAGATCCCAGATAAACCCCTGCAGTTCACTGCCTGCACTAAAAGCATAACGACCTTGCTGATCCAGCGTTACCTTAGTCACCCGGTTTGGGTGCGGGAAGCTATGAATAATCTGCGCCGTTTCTGTATCCCATAAATAGGCATAATGATCGTTAGAACCTGTCAACGCGAAGCGGCCATTAGCCGACATATCGACAGAATTCACATTTTCAGTGTGGCCTAAAAACTCAATGCGACGACCTGAGCTTAAGGTGATATGTTGCACCTTACCGTCACTTTGCCCGACCAGTAGATGACGACCAAAATCAGACACAGCTAAATCGCGGATTGTGGCGTCTTTTACCGACCAAAAACCAATGTTGCGGCCATCATTCATTTGCCATAAGGCAAAATCTTTGCTGTCACCTGTTAATAAATGACTGCCATCCGGGCTCAGTGATAAAGATAAAATTTGATTATTGGTTTTTTCCTGATGACCCAGCGAATACAAAGCTGTATCTTTTTGCAGGTCCCAAACCGTGACGCCTGCGTCTAAAGCAGAGACAGCAACCAGTGTTGTTTTGTCGTTAATCGCAGCGCCATAAGAGGGCGTTTCAGTATGCAGCACTTGTCGCACAGATTTTGGTTGAACTTCTGAGCAAGCAAAGAGACCAATTGCCAGAAAAATTATCAGATATTTACAGCTATGGGTTAACGTCATTAGCACAAACCGTTAGTATAGGGACGTTGCATAAAACCTTTAAACTTATTAAAACACAATTTTGCAGCCAAACCTGCTTATTTATTGGAGAAATACATGCGTTTATTAACTAAGGTGTCGCTGATTGCGGCTACCGTTTTAACTTTGTCTGCTTGTAATAAAGAAGCTGAGCAGCCAAAACCTCTGGTTTTAGATACTGACACTGCAAAACAATCTTACAGCTTAGGTGTATCTGCTGGTCGTTTTATCGACACTACCATCCAGGAACATGAGAAATTAGGTTTACCTTTAGTTTCAGAAACTATAGTACGTGGTATTCAGGATCAGTTAGCTGGTAAAGCTCAGCTGACTGAAGAAGAAGTTCAGAAAGTGATGATGGCGCTGGAACAAACAGCCCGTGAAAAACAAGTTGAAGTGGCAAAAGCTCAGGCTGAACAAAATGTGGCTGCTGGTAAAGCATTTTTAGAAACTAACGCTAAAAAAGAAGGCGTGAAAGTGACTGAATCAGGTTTGCAGTATGAAGTTGTTCAGGCTGCTGATGGTCCAAAACCAGCTGCAACAGACGTAGTTCGTGTGCACTACACTGGTACTTTGGTTGATGGCACTGAATTTGACAGCTCAAAAGAGCGTGGTCCTGCTCAGTTCCCGTTAAACCAGGTGATCAAAGGCTGGACTGAAGGCGTGCAACTGATGAGCGTTGGTTCTAAGTTCAAATTCACTATCCCTAGCGATTTAGCTTACGGTGAGCGTGACATGGGTACTATCCCTGCAAACAGCGTTTTAGTATTTGACGTTGAATTATTAGGCATTGGCGAAGAAGCCCCTGCAGAAGAAGCTCCGGCTGAAGCTAAGTAATACGTAGCCCGATAAAAAAAGCGACCTGATGGTCGCTTTTTTGCTTTTGTTACGACGAAGGCAACTAAACTAACTCAGGCAGATACAGCGTTGGAATGCTTGTTGTGTAAAGTCTGAATAAGCTCATCTTCGAAATCAAAACGCTCTACCAAAGCCTGGCCTAAAATAGACAAATCACGATCAAAGTTCTTTGACAAAGTTTGACTATCAGCCTCAGCATATTTGTCATTAAACTCAAGTGCCATATCAGTAGACTTTGCAATTTTTGGATACAAGGCATCAGCTAGCTTGCGGCTATCATGGCCATTGACGGCGCATTGCGACACAATTTGTTCATAAACTTCAAAATGCCCAGCGGATAAATAATCCATCAGCAATTGGCAAAAGTGCTGAATATCTGCCAAATCAGGCAAAGAATTCCCACTTTTCTTGTCAAAAGGAGGCAATGCGGCCAGCTCACAATAACGGACAATCAGGCGCTGCCTTTCATCCAGCCAGTTATCTATAGCTGTCAGGCTGCCACCCCATTTCTGCTGTGCTGACTCTAAACGGGTGTACATATACTTCCCCTTACTCAAGTGACTTACTGCTCAGAACCTCTAATTAAAAGAATTCTCGGATAAAGATCAACTACTTTTTTATTGGTCGGTTCAGTCTTTAGCTCTATCATACGCCTGTTTACACGAATAAGTGGTGGAGTAAAACAAAAAATGATCAAGCACAATGTGCCTGCTACCGCTGGCTTGTATGGTCACTGGTTTATTGTCAGTCAAGGCAAAATCTGGCTGTCTTCTGTTGATGCGCCGCCGCCCCTGTGTCGTTATGACCAGTTGCCTGACTTTTTAGATGGCAGTGAGCCTCTGTGTTTGCTTGGCGCTATTGATGGTGTGGATTGTTATCTGCTCAATTACACCGACAGACCCGAAGCAGAAGAACAGTGGCATAACGCACGAGTTTTATTGCAACAGTCCGCAGCTATTTTTGAACATGCTGCCAGAGCCTGTCAGGTGGCCTTGTTTTTACAAACGCACCGATACTGTGGTCAATGTGGCAGCTCTATGCATCTGGTGAACTGGGAGCTTGCGGCGCTTTGTCACAAGTGTGGTCACCGTTGTTACCCCAGAATTAATCCTTGTGTGCTGATAGCTGTGGTTAATGACAAAAATCAATTATTGTTGGCCCGCTCGGCCCGACATAAAACCGGCTTCTTTTCGATTCTGGCTGGTTTTGTTGAGTCTGCTGAAACGCTGGAGCAAGCCGCAGTGCGCGAAGTAAAAGAAGAAGTAGGCATTGAGATCACTAACTTACGTTATATGGGCAGCCAACCCTGGCCTTTCCCGCATTCGCTGATGACCGCTTTTATCGCCGACTATAAGTCAGGCGAGCTGGTATGTCAGCCGGACGAAATTGAGGAAGCCCATTGGTATGATCTGGATCAGTTACCTGAAGTGCCAATGGTGGCAACCTTATCAGGTCAGGTGATTCAGTATATTGCTAAGGGTGGAAGATAACTTATTGCTCATGAATCGCAGGCAAATAAAAAATCGTCAGGAACGATTTTTAACAGCTTTAGCTGGCCCGAAGGGTGTGCGCCACGGATGGCAGGCAAATAAAAAATTATCTGGAATGATTTTTAACAGCTTTAGCTGGCCCGAAGGGTTTGCGCCATGGATGGCAGGCAAATAAAAAGCCACTAACGTGGCTTAAATGAGATGTAACTTGCGTTACGAGGACTCGTTAAAACGAGTTTCTTTATTCTTGTTCTTTACTAGCGCAGGTAGTTTATAACAGATGTATTTTTGCAGGGCAACAGCTTTTTTCGTTGTGGGCAAATAGCTTTTGGTAAAAAATGGTGACTGATCGGACATCAGTGATAAACTAGGGATAAATCAAAAGATGGCAGATGATAGATGCAACTAAAAAATGATCGTTATTTAAGGGCTTTGATGAAACAACCAGTCGACCGCACTCCAATTTGGATGATGCGTCAGGCGGGTCGTTATCTTCCTGAATACAGAGCGACGCGAGCTATTGCAGGCGATTTTATGTCGTTGTGCAAAAACCCTGAACTGGCTTGTGAAGTCACTTTACAGCCGTTAAAACGTTATCCTTTAGATGCTGCCATCTTATTCAGTGACATTTTAACAATCCCGGATGCTATGGGCATGGGATTGTACTTTGGCGAAGGCGAAGGCCCGCGCTTTACGAAGCAACTGACCGACTTTATGGATGTGATGCAGTTGCCTGTACCAGATCCGGAAGTTGAGCTGCGTTATGTCATGGATGCTGTGCGTACTATTCGTCGTGAGTTGAATGGCGAAGTGCCTTTGATCGGTTTCTCCGGCAGCCCATGGACCTTAGCCACCTATATGTTTGAGGGCGGCAGCAGCAAAACCTTCTCTAAAATCAAAAAGCTGATGTACACAGAGCCAGAAGTGGTGCATATCCTTTTGGATAAGCTGACCCAAAGTGTCATTTTGTATCTGAATGCACAAATTGCAGCTGGTGCTCAGTCTGTAATGATTTTTGATACCTGGGGTGGTGTGTTAACGCCTCATGATTACCGTGAATTTTCGTTAAGCTATATGCAGCAAATTGTTTCAGGCTTAACCCGTTTTGCGGATGGCCGTCCTGTGCCTGTCACGCTGTTTACCAAAAACGGTGGTTTATGGTTGGAAGAAATCGCTGCCACTGGCTGTGATGGTGTGGGTTTAGACTGGACCATTGATATCCGTCATGCCCGCGCCCGTATCGGCGATAAAGTGGCATTACAGGGCAATATGGATCCATCCATCCTGTTAGGCACGCCAGAGCGCATCCGGCAGGAAGTTCAGGCCATTTTAGATGGTTACGGCATGGGATCAGGCCATGTGTTTAACCTGGGCCACGGTATAACGCCTGATGTGGATCCGGAAAAAGCAGGTGTATTTATTGATGCAGTGCATTCGTTCAGCCGCACTTATCATATGAATACCGAGATTGCTGAAGACGATGAGTAAACTCTCGCTGTGTTCAAAAACAACAACGCCAGCTTAATGCTGGCGTTGTTGTTTTCGCTGGCAGATCAAAACAAGCGGTTTAACCCATTCATGGCTGCCACCCTGTAGGCTTCGGCCATTGTTGGGTAGTTAAAAGTGGTGTGAACAAAATACTCTATGGTATTGCCGCCATTTTTTTGCATCATAATAGCCTGGCCTATGTGCACAATCTCGGCCGCCCTTTCACCAAAACAGTGAATGCCCAAAATTTCTTTAGTATCGCGGTGAAACAGTAATTTGAGGCTGCCTACACTGGTATTGGCAATCTGCGCCCTTGCTAAGTGTTTAAATTGAGCGCGGCCTACTTCATAAGGAACACGGGCTGCAGTGAGCTCCTGTTCATTTTTACCCACAGAACTCATCTCAGGTATGGTGTAAATGCCCACTGGAATATCATCAATCAGGTAGGTGCTGCAGTTGCCATGAATAATGGAATTTGCGGCAATGCGGCCCTGATCATAAGCCGCACTGGCAAGGCTTGGATAACCAATCACATCCCCTACGGCGTATACATTAGGGATTTCAGTCTGGTAGTTATCATTGACTTTTAACTGACCACGGCTATCTGCTTTTAAGCCAATGGCATTCAGGTTGAGTTTGTCGGTGTTGCCGGTGCGGCCGTTGGCAAACAAGATGCAGTCGGCTTTCATTTTTTTGCCGGATTGCAGATGCAAAATAACGCCATCGTCACAGCCTTCAATCCGGTCAAACTCTTCGCCATGGCGAATAGTGACCCCTGAATTCCAGAAGTGATAACTCAAGGCATCCGATATTTCTGCGTCCATAAAAGACAACAGCCTGTCTCTGGTATTGACCAAATCAACCCGTACACCCAGACCACGGAAAATCGACGCATATTCACAACCAATCACACCAGCGCCAAAAATGATGATATGTCGCACATCATCTGTTAACGACAAAATAGTGTCGCTGTCAAAAATACGGCTGTGAGTAAAGTCCACATTTTGCGGACGGTAAGGGCGGGAACCTGTAGCCAGAATAATATGTTGTGCTGAAATAATTTGATCCGGTGAGCCATCCTGCTCAATACGAATATGATGAGCATCAACAAAAGAAGCATTACCTTGCAGCATTTTGACTCTGTTGCGTTCGTAAAAACTGCTACGCAGTTGCACCTGCTTACGAATCACTCCCGCAGCATGTTTTAAAATGTGCGGGAAGGTAAGGTTGGACGATTGATCATCCATCTGAAACAGCGGGTTTTCTTTGTATTCAATATAACGGCTAACAGAATGACGTAGTGCTTTGGAAGGAATAGTGCCCCAGTGTGTGCAACCACCGCCGACTTGCTGGTGGCGCTCTATTACCGCCACGGTTTTGCCACTTTTCGCCAGGTTCATGGCTGCACCTTCGCCGCCTGGACCTGTGCCTATAATAATTGCATCAAAATCATATGTTTTGCTTTGAGTTGCTTTGACCACGGGTTTTTCCTTCGCTGAATGCACTCTTTATATTTAATCAGAAATCCTGAATTAAAGGCGATAAAAAAGGCGGCAAATGCCACCTTTTGTAAGTTTTTATCAAATGCTTAGGCAAATTGTGCTGTTAACTGCCGCCAGCGTTTTTGCTGCAGCTGCAGATTACGCCGTACTTCCAGCATTTGCTGTTTTAAATCAAATTCATTGTACTGTTGCATCAACTGTTGTTTTTTCTGTTGCAGCAGTACTTTTTTCACATCGTAATACGCATGCATTTTTTCCATCAGCAGCTCGTATTCATGCTCAAGACGTTGCATCACCAGCTCAGCATCTGGTAAATGCGATACCTTGGCCTGGGCACGTTTGAGTTGCATTTGTACTTTGGCTTTTTCGATACGGTCTGGCGGGCAAACGCGTAAGTTACGGGTTAAACCTAACCAGGAGCAGCTTTTAATCAGCCATTTGGTTGGGTCAAACTGCCACCATTTAATACCGTTACGGTAATCGTATTCAAAAATATGATGGAAGTTATGATAACCCTCGCCATAAGTTACAAATGCCAATATGCCGTTATCCCGTGCGCTATTCTGATCGGTGTAAGGCTGGCTACCCCAGATATGAGCTAAAGAGTTAATAAAAAACGTAAAATGATGGCTCAGTACTAAACGTAACACGCCCACACTGAGTAACATGCCGATATAGCTGTCTGTCAGCCAGCCTAAAAACAACGGGACACCAAAGTTGGTCGCTACAGTCAGCACCAGATAATTCTTGTGTTGCCACATCACTATTTTATTGTTCTGTAAGTCGCGGGCGTTGCTGTAATCAGCATAGGTATTACTTTGATACTCACGTAACATCCAACCAATATGGCTGAACCAAAACCCACGCTGAGCCGAGTAGGGGTCTTTGTCGTTTTGATCGACAAATTTGTGGTGCACACGGTGATCAGAAGACCAATGTAGAGCGCTGTTTTGCAGAGCAAAAGCGCCACCTATGGCATAAAACCATTGTAAAGCAGGATGTGCATCATAGGTTTTATGCGCCCAGAGTCTATGGTAACCGGCTGTGATCGACATACCGCAATAACCCAAGCATAAGATAGTGGCAATAATCTCTGTCCAGGTAAAACCAACAGCTATGGCATACCAAGGCACCAGTATGGCGGCAACAAGAAAAGTGGACGCAAACAGAATTACGTTGGTCCAGATAATAGGGGGTTTATTCATTTTAGGAACTTTAAGCTTACAACTGTAAGCTAATTTAGCCGTGCAAAGTTGCAGGGTCAAGCGTTAAAATGAGGAAGAAGCAAAAAGGAGTGAGCCGTGACCCGCGCCCAACAAAAAGAAAAAACCAGACGCGCTATTATAGATGCAGCTTTTCAGCAGCTTAGCGCTGATAAAGGTTACTCAAGTTTAAGTTTACGTGAAGTAGCCCGCGAAGCAGGTATTGCTCCCACTTCGTTTTATCGTCATTTTACCGATATGGATGAATTAGGTTTAACCCTGGTCGATGAAGCTGGCCTGATGCTTCGTCAGTTACTACGCCAGGCCCGACATCGTATTGAAAGCAATGGCAGCGTGATCCGCACTTCAATTGAAACCTTTATGGAATTTGTCACAGGACACAGCAACGTATTCCGCTTGTTGCTGCGCGAACGTTCAGGCACATCTGCAGCTTTTCGTAGTGCGGTAGCCCGGGAGATTTATCATTTTGGTGCTGAGCTGGCGGATTATTTGCGTAAAGAAACAGATTGTCCGGCTGAACGCGCCCAGATGCAGGCTGAAGCTATGGTGATCTTAGTTTTTCATGCCGGAGCTGATGCTCTGGATGCAACGGCAGAGCAGCGCAAACAAATCACCCAGCGCACTATTATGCAGTTGCGCTGGATGGCTCATGGTGCAGCCAGTTATGGCCGCAAAACCCAGTTGTCGCAAAGCTAAGCAGTAAGTTTGCGTAACCAGACACCAGATTCAATATGGTGGGTGTATGGGAACTGATCAAACAAAGCAAAAGCTTTGATTTCGTGGGTTTTACTCAGCTGCTGTAAGTTCTGCTCCAAAGTCACAGGATTACAGGAAATATAAATAATATCGTTAAACTGGCTGACAAAAGCTTCAGTGGCCGGGTCCAAACCAGCTCGTGGTGGGTCAACCAGAATAGTGTCCAGTTGCAACTCTGATAAATCTAGTGTCTTTAACTGTTTACCTGTCGCCATAGCCGCGCTGACATCCTCAGCCGACATCTGCAACACCTGCAAATTCGTTACCTGGTTCATTTCGATATTCAGTTGCGCTGATTTAATCGAACTGCGGGCAATCTCTGTGGCAACCACCTGACGGAAATAAGGTGTCAGGGCCAGCGAGAAATTGCCGTTGCCACAATAGAGTTCCAGTAAGTCGCCTTTGAGCTGGCTTGATATATCACAAGCCCACTCCAGCATTTGCTGATTGACCTTGGCATTTGGCTGGGTAAAGCTGTTTTCAATTTGCTGGTAACTTAAAGTCCGGTCTTTCACTGTCAGCTTTTCAATAATATGGTCGCGATGCACCAAGACCTTTTGTTTGCGCGAACGGCCTATAAAATCCAGAGGCAACTGTTCTGCCAAGTCGGCTTTTAATAAAGCGGCTTGTTCGGCCCAGTCGTCACTTAACGGTTTTTTATAAATAAGAGAAACCAACAGCTCGCCACTTAAGCCACTCAGGTAATCAATCTGATACAACTTATTCCGCAGCGCCGGACGCTTTTTTAATTCTTCCAGCAGCACAGGCATAAAGTCAGCTATTTGTTTACAGGCAACAGGGAAGTAATCAATACGCTGTTTTTGTTTGGTTTCAGAGTCAAACATAATGTGGAACAAATCGTCCCCTTCATGCCAGACGCGAAATTCAGCACGTTGACGGTAATGGCTTGGCTCAGAGCGGAATAACTCCAACTCTGGCAACGCATAGGATGCAAACAGCTGCTGTATGCCAATTTGCTTTTCTGCCAGTTGAGTTTCATATAAATCCGGAAATACTTGCCCTAAAGCCATTGCCTGTCACCTGTTGTCGAAAAAGCGGCCTATTCTAAGGGCTTTTGCCTGAATGTCTATCAGCAAAAGCAAGCTGCAGATAAAAGTAGCAGAGCAACTGCCTTAGCGGGCGAATGTCTGGCAAAATAGCACCAGAGCTTTTCGGTAGATTTTTTCAGAAGATATGGCATGCGTATAGGTTTTATCGACAGTGGAGTGGGTGGTCTTTCTATACTGGGAGCGGTACGTGCTTTAGTGCCTGCTGACTACTTCTATATGATGGATAACAGATACCTGCCTTATGGCACTAAGTCGGAGTTATTTATCCGCCAGCGCTTAAAGCAACTGACCGAACATCTGTTGACTCATCAAGTCGATTTAATAGTGATCGCCTGCAATACAGCCACCACCCAAGCTGTTGATTGGTTGCGTCAGCAGTTTGATTTGCCTTTTGTTGGTGTGGTGCCTGCTATTAAACCTGCTGCTTTATATTGTGCGGGCGGAAAAATGGCATTGCTTGCCACTCCTGCCACAGTCAAAGGCCACTATATTCAGAAGCTGGTTTCTGATTATGCTGGTGAAAGTCAGGTGCAATTAGTCGGTAGCAGCGAACTGGTTATGCTGGCAGAGCAAAAGGTCTGGGCAGATGCTGATGTGAAAGCAGAAGTGGCCACAGTGATTAAAGATAGTGGCTTAACTGAGTTCGCACCTAAGGCTATTATTTTAGGCTGTACTCATTTCCCGTTTTTGGCTGAAGAGATCCGTTCTGCTTTTACTGAAGCTCCAAAGCTGTTTGATACAGCTGACGCAATAGCCAGACGAGTGCAGCATTTAGTAGCAGGGATCACTCCTTTATATAAAGATAAGAGTCAGGATTGCTTTATTGCAACCAAAGAACTGACAGAGCAGCAAAAAGGAAGAGTCAAACAGATGGGATTTGGCCAGCAGAGCTGCTGGCCAGATTTATATCAGGACTAATACAGTTTATTCGTCGTTGTCGTCACCATCCTGACGTTCTTTGGCTTCACGCACTTTTAAAGTACGCTCCTGAAACGCAAAGTCGTTTAACTTCTGGATCATCTTGTTGGCATCTTTCGCCGCCACTTCAACAAAACCAAAACCGCGGCGGCGACCTGTTTGGCGATCTTTCATCAAACGCACATTGACGACTACACCAAACTTTTGGAACAACTCACGTACTGCATCTTCATTTGCACGGTAAGGTAAGTTACCTACATATAAAGTGGCCGTTTCGCCGTCGTAGTTTGTTTTCGCTGCTGTAGCAGAACCTGTGCTATCAAGAGAGGCACCTTTTACTTCAACCAGAATAGGTACCAACACACCACCCAGCACTATACCAATGGCTACTGATACAGAAGCACTTAAAGCAAGATCAGGGATTAACAATAAAAGCAGATAAACGATGATGGCTAACGCCAGAGTAAAAGGTAAGGATCGTTGTAAATTAGCTAACATAAAGATTTCCTAAGTAATAAAGATGAAAGAGTCAGAGTAAATACATATAAATACTTAAAGCTCTTTCATATTAGCGACTAGTTCTTAAGCAGCCAACTATTAAATGCATGCTTACTGATATTGTTTTTGGGGCTATTTTGCTCATATTGACGGTTTAACCAGCAAACGATCACCAAAGCCCTAAAAAACTAAGATTTGGTATTGCACGCTGCCAAAAACTCCCTATAATGCGCGCCATGCCAACGGGGTAGTGCGAAAGCAGCTCTGGGGTGATTTGAACTTGACG
>NZ_JAJOYU010000049.1 GCF_021290985.1 Rheinheimera soli
TCATATAAGTGACATATGATGCCTGGGTCAAAACTAGAGATTGGGATAGAATTAATCATGAATACAAATAGCAAAGTTTTAGTTGCCCTAGCCGTAGGTGCTTTCACTGGTAGCGCACTTGCCGAAGTGGAAATCACGCCTCGTGGTAGAATGCATCTGGATGCAGGTATGTACAAAGACGATGTTACGGAAATTGGTAACGGTTTTAATGTGCGTCGTGGGCGTCTTGGTATGCAGGGCAATTTATCGCCTGATTGGCGTTTTGTTATTGAGTATGACTTCGCTGAAGGTGGCGATGCCTCAGCAGCTGATGTAAATATTCGCACTAAACTGGCTGGTGGCAATGTGACTATCGGCCACCAGCGCGTGCCGTTTAGTCTAAACACCCTAACCAGCTCCAACTCTATTACTTTTATGGAGCGTTCAAGCGGCTCTACGGTTATTACCCCTGACCGTAAGTTAGGCGTGCGGTTTGATAAAACCTTCGGTAACTTAACATCAGAATCTATGTTGTTCGGCCGCACCATGAATACAGAGGGCGATGCTGGCAAAGATGACAGTATGGGGCTTGCTCAGCGGATTATTTACCATCCAAAAGTTGATGATGTTCAGTATCATTTTGCCGGTGCTTTCGTGTATCAGGACATGGGTGACTATAACACGCTTAGATTGCGGGACCGTCCTGAGCTACGTATTGACTCTGGTGTGCGTTTAATCGATACCGGTACTCTGGAAGGCATAAATTCCATCAATCGTTTTGGTTTGGAGGCTGCCTTCATTAATGGTGCCTGGTCTGCCGAAGCTGAAGCGATGACACTAAACACTTCGTCAACAGTTGAAGATGTTTCCTTCTCTGGATATCACTTTCAATTAAGTTATGTGTTAACTGGCGAGAGCCGTTCGTACAAGAATGGTTTGTTTAGCGGCGTTAAACCATCAAAAGAGTCAGGCGCTATTGAGGTTGCTGCACGGTACTCTGTCACCGATTTGAATGACGGTACTGTTTTTGGTGGTGAGCAGAAAAATCTTACATTGGGCGTTAACTATTACTTGTTAAATAACCTTCGGTTTATGGGCAACATTGTGTTTAGCGATATTGATACACCGTCAGGGGTAACCGAGGAGCCTATTGGCTTTGGGGTTCGGGCTCAGTACCATTTCTAACATAGATTAAACCCGGTTTACCGGGTTCAGATTAATGACAAACCCCGGTTTTTTACCGGGGTTTGTGTTTTCTGGATTCTGATCTTTTTCGATCTGTCTTTTCTGCTTTCTTTTATTAAGTCTGGCAGTATTGAATCTCGGATTTGTTATGCCGCAGAATGCACTCTGCGAAGGTGTATAGTGCCGATTTCAGGCCATAAAAAAGCGATAAAAAGGCCAGCAAGGCCATTTTCTTGATGTTTTGCGCTACCGCCGCCAGTAAACACTGCATCTGCACTTTCGCCAGACCACGGAACCGTGCATAGCGATGGCCATGATGCTGTTTTGCGTCTGCGAAGCTGCGTTCAACTGTCTCTTTTCGTCGGTTGTAAATCTTCTTGAAATAGAGCAAGAGGTATCGTCGCGCACGGCACAGCTTAAACACGCGCTTGAACAGCTTAAGCAGGCCGAAGCACAACAAAAACAATTTTTTGCTGATGTCAGTCATGAGCTACGCACCCCAGCTACCGCTATACGGGGAGAGGCCGAAATTGGGCTTAGAGGAAAAGATAAAACAGCTGAAGAATACAAAGAAACGTTAAAACGTATTTTGGATGCCAGTGCTGCGCTTTCTGGAAGGATTGATGATTTGTTACTACTCATTCGTGGTGAGAACAGCATGGCATTGCTTGATGTGCAGTCAGTGCCACTGGTTGAAGTCGCAACAGAGTTAGTCAGCAAAGCGCAAAGAGAGGCTAAGGTACAGGGGCGGGAGCTTAGATTACATTTCGACGATGCTATCGAAATGTCTGAGCACTGCATCAGGGTTGATATGGGTAAGTTGTTACAAGCTTGGCAAATATTGTTCGATAACGCTGTGCGTTACTCGCCGGCAACTACTGCACTGGATATGGTGGTAAGCATTAGTGATAACCAGTTCGAGGTTAGCATCACAGACTATGGCATTGGTATACCGGATTATGAGCTTAGTAGCGTTTTTGATCGCTACTATCGTGGTGACAATGCCAGAAAGCTAAGACCAGACGGTTTAGGTATTGGTTTGTCATTAGCAAAATACCTGATAGAGCAGCATCGCGGTTTTATTCAGCCAAAAAGTCGTTTACACCAGGGTACAACTGTCATGTTTAGAATTGGCTTAGAGGGTTTTCTGCCATGAGTATCGTAATTATTGAAGATGATCTGCGTGTGTCCGGTTTCCTTGAGCGTGGCCTAAAAAGCGAAGGTTTTCTCGTTCAATGTTGCTCAGACGGTAAAGACGCTATCGATTTGGTGCTGCAAGTTCAGCCTGCTCTGATCATTCTTGACAGAATGTTGCCAAATATTGATGGCATTGAGCTGTGCTCGCGAATGCGGGCAAAAGGTATTACAGCAAAAATTCTGATGTTATCTGCCTTACATGAAGTACCCGACAGAGTATTGGGTTTAAATCGTGGAGCTGATGATTATCTTGGAAAGCCCTTTGCTTTTGAGGAGCTGCTTGCGCGTATTCAGGCATTATTAAAACGCAACAGTGCTCCAAGCGCAGAGCAGCTGATTAAACTGGGTGAACTGGAATATGACAAGTCGGCCTTACAGGTTAACAGGGCGGGCGTTGCTATAAAGCTGACAGCTAAAGAGCTACAAGTACTCGATTTGCTATTGTCTCAACCTGGAAAAGTCTTTAGTCGTGAGCGAATTTTAGCCAATGTGTGGGGAATGAATACAGATCCGTTAACTAACGTAGTCGATGTTTACGTCAGGCGGTTAAGAAGAAAAATTGATGATGATTTTAACGCTAAGTATATTCAAACGTTTCGTGGTATAGGCTACAGCATATCTGCTGATGCTATGCAGGTGTCTTAAATGGCGAAGCTGTCATGTTCTGTTCATGTTTATTAGCAGCTATTGTTAATCTCTCCGTCAGGATTAGTTATGCCCCGATGAGTCATTATTACCTCGCTGATTAATAAAGTGAGGTGTTTATGAAACTAGCTCTGAATAAGGTAACATTATGTGCGGCGGCAGTGTTGTTCTCGTCTGCTGCTTTTGCTGAAAAAGTTGTTAATAACACTATTACGCTGGCAGAAGTCAAAGTCGCCCAACAAGCTTGGGGTGAGGCACTGATAAACATCAGTAACACGCACGAGCAAAAAGGTGCAGAGGCTGCTAAGACAGTAGCAAAGCAAGTACTGGATGCTGCTTATGGTTATAACATGGGCGCAGTGTTGTTTAAGCCGACTCTGGCTAACGGCGAGCAAACTTTCCGCACCACCTACGATGGTGCCTTGTCATACTTTGTAGCAGGCGACAAAAACTTTGCCCAAGATGGTGGCTTCGCCTTAAAGGGCTGGAAGAAATATGAATATGAAAACGCAGGGGTTTACTTAAATGGCGACCTTGCACTGACCATGGGGCATGTTCATGTAACTGACAAGTCAGGCAAAACCACCACTGTTGATAAGACCTGGGGCTTTAAAAAGGACGCAGAAGGTAAGCTTCGTATAGTTCTCCATCACTCGTCATTGCCTTACGCGGCAAACTGACTGGTATCCCCCTTCCAAAGGAGTATATAGTAAAAACAGTGTCTATTCGCGTGTGAGTGAGTGACAGGGCTTTACATATAACGTCAGCGGCTTTCATTTCAAACGTACATACTGTGTATAATGGTATGTACGTTTTTTATTTGCGCCGAGTCCTTCGGCGGTAACCATTCATCCATGAATTTTTGTTCAGTGTTTAATTGCACCTTGTGAGTGCGACTTGTTCCAACAAGTCGGGAGAGATAGGAGTTTACGTCATTGGTTTAGCAGGACGGGGATAGTTATTTGCGGCAAGTACAGAGTTGTCGCCGCATCCATGCGGCTTTGACAGTTCAGTTGTTCACTCATTGATTCACCTTCTTGATTAATTGCACTTAATTTACCACCACATTGCAACCGCTAATTACCACGTGTTGCAAATTAATCGCACCACAACTTTCACGGAAAGTACCACTTCGTCGGATCTCGGCTTTGTGCCAATTGCAGACATTCCAACTTTAAGGCTGTAAAGTCCGCTTTTAGGTGTTAGCAGAACGCAAAGCTTTGGGGCGGCTGAAGCGCAGCGTAAGCCGTCCCAGCCGCGCATGCGGCGACAATAGCGCCTTGTTATACAAACTGACAACTTACCGCTTTTTTGGTGTTGCAGAGATACTGTATGTATTTCGTGGCAAAGGCGGTAAAGATCGAGTCACGATGTTACCTGAAAAGCTTGTTGAACCCCTTAAATTGCATATTGAAAAGGTTCGTGATCTTCATGAAAAGGATCTTTGCGAAGGTGAGGGTAAAACAAGTCTCCCGCCAGGGCTCGCTCGAAAATACCCTTACGCAATTTCTGATTTTAAGTGGCAATTTATATTCCCATCATCTGTCAGGTGTAAGCATCCAGTGGATGGATATGTTTGCCGCCATCACTTGCATTGGATGTCCCTAACAAAGAAATTAAGGAGCGCTGTTATACCATTCCGTCTAGTTTTCTGTTCTAATTGCAGGTTTCGAATAATCACTCGCTTAGCTTTATGAATCAAACCGCTGAAGAACTCCTCAAGCTCTCCCGAGCGGAGAAAAATGCGCGTAAACGCATGCGTTTACTCGCGATCGCGCAATTCCTTGAATGTAAAAACCGCACACAAGTCGCTAATCAATAGAAGGTCAGCCGCACCAGCGTCAATAACTGGGTGTCAAGTTACCTTGAAGCGGGCTTGGATGGTCTTGAAGCCCGCAAAGCAAAGGGGCTGATTCCTTATCTCAGCGCACAACAGCAAAAGCAATTAGGCGAGTTTATTGAATCGCATAGCCAAAGTGAGCAAGGTGGCAGACTGACCGGCGAGAAAATTCTTCACTACATCAAAACCGAGTTTGGTGTGGAGTACCACCACAACGCTATTTATAAACTCCTCAAACAGCTGGGATTTAGCACCACCTTAAGGTGGCTTTTTCGTTAGGCGCTGTGGCAGGTGTTCGCCGGATTACAGCAGCTGGCTTTGACTTCTGTCGCCGGATATCCCGCCTCTGTTAAGACCTCCATTACCTCTGCAGAGCTCAGTTCCGTGCTGAGCTGCAGCGTTTTGTCGGTCAGGTTAGTCTGTATTTTTGCATCACCATCTGCTGTGAGGATGGCTTTGGTAACCATGCTAACGCAGTGGCCACATGTCATGTCAGCGATATGGAATTTCATAGTGTTTCTCTCCTGTGGTGTGTTCATGACACAAGCTAATGCTTGCCACTGTGGTACAGTCAAGCCGCTATTTTAAGTTTTTTTGAAAGTTGTTTGACCTTGCCATAATGGTAAGGTTTAGTCTTGTTATGCCTGATAACATTTCTCAACCTGGAGTTACGGATATGGCAGCAACAATACAACTTGCAATAAAGGGCATGACCTGTGCGTCCTGCGCGAATCGGATTGAAAATGCACTGCGCGCTGTGGCCGGCGTGACCTCAGCCAGCGTCAACCTGGCAACAGACATCGCAACGGTAGCAGGCGATGCCCGCTTTGACGAGCTTAGTGCAGCGGTAACCCGTGCCGGCTATGAACTGGACACGGCTAACCGGCAATATGCGGTAAAGGGTATGACCTGTGCGTCTTGCGCCGGCCGGGTGGAAAAAAGCCTGTTAAAGGTGCCTGGTGTGCTAAGCGCGTCAGTAAACCTGGCTACAGAGCAGGTAAGCCTGACCCTGTTACCCGCCACAGAAGACCGCGCCCTGAAACAGGCCGTTGCCGATGCCGGGTATGAGCTGATCCTCAGCCAGGCTTCGCCTGAGGCTCAAAATTCCCCTGCTCAACCACGACGTTTTTATCAGCGTGACAGCTGGCCAGTGATCGGTGCTGCCTTACTCACCCTGCCGTTAGTATTGCCGATGGTGGGCATGCTGTTCGGTGCCGACTGGATGTTGCCTGCCTTGTGGCAATGGCTGTTAGCAACACCGGTACAATTTTACTTTGGCGCGCGCTTTTACAAAGCCGGCTGGCATGCACTGAAAGCGGGCACCGGCAATATGGACCTGCTGGTGTCAATTGGTACTAGTGCCGCTTATGGTTTATCGCTCTATCTGTGGTACAGCTTTGATGGGCATCATGGCGCACCACACCTGTACTTTGAAAGTGGCGCGGCAGTATTAACCCTGGTGCTGCTGGGTAAGTTGCTGGAGAAACGCGCCAAGCGGCGTACTACCGATGCGCTGCAAGCACTGGAAAACTTAAAACCGACATCAGCAAGGGTCTGGCGCAATAATAGCTGGCACAGTATTGCAGCGGCTGAGCTGCTCAAAGGTGATCGCATTCAGGTGCTGCCAGGAGAACGGATACCGGCCGACGGCATAGTGACAGAGGGTAGCAGCCACGTGGATGAGGCACTAATCAGCGGCGAAAGTGTGCCGCTGCATAAAACCTCTGGCGATAAAGTGACGGGCGGCTCGGTTAATCTCGATGGTCGGCTGGAGTTCGAGGCCAGCGCCCTGGGTGCAGAATCCACCTTGTCAAAAATTATCCGCCTGGTAGAGCAGGCTCAGGGCGCGAAAGCACCAGTGCAAGCCCTGGTGGATAAGATAAGCAGTATCTTTGTACCGGTAGTATTACTGGTCGCCTTAGCCACCGTACTGATTTGGGGTCTGGCGTTTGCCGATTGGCAGCAAGGTATTCTTAATGCAGTAGCGGTATTGGTTATTGCCTGTCCCTGTGCTTTGGGTCTGGCCACTCCAGCGGCCATTATGGCCGGTACCGGCACAGCGGCGCGCCAGGGTATTTTGGTAAAAGATGCTGTCGCGCTGGAGCAAGCGACAAAAATTGATTATGTCGTATTTGATAAAACCGGCACTCTCACCGAAGGCAAGCCGGTATTAACGCAGCTGAACGCGCTTAACAATGAAACCGAGCTGGCCGCATTGGCGTATGCGTTGTCACAGTACAGCGAACACCCACTGGCCAAAGCAATTGTTAGCTATGCTATCAACCACAATGTCGATTTATTGGCAGTATCGGATTTTGCTGTAGTGGCCGGAAAAGGCGTGAAAGCTAACGTCAAAGGCCGTGCGGTAATGCTGGGCTCGGGTAGCTGGATGCGGGAGATGGGGCTGACATTACCGCAAGAACTTATCGCAGTACCGGGCGCTTCGGTATCCTGGTTGGCAGAAAAAACAGACCAGGGCACGACATTACTCGGTTTGTTGTGTTTTGCCGATAAAGCCAAAGCCCAGGCAAAAAATGCGGTACATAGATTACAAGCTGCCGGTATTCAGGTTGCCATGTTAACGGGTGATTCAGCGGCTAGCGCCGAGTATGTCGCCAAAGAGCTGGGGCTAGACAACTTTAATGCCGAAGTGCTGCCGCAAGGTAAAGCTGAAGCCGTAGCGGCCTATCAGCAGCAAGGCTATAAAGTAGCGATGGTGGGCGATGGCATTAATGATGCCCCTGCTTTGGCACAGGCCGATTTAGGTATCGCGATGGCAACAGGTACCGATGTTGCGGTCAGTGCGTCTGCATTTACGCTGATGCGCGGCGACCCGGAACTGGTTGCGACAGCACTGCTGCTTGCCAGTGCAACTTACCGCAATATTCAGCAAAATCTGTTCTGGGCCTTTGCCTTTAACACCATTGGTATACCGCTAGCAGCGATGGGTTTTTTAAACCCTGTATTGGCCGGAGCAGCAATGGCTTGTAGCAGTGTGCTGGTGGTAACCAATGCCCTGCGTTTGCAACGCATGTCTTTTAAATAAGGAGCGATATATGGCGACCTTACTAACCATTGGTGATGCGGCAAAAGAGAGTGGCTTAAGCGCCAAAATGATCCGGCACTATGAGCAATCCGGTTTGCTGCGAAAATCGCCACGTACTGATGCAGGTTACCGGCTTTACAACAGTGAGCAAATTAACCAGCTACGTTTTATTCGTCAGGCGCGCAGCCTCGGGTTTTCGTTACACGATATCCAGTCGCTGCTGGAATTATGGCAAGACCCACAGCGCGAAAGCCGAGCGGTAAAACAGCTGGCTCAGCAACACCTGAATGAAATTACCAGCAAAATTGCCGAGCTACAGCATATGCAGCAGGTGTTAACTGCGCTGGCCGACAGCTGCCGGGGCGACGGTAGTCCGCATTGTCATATTTTGCAGCAACTGGCGAAACCCAACTGACATTATCGTGCTTCAATAAAAAAACACCACTTTTAAAGTGGTGTTTTTTTGAAGCGCCTATTATTGGCTACTGCATCGAAGCATCGCTGATGTGCGCGTAGACGCTGGCGCTGCCATCTTTGTGTAGTAACAAAATGTCGTACGGCATAAAGCGGTCTTCTACTTCCATGCCCGGTGATCCGAGCGGCATCGCGGGTACGCTCAGGCCTATCGCATCCGGATGCGACTCAGCAAGAAATTTCCGGATGTATTTAGCAGGGATATGGCCTTCAAAGGCATAGCCCTGCTCCGATACGGCGGTGTGACAGGAATAATACTGTGGCGTGATGCCATAGCGCTCTTTTATGCCGCTTAGATCATCATAGTCTTTCGTCTGTGCAACCACTCCCTGCTGTTCAAGGTGCGATACCCACTTTTTACAGCAACCGCAGCTTGGCGTTTTGTATACCGTGAGGGTTAGTGCTGCTGCACTGTCGGGCACAGCTGTAGTTTCCGGTTTAGCCGGGCCGGCGTCTTTACAGCCGGCCAGTAACGCAGTAGCTACCAACACAACCGCTGCCAGAGTTAGCTTCATAGTGATCTCCTGCTGTTGTCTTAGTGCGACCAGTGCACATGCACGATCTTCCAACCGGCGCCTGTATCTACCAGCACCAGCGTTTCTTTACTGATAACGTCAACCGGCTTGCCTTTATAGTCGCCAGTCAGTTGGCTACGGCTAACCGAATAGGCCACCTTGCCCAGCACCTTGGTCTGATGCTCCAGCGCTTCTACCTGTACCGCCGCCATAAATTTCATATCAGCCAGCATATGGTGGCTGGCATACTCGTCAGCCGAGCGCTCTACGCCATTACCTTCGACAATCAGCACGTCATCTGCCAGCATGGCGCGCACCGCTTTGGCATCGCCAGCGCGTAACGCCTGATGAAACGCTTTTACCGCCTGAGCGGCAGCGGTGCTTTCGCCGACGAACAAGGCCGGGGCGGCAGGTTTTTCATTGCCGTGCGCCAGCGCACTAACGGGAGAGAGTAACGCCAGGCCCAGGCTGATGGCAGACAGCGTTTGAATTTTATTGCGAAACATATTAGGTATCCTGTTGTAATTATTAGAATAAAGCGGGCTTAATGGGCTAAGCCCACCACAGTGGTAAAGCTGCTACTGGTTGCCAGTACCAATAGCGCTAACAGCATGTCGATAAAAATAGACCGTGCCAGCAACCGGCTGTTCTGATGTTGCGCCAGCGCTTTGACCAGACTAAATTTGTGCCAGGCAGCCAGCAGTAACATGGCCGCGACCAACATCAACTTAAACAACATTAAGCGGCCATAGTCGGTGACAAACAGTGCACTGGGCGAGTCGAGCAGTTGCAGTAAAATCAACACGCCACAGCTGATAAGCACTAGCAGCAGGTAGAGCGCAACCTGGCCAAACTGCTGCATCAGCGCCACCAGCCTGTCTGGTGCTAAGCGATAACAGCTTTGCCATAGAGGCAGCAAGGAGCCTACCCAGGCCGAAATTGCCAGCACATGCAGCGTCAGTAACAGTGGCCACAAGCCGGTCAAACTGGCCACGTGACCGGTTTGACTAAAACTGGCGGCAAGCAATAACGCGGCGATACCCACTAGCGCAATGTTAACCGCTACCGCTTTGCCGCTGTGTTTAACGCGCCAGGCCCAAAGCCACAGCGTCGCAAAACCGCATAGCAGTAAAAGCAGCTGGGGGCGCATTGCCGATTGCCAAACCATCTGCAGCATCAGCCTGTCAGCCATGCCAGCTATACCCGCCTCGGCCAGCGCACCAGCCTGCAGCGGCAGATACAGCAGCGCCAGTACCATACCTGTAGCCGACCATCCCAATACCAGGCGTTTTAACCACAGCCGAAAGGCGGTGCTATCAGACTGTTGCTGTGATTGCCCCTGAGCCAGCGCCGGCAACAGCAGCAAAAACGCCGCACCAATACTGCCGCTAACCGCTAAATAACTCAGCAGCTTGTGGGCGAATAAGGCTAATACCCAGGTATCGCTAAACATCGCCAATCTCAAGCCATCTAGTGCTGATGCGCGTGCGCGCTATCAGCTTTCACCCCGGCGTCAGCGCCGGCGTGGAGCATAAAACTGAAATCACCTTTCATTTTATGACCGTCTTCGCCCAAACCTACCCAGTTAACCTGATAACTACCGATCTCCAGCACTGGCAACGGCCAGCTAAACTGCGTGGCGACAGCGGTGGGCGTAAAGCCAAAATCGACAGTGTTACCGTTATCGTGCAACAGCGTGACTTTCGTCAGCCGGATCGGGCCACTAAAGCTGATACTGAGTACATCCGGTGCCTGCATTAGCATGGCGTTATCCGCCGGCACCGAGCAGCTTTGTTTAACATGCGCCAGCACAGGCCCGGCAAACGCCAAACAGAGCAGAGTAAGCAGCGGGATTAATTTTTTCATGTTGATCACCTTATTTATTAAAACCCTGATCTATTAAAACCAGAAACGCACACCGGCAACCCAGGATGTTTCTGCTGTCGATGCATCCTGCAGGCGGGCAAAATCTGCCGTGTTACCATATTTGTTATGCCACTCTACCCCGACATAGGGTGCGAACTGGCGGGAGAATTCATAGCGCAGCCGAAGCCCTGCCCCCAGTGAAGACAGGCCTTTACCCAGCTGATTGACTGCATCGTCTTTGCCATAGGCGGTTAGCTCCGCCCGGGCTTGCAGGATCAGGCGCTGCGTTAACAGCAGCTCATATTCCGCTTCGGCACTTAACGCGGTGCGACCACCAGTGCCCAGATAAGCCGTGACATCCACTTCAAACCAGTACGGCGCCAAACCCTGCACACCCAATGCTAACCACTGCCGGTTGGTGCCATCGGCAACCTGATCCAGGCGCAGCCCAAGCTGACCATCCCAATAGGCTGCTATCGCGTGGCTCCATAACAGCTCGGTGCTGCTATCTTCCAGCTTGCCGTCACTGACTTCAGCTTCGGTTTTCAGCACCAACCGATCATAGGTCGTACCATACCAGGCTTGCAGCTCCAGTTCGCCAGCTTCACTGTCGGCATTGTATTCCAGCCGATCGCCCAGCACGGACCACTGTGGATGTTCAACGCCGTGCTTTAAATGGCGTGAATCGGCCATGCCATAGGGCCCGTCAGTCAGGGTGTAGCCGTTGGAGTAGGCATGTGGATCGCGGGCATTAGCCGGCGCCTTACCGCCTTGCATCTGCATATCGGCATGGTTCATCGTGCTGTGATCCATACTGCTGTGATCCACGGCCTGCTCAGCATGGGTCATTTCACTATGGTTCATCTCGGTATGATCCATTTTGCTATGGTCCACTTCGCTGTGGTCCATCTGGCTATGGTCTACGGCCTGCTCAGCGTGGCCCATTTTACTGTGGTCCATGCCGCTATGATCCATCTGACTGTGATCCATGTCACTAGGGTTCGTCTGGCTATGGTCAACCGCCTGCTCAGCGTGGTTCATCTTGCTATGATCCATTTTGCCGTGGTCCATTTTGCTGTGGTCCATGCCACTGTGCGTTGGTACCGGCGGTTTCTCAGTGGCGTTCTGCGCTGCCACGCCAGGGCTGAGCGCCACAGTACAGGCCAGCGCCAGCAGCGACAAGGTTAGCGTTACGTTGGCTGTTTTCATGACACCACCACTTCTCTGAACATACCCGCATCCATATGGAACAATAAATGACAATGCCAGGCCCAGCGCCCGACATCATGCGGCGTGGTTAAAAAGCTGATGCGCTGCGCCGGTTGCACCGGAATGGTATGGCGGCGTACCTGTACGGCACCGTTGTCACTTTCCAGATCACTCCACATACCGTGCAAATGCATCGGGTGGGTCATCATGGTGTCGTTTTGCAAGATCACCCGGATACGCTGATTGTGCTTCATATGCACCGGTGTGCTTTTACTGAACTCTAAGCCATCGAATGACCAGGTGTAGCGCTCCATATTGCCGGTCAGATGCAGCTCAATTTCCGCCTCCGGGCCGCCCGGCTCAATAATACCGTCCAGCGAATGTAAATCGGCCAGGGTCAGCGCGCGCCGCCCGGTATTGCGCAAACCAATGCCCGGATCGTCCAGGTTGGTTCTTGGCATATCCACCCGCATATCCACCGACGGGCCATACTCGGTGCTGGCATGACGCACAGTTGAACTGGCTTTGGCATAAGGCACCGCCGGGCCATGCTGACTGTGATCGATAGCCATAGCACCATGCTGGCTATGATCTTCCGCGCCATTGCCGTGCGCCATCGCGCTGTGGCCGTGGCTGTGGCTGTCGCTTGCGCCATGGTTCATATTACCCATCATGTCAGCCATCGTCAGCCACTCCACCGGATCCAGTGCCGGCACCGGGGCGTGCAAGCCCTCGGCCACGGCCAGGGTACCGCGGGCATAGCCACTGCGGTCCATACTCTGGGCGAAAATGGTGTATGCATCCGCTTGTGGCGACACGATAACATCATAGGTTTCGCCCGGGCCAAAGCGGAATTCATCCACCGTCACCGGGTGCACATTCTGGCCGTCAGCCTGCACCACGGTCATTTTCAGCTCGGGAATACGCACATCAAAAAAGCTGTTGCTGGAGCCATTGATAAACCGCAGCCGCACGCGCTCACCGCGCTTAAATAAACCGCGCCAGTTGGCCAGCGGTGTGCTGCCATTCATTAAGAAGGTTAAGACAGCGGCTGACAAATCCGCTAAATCGGTTGGATTCATGCGCATTTGCTGCCACATCTGCCGTTTTGCCAGCGCCGCGTCCAGCCCTCTGTCAGTGATATCGCGCAGCATGTCCTGCACTGTTGGCTGATTAAAATTGTACAAATCACTTTGCACTTTTAATTTGCGAAACACCGTATGTGGATCTTCATCGGTCCAGTCTGACAGCTGCACCACATATTCGCGATCGGCGGCAATTACATCCTGCGCTTTGGGTTCAATGATCAGCGCGCCATACATGCCGGTCATTTCCTGAAAGCCACTGTGCGAGTGATACCAGTACGTGCCGCTTTGCTTTAACGTAAAACGATAGACAAAGGTTTCGCCGGGCATAATGCCTCTGAAGCTCATGCCGGGTACGCCGTCCATCTGGTAGGGTAAAATAATACCGTGCCAGTGAATTGAGCTGGGCACCGACAAGGTATTGGTTACCCGTATGGTGACCTCATCGCCTTCGCGCAAGCGTAAGGTCGGTGCCGGTATCGAACCATTGATGGTGGTGGCTTTACGGACCACGCCGGTAAAATTTACCAGCGCTTCGCCGATGGTTAAATCAATCACCTTACCGCTCAGCTCAGTGGCATAGCCGGTAAAGGCATTATCGTTAAAGGCGCTACCCGCCCTGACGATATGCGGAAAAGTGGCCAGCACGCCGCCCACCGCCAGCCCCTGCACAAACCGGCGCCGTGAAACAGATACCGGCATCATGGTGTTAGCCTTTATCATCTACAACCTCCAATACACTCTGTATGCGTTGCAGTGTAGAGGACGAAACTGTCAGCAGCATGACCTGAACATGACAAAGTTGTAATCTTACTGTCATGTTGCTGTTTGGCGCTTTATGGCCTAATACTGCCAGAGCTATGTTGGGAGAGAACAAGATGCGTTTGCTGATTGTGGAAGATGAACAAAAAACCGGTGACTATCTGAAGCAAGGCCTGAGCGAAGCCGGTTTTCAGGTGTCACTGGTCAGAAATGGCCTGGATGGCCATCATCTGGCGATGACAGAAGATTTCGATTTAATCATGCTGGATGTGATGCTGCCGGATGTCAGCGGCTTACGCATTGTGCAGGCGCTAAGAGAAAACCATAACCACACGCCGGTGCTGTTTCTGTCGGCCCGCGACAGTGTCGACGACCGGGTAAAAGGCCTGGAGCTTGGCGCCGATGACTACCTGATCAAACCCTTTGCTTTCTCAGAAGTGCTGGCCAGGGTCAGAACCCTGCTACGGCGTGGTCAGGCCGTACCGCAGTCAGAATTATTGCAGGTCGCCGATTTACAACTGGATATTGCCAAGCGTAAAGCCAGCCGTAGTGGCACCAAAATAACACTTAGTAATCAGGAATTTAGCTTACTTGAACTGCTAATGCGCCGCCGCGGCGAAGTCCTGCCGCGATCGTTAATCGCCTCGCAGGTCTGGGATATGAATTTTGACAGCGACACCAATGTTATCGATGTGGCTATCCGCCGCTTGCGCGCCAAAATTGATGATGGCTTTGCGGCAAAACTGATCCATACCGTGCGCGGCATGGGCTATAAACTGGACGATGAGCAAACTGATGCATAACGCTGGCACACGCCCACTCTCGATCACCGTTCGCGTGGTACTTTTTGTCGCGCTGACCATTTCGGTTTGCCTGTTCTTCGTGCAGCAATTACTGCTCAGCTCAGTCGAACATCACTTTATCGAGCAGGATGCCGATGAATTAGCGGTGATCCTGCACGCGGTTGAGCACACGCTGACTACCGCTCAGGACGGCCAGCAACAGCCGGCACAGACGCTGGCCAAAGCGGTATCGGGCCATCACGGTGTTTACTATCAGGTGATGGATAGCCAAAACCGCTTACTGTACCGCAATGCCGACGTTGACTTAAGCCTGCTGGCTGCCAACACCCCGGCCAGCGCCGACTACAATGCCAAAACCATCCACCACTGGCAGCTGGACGGCAAAGCCTATCGCGGTGTGTTCAGCCGCCTGACCACGGCAGATCAGCACTATAAGGTAATTGCTGCTATTGATATCAGTTTTCATACCCATTTCTTGGCGCAGTTACAGCGCAGCCTGGGGCTGATTTTACTCGGCTCTGCACTGCTCACCTTGCTGGCGGCCTGGCTGGCGGTGCATCAGGGGTTGAATCCACTCAGAGGCCTTAGCGAACAAATGCGTGATATTCAAACCAGTAAACTGGATATTCGCTTGTCCCCGGGCGAGGTCCCGACCGAACTGCGCCACATGGTGCAGTCTTTTAATCTGATGTTAGATCGGCTGGAGCAGGGGTTTACCAAGCTGTCGCACTTTAGTGCCGACATCGCCCACGAGCTGCGCACGCCGCTGACCAATATGATCACGCAAACGCAGGTCAGCTTATCGCGCGCGCGCAGCGCCGACGAGTACCAGAATCTGCTGTTCTCCAATCTGGAAGAGCTGGAGCGGCTGAATAAAATGATTAGCGATATGCTGTGGCTGGCCAAAAGTGACAATGGCCTGTTAACACTGCAAAAGCAGCCGCTGGAGCTAAAGCAGGAAGTGGCCGCAATTTTCAACTTTTTCGAAGCCTGGGCGGCAGAAAGTCAGGTTGGCCTTAGCTATCACGGTGCCAATATTATTGTGCAGGCAGATCGCACCTTGCTGCGCCACGCCCTGACCAATTTATTATCCAATGCGCTTAGGTATACCCCGCCCGGCGAAACCATTACCGTCAGCACCACCGCAGCAGCCGACAGCACCACCATCACGGTAGAAAACCCGGGCCAGCCGATCCCGCCACAGCATTTGCCGTTTTTATTCGATCGCTTCTATCGTGCTGACGCCTCGCGCCAACGCCAGATAGAAGGCTCGGGTTTGGGCCTAGCCATTACCAAAGCCATAGTCGATGCTCATCAGGGCCAGTTAAGCGTCGAATCAGATGCGCGCTCTACCCGCTTTAGCATCAGGCTTAAACTGGCGTGACGTCGGTTAAACTCACCGCGGTGCTATGCGGTATTAGCCAAGTAACATCCACAGCGCCACGCCAAACATCAGGCTGGCGCCGATGCGGTTTAAATACTGCACCCGGTTAGTTTTACTAAAAAACAGCGCCAAAGCTTTGCCGCCACTGGCGTACAGCAACATAGAGCCAAATTCCAGCAACAGAATAATTGCCACTAACACCAGCAACTGCGGCCAGAATGCCAGCTGGCTATCGATAAAGGGCGGCAGCAGCGCCATATGAAACGCCCAGCCTTTGGGGTTAGACACTGCCGTAATAAAACCCTGGCTAAATAAAGTACGCCGCGCCAGCCTGGCAGGCAGCTCGCCTGGTTGCGGCAACGCCAGTTTGCCTTTAGCACGCCACATTTGCAGGCCTATGTAAGTGAGATATACCGCACCGGCAACTTTAAAACCCTGAAAAAAAGCCGGAAACTGCAGCATTATCGCCGCCACACCGCACACCGCCAGTATTGCCACCAACGCCACGCCGAGCATTTCGCCCCACATCATCCACAGCGTACGGCGCACGCCCTGGCTCATGCCCAACGTCATCGCCAGTGTCATGCACATGCCCGGGGTAACCGAAACAAACAAAAACGTCGGAATAAACGCGCCCAGCAACGCCAGATTAACCATAACCACCTCAACTGCAAGATGGCGCTATTCTGGCCGGTTGCAGCAGCGCCAGCAAGGGCGTTAAGCGGGGTTTTTAGTCAACCCGGCGCAGTAGCAAAATTATTCACAAAGAGGTTTTATTGCAATGGTAAGCAGGCAAAGTAGGAACGCTATTTAAAGGATTTAGCCCAAAAATCAAAGCGACTCTCGCGGTATATCTTTGCCTTGCCCTGCACGCAGTTCTTCCTGCTGCGGTAACTCCTGCCAGCATCCTGCCAACTCACGTACGGTTTGCGGCCAGTCGGCGTGATAGCCTTTGTAGTCTTGCTCGTTACCGGGATAAGTAGTTGGTTCAGTCATAGCTAGCTCCAAGCCCTTATTTGAGAGTAAGTATAACGTTGCTGGTTGCAGAATCTAGTAAGCATTACCTTCCCGCATTTGTTATTAGATAGTTACCCTGACACCATTTCTTGCTTTCGCCTCTTTTAATGCATAAATTAATCACTATAATTTAACTTTTTAATTACGTTGCACAAAAAGGAATCGGTGCTATGGAGCAACAATCTGTTTTAAAAGATGTTTTTATCTCAATGGGTGCATGGGTTTGCCTTGATAGCAGCTGGGTTACCACACCCTCAGCGCGGTTTTTATGCCCAAGAGACCAGGTGCGCTCTCCGGTTACAAAGGGATTTGAATGCCCCATACGTTTTGCAATGCGTCTATCTCGCTCGCGCTCCCACTCGGTAACGGGAAACTGCTTATCCCAAGCCATTAAAAGCTGCTGTTGTTGGCGAGACATGTTGAGGTCATAACGGTCGTGCATGTAAAAGTAAATCCGAGCGATTTGCCCTTTAATCGCATCGCGCGGCTCTGCGGCTCTTGCACTAAAATCGATTTTAACCGGACATTGACCATGCTGCGGCTTGGCATTAGAAAGCATGGTGAAGTTGAAATTGGAGCGGTCGGCATTGACTGGAACAGCTTTATCAGCGATACCCATCGAGTGATCAAGATGTGCTCTAGAGAGTGGGCTGTACTGAACAAACTTTAAGATGGAATGGTAT
>NZ_JAJOYU010000005.1 GCF_021290985.1 Rheinheimera soli
AGTACAGAGACTGTTGTCTTCAACAAACCTTGCCTGATGCAATAAATACCTCGCTAATACCGATGATTTAATGTTCTGTATCCAAAGTAAATACTAACGATAAGTTAGGCAAGTGGTTTTTTACCAAATGGATACAGGGTGTTGAGTTTAGTGCGAGTTATCCTACCTTGACAATGTAACCTCATGGGTTACAATTTTGACATGATTAAGAACTTTAAACATAAAGGTCTTGAGCGCTTCTATAAAACAGGCAGTACGGCTGGCATACAGGCCAAACATCAGAATCGCCTGAGACTTATCCTGTCAAACCTTGATCAGGCACAAGCCATAGATGATATGGATCTGCCGAGCCTTCGGCTTCATGAACTTTCGGGTGACCGAAAAGGTATTTGGTCTGTTACTGTGAATGGCAATTGGCGTGTCACATTCAGATTTATTGGCCGGGATGCTGAAATTGTTAACTACGAGGATTATCACTAATGAGTATGCATAACCCGGCTCACCCTGGTGAGATTCTGAAGGAGCTGATTATTGAGCCTTTGGCTTTAACTGTGACTGATGTTTCGGCGCATTTAAATATCAGCCGTAAAACCTTATCCAAAGTACTGAATGCCAGAGGTGCTATTACACCGGAAATGGCGCTTCGTCTGGAGCTGGCATTTAGCAAACCTTCGGCTGAGCATTGGCTTCGGTTACAAAATGCCTACGATCTGTGGCTGGTGCGGGAACAACAAGCTGAGTTACAGGTGCAACCTTATCAGTTGAAATTTGCCTGAAGGGCTTCTGAAAGGTCAGCCCTATGCATAAGCTTCCACCACATTATGTTCTGTAGTCATTAACCGAACTAACTTTGGATGCACAAACAGCTTTTCTTTGCCGAAGCTAACTTCATTTAAAACACCTATATCACATAGCTGCTTCAGGTATACCGATGCAGTTTGGCGTTTGGCTACATCACGTTCCACCAGCGAACCAATGCGGCAATAAGGTTGTTCAAAAATCAGTTGGATCAATTCGTAGCTGTAGATTTTTGGCAGTTGCTGTTGTACATAACTAGTGGTGTCTTCCATTAATTGGCGTACTGCGGCAATTTTTGCTGTAGTCCAGCGCGATGTTTCTGCCACAGCTTTTAGCATAAATAAGATCCATGGCTGCCAGCTTTGCTCGCGGGTAACGTCCAATAGCAGGCGGTAATAGTCTTGTTTGTTTTGTACTATGTAGCGGCTTAAATACAGTATGGGCAGGCTAAGTAATTGCTGTTCTATTAAATACAGAATGTTCAGAATACGACCAGTCCGGCCATTGCCATCAATAAAAGGGTGAATGGCTTCAAATTGATAGTGTGCCATTGCCATCTTAATCAGTGGGTCCAGCCCATCGTCGTTGTGTAAAAACTGTTCCCAGTTACTTAATAAATCGCGGATCACAGTTTCACCTACAGGAGGTGTATAAATAGTTTCTCCTGTTGCCTGATTAGTCAGGCTGGTGCCAGGCACTTTACGAATATCCATTTGCACTTCTTTGATTGTGCTGCAAATATCAAGAGCGGTATTGGTGCATAACGGCCGTTTAGCTAACGCTTTAAAGCCAGAAAATAGTGCAGTGCGGTAGCGCAAAGCTTCTTTGGTTGCCGGGTCAGCCATACTGTCTTCCTGTGCGAACTGAAACAGTTTGTCTGTGGTTGTGACAATATTTTCGATTTCAGAACTGCCCTGAGCTTCCAGAAGTGGCAGCAAGTTGATCAGTAAGCCCTGATTAGGTAGTAACTCTCCCGCTTGTTTCAGTTCAGCCAAAGCAGCTCTGGCCGGAATACAGGCTTTTAGCACTTCCAGAGTTTCTATTTCAGAAGCTGGTGGTAATAAAGGAAGTTGGTTGTAAGGCTGATTGGCTTGCCAATTCATAGGTAAAGGGTCCATTGGTATTGTGCAGATAAACACATGTTTAAAAAAACGCTTTTTTTCGACACGTTATTAAGATATGTCGATACCATCGACATATCAAGAAAACATGTTTAAAAAAACGTTTTTTTTCGACACGTTCTTGCGCCATGTCGATGCCATCAATATCAGTTGGCTGTATTAAACCCATTTTGGCGTTATGCTGATGGTGCTGAACGGGTTATGTCTGTATCTAACCCAAAGATTTTTAGCATTGAGAAAGGATACCTCTATGTTACCTAACGAGCTTTTTATGCATCCTTTACGTCAGTTCGCCTTGTTGCTGCAGAAAATTCAGCAGCATGATGTCGATTTGCTGGATGCAGCTTTAACGGCTGAGCAGTTTCCGTTGTGGCAGCAGGCGCAGACTGCTATTGGTTTTTCATTGCGTGCTTGTTGTGCTTTATGTGAAAAAGAACTGCCAAATTTTACTAAACCTATGCCTGTGTGGCTGGATCTACAGCAACAAATTCAGCTGAGTCTGGATTATTTAACGCTGCTGACTGCACAAGACTTTGATGGTTGGCAGCAAAAACCTATAGCAACCACAGCGGGTTTTGCAGAGCTGGAGCTGGCGGGTGAGCAGTTTGTTTATTTGTACGCCTTACCGAATTTTTACTTTCACTATGGCATGGTGTACGCCATAGCCCGTGCTCAGCAGGTGCCTTTAAGCAAAGCTGATTTTGATGGCTGGCATCAGTATCCGGCAGGTTTTTCTTTTCTGCGTTAGAAGACTAAGAAAAAGGGCAAAGTAAATTTGCCCTGTTCAGGTTTGAAAGGTCGCTCGCTTATTGCACTTTTACAACCAGTATTGATTTCGCAGGTAATTCCAGGCTCAGCTTACCGTTTTTACCTTTTGCACTAAAAGCTTTTGGCTTGATGGCCTCTGGTTTGGCGAAAGTATTGTGCGCGTCCATCGCATCAGCTGTCAGTAACTGGCCTGATACAGTGTTGATACTAATGCCTGCCAGGTTGATCTCTGCTGTTTCTGCTTTGTTTGGATTGGCATTTACCAGCGCCAGATATACATGGCCGTCTTTGGCTTTTGCTGCTGTGGCACTGACTGCGGGTATTGAAACCTCACCCAGTTTGTAATCCGGTACATTGCTCAGCTTCAGCGGTAAGGCTGTGGCATCCTGAAACGGCACATACATTTTAAAGGCATGATAAGTAGGAGTCAGGAGCATTTTTTCCTTATCTGTCAGTATCATGGCCTGCAATACATTCACCATCTGAGCAATATTGGTCATATGCACCCGGTCGGCGTGTTTATGAAAAATATTGAAGTTCAGCGCCGCCACTATGGCGTCTCTTAAGCTGTTCTGCTGGTACAAAAAGCCCGGGTTGTCGCCTTTTTCAACGTCATACCAGGTGCCCCATTCATCGACATAAAAGCCTACTTTTTTCTCTGGATCATGTTTATCCATCACCACTTTGTTATTGGTAATAAAACCATCCATTGCCAGAGTGCGATGCATGGTGCTGATCCAGTCGCTCTCCGGGAATTGCAGCGCTGCGCCTTTCACGTCCCATTTGCCTGTAGGCAAGGTGTAATAGTGAAAACTAACCGCATCCATTTTTTGTTTTACATTGGCGGTCAGATATTCAGCCCATGAGGTGTCTTCGCTATGGCCGCCGCTGGCGATCCATTTGGGCGTATTGTTCGCCGGAGCTTTCAGGAAGGTGGTGTAATGTTTATACAAGTTGGTGTAGTACTCTGGCGTCATGTTGCCACCACAGCCCCAGGCTTCGTTACCCACAGCAAAATAATGCACCTTAAACGGCTTATCGCGACCGTTTTTACGGCGTAATTCAGCTAGGCTGGATTTTCCTTCGGCTGTCATATATTCCAGCCATTCAGCCATTTCCTGTGGAGTACCTGTGCCGAGGTTGCCGTTGACATAAGCTTCAGCGCCGAGCATTTCCACCAGATCAAAAAACTCATGGGTACCTACAGCGTTGTCTTCTTCCACGCCACCCCAGTTGGTATTTACTTTGACTGGTCTTTGTTTATGTGGGCCTATGCCATCACGCCAATGGTATTCGTCGGCAAAGCAGCCGCCTGGCCAGCGGACCAGAGGAACCTGTAAGTCTTTTAGCGCGGCTAACACATCGTTACGCCAGCCTTTGGTGTTGGCAATTTTTGAATCCGGGCCAACCCAAATACCTTCATAAATGCCGCGGCCTAAATGTTCGGCAAACTGACCGTAGATATTTTTATTGATCACAGCGCCTTGAGTGCTGCTATCGAGCTGAATTTGTGTGGCGGCCAGCGCTGTAGCGCTCAGGCCAAAACCAAGGGCCAGCAATAGTGGTTTTATTATTCTCATCGAGTTCTCCTATTCAGAGGTGGGGAGTTTGATTTGTGTAGTAGGTTGAATGCTGTGCAGTTTTTATACATCCTATTGTAGGACAAAACAACGTTTCACAGACTTGAAAGGAAAAAGATCAATAGGTGTTGAGAAAAAACATAAAGCGGCCGTTACCAGTTAGCGCTTTCAGTCCATAGCAAACTGACGCCAATAAACAGCAATAACAAAGCGCTGATCCGGTTCAGCCAGCGGGCGGGTTTTGGTTGTTGCAGGTAAGGCTGAAGTTTATGTGCCAGCAATAAATAGCTGCCATGTGAAATTAAAGAACAGAGAATAAAAGTAACGGTTAACAAGCTAAATTGCGGCCATGCCGCCTGCTCCGGCTGAATAAATTGTGGAAACAATGCCGAGAAAAACAAAATGGCTTTTGGGTTGGTGATGGCTACGACAAAGCCCTGACGGAATATTTGCCGCCGTTTTTGTGGTACTCCAGCCAGCACAGCTTTGTTTTTCCTGCTCTGCTGCCATTGCTGCAACGCCAGATACACCAGATAAGCAGCTCCGGCTATTTTCAACATAAAAAACGCCAGAGGTGAGGTGGCAAGCACCGCACCTAAACCGACAAAAGCCAGCAAGGATAATAAGCTTAACCCCAGTACATTGCCCAAAGAACCAAATACCGCAGTGCGTGCTCCCATACCTAGTGCATTACTGACAGCAAATAACACTGCAGGGCCGGGCGAAAAGGTTGTGATTAGAGCAATACTAAAAAATAACCACCACTGCTGCATTGCTGTGATCCACTGCTTTGAATTGGCGCTATGGTAAAGCTTTTGCGGTAAAACACAGCCAGGCTCAAAGTAATAACACTGTTTCCTTAAGTGCTTCAAAGCAAATGGAGCAACTGGGCACTAAACAGCAATAAGACCAGCGTAGCTTTTACTGCGTTTGACGAGCTAGAGGTATTTCAGCTAGTTGCGGCACTATAAGTCCTTTGTTATTTGTCGAGAGTTGATGATGACATTAATCCGTCTTTCGTTGATTACCGCAGCTGCTGTGGTTTTATTCAGTTGTACCCCTAAGGTAAATGAACCTTTGCTGGTGCTACATAATCTGCAACTGGTTGATGTGGAAACCGGCCAGTTGGTGCAAGACCAGTTGCTGGTGATCAAACAAGACCGCATTCAGGCAATTTTGCCTGAAGCTCAGTTGAGTGATTATCCAAATGCGCAGCAACTGGATGCGGGTGGCCGCTATTTAATACCGGGCTTGTGGGATATGCATGTGCATTTTGAAGGCCGCGATTTAGTCGAAGACAACAAGCTGCTTTTACCTGTGTATCTGGCCTATGGCATTACCGGTGTGCGTGAGGCGGCCAGTAATTTGGCTCCTGTAGTGCTGAACTGGCGTACTTTAGTGGATCAGAACAAACTGCTTGGGCCTAAAATTTTTACCGCTGGTCAGAAGTTTGAAGGCATCAACTCTTTATGGGATGGCGATCTGGAAATAGGCAGCGAAGCCGATATGCTCGCTGGTATGGATAAATTGCAGCAGATGCAGGTCGACTTTATCAAGATCACTGAAAATACTCTGCAAGCTGATTTATATCTGGCAACCATTCAAGAAGCAAAAAAACGTGGTTTGTTAGTCTCCAGTCATGTGCCTTATGGCACCAGTATTGCGCAACTGTCGGAAGCTGGTTTATCCAGCCTTGAACATGCCTCTTATCTGCTGCGTTTGGGTTTTGCTGATGAAGGTCTTGTTGCCGCCAGAGTGCGAGCCGGAACCCTAACGAATCAACAAGCAGCAGAACACTACAAAACAGGTTTTAATCAGCAGCAGGCACTGCAAGGCTACCGCATTCTAAAACAGCGGAATGTCGCTGTTACCCCCACTTTAATTGGTGGCCAGCAACTGGCGCATTTGCATGACACTGACCATAGTCATGATGAGTTTTTAAAGTACCTGACCAAAGATTTTACTTCTAACTATCAATGGCGTATTGACCGTATGGCCAATGAAACGCCGGAACAGCGACAACAGCGTAAAGACAAAGAACAACTGATTGCCAGTCAATTACCTTATCTGCAGCAGGCTGGTGTCACTTTGCTGGCAGGCAGTGATTCAGCAGCACTGAACACTTATGTCTACCCGGCTCAGGCATTACATGACGAACTGGAGTTGTTCCAGCAGGCGGGTTTAACACCAGCTCAAATTCTGCAAACGGCTACCATCAATGGGGCTCGTTTTATGCGTCAGGACAAGGATTATGGCAGTATAGCTGTCGGGAAAAAAGCAGATTTAGTACTGCTGAATCAAAACCCGCTGGCTGATATTAAAGCCAGTCGCAGTATTGAAACTTTGTTGTATCAGGGCAAAGTATATGACCGAGCTACGCTGGATCAGCTGTTACACCAAGCTGAAAAACGTAAGCTGGAACTGGAACAAAAAGCCGATTAAAGTCACAGGCCGGATTTGAACCGGCCTTTGTGCTTGCTGTGCTGGCAGTCATGTCCTGGTGATTAAACTGCCGCTTCAGCCGCTTTGAGCATCATGTATAAATCATCTTTTAAGTGCAGACGCTGTAATTTTTGCTGCTCGAGATAATCGTCGCTGCAGATTTCTGAGCCTTGCTCAATACGGTGTATTTCGTGGTCAATTTCATGGTAACGGTTGAACAACACAGCAAAGTGATTGTTGTGTTGCTTTAACTGATGGATTTGTTCTTTGTATTCCGGAAATTCAGCATGTAAATCGTGTTTATCTGGCATAGTTTTCCCCGTTTTTGGTTAGGCGCAGTGCTGGCACTGCAGGCTGTAAGGTAAAAGATCTAATCGTTCTGCCTGAATTTTTTCACCACAATCAATGCAGGTACCATAGCTACCTACTGCTATGGCTTGCAGTGCGTTGCGAACCTGTTGTAGCTCTTGTGCGGTCTGGCGTTCCAGCTGATCCAGTACTTCATCATTTTCGCGCTCCAGTGCCTGCTCTGAACTATTGGCGTTAGCAGTTATGCCAAAGTCCGCATGGAGTTTATCTAGCTTGTGTTGCAATTGACGCTCTGATGCAAGCAGTACAGATTTATAATCGGTCATTGCGTTGATCCTGTCTGTGGTTTGTCCCTCATGCTACGCCTTTCAGTTAACCGGTCTTTGATCCAGCACAAACCTGAGCAAAACAAGGTGAAAAGACGCTGGGCTAAGGTTGCAATCTAGAAGCCCTTCCTGCGGTAAGCTTTGAAGCATTCGCAGAGGGTAAAATGAGTGAAAACTCTGCTCTGCCATAGTGAATTTCCCGATGATCTGTCTATGCTTTCTGTGCCCGAAAAAGGTTCGGGTGAAACGTCATTTACACAGAAGGGATTTGCCATGTTATTTATCACCAATAGGTTTCCAAAAGGATCAATTCTCAGTAAAGCGAATCGGAAGTTTGAATTTGATCTGCGTAACAATGCTCCAAGTAATTCAGTGTTTTTTTGTCAGCGGCATGCCGATGGTCATATCACTGAGGTGATGGGAGATGCTTTCTTGCGACAGTTAAAGCAGAGCCCGGTTAGACAATTGCTATTGTATATTCACGGTTTTTCTAACTTACCGGATGATGTCTTTGGATCTGCTATTGAACTGCAGCAGCTTTGTAATGCAGAAAAGCCGGATGAAGTGTTGGTGGTGCCTGTTATTTGGCCATGTGACGCTGATCTTGGCATAGTGAAAGACTATTGGGATGATCAAAAATCTGCTGACCAAAGTGCGGCAGCCTTCTCCCGGGCCTTAAGTATTTTTATGGACTGGCGCAGTTCCCCTGCCAATGAACCAGAAACTGCGCCTTGTTTGAAGCGCATTAATGTGTTGGCTCATTCGATGGGAAACAGGGTGTTGCGCCAGACCTTGGTCGACTGGGACAAAAATGATCTGGCCGACGGTGTGCCGTTAATTTTCCGCAACACCTTTATGGTGGCGGCGGATGTTCGGAATGAGTCCATTCACAAAAACCAACCAGGCAAGCTCATTGCCGACGCCTCACGCAACGTAGTGGTCTATTTTGCCTCTGACGACTTGGCTTTACGCAGCAGTAAAGTAGCTAATTTGAAAAACAAGGTAGCCTCGCGCCGACTGGGTCATACAGGGCCAGAAGACATCAGCCAAACCCCACATAACTTATACAGTGTAGATTGTGATGATCTGAACAATCTGTACGACAGCCCTAAAGGTCATTCGTACTTTCTTAGCGGTCGGCAGCGGGGTAAAGCGGGTTTAGTGTTTAAACACATTTTTGAATGCATGCTAAATGGCAGGGTGTTCCCACAGGATGAATTTCGCCGCAGCAGCGTACTGCGGGATTGAGCAGCCGTGGCGTTGTTGTATGCACTTAACCCTGTTCTTGCGAGGTTTCATGGTGGCGCTTTACTTGATTAATCTCTGCTATTGATTGTTTTTCCTCTAGCGTAAATTGAGTATGCGGGCCTGCTCTGGCCCGCTTGATACTGCCTTTAAGTTGCAATTCTTTTGGCTGTTATTCGCATCTATAGTGCTTTTCACGCCCCTTTTACTTTTGTTTTGTCACTCTGCTGCTGAACCCTGACAACGGAGTAACAAAAGATGAAATCAACTTTATATAAAAAGGCCGGCCTTTGGTTGCTGGCTGTTATGTCGCTATCGAGTGCAAGTGTGTGTAGTGGTGCACTTCAGGCTGAAGAGCCTGTGCAGAAACCTAAAGTGTTATTAATTGCCAGCAGTTACGGCGTGGCCGATGACCCGAAAAAACCTGGTTTGGAATTTGATGAGTATGCCATGGCTTATCAATTATTAAGTCCGCAAGTTCAGCTGGAGCTGGCCAGCCCAAAAGGCGGCAAAGTGGAAGTAGGTGAATACAACAAAACCAAGCCTTATAACGCTGCCGCTTTAGCAAATCCTGCAGCCATGCAGCTACTGGCTGGCAGCAAAAAACTCAGCGAAATTAAAGCGAACGACTATCAGGCTGCGCTGGTACTGGGTGGCAAAGGCGCTATGTTTGATTTAGCCGAGCATCAGCCGTTACAGCAATTACTGGCGGATATGGCGCAGCAGCAAAAAGTGATAGCTGCGGTTTGTCATGGCCCAGCGGCTTTAATTCATGTGAAAAACAAAGATGGTTCGCTGTTACTGCAAGGTAAAAAAGTAGCGGGTTTCAGCAATCAGGAAGAAACTATGTTTGCCAAAGAGATGCTGCCGCTTTATCCGTTCTTACTGCAGGACGGTTTAACCAAAGCCGGAGCCTTGTATCAACAAACTGGCCCTATGCTGCCGTTAGTGGTGCAGGATGGTAAGCTGATTACCGGGCAAAACCCCTACTCAACACCAGCTTTGGTCGATGCGATCTTGGCTCAGTTAGAATTGAAAACGACACAGCGTGAGGCTTATCCGGATGAACAGGCTGTCACTTTAATTCAGCAGTTTTTAGTTGGACAAGCTGTGCCACAACCACTGGATGAAAAACTGGTGGATATTCAACTGATGGCGGCTTGGGGTTATTACTCCCTGCAATTTGCCAACGCCGAGCCAGAGCGTCAGCAAGCAGTGCAAGTGATGGAAATGGTCAGTGACAGCTTTACCGCTCCGCAGTTTTTAATGGCATTAGCACAAGGGCAGTTGCAACTGGGCAATACAACTCGCGCTGTTGAACTTGCAAAAGCTGTGCTAAAACAACAACCAGACTCCAAAGCAGCACAAGAATTGCTGACAAAAGCTCAAGGATAAAGTGAAAGCTCAGAACTTGAAAAACCATAGCCAACCCTGCCTGCGTATTCTGCTGGTGGAAGACCAGCAGGCGCTGGCCGCCAATATTATCGATTATCTGACCACAGCCGGGCATCAGCTGGATTATGCGGCTACAGGTGCTTTGGCTTTGCAACTGGCGAAACAGCATAGCTACGATTTAGTGCTGTTGGATTTGATGTTGCCGGATATAGATGGCAGGCAGCTCTGTATGCAATTACGCCAGTTGTGGTTGAAAGCTGTGCCTGTATTGATGCTGACCGCTTTGGATAGTCTGGATGATAAGTTGCAGGGTTTTGCTGCTGGTGCTGATGATTACCTGACCAAGCCTTTTGAGCTGGCCGAATTGGCGGTGCGTTGTATGGCCTTAAGTCGTCGTCATTTACTTAGCGTCGATCCGCAATTACAGCTGGGGCCTCTAGTGATAGACAGATCGCAACAACAAGCCAGCCGATCCGGTCAGCCGTTGGATTTACATCCGCTGGGTTATCGTATTTTGGTGGTGCTGGCTGAAGCTTATCCGGCTTTGGTCAGCCGCTCTGATTTAAGTTATCAGCTGTGGGGCGACGAGCCGCCGGATTCAGATGCGTTGCGTGCCCATATTTATCTGCTGCGCCAACAACTGGATAAGTCATTTTCTGCTGCCATGTTGCATACAGTCTATGGCATAGGTTTTAAGCTGGTCGTGCCGCAGGGGCCTCATCCATGAATAAACCAGCCCGAAGTTTAGGCCAACGTATTATTTGGGCTTTTGTTATTCTGGCGCTGCTTTGTGCTTCTTTATTCAGCTTTTTTAACGTAATTTTTGTATATACGGTGGAAGACCAGTTTTTTCGTCATCAGTTAATGGACGAACAAAAACGCCAACTGCAACAGCCGCAGTTATCTGCACCTCAATCTCCTGCTATGCGGATTTACCTTGGTACTAAGGATTTTCCGGCAGATCTGCTGCAAGTTCTTGAACCCAACACCAAGCGTACGGAATACAGTGGTCTGGATGGGCGGCATTATCACCTTCGTCGTTTCGTTCATCCTGCGGTAAAGGAGCCAGTTTGGCTAGTGGCGGAAGTCAGTCAGCAACTGGTGGTGCGGCCAATTCGGGATGAAATGTTTTTACTCTATGGCATCAGCACTTTAATGATGCTGTTGCTGGCCGCAGCTTTGGGTTTTGCCTTAGCACGCCGGGCAACCCGGCCTTTAACCCAGTTGGCTGAACTGGTGCAAAACGATCAGTTTAGTCCGGGTTTTTCCAAAGTTTTTCCGGCCAATGAAATAGGCGTATTGGCTGAGGCTTTAGAGCAAAACTGGCAAAGAGTGCAGGCCTTTATTGCCCGGGAGCAAGCTTTTAGCCGCGATGCCAGCCACGAGCTGCGAACACCACTGGCGGTTATACAAAGCAGTTGTGAGTTGTTATTGGCGCAAGCCTCAACGCAAGCATGGCCAGCAGAGCAGCAACAACGCTTAGAGCAAATTCAGCACAGCAGCAGGCAAATGAACCAACTGATCAGCACTTTACTGGCGATGTCACGTGAGCAGCATTTGGGCCAGACTGAAACTATCAAATTGGCTGGTTTGCTGGAGCAACTGGTACTGAACTTATCGCCTTTGCTGGACGGTAAACACATCGAACTTGAACTGCAGGTGGAACCTGATCTGCAGTTGCAACTCAACCCAGTATTGCTGCAAATGGTGCTGACCAACTTACTGCAAAATGCTTTTTTACATAGTGCCCCCGGCATTATTCATATCAGCGCCGACTCGTTGGGTTTGCTGATCCGTAACCCCTTGCAAGCCGAAGATGTGCCCACTGAGTTAACCGCTTTATTTGCCAAAGGCCGCCAAAGCAGTGGTTATGGTTTGGGCCTGGGCATAGTGCAACGGCTTTGTCAGCAAACAGGATTAGAGCTTCAACTAGAGCGCCAAAACAGTGTACTGCAAGTGAAACTGAGTTGGTCTGACAGCGTTTTTGCAGCACAGAATCAGCACTAACAAGCCAGATGTTCGGCATTATCCAGGCAAGGTCGGTAACCTGGTAGTTGCTGCAGCCATCTGTGGTAGGTGAAATTGGCGGCTTTATGCAGTGCTGCTACTTTTGCCGGCAAGTTCTGCAAAATGTCCTCTTCGCTTTGTACTGAATTCAGATGCTGCAAATTCAGCAAAGACTGTCTGTCTTGCTTGCACCATGCTTTGATACTCTCGCTGGTTACCTCCATGTGTGACTGCAACCCCAGATGAGGGCCATACGCAAATGCCTTGTTAAGGCAATAACGGCCATATAACAAACGTTTTGCGCCTCGTGGAATTTGGAAGGTTTCAAAATGCCAGTGAAACAGGTTTAGCTCGGCTTGGTCGCCCAGCCATTGTTTGGCTTCAGCAAAAGCCGTTACCCGCACCGGATCCCAGCCTATTTGTGGCACGGCGTTAGGCCGAACCTGAGCCCCCAATACCTTAGCCAGCAATTGCCCGCCAAAACAATGACCTAACATTGGCCGGTGACGCGTCAAAGCGTCTTGCACTAAAACTTCTTCCTGTTTAATCCAGAGATAAGGGTCGTTGACGCTGGCGTTGGAACCCAGCAGCACTACAGCGCTGTAATCTTTGCAGCTTAAAGGGGGGGCTTCGCCATGGTTGATGGCAAAAATCTGATAAGGCAACTGGCATAAATCCAGATAAGACTGCAAGTAAGCTGGGCCCTGAGTGGCGTCGTGCTGGCAAATGGCGATAGGTTTTAATTGACTAAACATGACAAAAGTCCGGGTTGTAAACACCGCTTTATCATAAAAAATGTTCGCGCAAAAAGGCTGTAAAGAAGCAGGGGAGCAGGGTAAAGAATTTATAATTTTCTGCTTTTTTATGGGCTTTAACGCCCGTTTGACATTTAGCTTGTGATACTGCTCTGACTAAAAAACAAGGCAAAGTAGTGAGTCTGACTATGCGAATTATAAAGGTAACAGTACTGCTGCTTAGCAGTGTAGTACTGACAGCAGTTTTGTTGTTAACTGCTTGCGTCAACTGGCCTTTGCCAGAAGCTCCAGGTCCCGCCAGTAGTGGCCCGTTGCTGCTGGATAATGTCAGTATTGTGGATGTAGAAACAGGCCAAATTCATCCACATCAGGCGGTGTGGATTGACCAGGGCCGTATTAGCAACATTACGGCTTCTGATGGTACATCAACAGAAAGCAGCGCGGCAGTTCGCACTGAGCTGATGGCCGATGGTCGGTTGAAAGTGCATGCTGCAGGGCGTTTTTTAATACCTGGCCTGACCGATATGCACACCCATTCGTTACAGATTTCTCCTCAACTGCATCATCCGTTATGGGTAGCTGCGGGGGTCACCGCAGTGCGGGATTTATCTGGTTGTATGCTGCAGCCCGATAGTTTTCAGGCCTGCACCGCAGACCGAAAACTCTGGCAGCAACAAGTGACAGCAGGCCAAAGAACCAGCCCAAATTATTGGCAACACAGCAGTTATCAGCTCAATGGCGGTCCGGAAGTGCCAGCTGACTATCCGGCATTTTTTAAGCTGCAATCGGCCACTGATGCCAAAACTTTGGTGGCGCATTATCAGGCGCAAGGCACTGATTTTATAAAAGTGTATGAACAACTCAGTGTTCAGCAATACCAGTGGTTAGTTGCTGCAGCCAAAGAGGCTGGTATGGCGCTGGCAGGGCATCAGCCCTGGTTAGTCTCTTTTCAGCAGATGTTAGATGCAAATCAAGGTAGCGTTGAGCATGGCCGGGTCTTTATTTTTGAATGTGCCGATGCCATTAAAGCCTATAAACAACAGCCACTCACCCAGAGTTTTCAGCCAGAGCAATGGCGCGCGCTGCTGCAAAGCCAAAACCCAGTGTTGTGTCAACAACTGATGCAACAAATGGCGTTATCCAACACCTGGTGGAGTCCTACCTTATTAACCCTGCAATTGGGTGCTAAAGCCGGTGATACCGAATTCCGTGAGGACAGCAGACTAAAATATGTGCCTGATCTGCTGCAGTTGTTATGGCAGGGCGATGCCGATGTTATGCTGAAAAGATCTTATGATCACAATGATCTGAATGTGCATATTGAGTTGCTGGCGTTGGCACAGCAGCAATTAAAACAAGCACAGCAAGCTGGTGTAAAAATTCTGGCTGGCACCGATACGCCAGACTCTTTTGTCTTTGCTGGCTCAGGCTTACACGACGAGCTGGCGTTGTATCTGCAGGCAGGTTTAAGCCCTTTAGAAGTGATTCAAACCGCTACTATTAATCCCGCCATTTTTGCTGGTATCGCAGCACAAACAGGTTCAATTGCTGTGGGTAAAACAGCCGATTTGGTATTGCTAAATCATAACCCTTTACTGGATTTAGCCAGTATGCGCCAACCTGAAGCCGTAGTGCTGGCAGGGCACTGGTATCCAAAGGTTTTGCTGCTGCAATTAGAAAGTTTTGCTGAAGATCAAGCGAACAGCATCAGGCTAAACCTGCATTTACTGTGGGATGCGCTGATGAGTGCTCCTATGCGCCAGCAATTCGCGGACTAAGCCGCAGCAGGTAATCACCGCTAAAATCCGTTACCATAACGGCAGTTTTTACCGAATGAGACAACACAGTGATTGGATTAGGGGATCAAAACGCCAGCTTTCGGGTCTATGTGGAAAACAGACCCAAAATGCCACAGTACCAGCAGCTATTTGACTGCGAAGCAGTGCAAGCGGGTGATATAGATCTGATTTATCAGCACTGTGGCAATGGCTGGCGTAAGCTGTTTAATGTCTACGCCAAACTGCTATGCGCTCTGGATCCAAAGCTATTTACCTTCCCGACTCAGGCCGCGAGTTGGCAGCAGTATCGTGACCAGTTTTTGCTGCAAAAAGCTTCAGGCACAGCCCTGTTATTCGATGCCCCTTTGTTAAAGCCAAAAGACAGCACCTTACATTTAATTGCTGGCCGCACTCATGCTAAGCAGTTGATTGAGCGTGGTTTAGCTTGTCAGTTACATTGGCTGAATGAAGAGTTTGCAATAGACCCTATCAACAAAGTGCTGGTGACACCTTATTTTGATTACCGTCAGCTGAGCAATGAAAAGATTGAGTTTACGGCTGGCTTATTAAAAACATTGAAGTGACAGGTTTGTGCACATAAACGACGAGCTGAACAGGTTCGCTCTAACAGCGACCTGTGTGATGACTGCAGACTACAACAAACCCGACAACACCAGCCCCCAGCTTTGCTGACCTGCCTGTCATTTGATTTTTAACACACTTTCACTACTCACCACGAAGTTTCTACACTTTTATGCGCAATAAAATGTGTTATTCAACACTTTTGTGCGCATAAAAGTGTTGGTATGTTTGCTTTTATCCGCATAGAAGTGTAATTTTGGCACAAAATAACGGCAGTAAGGTGGGGTTATGGAACGCGATTTATTGACAGCATTACTGCGCTGGAAACAGAAACCTGAGCGTAAGCCCCTGCTGATTGATGGTGCGAGGCAAACTGGTAAAACTTATTTGCTGAAAGAGTTATTTGGCCAACACTTTGCAAAGGTTCTGCGGATAGATTTTCTTGAGTCGCCGCAGATGCAGGATGCCTTTGCTGGCTCATTAACCCCCAGTGATATATTGAGTAATATCGAGCTGTTAACCGGTCAGCCGTTTAATATGGCAACTGACCTGCTAATCCTCGATGAAATTGGCGAATGCCCGCGTGCGGTGACGGCATTAAAGTACTTTGCCGAACAAACCCCGCAGGCTTTTGTTGCCGCCAGTGGCTCTAACATAGGTTTGCTGAATACCTTTCCGGTAGGCAAGGTTGAGCAATACAACTTAAGGCCGTTAACCTTCCGCGAGTTCTTATTAGCCTCTGGCGAGGCAGTGCTGTTAAAAGCCTATGATGCCGGGCAAAACTCCGCAGCAGCACACACTAAGCTATTTGATAAGCTGACAGATTACTACTTTACTGGCGGTATGCCAGAGGCCGTTAGCCTCTGGTTTGAACTGGCTGAGCAAAGCATACTGGAGCGTGTAAAAGCGGTGTCACAGGTACATGCCGATTTGCTGGCCGGTTATGTGCGGGATTTTGGTAAATACTCTGGCAAGGTGGATGCTGGTTTAATCGAAGCTGTGTTTACTGCAGTGCCGGCTCAGCTTGCTGCAGTCATGGATGAATCTGTTCAACGCTTTAAGTTCAAACAGGTGCATGAGCGTAAATCCCGTTATCAGGAGCTGGAAAGCGGCATCATTTGGCTGGAGAAGTGCCGGCTGATCTTAAAAAACTATCCTGTTGATGGCACACCACGCAGCCCGTTAGCTGCTTACAAAAAAGACAATATGGTAAAGCTGTTTCTGTTTGATGTTGGCTTACTTAACCATATGCTGGGTGTCAGCTATCTGGAAATAAAGCAGCAGAATTATGACTACAAGGGTTACATTGCAGAAAACTTTGTGCAGCAGGAGTTAGCTGCACTGGGTATTGATCCAACCTTTTCCTGGGGTGATGCCCGGGCAGAAATAGAGTTTATTCTGGCCGATAGCATCGGCAATGTGATACCGCTGGAAGTAAAAAGTGGTAAACGAACCAGAGCCAGGTCACTGCAGTCTTATATTGAAAAATGTAGTCCGGTCAAAACCATTAAATTGACCGGTACTCAGGGATCGTCACCGCTTGAGCAGCAGCATCTGGTATACCCGCTGTATTACACAGCGCAGGCCGTACGCACACATCTGCTTTCATAAAAAACGCCCGCATTGTGAAAGCGGGCGTTTCAGATGCTCGGCAGTAGTTGGACTTACATCCCCAACAACGGCTTCAAATAATGCCCTGTGTAGGATTTCTCATAAGCTGCGACTTGTTCTGGTGTACCTGCGATCAGGATTTCACCGCCGCCGCTACCGCCTTCAGGGCCCAAATCGACCACCCAGTCTGCGGTTTTGATCACGTCGAGGTTGTGTTCGATCACCACTATGGTATTACCAGCGTCGCGCAGTTTATGCAGTACGTTTAGCAGTTGCTGAATATCAAAGAAGTGCAGGCCTGTGGTCGGCTCGTCAAGGATATACAGGGTTTTGCCTGTGTCGCGTTTACTGAGTTCACGTGCCAGTTTGACCCGCTGAGCTTCGCCGCCCGACAAAGTAGTCGCTGACTGGCCGAGGCGAATATAGGTTAAACCTACGTCCATCAGGGTGCGTAATTTGCGGGCTATGGCTGGGATGCTTTCGAAAAACTCGTGCGCGTCTTCCACTGTCATTTCCAGCACTTCGTGAATGTTTTTGCCTTTGTATTTCACTTCCAGCGTTTCGCGGTTGTAGCGTTTGCCTTTACAGACATCACATGGCACATACACGTCTGGCAGGAAGTGCATTTCAACCTTGATCATGCCATCGCCCTGACAGGCTTCACAGCGGCCGCCTTTGACATTAAAGCTGAATCGGCCAACCTGATAACCCCGTGAGCGGGATTCCTGAGTACCGGCGAATAAATCCCGTACTGCAGTGAAAATGCCAGTGTAGGTTGCTGGGTTAGAACGTGGCGTACGGCCTATAGGGCTTTGGTCGATGTCGACACATTTATCAAAATGTTCCATGCCCTGAATCGCTTTGTGCGCCGCTGGTTCGTCACCTTCGCCTTTGTTCAGTACACGGTGTGCTACACGGAATAAAGTGTCGTTAATTAAGGTGGATTTACCCGAACCCGACACCCCTGTGATACAGGTCATCACGCCAAAAGGAATTTCTAAATCGACGTTTTTCAGGTTATTGCCTGTGGCTCCTAACACCCTTAATTCTTTACCTTTTTTACCTTCATGGCGCTTGTCTGGCACCGCAATTTTACGCACGCCGGATAAATACTGGCCTGTTAAAGACTCAGGGGTGTTTTTGATATCTTCCAGGCTACCTTGCGCCACAATATAGCCACCATGCACACCGGCACCAGGGCCAATGTCGATAATATGGTCGGCGGCGCGCACTGCGTCTTCGTCGTGTTCAACTACTATGACGGTGTTACCTAAGTCGCGTAAATGCGTCAGGGTGCCTAATAATCTGTCGTTATCGCGCTGGTGCAAACCAATAGAGGGTTCGTCCAGCACATACATAACCCCTACTAAACCTGCGCCAATCTGGCTGGCTAAACGAATACGCTGAGCTTCGCCACCTGATAAGGTTTCAGCGCTGCGGGACAGGTTCAGGTAATTCAGGCCGACGTTGACTAAAAACATCAGCCGGTCCTGAATTTCCTTCAGAATTTTTTCGGCGATCTGAGCTTTCTGGCCCATTAAGGTCAGTTGGCGGAAGAACTCTAAACAGTCACCTATCGACAGTTCCACCACTTCAGGCAAAGTGGTTTTGCCAATAAAGACATGGCGGGCTTCTTCACGTAAACGTGAGCCATTGCAGGCCGGGCAGCACTGTGAGGCTAAATACTTGGCCAGTTCTTCCCGCACCGCATTGGACTCGGTTTCGTGATAACGCCGCTCCATATTTGGCAAAATGCCTTCAAACGGATGTTTACGTTTGATGATATCACCACGGTCGTTCAGGTATTTAAACTCAATATCGGTTTTGCCTGTGCCGTTTAAAATCACCTGCTGATGCTGTTTGCTTAAACTGGCAAAAGGCACTTCCAGCTCAAAACCATAATGGTCAGCTAAGGATTTCAGCATCTGGAAATAATAGAAGTTCCGTTTATCCCAGCCACGAATAGCGCCGCCTGATAAGCTCAGTTCGTCGCTGACAATGACCTTATTGGCATCAAAATACTGTTTTACGCCCAAGCCATCACAGCTCTGGCAAGCACCTGCCGGGTTGTTAAAGGAAAACAACCGTGGTTCCAGCTCAGCCATGGAATAACCGCACGTAGGGCAGGCGAAGTTGGCGGAGAAAATCAGTTCTGGCGCTTTTTCATCGTCCATCGACGCTACTTTGGCGATACCACCAGATAGCTCAAGCGCGGTTTCAAAACTTTCGGCTAAACGCTGTTTAATATCGTCGCGCACTTTAATGCGGTCGATCACCACTTCAATAGTGTGTTTTTTGTGTAAATCCAGCTTTGGTGGATCAGACAAATCACAAATTTCGCCGTTAATACGGGCGCGGATATAACCCTGAGCGGCTAAGGTTTCCAAGGTTTTGACGTGTTCACCTTTACGCTCCTGTACCACAGGTGCTAATACCATCAGCTTGGTGCCTTCAGGAAAGGCCACCACTTTGTCAACCATTTCACTGACCGTTTGCGCAGTTAACGGCAAATCGTGAGTAGGACAACGGGGTTCGCCAACACGGGCAAACAATAAACGCAGGTAGTCGTAAATTTCAGTGATAGTGCCCACAGTAGAGCGTGGGTTATGTGAGGTAGACTTTTGCTCAATAGAAATAGCCGGTGATAAACCTTCGATATGATCGACATCGGGTTTTTCCATCAGGCTTAAAAACTGCCGTGCGTAGGCTGACAAAGACTCAACATAACGGCGCTGACCTTCAGCGTACAGCGTATCAAAGGCCAAAGAGGATTTACCTGAACCGGATAAACCAGTGATCACCACCAGTTTGTCACGTGGAATTTCCAGTGAAATATTTTTCAGGTTGTGGGTGCGGGCACCCCGAATATCTATTTTATCCATACGGCTGGGTCTCTTGCCTGTTGAGGTCGGCTTGGGAAAAACGAATTATCTCAGAAACTGCGGCTGGGCAACCACTTTGTCTTAGTCACAGGCTTTATGCGAGAAAGTAAAAATTGGATCAGCCGGGCAATAATTCAATTGGCGATACTGTATATAAATACATGCTTTATAGCAAGCCAGCCGCTTAGAAAAACAGCAAAGAAGCAGGTCTCCCTGTCTCTGTTTATGGACAAGATTTGCAGATTGAATGACTTAAAGCTAAGTTGAAAGTGTCCACTTGTGGTTAAGACGTATTATGACCTCAGAACAACTCTACTGCTTTGCAATGATCCAGGTGTTGCTGGTGTTTTTACTGGCCAGTTTTCGCTTGCGTGCAACCGATCAAAACAGCAAAGCTTTACCTCTGTTGCAAGCTGCCATAGCTGCTGAACTTTTAAGCTGGTTATTCTACTTTTGGCCTGCATATGGCCTGAGTTTAGTGCTGTCTTTAAGCTTTTCGGCATTGAATATGAGTTTGCTGACCGCTTTTTGTTTTAAACGAGCAGGCAGAGCAGTGCCCTGGCTGTGGATAGTGCCTGTAGGTTTGGCTCTGGCTTTTTCTTATAGTTATTTTTCGTACCATCAACAGCAAAATGTCAGCTTACATCTGATGACTTTGTTTGCATTTTTGTTGATAGGCCCCTGCTTCTGGTGTTTCCGCTATTTAAAACCCAACCCTACTTTGTCTGATTTGATGATGGCTGCAGTTTTTGTTGCCTGGCTGCTAATTTGCCTGCTTCGCTCTTTTATGCTGCTGGTCGCTCCAGAGTGGTTATTGTCTGGTTTGTTGATTTCTCAGTCTTTTTGGCCAGCTGTTTCTGCGGGCTACTGCATCTTTGCTTTGACAGGTTATATGGAAGAAACCCAGCAAAAATTCAAAAATGAAGCCCTGCACGACCCATTAACAGGCTTACTGAACCGTCGTGGGTTAGTCAACGCTATTCAGGGTTGCTTAGCTTATTTACAACGTCAGCAGCACAGTGCCGCACTTTTTATGATTGATTTGGACCACTTTAAACAAATCAACGACAAAATTGGCCATGAGGGCGGGGATGAAGTGTTGATTGCTGTGGCTGCAGTGCTGCAAAAAGAATTACGCCAAAGTGATGTGCTGGCGCGTTATGGCGGCGAGGAGTTTATTGTGTTTTTACCTCAAACCGACAGTGATTCAGCGCAATTGGCAGCTGAACGTTTATTGCTGGCGGTGCGTCACCTTCAATTGCCTCAACTCGGTAGCCAAAATAGCCTGAGTATCAGTGTGGGGATCACGGTATTTAACGCCGACTTTGATTTTGATTGCCAGCTGCGCCGCGCTGATCATGCTTTATATCAGGCCAAAGCAAGGGGCCGTGATCGTATCGAATTTGCGACAGACACTCTTTAGTTCGGTGATGGCAGACGATGGTAGCTGTGCTACAATCGCCGCCCGCTTTAACCCGGAGATAGAGTCGCAGATGTCCCATCTGAATCCACTGGAAAAACGTGCCGCCTGGTCTCTGGCACTGGTCTTTGCTTTCCGGATGCTTGGTTTATTTATGCTGATCCCTGTTTTTGCCATTTTTGGCAAAGACCTGATTGGCTTTTCGCCTTTGTGGATAGGCCTGGCTATAGGTGCTTATGGTTTAACTCAGGCGTTGTTGCAAATTCCTATGGGTTGGCTGTCCGATAAATGGGGCAGAAAACCAGTGATGCTGCTGGGGCTTAGTTTTTTCGTGCTGGGTTCTGTGGTGGCTGCTTTAGCCGATTCTGTTTATATGGTGACTTTTGGCCGGGTGCTGCAGGGCATGGGCGCAATTTCCGGTGCTGTGATGGCGCTGGCTTCCGACCTGACCCGTGAAGAACAAAGACCCAAAGTGATGGCCGTCATTGGCATGACCATAGGTTTATCATTCACCGTTGCTATGGTGGCTGGTCCTGCGATAGCTGCGGCCAGCGGTTTAAGCGGTATCTTCTGGTGTACTGCGTTAATGGCTATTACCGGCCTGTTGTTGGTATGGAAAGTAGTGCCTGTCGCTGTCAGCAAAGCGCCTGCCTCTGAAACGCTGGCTACCAAAGGCCAAATCGCAGCGCTATTTCGTCATCCCGAATTATTAAGACTGAACTTTGGTGTGCTGGTGCTGCACTTACTACTGACGGCTATTTTTGTGGTATTACCCACTTTGTTGCTGCAGCAGGATTTTGTATCAGAACAACACTGGCAACTCTATCTGCCTGTTTTAGTTGGTGCTTTTATTTTGATGGTGCCACTGATGATTCTCGCCAGCCGCAAGCAACAGGAAAAAGGTTATTTATTACTGGCAATAAGCCTGCTTATTGTTGGTTTTGTGTTAATTTTAATCAATCAGCAGTTGTGGTCGATCGCCCTGGCGCTGTTGTTGTTTTTTGTTGGCTTTAACTATTTAGAAGCCAGCATGCCCGCTTTGTTGTCGCGTATTGCCCCTGCTGGATTAAAAGGAACTGCTATGGGTACTTATGCCAGTGCGCAGTTTTTTGGTGCCTTCGCTGGCGGTATTTTAGGCGGTGCTGTGGCGAGTTTCAGCAGCGGTGAATCGTTGTTTGCTGTCGCTGCCCTGATTGGTTTACTATGGTTGGCTTATGCCAGCAGCATGACAGTGCCAGCGCGATCGCAACGACTGTCATTGCCTGTCAAAGTGGCCGATGAAGCCGCCGCAGCCCAATTGGCGCAGCGCCTGACCCAACTCCAGGGTGTGTTGGAGGTCACGGTGGTGGTTGCGGAACAACGTTTGTATTTAAAAGTCGGCCAGCAACATTTTGATTTGGCAGAGGCACAGTCTTTGGTTGAGAGCAGCCAAAAAAGTTAAGGAGAAGTCGCATGGCTCGTGGAATTAATAAAGTAATTTTGATTGGTAACTTAGGCACAGATCCTGAAGTTCGTTATATGCCTACAGGCGGCGCAGTGGCTAACCTGACTATTGCGACCAGCGAAAGCTGGACGGACAAAACCACCAATGAAAAGAAAGAAAATACTGAATGGCACCGTGTAGTGATTTATCAGCGTTTGGCTGAAATTGCCGGTGAATACCTGCGTAAAGGTAGCAAGGTTTATATCGAAGGTCGTTTACGTACCCGTAAGTGGCAGGATCAGCAAGGTGTTGAACGTTATACCACTGAAATCATTGCCAACGAACTGCAAATGTTAGATGGCCGTGGTGAAGGTCAAGGCGCTGGTCAGGCTCCTGCTATGGGCGGCGCTCCTATGGGAAATCAGGGTGGTTATCAACAACCTGCTGCTGCACCACAACAACGTATGCCACAAGCGGCTCCAGCTCAGGGCGGTTACGCTCCTCAAGCTCCAGCTGCTGCAGCACCGGCACAAGGTGGTTACCAGCAACGTCCAGCTCAGGGCGGCTTCCAGCCTCAGGGCAATTTTAACCAACCACAAGGCGGTTTTAATCAGGCAGCACCACAACAACGTGGCCCAATGGAACCACCAATAGACTTCGACGACGATATTCCGTTCTGATGAGTATGGTTTGTTCGCGATAAATTTAAGCCTCTGAAATCAGAGGCTTTTTTATGCCTGTTTCTCTGTGAATAACCTTAACTATTGCTTCTTTTCCTGAACTGCGCAGCTTTATGCCTGTTGCCACATAAAGCCATGCTGCACCAACGGCGTTTGTGGGCTTTGGTTCTATCGTAAAACCACAAAATGCAGTCTGGGTGTTCGCATTGTTTGACCAGCGCGAAGTTGCCTTCAACCAGGAGTTGAGCAACAGCCTCTGCGACAGGGCCTAATAAAGATCCAATGATTTCACTGCGTGAAACACGGTTTAATACAAGTTGGCCGTTATGATCCCTTTCCAGAGTGGGGACGGTAAGAAAAGAGTGCAAATACTGATTTAACTTATCGATCTCCGGTGATTTTTCCTCTCTAAACTCAGAGATTAACTGCCGCGCCAGCGTTCGTAATGCTTTGGCCTGAGTGAGTAGCTCACCAGGAGCAAGAGTCTTGCCCTCTGCTGTTGGCGTTATATCGTAGCGGGCCAGCCATTGCAGTACATCATCATCACTGTTCCAGAATTCAACAGCTTTGCCATCGTCTCGTGCTTCTGTATTCAGTAAGTCCATTGCTAAATGATCGCCCAGCATTGGAGCGCCGCTTGGGGTTTCTTCGTGCAGAATTGCTGAAATTGCCATAAGTAACCTTTAAAAATTAATTTGACAGGTTACTTTTGTTCGGCCAAACTTGCCTCAAGTAACCACTTAAATTTAATTATATGGGTTACTAAGTGATATTGCCAACCTTAACTTCACGGAGTAACTATGAATACGAAAAAAATACTGCTCGCAGCTACAGCCTTAGCTGCTTCTCTTTCTGCCACAGCTGCAGAAGATAAAACATTGGTGCGCTATCAAAGCCTGGATGTGCAGGGCGTGAATGTGTTTTACCGCGAGGCGGGTTCACCACAAGCTCCTACTGTGCTGCTGTTACATGGCTTTGGTGCTTCGTCTTATATGTTCAGAGATTTGATGCCAAAACTGGCCCAGAAGTACCATGTGATAGCACCTGACTTGCCAGGTTTTGGTCAAACCACAGTGAAGCCTGGCGTTAAATTTAATTACAGCTTCGACAATCTGACCGCTGTTATTGATGCGTTCACTGTGGCTAAAAATCTTGAACACTACGCTATGTATGTGTTTGATTATGGCGCTCCGGTCGGCTGGCGTCTGGCGGTGAAAAATCCAGAAAAGATCACGGCCATTGTGACTCAAAATGGTAATGGCTACGAAGAAGGACTGAGTGAAGGTTGGGCAGATATGCGCAAAGCCTGGGCTAACCCAACAGCGGAAAACCGCGAAGCATTACGCAAGTTCAATACCCCAGACATGCTGAAGTGGCAATACACTGAAGGGGTAGAAGATACCTCAGTGATTGCGCCAGAACCTTATCAGTTAGCTCATGCGGCAATAGAGCGCATTGGTGTTGATGCGCAAATGGATTTGCTGCTGGATTACGGCAGCAATGTGAAGCAGTACAAAGCGTTGCATCAGTTCTTCCGTAGCAAGCAACCACCAGTATTAGCCATCTGGGGTGACAAAGACCCGTTCTTTCTTCCGGCAGGGGCCAAAGCATTTCAGCGTGATAATCCAAAAGCTGAAGTACAGTTTTTGAATACGGGGCATTTTGCGATTGAAACGCACGGCAATGAAATAGCAGCAGCTATGCTGGAGTTTTTGGAGCGTAGCATTAAGCCTTGAATCTGAAAGCTTTTAACCATAGCAGCGGCGGGCATAAAACCCGCCGCAGTGGCTTAAATGAACTATCTGGGCTGAGAAAACGCGGCCAGCATATACACCAGCGGCGCATTCCAGTTGATGGTGACTTCGTTGCTGGCATAGCTGCACCAATCATCGACATAAGATTTGGCTGCTAATGTGCTGCTGTACTGGCACTTATCTTGTTGTCCTGGCTGTGCGCCACCTGCTAACCAACCCGGCACTGGTGCTTTTATACCGTCAGCTTCAGAAGGGCGGTGATGGATATGCTGTGGGCTTTTTACGCCAAAACCTGTGACATAAGATAAATCGAGTGGGTTACGGCCAAGCACATAATCCAGCAAACCTTGCATTGCCTCGACGTAGCTGGCTTTTGCAGTGATCTGGTTGGCTTTATACAGCAGTATGGCTTTATTCATCGCCACCGCATTACTGCCCCAGACAAAATCTTCCGGCACCATAGCTACTTTATAAGCTGAAGCCTGATGCTGAGCTGCAAATTGATCGGCCACAGCTGTAATAGCGCTGAACACCAACTGGCGCTGTTCTGGCTTCAGATTATTTGCTTCTTTTGCCAAAGAGAAGTAACCCAAAGCCGCGACCGAAGCCCATGAAGCGGTTTGTACTGGCTGAGCCAGCTGGAAAAACTGGTGCAGATAAGGCTCTTCACCTGTCAGTAGATAAAGCTCTGCCGCCGCCCAGGCAAATTCATCTGCCAGATTTTTATCGCCATAAGCGCCTGTGCTGACATCTGCAGGTTGTTGATAGGGAATATCCGGATTCTTGCTGGCCCATTGCCATGCCTGAATAGCCTGTTGTCTGAACAAAACAGCTTTGCCTGGTTGCTCTTTATCAAATTCGCTTAGCACTCTGCTGGCTTTGGCCATTACAGCAGCAAAGTTTAAAGTGGCTGCCGTAGTTTTTTGCACCAGATAACGTTGTGCTACCGCTTGATGCGGCATAACAGCGCCTTCAAAATTCAGTGTCGTCAGTTTATGGTAAACGCCGCCGTCAGCAGGGTCTTGCATGCTGCTCATCCAGTCCAGATTCCACAATACTTCATCCAGCAAATCCGGCATGCTGTTGCCAGATTCAGGGATAGTCCATTGTCGCTGGCGGTAAAAATCTGTGAAGTCTGTCCAGGCGTCTAACAAGGTAAAAGTACTGATGCCAGAATTCACTATGTATTTATTGTAATCACCAGCGTCATACCAGCCTTTGGGAGATTGAACTACAGTGCCTGCTGGTCTGCTGGCGGAGGCTGCTGAGGCATGTATTTTAACTTTGTCATCCGGGTGCCCGGCAGGTCTGGCCCAGACACCAGCATAAGCCTTGTCAAGTTGCTGCGAAGCCCTGTTGAAGTAATAAGCTTTCATTGCCGCGTCATGCAATTGGGCATAAGGTTGGGCTGCAATTTGTAGTTCAACTGGTGCATAACCTACGACTTCCAGCCGGTAACGGCCATGGGTTTGTACTTTTGTGAAATCGGCAATACTGACGCTTTCGCCTGCCGGAGCCCAAAGCTGAGCTTCCGAACTTTGGCCCTTAAAGACAATCTGGCCTGATGGTAAGGCGACCAGTTGAAAGGCTTGTTGGCTTTTCCCTGGGATCACCGCCAGTTTTTGCCCCTGATGCTGGTAACCGCTTTGGTTGAATTTCAGTAGAGGTGCTGGTGCTGCGGCGTAAGAGCTGGCAGCAGAAACAAAACAAAGTACAGAAAAAGCCAGGCGCATAACAAAATCCTTGTTCAGGGAGCTAGAGTCAGACTTCAACCCTATTAGGTTGATAAGGTTGAAGCCGTTGTTTGCTGATTTCCGGACGCTAGGCCAGGATCTTAGCTGCTATCACGTCTGCATTAAAACCAAAATAATCCAGCAAGGCAGGGCCAGGCGCTGATTCGCCAAAGCTGCTGATACCAATAATCAGGCCTTTTTTGCCGACGTATTTGTACCAGAAATCCGGGTGAGCTGCTTCTATTGCAACAATTTGTGCCTGATCAGGCAGCACCGAATCACGGTAAAACTCAGATTGCTGGTCAAATAAAGTGGTGCTTGGCATAGACACCACATTCACTTTTTTACCTGCAGCATTGAGTTTGTCGGCGGTATCACACGCCAGTTGCAGTTCAGATCCAGTGGCTATCAGTACAATGTCCGGCGCGCCGCCGCAGTCTTTTAAAATATAACCGCCTTTGCTGATTAGCCTGATTTGCTCAGAGTTACGCTGGAACTGACGCAGATTCTGCCGGCTGAATACCAAAGCTGAAGGCGAGGTTGTGGTCGTTAAGGCCGTTTTCCAAGCCACAGCGGTTTCAGTTAAATCTGCAGGCCGCCAGGTGACCAGGTTTGGTGTGGTCCGCAAATTCGTCAGCTGTTCTATCGGCTGGTGCGTTGGGCCGTCTTCCCCCTGACCTATAGAATCATGGGTAAAGACATAAATATTCGGCAGCTTCATTAAGGCCGACATCCGCACTGCGTTGCGGGCGTATTCCATAAACATCAGGAAAGTAGCGCCGTAACAACGGAAACCACCATGGGCACTAATGCCGTTCATGATGGCAACCATGCCAAATTCGCGCACACCATAATAGATATAGTTGCCGGAGCTATCGTCTTTGCTCAGGCCTTTGCTACCCGACCATAAAGTCAGGTTAGAACCAGCCAAATCGGCTGAGCCACCTAAAACTTCAGGAACTAGCGCTGCAAAGTGAGCGATACAAAGCTGAGATGCTTTGCGACTGGCAATATCTTGTTGCTGGTTTTGGCAATTCTCGATAAAGCTTTGAGTGGCAGTTTCAAAGTTGGTTGGTAATTCGCGATTTATAACCCGACGTTGGTATTCACCAGCCAGTTCTGGATATTCCTTTTTGTACGCAGCAAATAACTCTGTCCATTGCTGCTCCAGTGCTGCACCTTTGGTTTTGCTGTCCCAGGCTGCATAAATCTCGGCCGGAATTTCAAAAGGAGCATGCGACCATTGCAGAAACTCACGGGTTTTAGCTATTTCGCTATCGCCCAAAGGCGAGCCATGAGAGTCATGAGAGCCGGATTTATTCGGGCTACCAAAACCTATAATAGTTTTACAGCAAATCAGCGTGGGTCTGTCTGTTTCTGCCTGAGCTTGTGTGATGGCATCGGCAATCTGGCTTGGGTTATGACCATCCACCTGAATGACCTGCCAGCCGTAAGAGTGAAAACGCGCTGGCGTGTCGTCGGTAAACCAGCCTTCAACATGACCATCAATAGAAATGCCATTGTCATCCCAAAAGGCAATCAGTTTACCCAAACCTAAAGTACCAGCCAGTGAGCAGGCTTCGTGGGATAAACCCTCCATCAGGCAGCCGTCACCGAGGAAGCAGTAGGTAAAATGATCCACCACAGGGTAATCAGGGCGGTTAAATTGCGCCGCCAGAGTTTTTTCGGCTATGGCCATACCTACCGCATTGGCAATGCCAGCGCCCAAAGGACCAGTAGTAGTTTCGACGCCTGCTGTATAGCCCAATTCAGGGTGACCAGGCGTTTTGGAATGCAGCTGACGGAAAGACTTTAAATCCTCAATAGATAATTCATAACCCGTTAAATGCAGCAAGGAATACAACAACATAGAAGCATGGCCGTTACTCAGCACAAAACGGTCTCTGTTGCTAAACGATGGGTTGGTCGGGTTATGCTTTAAGAATTGCAGCCAGAGTACTTCGGCAATATCGGCCATACCCATAGGCGCGCCTGGGTGACCTGAGTTGGCTTTTTGTACTGCATCCATAGCTAAAGCGCGAATAGCGTTAGCGCGGGTTTTATGATCAGTGTGCTGAGTGGTTTGCATAGACATATCCTAACGGCTTGGGGCCAAGTTCTGTAACAGTTGTTCCAGCTTGCGCTGATCCACTGCAAATTTGCGAATACCTTCGGCCAGCTTTTCTGTGGCCATGGCGTCTTCGTTCAGTTGCCATAAAAATTCAGCCTGACTTAAAGCTTTGGCTGCTTCAGGGCTTTGCGTTGTATGAGGTTGCAGCGCTGCAGGCAAAGGGTCAGTAGAATCTTTTAATTGCAGTAACAAGTTAGGGGCTATCGTCAGTAAGTCACAGCCTGCTAACTGCCGGATTTGCTCCACATTACGAAAGCTGGCACCCATCACTACTGTGGGTATGCCATGGCTTTTGTAATGGTTATAAATGGTTTTCACTGATAACACGCCTGGGTCTTTGTCGCCGGAAAAATCCTGCTCTGGCTGGTTTTGTTTGTACCAGTCCAGAATACGGCCAACAAAAGGGGAAATTAAGGTCACACCTGCATCGGCACAGGCTTTGGCCTGAGCCAGACTAAAGATCAACGTCAGGTTGCAGTGAATACCTAGCTTTTCCAGCCGGGCCGCGGCCTGAATACCTTGCCAGGTGGCCGCCAGTTTAATCAGCACTCTGTTTGAGTCGATTCCTGCTGCGCGGTAACGACCAATAATACTCAAAGCTTTGCTGACACTGGCTTCGGTATCAAAAGACAAGCGGGCGTCAATTTCAGTCGATACCCGACCCGGTATATGCCGCAAAATTTCACAGCCAAAATTGACAGTCACTTGCTCACAGGCTGCAGCAATATCTTGCTCATTGCCTTTTAAAGCGTTATGCAACAAATGCTGATAATCGGCCTGCTGGCTGGCCTGCAAAATCAGCGATGGGTTAGTGGTGGCTTCGGTCGGTTGCAACTGCTGTATAGCGGCAATATCACCGCTGTCTGCAACCACGACCGTCATTTTGCTGAGTTGTTCGAGCTGATTCATACTCTTCCCTATTTTCCTAAAGTCGTTGTAACACGCTGGCTTTGCTCTGGCCCTAAGTAGCTAGGTTTCAGGCCGCCTGTATCAATGATCAGTTTTTGCAGCACTAAGGCCGGGTCTACCAGGTAAATTCTTAGTTTGTGTTCGCCAGGCTTATTCACTTTGATCGCAGTTTTGATCACCCGCACTCCATCCAACACTGCGTTATCCCACACAGTCGGGCTTTTATTTGCCAGGCTGTCTACAAGTTCAGGTTCAGCATTATTTAGCGACACAGCAAAACGCAAACCACGGCCAGGCACCAGATCCAAAGTAGGGGCTATCACGCTATGTAAAGTGAATTCGCCAGTGGAATGGAAATACAGCGGGTATTCCAGATAGGGGGCTTTGTGAATATCTTTGGTTTGATAATCCAGTTCAGTCATAGCGGCCATAGAAGCGGCACCACGGCCATGGCCAGGGATCAGTTGCCACCAGCTTTGGGTGTTATTGCCCTGCACCTTTGCACTGGCTGCGTCCAGCGCAATATAACCGTCTGCTTCAACAAAACCTGAAGTCGGCTCTGTTTTAGGTTTCAAGGCCGACACTTTAATTTTTGCGCCGCCCCAGCCCGTGCCCTGCACATGCACTTCACCTACATTCAGCCCGGTTTTGACTTTGCTCCAGTCGATCTTGACTTGAATGGTCTGTGCAACTTCAATCTGGCCTTTAGTCTGGCTTAGCTTAATCCAATCGGCTGATGCTTTGGCGCTAAATTCAAAAGGCAGGCTGCCTTTGTTAAATACTTCAATAGCCCGCTGTTTTTGTCCGTGAGGGTAAAAAGTGTCCAGCTCTAAGGGCTGACCTTTGTATTCGCTGATAGGCCATGAAAAAGCCGAGCCTTCGGGCGCCACACCCATATCGGCCACTGGCATAGGTTCTGCGACTGACACCACTGGCATTAAGTTCGCAGGTGGGTTACGCCAGTATGTAAAACCAATATGAGGCTGCGACATCATGTGGTTCCAACGGCCATTGCCCAGGCTGTGGTAAAGCGCCGTCAGCTCTGCATCCTGTTTAAACCAAAAACGCACCTGCTCTGCCCAATAAGTGGTAGTCACCCGGCCTTGTTCGCCATGCAGTTTATTCATCGCCACAGCGCGGTTTAATTCATACACCGCCTGGCTGGCTTTTAGTGGATGCGAGACCAGTTGGATATACGCATCCCTTTGTTCAGTCGGTAATTGACGGAACAACTCGTCGGATTTTTTCACTAAAGCCGCAAGCTCCTGACTGACGCGCTCTGCTTCCTGATAATGCAAGATGCTGTAGGTATGGGGTTCCACAGCTTCAGGTTTACGACGGCCGTTGTGTGTGGTGTAGCCCTGGATCAGTTCAGCCACTGTCGCTGCATGTTGTTCACTGAATTGTTGCGTGGCCCAACTTACGGCAAATTGCTCTAAGTTATCGGCTTTAAAAGCAGGCGGATTCCAGGCCATACGCAGGAAAAAGTCGATAGGAAATTCCATCGGCTTTAAATCCCCAACATTGACTATCCAGATACGATCAGCCTGAAACTGCCAGGCTAAATTCATCTGCTCCCAGATTTTTGCCATAGGCACAGTGTTGATCCAGCGATAGGAGCGGGGGCTGCCGACATAATCAAAGTGATAGTACACACCAGCGCCACCGGCACGGCCGCGATCTTCCGCTGTCGGCAGGCGGCGGATATTACCGTAGTTATCATCAGCCCAAAGTAAGGTCACATCGTCCGGTACTCTCATACCGCGCTCGTAAAAGCCCTGCACTTCTTTGTACAAAGCCCAGACTTGTGGCACTTCAGTCACAGGCTTGTCTTTGAAGGTTTCTGTCAGGATCTGGCGCTGATCCGCCACAATTTGTTCCAGCAGACCGATGTTTTCGCCTTCGCTCATCGGCTCATCTTCCTGACCGCGCATGCCAAGGGTATAAATGCTTTCCAGGTTTTTATGCCGCTTCGCGCCTTCTTGCCAGAACTTATAGATATTGTCGCGGTTGCTGGAGTATTCCCATGGCCCTTTGCCGTATCTGTTCCATTCTTTGTCAGCCCGCATCATAGGTTCGTGGTGACTGTTGCTCATCACTATGCCCATTTCATCGGCCAGAATAGCGTTTTGCGGATCGTCATCGGCAAAGGCGTTATTCCACATCGCAGGCCAGAGGAAATTCGACTTCAGCCGCAGCAACAGCTCGAATACATGCTGATAAAACTGGCTGTTGTAGCCGCCAAATTTTTCGCTGGTCCAATTGGTTAAGGCTGGGTGTTCGTCATTTAAAAAGATGCCACGGTATTTTACTTTGGGCGCATCGGTCAGGCGGGTGCCTGCTTTGATATACAGCTCTGGCTGTTTTTTCACCGGCACATCGGCCCACCAACTCCAGGGCGATACCCCTATGGTTTCGGCCAGATCATAAACGCCAAATATAGCGCCGCGTTTGTCGCTGCCTGCTATCACCAAAGCCTGTTCTACACCCGGCAGAGGTTGTTCAACCACCTGAATTAAATAGGCTTCCCAGCGGCCCTGAATGCTACTAACATCCAGCTTTCCTGCCGCAATCAGTTGGTCCAGTGTTGTGCTGTTACCCAGGCTGCCGATAATCAGCAGCTGTTTGGCATCCGCTTTGGGGCTGATGCTTAAGCTTTTGCCGCTGACCTTTTGAATATCCTGTTGCAGGCTTTGTACGGCGCGTTTTAAGCCTTTATGGTCTTTATCATCCAACTGAATTGTTGCCTGGGTACTTTTGCCAACCAAAGCAAAGTCGCTTTTGGTTGGTTGTTGCGCCAGATAATCACTGGGTAAGGCAATAACTGCCGTGCTGCAAAGGGCTAAGACTAAACTGAAAGTAAAAGCGGTTTTCATGGCCTGGCTGTTCATGGGATGGCCTCTTTTTCCTGTCGGGCATGCACACCTAGCGTGGTACCCACAAAACCACCTGCAACTTGAGTACTTAGGATTTTGGCGTCCTGCACTTCGCCCAACTGCTGCCAGTCACCCTTTTGATCGGCGTAATAAAAACTGATTTCACCCGCTTTGCCTTGAATTCTTAGCTTCAGTTGCTCAGTATTTGCGGCTAAGTCCTGGCTGCTAATCAAGCTGGGTTTGCCGCCTTTGGCTTGTTCAAGAAACACTGTGGGCTTATCGCCTTCAGTTTTTATGCCCAGATAGTAGTGATATTGCTCGTTCTGAAAGGCCACCAAACCAGCTGAAATATTGCCTTTTGGCAGCACAAGGCTGGTGCTGGTTTCAAAACTGGTATGTTGCTGGCGACGACCAATAAAAGCAGGTTGCGATAAGGAGTCCATACCCACAGCTTTGGCATTCAGGCTCAGGTTTTGCCCATCCAGCTTTAACCAGCTTTGATCAAACTCGCGCAGTAGGTTCCAGTCCAGCTTTAAGCTTTGACCATCAAATTCATCACGCCATTTGAAGTTGCCGGTTTGTGTCAAACCGCCAGTGCTGCTGATTAAGCCTGTTGGCGCTGTGAGCTGATAAGGAATTTCTTGTCCTTGAGGCAGTATATGTGGCCATTCGTCTTTCCAACTGACCGGCAGTAAAAAGGTTTCACGACCCGTATTGTAAAACCGTTGGTCGTAAGCCCGGGTAGCGAGAAACACGGCCCACCACTGGCCATCAGGTAACTGCACAAAATCGGCATGACCAGCTGTGGTAATAGGGTTGGCTCTGTCGGCTGGTAAATCACGTTGCGTCAGAATAGGGTTGGCGCTATCAGGCACAAAAGGCTCATTCAGGCTGCGGCTACGGAACACGACGGCCGAATGCTGATCGGCTGTGCCGCCTTCAGCACAGACCAGATAATACCAGCCGTTGTGTTTGTAAATATGGGGAGCTTCTATCCAAATCGGCTTAGTGCTTAAATCAACACCACCATTGACCAGCAGTTTTTTGGAGTCCGGCAGCACGGCTTTTTTCACCGGGTCGTATTGCCACATCCAAATTGCCCTGTGGCCTTCATACAAGGCTTCGCCCGGCGCTTCACCGTTATGGCTGATATAGACCTTGCCGTCATCATCAAAAAAGATATCCGGATCTATGCCTTCCACTTCCGGCAACCAGATCGGATCAGACCATGGCCCGGCCGGGTCTGTGGCGGTCAAAATAAAGTTACCGCCTTTATCCACCACAGTGGTGATCAGGTAAAAAGTGCCATCGTGATACCGAATAGTAGGGGCAAAAATGCCACGGGACACCTGCATGCCCGCCATATCCACTTGTGAGGCGCGGCTTAAGGCATGGCCTATCAGTTGCCAGTTCACCAAGTCGGTGCTGTGCAGAATGGGTAAGCCCGGTGTATAGGAAAAAGACGACATCACCATGTAATAGTCATCACCACGGCGGGTAATGCTGGGATCAGGAAAAAAGCCTGCAACCACAGGGTTTTGGTAGGAGCCTTTAGCTAAAGGTTCAGCAAAAACTGCGTCCTGGCCCTGATAATCAAACCAATGAAAAGTGGCTGCTGTATCAGCTTCATTAGTTGGTTTTTCAGGTTGGCATCCGCTTAACAACAAGCTGAAACCCAGCATCACACAAGCATAGGTAGTTTTCATTTTTATCCATTCCTTTGACAATTGGAGTCAGGGTTGAACAAAAAATACCATGATCATCAATGGCTTCGGATTTATGAAAATACGTCAGCTTTGTGCGTTTTTTAGGAGGGAGGATTTAAAAACGAGAGAGGCGCGGATAAACCGCTATCTGGCATTGGATTGTAATTTGAGACGGGCGGGTACCGTAGGGGCTGGGCTTGTCCCTGCCCTTTACCCGCCCCTACAATTTACAACACTGCTTTAGTTATTTACCGCCAGATGATTCATCAGTTCTCCGCGGGTTTCGCGGTATTCTTTTGGCGTTTGGCAGAAATGGCGTTTAAATACCGCATACATATATTGCAATGAAGGGTAGCCGCAGATATTGGCAATTTCTATCGGGTTTACCTGAGTATCCACCAGCATTTTGCAGGCTTTCACCAGCTTCTGATTATGCAGTTCGGTATGAATGGAATGACCGCGTTCCGCTCTGAAACGTTGCTCCAGATTGGATCTGGATATGCCGACAAAATCTGTGACTTGTTCTACTTTGGCACCACGTGTGGCGTTGCGGCGGATATAGTGCATGGCCTGAATCACATAAGGGTCGCGTAGTGCTTTAAAGTCGGTAGATTGACGTGATGCCACACCCACAGGCGGCACCAGAATACGTTTATGGCCTACTTCGATATTGTTCAGTTGAGTGTGCAGCAGCTTGGCGGCTTTGTAGCCCATTTCAAAGCAACCTTGAGTCACTGAGCTTAAACTGATGCGGTTCAGAAAGCGGGCTATGTCGTCGTCATCTATGCCAATGATAGAAACGTTGTCCGGCACCACTATGCCAAGATGCTCACAGGCTTGCAGCAGGTGGCGGGCGCGGGAGTCGGTGACGGCAATAATGCCAATAGGTTTGGGTAAGCTTTCCAGCCAGTCTGTTAAACGGTTCATGGCGTATTGCCAGGTTTCAGGTCTGGTGCAATGGCCTTGATAAATCTGACAGTCGTAGCCATCCTGAGCCGTTAATTTTTTCACCGCGTTTTCGCGCTCACTGGCCCAGCGGTGATGTTCATCTGTTGGCACACTGTAAAACGCAAAACGGTCTAACCCTTTGCGTTTCAGATGTTCATAAGCTGCATTCACCAGAGCATAGTTGTCGGTAGCGACATAAGGCACAGCAGGGTAGTCTGCTGCTTTGCTATAAGAGCCGCCCACTCCAACTATAGGTTTGGTTGAACCTGCCAGAGCACGTTGAATATTCATATCGTCGAAGTCGGCAATAATACCGTCGCCACCCCATTCATGAATATGTTCGAGACGACAGAGAAAATCTTCCTCCAGATACACGTCCCAGTCGACTTTAGATGATTGCAGATAATGACCTATGCCTTCGATCACTTGCCTGTCGAATACCTTATTGGCATTAAACAAAAGTGTAATGCTGTGTTTAGCTTTAAACATTTATCTTGTCCCCGTCCTGTCGTTATACCCTTCGTCCTTGAAGCCACAGCGTTGTTGACTGCGCTGCAATTCCAATTACTTTGGGTATTTATAGTTATCTTTTTTATTTTTTCTAATTAAGCGGGTTAAATATTAGCCAGTCAGGCTTTTTTGGCAAACTATAAAACAGAATTCAGCAGTTAATTATGAATTTTCGTAATTGCTGGCAAGCATTCCCTCGCCAAGTATTAGCTCACCAAAAGTCAGAACAGATTGCAGAATATGTACATAGGCATAGATTTAGGCACTTCGGGCATCAAGGTTATTTTGCTAGGCGAGAACGGCAAAGTCATAGACAGCGCCAGCGCTGAGTTGTTAGTCAGCAGGCCGCAGCCCTTATGGTCGGAGCAAAACCCAGAGCATTGGTGGCTTGGACTAGAGTCTTGTATGGACCAATTAAGTCAGCGTCAGTCTTTATCGTCGGTCAAAGCTATAGGCTTGGCTGGTCAGATGCATGGCGCTACGTTGCTGGACGAGCAGAACCAGATCATTCGCCCTGCCATTCTATGGAACGATGGCCGCTCTTTTGAGCAATGCCAGCAATTGGAAGTGAAAGTGGCGGATTTGCCACAGATCACAGGTAATCTGGCGATGCCAGGTTTTACTGCTCCTAAATTACTTTGGTTACGCCAACAAGAACCTGCGGCTTTTGCCCGGGTTGCCAAAGTATTGCTGCCAAAAGATTATTTACGTTTTTGTTTAAGTGGCGATTTTGCCTCTGATATGTCCGATTCAGCCGGCACTTTATGGCTGGATGTGGCTAAACGTGACTGGAACGACGAACTGTTGTGCGCTTGTGGTTTAAGCCGTGATCAGATGCCAAAACTCTATGAGGGCAATCAAATCACCGGCACCTTATTACCAGAACTGGCAAAACGCTGGGGTTTAGCCGCTGTGCCTTTGATTGCCGGTGGTGGTGACAATGCCGCAGGTGCTGTGGGCGCTGGCATAGTGCGCCCTGGCCAGGCCATGTTATCCCTTGGTACTTCGGGTGTGTATTTTGCCGTTAGTGATGGTTTTCTGGCGAACCCTGAATCTGCTGTACATAGTTTTTGCCACGCCTTACCGAATACTTGGCATTTGATGTCGGTCACCTTAAGTGCTGCCAGTTGTTTGCAATGGTATGCCGAGCATTTAGTGAAAACCCCTGTTGCTACTTTGCTGGCCGATTTGGAACAAGGGCCAGGCGCTATTGAAGATATGCCGCTGTTTTTACCTTATCTGTCTGGTGAGCGCACGCCGCATAACAACCCCAATGCCAAAGGTGTCTGGTTTGGTCTGGACTACAACACTGACCAAAAAGCTCTGACGTATTCAGTGCTTGAAGGTGTCAGTTTTGCCTTGTTTCAGGGCGCAGAAGCTTTGCATGCCAGCGGCCTGATGCCCACCGAAATTAACCTGATAGGTGGTGGTGCCAGAAGCTCGTATTGGCGTCAGTTGTTGGCTGATGTGATGAACCAACCGCTGACCTTCAGAGAAGGCGGTGAAGTAGGGCCAGCTTTAGGTGCGGCCCGTCTTGCCAGGTTAGCTATGGAACCTGATACAGCGCTGGACGTACTTTGCCCGCCGCCACCAGTGGTCAGCCAGCATCTGCCTGATGCCAAACGTCACGCCGCTTTGGCCAAACGCTACAGCAAGTTTAAGGCGTTGTATCAGTCATTGGCTGAGCATTTTTAATGGGTAGGGGCGGGGCTTGTCCCCGCCCGTCTCAAATTACAAGGCGATGTTATTGAGGCTTGTCCCCGCCAGCCTCAATAGATCGCCGATACCGTTAAAAAAATTGTAGGGGCGGGGTTTACCCCGCCCGTTCATGTATCTAACCGATATAGCAAAGACGACCTGAATAAAGCAAAAGCACAAGGTAGCTTTGAAAAAACATAATTGTGAACCGGGCTTGCAATGCTCACCATTAGCAGCATTGGAATTGATGTAACACAGGAGAGCAAAATGGCTCAGTATTTCGATCAGATTAACAAAATTGCCTATGAAGGTGCCGACAGCACCAACCCTTTAGCTTTTAAACATTACAACGCCAGCGAAGTAGTGCTGGGTAAAACCATGGCAGAGCATTTGCGTATGGCCGCTTGCTACTGGCACAACTTCTGCTGGAATGGTCAGGATGTATTTGGTCAGGGTACTTTTGGTCGTCCATGGTTAGAAGCCGGTGACGCTATGGCGCAAGCCAAAGCAAAAGCCGACGTAGCATTTGAATTCTTCAGCAAGCTGAGCATTCCTTATTACTGCTTCCATGACATAGACGTGGCGCCTGAAGGCAACAGCATTAAAGAATACATCAGCAATTTCGCCGCTATGGTAGATGTATTGGAACAAAAGCAAGCTGAAACTGGCGTGAAACTGTTGTGGGGCACTGCCAACTTATTCAGTAACCCACGTTACGCTGCAGGTGCTGCGACCAACCCGGATCCGGAAATCTTCAGCTACGGCGCTACGCAAGTGTTCCATGCAATGAACGCAACTCAGCGTTTAGGTGGTGAAAACTACGTATTGTGGGGCGGTCGTGAAGGCTACGAAACCCTGCTGAACACCGACCTGCGTCAGGAGCGTGAGCAACTGGGCCGCTTTATGCAAATGGTAGTTGAGCATAAGCATAAAATCGGTTTTAAAGGCACTTTACTGATCGAACCTAAGCCACAGGAACCAACCAAGCACCAGTACGATTACGACTCAGCAACTGTCTATGGTTTCCTGAAGCAATTTGGTCTGGAAAAAGAATTCGCCGTCAACATCGAAGCCAACCACGCTACCTTGGCTGGTCATTCGTTCCATCATGAAGTGGCTACAGCTATCTCTCTTGGCATTTTTGGTAGCATCGACGCCAACCGTGGTGATGCACAAAACGGCTGGGATACAGACCAATTCCCGAACAGCGTAGAAGAGCTGAGCCTGGTGATGTACGAAATTCTGAAAGCTGGTGGTTTCACCTCTGGTGGCTTCAACTTTGACGCCAAATTACGCCGTCAGAGTATGGACCGCGCCGATCTGTTCCATGGTCATATTGGTGGTATGGATCACCTGGCTATGGCACTGAAACGTGCTGCAGTTCTGGTTGAAAAAGACTTCTTAGGTCAAGCCGTAGCTCAGCGTTATGCCGGCTGGAATGGCTCTTTAGGTAAAGCCATTCAAAGCAGCGAGCATTCACTGCAAACTTTGGCTGCTATGGTTGAACGTGAACAGTTAAGCCCGAAAGCCGTCAGCGGCCGTCAGGAATTACTGGAAAACCAGGTAAATTTAGTGTTGTTCAGATAGGCCTCCCGAACCCTGTCGTAGCCCGGCTTGCCGGGTATTTTATCCGGGCGCAGGAAAGCTACTGCGCCCTATTTTCTTCCTGCTTTATCACTATTTGACTATTACAGCTCGCGCCTTGAAAGGATTTGGTGCCAATAGTTGGTTTTGATTTTTCTATCATCGACAAACGAAGATTGAGAAGCGGCAATGGGGGCACTGAACCTGCAATGCTTTTATATTTGATCAAGCTCAATTTTCATTTGTTTACGAATGTTGTCTCTTATTGTGACAATTTCTCGCCCTTGCTCCTGAGCATCTTTCTGCAACGGTAGAAGTATGCTTTGATCAGCCCAGAACTCTGGGCTCGCCATCATTTTTAACATCTCTTGAGCAGTATTGGTTGCTTCACCAACCTTGGCATTCAGCCTATCTAAAAGCTTGTCAAGCACAGAGGAAGTGATCAGTCTTATGCTATTTGTTTCAGTGCTCAGCTTTAAATGCTCTTGATTAAGCTCATTAAAGAGAGTCATTATATTTTGGTTGAATTCGGCTATAGCTTCGTTTTGTGAGGGCTCATGAGCTACTAGGTAATTCTGCATAAATCTAGAGTAAATTGGACCAAAACGCTCCATGAATATCTCATTACTTTTAGCATGAAACTCATCCAGCAAGTTGAAGAACTTGGCAAACTGATCCTTTTTCTCTTGGTACTTGTGTTTTCTCAACTCGATATTCAGTATGTTGTTCTTTTTAAGCTCTTCGATTTCCTTCGTGTACTTAACTTGAACTTGCTGCTTTTGCTCTTCTAGATTTTCAATATCTTCCTTTAGCGCGCGATTTTTTCCCTTTTCTTTTCCGTATGAGACAAAGTAGCCTGCCGCCATTCCCCCAAGAAAGGACAACAATCCAATTATATATTCCATAGAATCCTCTATTCCTAGTGGGCACTAACGCCTCACATAAGCGGGAACGAAAAAAAATCTGGTGTCAGGTCTTGCCCTTTGCCCTGACAATAGATTCTCCAGATAACGATCAAAGCAGCTGCGCTGAAGGCCTCGACTGATTTTGTTTGTTTTGCAGCCCTTTAAGAAACTCTGGGGCTAGATCTGCACCGTTCGGCCACACCACAGTCTCAAGCTCTGGATCCACTGATACTTTACGAAAAACGGTGACGTCCCTCAGCGCTTCAAATACTGGCCCATGCAGTTCGCCACCCAGATCGACCTCGCCAGAAGTGCCATCATCAAAGGCTACCCAAATTTTGTAATCAGCCACGTATTTTGCAGATTTTATATGCAACATCCTTTACTCCAGTGGTGCTATGTAATTTAGGGGCTCACCTGCTTTGGCTCTGCGCCAATTTTCTTCCAGCTCGCTTTTGTGCATTCCTATCCACTCCTGCACAAAGGTCGCTGCTCTTTTGGGCAACTCCCCTTCCAGAATGGTTCCATCAAATGCAAATAGCGCTTCATAGCCAGAATATTTTGCATGAAAATGCGGTGGATTGTGATCATTAAAATACATGGCAATCAAAATGCCGTAAAAGCGGCTGATGACAGGCATTATCTGCATCCTATTGAAAAGCATAAACTCATCATATTGCATCAAAGTGACATGTCAAATTAGCGAGAAATTTCTATGGTGTGTAATTAGGCTTTGCTTGGTTACATCCTCTTATCGTTGCAGCGAACGCCAGATCGTGTAAAGGTATAGAAGATAAGCCGGCTGGGACAAGCCCAGCCTTTTGAAAATTATGCTTAGTTATTTACCAGCCTTTTCCGCCAGTTTGATCAACTGCGGCACCACTTCTTTTGGCTGGTTTTTCCGGTCAAATAGTAAGGGGTAGTCTGTTCTGCCTTTCATGGGCCAGTCGTTGCGCCAGGTTTGGCTGTCGTTGACACCCCATAAGGTGACCCGTTGGACGACGTTGCTGTGGCGTAAAAACAGTTCAAATAATTGCAGGTATTTGTTTGATAGCTGGTCGCTGACGGCTTTTGGTAAGCCAGCGGCGTAAGGGTTAAATTCTTGCTTTAACTTCATATTCAATGAGATGTCAGCGCCGATGTTTTCTGGATCAGGAAATGGCAGCACTGAGATATCCAGTTCGGTAATCATCACAGGTAACCCTGTTTTGCCAAAAGCCACTATCGAGTCTTCCACTTGCTGCAGCTCTGGGTAATCCAGGCTGTAATGGCCTTGCTCACCAATGCCGTGTATAGGCACATTTTTCGCTTTTAAAGCGGCAACCAGTTTTAATACGCCGTCACGTTTTTCAGGTTTAAATAAATTGAAGTCGTTGTAATAAAGTTCAGCTTTAGGGTCGGCCTTGTGGGCAATTTCAAACACTGTGGCTATATAGTCTTCGCCTAAGGCTTTATACCAGTTGGATTGGCGCAAAGTGCCGTCTTCGTTTAAAGCTTCGTTCACCGCATCCCAGCCCTGAATACGGCCTTTGTAGCGGCCCATTACGGCGTTGATATGGTTTTTCAGTCGGGATAACACCAGCTCTTTTGAAGCGGGTTGGCCTTTGGCGTCCTGAAATACCCAGGCTGGCGTTTGTTCATGCCATAACAATACATGGCCTATCACTTTGATATTATTGGCTTCGGCGAATTCAATCATGGCGTCGGCGGCGGCAAAGTTGAACTGGCCTTCAACAGGTTCAATGGCTTCCCATTTCATGATGTTTTCGGCCGTTAAAACATTGAACTGCTGTTTCACCAGATCCAGAGTACCAGGCTCCTGACCCCGTATTTGGCGTTCACTTAATGCAGTTCCTACACTGAAATAAGGGCTGTAGGCTTGCTTTAGAGAGGTGCTTTGGTTTTCTGCCAGCACACTGCCCGCAAGAAGGGTGCTGAACAACATAAAACAAAGTGAGGTAGATCGCATTTGATGACTCCGATAAGTAAATTAAAAATCAATACAACTGCAGCTGTTAACCTGCTTTTTCTAACTGATAGCGGATCCGTGCCTTAAAAGGTTGGCCGGGGCTGGTAAAGTGAAATGGAAAACCTTTTTGGTTCGGTGAATCCGGGAAAAACTGGGGTTCGAGGCAAATGCCTTGTCGTGATTTGAATGGCCCGCTTAAGTGATCCCCTGTATACACCTGCAAGCCCGGATAGTCAGAACTTACTTTCAAGCGCAACAAACCGTCTGGACTGATTAATTCAGCCGCGGGCTGATGCAAATTACCGTTGACCACAAAATTATGATCCAATCGAATGCTATTCAGTGTTTTGGCGCAGCTGAAATCCATAGCACTGCCCTGCACTTTGGGTAGCTGGCCGGTAGGAATGCTTTGCGCGTCCACTACAGCGTAATGAGCTGCATGCAGGCAAAGTTGATGTTGGTTTATGCTTGCCTTGTCTGCGGACAAATTAAAGTATGGATGCAGAGTGGGACCGACCAGAGTAGTGACATCACTGCTGGCTTCCAACAAAACATCTAAAATGCTTTGGTCTGATAATTGATAAGTGATGCGAAAAGACACAGGGCCCGGGTAGCCCCCTTGACCATCCGCCATTTCGCAGCCAAGAACCAGTTTGGAAGTTTGTTGCTCTACTACATGCCAGTTCATTTGATGCAAACCTGAGGAGCCACCGTGCAACTGATTTTGACCTTCGTTTTGCTCCAACTGGTAAAGCCGCTGACCTATCATCAAGCGGCCTTTACTGATTCTATTGGCATAGGGCCCAACCAAAGCGCCCAGATAAAAACAGTCCTGGCCATAATCCTCGGGTTGTGGATAACACAGCAATAGTTCGCGGTTGCTATTGCCCAACGCAGTAGACCAGTGTTGCATAGCTGCGCCACGTTCCAGAATACTTAGCTGGTCGCCAGCTTTATTGGTCAGATGAAAGACATTCATAAACTCGCTCTCTTTTCTAATACCACAGTAGGGGCGGGGTTTATCCCCGTCTGTTTTACGTTCAAATCGAATGCCGGAAATTCAACCCAAAGTAATTGGAGTTGCAACTAGGCGACAAGCGAGCGAGACCCCAGGAGCATAGTTGTCCTATGTGACTGGGGCGAGTAGCGTAGTCAACAACGTTGCGGCTTCAAGTACGCGGGGTTTTTAACCCTGCATATCTTCCAATTCAGTACCCTTGGTCTCATGCACCATCCTGATCACAAAGATGATTGAGAGCGCGGCGCCTAGTGTGTAAAGACCATAAGTTCCGGCCAAACCAATGCCTGCCAGCAGTAAAGGGAAGGTCATGGTGATCAGGAAGTTACAGCTCCACTGTGCTAAGCCACTGACAGCAAGGCCTAAACCACGAATTTGATTCGGGAACATTTCGCCCAGCATCACCCACATCACAGGGCCCCAGGACATATTAAAGAAGAACACATAAGCGTTAGCACTGATCAGAGCTACTGTGCCCCAGTCGCCAAGCAGCAGATTGCCGTTTTCGTCCTGGCCCGCATTGGCAAAACAAATCACCATCAGGCCAAGCGTCAAAGCCATGCCCACTGAACCCCATTTCAGCAAAGGTTTACGGCCTACTTTGTCGATAATCAGCAGCGTAATAACACAAGCAGCAATACTTAAACCGCCGCTAATGACGTTGATCAGTAAGGCGTCAGATTCAGAAAATCCGACGGCTTGCCACAATACGGCACCGTAATAAAACACTACGTTGATGCCCACCAGTTGCTGAAAGCTGGCAAGGCCAATACCTACCCAAACAATTTTGCGTACTTTACCTGTTTGGTTACTTACTAAATCAGCCAATCGGGGTTGGTGGTCAGCTGTTAAGGATTGCTGAATTTCAGCGAGTTTACGGGTGGCGGCATCGCTGCCATACAAGCGGGTCAGTACTGCCGCCGCTGCTTCGTTGCTACCTTTTAGCACCAGAAAACGTGGGCTTTCAGGAATAAAAAACAGCATGACTAAAAAGAGCACTGCAGGGACAAGTTCTATCCAGAACATCCAGCGCCAGGCGGCGAAGTCCAGCCATAAGGCAGAAGTAGAAGCGCCTGCTACTTCGGCCAGCAGGTAATTGCTGACAAAAGCCATAAAAAGACCAAAGATAATAGCGATTTGCTGCAAAGTAGTGAGCATGCCTCTGTAGCGGGCTGGTGCTACCTCACAAATATAAGCCGGGGTAATGACCGACGCTGCGCCTACGGCCAATCCACCTAAAATACGGTAAATCACAAACTCGAACGATCCTTCGGCAATACCAGAACCCCAGGCACTGACAATAAAAAACACAGCTGCAAGCAACAATATAGTTTTACGGCCGCTGATATCGGCCAGGCGACCAGCAAAAAATGCACCTACAGCACAGCCCAGCAGCATACTGGCCACATTAAAGCCTGTGCCCACACTCTCTGAGTTAAAGGCCTGCTGCAGACCATCGACTGTGCCGTTGATCACGCCGCTGTCAAAACCAAATAAAAAGCCGCCTATAGTGGCGACTAAGCTGATAAACAAAATAAAGACCTTGTTGTCTTCTGAAACGGATGGCTCGTTGCTGTGCTGCAAAATAATAACTCCTGTCGGTGAGCGCATAGACTTAGCGCATAGCCTGAGCATAAGTTCTGTTTGACTGAAATACAGCCAGCTTGTTAAAAATCATAATTCTTTCAGTACATTCCGTTAGTCCGCTTTGGCAACTGTCGATGTATGTTAAGGTCAGAAAAAACAGCAACACTGGCTTGCCCGCAGCTCTTGCAGCAGCAGTGGCAACAGAACAACTATAAAAAGAACAGCCTGCTTTAAGCGGGCATGAAACTGCAACAGGCGAATTGATATGCAAACAGAAGTACAAAAATTATCGGTGACCGAAAAAATCGGTTATAGCCTCGGGGATTTGGCGGCCAACCTTATTTTTCAAACCCTGATGACCTTCCTGGCTTTTTTCTACACAGATGTTTACCAAATACCAGCCGGGGCAGCCGCTACTATCATTTTTATTGGTGGTTTAATTGGTGCTTGTTTTAACCCCATTATGGGCATTATCGCCGACCGCACTCAAACCCGCTGGGGCAAGTTCAGACCCTGGATCCTCTGGACCTCCATCCCTTTTGGCGTGATAGCGCTGTTAGCTTTCAGTACGCCGGATTTCAGTCCAGAAGGAAAAATTGCTTACGCTTTTATTACTTATGTAGTGCTGGTGCTGGTGTATTCAGCCAATAACCTGCCGTATTCAGCCTTAAGTGGTGTCTTGACCGGCAATATGGCCGACCGGAACAGTTTGTCGGCTTACCGTTTTGTTGCTGTGATGGTGGCGCAATTTATTATTCAGGCCCTGCTGTTACCGCTGGTGCTGATTCTGGGCGATGGCGATAAAGCAGTAGGTTTTGAAAACACCATGACGCTGTTTGCCTGTGTGGGTATTGTGTTTTTCTTGATTACTTTTATCACCACCAAAGAGCGGGTTTTAACCTGTAGCGCGCAAAGCTCAACTATTGGTCAGGACATTGGCGACCTGCTGAAGAACCGGCCCTGGGTCATTATGCTGGTGTTGACCGTGCTGGTGTTTATTACCCTGGCACTGAAAGGCGGCATGTATATTTTTTACTTCGAGAATTATCTAAGCGAACAGCATGTCGCTGTATTTCTGGAAGATATTGGTTTTAACGCTTTTATTGCCGGTTTAAACGCTATGCTGACCGGTATGGGGCTGACTGAATTCCTCTGGCCTAAAGATGCGGCGACTTCAGGTTTTAGTTTATTTAATGCCGGTGGCATTATCTGCATGATTTTAGGCATAGGTTTTTCTAAACCTTTGGCTGATCGTTTTGGCAAAAGAGATGTGTTTGCTGTAGCTCTTTTTATCTCTACTTTATTTGTGATGGCGTTTTATCTGTTCCCGTCTGATGCCATAGGTCTGGTGTTTTCCTCACAACTTTTACATGGCTTTTTCTACGGCATCACCATTCCACTGCTGTGGGCCATGATTGCTGATGTGGCGGATTATTCCGAATGGAAAAACCATCGTCGCGCTACCGCTATTATTTTCTCTGCGATGATTTTTGGCCTGAAACTGGGTCTGAGCATAGGTGGTGCTTTGGTGGCTGGTATTCTGGCTCACTTTGGTTACGACGCTCAGTTGGCCGCTCAGGCACCTGACACTATTAACGGCATTAAATTATCGGTCAGCCTGTTTGCCTCAATACCTTTCCTGTTGGGTGTGGCCTGCGTTTGCCTTTATGAAATTAACAAACACAAAGAAAACCAGATTGAGCAGGAGCTGAATGAACGTCGCGCTGCTGCTGGTTTAGCACAAGCGGAGTAAGTGGTATGTCTGAAGATTTAAAGGCCCTGAAAGCCAAAGCTATTTCGCAGCCCTTAGTGGAACACATTTATACGGCCGACCCTTCGGCTCATGTGTTTGACGGCCGCATCTACATTTATCCGTCGCACGATATTGAGGCTGGTATTCCCTTTAACGACAACGGCGATCACTTTGGTATGCAGGATTACCATGTGTTGTCGCTGGATAGCCCTGAAAGCGCCGCTGTGGATCATGGCGTGGCTTTGCATATCAAAGACGTGCCATGGGCTGAACGTCAGATGTGGGCACCGGATGCAGCCAGAAAAGATGGCACCTATTACTTTTATTTTCCGGCCAAAAAGCCAGACGGTATTTTCCAGATTGGTGTGGCTGTGGCCGACTCACCCATTGGACCTTTTAAAGCTCAGCCAAAAGCTATTGAAGGCAGTTACTCAATAGACCCAGCGGTATTTGAAGACGATGACGGCAGTTTTTATATGTATTTTGGCGGTATTTGGGGTGGGCAGTTACAAAACTACCGTAACAATGAGTACAAGGCTGACAATGCAGAACCTGCTGCCGCTGAACCGGCATTAGGGCCAAAAGTAGCAAAATTACGCGACGATATGCTGGAGTTTGCCGAAGCGCCACGTGAAGTACTGATTTTGGATGAACAAGGCAAGGTGCTTCTGGCAGGTGATACAGACAGACGCTTTTTTGAGGCGTCCTGGCTGCATAAATACCAGGGCAAATACTACTTTTCTTACTCCACAGGTGACACCCACTTTTTATGTTATGCCACAGGCGATAACCCCTACGGACCTTTTACCTATCAGGGCCGGATTTTAGAGCCTGTAGTGGGCTGGACCACTCACCATTCCATCTGTGAATTTGAAGGCAAATGGTATCTGTTTTATCACGACTCTATTTTGTCCGAAGGTGTCACTCATTTACGTTCAGTCAAAATGGCGGAAATTCAGTATGACGCTGACGGCAAAATTCAGACCTTAAAGCCCTACAGGGATTAATCAGGTATTTCAAAGGAGGCTCTAGTGGGCAAACAATTTCTCTCCGCGGTGCTGGGTTTAGGAGTCGCTTTTGCGGCTTCGGCTCAGCAGCCTTATCAAAATGCCAGTTTGCCAACAGAGCAGCGGGTGGATGATTTATTGTCCCGCATGACGCTGGAAGAAAAAGTCGCGCAGCTGCAAACCGTCTGGCAAAAACGTCGCACTCTGGAAGATAAAGATCTGCGGTTTTTGCCGGACAAAGCCAAAGAATTAATACCACTGGGTATTGGTCATATAGGCCGCCCCAGTGAATTTAAAACCCCACAACAAACCGCTGAATTTAATAATGCTCTGCAGCGCTGGTTAAAGGAAAACACCCGTTTGGGCATTCCAGCCATGATGCATGAAGAAGCTTTGCATGGCTATGCCGCTTTTGATGCCACCAGTTTTCCACAAGCTATTGCGCTTGCCAGCAGCTGGTCGCCACAAGATATGCATGATGTATATGCCTTGTCTGCCCGTGAAATGCGCGCTACGGGTTCGCACTGGGCTTTAACTCCTATTCTGGATATAGCCCGCGACCCGCGTTGGGGCCGGATAGAAGAAACCATGGGTGAAGATCCGTACCTGATGTCAGCCATGGGTGTGGCAGCAGTGGAAGGTTTTCAGGGCAAAACAGGTAAAACAGGCCCCTTTGCCGCAGATAAAGTAGTGTCGACCTTAAAGCATCTGACAGGTCATGGTCAGCCAGCTGCAGGGGTCAATATTGCCCCTGCTTTTATCGGTGAGCGTGAACTGCATGAAGTGTTTTTACCGCCTTTTGAAGCAGCGGTAAAACTGGCGCATGCCAGCAGTATTATGGCGTCCTACAATGAAATTGACGGTATTCCTTCTCATGTGAATAAGCCGTTGCTGGAAGATGTGGTACGCAAGCAATGGGGCTTTAATGGCGTGATTGTCAGCGACTACTTTGCCATTGAAGAGCTCAATACCAGGCATAGTTTGTATGAAAGCGAAGCCGCAGCAGCCAAAGCAGCTTTGTTAGCCGGGGTCGATATGGAAACTCCGGATCCAAAAACTTTTCCGCATTTAACTGGCCTGGTCCAATCCGGCCAGCTGGATGAAGCTGCAATAGACAAAGCAGTACGGCGGGTATTGGCGCTGAAATTCCGTTTAGGTTTGTTTGAACAACCTTATGTGGATGCCAGCAAAGCCAATGGCATAGTGGGCGCAGATTCAGATCGTGCTTTTGCCCGTCAGGTGGCAGAAAAATCTATGGTGCTGTTGAAAAATGACGGTACTTTGCCGCTAAAAGCCGACAAAATCAAACAACTGGCCGTTATTGGCCCTCATGCCGATGAAGTATTGTTAGGGGGTTACAGCAGTATTCCGCGCCAGACCGTCAGTATTGTCGATGGCTTAAAGCAAAAGTTGCAGGGCAAAGCCAAAGTGGAATTCGCCCCAGGCACAGAACTGACAAAAGCTTTAACTCAAACCCCAGCTAAACAAGCCGCTTTTGTCACCAGCGATATTGCCGATCGTAGTAAAGCCGCAGGCACCTATTCAATGCAGCGCTGGAATTATGACGATATTCGTTTAACGGATGAGGCCGATCGCAAAGGTTTGCTGGAGCAAGCTGTGGCTTTGGCAAAAAAATCTGATGCTGTGGTGTTGGTGCTGGGTGAAAACGAAGGTTTGTCACGCGAAGCCTGGGCTGATAGCCATTTAGGCGATCGCACCAGTTTAGATTTGGTTGGTAATCAACTGGAGTTAGCCAAAGCTATTCTGGCGACAGGTAAACCGCTGGTGCTGGTGTTGACTAATGGCCGGCCTTTGGCTTTGGGTGAGTTAGCGGAGTCTATGCCTGCTATTGTCGAAGCCTGGTATCTGGGGCAGGAAACCGGCTCAGCCTTGGCTAATGTTTTGTTTGGCGATGTAAGCCCTTCCGGTAAATTGCCTCTGACCTTTCCTCGTAGTGCCGGCCATGTTCCGAGTTACTACAACCACAAAGTGTCTGCCAAGCGGGGTTACCTGTTTGACGACATCAGCCCTTTATACCCCTTTGGTCATGGCCTGAGTTACAGCAGTTTTGACTACAGCGCGCTGAAGATTGACGATAGCAAGGCCCAAGCCAATGGTGAAGTCACTGTTCGTATGACCCTTCGCAACAGCGGTCAATTTGATGCCACTGAAGTGGTGCAGCTGTATATCCAGGACCCTGTTGCCAGCGTCACACGGCCAATAAAGCAGCTCAAAGGTTTTCAGCGGGTGCCGTTAAAACCAGGTCAACAGGCTCATATTGAATTTGTATTGCCTGTGAACCTGTTCGCGTTTTTTGATCAACAAATGAACTGGGTGGTCGAACCCGGCGAAATTAAATTGATGATTGGCAGCTCTTCAGCAGATATCCGGCTGAATGGCAGTTTTAACATCAAAGGTGACATAACAGAGGTCAGCGCTACTAAGGCTTATTTAAGTCAGGCGCGGATTTATTAATGAATTGGCTGGCAGGAGTGATGGTAATGGCAAAGGTAAATAAGCGGAAAGAACTCAGCACAGGTTTATTGGTATTGGCCGGTGGCCTGGCTTTAACTGGCTGTGGTCAGCCCGCAGTTCAGGCGCCTGAAGCTGTTCCTGAACAAGCGGCCAGCCAAAGCTCAACAGAAAAACCAGTGATTACGCCAGCTAACTGGCCTTTGCAGCAGCCTCCTATAGCCCGCAGTCAAGCCATAGAAGACAAAATCAAAACTCTGTTGAGCCAAATGAGCCTTGAACAAAAAGTAGGGCAGATTATTCAGGCGGACATTGCTTCGGTTACGCCGCAGCAAGTGCGGGATTATTATCTGGGGTCTGTACTCAATGGCGGTAACTCAGCTCCTGGCCGGGACAATAGAGCAGGTGCAGCAGCCTGGCTGGAACTGGCGGATGCATTTTGGTTAGCCAGTACAGATACCAGCGATGGCCGGCCTTATATACCAGCTATGTGGGGTACAGATGCAGTGCATGGCCATAGTAATGTCAAAGGCGCTACTATTTTTCCGCACAATATTGGTTTAGGCGCTATGCGTGAGCCAGAACTGCTACGTGAGATAGGCCGGGTGACTGCTGTTGAAATGCAGGTGACTGGTTTGGACTGGACCTTTGCTCCTACTATTGCCGTAGTACGGGACGACCGTTGGGGCCGCACTTATGAATCTTATGGCGAAGATCCGCAACTGGTGGCGTCTTATGCGCCTCATATTTTGCAAGGTATTCAGGGTGTTCCTGGCAGTGCCGACTTTTTAAAAGGCCAGCATATGCTGGCGACTGTTAAACATTTTCTCGGTGATGGCGGCACCATAGATGGCAAAGATCAGGGTGACAATCAGCACACAGAAGCAGAGTTGCGTGATTTACATGGTGCGCCTTATTACACAGCTATAGCAGCCGGCGCCCGTGTGGTGATGGCGTCTTACAACAGCTGGTTTGGCGAAAAAATGCATGGTTACCGGCCTATGCTGAACGATGTATTGGTTGATCGAATGGGCTTTGACGGTTTTGTGGTCGGTGACTGGAATGGTCATGGTCAGGTGAAGGGCTGCACGCCAACAGACTGCGCTAATTCACTGAACGGCGGTCTGGATATGTTTATGGCACCGGACAGCTGGGAGAAGTTGTATCAGAACACTTTAGCTCAGGTGAAAGATGGCCGTATTTCGACAGAGCGATTGGATGAAGCTGTTAGTCGTGTGCTGCGGATCAAAGCCGAAATGGGTTTGTTTGAGCAGGTGAAACCTTCAGAGCGGCCTTTGGCTGGCCGTTATGAATTATTGGGCAGCACAGAGCATAAAGCTTTAGCACGTCAGGCGGCCCGTAAATCCCTGGTGTTACTGAAAAACAACCAACAATTGCTGCCACTCAAAGCCAACAGCAAGGTGTTGGTGGCTGGTGATGGCGCCGATCATATAGGCAAACAAAGCGGCGGCTGGACCTTAAGCTGGCAGGGTTCAGGTAATAAAAACACGGACTTCCCAAATGGTGAATCTATTTATGCCGGTATTAAACAGGCAGTGGAAGCTCGTGGCGGCAAAGCTGAACTGAGCGAAAATGGTCGTTTTACTGATAAACCTGATGTGGCCGTTGTGGTCTTTGGTGAAGAACCTTATGCCGAATTTGTTGGCGATCGCAGTCATTTGGCCTTTGACGATGGCCGTGCTTTGCAAATTCTGACTGAATTAAAAGCTCTGGGTATTCCCACTGTATCGGTGTTTTTGTCCGGCCGGCCTTTGTGGGTCAATCCTGAGTTGAATCAGTCTGATGCTTTTGTCGCTGCCTTTTTACCAGGCAGTGAAGGTGGTGCTGTGGCGGATCTGTTGGTCCGTTCGCCTGAAGGTGAAATACGGCATGATTTTCAAGGCAAATTATCCTTCTCCTGGCCAGCAAAAGCGACGGGCGAGTTGCTGAATTTGGGCGACAAAAATTATCAGCCGCAGTTTGCTTATGGTTATGGCCTGACGTACAGCGACAAAACCGAACTGGCGAAGCTCAGTGAAGAATCTGGTATCAGTGCCGATCAGGTGCTGAACTTCAGTCGTTATCTGCATGCGGGCAAAGCGGTTAATCCTTGGCAGTTGCAATTGTTAGATAAAGGCCAAGTGACAGTGGTGACAGAGCCGCTGCAAAAATCAGCTAACGGCGCTATCGAGGTTGCGGCCACAGACAGATTACAACAGGAAGACTCAGTGCTCTTGAGCTTCCATCAAGACGCGGCTGTGGTGTTAAACCATACGCAGGGCGTGGCTCTGGATTTAAGCCGTCAGGCCAATGGCGATATGACGCTGGAACTGGAATATCAGGTGGTTGCTATGACGCCAGGTAAAGTGACACTGGGCATGGATTGCGGCGAAAATTGCCAATCCACTCTGGATTTCACTGGTCATTTTGCCGGTATGCTGGGTAAAGGCTGGAACAGTGTGAAGATACCACTGCGCTGTTTTACTGAAGCCAATAGCGCTTTTGATCTGACTAAAATCAGTCAGCCGCTGGTGATTGAAGCCACAGCAGGTTTAAAACTGCAGCTGGCTAAGGTGCGTCTGGCAGAAAATGAAGGCCAGGGACAATGCGGTAACTAAAAGGGATGTTTTTATGTTAAGAATTTTACTCACTACTGCTTTACTGCTAAGCCCTTTGGTCCATGCCGATATTCGTCTGCCGAAGTTGATTGGCGAGGGCATGGTATTGCAGCGGGATACGGCTATTCCGCTCTGGGGTTGGGCTGATGCGGATGAAACTGTTGAAGTGCGTTTTAATGGCCAGTTAGTAGGGCAGGTAAAAACAAAAGAGGGTCGCTGGCTACTGCAATTACCAGCCCAACAGGCTGGTGGGCCACATCAATTAAGCTTTAAAGGCCGTAACCAAATTGAGCTGAACGATGTTTATTTTGGTGATGTTTGGGTGGCGTCTGGCCAGTCCAATATGGAACTGGAAATGGCGCGGGTGGCTGAAGCTTATCCGCAAGATTTAACCAGTGCCAACTACCCGCTGATCCGTCAGTTTAAAGTGCCGCAAGAGTACAACTTTAAAGCGCCTCAGCAGGATCTTAGTGGTGGCAAATGGGTGGCTGCCAGCCCAAAAAGCATCGACAACTTCTCTGCTTTAGCCTTTTATTTTGGTCGTGAATTGTTTCAGCATAACGGCGTGCCTATAGGCATCTTAAACAATGCCTTAGGTGGCTCACCTGTCGAAGCCTGGATGAGTGAAGAAGCTTTGCAGCCTTTTCCTGAAGCTTTGGCTGAAGGTATTAAATTTCGCGACGACAAACATATTCAGGCCGTCACGGATGCAGATAAAGCAAAAAACGAGCAATGGCATGCTGATCTAAAACGCCGTGACCCGGGTTTGACCAGTAAGACGCCTTGGTTCAGTGAGACTTTGGACGACAGCAACTGGCAAAGCTTCACAGTGCCGGGCTTCAGACCCGAGCCTTTTACCGGAACCTGGTGGTTACGAAAGACAGTAGAACTAACAGCAGCACAAGCCAAAGAAGCCAACATTTTACGGCTGGGTTCGATAGTGGATGCCGATGAGGTGTATATCAATGGCAAGCCAGTGGGTCATACCACTTATATGTATCCGCCACGCCGTTATGAATTGCCAGCCGGAGCACTGAAAGCCGGCACTAACCTGATTGCAGTGCGGGTGACAGCGACCAATGGAAAAACCGGTCTGCTACCTGATAAACCTTATTGGATAGGCACAGATGCTAATCCGCTACCTCTGACTGGTCAGTGGAAAATGCAAACAGCAGCTGAGGCAAAAAATTTACCAGGCGATACTTTTATTCGCTGGAAACCTTTGGGTTTATACAATGGTTTGCTTGCTCCTTTAACCTCTTTGCCGATTAAAGGTGTGATTTGGTACCAGGGTGAATCTAATGTGGGTGCTTATAAAGACTATCAACCACGTTTCACTGCCATGATCCGCGATTGGCGCGCCAAGTGGGCAGAAGGGACAGGCCAGCAAAACCAGTTTCCATTTTTATTTGTGCAGTTGGCTAATTACCTGAAAAAAACTCAGAAGCCCAAAGACAGCAGTTGGGCTGGCTTACGTGAAGCGCAGCGTCAAAGCTTGTCTGAAGCCAATACGGCTATGGTGGTGGCTATTGATAAGGGCGAATGGAATGATATTCATCCGGTTGATAAAAAGACCTTAGGCCAGCGGCTGGCGTTGGCAGCCCGTGTTGTGGCTTTGGGCGAAAAAGTGGAATACCGGGGGCCTGAACTGGCCTCTGTCACTGCTGAAGGCCAGCAACTGAAGCTAAGTTTTAATCATAGTGCTCAGGGATTGGAGTTAAAAAACAGCGGGAACAGTTTCGCTATAGCTGGCGCTGATGGTAAATATCGTTGGGCACAAGTTCAGCTCAAAGATCAGCACCTGCTATTGTCACACCCTGATATCAAAGCTCCAGTAAAAGTACGTTATGCTTGGGCCGACAATCCAGAGGCTGTGCTTTATAACAGCGAAGCTTTACCAGCAGGACCTTTTGAGGCCGAGCTAAAGCCTTAGTTTGGTGAAAACCACAATGCATGTCCATATTTGGCCTGTATATGGACTTTAGCTTGAGTTAGAACTATGCTGAGGCTGTTGTGTTTAATTACTGGAGAGCGTTATGTCTGCTTCGCCACGCGTCACTACGGTCTCGGCTTTTAAGAAAGAGTTAGCTTCGATGGATGTGTCTGAACCCGTGCTTGTTACACAAAACGGCGAGCCCCTTTACGTGGTTCAGGATCCTGTTCAATTTGAAATGCAGCAAGAGCAGATGGCCTTGTTGCGATTACTGTCTTTTGCTGAAAAAGATGTGAAAGCGGGCCGGACCCTATCTTCTGCCGACCTTAGAGCCGGGTTACAAGGGCTGATCGATGACCGCAATAATGAAGTTTGAGTACACTCAGACTTTCCGGGATCAGCTCTATGACCATTTTCACTATGTAGCCAGGCATATAGGCCAGGCTGCTGCTCTGGCGCTTTTGGATAGTTTTATTAGTGGTTTTGAGAACAGAATAAAAAACTATCCGGCCAGCGCTCCTTTGTGCGAGGAAGCGGCTGACCTTGGTTTAACTACATACCACGACTACCTTGATCCTAAGCTTCAGTTGAGAGCGATTTATCGGGTTTCGGCTGCAGAAAGTGTTGTTTACCCTCTTCTGTTTCTCAGTACCAAGCAAAGTATCAGGCAGGCGTTGATCCGGTACTGTCTTCGTCAGGATACCCGTCGTCCTTGAAGCTGCAGCTTCATTTAAGCCGGGTCAATAAAACTACTGATGGTCAGTCGGCCTAATAATGGGTCGGCTGATAAACTGGTTTCTTTGGTAATCACGCCGCTGTGCAGCGCATGACGGCGATACACAATAAGCCGGTTAAATACGCCGGGCTGCTGTGTTATCTGTTCAAACAATGGCGTATCGCCCTGAATATAACCATCTGTCGTTTTAGGCAAATCAGGGCCGTTATTTTCGCTTTCCAGCGAAAGGTAATACTCCCGCGTGCGGCTTTCATCTATGCATTCAAAGCCTGTTTTTCGATGCCGGTAAAAAGCCGTTCCCCCCTGATTACCCTGAAATAAATAATGCACAGCTGCCAACGCATGTTTTTCTGTAGTATCAAAATGTGGAATACGTTGCAGCAGTTTTAATTGCTCTGGTGGCGTCGTGACCAAAGATAAATGACAGACCGAAAAGCCAAGCTTTGTCGCTGGCAGTTCAAAGCATTCAATCAAAGTCTGTTGCAGGCTGTGCAGCATAAATTGCCGATAGGCCGCAGGTGCGGCAGCGCGAATGCCTGGGTAATAAGGCGAATTAGCCAGAAACTGCCGGCTCGCGGCATAATCCACCAGGCTTTCAGGCTCTGGAATAAAGTTGTCCACCACCAGAAGTGGGGATTGTTCATTGCCTATAGTCAGCCTGGTGATTTGCATAAGTTTTGTTAACTAAGATTAGACGGACAATACTGGCGCAAAAAATCACGGTGTGACGGCAATCTGTCGACCGCAGCACTAATAGTCTCGCGAATGCTTTGCAGATGGCGGCCTAATTCTCCTTGGCTCAAACCCGCCACCAACTGATGATAATTGTCGGGCTGCAAGCGTTGCCCTAACATCACATGGCTCCAGGATTCCAGCCGGAACATTTCATCGCCAGTCTGAAAGGCGTGAGCGCTTTCTTTGAATAACTCAATACGGTGCGCCAAAGTGTCCGGAATTGTCATGGTGCGGCAGTAATCCCAAAACGGGCTGTCGCTTCGTTCTGTCTGGTGGTAATGCAAAATAATAAAGTCGCGGATTTTTTCCACTTCGGTAATAGACTGTTGGTTGTATTCTTCGGTTAAAGCCGGAGTAACACCATTAAAAGGAAACAGCCGTAATAAACGGATAATGCCGCTCATAAAGAGGAAAATACTGGTCGACTCCAAGGGTTCAATAAAACCACTGGATAAACCAATAGCTACACAGTTTTTATTCCAGAGCTTTTTACGGCGTCCTGTCTGATAACTCAAGAAACGAGGTTCCATCAAGGGCGCTGTTTCCAGGTTATTTAGCAAGCGTTGTTTGGCCTTTTCGTCGGATAAAAAGTCGCTGGCATAGACCAGGCCATTGCCTACTCTGTGTTGCAAAGGGATGCGCCATTGCCAGCCGCTGTCATGCGCCATAGCTCTGGTATAAGGCGGCACTGTGGCTGCAGATTCGGTTTGTACCACCACAGCTTTATTGCAAGGTAACCAATGGTCCCAGCGCTCATATCCTGTGTTTAGTGTTTGTTCGATCAGTAGCGCCCTGAAACCTGTGCAGTCGATAAATAAATCACCAGCTATTTCCTGGCCTGATTCCAGCACTAAGGAGCGGATATCGCCATTGACATGCTGCTGCACCTGAGCAATTTTACCTTCTATACGCACTGCCCCTAAATCTTCGCTGAACTTGCGAAGAAAACGGGCGTAACGGCCAGCATCCAGATGGTAGGCATAGTTGATTTGCGACTTTTCGGTTTTACCAAACTTGTGTAATTTAGCCGCCTGTAATTCGTAGCAATAGTCGCCAAAGGGCGCATCTACACCTTGTTTTAAGCCGTGTAAATAATAGTGCTGAAAGTCAGTTAAAAAACTGCCTTTGCCTGTGACACCAAAAGGGTGGAAATACTGATCGCCTGTCTGGCCCCAGTTTTCAAAAGAGATAGCCAGTTTAAACGTAGCGTCCGTGGCTTTCATAAACTCCTGCTCGTCTATGCCAAGCAGATTGTGAAAGAGTTGCACCGGCGGTACTGTGGATTCACCGACGCCGACAGTGCCAATTTCCTCGGATTCGATCAGCACCACATCTATCAGGCCTTTCAGACGTTTGGACAAGGCTGCAGCAGCAACCCAGCCTGCGGTACCGCCACCTGCAATCACTACTTTTTTCACTTGTTGCATTGTCTATCCCCTTTGATTTTTATAGTTTTTAGCGGTTGATCAGCGATTGAGCCTGTTTAACAGCATGGCGCGCAGTTGCCTGGCCTGCATTTCGTCCAGCTCGCCCAGTACACCACGGGCCTGTTTCGGCAAGTGTTGCCCGGCCTTGTGCGGGTCGTCAAAAATGTAATGGTTCAGCACGGCCTGCCAGGCTTTGCGTTCATGTTCTGGTTTATCACGCAGGCATAACAGAGCGTGATACAACAAATTCATACCTGAACCTGTGTAGCGTGGTGCTGTGCTCCACCAGTAGTTAATCAGAATGTTAAAGCTGCTTAAGCCTTCTACCTGATGCCACCACATACTGGGTAAATACAGCGCATCGCCAGGCTCAAGTTCGGCAATTTGGCCTGCGGCTATGGCTTTTGGAAAATCAGGAAAACGTTCTAAATCCGGATTGTCGAAATCCACCATGCTAATGACCTGACCGCCTGGGGTCGGTTCTAAAGGCCCCGGATATAAATGACTGATTTGATCCGGCGGAAATAAGGTAAAGCGTCGTTTACCCAATACACAACAGGCCAGATTTTCTGACGAGTCATAGTGACAGGCTGACAGAGATTTATTTCCCAGCCAGATACTGACCCTGTCGGGTTCTGTCTGATAATTGACTGCAGGTTTGGGCAACTGAATATCGTTATGTTGCCCTAAGGTCGGGAAATGGGTTTGCAGTAAATTAGAGGCTATATAAACAGAAGGGGGCTGTTCCAACTGTTGCCACTGCAAAATTTGTTTCAGCACCTGATCGACCTGGCCCATTCGGGTGTCAAAATTGAGTTTGCTGCAGCTTTCATCATAAAAATAGCGGCCGTTCAACGCAGGCTCGCCATAAAAAACCTGGGTGGCTTTGCCGTTGTAGTGGCTACAGAGATAATCCACCACAGCAGCAGAACCTTGTTGACCCAGTTGCACCAAAGGCCAGTGACTGACCAGACCTTTGAGGATCACAGGTTCAGCGCCTGACAATACTTCAGGCGGGATCACGCCGCTTTGGCAGTAGACAGTTTTGGTCTGACGGGTAATTTGCTGCATAGCGTTATCCGTCATTGCTGGCTCTGCAGGCTATTTTTGCGCTCGATTAAATGGCGAATATTGCCCATTGAAAACACCATGGCGTAAATCAGCGCTAAAAAACCGGACTGCTGCAGCTTGGCAAGGGCATCCGCAGGTAAAGTTGCCAGCCGTTGTTCATTAATACAGTAGTTCCCCAGCAGACGGATTTTGTCGCCGTTCTGCAGAGCAAATTCAATAGTCACGCTCTCCACCAGCTCCAGTTGTTCCAGAGCAGAATAAAAAATGGCAGCTAAAGCTGTACCTTGGTGGATAGTTTGCAGCCGGGCGGAAATATGTTCCAGATAAGGGCTGTTGCCACCTTGGGATAAAAATAATTGCTGGCCTTGTGCTGTGCTGACTTTTGGGTGACTCATATCAATATGCACCACAGCATTGGGTTCTTCGTCCTGCATCCCCATGGATCGCTGGAAGCCAATCAAAAATGGACCTTTCTCAATACTGGCCGGAATATAACGGGCATCCCAACCTATAGGGTGCTGCTCGTTCAGGTAGAGGTTTTCTTCTCTGGAAAAACCTAACAACGCTATGGCCTGGTAGGCCCCTTGTGGGTCATCTTTGCGAAGCAGTATGGGATATTCTTTTTGCAGTTCAATAAATTCAGTGGGAAACACCAGAGCGCTGGGTAAATTGTCGCCAAACTCAGGCCCAAAGTAGTGGATAACGCGGCTATTTTGATGATCGATATTATTCAGTAACACATGCCTGGTCATATTATTAATCCTGTGACTTCTTAGGTATCAGCATGTACAGCAGAGCAGGGAAAAGCTGCATAAGCAACTTTTCCCTGTAAAACAACATAAGTTTATGACAGGTTAAAAGTCATAACGCATACCAATCTGGTAGCGCGCACCTAAGTCAGTCAGATACCACAACATAGCTTCGTTGCGGGCATGAGAGCGACTGTTTTCACCTGTCAGGTTCAGACCTTCAACAAAGACGGTCAGTTGCTCATTCACATCATAGGCGAGGTTGACGTCCAGTTGCCAGTAAGCTTCTTCAAAGCGTGGGTTGTTAGAGCCACCTTTGTTCACTTCAGCCAGGTATTTGTCGCGCCAGTTCCACGCTACCCGGGCAGTCCAGCCTTCTTTCTCATAGATACCAATCAGGTTGGCTGTATCGCTCAGACCTAACAATGCAAACTGAGATTCGCCTGGGTCAGCCGCGACGTTAAAGCCGATATCACCTCGTACTAAGGTATAGTTAGCCTGCACACCAAAACCTGTTTCACCGAAGAAATGCTGAATAGCTAACTCGGCACCATGTATTTTGGCAGCCCTGTTGTTATCAGGTGTACTGGTACGAAATTCCATTTCCGGATCATCAGGATTGGCAATTAAATCAAAACCTGCATTGTTGGCCAGGAAGTCTATTTGTTCAGGTGTACCGGTAAACTGAGGATTTGCGCCAAACTCGGCAATCATATCCGGATGGTTACGGTATTCAGTGAAGACCATCATCGCATAAAGATGAGTGTCATCCACCGGGAAACCAGCATCGCGAATAGCCTGCAGTGCGGCAATAGCGCGTGGGCCTCCAGTCACGTCAAGAATGCCAAGCAATGGCTGATCAACCTGACGGCTACCGATAAAGTTCACTACATCCTTTTGGAACAAACCAGCGGACATATAGCTGCCATTGTCGTAATACCATTCCAGCGATAAATCGTAGTTAGACGATTCCAGCGGCAACAGCCCAGGGTTAGAAGCGTTGGCTGTAGGTTGAGCACCCAAAAGTGTTGAACCACCACCGCCACCAAAGTTCGAAGCGGATACACCTAAACTACCTAAACCGGCACGGGCAATAGTTTTACTAAAGGAGAAACGGCTGATGACATCATCACTCAGATGTAAGGTAAAATCTAAGCTTGGCAACAGGTAGTCATAGCTATTTTCGGCATTGAAAGGTTGTGCCGGAGTAGTGCTGTCTGCATAAGCAACAATATCATTGTTGTCTTCCCAGCGGAAAAAGGTTCTGCTGACCAGCGAGCTGGACTCAGACTCAGTTTTTTCATATCGCAAACCCGTTAACACATCAAAAGGCATCTTGCCGATTTCACCGGCCAAAGCCACCTGGAAATAAGCCGCCATAGTGTCTTCTTTGACAATATTGTCAGCAGAATAAGTTGTTTCAGAGGCTGTTGGAATACCAGGGTATAAAGCCAAAGCTGCAGTGTACAAAGCGCGTGGGTCGGCAATAAAACCGTAACCACCCGGTAAGGTGTTGTAGTCATCAAATTCACCCGGTAAATCAAAGGGTTGGATCAGATCACCAAACTCACCTGGATTGCCAACGTTCCAGTTACCTAAGGTTATATTATTACCAGCGGTTTGCAGAGTGCGGGATTCCATATTACGGATTTCCACACCAAAGTCGAAATGGCCATCGTCCAGCGCATATTTTGCATCCAGCTTAAATTGCTGAATATCGCTTTCCTGACTGGCGTTACGAATACGGCCAATAGAAGAACCTACATCACCCGCATCGACCATACCGTTGGCATTGGCACCTTTACCCGGAGCTGCATCGTTATATACGTTCAGATAAGTAGGTAAATCCATACCCCAAAACCATTCACGGGATTCGACGATAGGAGCACCCAAACCTACGGCTAATTCACCAGAATTACGTGGGCCAGTGCCGCGGCTGTGCATCTTGGAGTCGTGAGCATCAAATTCCAGAGTCAGGTCATCACTAACCAGATACTCAAAATTTACACCCACAGATTTCAAGGTATTGGTTTGTTCACGCCATTGCTGCTCGTAACCTTCATCGACAGTACTTGCATACTCTTCTTTAATGTAAGTAGGGGTTTTAACAACATTGTTATCAAATTCAACTTCTTTGATATTGCTGCCAGTTTGCACCCAGTTGGTGATCTCACCACGGTGTTCAACTATGTTATTTTCGGCGAAAGTATAGTCGCCAGTTGCGGTGAATCGTTCTGAAGGTCTGAATTGTAAAGTCAGTTGTGCATTGTCACGTTCCCGTTGTGAATCTGAAAATGCATAACGAATGTCATTGGGACGTGTATACAGTTGGCCTTGAGCCGGCGCGTTTGTCACCTCTGTATCGGCATTGTTCCAGAGTCGGCCTGGAGCATTGAGATCGTCCCAGTAGCCAACCTGCCAGTCATTGACTGTAGCACCAGTGTAACCTGAGTCCCGTTTCTGATGGCTGGCAGAGACACTGACACCAAATTTATCGTCTGCAGTGACATGGCTGAAAATACCTGATACTTCAGGGGTAATATCGTCGCCCGCTCTGTTGGTGGTGTCATGTGCTGCTTTGACACCTATGCTGGCTGCACCACCCGGATTCTCTAGTGGGCGGGCCGTTTTGATATTCAGAGTGGCACCTATACCACCTGTGGCTATATTGGCTTTGCCAGTTTTATAAACTTCAACGCCACTGATACTTTCAGAAGCCAGATTGGAAAAGTCAAAAGCGCGGGAACTACCACCACGGCTGGTGCCGTCAGCACCTGAACCTGCAGCATAAGTATTGGCAGCAGGCATAGTACGGCCATTCAGAGTGACCATATTATTGTCAGCACCAAAACCCCGTACTGTTACTTCAGAACCTTCACCGTTGGTGCGGCTGATGGACACACCTGAGATCCGCTGCAGAGATTCTGCCAGGTTAGTATCCGGGAACTTACCTATATCCTCAGCAGAGATGGCGTCTACCACCCCCATCGAATTCCGTTTAATTTCCGCTGCTTGTTGCAGACTGGAACGTACGCCATAGACAGCAATGATTTCCACCGGTGCTGTCTCTGAAGCTTTAGTTTCTTGTGCTTGTTGCGTTTCCTGCGCATAAAGTGGCAGAACTACGCTGCCACTCAGTAGCAGGGTGACAGCCCTTGCTACTGCGGTTCTGGTAAATATCTTATTATTGTTCATCTATCCATACCCTCTTGATTTATATTAGTCACCTGAATCAAGGATCTGGCCAGCTATACAGCCAAAAAGCTGTAGTCACTGAAAACCGCCAAATTCTCTTTTTGTTAAGGTGCTGAACTTACCGGCTTCCTCCACGTCAATGCCGAATTGCCAACTCCCCCAAAATTCATTGTAGTGATACAGTCAGAAGCTTGATTTTGCCAAAATGCGTTACCCTCTTGCTTTTTTTTATATTTTTTCTTGAACAGAAAATAGCCAGCACTTTTTTTCAGATAAAAAGCAGCTGGCATAGTGGCTGTATTTGATTGCTTCCTGTTTGAACTTAACCCGATTGAAGTATTCTTAGAAGTAACTCTATGAATTAAATTACTTTTGTGAGGATGTCATTTGAAACTTGTACAGATATCTCTGTTGTTAGGCTTAGTCAGCGCAGCGCTGCCTGCCGCGGCAACAGCTGCTGTGTATGGCCCACGACTGGAAGGTTTTGACTATCCTTACCCTGTGCAGCAATTTGGTGTGAACAGCCAGCAACAACAGCTGGAGATGGCTTATCTGGATGTTCCCGCCGCAAAACCCAATGGCAAAGTGGCGTTACTGCTGCATGGCAAAAACTTTTGTGCCGCCACCTGGCAAGGCAGTATTGAAGCCTTAACTGCAGCGGGTTACAGAGTGATAGCGCCGGACCAGATTGGTTTTTGTAAGTCCAGCAAACCAAAGCAGTACCAGTTTAGTTTTCAGCAACTGGCGGTTAATACCAAAGCTTTGCTGGACAAGCTTAATATCAAACAAGTGACAGTGATGGGCCACTCAATGGGCGGCATGCTGGCGACTCGTTTTGCCTTGTTATACCCAAACGAGACAGAGCAGCTGGTGCTGGTGAATCCTATAGGGCTGGAAGACTGGAAAGCTTTAGGTGTGCCTTATCGTACTGTGGATCAGTGGTATCAGCGTGAGTTAAACACCTCTGCTGCTGGTATCAAACAGTATCAGCTAAGTACTTATTATGCTGGCAAGTGGCGACCAGAGTTTGACCGCTGGGTGGAGATGCAGGCCGGTATGTACAATGGGGAGGGCAAAGAGCAGGTGGCCTGGAATTCAGCTTTAACGGCAGAGATGATTTTCACCCAGCCGGTGTTGTACGAATTTGGTCAATTGAAGATGCCTGTGCTACTGATGATTGGCGAGTTGGATAATACCGCCATCGCCAAAGATATAGCGCCAGCTGAACTTAAGCCCAAGCTTGGCAATTACGCCACACTTGGTCCTGCGGCAGTAAAAGCTATGCCGAATGCGTCTTTGATTACTTTTGCTGATTTAGGCCATTCGCCGCATATTCAGCACCCGGAGCGTTTTCATCAGCAGTTGATTAAGCAGCTACAACCTAAGTAGCTGCTGGTGTTGCTATTGGTTTTACTGCATAAGTTTATTCGGCAGCTAAGTGGTCCTTTGGTTTAGCTTCGGTGGTTTTGCCGCTGCTATAGATAAAATACAGCGCTATACCCAAACATAAAATAGCGCCCAGCCGCTGCTCTGAAAGTGGCATGGCGCTGTTGTCCAGCCAGCCAAAATGATCAATCAACATACTCATGGTCAATTGACCAAAAATCACCGCAACTGTGGCTATAGCTGTGCCAATACGTTGTACTGCCAGCACCATAATCACTATGTAAGGCACACCCAGCAGTGCTCCGAGCAATTGCCATTTAGGCACATCCAGCAAAGTGACACTGTATTTAGGTTCAAAGAAAAAGATTAATAAAGCCGTGATTAATGCGCCTAAAGCAAAAGTCAGAAAAGCACAGCGAAACACACCTACCTGAGCGCCCAAGCGGCCATTAATAGCGGCCTGAATACTTAATACTGCACCTGCAAGCGCAGCCAGAATAATCATTAAAATCGTCATGGTTTTTCCTTAGAACTTGTTTATTAGCTGCTGGCCATCAATACCAATGCAATCACTATGAAAAATAGTGCGAGCAGACGTTTGGTATCCATTCTGCGGTGCGGCACCCCAAACCAGCCATAGTGATCAATGATCAGGCTTTTAAATACCTGACCGGCCAAAATGCCGACCATGGTCATAGCTATGCCAATAATGGGCGCAGCCAGAGTCAGAATAACCACATAAACAGGCCCTAATACGCCACCGAGCAGTTGCCATGAAGGCTGGCTAAAAAAGGATGGGCTGTTGCGTGGGCTAAAAAACAGCATCAGCATAAAAGTGATGGCAGCACCCACAGCAAAAATACTGAAGGTGGCCCATAACTTACCCACTGCAAGCCCCAATGGCCCTAGTAAACCGGCCTCTACCGACAACCCCATTCCACCTGCTACCACCAGTAGCAATAACAACATCTGCATAACTTTTCTCCACTGCTGCAGGGCTGATTCAAGCGGCGCAGCATATAGCAGTGCTTGGTTGCGAAAAACGCTATAATTCAGAAATCACCTTTGCAGGATTTGCACGAATGAATGACTTAAATGCAATTAGTATCAGAAATCTGCTGTTTTTTATCAGCGTGTTTGATGCACAGAGTTTTTCAATAGTGGCGCGAAGGGAAGAAGTGTCAGCTTCTATGGTGTCGCGTTCTGTGCAGCAGTTAGAAGACGCACTGGGTCAACAACTGTTTTATCGCAATACAAGGGCTGTGATCCCTACTGAAGCGGGGCGGATTTTTGCGGACTATGCGCGCGCCATGGCTGAGCAGTTGAGCGAAGCGCAAAAAGAGTTACAGGATAAAACACTGCAGCCAGCCGGTGTGGTTCGGGTCAATGCGCCAGTGTTTTTTGGCCAAAAACATATAGCGCCCTGGTTAGCCGAATTAAGCAACAGATACCCAAAACTACAAATAGAACTTAGTCTAACCGACGATTTTATTTACCCTCACCGTGAAGCGGCCGACCTGATTTTCCGTATTGGTGCTTTGGCTGATTCCTCTTTTCATGCGCGGGTGATTGGAACGCAAACTTATTATCTGGCGGCTTCTCCTGACTATATAAACAAACACGGCGAGCCAAAAACACCTGCCGATCTTCCTCAGCATCAGGCTTTGGTGTATCGCGGCTCTTCAGGGCCAAATCGATGGCTGTTCAAAGAAAAACATGATGGAGAAAAACAAGCCAGTTGGGTTCATTCGCCAGTCAAGGCTGTTTTAACCTCCAACAATGCCGACAGCTTATTTACAGCAGCATTAACAGGTATGGGGCTGGTGCTGTTTCCCGACTGGCTGATTGGCGACAGCCTGAAACAAGGTAAGCTGGTTCTATTATTACCCGACTATGAAGCTGCCATTAAAACGGAGCCACAATGTATAGCTGCTATTTACCCTCATGTTCGGCATCCACCGCTGAATGTGCGAGTGCTGATTGATTATTTTATTGAAGTCTATGGTTCGCCGCTGTATTGGCAGTTGGAATAAATGGGCAACTGGAATAAACGGGCAGTTGGAGCCATAAAGGCAGAATATAAAGATACAACAATCCATAGGTCTATCCTGATTGCCCGAATAAACGCAGTGCTTTATGGTACTAGCAGAAGCAGATAAAAATGATGGATAAAAGATGCTGAATGTCGTTGCTAAACCGCTGGTTAAACTGGTGGAACGTTACCTGCCTGACCCTTATATTTTTGTGTTGTTATTGAGTCTGTTGGTGTTTGTTGCCGCCATAGTTTTTGAGCAACAAAGCCCTTTGGCTGTGGCGCAGCAATGGGGTGACGGCTTTTGGGGCTTGCTGAGTTTTTCAATGCAAATGCTGTTGGTGCTGGTGACAGGTTTTATGCTGGCCAGCACCCCTTTAGTCAGCAAACTGCTGGACAGGCTGGCAATGCTTGCTAAAAGTGCAGGTCAGGCCATAGTGTTGGTGACGCTAGTGTCTTTAGCTGCGAGTTGGCTGAACTGGGGTTTTGGTTTAGTGGTTGGCGCTTTGTTTGCTAAAGCTTTGGCGCGGCGCATTCAGGTCGATTACCCCTTGCTGATTGCCAGCGCCTATTCAGGTTTTGTTATTTGGCATGGTGGCTTGTCGGGTTCAGTGCCTTTAACTATTGCCACGTCCGGCCATTTTGCTGAAGCCCAAATCGGCATTATTCCAACATCCGACACTATTTTTTCGTTGTTTAATCTGCTGTTGCTGGCTGCTTTATTTATCTCTGTGCCGCTGCTGAATTACCTGATGCGACCTAAAGCTGAAGATGCAGTTTATATAGACCCCGCTAAGTTAAAGCCTGAAAGCCTGCCTGATTTAACCACCGAACGTCCTGCCGATAAGCTGGAAAATAGCTTTGTCATCACAGCTTTAATTGCTGTGGCCGCCGGAGCTTATTTGCTGCAGTATTTTGCCAAAGCAGGTGGGCTGAATCTGAATATAGTGAACTTCTTGTTTTTATTTCTGGCGATTTTGCTGCACGGCACACCAAGGCGTTTATTGCATAGCTTGCAGCAGGCTATTCAGGGCGGAGCTGGCATTATTATTCAGTTTCCGTTTTATGCCGGTATTATGGCCGTGATGATGCAGTCGGGTTTAGCTCAGTCTTTATCACAGTGGTTTGTTAGCTTTGCCACGGCAGAAAGTCTGGCGTTCTGGACCTTTTTGAGTGCTGGTTTAGTCAATATTTTTATTCCATCCGGTGGTGGTCAGTGGGCCGTGCAAGCTCCAGTGATGATACCTGCGGCTTTGGAATTAGGAGCTGAAGTCAATCGTATAGCTATGGCTGTGGCCTGGGGCGATGCTTGGACTAACTTAATCCAGCCGTTTTGGGCTTTGCCTGTTTTGGCGATAGCTGGCCTTAAAGCCAAAGATGTAATGGGGTATTGCTTGCTGCAGTTGCTGGCGACAGGTGTCATTATCAGTCTGGTTTTGAGTTTTATCTGAGTCAGGCCTTCGCTGCCGACAGGAAGGACGCGATAGTAAAACGGCCGGAAAATGGGTTCAGATCGTAGCTGTAATCAGGCTTGATATCGCCTGAGTGCAAAGATGAGCAGCGGTACAACACCAGACGGTTAAAACGGGCTGGTACAGTAGCAATCACCTCAAAGAGTGGCGTGTTACCACAAATGTAACCCTTTGGCACACCATGCTTTTGAAAATCAGCCTGCAAAGCGTGCTGATAATTGACCTGACACTCTGGCGTAATAGCCTCATAGCCTGTGCTGCGGTGGCGATAAAAACTGGTGCCGCCGTGGCGTTCATCACATAAGTAATAGATGGCCGCCAGTTCGTCAGGGTAAGGCCGGTCAAAGTGGGGAATAGACTGCATAGGCGACAATGTTGCCGCCGGGGTACTGACCAGGGAAAAATAGCTTTCAATCTGCCGCAGTTGTGTTGGCGCCAGGCCAAAACAGTCCTGAACAGCTTGTGCTAACTGCTGTAGCAGGAAAGTACCAAAGGCGGCTGGCGCAGCAGAGCGTAAGCCAGGATACAAACCCCCAGCTTGTTTCACCTCTCCTTGTTGCAAGGCATACTGGAGCAGTTGCTCTGGCTGTGGAATAAAATCATCCACCACCAGCAGCGGCTGTTGCTGCTGGCCTATCCGGCTAAACCTTACTACAGGCTGCCTCATTAATAGACTTTTCCGGCTTTGCAATGCAGGTCGATAAAGCTTTGATGAGACGGCATATGGTCGACAGATTTGCGGATCACGCTGCGAATTCCCTCCAGCCGCTTTGCCAGCTCAGCTTCAGGGAACAAATCGGCCATAGGGTGATAGCCTTGTGGTGTTATGCCTTGCCCCAGCATGACTTCAAACCAGCTCAGATCGCTGAACATTTCATTGTTAAAACGGAATATGCGGCCATTGGCTTTAAATTGTTGGATTTTTTGGCTCAGTTCATCCGGCACTGGCATAGTGCGGCAATAATTCCAGAACTCTGAATCAGTGCGATCTGTGGCATGGTAATGCAGGATCAGAAAATCCCTGATCTTGTCATAGTCAAAGTGCATCTGACGGTTGAATTCGTCTATGTCACTTTGGGCAAAGTTACGGTCGGGGAAAAAACTAAAGAGTTTAGAAATAGTGGCCTGTACCAAATGCAAACTGGTGGATTCCAGCGGTTCCATAAAGCCACCAGCCAAGCCAACAGCCAGACAGTTTTTATTCCAGAATTGTTTACGTTTGCCAGTAACAAAGCGGATGGGCCTTGGTTCTGCCAGCGCTTCACCATCCAGATTCTTCAGCAAAATAGCCGTAGCTTCATCTTCTGACATAAAACGGCTGCAGTAGACATGGCCATTACCCACTCTGTGTTGCAGTGGAATACGCCACTGCCAGCCAGCTCTCTGGGCTGTGGCTCTGGTAAAAGGCCAGGGTTCAGAGGTGGTTGCGCTTGGCACTGCAATAGCTCTGTCGCACGGCAACCAGTGGCTCCAGTCTTCATAGCCGGTTTTCAGGGTTTGCTCAATCAGCAGTCCACGAAAACCGGAGCAGTCGATAAAAAAGTCAGCTTCGTGTTCAGTGCCATCGGCCAGACGTAAAGAGCGAATAAAGCCATTATCCAGCTGACGTACTTCAACTACTTCACCTTCGGTGCGCTGCACGCCCCATTGTTCGGCTAATTCACGTAAATACTTGGCAAAAAGCCCTGCATCAAAATGAAAGGCGTAGGCGATATTCGACAGAGGCGAGTTGCCTGCATCCATGGATCGCATAAAGCGCTGTTCAAGGCAGGCCATTGAACTCAGGGTATATTCATCCAGCGGTGCGGCTTTGCCCAAAGCGCGCATTTTTAACCAGTAGTGATAAAACTGCAGTCCTTCCATATTTTTGCCGACATCGCCAAAAGCATGGAAGTAGCTACTGCCCTGTTTTTGCCAGTCCACAAACTGAATACCCAGTTTAAAGGTGGCCTGAGTGCGGCGCATAAAGTCGTTTTCGTCCAGCCCAATCAATTCGTTGTAGAGCATAATCTGCGGTATGGTGGCTTCACCTACACCGACAGTGCCTATCTGTTCTGATTCTATGACCTGGATCTGACAATACTGGTTTTTTAATACTTTCCCTAAAGCAGCTGCTGTCATCCAGCCGGCAGAGCCTCCACCTAATACGATGATTTTTCTTATTTTTTCTATCATAACAACCTCAATGTGAAAGCTGCTGCAGGCAGCGATTCAGGGTATCAATCTGAGAGGGCATAGCGGCAACTAATCTGGCTATCTGTTGCTGTACTTGCCTTAATCCTTGTTGTATTTCTGTTTCTGTCCGCTTTGCCAGCAACATACTGCGAAGTTCGGGTGTGAGACCAAGACCTTGCATCAAACCAAACCATTGGCCCGCTTTAATGGCATCGGTTTCTGTACTCAAAACGCGGCCTAAGCGGGCAAAAGCCTGGCCAGTTTTAGTCGCCAGCGGTTGCTGATGCAAGTGCAAAAAGTCCTGCACCTCAGACTGATACTGTTGCCAGTGCTGGTTATACATCAGCGCAGTGGCCGGGCAACTGCTTTGGTTTGGCAACAAATCCAGCCAACGTATCAGCAGATACTGCAAGGCGGTCAGGCCGTTGTACAGAGGGCAATCCAAAGCCGCTGCTGCTTGTCCAAAACGCAAATGATTATGCTGCCAGGGTTGGCATTCTACAGGCTGCTGTTTGGTGTAGTTTTGCCAGTCGGTTTGGCCTGTCAGCTGTTGCAGTTCGTGCTTGATCTTTGGTAAATCAGCAGTCGGATCTGTGCATTGGCTAAACCAATGACTACCTTGCTGCAAGGGCAGCCGCACTAACCAGCCCCATGAGGTCTGGATCACAGAGCTGTAAGGCTGCTGCAATAGCACAGTTGTGTCCTGAGCAGAGAAAAGCTGTACAGTGCGGCTTGCCTCGTCTGCTGTGGGTTCTGCTCTGCAATCCAGGCAATAACCCACAGGGATAACAGCGCCATTGTCCAGCTGCAGGCTGCTGATCTGGCCTTGAGCGCTGTAGTCAATCTCCACTGTTTGACTGCTGAGGAAGGTCACACCAAGCTGTTGGTTAAAGTGCTTCAGGCAAGCTGCGAATTCAGCGCTCTGTAGATGCAGGCCATAACTTAATGCTTCGGCCAGATCGGGTCTGTTTGCAGGGGCCAGAGCAAATTTACCCTGATGGGCTGCCTGGGCCGCTATGCTAAACAGCTCAGCCTTGCTGTCTGGCTCCTGTTGCAACAGCTGCAGTATAGCTTGCTCAAATTCAACTGCTGAGCCGTTCAGGCCATAGTGACCAAAAGGCACAAACCAGCGGTTTTCGCCGCTTTGATACTGACTGCCCAAAGAAAAAGTAGCTTGGGCTTTAGCCAGCACCAGTTGCAGCGGTAAACCTAACATCTGACAGAGTGTTGCGAGTTCAGGTCCGCATGCTACAGCAGCAGGTTCTTTGATCTTTGCTGGTAACTCCAGCGCTATACAGCGATAACCAAAAGGCTGTAGATGCCTGGCTACTATGGCTGTTGCCATCTGTAACCAGAGGCCATGGCCTATTAACACCAGAGGTTGTTGCATCCTTTTACCCCCTGTGTCCGTACAAACTAAAGGCGGGGGCAACTGCGGCACCTACCAGTTCAGTATGCTGTAATACCTGATGGTGGTCTGGCATAGCGTTCACCATCTGTTGCAGCTGGTGCTGATAGCTGCTGAACCAGGACTGCAACTGGTTTGGATCCAAAGCGCCAAGGCGGGCATCCAGTTGTTGTGGCTGTAGGCCGTGGCCCAGATAAAGTGCCAGCCAACTGGCAGGCTGAAACAGCCCTTGCCGGTATTCCAGCAGATGGCCAGTTTCCTTAAACATCTCCAGTCGCTGCGCCAGACTGTCAGGTATCGCCATCTGGGCGCAATACTGCCAAAAAGGTTCTGGTCTGGAATTTAGCTTGTAATGCAGTATTAATAAGTCGCGTACCCGCAGGTATTCAAGCTGCATTTTTTGGTTAAACAGCTCACGCTCTATATCTCCTACCGGGTTGGATGGGAAATACTGCAGCAGACTTTCAATGGCAATTTGCACCAGATATAAACTGGTGGACTCCAGCGGTTCCAGGAAACCAGAGGATAAGCCTATCGCAATACAATTTTTAACCCAGCTTTGTTTACGTCGCCCTGTAACAAACCGCAATGCTCTGGCTGGGGCTAAAGCTTTTTCCTCTAAGCCTGCCATTAATTCCTGCTCTGCGGCGCTGTCAGTCAGATAAGAGCTGCAATACACCACGCCATTGCCGGTGCGGTGCTGCAATGGAATACGCCATTGCCAACCTGCAGCTATAGCTTTTGAGCTGGTGTAAGAAGGTGGGGTTGGGTCTTTTTCGCTGGGTACAGCCAAAGCCTTGTCGCAAGGTAGCCAATGCTGCCAGTTGTCATAACCAGTCTGGAGCGTTTTATCTATAAGCAAAGCGCTGAAACCTGAACAATCAATAAAAAGATCGCCATCTATCTGCCGGCCATCTTCCAATATCAGTTGAGCAATATCGCCGTTGTTATGTTGTGCCACAGCCGTAACTTTGCCATCCAGCCATTCGACGCCCTGAGTGATTGAATGCTGACGTAACAAAGCGGCATACAGAGTTGCATCCAGATGATAGGCGTAGTTAAAAGCCGAGGCGGGGTCTTTCAGATCAGCCACTGGACGGCTGAACTTGCCTTGTTGGGCCATCAGTACGGCGAGCGAGTACTGACCATAGTCTTCTAGCCTGGCTGCTTTTTGCTGCTGTAACCAAAGCCAGTGTTGATGAAAAGGCAGGCCATATAAATCCTCACCACTTAAACCAAAAGGGTGGTAATAATCGCTGTTTGCCTGGCCCCAGCCACGAAAACGAATAGCCAGTTTATAACTAGCCCCTGTGGCCTGCATAAACTCAGTCTCGTCCAGGCCAACCCACTGGTTAAACTGGCGGATATGCGGAATAGTGGCTTCACCCACACCAACAGTACCTATCTGAGCCGATTCAATCAGTTGAATATTGTAACCATGTTGGGGTAAATATCTGGATAATGCCGCTGCTGTCATCCAACCCGCAGTGCCACCACCCAAAATAACAATACGTTGTTTAGCTTCCATAATGACTAATGTATAGCTCCTGCATAACAAGGTGCACTTTGGCGTTAGCCACCAAAGTGCACTTTGAATACTACAACCTCATAGCTCTACTGAGTAGCAACTTTAGAAGTTGCCACGCATCACTAAAGCGATACGACGGTCAGCAACAAACCATGAACGACCCGCTTCCAGACCTTCATCATTCAGCAGCATCAGAGTTTCTGATTGTGAGTTTGTCAGGTTAGTCGCCTGCAAACCTATGCTGAAATTATCTGTCATGTTGTAAAACACTGAGCCATCCAACTGACCGCTGTCGTCATACCAAAGTGGTGCTTTACTGATCACATCTCTGGTGGTTAACAGGTACTTGGAACGCCAGTTATAAGCCAGGCGCGAGCTCCATTTGCCTTTTTCATACATAGCAACCAGGTTAAAGGTGCGATCAGACTGCCCCTGTAAAGGCACATTGTCTAAGTTGACCCGTATACCTGTATCTGAGTTTTCATCTCCGTTCCAACTTTCATCTTCAACGTCTACGGTGTTATTGGGGACACCACTGGCATCTATATAAGTAAAGCTGGCTTGCATACCTAAACCATTCCAGGGTTCAGGCAACATGTCATAAAACTGTTGATAAGACAGTTCTAAACCATCCATTTTGCCATCGCCACCATTGGTTGTGGTGCTAATGAGTGAGGTTTGGGTTACCCCAGTGTCAGGGTTCGTCATGGATTGCGGAAATGCACCTTGCACAAAGTAATTTTTCAAATCTTTGTGGAACAAAGTGGCACTTAACTGACCCACATCAGCGAAATACCATTCCAGAGAAATGTCGTACTGTATAGACTCCATAGGTTTCAGGTAGGGATTGCCACCACTGCCTGTCCAAGCCGGAACAAAGGCGCGCTCTATCATATTATCCTGTGGTGGAGGCGGATTATCCGGGTCAATAACGCTAATAGGCCGCACCGACTGCACAGATTCATTGCCTAAAGTCACTCTGTTTTGTACATCACCCATATCAGGTAAAGCTACAGCTTTAGAAAAGGCAAAACGTGATACCAATTCGTCAGTCAGCTCCACTTTAATGTTGAAGCTGGGCAACAGCATGGTGAACTTAGTTTCTGCTGTCAGGCGCTGTTCGCTGTCATTACCAAAGGCTCTGTCGTTGTCTGGCAGGTAGTTGATCGGATCGCCCGCCCAGCGATTTTCAGGAGCTTCCAGTGCAGCTTCCAGATCAGCATAAGTACCTGCTGCTATCTGCTGATTCAGGTAATCCAGCACCACAGGTTGAGTCAGCTGTTGGTTTCGCAGTGATTCTGGTGGCAGAAAATCCGGTAGCAGATCCGGGAAAGTGACAAAACCATTGGCCTCACGGTCCAGTACCACATAACGTAAACCAATGTTACCACCATAACGCAGTTCGCCATCTCCTTCGAAATTCAGTCGGAAATACACGGCTTTGTTGGTTTCAGTGGTGTCATTGACTTCACCTGGTGTGAAAATGCCAAATTCTGAATCCACACCAGCGCGTTGTGGATAAGGAGTCCAACTGCCGCCAGCGGATTGGAATGGCTGTCGGGCTGGATTTGCTCCCATAATAGAACGGACATAAGCTTCAGTGGCATGTATGGTCTGGTTACCCGGTATATTGGCGATGCCGCCACCATGGAAATCTGACCAATCAACCAATTCAAAATCAGTCTCTGAGCCTTCCAGTGTATCCAGCCAGCCAGCGGGAGCAGCGCTACTGAACTCTGGTGCTAAAGCGCCCCAGTTCCAGCTGGTAGTCCGCACTGTTTGCTCACGTTTGGCATAACGAATACCAGCCTGAATGGAGGTCATAATGCCTTTGTTTTCCAGATGGTAAGTCGCGTCCAAACGAGTGGCAAAAGAATCGCCCTCTGAGCGTTCATAGTGATCCATGGCACTGCGCAGCAAATAGGAGCTTGGATCCTGGAAGTAATTACTATCTCCCGCCGGGTCACCGCTAAAGCCAGGATAACCATTGGCAAATAATTCCGGATTGGCATCACGATAACCAAACCAGGGGTCAATTAACGACATAGTAGGAGTGCTGCCTGTAACATCATAAGACTGACCAGCAAAAGCGCCGGTATGGACTACCACGTCATCGTCACTGGTTTCAGCCTTCACCACCTGGAAGTCGCTGGTTAATTCCAGGCGCTCATTCGGTTTCCATTTGAAATTCAGCGAGAAATCTTCAACCAGAGTTTCGGTATCTTTGACCCTGCTATCAAACTGCGTCATATAACCAAACTGGCTTCGGGCATTATCTCCCCAGGCTCTTGGGACTCTGTCAGCGTTGCCGTCGGCGGCGCGCCAGCCGTCTACACCCTGAGTGATAATACCTGATTCAAACAAGCCCTTGTCGTCGAACTCAAACTCTGTACCTTCAAGCGGACGGGTACGACGATTGTCTATGTTGTAGTAGCCCCCTTGATATTTCACCGCCTGCTCATGCCAGGATAAACGTGAATCAGAGCGGATATATTGAAAAGTACCAAGGAAGCTGTCATCGCTGTTTTGCCACTGCAAAGCCGTTGACATACCAGTACGTTCACGGTCATCAAATTTTTTCAGTAAGTTGGATGCATTGGGTAACCAGACTGTACCCTTGCCATCTGTTCCAACAAAATCTTCCGCACCTGGCAGAGTATTGGCGTAGAACGGCACATAAGCATCAGACTGAATACCGTGAGACTCGCCATACTGCTGAGAATGTGCGGCGTTTATCAAAAAGCCAAATTCGCTGCCACCATCAAGCTGATATCTGTCGCTAAAAATAGCGGACAGGGTGGGGCTGCCTTTTTCTGCCAAATCGCCATAAGAATAGTCGCCGCTAATGGAAAACAAGCGGCTGCTTGCGTCAAAAGGCTTTCTGGTTCTCAAACTGACTGTGCCACCAATACCGCCTTCAATCATATCGGCAGTCTGGTTTTTATAGATATCCACGCCACCCATTAACTCAGGTGATACGTCCTGAAAGGATAAGCCACGTCCAGAGTTGGCGGTAAATGAATCACGACCATTAAACTCACTGCGGGTTTGCGTCATACCCCGAATAATGGCGCCGCTACCTTCCACACTGAAGTGATCCGGGTCGTCTGGGCCGGCGAAACGCTCTATCGACACGCCTGGAACCCTCTGTATGGCTTCCAGCACGCTACGATCCGGCAGTACGCCAATATCTTCAGCGGAAATACCATCTACTACCGTATCAGCCAGGCGTTTGACATTCTGAGCGCTTTGCAGGTTCGCTCTGGTGCCTTTCACCTCTATGATCTCTACACCTTCTTTGACTGCTTCCTGCTCAGCTGTTTTGTCTGTTTCCTGCGCCTGAACAGAAACCGACATTCCCACTATGGCCATCGCCAGCAGCGACTTTCTGAATATGGGCCTGTCAGACCTTTTGTGTATTGCACTTCTTGTCGGTGCCATCAGCACTCTCCCCTTTTTGTTTTTGTCTTGCCACTCAACAGCAGTCAGTTGCCTCCCCCGTCTGTCCCTGTGGCGCTGTTTGCCAGCTATTATTATTTCCTGCACTTCTAGGCTAACGTACCGCTTTTTATACCGTTATTCATCGTCATAGCTGCCCATGTTGATACTGAGTCGTGTGAGTCTGGACGTCAAACCGTCTCAGAAAAAACGAAATAGCGAAAACAGAATTCGCACCTTTTTTGAGCGGTGATGCATTAACCTGGTGCAGATGGAATTTAACGAGATGAGAGGGAATACTGGCAGGGTGAAGAACCCATTGAGCGATCAGTTTGACTGTGAGTTCAGAATGGAGTTTGTAACATAGAACAGTGCTGATGATGCACGGTAGGCAAGGCAGCCAGACTGCGATGATGAAACCTATAGTTATAGATATTTATCTGTTTTACCTACAACCGACAGTCTTTGTAAGCAGCCTGATCCCTGTATTGATCGGACAGACCAGACGAATGTCCGGCCTGTCCGTATGAAATTACTGCACTTTGTAGCTGTGCAGCTGATCTTTGGCAAAATAATGCACCCCAAATAACAAGCCGCCGGAATGGGCATCTTCTGTGGGTTTACCTGAGCAGCGCAAAATCACGTGGTCTGCTTTTTCTTCCACCAGATCTTCGTTTGGGAACACCATAAAGTCTGGTGAAACTAAACCCGCCATTTTGCTGCCTACTATGTAATAACTGCCAAAGTTGACCTTTTTGCCGCTGGACTCCAGTTGTCCTGCTTTATCCCGCTCAATTAATCCAAGCAAAATTTGCGCACCTGCTGTCAGTTCAGCTTTGAATTTTTCAAGCTCAGCCTGGGATGGTTTTTTAATATCCTTTACCGGGATTTTGGTTGGTAAATGGTATAAATAACGACCTGTCCAGCTTGGCTCTTCCAACTGGAATATCAAGGACATACGATACACATCATCTGCCCCTTCCTGGATCACTACATAAGGATAAAGTGATACCGCTTTGCCATTGCTGCTACTTGAACTATTGAACAGAGGCCTGCTTTTGCTAAGGTCTGCAGTGATCTGATAGGGGTCTATGCCAATAAACTCATCTTTGTAATGTGAGGTGGTGGACTGGTTGTAAGCATCCACAGCCAGCTCACCGACAAAAGGAATAGGGTTCAGCATCAGCGCCGCACTTTCTGCCTGGACAAAAATATACTGTGAACCGGCAAAGCTGCTGCCTTCAGACGGAATAGCTTTAGGTAATGCATGCACCACTGTAATTTGACCAACAGGAGTGGCTTTTGCCAGCGACGTGCTGGCCGTTGGACTGCTGCAACCCTGTAGCAACAGAGCACAAGTACCGAGCATCAACACCAGAGTTTTACTTTTTATCTTCAGTGAATTCATAACCTTCCTTAGCTGTTTTGAGAACAACACAATTTGTAGCAAATTTTCAGACTGACGACTACAGCTTGCCCTGAAAACGAGCCCGGAATTCGTCTTTAAAACGCCTGGATAAATTCAGCCGCTCGCCGCTGTTGAGTAAAATTTCACCATCACCGCTGGGCTCGTAACTGATGCTGTTAATGGCATGGTGATTGACAGCAAAACTGCGGTGAATACGGCTGAAACCTTTGTGTTGCAGGGTTTCAACTGTTTTGGCAAGGGTAGCTCGCAGCGGGTAAATCCGCCCTTTGCTGTGTAAATTGACATAGTTACCGGATGACTCCAGCCAGTCGATATCGTCCACTTTCACCAGAAATTCTTTATCCAGTTTACGCACCAGAAAATGTTCGGGTGAGGAGTTGTTGTGGTTGGCTGCTGTGCTGTCTTCGTTTTGCTCAGCACCAATCAGCATAGCGTCACCTTTTAACCGCCGATAGATAAAATCTGCACTATGGAACACCGCAAGCAAAAACAGATAACCCCAAACATCTTTGCGGTATTCATAAAAGAACTCACGGGCTAAAGGCCCAAAATCATAGCCTCTGCCGAGTAGCCCATACACCAGCTTCCGCAGCGCTACCATCAGGCTGACATGGCCAATACAAAACAACAAACTGGCGACAAAATGCTGCAACAATTGCCAGCGCAGCGCACTAAAGCGGGGCGGTACCAGTCTGAAAAACCAGACTAAAACCGGCAGCATGATTAAAGTGCCAATAGCGCTGCTGTATTCCCACAGCAATGGCTCCCACCATTGCAGGGTAGAAAGGGCATCCCTCTGGTGCTCCATCCAGACTGAACTGGCGTTAATACCGTTATTTAATAGCAGGTAAAAGGCAAAGGCCAGATAGCTATACAGCACTTTGTGTTGGTCAAAACGTTCAAACCAGTTTTTAGTCACAGCATTGGTCCCCACAAGCCACCTTTTATCCCTGAAATCCACCACAAACCTATTCAGCGCTGTGCGCTCGCGTTCGCAGCGGACAGAATCAAATACAACACCCTACCAAAGAGGATTATTAGCATGACACGAACTGACACTGGCCGTCGATATGAACTCGATTGGTTACGCACCCTGGCTTTTGCGTTACTGATTTTGTACCACATTGGTATGTATTATGTCGCCGACTGGGGTTGGCACATTAAAAGTGAGCAAACCTTTGAGGGCTTGCAGGAACTGATGATTTTGACCAACCCATGGCGTATGTCCTTGTTATTTTTACTGGCAGGTATGGCGCTGAGTTTAGTTTTGCCGCGTATCAGTCGATTGAAACTATTAGGGCTACGTTCCAAGCGTTTATTGATCCCTTTGCTATTCACCATGTTTGTGGTGGTGGTACCACAAGTCTATTACGAGGCCTTAAGCCAGCAACTGATCCAGCCGGGTTATCTGCAGTTCTGGTGGCAGTATGTCAATCCTGTTACTGACTTATTGCCCGATCATCATAGCCCTATTGGTTTACTCACCTGGAACCATGCCTGGTTTATTCCGTATTTATGGTGTTACAGCCTGCTGGTGTTGTTGTGTTACCCGCTGCTGAATGCAGTATCAGAAGCAGGCTGGTTGCAACAGCTGCAGGGCCGGTATGCTTTGGCACTGGTTTTTGGCTTGATGTTATGGGCCTGGTGGATGTTAAAGGCGGATTTTCCAAGCACTCATGCCTTAGTCGATGATTGGTATAACCATGCTAAATATTTTCTGGTGTTTATTGCGGGTTTTTTATTGGCGCGACAGGATCTGTGGTGGCAACAACTGGTAGCGAACAGAAGGGTATGGTTGGTGATAGCACTGTGCTGTTACTGCCTGATTATTGCTGAACGCAATGATGTGTTTGATTATTACTCAGGCCCGACAAATAGTGAAACGTTGCACAATATGCTGTTTGGTTCTGTACTGGTGATCAATCACTGGGTGTGGTTACTGGCCGTATTGGGTTATGCCGGAGCTTATCTGGCAAAAACAAATAGCCCGTTGTTAAGGTACTGCAACGATGCTGTGTTGCCCTGGTATATTTTGCACCAAACATTAATTATTCTGTTTGCAGCCTGGTTAAAACCTTTGGCTATACCTGCAATTGCAGAGTTTCCATTATTGTTGGCTTTGACTATTGCAGGCTGTTATCTGGGCTATGAACTAATACGCCGTGTTGCATTGTTAGGTTGGTGTTTTGGGTTGGGCAAAGCCCATCAGAGCATTCAGAATTCAAACTCCACTGAGCCATTATCGGTGACAAGGCCTGTAAGTTGAGAAAAAGGCCTAAGCAGCTAGAGTATTTGCAATCGGCCTGTTTTGCCTTTACCACTTATCGAATCAATAACACCAAGTATGAAGGGGATGATACCCTGATGCGGCTTGTTTAGATTGAGCTGACAGGTCGGATAGTTAAGTCTGACAAGACGGCCAGTAAACGACTGGCCATTTTTTATAAAAATAACCTGATTAGGCTGTTTCAGCCCTGAACTCAGAAGGAACACACATAACATGACTGATAGAGTTGCATCCACCGAACAGACAGCAAGCAAGACCTGGTATCTGGGTATAGACGGTGGGGGCAGCCATTGCCGCGTGATGTTACAGGACCATACCGGCCTTTTACTTGGCGAGGGTTTTGGCGGACCGGCTAATCCTGTTTACGGCACAGAACAAGCTATCCAGTCTATTCTCACTGCAACAGACGAAGCTTTGTTACGGGCGGGCTTGACTCCTGCGGATAAAAACCAACTGATAGTTGGAGCTGGCCTGGCTGGTTTACATTTGCCCTTGATGCAACAGGCAATGCAACAGTGGCAACATCCGTTCAAAGCCTTGTACCTGACCACAGATTTGCATGTAGCTGCAACAGGAGCCCATCAGGGGCTGGATGGGGCAGTGATTATTCTGGGGACTGGTTTTAGCTCTTTAGCTGCCCATCAGGGTCAACTCACCCAAATTGGCGGTTATGGTTTTCCTATTAATGCAACTTGCAGCGGTGCATGGTTTGGCCTTGAAGCTGTTAAAGCCGTATTACTTGATGCTGATGGCGTAGGTTTGTCCACCAAGCTAACCTCTATTTTGCTAAAAGATAAAACGGCCACAGCATTAGCAGAGCAGTATATGAATGCTTCTGCCACTGATTATGCCAAGCTGGCACCACTGGTGTTTGAGCTGGCCGATCTGGGAGACAACGTTTGTCTGTCTTTTATTCAGCATGGCGCTGCTTTTATCAATCAGGTGATCCGCAAACTTCTCACCACTCAGGTGTCCAGAGTCTCGATGATAGGGAGCATCTCTGAACGTATTAAGCCCTGGCTGGATCCGCAATTATCTGTATGTATCAATCCTGCATTTTCTTCACCGGAGCAGGGTGCCATTTTATTTGCCAGACAGTCGCATCAGGCGGCTCTGCGTGTTGCTAAGGAAAACTAATGCGCTCAAGACGTGATTTTCTGAAATTATCTGCACTCTTAGGTATCGCAGGCCTGACAAAAACAAAACCAGCTTTTGCGGCAGCTAAAAAACAACCCGAAGCCATAGTGGTTTCTACCTGGGAACATGGTTTGGCAGCGAATGAGGCCGCCTGGCAAGTACTGGCCAAAGGTGGCCGTGCTTTAGATGCGGTGGAAACCGGAGTTCGGGTGCCTGAAGCCGACCCTAAAGTGCGGACTGTAGGTTATGGCGGTTATCCGGATCGGGACGGAATAGTCACACTGGATGCCTGCATTATGGACGAGCATATGAACTGTGGTTCAGTGGCCTTTTTGCAAAATATTAAACACCCGATTTCGGTAGCCCGGCTGGTGATGGAAAAAACACCTCATGTGATGCTGGTCGGCGAAGGCGCAAAACAGTTTGCCTTGCAGCAGGGTTTTAAAGAAGAAAATCTGCTGACCGCTGAATCCGAAGCCGACTGGAAAGCCTGGTTAAAGGATCAAAAAATCCAGCAAATTAATATCGAAAATCACGACACCATCGGCATGCTGGCGATGGACGCTGCCGGCAATTTAAGCGGAGCTTGTACCACTAGTGGTGCTGCTTACAAAATGCATGGCCGGGTTGGAGATTCACCGTTGATTGGGGCGGTTCTGATGTTTTTGTGTCGATGATTACACAAAACAGCTACATCGCTAGCAATCAGGGTGGCTCTGAATTGGATGTCAAAGCGAACTCAGGCGATACAGTACGCTGGACTGCCAGCACTTTTGACGGTGATACAGACTACACAGCCTTTTTATACAGTGGCAGCTTTAATCCTTCTTCTGGTATTACAGCTTTAAGTTATTTTAATATGCACACCAGTGTTTATCTGCCAAGCGGCTCAGATCCGGTGAATGGCACGCCAGCCTTATTCCACAACAACGCCTATGCCACTCAGGGTACTGTGATTGAAGCTGGTCAGAAAATTCAGTACACCTTAAGCTTCAAACTGGTGAACAACAGTACTGGTGCTGTTATTGGTTACTTCAGCTGGGATCCGTTTATCAGCATTGCTAACTAAGATAATTCTCCATCCAAAACAGGCCTGAAATTCAGGCCTGTTTTTTTGGTCTCTATTTAGTGTCAGTTTGGTGTCAGGTTAATCATTTGTAAAATCCACACTGGACTAAAAAGACAGCGGCGTTCATAATTTTGTCTCTTTTTTGAAAACAAAGCCTTTTACAATGTGGTCTGGCTTTGGTTCTGCCATTTCTCTTTTCTGGTCCATGGAGTGAACGCCTTATGCAAGAAGCTCTGGTATTAAAAGTTGAGTTACTTAAATCATTAAGACAACAACGCTTTTTAAGTCAGGAGGATTTGTTTAACGCTTGTCAGCAGCGGTCATTAAGAGTGTCGCTGGCGACAATCAAAAGAGCGGAGACAGGTAAAAAAGTGAGTTATCGTACAGTGAGGGAGTTGTCCGCCTTTTATGCAGTGCCTGCGGCGTCTTTGGTGGTGCCGGAGTCGGTAAACTCCGGTGTATGACGCACTGAGCTGTAACTATTTTTCAGGAAAACGCTGTTTCTCAGCTATGCATTTTGCTTTGGTCAGTACAAAAACCTGATCTGATTTATTGTGTCTCAACTGGCATTGTCCCTGGTCAATTTGCAGCACAAAGAGGTTGGCTAAATCTATATGGCGGCCGTCCAAAGGGCGGCCTTTATCGTCTTTTAGTACAACAGATTCAATCCAGATTTGGCTTTCAAACAAATAAGCATTATCGGCCAGCCGGACTAAAGGCCCACCTATGGCTTTTTGGATCTGTTGTTGTAACTCCAGCTTTACCTCTGGTGATGTCTGTGTCAGCACAGCAGGTTCGGCCACCGCCTGAACCTGCTGACAGGCGCTGATCCCCAGCAACAGACCACTTAACAGGCTGTACTTTAAAAACATCAATTTGGTCACTCTTGTTGATCCTTCACTGGTAAACGAATGCTGTTGGTTAAAGGTTTCTCTGCTGGATTTCTGACCGCTGGGCCAGAACCTGCAGTAGCGTCAGACAACGCTGCGCCTCTAGCAGACAGAGAGCCGACAGCAGTACTGACTCCTGAACCTGTTGAGCTCAGGCAGCTGTCAGTTTCGATGTAATGCAAGGCTGTCTCCAGCATTCCCTCTTCAGGATCTCCAAGCTGTTTGGAAAAGTCGTCCGTTGCCGTACAACCTTTGATATCTGCAGCAAATACAGGCGCAGTGGTTGGTTTAAAACCATCAGCATAGTCACCAAAGCCTTTGGAGTTTATGCCGCTGAACTGGATCGTGAAGTAGGTGGTACCACAGTTATCTGTAGGATAAAAACCATATGGTTTACCACAGGTTTTTCCGCCTATCTGGATCACTTCGACATCTATACCACGCAGACCATTCATAAAAGCTTCGCTGGCAGAGCAGGTGTTTTCTGTCGTTAGAACATAGATACGGCTTAAATTTAAATTAGGCAATACTGCGCTGGTTAAGGTGCCGGATTCATAGTTAATTTCGCGGTTATAAAAAGGCGTTGGGCTTAAACTGTCGCCTGTGACCGGATTGGTATTGGGGTATTTATCGTTGAACTGTAAGCGTTCAAAAAACCTGTTCTGAATAATATCAGGGCCTGTCACCATATAACCCAGCTGACCAGCCAACGCCAACAAGCCTCCACCGTTATAACGTAAATCCACTACCAGTTCAGAGATAGCTGTATCGCGGAATAGTTTCACTGCATCAATCAACTGGCGCTGTGCCGGCACTATATAGCTATTAAACTGAAAATAACCTACAGGACCAGTGCTTGTGTTGATAACCTTGGCATTTTGCACCGGACTTGAGGCGACATCTGCAGAGCGCAGCTGATAGCTGACTTCCGTATTTTCCACAGTGCGGAATCTAAAACTGTGCTGTTCTCCGGTATTGGCAGGGAACAGGCCCGCATTGATAGTGTTGACCCCTGAGCTGCTGCTGTCATTGACAAAATCAACGCCGTTCACTTCCAGCAGGAAGTCGCCCCTTTTCACGCCAGCCAAAGCTGCCGGCGAGTTTGGTTCAGTGTAGGCCACAATAAAAGAGCGGGGAGCCCGGGTAGAAGCTACAGACCATTCTATGCCATAACCTGAACTAACACCGGATTGAGATTGCTGCAGATAATCCGCAGTATTTTGGGTGAAATGGAACTGATCTTTGGCTACGCCTGAATCAGTGACGGCTGTAGTTTTTAATAAATTAAAGTACGCTGAAGTGCTGTAGCTGGTTGGGTCTATATCTGCAACTTCCCGGTACCACAAATAAGTTCTGTTGTTCCAGGAACGTAACCACATTTTCTCGTGCATGGCGGTTCCGGCTTTATCCGGATAAAAGCCGCCATTAAATGGATCGGCTCCTGAACGGGGAGAAACGCAAAAGTTTTTAAATTGAGATTCGTCACGGAACTGGCCTGCAGTCCAGGTCGGAGCTGCTGAGCCGCCACTATTTCCGCCACCACCTGAGCCACCAGTGTCAGAGCCGCCTCCGCCTCCACCTCCGCCGCATGCGGAGAGCAACGTGAGGCTGGCGAATAGTGTGAAGCTTGATTTTAAGTTCAATTGCATCGAGTTTCTCCATTTTACTGCGTTGCCGGTCTTGTCTGACGGGCCAGATAGCTTAAAAATTGGCGGGCAGTGTCCCCGGGTAATTATTGAAGAACTTCATAAAGTTTAGTTTTTGTTAGCCTCTGTGCAACCTTTCGGCGCTGTAGCTATGAACTCAGGTTAGCCCCTAGAGCGCACAGCGAAGGAGCAAACTTAACGCTCAGAGCCAGAGTATTTACGTTTTGCCGCACAAACAAAAGCAAAATTGCCTGGCATCACTAATTCCGGATGTCGGATTTTATTAAACAAGGCCCAGCCGCCTTTGTAACGTCCAGGCTCAATACGATGCATGTACTGGCCACCTTTTTGGCCATCAAGCATCGCAATCACTCTGTTTCCTTCGACTACAAAACCATCACCAAAACTATCGATGAAGTTTCCTTTTGTCAGCAACACTCTGTCATTACACAACTGAGCAGTAAATTGTAGCCTACGCTGAAGGTCTCTGATTTTTAGAGTGTTAATTTCATAGGTATAGTCCCATAGCTCCGGGCTTTGTATCAACTCTCCCCGCTCCACCCGGATCAAGGGCTGGCCTGTGTTATCGGACAAACTAAAAGAAAAACAAAGCCAACCCGATTCCGCATGCAAAGTAAAAAATTCCTGCCCATTGACCCAGATGCAATACTGCTCTTCGCTATCTGCTACAAAGTCAGCATAGACCGTATTCATCCCAACAGAGACTTGTACTCTGCGGTTTGGGTCAAAACTAAAACCTGGTTTATTAATGCGTTGTTGGTTAAAAGGCTGACGGATGCGTTCAAGCAATGTGCTGGGGCTTAGCAAAGTGGTACGCAGTTGTTTGGCATGTAAATGACAGATCAACACAGCGCCAGCGCTATCGGGCTGAAAATAGTAGCGAAACACCGGAGAGCCGCAAAATACGCAGCCATAAAAACAGTGCTGACGCGCGTTTAGCTTTTGCTGTTCGGTCAGATCTGTTGCTAGACTGAAGTCTGGTTTATGTGCCTCAATTGGCTGCATATCGATAAAACCTGCATAAAATGCGTTGTAAATCCGAAGTCTCTAAATTAACTGAGGAGCACAGCTTTTCACAATGGCTGAAAAGCGAAAAAGTGAAGAAAGTCCAACCAGTACGTATTGGTTCTGGTGGTTAGACTACTGCTATTGAAAAAATCTGCCGTCAGAATTAAAACGAAGTACCAAATACCTGATTGTAAAGCCGGGTCAGCTGTTCTTTGTCTGCAGTGTCGACCCAGCCTAAATGGGCATCCAGATAGCGCCTTTGTTGGCTGATATGCTGCAGGCGTTGTTCAAAAAATTTAGTGAGTTGTTGCCCTTCCGCTGTTTTACTACAGAGGATGTAGCCCAGCATGTAAGGTTCAGCTTCTTCAATGCTAAAACTGGTTAACTCTGTGGTAGCACTGTATTGCGCCAGATAATGTTGCATGACATTAGGGTATTCAATCAGCAGATCGACCCGGTCTTGCACCAGCATATCAATCAGACCTGCGGACATATCCAGAGAGCGGCGTTGCCATAATTTATGCTGCCACTCTGGCCGTTGCAGCAGCGTATCCAGTTGCACACCATAAGAACGACCTCCCCCTACCGCAAAATGCAATTTGTTGTCGCCTTGAAGCAATTGCATTAGGCTAATTTGCTGCTGGCTGTTCAGTTGTTGTTTGAGCCATGCTGTGGTTTGGGAGTTGGTTTTACTGTAAAGCCTTAATCCCGGGAATACGGTGTGGGGAATGGCTGTGGCATAGCTAAAGGTTAAACGTTCAGTATTTTTTAGTCTGTTGCCTGCACAAGCTGAGGGTTTGGCCTTCAGCATCGCCATAGCGCGTTCTGTGGTCGTTTGTATGGGTTCAGCCCGGAAGTCTGTGACATCCTGCATCAATAACTTTAAGGTTAAACCATTGACATCCAGTGCCTGACGGTACTGCTGTGGTTTTGTCTGGCTGCTGTTATCTGTCAGCCAGACAAAGGTTTGCACTGCAGCGCAAGGCAAAGCCAGTAGTGCACCAACCAATGTAACCATCAAGGATTTAAGCATGCGCATCGGGGTCCTGCTGCGTATCTTCAGGATCTCAGCATAGAGCAGTCGTATCCGGAATCAAAAGCTATTTTATGAAACCATCTCAGGTGCCGGTGTTTTTCGGGCTGTCAGGCTGCTCCCCAAAGAGGCTGCGATCACCGAAAAAATAGCCAGCCATTGCAACAAACTCAATTGTTCGGTCAGAATAATTAAACCTGCCAAAGCCGCTATAGCAGGTTCCAGGCTCATCAGAATACTGAAGCTCTGCGCGGGTAAACGTTTTAACGCGACCATCTCAAGGCTATAAGGAATGGCGCTGGATAACAGGGCCACCGCAAAAGCAAAAGGAATTACAGCCCAACTGAATAAAGTGCTTCCTGCTGAGGCTAAACCTATAGGAAATAAAAATAAAGCGGCCACAGCCATACCTAAGGCCACGGCTGTACCACCATGCACAGCACTGCCAGTTTTTTGGCCAAAGATAATGTAACCAGCCCAGCAGGCTCCGGCACCAAGAGCCAAAGCTACGCCTGCCGGGTCTAAAGCCGTTGCTTCGGTTTGCCATGGTAATAATAATGCGATGCCAGCCATCGCCAAAGCGACCCAAAGTAAATCCAGCTTACGTTTAGACGATAACAAAGCGACGGCTAAGGGACCTGTGAATTCTAATGCGACAGCTATACCCAGAGGAATACGCTCAATCGCCAGATAAAACATCAGGTTCATACCGCCTAAGCTGATACCGTAAAACCACAAGGCTTTTTGATCCTGTTTGGCTGGCCATTTTTTCCAGGGTTGAAACACTAAAGATAAAATCAAAGCTGCAAAACCAACCCGCAATGCTGTAGTGCCTTCAGGACCAATGATGGGGAATAGAGTTTTAGCTAACGACGCACCCGACTGGATCACCACCATAGCAACCAACACAGAGGCAATGGCCCACCAAAACGTGGCGTTACGGCTTTGTGGCATAAGATTCTCACAACAGGACTAAATAAAACGCATTTTACCACTCAAGTTCAGTGCCGGGCGACAGGAAATATCAGATCTTTCGTGGTCTTTATCTGGTGAGCTTATGCAGTTTGCGATAGTCTGCTGCATTACCTCAAACCGCTTGTCAGGATTTTTATGAAGTTATTCCGTATTCCACTTTGGCTTTGGTTGGTCTTGATTGTTGCAGGCCTTGGTTACGCTTTTCATCCTCATTTGCTGGAAAAGCTGAATCAACTGGAACAAAAACGCTTGCTGTCTCAGCCCTTGCCTACGGTCAGTGCGATGCCACAGCGGCTGGATTTTCAGCAGCAAATGGCTGATTTAACTTACCTGGCCTCTGATGAGCTGGCGGGTCGTGGAACAGGTCAACCAGGCGGCTTAAAAGCCCAGCAATGGCTAGTGACTCAGTTCACCGCTATTGGGGTGGTCGCAGCGGGTACAGAAGGTTATTTACAGCCTTATCAGCCGAGATCTGGCAAAGCCCAGTTGATGAAAGGGTCTGCTAATGTGTTGGGCCGGATTGAAGGCTCGGATCCCACCTTACCTTTGCTGGTGCTGACAGCTCATTATGATCATTTAGGTTTGCATCAAGGTAAGATTTATTATGGAGCTGACGATAATGCGTCCGGTGTGGCAGCTTTGCTGGCCATAGCGCGTTATTTTAAACAGCATCCACCTCGTCACCCTATGCTGTTTGCTGCGTTGGATAACGAAGAAAGTGGTATGTGGGGCGCTCGTATGCTATTTGAGCAAGAGCTGCTGAATCCTGAAAAAATACGGCTGAATATTAATATGGATATGCTTAGTCACGACACCAATAAGCAACTCATAGCGGTCGGCTCTTATCATTATCCGCAGTTGGAACAACCTCTGCTGCAACTGCAGCAACAAAGTTCAGTACGCTTGTTACTTGGGTATGACAGACCAGCATGGCGGGTAGGCACTCATCAGGACTGGACCTTAAGTTCAGACCATAGAGAATTCCACAAACGACAAGTACCTTTTGTGTATTTTGGTGTGCCGGATCATGCGCATTATCACCAGCCAACAGATACCATAGACAATGTTGATCAGGAGTTTTATCGGGAAGTCAGTGAAACAGTGCTGGATGCAGTGCTGTTATTTGATGCCAGTTGATACCAGCTTCTGAGCAACTTATGAAAGTGATAGCCCTGTGCTATGCTGGCCTTATTCCGGCATAGCGCAGCGTATCCAAGTTTTTATGCGTATTCTTCATAGCTCCGACTGGCATTTAGGCCAGCATTTTATTGGCAAAAGCAGAGCCGACGAGCACAAGGCTTTGTTTGGCTGGCTAAAGCAACAAATTGAATTGCATCAGGTCGATGCCTTAATAGTGGCTGGAGATATTTTTGATACCACTACTCCTGCCAGTTATGCCCGCGAGTTGTATCATCAACTGATTGTTGACTTACAACCCACTGGCTGCCAGTTGGTGATGCTGGGTGGCAATCACGATTCAGTCGCTGTATTGCAGGAAAGCAAAGAGTTACTGGCTTGTTTGCACACCCAAGTGGTACCAGGTTGGCTGGGCGCTGCAGAATCTCATCTTCTGGTACTGAATAACAAAGCGGGCGAACCAGGCGCTATTCTGGCGGCTTTGCCTTTTTTGCGTTCCCGCGATTTACTGCAAAGCCAAAGTGGTCAGCAGGCCAGTGATAAACAGCAGCAATTGCAGCAAGCCATAGCCGACTGTTATCAGCAGTGTTTCAGTCAGGCTCTAGCACTGCGCTCTGAACTGGCTTTGGAATTGCCTTTGCTCGCGACAGGGCATCTGACTACAGTAGGCGCCAGCAGCAGCGAGTCGGTACGGGAAATTTATATAGGCTCTTTGGAGGCCTTTCCGGCCAGCGCTTTTCCGGATTTTGACTACATAGCTTTGGGCCATATTCATCAGCCTCAGTTGGTTGCAGGCAAAGAGCATATCCGTTATAGCGGCTCACCTATTCCTTTGAGTTTTGATGAAGCAAAACAGCAAAAATCCATGGTCTTGCTGGATTTCAGCAGCGCTGAAGCCAGGATTGAGCTGCTGCCCATTCCTTGTTTTCAGCCACTGTTAAGCCTGAAATGCAGCTTAACTGAACTCCATACTTTATTGCAGCAGCCACTGGCAAGGCTACAACCCGGACAAAAACTCTGGCTGGAGCTGGTGTTGACGGGCAGCGACGGTTATCTGAGTGATTTGCAAAGCCAGGTGCAACAGCATCTCGAGACTTTACCGGTAGAATTGTTAAAACTACGTCGGGCACGCCAGGCCGCTGTTGGTGTTTTGCAGGTTGATCAGCAAGAGTCTTTGCATGAAATGACACCGGATCTGGTATTGCAGCGACGGCTTGCCGCTGAAGAGTTAACCGACAGCGAACAAGCAGAATTTCAGCAGATGTTGCAGCAAGTGCTGACACAGCTGCAGCAACCAGAACCGCAGGTGTTGCCATGAAAATTCTATCGGTGCGGCTGCAAAATTTAAATTCACTAAAAGGCGAGTGGAAAATTGATTTTACTCAGCCGCCTTTTGATCAAAGTAACCTTTTTGCTATTACAGGCCCGACTGGCGCGGGTAAAAGCACCATTTTGGATGCCATTTGTTTAGCTTTGTATCACCAGACGCCGCGCTTAAAACTCTTGTCGCAAAGCAGCAACGAGCTGATGACCCGCCATACCAGCGAGTGTCTGGCTGAGGTAGAGTTTCAGGTGCGCGACCAGCGGTATCGTGCCTTTTGGAGTCAACGTCGTTCCCGTGGTGCAGTGGATGGCAATTTACAGGCCGCCAAAGTAGAACTGGCCAAAGCAGATGGCGAAATACTGACAGATAAAAGCAATGAAAAGCTAAAGCTGACGGAGCAGATCACAGGTTTAGATTTTGGTCGCTTTACCAAATCGATGCTGTTGGCTCAGGGTGGTTTTGCTGCCTTTTTAAATGCGCCTGCTAACGAGCGTGCTGAACTGCTGGAAGAGCTGACGGGCACTGAAATTTATGGCCAGATTTCGATGCAGGTGTATGAGCAAAACCGCCAGCACAAAACGGCGTTGGAGTTATTACAGGCCAAAGCCTCAGGTGTAGTCTTGCTGGATTTAGAGCAACGCCAGCTGTTACAGCAGCAGTTAGCTGATTTGGAACAGCAACAGCAGCAACTGAAAACGAAACAGCAGCAACAAGCGCCGTTATTAGCCTGGCGTCAGCAGCAACAGCAGACAGCGGTGCAGCTGCAACACGCAGAGCTGAAGCAGCAACAATTTGAGCAAGAGCAGGCCATGCAACAAAGTGCATTGGTCAAATTGCAAAGTTATCAAAAAGCCGCAGTGTTGTTGCCATTGTACAAAGAGCTGCAGCAGCAACGTTCGGCTGTGACTGAAAAACAAGAACAGCAGCAACTTCAGTGCCGTCAGTTGCATGATTTAAACTATCAGCAACAGCTGCAGTTACAGCAAGGTCAAAGCTTAGCCCTGCAAATACAACAGCAGGTGGAGCAACAGGTTCAGCAACTGCAGCAACAGGGTCAGACTTTAACAGCGCAACTGGCACAGCAACCTCGGGGTGCAGATCTGGCTGCAGCAGTCGCAGGCTGGAAACCTTTATTGCAGCAACGTCAGCAGGGGTTAGATCAACAAAAAGCTCTGCGAAACCAGCTTGCTCAGGCTGACACTCAGCAAATAGAGCAGCAGTTGCAGCAGGTAAGCGTCGAATTACAGCAACTGGATCTTCAATTGCAACAGAGCACTCCGGCTTTCGCCATTGAACTGCCACAATTGCAACAGCAAGTACAAGATTGCAAAAATCAGCTGCACACTTACCCGTTATTGCTGAGGGTTGCCGCCGGGTTACAACAAAAACAGCAACAACAGCAAAAAGAACAGCAGGAACTGCAACAAAAACAAAGCGACAGCCAGCAGTTGCAGCAACAAGTCTCGGCTCTACGTGAGCAGTTCAGGTTGTATAGCGACAGAGTAGCTGATAAACAAAAACTGGTGCAGCAAGAGCGGCTGATTGCACAACTCAGCAGTCACAGAGCCAAGCTGCAACCAGGCGACGAATGCCCGCTTTGTGGCAGCACCACACATCCTGCTATCACTAGTTATCAGGCACTGGATTTAAGCCAGACCGAAACAGAATTGGCGGCTTTAACGGCTGAACTGAAGCATGTTGAAGAGCAGGGCAAAGCCTTACGTGAGAAGCAGCTACAACTGGAAGAGCAACAAAAAGCCCGGCACTATCAGTTGGAACAACTTGCCGCAGATATTAAGCAGCAAAGTGAACAATGGACTGAATTATTGCACAACCTGCCAGAGACAGAGCAGCAGCAATTGCAGCAGGCCAGCTTAAAAAAAGCCTTACTGCAGCAGTTCCAGCAGCAGGCTCAGCAGGGACTGGAGCAACAGCTGCAGACAGAGCAACAGCTGCTGCAACGTCAACTCTGGCAACAGCAGCAGCATGAACTGGCACATCAGCAGCAACTGCTGCAACAACAACTGACGCAGCAACAACAACAACAGCAGCAGTTCACTGCAGCGCTGCGGCAAAACCAGTTGCAGTTACAGCAACTGGAACAGCAGTGGCAGCAAGAGTTGCTACCTTTTGGTTTTGCTCTGCCAGCCGCAGAGCAACAACAGCAGATCTGGCAGCAGTGGGCAGAGCAAGCGAAGCAATGGCAGCAGTGGCAACAAGAGTTGCAACGACAGAGTCAGCAACTGGATAAAGCGCTGATGCAGCAGCAACAGGCTGAGCAGCAGTACCAAAGCTGGTTAGATAAATTGCAACAAGCGGATTTAGCGCACCTATCGGCCAGTCAGAGTGCAACACCACAGCAAGAACTTGAAGTTGTGTTGCAACGGCTCAGTGTATTAAGCAATGAACTGCAGCAAAAAACCGGGCAGCAGCAACAAAGTGAAACTCAGCTACAGCAACTGCAATTGAAGTTAACGGCATTGCAGCAAGAATGGCAAAAACAACTGGAACAACAGCAGTTTGGCAGCGAAACCAGCTTCTTAGCCATGTTACTGACAGAGCAACAAGTGCAGCAACTGACAGAACTGAAAGAAAAGCTGGCAGCAGAACGCATTCGTTGTCAAAGCCAGTTAGAGCAAGTGCAGCAGCACATCGAGGCCTTGGCAAAGCAGCAACTGACAGAACAAAGTCTGGAACAATTACAGCAGCAAAGCACAGAGCTGGAACAGCAGTTATTTGCTGTACTGGAACAGGCAGGTCAATGCCGACAACAGCTGCACAGCGATCAGCAACATCAGCAGCAGCAGCAAGAGCTGTACAACCAGATTGAACAACAGCAACAACTGGTGCAGCAATGGCATAAATTTAACAGCTTAATAGGCTCAGCCGATGGTGCTAAATTCCGTCGTTTTGCGCAGGGTTTAACTTTACTGCAACTGGTGGGGCTGGCCAATCAGCAACTGGATAAACTGCACAGCCGTTATCAACTCGCTCGTAAAGCCGATGCTGAACTGGAGCTGCAAGTGCTGGATAGCTGGCAGGCTGATACTGCCAGAGATACTAAAACCTTATCTGGTGGCGAAAGCTTTTTGGTCAGTCTGGCATTGGCCTTAGCACTGTCGGATTTAGTCAGCCACAAAACCCGCATCGAATCCTTATTTTTGGATGAAGGTTTTGGCACTTTGGATCCAGACACGCTGGAAACCGCGTTAGCCGCTTTGGATCAACTCAATGCCAGTGGCAAGATGATCGGTATTATTAGCCATGTTGAAGCCTTAAAAGAGCGTATTCCGGTGCAAATTAAGCTGGAAAAACAGCAGGGTCTGGGGTACAGCAGTTTAAGTTACTGAGGTTGGATTGATGACAAAAGTCATGCTCAAGTCATGACTTTTGTGCCTGATGTTTTTCTATGGATTTTCCGATACTGGCTTCACACCAATAAGGTGAAACAGCAAAAGGACTATCAAGATGAAAACTTTACTCATTGCTTTAAGCACTTTAACTTTTACCCTGGCTCAGGCCGCTACTATTGAACAAATTGATGCTGCGTCTAACATCATGGACGTAAAACAACTGGCTGCTTACGCTGCTGAAAATCCGGCAGATTACAACAAAGCTTATGCCAGCTACCGTTTGTCTATTGTAGCGGGCTTAACAGGTCAAAAAGATCAGGCAGAACAAGCCTTAGACTCAGCTCAGTCTGTGTTGGAGCAGTTAACAACAGCGCAACCACAGGCCGATAGTCTGGCTTTGTTATCCAGCGTTTATGGTATGCAGATTGGCAATAACCCGGTAAAAGGCGCGTTGTACGGCCCCAAAGCTGGTAAAGCTATCGAGAAAGCGACAGAGCTGGAACCTTCGAATCCACGCGTGTCTTTGATTAAGGCTATCACCGCCTACAATACGCCAGCGGTCTTTGGTGGCAGTAAACAAAGTGCGGTTGACCTGAGCAGCAAAGCCATTGAACTTTATGCTCAGCCTTGTCAGCAGATTTGCTGGGGTCATGCAGAAGCGTACACCTGGCGAGGTTTAGCCAAGCAGGAACTGGGTGATAAAGCTGGTGCTATTGCCGACTGGACTAAAGCTATGGAAGTGGATCCTTCCTACGGCTGGGCTAAGTTCTTGCTGGATCAGCAACAAAGTTACAGTCAGAATCGTTAATAATTTTATGGCCAGGGGCTCTTTTGAGCCCCTGTTGCTGCTGAGGGAGTAGGTGATGTTAGAGCTGGAAAAACGTCTGTCCTGGGTTTACCTGGTCAATTTGGTGTTCTACATAGCCCCATTTTTTTATATCAATTACAACCTGATCCAGTATTTCTGGATGACACTGGCTTTAGCGGCTTTTATTGGCTGTTACTACTGGATTGGCCGCAGCCATACCACAGAGATGTTGTTACCTATAGTGCTGATGGCTTTGATTGCGAGCGCCATTACTCCGCTGAATTATGGCTCCATTTCGATGTTTGCTTATGTCAGCTTCTTTATCGGTTTTGCTTATAACTTCCGCCAGTTTTTAGCTGGTGTTGTTGTATTGGTCGCAGTGCTGGCGCTGCTGGACCATTTCTTTATCAAAGGTGCGCCTTATTTCTTGTTGTATGGTTCAGCTCTGGTATGTGCTATCGGAGTGCTCGGAGTGCTCGACCGGATCCGGCGCTTAACTATGCTGAAAGAGCAGCGTAGTGCCGAAGAAATTAAACAGCTGGCCACTATGGTAGAACGGGAGCGTATAGCGCGGGACTTACACGATATTATGGGACACAGTTTATCTGGCATAGTGCTTAAAGCAGATTTAGCCGATAAGTTGGTGCAACAGCAGCAATATCAGGCGGCCAGTCAGCAATTGCAGGAGCTGGCGTTTATTGCCCGTGAAAGTTTAAGTCAGGTGCGCCAGACAGTCTCAGGCTATAAGCATAAAGGGTTAACAGGTGAAGTGCAGTCATTAAGTAGCAAACTGCGTGAAGCGGGTTTTGCTGTGGAGGTTCAGGGGGAAGTTCCTGTTCTTTCTGCCCGGGAGGAAACAGCAGTAGTGCTGATCCTGACGGAATTGGTGACCAATGTGTTAAAACATAGCAATGGGGATGAAGTGCAGATCCGTTTTAGCGAAACTGAGCAGGGAAATCAGCTGATGGTGTCGGATAATGGCAAGGTCAGTGAATTGGCTCAGGGTAATGGTTTAACAGGTATACAAGAGCGTTTAGCTGCGCTGAACAGCACTCTGGAATGGCAACTGTCGCCCAGTAGTTTTAGTTTTACTTTGCCAAAGGAGTCCTGATGCGTATTTTACTGGCAGAAGATCAGGCCATGGTCAGAGGGGCTTTGGCTGCCTTATTGGGGTTAAACAAAGACTTTCATATTACTCAGGCTGCAGACGGCGATCAGGCACTGCAGCTGTTAAAGCAGCAGAGCTTTGATGTGCTATTGACCGATATTGAGATGCCAGGCCGCAGTGGACTGGAATTAGCGCTTTCTCTGCAACAGCAGCAAAGCAAAATCAAAGTGATAGTGATCACTACTTTTGGTCGGGCTGGTTATATTCAACGCGCTATCGCCGCTGGGGTGCAGGGCTTTTTACTCAAAGACGCACCTTCTGAACAACTGGTACAGGCTATTTATCAGGTGATGGCCGGTAAAAGAGTGATAGATGCTGAACTGGCATTATCAGCTTTGGGAGAGCACGACCCTTTAAGTGATAAGGAGCGCAGGGCTTTACGATTAGCGTCCGAAGGAAAAAGCACGGCCGAAATTGCTGCTGCACTTTATATAGCGGAGGGCACAGCCCGGAATTATTTGTCGGAAGCTATTAGCAAGTTAAACGCAGCCAATAGAGTGGATGCTGCGCGCATAGCCCGACAAAAAGGCTGGTTGTAATAGTCGTACTTGAAGCTGTAGCTTTGTTGCTGGCGGCGCGGTTAAACCGCGCCCCGCAGTATTAAAAACAGGCTGATTAAAACGAATACACAAAAGTTAAAGAGGTTTGGGTATCGGTTTTCTTCTTACCTACTGGTACTTTGGAGTCGTTTTGTACTAAAAAAGCGGCTTTCATTTGCATCCGGCCGTTAATTTTTGCGGTCAGCGAAGACTCAGCAATAGAACGCCTGTTGTCTTCACCGTACTCCAGACTGACGGTTTGTTTAAAGCGGGCAGACTCACTGATTTGCCAGCGATAGGTGGCAGCACCACGCACTATCATGCCATTTTCAGTTGCTTCCAGATCGGTTTTGCCTCTGTAATAACCAGGACCTACTTCACCTTCCAGCGACATAGTCTCGGTTTTAAATAGTTCATCGCCATAACCTATAGCCACTGTAGTGTATTCGGTGTAAGCACCAAAACGGTCGCTCACATGTGAGCCATAGACGAATAATCGGGCAGACTCTTTATCCAGCTTATAACCGCCTTTGGCTGAAGCCGCGTATTTTTCAGCTGAGGTTTCCACCAGTGTCTGACCGTCGTCTGCTGTAGTTTCGTCACGCTTAAAAAAGGCGCTGAAAGTGTAGTCGTTCGACCACTGTTCCAATTCTTGTTTGGCATCTACTTTCCCTGTGATAGAAGTACCTTTGGTGTTACCAGAGGTCGTAATAGCACCGAGTTCCGCAGAGGTACTCCAGCCCAACTTTGCCGTATTGGACGAGCTTTCGTCGGCCTGTACTGTCAAAAGGCCACTCAAAACCAACAGACTGCCCAGAGCTGACAGGGAGCAGAGAGTTTTTTTCATACCTTACTTTTCCTTTTTGAGGTGCAGGTCCATTTGTGGAAAGGGGATCACAATCTGATGTTCATCAAAGGTCAGCTTGATTTTTTCCAGAGTGCCCCAGTACACAGGCCAATAATCGGCTGCATTTACCCATGGACGTACTAAAATATTGACTGAACTGTCGGCTAAAGCACCAACAGCAATGACTGGGGCTGGCTCAGCGAGAATACGACTGTCTGATTTCAGGATTTGTTCCAGCAGTTCTTTGGCCTTTTTCAAATCTGAGTCGTAACTGATGCCGACAGTTAAATCCACTCTGCGGGTTGTTTCGGCAGAGTAGTTGATAATGGCTGAGCCGGTAATTTGAGAGTTGGGCACAATAATGCGTTTGTTGTCTGCACTTTTTAGTACAGTCTGGAAAATCTCAATTTTTTCTACCACGCCAGAAACCCCGGCGGCATCGACAAAATCTCCAGCACGGAAAGGCCGGAATAAAATGATCAGTACACCAGATGCAAAGTTAGATAAAGAACCTTGCAAGGCCAAAGCTATAGCTAAACCTGCAGCACCCAAAATGGCGATAAAAGAGGCGGTTTGAATGCCCACTTGTGACAGGGCAATCAGAACAGTGGCGACCATAATGGCGGCCTGAATAATGCCACTTAAAAAAGACACGACAGCTCGGTCTACTTTTTTGTGCAGTAAGGCTTTTTCCAGCATGCGGGTCAGGCTTTTAGCCAGCCAGCGACCCAGATATAAAATGACTAAAGCAACCAGTACTTTGACGCTGTAACTTAAAATCAATTGCTGATTTTTTTCCAAAAAATCCAGAAATTGTTGCATATCCTTCTCCATTTTCGAGCCACTGCTTAGATAACTGTCAGCTGGTCTGACGGCCATACCCTAGCACAGCCAGTGCTCCGACCCAAGCCAAACAAGGCTTAGGGCTTTGTTTTGTAAAAATAGCTTTGCTTCAATCAGGAATTTCGCTAGAATTCGCGCCGCTTGTGGTGACTGTAGCTCAGTTGGTAGAGTCCCGGATTGTGATTCCGGTTGTCGTGGGTTCGAGCCCCATCAGTCACCCCAATTTCTAAATCTCAATTTCCCACTTTCCTCCGGAACCTCGGGTTCGAGCTTCATCGTTAGTCACCCCAATTTCCTACTTTCCTCCGGAACCTCGGGTTCGAGCCCCATCAGTCACCCCACTTTTCCAATTTCCTCTGGAAGCTTGGGTTCGAGCTTCATCAGCAGTCACTCCAATTTCCTCTGTCGCCATTCTGTTGTTATGCTTTGTTTGTCTTTCCCTTGTTAGTTGCAACATTATGGATTTGAAACAACTGCAGTTGTCTTTACAACAGCCTCATTTAGCCCCTGTTGAACTTTGGGATCCAGCTTTTTGCGGTGATATCCCTATTCGTATCGATCGACACGGTTTTTGGTTCTATCTGGATTCTAAAATCCTGCGGCCAGAACTTATTCAACTTTTTGCTTCTGTGCTCACCCGACAACAACAAGAGTATTTCCTGCTGACTCCTGTTGAAAAAGTCCGTATTCAGGTGGAGGATGCTGCCTTTGTCATAGTGGCTATAGAGCCGCAAACCGATGATACACCTGTGCTTATTGCGACCACTAATTTAGGCGAACAAGTATTAATTACCGCTGAATATCCGTTGTTTTTGCAGGCTCAGCCTGATGGTCAGTGTTTGCCTTATGTGCAGTTGTGGCGAGGTTTAACGGCGAAATTCAGCAGAGCGGCTTATTATCAGTTGGTTGATTTGGCTTTGCCTGTCCAGGTAGAAGGAAAAACTACACTGCAGATCGATTCCGCTGGTATGAGTTTTGTGCTCGGAACTCTGGATTAGCCGTTAATCTCGGATCTAAGGCTCTGTATCGCATTCATTTTTTCTGCTCTTGCTGCTTTAGCATTCCTGTTTCATAGTCGTTGCACAAGCAGCTGGAAAAAGCTGTGTTTATCCAACAGGAGAGCGAATGAAATTCCAATTGACCCTCGTTGCCAGCGCGTTACTGATCGCTGGAACAGCCCAGAGTGCCACCCTGATCCACGCCGGCAAACTGATCACAGCAGACACTGATAAAGTATTGACACAACAGACAGTCATCATTGAAAACGACAAAATTATCGCCGTGGAGTCAGGTTATAAAACCCCGGCAGCCGATGATCAGGTCATAGATTTGAAAAGTCATACGCTGATGCCTGGCTTAATGGATATGCATACTCATTTTTCCACTCAGATGAACCCCGGTACTTATACTGAAGCTTTTTTGTTGAATGAAGCTGATGTTGCCTTACGTGGTGCTACTTATGCCGAAAAGACTTTATTGTCAGGCTTTACTACAGTGAGAGAGCTGGGGACCAGTCATCACACCAGCACAGCTCTGCGTAAAGCTATCACAGCGGGCTATGTCATAGGCCCTCGTATTTATACCGCGGGTAAATCTATTGCCACTACAGGGGGGCATGCAGATCCAAGCAACGGCATAGCTTATGAGCTGATGGGCGATCCAGGTCCAAAAGACGGCGTGGTGAATGGCCCGGATGAAGCACGTAAAGCGGTGCGTCAGCGCTACAAAGAAGGTGCAGATCTGATCAAAATCACTGCTACAGGTGGCGTACTGAGTGTGGCAAAAAGTGGCTCGAATCCACAGTTTAACAGAGAAGAGCTGAAAGCTATTGTCGAGACAGCCAAAGATTATGGCATGACAGTGGCAGTGCATGCGCATGGTAAAGAAGGCATGGACAGAGCCATCGAAGCCGGTGTGGACTCGATAGAACACGGTACTTTAATGGATAAAGCCACCATGAAACTGATGAAAAAACATGGCACTTATTATGTGCCAACCATCAGTGCAGGTAAGTGGGCCGCAGAAAAGGCTGCGATTCCGGGCTTTTTCCCAGAGCTGGTTCGGCCAAAAGCTGCAGCTATAGGTCCAAAAATCCAGCAAACCTTTGCTACAGCTTACAAAGAAGGGGTTAAAATTGCCTTTGGTACTGATGCCGGAGTGGGAGCTCATGGTGATAATTGGCGTGAATTTGTCTTTATGACAGAGGCTGGTATGCCTGCTTTGGAAGCTATTCAGTCGGCTACTATTACAGCGGCTCGTCTGTTAAAGGTGGACCAGGAGCTGGGTTCTGTCACTGTAGGTAAAATTGCTGATTTAGTGGCTGTACCAGGTGACCCGCTGCAGGATATTCAACTGATGGGGAAAGTCAGTTTTGTGATGAAAGCAGGTGTGGTCTACAAGCAATAGCCATTGATTTAAAACAGTAAGGCAGCCAGGGGCTGCCTTTTCTCGTTTTATTTTTGGTTCTGGAAAAACGCCAGTAGTTTATGCACGTCAGCCAGTATATCGGCTTTTAAGTCAATTTCAGCCTGTTCACGAATATGATCCAGATGCCGGATTTCTTTTTTATCACGCTCTTTGCGAGCCTGATGGGTCGGCATGTCTTTGACTACATCATACATTTTAAACAAACCAGGGTAGGTTTGAACCGCGTCAGGCTTTTCAGGCAGTTGCAGATGGTCCAACAACACCCAAAGGCGCAACGCACCTTCGGACAGCTCGCACTGTTCTTCCCGCATGGCTTTGGCGATTAACACTATACTTTCAGTGAGGTTGGCATTTTTTGCCTCAACCACTTGTTGCTGTTTCAACTGTTGTTGTTTGATCAACCACAACAAGCGGCCAAGATAAAAACTAAGACCACCAAGAATCAAAACAGCCGCTAAAGTGGCCAGTATCCAGCTTAAGGTCAAACCATATCCCCTATTCGCCTAAAAACTCTTTACGCCAGTCAGTACGTTCTAACTTGGCTAATGGATCCAAATCTTCCTCGTCATCCTGATCAAGGCCTAACAGAGCAACCAGCTCTGCATGACGTGCCGTTTTGGCATTAAAGTACTTAGCGTCTTTACCTGTCAGTATTTCGCCTTTATCCACTTGATCCAGCAATTCCAGCAGCTTCTCATCATTCTCGAGCAATGCTAATTCCTGCTCTGGAGGCATTTCCGGCTCTTTGGCTTTGCTCAGCTGAACCACAGGCTTGAACTGCTTCGGCTGAGCCATCAGCTTTTGTTCTGCTTCTGTTACTACTAAAGCAATAGGCTTTTTGCTGCCGTGGCGTGGATCTTTAGAGCTTTTGCCTGATTGTTTTTGCTTGTCTTCTGCTGAAGGAGAATGGCGACTACCGGATTTTAAGCCTGCACCTTTCTTTTTGGTTTCAGGCGCGCGTGTGCGATCCTGACGGGCTTCTTCAGCCGGTCTGTGCCTGGTACCAAGTGGGCCTGAGGTGCGTGTTTTTTTAATCCGGGTCATATTTGTTACCTACAAAAAAGGGCGCGTATTTTAACCAGTTTATCTTAGAAAACCTAGGTATTTCGTTTTTTAAATATCACCACATCATCGGCCGGAAAATGTAGTGCAAAATTATCCCGGTTCGCCAAAAACTCAAAAGTACGCTGGTGGAAAAAACTGATATGGGTTGGATCGTTTTTATAATGCCAGTTGTTAAAGCTGCTCTGCTCTGTATAGCGTTTGGTCATCAAAGCCAGCACACCTTCGGGCAAGAGTAAATCCAGCCATAAGGACCATTCTTTCGCTGGGTTGATAAAATGTTCTATGGCTTCAGTACAACTGACAAAATGGTATTTTTGCTGCAGAGCATGAGGCTCCGGCGCATAAAATGGATCCCAAACCTGCATTTGTTTACCCGCTTCGCTGAGCATTTGTGCCAATAAGGGCCCAGGGCCACAGCCAAAATCCAATCCGGTATGTTGCTCAGGTTTAAGACTATTGATCAGAGGCAAAGATAAACGGGATAAAAACTGACGGTAGCCTGGATCATCCAATTGGTTTTGGTGTAAATCGTATTGGGCTTTTTCCTGTTCGGCAGTCAGCAAGGTGGAACGGTCAGCAAATACCAGAAAACACTGCTGACATTGAAAGTAAGCACGTCTTTTATCGCTGCAAAAAGGCTGTATTTCTGATGCTGAACAAAGTGGGCACGCTGAATTCATGGTAAGGATAAATAAAAAGGGCGGTGTAAGATGTTACCGCCCTCTATATAAGGTGTCTAGCGCGACACATAATCTGCTTGAAGTCGTCCTGACGGGAGTTCAACACCCTGTCTGCACAAATTCCCTATATTTTTACGCAAATTCCCTATGAGAATAATTATTCGCGATCATCCTGATACTTAGTGGTCCGTCCTTGCGCTGTGTAAAATACACACTGTCATCATGGTGATGCTGTAAAAAACGTACTGATGCACTGCTGCTTTCCGTGCCTGCTTTCCGTGTTTTTAATCGTTACTAAATGTAACGGACTTCAATCTACTCCAATTTTTCAGAATGGCAATACAGCCGTATAAAAAAACTACAAAAAAAATGAACTTTTTTGTAATGTACATATTAATCAATAAGTTAAGCGCTGCTTTATGCTGTTGCAGCACTTTGTAAGCGATGTCTTACAGCGATGTGAGATATATCTCACAAAAAATTTGATGACTTCAATTTTTAACAATGCCCGGCGTTGACTTGAGAGGGGAGCGCCATGGAAGGTAGCGAATAAAACAAAAAACCAGGCATAAAGCCTGGTTTTCCTGCAGAGAAAAAAGAGCTGTTAGTGTAAACCACCCACATATTTAGACAGCACTTCAATATCTTCGTCAGTCAGCTTTTTCGCGATGTCGCGCATCATGCCGTTCATATCATTGGCACGTGCACCACTGCGGAAGGCTTCCAATTGAGCTTTGGTATAAGCTGCGTGCTGGAACGAAATTTTTGGGAAACCTGCTAAGCTGTGACCTACGCCACGTGGACCATGACAAGCGATACAGGCGGCTATACCACGTTCCATATCGCCACCACGAAACAATTTTTCGCCTTTAGCAATCACATCTTCAGGTGTGCTGCCTTCTTTCATGGTCTGGCTTGCATAAAAAGCCGCCAAATCTTTCATATCCTGTTCAGATAAAGCAGCGACCATTGGTGCCATCAGGGCGTTGTAACGACCTTCTTTACCACCGGTTTTGCCACCTAATTGAAACTCTTTTAACTGCTTAAATAAATAACCAGCATGTTGACCAGCAATTTTTGGATATAAGTCGGTAGGGCTATTCCCGTCCATGCCGTGGCAGGCAGCACAAGTAGCGGATTTAGCTTTACCTGCTTCAGCATCCCCATCGAATGCATAAGCTGTACTGATTAACCCTAAAAAGAGCGTGAGTGGAAGTGCGAATTTTTTCATTTTTTTCCGTCTCTGTCCGCGTTGAACCGCCAGAAATCTGGCAACCAAGTTGAATAACCCTATATTTTATGTCTATTTTACACGAATCTTGCACAGATAGAATCCCATAAATCACAGTAAAGCTTCTGTGGATCTTCAGGATCCGTTACACTATAGCCAAATTTACAGCCGGAGCTGACAGTGTACAAAGCGATCATCAATTATCAGAAAGCAACTTTTCTGACCAGTGCCCCTGATATTAAGGCTCTGCCCGCAGATACAGGTATCGAAGTTGCCTTTGCTGGTCGTTCTAACGCCGGCAAGTCTAGTGCATTAAATACGCTGACACGGCAAAATGGTTTAGCACGTACCAGTAAAACACCTGGCCGTACTCAGTTAATTAATACGTTTTCTTTAGCTGAGAATCAACGCCTGATCGATTTACCTGGTTATGGCTTTGCCAAAGTGCCTTTAGCGGTCAAAGAAAAATGGCAAAAAGCCCTGAGCGAATATCTGATGAAACGCGAAAGCCTAAAAGGCATAGTGATTCTAATGGATATCCGCCATCCGTTAAAAGATTTGGATCAGGATTTAATTCATTGGGCAGTGCAAAGTAATCTGCAGGTTTTATTGCTGTTGACTAAAGCTGATAAGTTAAGCCCTGGCCCGCGCAAAAAAGTATTGATGGAAGTCACAGAAGCTTCTATGGCGTTTATGGGTGATGTGACAGTACAAGTTTTCAGTTCACTGACTAAATTGGGTTTGTCTGAGTTAGAACAAAAACTGGACCAATGGTACAGCGCAGAACAAGAATAAGTTTTTGTATAGTCTTTAAATTCTGAAAAGCAGAGCATTGAAGTGACCCCATAAAGTTGGACTCATTTTTAAGCGGCTATCAAGGCCTGATTTCGATACTCAATCGGACTCAGGCCTTTTAATTTCAACTTTATCCGTTTGTGGTTGTAATAGTCGATGTACTCTTTGATGGTCTCAATGAGTTCATCTGCATTTTTAAACACTTCGTTGTGGTACATCTCTGTTTTTAATAGGCCAAAGAAGTTTTCAGCCATGGCGTTATCTAAGCAGTTTCCTTTCCTCGACATGCTTTGCTTTAAACCTTTCTCTTTCAGCTGCTGCTGATACTTCCTGTTTTGATACTGCCAGCCTTGGTCAGAGTGAACAATCGGAGTTTCATGTCGCCCAAGTTTAGCCGTCGCCTTTTTGAGCATGTCGGTGACCAATGATAATCTGACCGACGTACCGACTTCGTAGCTCACGACTTCCTGATTAAAGAGGTCTATCACAGGAGATAGGTAAACTTTCTGCTCACCCACTTTGAACTCTGTCACATCGGTGACCCACTTTTGGTTTGGCTTGTCTGCAGTGAATTTTCTTTGGACTAAATCGGGGGCTATCCTGCCCACATCACCTTTATATGATGTGTACCGCTTGGGCCTTACCTTTGATTTTAAGCCAAGCTCACTCATCAGTCGTTGAACGCGTTTATGGTTAATGCTCATCCCCGATAACCGCAACGACATGGTTATCCTGCGGTAGCCATAACGCCCTTTATGCTCGTGATAGAGCTGTGCTATTTGCGACTGTAGTGCCTCATCAGAGGCCGTCAGCCTTAACACCTTACAATGGTAGTAGTAGACACTTTTTGCTAATCCAGTCGCTTTGAGTCGATGCTGTAAGTTAAATATCGCCTTGAGCTCATTGACCACTAGGGCCTTTTCTTTGCTTTGTTCTTTTTTGCCTGAGCCAAGGCTTCTAACTTTTTTAAAACAGCATTCTCTGCTCGTAAGTAATCCAACTCTTCTCTCAATTCTTGTTCTGTCATCTGCGATGACGGTTTGGGTTCAGAAGAGTGGTGGTTCATACAAGGTCTGCCTTTGTTCTTTGGGGTAAGTCTGGATAGACCCTCGCAAGAATAAAGCTTTAGCCACTGAAATAATATACCTGGAGTCGATAAGTCAAAGTAGGCGCTGGTAAACCCAAGCGACCACTTATTCTCACGCATCGCGGTGATGACCTGAAGTTTGAAATCAGAGGTATAAGGATAGTCTTTGTGGAGAAAACTATCTGAGCCATGAAGTTGATAAACGGATGACCAGTAGCGGATTTGCCCGCCTGATATATCGAATCTGCGACTGAGTTCACGTGAACTTTCGTACTGAGCACATTTTGCTAATTCAAGCTTAAATGCTCTTGGATGTTTGGACATAAAAAGACCCCCAGTAATTGGAATGTCCAACTATTGGGGGTCACTTCACATCGGCTCTGCTTTTTTTGGGCTGTTAATCAGGACAGCAAACTTGAGTCTCCTAAAACAGCCAGTTCAGTTGTTCATCAGCCAGAAAAAAGAAAACCGGCCCTTTTTGAGGAGGCCGGTCATAGCAAACGGGGAGAAGCTATTCAATAATTTCAAATCAACAGGGTGTCTTGGATTAACAAGACACCGCCATTATACATAGAATTATGAATGTTTGAAGTATTTGCTCTAAAAAATCTAGTTTTATTTCAGTTTTTCTGATCAACAGACAAAAAAAACGCCCCACTGCAAGCAGTGGGGCGGCTAAATAAGCCTTTCTTTCTGGCCACTAAATAAGCGGTTAAGCTCATTAGTGCTGAAAGATAGAACATCTTACCTCTGTACCCTACGAATTTGATTCTACAAGTGTTGATTAAAAATGCAAGCAGAGAGCTGTAATTAAACTACAAATATTTAGTTAAACTGTCATTATTCTGAAAAAATGTAGCTTTATTACCAATGCAAGTTGCGGGTTTTGTCGGTTAATTCTACAATTCAGCGATAAAATAGCTGCTCATATATAAAAAAGCCCCAAACAAGTTGGGGCGAAAAATCAAACTACCAGGAATGGGCATATACACACTTGGTAAGACTGGGTGTTTTTTACAAAGTTCAGCCTTATTGCATTTTTTTTAATGCGCCTGATCCCAGTTTGGGCCTGAACCTGCTTCAGCCAGTAAAGGCACGTCCAGCGAAGCAGCAGATTGCATAATGTCGACCAGCTCTGCACTGACCCTCGCCAGCTCTTCAGTTTTCACTTCAAACACTAGTTCATCGTGCACCTGCATAATCATGGCGACAATGCCTGCTGGTTGTTTTTCCTGCCAGGCTGCTACCTTAATCATGGCCATTTTGATGATATCGGCGGCAGTACCTTGCATCGGAGCATTGATTGCTGCGCGTTCAGCGCCTTTTTTCCGAGCCATGTTTTTGGCGTTAATTTCTGGCAGGTACAAACGACGACCAAACAGAGTTTCCACATAGCCCTGCTCATGCGCCTGAGTGCGGGTGCGTTCCATATAATCCAATACGCCCGGGAAACGTTCAAAATATAAATCGACATATTGTTGAGCTTCAGAGCGGCTGATGCCCAGTTGGCGTGCCAAACCAAAAGCCGACATTCCATAAATCAGACCAAAGTTTACCGCTTTAGCGCGGCGGCGTTGTTCTGAACTGACCTCGTCCAGCTTTACACCAAAGACTTCAGCTGCTGTGGCTCTGTGAATATCTTTGCCCTGCGCAAAAGCGTTGAGCAGAGCCGGATCGCGCGACAAGTGCGCCATAATGCGCAGTTCAATTTGTGAATAGTCGATCGCCAGTATGGTTTTGCCTGTCTCAGCAATAAAAGCCTGACGAATGCGACGGCCTTCCTCACTGCGAATTGGAATATTTTGCAGGTTAGGTTCAGTGGAACTTAACCGGCCCGTGGCGGCAACAGCCTGATGATAAGACGTATGTACGCGGCCTGTAGCCGGATTGACCGACAACGGCAGTTTATCGGTGTAAGTGGATTTCAGCTTACTTAAACCCCGGTGCTCCGTAATAAGTTTTGGAAACTCATAATCAAGCGCCAGCTCGGCTAATACTTCTTCAGCGGTGGATGGTGTGCCTGTAGGTGTTTTTTTAAGTACAGGCAAGCCCATCTGTTCGAATAGGATTTCCTGCAGTTGCTTTGGAGATGACAGGTTAAATTCTTTACCCGCCATCTGATAGGCTTCCTGCTCAATCTCACCTATACGTTTGGCTAAATCCATGCTTTGTTGCGCTAACAAATTGCCATCAATTTTAACGCCAGTACGTTCCATTTTGGACAAAATAGGCACCAGCGGCATTTCGATATCGCGGAACACTTTTTGTAAGCCTGAATGTTGCGCAAGCATCGGCCATAAGGTTTGATGCAAACGTAAAGTCACGTCAGCGTCTTCAGCCGCGTAAGGCGAAGCTTGCTCCAGCGCTATTTGGTTAAAGGTGATTTGTTTCGCCCCTTTACCTGCAATATCTTCAAAAGCTATGGCTTTATGCCCAAGGTACTTCAGTGATAAAGAATCCATATCGTGGCGTGAGGCCACGCTGTTGACGATGTAAGACTCCAGCATAGTGTCAAAACGAATGCCACGCAGTGCAATACCGTGACGCGCCAAAACACTTTGGTCATACTTCAGGTTTTGGCCAACTTTGGCTTTAGTTTCATCTTCCAGCCAGTCTTTCAACTGAGCTAACACCCATTCACGATTAAGCTGTTCAGGTGCGCCAACATAATCATGCGCCAACGGAATATAGCAGGCATCGCCAGCAGCTAACGCCAGCGAAATACCAACAATATCGGCCTGCATATAGTCCAGGCTGGTGGTTTCAGTATCAAAAGCCACCAGTTCAACCTCAAGCAAGCGTTCCAGCAATTGCAGAAAATCAGCTTCGGTTAAAATGCAGGGGTAGCTACTGGTGTCAATGCCACTGGCTGGAACTTCAGCTTCTTGTTGTTCATTCTGTTTTGCTGCTTCTGTCGCTACAGCTGTCGCAGCATCTTTGCCTGCTAAAACTTCGTTTAACCAGCGTCTGAATTCGCAAGCGGCAAATAGCTCTGCCAATTTGGTCTGATCAGGGGTTTTGATATCTAAGCTATCTGGCTGTAACGATAATTCCACATCTGTTTTGATGGTGGCGAGCTGATAAGACAGCATCAACTGATCTTTAAATTCTTCCATTTTGGCGGCTATGGTTTTGCTACCACGAAAGTTCAGCGCCGCAATTTGATCCAACTGCTGGTACAGCTTTTCTATTGAACCAATGCCTTGCAGTAAGGCCATCGCCGTTTTTTCACCCACACCTGGCAGGCCCGGAATATTGTCGGCTTTATCACCCATCAGCGCTAAATAATCGACAATCAGCTCTGGGCCGACGCCAAACTTTTCGGCAACTCCTGCAGGGTCCAAAATGGTATCAGTCATGGTGTTAATTAAGGTGACATGTTGATCAACCAGCTGGGCCATGTCTTTATCGCCTGTGGATATCAACACATAGCGGCCCTGTTGGCTGGCCTGCACAGCCAAAGTACCAATCACATCGTCCGCTTCGACACCGCTGATACAAATCAGTGGTAAACCCATAGCCTCAATGATTTGATGCAAAGGTGCAATCTGGCTACGCAAATCATCCGGCATAGGAGGGCGATGCGCTTTGTATTCGCTGTACATTTCATTACGGAATGTCGGACCTTTGGCATCAAACACCACTACCATCTGGCTGGGTTTATACTGGCGTAACAAACTTTTCAGCATGTTGACCACACCATAAATAGCGCCGGTTGCTTCTCCTTTGGAATTGGTCAGGTGTGGGGGCGAATGATAAGCACGAAATAAATAAGAAGAACCGTCGACCAGAATAAGAGGATTGTCCGGTATAACAACCATGATAAGGATCCCTAAATGTTTTGCTTAAGCATGCCACAACAGGCCTGTTTCAGCCAGCTGTAGCTGCATTTCCGAAGTGTTCGGATGATACTTTTTTATACGAAAAAGCTGTGGATAACTTTGTGGACAGACAATAGATAACGACCAGATAATCTCTGCGAAGAGTCCGGTGGCGTGAGTATAAGTTGCTGTATTTAAAAGAAAAAGAAGGGTAATGCTAGAGGTTCCCTTATTGTTTTTCTTATTATTCCATTTTGTGGAAAATTATCTCACTTTGGTTTCCTGTCAAATAGGCGACAGCGTAAGACAATCAAAGTGGGGGAAACAGACTACCACAAAGATTTTCTTTGCACAGTGCTGATTTCAATTTTTTTTGACTCAAAAAAAAGTCATTAAGATTGATCAGTTATAAGGCATTATTTCCTGCAAATTTGACTGAACTTAGTCTGGATTATGGGCTAAGTTAAAAGCCAACAAATACAGGGGCTTCCACTATGAAGGATCCCAGCGTTATAATACCCTAACTTTTGTATGGCTTATTGACAGGATTATCCAGATGAAAAAACTCACTCTCGCCTTAGTGCTGATGACAACTGCCGCAATAGCCAACGTTGCTGCACAGGACACAGACAACGAAGCAATTAAAAAACGTCTTGAGCCTGTAGGTCAGGTTTACCTGGCTGGCGCTGAGGTTGCAGCAGATACCGGTCCTAAAGGTCCACGCACTGGCGAGCAGGTGTATCAAAGTTCCTGTTTTGCCTGTCATGGTACAGGTGCTTTAGATGCCCCTAAAAAAGGCGATGCAGCCTGGAAGCCTCGTATAGGACAAGGTGCTGATATCTTGTTAAAACACGCCATAGAAGGTATCCGTGCCATGCCTCCTCGTGGTACGTGCATGGACTGTTCTGATGATGAAATTGCTGCAGCTATCGAATTTATGATTGAAGGTGTGTAAAATTTTTGTAAGTCAAAACGCTGCTTTGGCAGCGTTTTTTGTCCCTGAAGATTTATAGATCTAATAGTTATTTACATAGTTCAATTGCTTATAAGAAGATCTGACCAGCTACCTCATTTGACCTTCCATCTGCTCAAGCTTTGTGCATAATAGAGGTGCTTAAACATCAACCAGCTTTGGTTGCCTTGCCTCAGATAAGAATAAGAGAAAAAGTTGAAGGATATAACGACTCTGGATAAAGCCTACCACGTTGCGGTTAGTCAGCTACGCCGTTTGCGTAAGCTGGCTGCAGGCTATAAACAGGCTTATATCATTCAAGGCGCCTTACTCAAATTGTCAGAATTAGCATCTGGCATCAAAGATATGCGTGAGTTTTATCCTGCTATTCACCGTTTATTAAACCAGCAGCTCAAAGCTGATAATTTTTATGTGGTGCTTTGTGATCAGGATCAGCAGTTTTCGCTGGAATACTTCGCAGACGAAAAAGACCAACAAGTTCTGTTAGACGCGCCTTCAGACGCTTTTGCTTCAGGCCTGACAGGTTATGTGGCCCGCACTAAACAAGCACTGTTGTGTGATCAGGATGGGTATCGCCGACTTGTGGAAACAGGCGATATTACGGCTCAGGGTACAGCGTGCCAGTATTGGTTAGGTGTGCCTTTATGCCGTGGTGAAAAAGTTATAGGTGTGATGGCACTTCAAAGCTACGATCCGGACTGTCACTATAACCAGCATGATTTGGCCTTGATCAGCAATATTGCCATTCATACTGTGACTGCCATAGATAGAGTCAGAAGTCGTGAACTGCTGGAGCAAACAGTACGAGAGCGCACTCAGCAGTTACGAAATACCAATCAATCCTTGCAAAAGGAGATCCGCGAGCGCTCCAATGCGGAGCAACTGCAATCAGCTTTGTATAAGATTTCTGAGATGACAGCCAAAAGCACCGACATGATGAGTTTTTATCATGAGGTGTATCAGATCCTGGCCGAATTGATGAAAGCAGACAACTGCTACATTGCCTTGTTGAACGAAGCTGGTGATCGATTACATTTCCCTTTCTATTTAGATCAATACACGCCAACCCCGAGAGAACGTGCCCTGCAAAGCGGTTTAACTGAATATGTGATCCGTTCTGGCGAAGCTAAATTGATCAGTCAGGCAAAGTTGCTGGATTTGGTCAAAGCAGGTGTGGTGGACCGTGTTCAATCCAGTTTAGGCCACAATGCTATTTCGACCAGTTGGTTAGGCGCACCTTTATTAGTTGGAGAGCAGGTACTTGGTGTAATTGCGCTGCAGTGTTACGACAATACCTACAGTTACAGCGAGCAAGAACTAAATTTATTGCGTTTTGTGTCCCAGCATATAGCGGTGGCCATTTCCCGCAAACTGAGCACAGAACAACAAAAACAACAGCACGAAGAGCTGGAAAAACGTATTTTTGAGCGTACCCGCGAGTTAAGACAAACCAATTTATTCCTGCGTTTACAGGTAGAAGAGCGGAAAAAAGCCGAAGAAAAACTCTTTCACGAAGCCAATCATGATGCATTAACAGGTTTGGCAAATCGCCAGATGTTTTTGATGCAGTTACGCCAGCGTTTTTCCTACCGTAACCGTGAAGCCACTCCACGTTTTGCTTTGCTTTTTATCGATTTAGACCGCTTTAAACTGATCAACGACACATTAGGCCACCATATCGGCGACCTGTTTTTAATTGAAGTCAGTCAGCGGTTACAGCAAACAGTACGAGAGCATGATTTAGTCGCCCGTTTGGGTGGTGATGAGTTTGTGATTTTATTAGGTCAAATTCAAAGTGATGTGGATGCTGAAGAAGTCGCAGAACGCTTGATTGAGTCGTTACGTCAGCCGATGATACTTGAGGGGCAGCAGGTCTGTTCAGGTGCCAGTCTGGGCATCGCTTGTTATCAGCCTGAATACCAGAATGCTGATGAATTACTGCGTGACGCGGATGCCGCTATGTATCAGGCTAAGTCCTTTGGCCGCAATCGTTTTGTTATTTTTAATGATTCGATGCGCCAACAAATGCTGCAAGAACTGGGGCAGGAACAAGCCTTGCAACAAGCTGTTGATCAACAACAATTTGTGCCTGCTTTCCGGCCCTTATTACAAGCTGATGCTGAAGTTCTGGGTTATCAGGTTGTGCTGGACTGGCAGCAGGGAGACGCAGAGCACAAAGCTGAGTTAAGTCGCCAGGCTGCTCAGGCGGGTTTGATGCCTGATATTGAACTGGAACTGGTGCGTCAGCTTTGCCAGAAAAATGCCAGCACAGAAGTGTTCAGTATTACGCTAAGCAGTGGCCATTTGAACAACACTGTACTTTTTGACAAGCTTTGCGGTGTATTGCGTCATTCGGTACTGCCTTTACATCAGCTTTGTCTCGGTTTTAACGAAGCGGATTTGTTGCGTTTAACCAGTACTCAGTTGGCTAATTTACATCAGTTAAAACGGCTTGGGATCCGGTTGCTGCTGGATCAGTTTGCGGCTGAAGTGGCTGCTTTAGGTTTAGTTGTGCAGTACCCGTTTGATTTTGTTGTGTTAGATAAGGCTTTTAGTCGCAGTTTACAGCGCAGTGATCAGCGTAAACAGCTGTTACAGGTGTTATTAAGTCTGGCGCAAACCCATAAATACCGCTTGGTTGCTGCAGTGGCTGAAAATGATGAAAGCCGCTCTTACCTGACTCAACTGGGATGCTGTTATTTTGCTGACAGCAGCCCACTGAGTGAAACCCAATCAGGGCTTTTTCAACAACTGGCGTAATCGGTCTATATGCGCTAAGCCTGTTTCCTGGCGTTGCTGTTCAGTTTTCACCGGAGCCGCTTTACTCCATTCCAAATCATCAGACGGTAATTCATATAAAAACCGGCTCGGTTCAGGTTTAATCACTTCACCATACTGACGGCGCTCACGGGCATAAGTGAAAATCAGCTCACGTTGTGCTCTGGTGATACCTACATAAGCCAGACGGCGTTCTTCTTCCACATTGTCTTCATCTATGCTGCTTTGATGTGGCAATAAACCTTCTTCCATACCCACCATAAAGACATAAGGGAACTCCAAACCTTTAGAAGCGTGTAAGGTGAGAAGTTGCACCTGGTCGGCATCATCTTCCTGCTCCTGCCGCTCCATCATATCGCGCAATGTCAGTTTGGTGACCACTTCATTTAAACTCAGTGGCTCCTCATCGTCTTTGCCTTCAAGCATTTCACTGATCCAGCGGTACAGCTCATTGATATTCTTCAGTGCCATTTCAGCCGCTTTGGGGCTGGCGCTGCTTTCAAATAACCAGGCTTCATACTGGCTTTGCCGGATCAAGTCTTTTACTGCTTCCTTGGGATCAGCACGTAGCGCATTGTCTGCGACATGATTAATCCAATTGGCAAAATTCTGCACCGACTGCAGGCCACGGGCGGGCAAACGTTCTGTCAGTTCTGGTTCAAAACAGGCTGCAAATAAACTGATATGTTTTTCGTTGGCCAGGCTGCCGACTTTTTCTAAAGTAGCTGCACCTATTTCACGTTTAGGCGTGTTGATAATACGCAAGAACGCATTGTCATCGTCCTGATTCACCAATAAGCGTAAATACGCCATGATGTCTTTGATTTCAGCCCGGGAAAAAAACGAGGTGCCGCCTGAAACTTTATACGGAATTCTGTTAGTGATCAGCGCCTTTTCAAATACCCGCGCCTGATGGTTGCCGCGATACAGCAGCGCATATTCTTTGTATTGAGTGCGGTTAATAAAGCGGTGCGAAATAATTTCAGCCACCACTTTTTCTGCTTCATCTTCTTCGTTACGGGTCGGTAATACCCGCAAAGGCACGCCGTAACCCAGTTCACTGAATAGCCGTTTATCGTATTCATGGGGATTATTGGCGATCAGAATATTGGCCGCTTTCAAAATTCGTTCGGCCGAGCGGTAGTTTTGCTCCAGCTTTATCACTTTTAAATTCGGAAAATCTTTGCCCAACAACACCAGATTTTGCGGTTTTGCACCCCGCCAGGAGTAAATCGACTGGTCGTCGTCTCCTACCACAGTAAAACGCTGGCGCTCACCGACCAGCCATTTCACCAGTTCGTACTGACTGGTGTTGGTGTCCTGATATTCATCCACCAACAGGTATTGGATTTTTTGCTGCCACTTCTGCCGCACTTGCTCATTCGAGGCAAATAATAAGGTAGGCACCATAATTAAATCGTCAAAATCCAACGCATTGTAGGCTCGTAATTGCTGAGCATATTGTTGGTAGAAGTTGGCAAAGCTGATACTTTGGGCATCCGTAGCTCGGGACAAGGCTTGACCTGGCAAGGTTAAATCGTTTTTCCACGACGATATTTTGCTTTGTAGCGCTTTGAGTAAATCTTTATCGCCTTGCAGCTCGTCATCGGTCAGCTCTTTTAACAGCGCCATGCTGTCCTGATCATCAAACAAGGTGAAATTCGGCTTATAGCCGATAGCACGGTATTCCTTTTTCAGGATTTCTAAACCTAAAGTGTGAAAGGTAGAAACAGTTAAACCCCTAAGCAAAGGGCGCTCCAGCTGATGTTTAATCCGCTCTTTCATTTCGCGGGCGGCTTTATTGGTAAAGGTCACAGCCGCTATATGTTTGGCAGGCACCCCACATTGCTGAATTAAATAGGCAATTTTATTGGTGATCACCCGGGTTTTGCCGCTGCCAGCGCCAGCCAGCACCAGGCAGGGCCCGCTGATATAATGCACAGCATCGTTTTGTTGAGAGTTAAGTTTCATCAGACACCTTTCACAGAAGGAGCTTAGTTTAACTCAAATTTACCGGGCAGAGGCGCGCTGATTTCTGCACAAAACGAGCAAGTCCGGTAAATATGCGGCAGAATAGATCCAGCCAGAGTCTAAAGGCTCGTAGAATAAAATAACTCTAAAGGAGCTCCATCATGATAGATCCAAAAAAGATTGAAGAAATTGCTAAACAGATTGGCGCCGCTATCCCACCTAAAATGCGTGAGATGGCTGATGACGTCGAAAACAAAGTAAAACAAGTGCTGCAGCAAAAGCTGAGTCAGCTGGAGTTTGTTTCGCGTGAAGAGTTTGATGTGCAAACTCAGGTGCTGGCGAAAACCCGCGCCAAATTGGATGAACTGGAACGTCGTGTCGCTGAATTATCCGTTAAAGGCGATTCCGCAAACTAACAAGTGATGCAGATAAGGAAGGGTATGAAGTTAACTCAGGTATCGGTACTGCTGGCCGGGCTATTCAGCACTGTAGTTGTGGCTCAGGTGGAACAGGTGATTCAGGTGGGGCATCTGCTGGATGTTCGCACGGGCAACTATCAGAAAAATAAGGCTATTCTGGTTGAGGCTGGCCGGATTAGCGCTATTGTTGATGCAGATCAGGCACCAAAAGGTGTGCAGCTGGTTGATTTATCACAACACTATGTTGTGCCCGGTCTGATTGATATGCACGTGCATTTAACTTCAGATCCACAAAAACATGGTTACCGTGGTTTAGTAGAAACGCCCACCCGCGAAGCCATATTTGGTGTCAGTGCCGCCAAAGCGACCTTAAACGCCGGTTTTACTACAGTGCGAAACTTAGGTGCTGCAGGTTACGCCGATGTGTCTTTACGTGACGCTATTAATGATGGCGAAATTCAGGGGCCACGGATGCGGGTGGCGGCCAATACCATTTGTATCACTGGCGGACATTGCGATAATAATCTGCTGCCTCATATCTACAATTCCAGAAGCGCTGGTGTGGCCAATGGTCCGGATGAGGTTCGGTCAAAAGTGCGGGAAAACATCAAATACGGTGCTGATGTGATTAAGTTTGCTGCAACTGGTGGTGTCATGTCCAAAAACACTGATGTGAATGCCAGTCAGTATAATTTTGATGAAATGAAAGCTTTAATAGATGAAGCACACGACAGAGGCCGCATAGTAGCGGCTCATGCTCATGGTTTGCAGGGCATTAAGCGCGCTATTGCAGCTGGTGTGGACTCGATTGAACATGGCAGCTTTATCGACGATGAGGCCATTAAACTAGCGAAAAAACACGGCACTTATTTAGTGATGGATGTGTATGTCAGTGACTTCATCTTAAGTGAAGGTGAAAAAGCCGGTATCCTGCCTGAGTCCTTAGCCAAAGAAAAAACCGTAGGTTTATTGCAGCGACAAAACTTCCAAAAAGCGGTCAAAGCCGGAGTAAAGATGGCCTATGGCACTGATGCCGGAGTTTACACTCATGGTTTAAATGGTCGTCAGCTGGCTTATATGGTGCAGTGGGGCATGACTCCTTTACAAGCGATTCAGGCTGCAACAGTCAATGCTGGCACTTTATTAAACTGGAAAAATGAGCAAGGCCAACAAAATGTCGGCGTGCTTGAAGTGGGAGCTTATGCCGATTTGGTGGCAGTGCCAGTGGATCCGCTGACTCAAATAAAAACACTGGAGCAACCTGCTATGGTGGTGAAATCCGGTCTGCCGGTGTTATAACCTCTTTTACATAAGCATTAGATTTTCTAATGCTTATGTTCTGCTTTTTCTCGTCTTTCTTACACAGAGTTGTCATGGCTTTGCTGAATAATTGCCCGCAGTTAATCAACTTAAAGCCGAGGAAGACTCAATGAAACTTATTACTGCTGCTGTATTTGCTACTGTTACTCTACTGGCAAGCCAGGCTCAGGCCGCTTCAACCTATACCTATTCAAATGTTGAATACTGTGAGCTTGCGACACAAAATGCGCAAGATAACTTATTAAAAGCTTATGCGAAAAAATTAGGTTTCACACCTGTTCGCAGCGCTTGTGTACAGTTACTGAATCCGATGACTGCGCAGTTAACACAAGATGCGGACGCGCAAATTCGTGCCTATTCACGTGGCTCAGCCCGTAAATTACCAGCTTCTTTAATTCAGCAATTAAAGGCTATGCCTGAACAGCAACGTCTGGCAGCTTTAGCTGAAATCTACGGTTAATTCACCGCTTATCCCTGTGCTCCGGCTTGAAAATTGCGTAGAGTAACCCAAGTAAAGGGCAATACTCAGCAATACGGAGCACAGTTATGAGCGAATTTGACTTTGATTTAGACCATCTTGATTTTGATGGTGCCGAGAAAAAAACAGCGCAAAAACAATTGGCTGCAGATCAGTTAGCAGCAGAACAAGCCGCTATGCAGGATGATGAATCAGACGATTGTGCTGGTGGCGCTTGTAAAATCTAATTTGTTTTTTAGATTGATGTGATAGTTTTATTTCGTTTTTTTAAATGACCTTTGGAGTCTACTCTGTGTTGGCAGGATAGAGCACACTCCAAGAGGGTCATAATAATGTTTAATAAATCAGCCTTAGTTTTAGCTTTAGGTCTGTCTTTAGCCGTACAAGCGAATACTTTAACCAGAGACAACGGTGCTCCGGTAGGTGATAACCAGAATTCCACTACAGCAGGAGCCAACGGCAGTGTTTTACTGCAAGACGTGCACCTGATCCAAAAGTTACAACGTTTTGCCCGTGAACGTATTCCTGAGCGTGTTGTGCATGCCCGTGGTACTGGTGCTCATGGCGAATTTGTTGCTACTGACGATTTATCCGATTTAACCATAGCTGCGCCTTTTGCGAACCAAGGCAAAACAACACCTGTTTTTGTGCGTTTCTCCACTGTGATCCACGGCAATCATAGCCCTGAAACATTGCGCGATCCTCGTGGTTTTGCGGTGAAGTTTTATTCTGATCAAGGCAACTGGGATTTAGTAGGGAACAACCTGCCGGTATTTTTTATTCGTGACGCGATTAAATTCCCGGATATGGTGCACTCGTTAAAACCGTCACCAGTTGACAATATGCAAGACCCAAATCGCGTGTTTGACTTTATGTCACATGAACCGGGTTCTACCCAAATGCTGACCTTTGTGTATTCAGATTTAGGCACGCCAGCCAGCTACCGTGAAATGGATGGTTTTGGTGTACATGCTTATAAATTCATCAATGGCCAAGGTCAGGTGCATTACGTCAAGTTCAACTGGAAGAGTCAACAGGGCGTGAAATCTCTGGATGCTGAGGCTGCGACTAAAACTCAGGGCATGGATTTTAATCACTTGACCCGTGATTTGTATCAGAACATCAATGCCGGCAATAACCCGAAATGGGATCTGTATGTGCAGGTGATCACACCGGATCAACTGGATGACTTTGACTTTAACCCTCTGGATGCCACTAAAACCTGGCCTGGAGTGAAAGAGCGTAAAGTCGGCACTATGACGTTAAACCGTATGCCAGATAACTTCTTTGAAGAAACTGAGCAATCGGCTTTTGCGCCAGCCAACCTGATCCCAGGTATAGAACCGTCTGAAGACCGGTTGTTGCAAGGCCGGATTTTCTCTTATTCCGATACCCAGCTGTATCGCTTAGGCGCAAATCACAGCCAGTTGCCAATCAATAAAGCCAAAGTGATGGTGGATAACCACAATCAGGATGGCGCTATGAACTTTGGTAATAGCACATCCAATGTGAATTACGAGCCAAGCCGGGTTGAACCTAAAACTGTAGTGGCTGCAGCCCGAGCTGTGGAAACACAACTGGATGGTACTGTGATGCAAAAAGCCATCAGCAAGCAGGATAACTTCAGTCAGGCCGGTGCTTTGTACCGCAGTTTTGATAAGCAGCAACAAGCCAATCTGATCCGCAATTTGTCTGGTGATTTAGGCGCAGTAAAAGACAGTGCCATCAAACACAAAATGCTGGCGCACTTCTACAAAGCCGATACGGACTATGGCAGTCGTTTAACTAAAGCCGTCAATGGCGATATTAAACAAGTGCAGCAAATAGCGAAATCTTTGTAATACCTTTCTCTGGTGCAGGCCAGCTGGCAATGGCTGTCAGCTGACCTTTTTTTAAAGCCCTGCGAAACTCGTATGCTCTGTCCTGCACCCAGGGTGAGTTTCGCAGGCACCAATTCCCCTGCGTACTTGAAGCCGCAGCTTTGTTGACTACGCGCTCTCATTCCGGTACCGGATTGAACACGAGACGGGCAGGGTAAACCCTGCCCCTACAACATCGCCTCGCTGCAACTCCAATTACTTTGGGGAACCCATAACTCTATATTTGAGGCATTTATCTGATGCGATTACTACTACTGAGTTTGATGTTATTAAGCGCTCTGGTGCACTCTGAAGAACAAGCCGCTGCTCCATTGGAACAACTCACGTCTTACTTTTTTGCTGCTGCCCGCACTGGTGATGTTGTCGTTTTGAATGAGTTTTTACAGCAGGGGTATCCTGTGGACCAGCGTAATAACCAAAGTTATACCGCTCTGATGGTGGCCACTTATGCAGGGCAGCAGGCCGCTGTTGAATTACTACTGAAACAAGGTGCTGACGCTTGTCTGCGTGATAAAAGAGGTCATACCGCCATGATGGGGGCCATAGTCAAAGCCGAGTGGAGTATAGGTAAGATTCTCTATCCAATTGATTGCAATGAAGACAGTTCAGTGGATGCAAAAGCGCCAGTAACAGATAAAGAGAAAATGACAGTAGCGCAGTTTGCTGAAGTTTTTGGTCAAAGCGAAAAGCTGCAACAACTGGCAAAGGCCGTTGCAGCGAAACAAAGCACCAGAACAGACTCAGCTCAAGATTAAAGCGCAGCTGTGACTTTAATTTCTACTTTCCAAAGCGGATTCGCCAGGCGAGCTTCCACCGTAGCACGGGCAGGAGCCTGGCCTTCTTCAACCCATAAATCCCAGGCTGTATTCATAGCGTTATAGTCCGCCATATCCGCCAGATAAATAGTGGTATCGACAATACGACTCTTGTTAATACCCGCTTCCGCTAGTATTGCATCAATTTGTGCCAGCACATGAGCGGTTTGAGCTGTCGCATCATCATCCAGATTGTCCGGCACCATACCGGATAAAAACACTAAACCATTGGCTATCACTGCTTCGCTATATCTTTTGCTTGGTTGTATACGTTGGATCATTGGGTTTCCCTTTGTCAGATCACAGGTTTAAAGCCTTCGCTCTGGCCATCGATCAGATCATAAGGCGACATGGCCGGGATCTGTTGCTGAATTTGTTGTTCCAGCTGATCCAGCGTTTTTAACTGCTGACAAATCTGCTGGCCTCGTTGTTGTAAGTTTGTACTGTTTTTTTGCATATCAGTTTTTAGCTGACTGCCAAAGTTTTGCATTTTAGTACGAAAGCTTTGCATTTTTTCTGTGGCAGAGCCCGGGCTTTGCAGTACATTCTGGCCTAAGGTCAACATCATTTGGCCACTGATTTTAGCCACAGCCTGCTGAATGCGTTGCTCTGCTTCTTTGGCTAAATTTTTATCAGCTGAACGCAGCTGACTGCCATAGACATAAATCGTATCGCCCTGGCGCTGAACCAGTTGATTCAGTTGCTGCTCGAGCTGGTCCACAGGTTGTTGCAATTCAGGGTTGTCCTGCAGGCTTTGGCCTGTGGTGGCCTGAACATTTTGATCAAGCACTGTACGTGCCAGTTGCAGACTATCATCCATTAAGGCGGCAGAGGCTGTAACCTGACTACGAATCCCTTGCTGATAGGCTTTGAGGTGCTGCCGGGTTTCCGGTGTGCTGTTGTTTTTTTGCTGAGCCAGCCACAGCTGACCTGTAGTATCAATGCGCCACAGTTCCTGATCATCCCTCAGAATACTGACCACAGAAGGGCTGACTTTTAAATCGTCTTGCAAGGTCAAAGCACACTGATCACTGGCGTAACTCAGGCCACTTAACAGCAGCAATGTACTGACACAGATATACTTCATAACAACCCCAATAAAGTGAAAACAACCATGCTGCCGGAAAAGTAATGAATCACCACTGAATTCCCCTTCAAACTATTTATTGCTTGAGCCGCTTTGGTTATAGCGTTCTAACAATAGCATAAGAGCCTGTTGGCTTTGTTGTATACAGAGGTGCAGTTGGTTGTTTAACCATGGCTCTGGCTTGTTATCCTGATGCAGCTGTTGCTCCATTAGTCGGCATAACTGGCTTAAGCGCATTAGTCCCAGTTGTCCCATGCTGCCGATCAGACGATGAAATACTTTAGGATCTGGTGTTGCCTGTGTTAGTTCGTGCTGCAAAGCGCTCAGTTGCTGCTGCACATTAGTACAGAGTGCCTGACGTTGTGCCGGGTTTAACGCCAGCAAAGCCTGCTGCAAATAGTCGGTTTGATACAAAGGGCTTAGCGGCGGCAACTGTGCCAATTGGGCGATTAGAGCCTGCAATTGTTCACGCCGCCAGGGCTTAGACAAAACGGCGCTGACCGCAGCTATGGTTTGGTTTGGCGCTGAACCACTCACCAGTACAAAACGGCTTTGTTCATTCACCTGACGCTGCTGTTGTAACTGCTGTATGGTTTGCAAAGCATCAGCGTCTTCTAACTGGCCATCTAAGAACACCCAGGACCAAAGCTGTGCAGGTAATTGTCGGACCTGCTGCAGGCTGGACGCCGTGGTCACTACAAAGCCTAACTCTGTCAGCACTTGTTCCAGGCTGACACGACATAACTCATCATCTTCAACGACCAGGGCATGATGTTGTTCTGCCGCAACTGATGCTGTTGCCGGCAATAAAGTGGACGCCTGACACTTAAGACTAAAACTGACTTCGGTACCAATACCTGGCACGGATTGAATGTTCAGTTCTGAGCCCAGTTGTTGCAACAATCTTTGGCACACCAGCATGCCAAGGCCTGGCCCGGCCTGCAAAGTGCGTTGCTGATTCAGGCGCTCGCCCCGTAATAGCTGGCTTATTTGCAATGTTGTTAAACCTATACCTGTATCCCGCACTTTAAATAACAGCTGTAGCGAGGAGTCAGTTTGGTTTAACAACTCCACTCTGACTTCAATTTCCCCTTGTTTGGTGTATTTCACTGCATTAGAAATCAGATTGGTCAGCAACTGGGTTAACAGATTCTCATCCAACAACAAAAGAGCTGGCAGATTAGAGGCCAGTGAATAGCTTAATTTCAGCCCTTTGTTAGTGGCCAGAGGTTCGAGTAAGTCGTGCAGGCGGCCCAACAACTCGATCAACACCACTGGCTGATCGACGGGCTGGTAGACGCCATAATCCAACCTGCTGCTGGTCAGAATATTGTTAATAATATTATCCAAAGACCAGACAGAGCGGCGCGCCAGTTGTATTTTCTGTTGGCTGCCAGGGTGTTCAATTTCTGGCAACACCTGTGCCAGCACTGCATCTATACCTTGTAATGGCGTGCGGATTTCATGGCCTAAAGTGGCAATAAACTCATTTTTTACCGCGATTTTCTGCTGCGCCATTTCCTGCTGTTTTTGCAGCAGCAGGCGGTTACGCCGTGATTTGTGATAAAACAGCGACAACAACAAAGCCAAGGCTAAGCAAGCACCTACGGACAACAACATCAGCATATTTTTCTGATGCTGATGCGTCAGTTGATCCAGTTGGTTTTGTTGAGAGGCTTGCTGCAGATTACGCTCCAGTAAGCTTTTGTGTTGCTCACTGGCAATCACCAGCGCCTGTTTATGGCTTTTATCATCAAATAAAGATTGTTGTAACTGGCGTACCTGCTCCAAAGCGCTGTAAGCCTGTTGGTATTGTTGCTTAAAGTTTGCAACCTGTGCTGTCACCTGCCAATAGTCCAGCAATTGCTGGGGCTCGGTAAAATGGGAAGCTTTCAAATTCAGCTTTGTATACAAAGCTGCAGCTTGTTGCTGTAAAGAAAACTCAAGCAAATCGCTCAGATGCCGCAAGCTGAAACGTCTGAAACTGGCTTGATAGTCCTCTGTTTGCAGTAGTTGGGTTATCTGCTGATATCTGTTATTGGCTTGATCAACACGGCCAAAATGTAAATCCAACCAGGCTAAGCTTTGCAGTGCATCGGCTTGTTCAATGTTATTACTCACTTGTTGGGCGGCAAGTAATGCCAGCTGCAACTGTTGCTCACTTTCCTGATATTTCTGCTGAGGCAATAAACTGCGGGCCAGACTTAAATGATACAAGGCAACTAACGCTTGCTCTTGCCGGCTCAAACGTAATTCCAACGCGTTACGGGCAAAATCTTCAGCAGCCTGATACTGTTGATACAAGCGGCTGGCTTCAGCCAGCAGATGTAAAAAGTTAGCCTGACGGTTGCTGTCATCTCCTGTCATCGCCAGATTCAGGCCATCGCTGGCAATCTGAATAGCTTGTGGGTAGGCATACAGGTTCAAATAGATAAAGGCCAGATCATAACGGATGATTTGCAATGGCACGGCGTTATTGGCATCTACAGCAATTTGCATAGCTTCCAGCGCTTTGGGCAGGGCTTTGTCGGTCTGGCCTAAACGGTTCAGGTTATCCGCTTGTCGTCGGAGTGCATTAAATAATTGTCTGGTATCGTTTTGGAGCCGGGCTAAACGTTCGGTTTCAAGACTGGTTTGGTAAGCTTGTTGATAATTACCCAACAGCATATAAGCTGTGGTTTGCTGCAGCAGTACTCTGTGATAATCGGCGCTTTCCCTGTCTGTGCTGAGTTCCAGCCACTCTGTGGCGTAGCTCAGGCTGAGTGTTGGGTCTTGGGTAACAAATACTTCGGTTAGCCGAACCAACAGAGTCAGTCGCTGGGTGGGGTCTGTACTTTGTGCAAGTTGTTGCACTAATTGCTGACGCTCAGCCGCAGTAGCCACTTCCACCTGCTGTTGGCTTTGTGCCATCAGAGGTAAAAGCAGCAGAAGCAGATTCAACCAGAAAAAAAGCCACTTCACAGACACTGCACCACTCCCTGAACAGATTCAAGCCATGCTAACAACCAGTTCTGATAAGGGCAAGAAGTCATATGATTTTGTGGTTATTAATGAAAAACTTATTTTAATAACTAAAAAGCATAAAGCAGAGAGAAGGGTTATTTACTTTTTATCCATTTAGACGGCTAAAATGGCGATAACTTAGCTTATTTGTGGTGTTTTTATGCTATTCGCGTCTTTAGCTGCTCAGGCCAGTCCTTTGTCCGCTCAACAAATCAAGGATTTACAGTCGCTAGTCAGCCAGCTTAATCCTATTCAGCAGGCCTGGGTGAGTGGTTATCTGGTCGCAGCTGCTCAGTTAGCGGGCAGCCAGTTGCCAGCAACTGCGCAACAGAGCCATGAAAGTGCGGTGCTGACTATTTTATATGGCTCACAAACCGGCAATGCCAAAACTGTGGCGAACAAAATTAAAGCGGCTGCTGAGCAACAAGGCATAGCTGTGAAGCTAACAGATATTGGCAGCTACAAAACCACTCAATTAGCCAAAGAAAAATACCTGCTGATTGTCACCTCGACTTATGGCGAAGGGGAGCCACCAGAAAGTGCTGTGGCTTTCCATAAATTCTTATTCAGTAAAAAAGCACCTAAGCTGGATGGCCTGCAGTTTGCTGTGCTGGGTTTGGGTGATACCAGTTATGAATTTTTCTGTAAAACAGCCATAGATTTTGATGAGCAACTGGCTGCTTTAGGTGGCAAAAGATTACACGCCCGTGCCGATCTGGACGTAGATTATGCCGCTCAGGCGGCCAGTTGGATTGAAACCGCAGTGCAGGCTTTTGCACCAGAGTTAAAGCAGGCTGCAGGTTCTGCCCAGGTCATTGCCTGGCCTGGCGCTACAGCCACTGCGAGCCACGACAGTGCTTTTACCAAAGAAGCGCCTTATAGCGCAGAGTTATCCGTGAATCAGAAGATCACTGGCCGCGATTCGACTAAAGATGTGCGTCATATCGAAATTTCCTTAGCAGATTCAGGCATCGTCTATCAGCCGGGTGACTCGCTTGGGGTGTATTTCCTTAATGACAACAACGCAGTGGATGCTATTTTGGCGGCAACAGGGCTTGATGGCGCTACTGAAGTGCAGTTAGCGGGTCAGACTTACAGCTTAAAAACTGCGTTAACTGAACAACTGGAGTTAACTCAGTCTTACCCGAGTTTTGTCGAAAAATATGCACAAGCCACAGCCAACAGTGAATTGCTGGAGCTGGTCAAAGATAAAACCGCTTTGCGTCAGTATCTGGACAACCGTCAGACACTGGATGTGATTTTACAAAACCCTGCGCCTTTAACAGCTCAGCAATTAGTGGATGCGCTGCGTAAACAGCAACCGCGTTTGTATTCTATTGCCTCTTCACAGGCTGAAGTAGGTGATGAAGTGCACTTAACTTTGGGCGTAGTGCGTTACGACGCTTTTGGCAGTACGCATTTAGGTGGCGCTTCGGGCTTTTTGGCGGAACGACTGGAAGAAGGCGCTGCGCTTAAAGTTTTTGTTGAACACAACGATAACTTCCGTCTGCCGGACCATGAAACGCCAGTCATTATGATAGGGCCAGGTACAGGTATAGCGCCGTTCCGTGCTTTCCTGCAAGAGCGTGATCAAGCCGGTGCTACAGGTCAGAACTGGTTGTTTTTTGGTAACCCACATTTTACTCAGGACTTCTTGTATCAGGTGGAACTGCAGGATTATTTAAAACGTGGCGTGCTGAGCAAGCTGGATGTGGCTTTTAGCCGTGATCAGGCACAGAAAGTTTATGTGCAGGACAAGCTGCGGTTAAAAGCAGAAGAAATATGGGCCTGGTTGCAACAAGGCGCTTATCTCTACATTTGTGGTGATGGCAATAAAATGGCCAAAGATGTGCATCAGGCGCTGCTCGATATAGCGCAACAACAAGCTGGCTTCAGTGCAGAAGAAGCAGAACAGTATTTTGACGACTTACGTCAGGCCAAACGTTATCAGAAGGATGTTTATTAATGACTCAGCCAATTAACCCGGATTTACAGGTGCAAGGTCAGCTGTCTGATAACGAACGACTGAAAAAGGACAGTCATTTATTACGTGGCACTATCACCAAAGATTTAAAAGACGAAATCACCGGCGGCTTTAACGGCGACAATTTTATGTTGATCCGTTTCCACGGTATGTACCAGCAGGATGACCGTGATATCCGTGCTGAACGTGCAGAACAAAAACTGGAACCTCTGCATAACGTCATGTTACGTGCCCGTATGCCGGGCGGTATTATCACGCCACAACAATGGCTGGCGATTGATGAGTTTGCTGCAGATAATACGATTTACGGCAGTATTAGGTTAACCACCCGTCAGACTTTTCAGTTCCACGGTGTGTTAAAACCGAAAATTAAAAGCATGCATCAGATGCTGAACAGCATCGGCATTGACTCCATAGCGACAGCTGGTGATGTCAACCGTAACGTGTTGTGTACTTCCAACCCAGTCGAGTCTGTACTGCATCAGCAAGCCTATCAGTGGGCGGCAAAAATTTCTGAGCACTTACTGCCAAAAACCAAAGCCTACGCAGAGATTTGGCTGGACGAGCAAAAAGTAGAGACCACAGAAGTCGAACCTATTCTGGGCGAAACTTATTTACCACGGAAGTTTAAAACTACTGTGGTGATACCGCCGCAAAACGACGTCGACGTGCATGCCAACGACTTAAACTTTGTCGCTATTGCCGAAAATGGCCAGTTGGTGGGCTTTAACGTCTTAGTCGGTGGTGGTCTTGCTATGACTCATGGCGATAAAGGCACTTACCCACGTAAAGCCGAAGACTTCGGTTTTATCGCTCTGGAACATGTATTGGCTGTGGCTGAACACGTAGTCACAGTGCAGCGTGATTATGGCGACAGGGTGAATCGTAAAAACGCCAAAACCAAATACACCATAGACCGCATTGGGGTGGACGTATTTAAAGCCGAAGTGGAAAAACGTGTTGGCGTGAAGTTCCAGCCAAGCCGTGCCTATGAGTTCACTGGCCGTGGCGATCGTTTTGGTTGGGTTGAAGGCATAGATGGTAAACATCACCTCACTGTATTTATCGAAAACGGCCGCATTCTGGATTATCCAGGTAAAACCTTAAAAACAGGTGTGGCTGAAATCGCCCGTATTCATAAAGGCGACTTCCGCATGACAGCGAATCAAAACCTGATTATTGCTGGTGTGGCCGCCGAAGACAAAGCTGATATTGAAGCTTTAGCCCGTTTGCATGGCTTGATTAACGACAGCGTGACAGAGCAGCGTAAAAACTCTATGGCCTGTGTGTCTTTACCTACTTGTCCACTGGCTATGGCAGAAGCAGAGCGCTATTTGCCGACTTTAGTCACTCATGTTGAAGAGTTGCTGACCAAACACGGTGTACCTGATGACCACATTATTTTACGTGTGGTGGGCTGCCCTAATGGCTGTGGTCGCGCCATGCTGGCCGAAGCTGGTTTAGTGGGTCGTGGTCCTGGTAAATACAACCTGTATTTAGGTGGTAATACTCAGGGCACTCGTATACCTAAGCTGTATTTAGATAACGTGGCGGAAGCCGACATTCTGCAAGCGCTGGACGGCCTGATTGGACGCTGGGTTGCTGAACGTAATAACAACGAATGTTTTGGTGATTTTGTCGTGCGTGTAGGTGTTGTCGCCGAAGTGAAAGTATCAAAAACCGACTTTCATGCCTGAGTTCAGTCCATTAAGGGGCATATCATGAGTCAGTATAAACAGCTGTTGCAGCTGGATACAGAGCAGCAACAACAACTGCTGGCGGAAGCCAATCAGCTGTTGTTGCCTTTAACGCCAGCCGAACGGGTGAAATGGGCACTGGATCATTTGCCGGATCAGCAGATCTTAAGCTCCAGCTTTGGTATTCAATCTGCTGTGATGTTGCATCTGGTGACCAGTGAGCGGCCTGATATTCCGGTGTTGTTAACAGACACTGGCTATCTGTTTCCTGAAACTTATCAGTTTATTGATGAGCTGAAAGATCGGTTGCAACTGAATCTGAAAGTGTACCGCGCCCATTTAAGCCCGGCCTGGCAGGAAGCACGTTTTGGTAAGTTATGGGAAAACGAAGCTGGTATTAAACAATACAACCATATGAATAAAGTGGAGCCTTTACAGCGCGCTTTAAAAGAGCTGAATGTAGGCACCTGGTTCAGTGGTTTACGTCGCAGTCAGTCCAGCACCCGAGCTGATAAAGATATTATCGAAATCAGCCGAGGCACTGTGAAAGTGCAACCTATTATCGAATGGTCAAATAAAGACGTGTTTTATTATCTAAAAGAACACAACTTACCTTACCACCCTTTGTGGGAGCAAGGTTATGTCTCTGTGGGAGACGTGCATTCTACCCGTAAACTCGAACTGGGCATGACAGAAGAAGACACCCGTTTTAACGGCTTTGGCCGCGAATGCGGCATTCACCTGGATGGCGACGGCATCTAGTCCGCCGCCATTGAACGGCCAAATAATACCAATTATCGACTTTGTCCCTTAAGTGAATAAAAATAACTTGTAGTTAACAAGCCTAGCCATTACATTCGTCCGGTTGAAAAGCCTGCTACAGGCCGGTGACATCAGAGCCTGAGCAGGCCTGATCAATGGAATGGGGGAGCGGCATGTGGAGTGGTTAGGTCGTTTTTTGCGGCTGAGGGCTCAGGATTTAGGCAGCGCTGATAGTGCGTTCTGGCAACAAAGTGTGCTGCGTATTATTGTGCTTTCAGGGCTTTGTCTGGTGTTTGCGATAGTGCTGCACAGCTCCTGGCAGGCCTGGCAAATGGGTGCCTATCATGTGATAGCTATCACCTTTTCTTTTTACCTGGCATTAGTTTCAACCCTGTTTATTTCCAGCCGTTATGTCAAACTCAGCGCCGCTGCTTTGCTGGCCATAGTAGTACTGGCCGGGCTCTGTATTTTAGTACTGGTGGATAACTTTGAGCTGGGCAAACTTGGCATCATTTTTATATACACCTTGCCGATGATCAGTCTGATGTTTTTTGGCTTCAGAACTGCTTTAGTTTTTATGGCGCTGAATTTTATTCCTTTTATTTATCTGCTACAAAATCAGGCTCCGGGTAATCTTGCGGGTTGGTCTATTACCTTGCCTGCCAGTCACAGTTATTTGCATGGCTTATTGTTTTTGTTTTTTAATTTGTGCCTGCCTTTGGCTGCCGCCCGGGTGTTCAGCACCTTAAAACGTAGTGCTGTGCAACTGACAGAGCTGAATCAACATCTGGCACAAAGCCATGATTATTACGAAGAATTGTTTGAGCATAATGGTTCTGCCACTGTGCTGGTGACAGCTTCAGGCGACATCATTAAATGCAATAGCCTGGCGTCCCAGCTGTTGGGGCTGGAGGCTGAACAACAAGCTAATTTATTGTCTTTGCTGAACTTTGTGCAGGACAGTCAGTTGCAGGGACATTGGCTGAAAGGCAAAGTGGAATGTAATTTAAAAAGTCGGCCTGAGTCCAGTCTGGTCTTGAAGCATGTCATGTTGACCCGATCGGGCCACCATGTGGTGAGCCTGCAGGAAATCAGCGCTCTACGCCAGTTACAGCAGCAATTAAAACAAAGCCAGAAAGCGCAGGACAGCTGGCTGCATTATGACGGTTTAACCTGTTTACCTAATGTGGCTGGTTTTACTGAACTGGTGAACTACAAGCAAGAGAAGTTAGCGCCTCATGAGTTTGCACTGGTGGCTATTATCCGCTTGCGTCATGTCAAAACCCTGAATCAGCAGTATGGTTATGAATTTGGCAGCCAGTTATTACAACATTTCTCCAAAGTAGCGAAAGCCGCTTTGCCCTCTGATGCAGTCTTGGCCAGAGTAAGGGGCGTGAAGTTTGCGCTCTGGTTAAAAGGCGATCTCAATGTGCTGGATCCAAAGCAGCTGGCAGAAGCTATTGCCAGTCAATTGCCAGTTGAGCTGACAGTGGGACCTTACACTGCTCGTATGAGTTATCAGTTTGGTGTTAGTTTTACTGAACTGCGTGACAACCAGAATGCGCAGCAGTTAATTGAACAATGTGAACTGGCTTTAGAGTTATCCAGCCCAGGCCAGGCCGTTAGTTTTTATGATCAGCAACAAGCCCGGCAACTGGAACAGGATTATCAACTGCTGAATGCGTTTCGCGACGCGATACGGCAAAAGCAGCTGGAACTTTGGTTACAACCTAAGGTTGACCCGCAAGGAAAAATTCAGAGTTTTGAAGCCTTAAGCCGCTGGTTTATTGATGGAGAGGCCATAGCACCTGATTGTTTTGTGCTGATGGCAGAACGCCATGGTCTGATGACGATGTTTTCCCGTTTAGTGCTGCAACAAAGTGTCAGCATTTTGCAAAGCTGGCAACAGCAAGGCTTGTTATACCCTATTGCTATTAATCTGGGTGGGCCTGAGCTTTTGGACGACAGCTTTTTTGCTGAACTGATGAGCCTGAGTGCCGATCATCCCTGGTTAACCCGCTACCTGCAGTTAGAGATCACTGAAACCAATATAGCGGTGCAACAACCTTTATTGCATAAACGTTTAAAAGCGCTTCATCAGTATGGTTTTAGTATTTCCATCGACGATTTTGGTACTGGCCATTCGTCTTTAAGTCAGTTGGTGGATTGTCCTGCCGATACCATCAAAATAGACCGGCGTTTTGTCAGCTGTATTCCTCAGGATGGCCGCACTGTGCGTATTTTGCATACTACTATTCAACTGGCCAAAGCCTTAAATCTGAATATAGTGGCCGAAGGGGTAGAAAACGATATACAACGTCGTTTCCTGCAAAGCCTGGGCTGCCAGCTGATGCAAGGCTATTTATTTGGCCGCCCGGCTCCTGCTTTGTATTGGCAAAACTTGTTATTGCCCAGGCTGCCAGAGCTGGAGTTTAGTTCTAAACATGCATAAGGATATGCTATTCAGTTTCTGTCCATTTTTGTTCGATAGACTGGCTAAAACATTAAATTAGGGACGATACTTATGTTAAGCAAATGGCTGGTGTTACCTACTTTGCTCGGTACGCTGATGTTTTTTACTTTAACCGGCTGTACTGAATCGACAAGCTCCGCTGAACCTCAGGTTACTGTAAAGACACCAAATGAATCCGGTGTTTATCCCCCAGTTTTGACTGAAAACACCGAAGCTACACTGATCCTATGGGTGGCAGCTGAAAAACGTGAATGTATGGCGGTAGGGCCTACCGAATGTTTGCAAGTTCGTTACAACCCCAATGAAGACTGGCAACTGCTGTATGGCGATATTGTTGGCTTTGACTACCAACCTGGTCAGGTGTATCAGTTGGAAGTCAGCGAAGTGATTATCGCAGAACCTCCGGCGGACGCACCGGACCGGCAATGGATATTGCGGCAAATTATCAGCAGTCATGCTGAGTAATACCCTTGTTAAGGCGTTTGCTGCATGGTCTTCCTGTGCTGCTTTAATGCGGCCAGCTTGGTGTTATACAACTTCAGCCGCTCTGGTTCGTAAGCATAGTTTATCGCCTGCTCTACCAGTTTTTGTGCCGCTCTGAAGTTTTGCTCCTGCACGTACAGCCGAATAAGCGCCAGGTTAGCATTGTGCAGATAAGGTGCTTTTTCCAGTAATTTTTTATAGTAGAGTTTGGCATGGCTGAACTGCTGGTTACGCTCTGCGTCTATGGCTAAAGCCAGCCAGGCATAAGGATTGTCATCGTCGTGACTCATAATTTGCTGATTAATTTTTTCCAGTAACTGCTGGTTGTCTGTTTTCGCGGCCAAGTCGCGGTAATTAGTCAGTAAGGTGATCTGGTTGTCCTGAAGTTGCATGCCATAATCAAACCACTGCAGTGCTTCAGCAAAGGCTTTTTTCCGGTGATACATCAATGCAACCATATTCACTGCCGGGGTGTAGGTCTGATCCTGTTGCAGTGCTTTTTGACTCAGAAAAAAAGCTTTGTCACTGTCGCCTTGCAGCAGAGCATCAGCAGCAAGATTGTTGTATAGCATGGCGTGAAAACGCGCTGAGCTGATGTTTTCTCCAACGAAATCAGAGTTTTCCGGGAAATAGTCTATAACCAGAGCAGCTCTTTGCAGCACCATTTTTCCTTTTTGTGGCTGGGCAGCTTCTTTGTATAAATAGGTGCGGATATGATTGGAACTGATAAAGATATTATCTTTGTAGTCAATAAGAGGTTCTTGATAAATGACTTTGTAACCCACCTCTATGTTCGCCAACTGTGCCAGCGCAGAAGTCAGTAGTGCCAGCGTCATGCAATTGCCTCTGAACTGCTCCATGGCAATCTGAGCCGGGTAATTGGCCCCTTCGTAATTAAAGTACATCAGTTTATTTTGCAGAAAGTTGTACAGTCTTTGCTCTGCCGGGTGAGCCGCTTGTGCTGCACTGTGGAAATAACTCAAAAAATCCTGCTGCTGTTTATCATTCAGATAAAAAAGCTGCTCCAGTTCTGGCAGATCGGCTGGTTGCTGAAACAGCTCAATAGATGTAGTTGGCGGCTGTAAGCTGGCCTTGATCTGTGGCTCTGTTTGCATCACACAGCTTTGGGTTGTTATCGCAACTAACAGCAAGGCAATTCTGGTCAAATGCATAGTGTTTGAATCTATTGAGTGTTTTTAACAAACTAACATCTGTTTATACGAATTTAAAGCCAGATGTTACACAAAAGTGAATATATGTGGTGACTGTTCAGACTTGCTCCGCCAGCAGATTCAGGGCAAAATCGGGCACTTATTCCTATAACTGTGGCGCGCACCACAGCAAAGCAACAGAGAATCCGAATGACATCCACCGCATCCCGTCCATGGCAAAAACTTCTGCAACTAGGCTTAGTGCCACAAATTATTATTGGTATTTTATTAGGTGTGCTGGTGGCTGTCGTGTCGCCAGAGCTGGCAAAAAATTTATCTTTGTTAGGCACTTTATTCGTCAACGCTCTAAAAGCTATAGCGCCTTTGCTGGTTTTTGTGTTGGTGGCTTCTGCCATAGCCAATAAACAAGCATCTGAAGGCAGTAGCATCAAACCTGTGTTGGTGTTGTATCTGTTTGGCACTTTTTTAGCGGCAGTGGTGGCTGTATTACTGAGTTTTATGTTCCCAACGACCTTGGTGCTGACCGCCGTGCCTGAAGTCATTGCGGCCCCTGAAGGTATCAGCGAAGTATTAAAAGCTTTGCTGCTGAAAGTAGTAGATAACCCTATTAACGCCTTAATTACCGGTAACTATATTGGCGTTTTAGCCTGGGCCGTAGGTTTAGGTTTGGCGTTGCAGCATGCCAGCAAAAGCACCAAGCTGGTGTTTTTTGATTTGTCGCATGGTGTGTCGTCTTTAGTGCGTTTTATTATCCGTCTGGCGCCTTTTGGTATTTTAGGTTTGGTGGCCGATACCATAGCGACCACAGGTTTTGCTGCTTTAGCCAGTTATGGTCAGCTGATTGCTGTGCTGTTAGGCGCTATGGCGATCATCGCTTTTGTAGTGAACCCGCTGCTGGTATTTGCTAAAACCGGCTCCAATCCTTATCCACTGGTCTTTACCTGCTTACGCGAAAGTGGCGTGACAGCCTTTTTTACCCGCAGTTCGGCCGCTAATATTCCGGTCAATTTACAGTTGTGTGAAAAGCTGAAACTCAACGAAGAAATCTACGGTGTGTCTATTCCGCTGGGCGCCACCATCAATATGGCAGGCGCCGCTATTACCATCACAGTGCTGACATTGGCGACTGTAAATACGCTGGGTATAGAAGTTGATTTTGCCAGCGCTATTTTATTAAGTGTGCTGGCTGCGGTTTCTGCTTGTGGTGCTTCTGGTGTCGCTGGTGGGTCTTTATTGCTGATCCCGCTCGCTTGTAGCTTATTTGGCATTCCAAATGAAGTGGCGATGCAGGTCGTGGCGACTGGTTTTATTATTGGTGTCATTCAGGACAGTGCTGAAACTGCTCTGAATAGTTCGACTGACGTGGTCTTTACTGCGGCTGTGTGTCAAAGCCAGAAAGTCTGATATTTAAATGGGCAGATAGTAGTTATCTATAACTACAAAAAGGGGTGGATCAAATTCATTTGACCCACCCCTTTTTATTGCTCCTCATTCCATTTAGTTATAAGAGATCGATATCCATTCTTGATAAAAAGACGTTTAGACGTCTAATATGCAGGCTCAAACGAAAAAGCTTTGATTGAGGTCGCCACTCTAACCAAATCAGAGCATAGTTGTATCAAAGTGCTGTCCATACAGCAGGAGCCTGAAGTGCAGTATTTGCCTATTTTTGCCCAATTGAAAAATCGCCCGGTTTTGCTGGTGGGCGCTGGTCATGTGGCATTGCGCAAGGCCGGTACTTTACTCAAAGCTGGTGCTCGTTTAACAGTAGTAGCCACTTACTTTTCAGATGAGTTTAAAGAATGGCAGCAACAAGGCAAAGCCACCTTAATTGAAAGCCGTTTTACACCTGAACATATAGACGGTCACGTCTTGGTGATAGCTGCCACAGATGATGATGCTGTTAATCAGTCGGTGTTTGAGGCCGCCGATGCGCGCAATATTTTGGTCAATACTGTGGATGACCAGCCGAACTGCAGTTTTATTTTCCCTGCCATTATCGACCGTAGCCCTATTTTGATCGCTATTTCCAGCGCTGGCACTGCGCCTGTGCTGGCAAGGCGTTTGCGCGAAAAACTCGAAGCTATTTTACCTGCGCATTTAGGCCCATTGGCTCAGTTGGTGGGTTCCTTTCGCGAAAAAGTAAAACAAAAGATTTCAGGTTTTGCTGGTCGCCGCCAGTTTTGGGAGCGGGTATTTGACTCCTCCATTGTGCGTGAAGTACAGGCTAACCGGCTGGATCTAGCTCAGCAGCAATTAGACGCTTTATTAGAACGGGAAATCCCAACTCAGGGCGAAGTCTATTTAGTGGGCTCTGGCCCTGGCGATCCGGAACTTCTGACCTTAAAAGCATTGCAACTGATGCAGCAGGCTGATGTGGTGGTGTACGACTATTTAGTCTCAGATCCTATTCTACAACTGGTGCGCCGTGATGCTGAATTGGTCTGTGTAGGGAAAAAAGCCGGTGCGCATTCGGTAGCACAGGAAGAAACAAATAACTTATTGGTTTCTTTAGCTTTATCAGGTAAAAAAGTCTGCAGGCTCAAAGGCGGTGACCCTTTTATTTTTGGCCGTGGTGCTGAAGAAATAGAAGTGCTGTTACCTCACAAGATCCCGTTTCAGGTGGTGCCTGGTATTACGGCGGCCGCAGGTTGCGCCGCTTATGCCGGTATTGCTTTAACTCACAGGGATTATGCCCAGGCCGTGCAGTTTGTCACTGGTCATTGCCGTAAAGACGGCGTGGAGCCGGACTGGCAAAGTTTAAGCCGGCCAAACCAGACTCTGGTGATTTATATGGGCCTGATGAAAGTAGAGCACATTCAGCAGCAGTTATTAGCCGCTGGTCGTGCTGCAGATATTCCTGTGGCAGTGATTGAAAACGGCACCAGAGTCGATCAGCGGGTTTTTACCGGACAGCTCAATCAACTGGCCCATTTAGTCACAGAGCATCAGGTGCAGTCACCGGCTTTGCTGATTATTGGTGAAGTGGTTGCCTTACAGCAAAAATTAAACTGGTTTGGTGACAGACCTGATCAGCAGGCTCAACAGCCTTTAACCAACAGAATTTGATTTAATTGATAGATCTTTTTACAGACTTTAAGGGAGCAGACCCTATGGGCCAGCCAGTCAAACCTCTGACACATTTACAACAACTGGAAGCTGAAAGTATCCAGATTTTTCGCGAAGTAGCGGCCGAATTTGATAATCCGGTGATGTTGTATTCCATAGGTAAAGATTCCTCTGTGCTGCTGCATTTAGCGCGCAAAGCTTTTTATCCGGGCAAAATTCCGTTTCCACTGTTGCATGTTGATACCCGCTGGAAATTCCGCGAGATGATCGAGTTCCGTGACAAAGTGGCGAAACAATATGGCTTTGATTTGCTGGTGCATATCAATCCGGAAGGCATTGCCATGGATATGAATCCATTTACCTACGGCAGCTCCAAACACACTGACGTGATGAAAACCCAGGGCTTAAAACAAGCGCTGGATCAGTACGGTTTTGATGCAGCTTTTGGTGGCGCGCGCCGTGACGAAGAAAAATCCCGTGCTAAAGAGCGGGTCTATTCATTCCGTGATCAACACCACAGATGGGACCCGAAAAATCAACGTCCTGAGCTGTGGCATACCTACAATGGTCAGGTGAATAAAGGCGAAAGTATCCGCGTATTCCCTCTGTCGAACTGGACTGAGCTGGATATCTGGCAATACATCTATCAGGAAAAAATCGACATAGTGCCGCTGTATTTTGCTGCTGTGCGCCCTGTGGTCGAGCGTAACGGTACTCTGATTATGGTGGATGACGAACGTATGCCACTGAATCCGGGTGAAGTACCAGAACAAAAGCTGGTGCGTTTCCGTACTTTAGGTTGTTATCCGCTGACGGGTGCTATCGAATCCTCTGCAGACAGCCTGACCGGTATTATTGAAGAGATGCTGTTGTCGACTTCCAGTGAACGACAAGGCCGGGTGATTGACCACGATTCCAGTGGTTCTATGGAAAAGAAAAAACGTGAGGGGTATTTCTGATGTCAGTCGCCAATGAATTAGCCCAAGTAGGCATTGAGCAGTATTTAGAGCAGCAACAGCACAAATCGCTGCTGAAGTTTTTAACCTGCGGCTCAGTCGACGACGGTAAAAGTACGCTGATCGGTCGTTTATTGCATGACAGTATGCAGATTTATGAAGACCAACTGGCTGCTTTGCATAAAGACAGCAAAACCCATGGCACCACAGGTGAAACCATAGATTTAGCCTTGCTGGTGGACGGTTTACAGGCGGAACGCGAGCAGGGCATTACCATAGACGTGGCCTACCGCTATTTCTCCACCGACAAACGTAAGTTTATTATTGCCGACACCCCAGGCCATGAGCAGTACACCCGCAATATGGCGACAGGTGCCTCGAATTGCGACCTGGCTATTATTCTGGTCGACGCCCGTTATGGCGTGCAAACCCAGACTCGTCGTCACAGCTTTATCTGTTCATTGCTGGGCATAAAGCAGTTTGTGGTTGCTATCAATAAAATGGATTTATTAGGTTTTGATCAGCAGCGTTTTGAGCAAATTAAACAGGATTACCTGCAATTTGCCGCGCAGCTCAACGTGCCTTCTATTCAGTTTGTGCCCTTGTCAGCCCTGAATGGCGACAACGTAGTACACAGCTCCACCCAAACGCCCTGGTATCAGGACGGTCCTTTACTGAGCTTATTAGAAAAGGCTCCTGTCACAGGTTTTAACTGGCAAGCCGAAGCCCGTTTACCGGTGCAGTATGTCAGCCGCCCTAATCTGGATTTCCGTGGTTTTGCCGGTACTATCGCCAGCGGTAGTTTTAAAGTGGGTGACGCCATAGTGGCTTTACCTTCAGGCAAAGGTTCCACTATTAAGTCTATTGTTACTTTTGATGGCGAATGGCAAGAGGCTGTGGCAGGTCAGGCAGTTACTATCACCATCAATGATGAAATAGATATCAGCCGGGGTGATGTGCTAGTGCCTGCAGTGCATCATGCAGCGGTATCGAACCGTATTCTGGCCAAAGTGGTCTGGATGCATGAAGAGCCACTGCTGATTGGCAAAAGCTACAACATCAAACTGGCGACAAAAAAGGTCAGCGGAAAAGTCACAGCTATTGCTCACAGCATCGATGTAAATACTTTGGCGGAACATCAGGCCGATAAGCTGGAACTCAACAGCATAGCGCTGGTCGAGTTGGAACTGACCGAAGCTGTGGTGTTTGACCCTTATGCGCAAAACCGCGATACAGGTGGTTTTATCTTTATCGACCGCATCAGCAATATCACTGTTGGTGCTGGTATGGTCGACAGCGCTTTGGCCAGTGTTAGTAGCAAAGCTGAATTCTCAGAATTTGAGCTGGAACTGAATGCCTTAGTGCGTAAACATTTCCCACACTGGCAGGCACTGGATTTAAGCCAGTTGAACAAAGGCTGAGCATGAGTCTGGAGCAGTACGGCGTATTCGCTATTTTGGCAGGGTTGATTGCCCTGCTGACCCTGACACGGCTGTCGGCCGCCTGGGTTTTTGGCGCAGTGGCCGTACTGACTTATCTGACGGATTTGCTCAACGTACAACAATTTTCCGCCAGTTTTACCGACTCTTCGTTATTAACCCTGGTGTTGTTATTGCTGGTGTCCATAGCACTGGAGAAAACCCGCTTAATCAGCTGGGTGGGCCAGCAGCTTAACAACGGCGGCTTACGTACTGTGCTTGGCCGCTTGTGGATTTCAACTGCAGTTTTGTCGTCTTTTACCGCCAATACCGCAGTAGTCGCCAGCTTAATTGGTGCTATTAAACGCAGCCAGAAGTTTGCCCCCAGTAAGCTGATGTTGCCTATGGCTTTTGCTGCCACTTTTGGTGGCACTCTCACCCTGATAGGAACCTCTACCAACCTGGTGGTGAACAGCTTTTTAGACAAAGCTGAATTGCCTTTATTGCAGTTTTTCACCACCACGGCCGTAGGTGCTGGCGTGGTGCTGTCCGGTATGCTGATGATGTGGCTGATTGCCGATCGCTTGCCAGTGACTGAAAAAGCGGTGGAAGAAGCCGACTTGCCCTATTTCCTTGAAGCGCGTTTAAGTGAAGATTCAGTGCTGATTGGGAAAACCATAGGTGAAGCCGGGCTTCGGCATTTACGTAAGTTGTTTTTAGCTGAAATAGTGCGGGGTGAGCAGAATATAGCGCCTGTTTGCCCGGACGATCGCTTGCAGCAAGGTGATGTATTGCTGTTTGCCGGTGATATGGAATCTGTCGCTTTATTGCAGGAAATTCAGGGCCTGACTTTGTATGGCCATCACAGCATGAATGGTCAGGCGTTGGTGGAGGCTATTATCAGTCACTCATCAAGTCTCAATGGCGTGTCACTGAAAGACGCCAAATTTCGTGAGGAGTTTGATGCTGTGGTTGTTGCTGTCAAACGTGGTCAGGAACGTTTGCAGGGCGGTTTAGGCTCTATAGTGCTGCAAACCGGCGATACTTTACTGCTGGTGCCGGGCAAAAGCTTTCATCAGAACAGCAAACTCAATAAAGAATTTTTATTGGTCAACGGTGTTGATTCCGCTACCCGTTTATCTTTGCGCCGCAGTTGGGGCGTGTTGTCCGCTTTTGTGGCAGTGGTAGGCTTGTCGATGACAGGTGAATTGCCCTTACTCAAAGGTTTAGTCTTGCTTCTGATCGGCTTAATGGCGACTGGTATTATCAGCTTGCAGGAAATCAGACGACGTTTTCCACTGGATATAGTGCTGATTGTCGGTGGCGCTTTGGTACTGTCGCAAGCGATGGAAAATACCGGTGTGTCTGAATTGCTGGGGCAAGGTTTGTTACAGGTGTTCAGCGGTTATCACCTGTTTTGGGCTTTAGCTGCTTTGTACTTTTTTACTTTGATCTTAACCGAGCTGATGTCCAATAACGCGGCCGCTGCTTTAGCCTGCCCTTTGGCTATCAGTCTGGCGAAAGCCTTCGGTATAGATCCTATGCCGCTGATTATGGCGGTATTGTTTGGTGCTAGTGCCAGCTTTATTTCTCCATGGGGTTATCAGACCAATCTGCTGGTATTTACTGTCGGTAACTACAAGCTCAGCCAGTATATTAAGGTGGGTTTACCTATGGCATTAGCTTATTCAATAGCTGTGCTGACGTTAATCCCACTGTTTTTCCCTTTTCAGTCGCTCTAAGGAATATTTATGAGTCAGGTCGTTTGGCAAAACTATCAAATCAGCCGCGCCGATCGTGAGCAACAAAACGGTCATCAAGGCGTTGTATTGTGGTTTACAGGCTTAAGCGGCGCGGGAAAATCCACAGTGGCCAATGCGTTAGAGCAGGAACTGGTAAAACGTAAGGTGCACAGCTATTTGCTGGACGGCGATAATGTGCGTCATGGCTTATGTGCTGATTTAGGCTTCAGCGAAGCGGATCGGACCGAAAACATCCGCCGGGTAGGTGCAGTGGCAGGTTTAATGCTGGACGCCGGTCTGGTGGTGCTCAGCGCCTTTATTTCACCTTACCGCGCTCAGCGCCAGGCAATAAAAAGCAGCCTGCCGGAAGGTAAGTTTTTAGAAATTTATATCGCCACTTCGTTAGATGTGTGTGAGCAGCGTGACGTGAAAGGTTTGTATCAAAAAGCCAGACGTGGTGAAATCAGTCACTTCACTGGTATTTCTGATCCTTATGAAGCACCACAACAACCGGACTTGACCATAGACACAGCACAGCAGAGTCTGGATCAGAGTGTTGATCAACTGATTGCCTTACTGACGGAAAAAGGAGTGTTGAGCTAATGCTGCAACTGACACAGGATTTACTGGAGCAAGTACGACGTATAGCTGTTGCTGCAGGGGATGCCATTTTAACTGTGTATCAGCGTGACTTTGCCGTTGAGCAAAAAGACGATGACTCGCCTTTAACCGAAGCCGATTTAGCGGCCCATCATTTAATTCTGGCCGAACTGACTAAGTTAACACCCCATGTGCCTGTGTTATCCGAAGAAGCGGCAGATATTCCCTGGTCAGCACGGCAGCAGTGGACCCAATACTGGCTGGTTGACCCTTTAGATGGCACCAAAGAGTTTATTAAACGTAACGGCGAATTCACCGTTAACATCGCCCTTATTCAACAAGGCGAACCTGTGCTTGGGGTTATTCATGCACCGGTGCTGGATAAAACCTATGCCGCAGCTGATGGTTTAGGCGCAACCCGACAACAGCATGGCTTAACTGAAACTATTAGAGTGGCTTTAACGCCATCAGCAGGTGAGGTGGTCAAAGTCGTGGGCAGCCGCAGTCATTACAGCGCTGATGTGGAAGACTATTTAAGCCGCTTTCCCCATCATGAGCTGATAGCGGTTGGCAGCTCGCTGAAGTTTTGTTTAGTGGCTGAAGGCAGCGCGCATTTGTACCCTCGTTTTGGCCCTACCATGTTGTGGGATACAGGTGCAGGTCATGTCATCGCCAAAGTGGCAGGTGCACAAGTGGAGTACCAGGGCATAGCCAATCCTGCTTATCACAGAGAAAACCTGAAAAACCCTAATTTTTTAGTCAGTGCCTTATAGTAATTACTACAAAATAACACTGTCTTGTCTCATCAAAGCAGCCGATAATGTTTATGCCAGTCATCTGAACCGCTGTGTCAATAGAAGGGCGGGTACAAGACCTGCCCCTGCAATCTTTGCATTGCTGGTTCTGCGGGTTGATTGGGTATATAGGCATCTGAGGTGGGTATGAATCTGTTAAGTCGGTTGCACAAAGCGCCGATCCGGGTATTGCGGTTACAACGACGTAAAAGTATGTCGCGTATTCGCTTCAGCATGATCCGGCTTCGAATGGCCTTGTCGCAGGAAACCGATGAAACCAAACGTATGCTGATTATTTATCAGCGTTCGTTGCAGGGTAAAGCCACTCAAGCGGAAATGCGTTTTGCCAATCACCAGTTAGTGGATGTGTTACGCGCCACAGGATTAAGTATTTTTGCTGTCTTGCCTTTTGCCCCCATCACTATTCCAATACTGATCAAAGTAGGCCGTAAGCTCGGTATTGAAGTCTTGCCAAGCTCTTTTCAGCCCAAAGCAGAGAAACCGAAAAAGCTACCGGATTACGGATCCTAAGTTCAGCTTTAGCTTCAAGTACTAAGGGTTAACTTTTGCTGCTTTTAAACTTCTTCAGTAACTGATCATGCTCAAACCAGACGACAAAAATCAGCGAAATGGCAAATGGGATCAGCAGATAAAACAAGCGGAATACTAATAACGCGGCTATCACATCTGCCGGGTCTACATTGGGCAGGGCCAATAAAAACATCACTTCCAGCACACCTAAACCACCAGGCGCATGCGACAACAAAGCCGCTGAAAAAGACGCCAGAAAAATACCCAACACCATAAAATACCCTGGGTTACTTTGCTCAGGTAAGGCGTAATAAATAATGGCCGCAGCGGCTAATAACTCCAATGGAGCCACGACCAGTTGTTTGCAGATCAGTGAAAAACGAGGGTACTCCAGTTTGATGGTCCACAAATCGATGCAACGCTTTTTCATAAAGCTGCCCCATAAATACAGGACGACCAGAAATAGCATAGCGCCACCAAGCAATAAGGCGACCCACTCTGGCAAGGCACTGTGAAACAGCGCAGGTAAACCCGGCTCAATCAACAACACAATACCAGCCAATACAATAGTGCCCAAAGCAAAAGTAAAAGAGCAAAATGCAACCAGAATGCCTACTTCGGCAGGCGTTAAACCTTGCGAACGATAAGCTCTGTAGCGCACTACAGCCCCTGAAAATACCGAGGCACCGAGGTTGTGACCTATGGCATAAGCAGTAAAAGAGGCAACGGAAATAAAGGTCCAGGATACTTTTTTACGCAGATGGGATAACGCCAATCTGTCGTAGCCGGCCAGAGCTACATAAGCAAATACAGTGGCTAAGCCGGCCATCAACCAGCCATGTAACGAAATGGCTTCTAAACTGCGGACTACGTCTTCGTAAGAAATACCTTTGAGCTGTTCTATCAGTACGTAGACGGAAAATGCTACAGCGGCCAATCCTATCAGTGGCCATACGTAGTCTTTTTTAATCATGGTCTTCAATCCTTGCCTGGTTACTGCTTTAGCCAGAATAGGCCGGGCAACAACATGACGGGTCTTGTTATTGTCTGGAATTCTGCAAACAAAATTCCAGACTTTATAGTGATCACTCCGGCTTAGTTTTTACTGTCACAGCGGCTTTGGCAAGTAAAACCGCTGTGATGGTGCTTAACTGCCTTTAATGGTCATAATGGCTACTATAGCGATCAGGACCGGAGAAACCACAGCGGCCAGTAACCAGTAAATCTTTTGCACAGCAACTGGTACTTCACCTGCCAGAATAGTTTTAATTTGTGGCCATACCCGCCAGCCAACAAAGGTCGCAGCAAACATACCACCTAAAGGCATCAACACATTAGATGCCATAAAGTCCATTGCATCAAATGGGGTTTTTCCGAAAATAGTAAAGCTTTCCATGCCACCACCAAAAGACAATGCAGCCGGAATGCCCAGCACCACATAGTTCACCACAGCAACTACTATAGTCGCTGTTTTACGCTGCATTCCATATTCGTCAATCAGGAATGCCACTACAGGTTCCAGAATAGAAATGGACGAAGTCACGGCAGCAAAGAGTAACAAGCTAAAGAAAATTAAGGCTAACACCTGACCACCTGCCATTTGTGCGAACAGCGCTGGCATGGTGATAAAGGTTAAACCAGGACCTGCGGCCGGGTCGACGTTAAAGGCAAATACAGCAGGTAAAATCATTAAACCAGCCATAACAGAAGCCAGAGTGGCTAAACCTGCAATCCATAAGCCTGCATTCACCACTTTGGTTTCAGGGCTTAAATAAGAGCCATAAGCCACCATTAAGCCAGCACCCACAGACAATGAAAATACGGCTAAGCCTAAAGCGTCTAATACCATTTTAACGCTCAGTTTGCTCCAGTCAGGGGTGATAAAGTACATCACACCTTCAATGGCTCCAGGCAAGGTCAGGCTGCGCCACACCATCACCAGCATCAAGGCAAACAGGGCTGGCATCAGAATTTTACAAATACGTTCAATACCAGACTGTACCCCTGCAATAACAATCACAGCTGTGATGATCATAAACAAAGCGGTATAAATTAACGAAGAGGTCGGGTTCGCAATAAAGTGAGTGAAAGTATCACTCAATACTTTGGCGTCTGTGGTCAGCACTGTGCCCTGTATGGTTTGTACTATGTAGGCTATGGTCCAGCCGCCTACCACACAGTAGAAGCCCAGAATTAAAAACACCCCAAGTACAGACAGCCAGCCTGCGACATGCCAGTAGCCTTTGCCCATAGCGCGATAGGCTGAAGTGGCTGATTTTTTGGCGGTACGGCCAATCATCATCTCTGCCAGCAGCATCACCACACCTACAGAAAAAACACAGGCCAGGTACACCAGTAAAAAAACGCCGCCGCCATTGGCACCAGCAACATAAGGGAATTTCCAGATTGCGCCAAGGCCCACTGCAGAGCCAGCTGCCGCTAAAATAAATCCGATACGCGAACCCCAGCTGCCGCGTGTTGTAGAGTTAGTCATGCTTATCTCTTATTTAGTTATATTTTTTGGACTTGGTTGCTCTGCTGACTCATTGGTAAGACAAAATGAGCCTGGAAGTCGCAGAAGTTACACCTTGGTGCAGCAGCAAGATAGAGGAATTCCGTGGCAAAAAGCAACCAAAAATCCGCCGCTGTCATCAATCTATCGTTAAACTCAGGTTAATCAGTGCCTGTTTAATTAAAACAATGAACGAAATTGATGTTAAGACCGTTCTATATAAAGCAGTAACAGTTTGCTTAGGGAGTCACGAATGCGTTTTAAACTAATCATCTGGATTTTAGTCATGACCTGTAGTTTAACCTTTGGCCTGGCTAAAGCTTCGGCCCGCACTAATAGCGTTGAGTTTCCAGCTGGCTTGCCCTGGCTGAATGTGACTGAACCTTTAACCATGCAACAACTGAAAGGCAAGGTGGTGTTGCTGGACTTCTGGACCTATGGTTGCGTGAACTGTATTCATGTGATCCCCGACTTACACAAGCTGGAACAGAAGTATGGCAATAAGCTGGCTGTGATCTCGGTGCATTCGCCTAAATTTGAAAACGAAAAGCAACTAAGCACTTTAACCTCCATAGTGCGGCGTTACGGTATGCAGCATGCGGTGGTGAATGATGTCGAATTTCAGTTATGGCGCTCTTATGCCGTGCGCGCCTGGCCCACTTTTGTCTTGATAGGGCCTGATGGCAAGTATGTGGGACAAACCTCAGGTGAAGGCCGTTATGATGTATTGGACCAAGCGATTGAACAGTTGCTGGCTGAATTTAAAGGTGAGCCTAACCTCACACCTTTGCCGATTAAATTAGTAGACCCCTTAACTACTATCCTGGCAGCGCCCGGCAGTGTCACTGTGGATGAACGCTATATCGCTATCAGCGATACCTTGCACAACCAAATAGTGCTGATGGACCATGAAGGCAAATTGGTGAAGCGCTTAGGCTCTGGTATAGCTGAACTCAAAGATGGCCATAGCGACAGCAGCGCTTTTTCTTCGCCTCAGGGCTTAGTGCTGACTAACAATGCACTGTATGTCGCTGATACTGGCAACCATGCCATTCGCCGTATCGATTTAACTACCTTTCAGGTCACCACCATTGCAGGCAATGGCGAACTGGCGCCAGGTCGTTTGGTGCCGGGCTCAACACCCACTGAAGTATCGCTGCGTTCTCCATGGGATTTAGCCTTGGATAAAACCACCTTGTATATCGCTATGGCGGGCAGCCATCAAATCTGGACTCTGGATTTAAAAAGTTCAGAGCTGAAAGCTTTTGCAGGCACAGGGCAGGAAGCTTTGCTGGATGGTAAACGTCAGGATGCTGCATTTAACCAGCCAAGCGGTTTAGCTTTAAGAGGCAATAAGCTGTGGATCGCCGACGCTGAAGCCAGTGCAGTGCGGCAAATAGATTTAAGTTCAGGCAAAGTCGATACCTTAGTAGGTCAGGGGTTGTTTGAATTTGGTTTAAAAGACGGTTCTTTTAAACGGGCCTTGCTGCAACACAATAAAGATGTGGTGGTGCTGGATAAAAACACCCTGGCTGTGGCTGATACTTACAACCATAAAATCAGACTGCTGGACTTAGACGAACAGCAGGTGATGACGCTTAGTTTGGGAACTGAACTGAATGAACCTGGTGGTTTGGCGGTGTTTAATGGTGAGCTCTATATAGCCGACACCAATAACAACAGAGTTTTACGCTGGCATTTAAAAGACCAGAAACTGTCTGAAGTGCAGGTGCCTGCTTCGGCTAAGGCAGATACAACGCCAAAGTAAGTGGAGTCTGTACGCTGATGTGGTTACACTAAAAGCATAACAGTTGGGAAACTCAAAATGCGTTTAGATAAGTTTATTTGTGATTGTACCGGTTTGACCCGTAGTCAGGCCGGTAAAGTAATACGCCAGAAGCTGGTGACAGTGAATGGTGAAATGGCCAAACAACCTGCCTTGCAACTCAAAGCATCTGATCAGGTGTTTTTAGAAGGCGAACAACTGCAGTTGATTGGTCTGCGTTATATAGTTCTGCACAAACCTGCAGGTTATATCTGCTCGACTGAAGATCCAGACCACAACACTGTGTTCACTTTAATGGAAGAACCTTTGATGGAGCGTCTGCACACAGTAGGTCGTCTGGATTTAGATACGACAGGTATGGTGCTGATCACAGACGATGGTCAATGGTCACATAAAATCAGTTCGCCTAAACATCACTGCCCTAAAACCTATAGGGTATGGCTGGCCGACCCTGTGCCTGAAGCCGTGATTGCAGAATTTGCTGCAGGTATTATGTTGCGTGGTGAAAAAGACTTAACTAAACCTGCGAAGCTGGAAATCATCGATCCACATCAGGTCTTGCTGACGATCAGTGAAGGTCGTTATCACCAGGTGAAACGTATGTTTGGCGCTATTGGCAATAAAGTCGAAAAGCTGCACCGCGAACAAATTGGCGCTTTGCCACTGGACCCGGATTTAGCTGAAGGTGAATACCGCTATTTAACACCTGAAGAAGTGGCGTTGTTTCGCTAGATAAAATTGGGGTCAGATCCTGAGGGATCCCCACGAATTTCTCATTAAGCAGCCCATCGGACAGCATACTCCGCAGTATGCTGTCTGAATCGTTCTATTAGTTCAAACTCGTTTTCAACCGCCATATCTTCCACCCTCGTTGCCAGAATTCTAGCCCCTAAAAACACACAGCTGAGCACATGACGACGCTTTTCTGTATTGGCCTGGAATCGTCGAGCCAACCCTGCATCTCTAGCCAGCAAACCCAGCTGATGTAGATAGAGACAGGATAAAGTGCCTATCATTACCAACACCATAAGCCGTTGAGTACTCTTTGTTTTATGCATATTCATCCCAAGCCCAAACCGCTCGGATTTATGGTCCCTGAAGCTTTCTTCTATCTGCATACGGGCGCCATAGCGTTTGACAACAGCACTTGCCTGAGCCGATGTTTCAACCTCAAGTGAAGTGGCCAACAACCAGGGTTCCTTCCAGCCCTCTGCTGCATTTAAACTGGTCCCGCTGCGTTTAGGCTTACCTTTACGATTCAAGGCGTGACGACCCTTGGATGAGCCTTTATACAACACCAGAGTCGTTTCGAATGGGTTACTTTTTGCCACACTCACGTCATTGAACCACATGACTTTTTCACTGGCCTGCTCATACAATGACTTACAGGGCTGCCAGTTATCCGGCTCTGCTTCATACTGGGTTTGATGCCGTACTCTGCCGACATAGTCCCACCCGGTTTCAAGGATTTGCCTGAACCACGGCCCTCTAAAGCCTGCATCTGTCACCACAATAGGTTTACACGATGCGGGAACTATGGTCTTGAGGTTATCCAGAAACTGGCGGTGCGTCGCTGGTTTGTCTTTTCGTTCAAGCGGATGCACTTCTTCATACACTGTAATAGAACGCCCCTGACACACCAACGCAGCACGAAGCAGGAAGTTCTTTTGTTCAGGTTCCATATCTGACCAATCCACCAGCAGCACAGGTTGAGCAAGACCACTTAAGAATAAGCGACTGATTTCACAATAAATATCAGGGATTTCTCGGTGCAAATTCAGATTGGAAAGCAGACGGTCTGCACTTTTGATCCGATGTTTTTCATAGGCTTTTGTGCCCAGACCACGCCCTAGCGAAGTGACTGTCAGATGGTTCTTCATCGCAGCGCTGAGGATACAATTTTCCAGAGATTGCCGGCGGATTTTGTGCATTGAGGGTGTGACAGAGTAGAGGAAATTGGTTAGCATGTGACGAACATTCATGGTGTTTCCTTGGTAGGTTTGTTTGGCGATAGATCTGATCACCGAACACCATGAATGTTCCCACTTACTTATTTTTTTGTATCACCTCTATGATTTTACTCATATTTTTGTGGGGATACCTCAGGATCTGACCCCAATTTCAGTTACCACCAGGTGACATACAAAGCCGCCAGAATGAAGAATACAGCTACAGCAGACCAGTTAAATTCAGTTGCAGTTTTAAAGTTTACATCCGACAACTCCACTGCATTGGCTTGTTCACCCTGACCTTGCCACAATGACACCAGAACAGCACAAGTCAGGCATAACACAAACACCAAACCTACTCTGTCGATAAATGGCAGGGCAGGCCAGAACCACCAGAACAGCAGGCTGAATACTGCAGAACCTAAAGCCGCAACCAGGCCTGCAGTAGCTGTGGTTTTTTTCCAGAACATGCCCAGCAAAAACAACACCACTATGCCAGGCGTAAAGAAGCCGGTGAACTCCTGAATATACTGAAAGGCTTGCTCAAACTCACCCAATAATGGCTTAGCCGTTACCATAGCCAGCACTAAAGCCAGTACGCTGACCACACGGCCTACCCGCACATAATGCTGCTGGCTTTTGTTTGTGTATTTATTGGCATACAGGTCCATGGTGAAAATAGTAGCGACACTGTTGCACATGGACGCTAACGAGGAGACAACAGCCGCAATCAGAGCAGCAAAAATTAAGCCTTTTAAACCTTCCGGCATCATGGTCATTAATGAAGGATAAGCCTGATCCGCTTTACTCAGGTCGGGTACTAACAACACTGCGGCTATTCCGGGTAAGACTACGATGATCGGCATCAGTAATTTCAGAAAGGCGGCAAAAGCTATGCCTTTTTGCGCTTCCCTCAGGTTTTTAGCAGCCAGAGCACGCTGAATAATGTATTGGTTAAAACCCCAGTACGACAGGTTCATGATCCACATACCGCCGATCAACACAGACAAGCCGGGTAAATCCGCATAATAGGGGTTATCTGCCGTCAAAATCATGTCAAACTTTTCCGGCAATTCAGTGGTCATGCGTTCAAAACCGGCCAGTACGCCCTGACCCTGACCTATCAGGTCCATAGCTATCCAGGATAACATCAGGCCACCAAACACCAGCAAAACCACCTGTACTACGTCTGTTAAAGCCACGGCTTTTAATCCGCCATAAAGCGAATAGACTATAGAAAACAACGCCAGAAATAACATGCTCCATTCCATGCTGACACCGGTAATGGTATTTAGCGCCAAAGCACCCAGCCATAACACGGCTGTCAGATTCACAAATACATAAACCCCAAGCCAAAACAGCGCCATGATCTTACGTACTCTGTGATCGTAACGTTGTTCCAGAAACTGCGGCATGGTGTAGATTTGTTTTTGCAGAAACACAGGTAAAAAGTATTTGCCCACAACAATTAAGGTCAGAGCCGCCATCCATTCGTAGGAGGCAATGGCCAGGCCAATTTTATAACCTGAGCCTGTCATACCAATAATTTGTTCTGCCGAGATATTGGCCGCTATCAGTGAAGCGCCAATAGCCCACCATGGCAGTGAGTTACCCGCCAAAAAGTAGTCGCTGGTATTTTTCTGATGACCGGCTTTTTCTCTCGACACCCAATACGCCAGCGCTGTGATGCCAACTACATAACAGATAAAAATGGCGATATCTAAGCCAGATAAGTTCATTGAATGCCCTTGCTTTGAGGTTGTGTTATCGCCATAGCAGATTGCAACTGCACGCTGTCTGTCAGCCAGAATGCTGCCTTATTGCTGGTGCTGGAGTCGTTACCAATAAATAGATTAAATTCACCTGCTTCAGCTACGTAATCCATGCCTAAGTTATAAAAGGCTAAATCTGTGGCTTTAATCCGGAACTGTACTGTTTTGCTTTCGCCTTTGCCCAGCATGATTTTCTGAAAACCTTTCAGCTCACGCACAGGCCGGGTGACAGAAGCAGTTTTATCCTGAATATACAGCTGCACTACTTCTTCGCCAGCCCTGTCACCAGTATTGGTTAAAGTGACTGATGCAGTGATTTCCCCTTCAGGCTTTAATTGTGTCGAACTCAGAGTCACTGCCGAATAAGCAAAGCTGGTGTAACTCAGGCCATATCCAAAGGGATAAAGCGGCTGATTGGATGAATCCAGATAACGTGAGCGGTATTTTTGCTCTGGACCTTCTGGCTCATAAGGCCGCCCGGTGTTTTTCATATTGTAATAAATGGGAATTTGCCCTACATGACGCGGGAAAGTCACAGGCAGCTTACCTGCAGGGTTGTAGTCGCCATACAAGACGTCAGCTATCGCATGGCCACCTTGAGTGCCGGCATACCAGGTATGAAGTATCGAATCGAGGTGTTCATCTGCCCAGTTGATGGTCATAGGGCGACCACTCATCAGTACCAGTACCATAGGTTTATCGAGCTTTTTCAGCTCCTGCATCAGCGCGTCCTGAGTGCCGGGAAACCCCAAATCAACCCTGCTGGCTGCTTCGCCTGTCATATCCCATTTTTCACCCATTGCCAGCAGGATCACATCGGCTTTTTTCGCCGCTGCTATGGCTTCGGCAAAACCAGACTGGTCGGTATCGGTAAATTCATAACCAGCTCCTTTGGCATAGTGGATCTGAGTGTCAGCACCTAATCGGGCAACCAGCGCCTCACGTAAAGTCACAGGTTTGCTGCTGCGATCACCAGCAGCAGACCAGGAGCCAATCATGTCGGCTTTTGAATCCGCCAGCGGGCCTATCAAAGCTATAGATTGTGTTGGCGACAGCGGCAGTACTTTATTGTCGTTTTTCAGCAATACAAAAGACTTACGGGCACCATCGCGGGCTGCAGCCAGATGTTCTGCTTTATACACCTGCTCTGCCTGACGCTGCTCATCAGAATAACGGTATGGGTCTTCAAACAACCCCAGTTTGTATTTCATTTCCAGAATACGTCGTACGGCCTTGTCTATTTGTGCTTCTGAAACTTTGCCTGCCTTCAATAACTCTGGCAGGTGTTTACTGTACACAGCACCTTGCATATCCATATCCACGCCTGCATTCAGTGCCAATTGGCCAGCATGAGGTAAATCCTCTGCCAGACCGTGAGGTACCAGTTCGTTGATGGAGGTGTAGTCTGTCACCACAAAACCGGAAAACCCCCAACGCTGTCTCAATATGTCCTGCAGCAGGTAGTTGTTGGCCGTCGCAGGCACCCCATTTAAATCGTTAAAGGCCGTCATAAAGCTGGCCACTCCTGCATCTACTGAGGCTTTAAATGGCGGCAGGTAGGTTTCCCAGAGTTCACGTTCTGACATATCGGTGGAGTGATAATCGCGCCCCGCCTGCGCCTGACCATAAGCAGCGTAATGTTTGGCACAGGCCAGCACAGTGTCTGTTGCCGTCAAATCATCGCCCTGAAAGCCATGCACTCTGGCTTTGGCTATTTCGATGGACAGATACACATCTTCGCCTGAGCCCTCAGAGATGCGGCCCCAGCGTGGATCACGGCTAATGTCGACCATAGGGGCAAAGGTCCAGTGAATCCCTTCGGCTGAGGCTTCTGTGGCTGCAACTCTTGCTCCGGCTTGGATTGACTGCAGATCCCAGGACGCAGCTTCACCTAAAGAAATAGGGAAAATAGTGCGATGGCCATGGATCACGTCATAACCAAACAGCAGTGGAATACCCAAACGGGTTTGTTCCACTGCTAACTTTTGCAGCTCACGGGTAAAGTTTGCTGTGTAAGCGTTAAATACCGCACCTACTTTACCTGCTTTAATTTGCTGCTGATAATCGACCGATAACGTAGGGCCAGTTTTGTCCCAGTCGCTGCTGAGCAGATGCAACTGGCCGACTTTTTCTTCAAGGGTCATTTTGCTGATCAAGCCACTGATAAACTGATCCATCCCGGTATTTTGTGGCGGTAAAGTTACTATCTGTTGTTGGCCTGTAGCTGTTGTTTCCACTGGTGCTGTTGGGTTGCAGGCGCCAAGAGCGCAGGCCATAGCCACACTACAGGCTATTTTTGAATACTTTGTAAATGTCATTTTGTGGTTCCTTAACTTTTCCGGCCGCTACGACTTGGGGCTGAGTGGCTGAAGGGGTTGTCCATGCACAGTAAAACCAAGTTTATGCAGACCCTGACGTACATCTGGATCCTGCATAAAGTAGTTCCATAACAGAGCTGTCCTGTGGTTTTCAATCATGCCTACAACAGGCCCCTGATCGATGGCCAGATAAGTGCGGCGTATTTGTTTAGCCGGATCTGAACTTGCACTGAGGTTGATAGCATCATAAAAGCCTGCAGGGCCAAACAGGTTTTTGCCATGGTTGTAGTACAGGTTTTTTAACACCAACATGGAATGTTGTGGGGTGTAAGGCATAGAAGACAAAGCTGCAGTCGGCACTATCGTGCCTCTGTCGGTGTACATACCAGGTGCATGAGCACTGTAGCCATCCGGGACATGGTCGCCAGCAGTCAGCCCCCATAAATCTGCGGCATAACCTTTCCAGCCAAAAGGGTTGTCTATGCTATAGGCTCTGTTAATCAGGGTATGACGTACATTCTGTTGCCAATAATTGGCGTATCTGTCTTGCAAACCCCGTGGGTCCAACCCCATAAAAGAATAGTGTGCAAAAAACAACGGGCCGCCTTTTTGGTTTTTGTCACCTAAAGGCAAGCTGATGCCGTAATAGTCTTCACCATTACGAAAGGTTTTTACTGAACTGGCAGCCCAGCCTTTATGGTAAGGCGCGTCGCTGATCGGGTGAGTTGGGGAGGCGGCTGCTAAGACATACACAATCAGGGCTTCGTTGTAGCCTTTAATTGGATGGTTCATGGTCCAGCCATGGCGTTTTGACCAATGCCAATACAAAATGTTTTCGCCTTTGGTATACCAGCTCCACTCCATCTCCTGCCAGAGACGGCTGATGTCCTGTCGAAGTTGCTGCTCTTTAGCGTTGTTTTTGTTGAAATACTGTCGGGCTGTCAATAAACCTTGCGCCAGAAAGGCCGATTCAACGATATCACCGCCATCGTCGTACTTGCTGAAATTATGTACTTTACCCGTCGCCGGGTTATACCAGTGCGCCCACATACCGTGAAAACGCTCAAGCTGCTGCGACGCTGCAGTAATTTTCAGCATACGCTCCACTATAGCTTCCCGACTGACCCAGCCGCGTTCTGCTGCTGTGATCAGTGCTGCTATCCCAAAACCTGTACCTCCACTGGTGATAATGTCGCCATCACGTGGGTTTGGCATCCGCTCTCTGGCCCAGCCAGTGATGGGGTCAGCATGATCCCAGAAATACCTGAAGGTATAACGTTGCACCATCTCCAGTAATTCATCATCAGAAAAATCTCTGGTCTGTACGTTTGCGCTTGCCAGAACTTTTTTCTGGTCGGCCGACAATAGCTGATAACGCAGTTTTAAATTACGGCCCAAATCACCGGTAAAGTCTAACTGCGATTTGCCTTGTAACTGGCCGCGGTTTTGCCAGGCTCCATCATTCACCGACACCTGAAGTGGGTAGCTCTGGTCTGTTTTACATAATTCTGCACACTGCAGTTCAACATGACGATCATAGCCTGTAGCTGTTAAAGCTGAGGCCCAGCAGACAACACTGAACAGCAAGATTGCTGAGCTTAGCATTACGGTTTTCACGAACTTGACTAACAACATCAGATCCTCCATCCCAACAAAAAAACTGTGCCTGAAAACAGACAGGCACAGTCACATCAACAGAGAGCTAGAAGCTCCAGCCAGCAGACAGTTTCAACTGACGCTTGCCGCCATTGGTTGCGGTAAAGGCATTCGGCATAGCAAATTCTGTTGAGTCCGGGTTTAAGTTGAAGTTGTTGTAATTGTTTTGGTTAAACAGATTCTGGATGTCAAAACGGATGCGGAATTTAGATCCGTCGACCAGATAACTGCTGCCAAACTCTTTACTGAGTGACAAATCAAAACGTTGGTACTGGCTTTCGGCCGGCGCTGTGCGGTCGAAGTAGCAGGCCGTACCGCCTTGTCTGCAGTCCAGATATTCATAGGTGGTTTTCGACGCCCAGGTGTATTTAAAGGCTGCGAACATTTCCCATGGCAAATCGTAACTGCCTGACAACACAATGCGGTGCTCCGGCACGCCTACAGACTTTTTCCAGCCGTAGTCGGCGACACTTTCATAGTCCAAAGCAAAAACTTCACTGAATACCCGGTTTTCCTCGGCATCGCTGAAAGTGTAAGCCAGGTTGACTCCCCAGAAGTCTCTGTGTGGACGGTCAACTTTAACGAAGAGGTTATTGATACGGGTTTGGCCGTCATTGGAAGACAGTATTAAGTTACCCCAGCCTGGAACACCAAAAGCCCATGGTTGACCCCAGCTTGTGCCTTGTTCCAGAAACTGACCATCAGGTCTTCTGTTACCCAGCAGCCAGTTAAAGCCATCTTTGGATTCAGTACGAGCAACACTGACTTCGGTATTCCATTCATCCCAATTACTGCGCATACCTACACTGAATTGATCAGAGTAGGGGGTTTTCAGATCGTTATGCAGAAGGAAACGTTCACCCTTCACATCTATACTCGACAGCAGCCCATCCAGGCCTGCCTGAGTTAAGTAAGCCGGATCCCAACTGGTGCAGTTGGATGCTGTTGGATCACAGGGGTTATCCGGATCACCGCTGAATAAATAACTGACCTGAGCAAAGGAACCTTTGCTTTCTTCCAACTGCACAAAATCAAATTGCTGACGGTCGTAAGAACGGCCATAACCACCAAAGAGTGTATGGCTGCGGCTATCATCTATTACATAACTAAAGCCAAATCGGGGTTGCCAGGCGCCTTTAAAGTAACTGCGTTCTTTACCTGTGCTGATGTAGTTTTCAATGTTGTAATTGGCATTGTCCAGATTCGACCAGCCACGTAATGCAGCTACCAGTTCTGTGGGGGTCTGGTAGTTTTTATAGCTTGGAGTTTCTTCATAATCCCAGCGTACGCCAGCGTTCAGTGTTAGCTTATCTGTTGCTTCCCAGTCGTCCTGAATAAAAAATCCAAGCTGGGTATTTTCAGATTCGACATTACCGCCCACTGAGTTTGTGGCCGCTACTCCCCATTCCACCATATAGGGCTGATCAATAGCAAAAGTGCCAGCGCCATTTCTTTCTACGTTATAGAAATACTGTGGGTTATAAGGCTGTTGTTGCAGAGTATTGAGCGTGATTTCTTTATATTTAACACCTGCTTTGATCACATGATTTCCATGCCATTCAATATCCAGCAGAGTGTAATCGTTTTGTACTGCCCAGCCTTTTTGTCCTTTATCCTGAAAGTTACGGCCACCACCCATATTTAAAATGGATTGGCGGGTCGCTGTTTGCAGCACAATACCTGGGCCATCAGTGTAAGGTTTCGGGTTCCAGCTGGCATCTTCATAAGTCAGGCGGAATTCATTCTGACCATGTTCCATGTAATACACATGTTTCAGATTGTATCTGTGATCTTTCACTTCACGGTTTACGCCATAGCTTAAGGTATTAGCGCCACCGAAATCAGCGACATCGCTTTCATCCCTCAGCTTCACAGAAGCTTCCAGCGAATGGTCATCGTTGATCGCCCAGTCCAGTTTGCCGAAGAACAAATTCTCATCAAAACCTGAGGTCTCTCTGCCCAGCATGGCCTGAAGATCGGCTGGAAGAGTGACCAGATTTACTCCTGCGCCGCCAGGGATATCCACAGGTTCCTGAATTTCCTTACGTTCATACGACATCAGGAAATGCAGTTCATCCTTGATAATAGGGCCGGACAACAGCATGCCTGCATGGCGGGTCAGTGATTCAGTTTTGCCATTTTGTTCGTTTGGTTCAGCCTCACGTAAACCTTCATTAGTGTAGTCAACAAATACATCACCTTCAAATTCGTTAGTACCAGAGCGGGTCACTGCGGTAATAGCCACACTGCCAACCTGATCAAATTCGGCTTTATAATTCTGGGTGATCACTTTGTATTCGCCGATAGCGTTTTGTGGGAAAGGATTGCCACGGCTGGAATCCTGACCTGTGATGCCGCCTTTAAGTACATAGTCTTTTTGACTAACACCATCGAGAAAAACGTTCACATTACGCTGATGCTGAGCGCCACCGCGGATGCTGACATTGCCCTGACCATCGGTGTTGAGTTGTACACCAGGCGCAAGATCAGCAAAAGATAAGAAGTTTCTGTTGTTTTGCGGTAGGCGGGCAATCATTTCAGGGGTAATGTTAGTGCCTACTTCACCTCCGGAAAAACTTTCAATACGCACACCACTAATGGCTATTCGCTCGATATTGTCATCGCTCGGGGCCTCTAATGTGATATCAACAGTTGCCTTCTGACCAATCCGTAGTTCCACAGGTTCTGTCGAGTTGTCGCCTACTTTAATCAGGTAAATACCAGGTTTGAGACCTATAAAGACATAAGAGCCATCATCGCGGGTTTGGGTTGTTTTACTGTAGCCTCTGTCCTGATCTGTCGCAGTGACTGTCACTCCGCCAGCTTTACGTTCGGTTTGTTGGATCACTTTGCCCGCTATAGTGGCGCCCTCTAACTGCCCGAAAGCTGCAGGTACCACGCCGCCGAATAAAGTGCTGGCAACAGCAAAAGACAGCGCATTGCGCCGGAACCAGTGTGTTTTATTTTTCATCGTCTTATCCCTGTTGATCGCGTATTTGCGCGCCCGCTACTGCTTTTGTTTTATTTTGTTCTTGTGATGGAAATCGATTTCCATTTGGTGCCAAAAAAATATCCTGAACGGACATTTTTGTAATCTTGCAACGCAGTGCAGCACCCTGCTGGATTTTTATTGTTTAAAAAATAACTTTTTGTTTTCAAGGTGTCAAGCCCGTATTTTTGGAGTGAAAAAAGTAAAATTATATAAATAACAATTGGTTATGCTTCTGCTGTGGTTTTTCATATAAAATGAAAATAGCTTTTTGTTATTTGTTACAGATAAAGTTTGGTGTACAGATAAGGCTGCGGTAAATTTCAAAAGCATATTGTTCTAGGATGTCGTGTCGCAATGAGTTACATTCCTGAAACAAAAATTGGTCATGGAACAAGAGATTTTGGAGTGAAAACTGGGTTGTTTTGTCCTTAAATCTCTTTTAATCTGCAAGCTAGGAAAACGATTTCCATTTAAGTGTGGTTCATCATAAAATTATAAAAATCATCCATTTACGTAAACTTGCCATCAGGCTTTGGCGCTGCAAATACTGTTGATGCAGTCAATATGATCAAGGGGTTGTTACTATATGTCGCAAAATCAATTTAAACATCTGGCTATGGGTGACATTGCCAAAAAAGCTGGCGTTTGCATGGCGACAGTGTCCCGAACCTTAAACAACCCTGATCGGGTGTCGGAAAAAACCCGCAATCTGGTGATGAAAGTGGTTGAAGATATGGGCTATATCCCTAATCGTCTGGCAGCCAGCTTGAGGCAAGGGCGTTCACGTAATATCGCCATTATGTTGCCGGATATTACCAACCCGTATTTCTCACCTATAGTCCGCACCATAGAACAAATTTCGCTGGCCAGAGGCTATTCAGTTATTCTGAAAGATACTCAGGACGACCCTGCGCTGGAGCGCTCTTTTGCCGAAATGGTGAAAACCCGCCAGGTGGACGGCATTATTACCAACTCACAGCGTATCCCTTTTGATGTGGACCCAACGCAGCCATTGCACGAGCAATTACCTCCTATAGTCAATGCTTCAGAATTTTGTGATTTGGAAGGGATCCCTAAAGTAGGGGTCGACAATGTGGCTATTGGCAAAGATGCGGCAGAGCATTTATTAGGTTTTGGCCACAGCCGTATTGCAGTGATCACTGGTACATCGCATATCTTAAGCAGTCAGCAACGTGAAAAAGGTTTCAGAACAGCTTTGTTGCAGGCAAAGGTTAATTTTGATGAGAAGTTGCTGTATCAGGGCGACTATTCCTGTGAGTCAGGTGTGGCTGGCGTCAGAGCTATTATGCAACTCAAGGATCGGCCCACCGCCTTTTTCTGTTTTGGTGATCAGGTTGCCATAGGTGCGTTGCATGCACTGCGGGAACTGGGTTACAGAGTGCCGGAAGATGTGTCAGTGATAGGAGTAGATGGCATAGCATTGTCGCAATACAGCGCTCCACCTTTAACCACAGTAGCACAGCCTTTAACACTGATTGGCGAGCATTGCGCTACTTTGTTAATCGACTTAATCGAAGGTAAGCAGCCGGAAAAACTGGTGCATATTTTGCCACATCAGTTACTGGTGCGTGCCAGCACCGGGCCTGCGCCTAAGCTTTAGCGACAAAGAGGGCAGATACAATGTCGCTATAACCAGCATTGCCGCAGTGCACGCAGCAAAAGCAGCAACAACAAAGCTGGTGATGGGGCTGAATTGCCATAACCATCCACTGATCAAAGCACCACTCGCCTGTCCTGTACCAACACAAAGCGCGTAATACAACGCCTGACCACGGCCTTGATAGTCGCTGCCAAAGTAGCGATAAATCAACTCAATAGCACAAGCATGCACAGCGCTGAAACTCAAGCCATGCAACAACTGACAGAAGACTAAAACAACCAGCCAGTCGGCGCCATAAGCCAAACCCAGCCAGCGTAGTGCAGTGGCAAGCAGGCTGATAATCAAAATGGCAGCCACCGAAAATCGTTTCAGCAAGCTGGGCATCAGCGCAAACACCAGTAATTCAGCTATTACAGCTAAAGACCAGAGTAAGCCCATAGTGGTCTTATCGTAACTTAATTGTTCCAGATAAATACTGTAAAAGCTGTAATAGCTACCATGACTGAAATAAACCAGAGTCAGAGCCAGCAGAAGAGCCATCAGCCCTGGTTGGCAAAGCAATTGCGACATTTTTTGCGGCAGGTCTTTCGTTTTTTTGCTCTGAACAGGTTGTTTTATTGTCAGGGTACTACCCCACATCAAAGCTAATGCGCCCGCTATCAACACTGGCAGCAAAGTGAGTTGTACTTGATCAAATAACCATCCGCCTCCACTGACAGCACAAACAAAACCCACAGAACCCCAGAGCCTGATCCTGCTGTAGTCAGTGCTATTGTTGGGCAGATAATCCAAAGTCACAGCTTCAAACTGGGCGTTAATACCTTGCCAGCAAATACCACAGGCAATAATTGACAGCACCATCCATATCAAACCACGGTCATGCAATAGCAATGCAAAACATAAAGCGCTTGCAGCAGCGCCCCAGCGGATCAATTTCAGGCGCTTGCCGGTTTTATCGGCCCACCAGCCCCAAAGCGGTGGAGAAAAAATATTGGTCACCATTAACAGTGCGCTGACAAAACCTATTTCAGTCGCCTGATAACCCAGTGACTGCATATAAAGCCCCCAGAACGGCAGCATAAAACCCAATGCGACACAGTTAAAAAAGTAGAAGCTGGATAGGCGCCAATAGGGGCGGTTAGTTGGTGTCACTTATGAAGCTCGTGGCTGATCGGCAGTTGCTTTACTTTAACAAAGATTGACTTCCATAGTTCATCTACAATTCATTCAGCCGTCCTATACTTACGGCTAACACGGCAGCAAAAGCAAAAAACGGCATAATCTGTTACATCTTTTATCATGATGGATGAACACTTCGCTTTGGTCTGTAACGCGCTGTCCGTTAAACTATGCAGGTCTAATTTTACTTGGTGTTATGGAGTTTTCTATGTCGAAAATGAAAATCGCTGTTGCCGCTTTAGCCATAAGTGTTCTGGTGTTGTCAGGCTGTTCTGCCACTCATACAGCAATCAGCAAACGTAATCTGGAAGTTCAAACCAAGATGAGTGACACCATCTTTTTGGACCCGGTAGCAGATGATAAACGTACAGTCTTTATTCAGGTGCGCAACACCTCGGATCAACAAGGTTTGTCTATCGAACCTCAGATCATCGAAGCGGTACAAGCCAAAGGCTACCGTGTAGTACGTGATCCAGATCAAGCCAATTTCTTATTACAAGCCAACGTGTTACAGGCTGGTAAAACTGATTTACGCGCCCAGAATGAAGCCTTTGGTGGCGGTTTTGGTGGTGCTTTGGTTGGTGGTGCTATAGGTAACCAGTTTGGCAGTGGCAGTGGCCGTGCCGGTGCGACAGTGGCGGGCGCTTTAATTGGTTTAGCAGCTGACGCTATGGTGAAAGATGTGCATTACAGCATAGTCACCGACCTGCAAATTTCTGAGCGGGCGAAAAAAGGTGTAGTGGTACTGGAAGAAAACCGAGCCAGCTTAAAACAAGGCAATAGCGGTTATAAAAACGTTTCGTCCACAGAAGAAACGGAATGGAAACGTTACCAGACCCGCATTATGTCTTCAGCCAATCAGGTGAATATGGAATACGCTGAAGCTGAGCCTGAACTGGTTAAAGGTTTGATGCGTTCTATTTCAGGCATTTTATAACCCGTCGTCCTTGCAGCCGCAGCGGCGTTGACTGCGTCTGCTTTTAAGGCAAGAGTATCGCCCCAGTCACATAGGCAACTATGCTCCTGGGGTCTCGAAGCCTTGCCGCCTTGCTGCAACAGCAATGACTTAGGGTTTGGGTAAGGCGTTTTTAGTGCAAGTTTTGATTTCCCAGTGGCCGCTGTTTTGTTGTCCTCGGCGGCCATTTTTTATGCTCTACTGTCCTGCAGAGCACCCTCCGGGCCATCGTCGCTGTGCTCCTATGTTCAAAATCGTTCCTGACGATTTTGTATTCGCACCATCCCTGGCGCTCCCCCTTCGGGCCAGCTAAAGCTGTTCAAAAAACGGCAGGATAGTCGTTTTTCACAGCGTGAGCTGCCGTAGGCGAACATCATGGACGATGTGAGTGAAAATCGTTCCTGACGATTTTGTACTCGGGCTATCCTGCCTTGCTCTTCTCTGAAAGTTTTTCACTGATCGTCCTGTCTCTGTTGGCTGTATGTAGTACAGAGATTCAAGAGGATGATCGATGAACAAAGTGACTTTATCTTTATTGCTGGCTTTAAGTCCGGCTTTGCACGCTGCTGAACAAGCTACTCCGAACCAGTTTATTGACGTCTTCGCCAAAATTTTTGGTGAACATAAAGGCGAACGTAAAGGCCATGCCAAAGGTTTTTGTGCTGTTGGCAGTTTTCAGGCTTTACCTGAGGCTAAAAACTTCAGCTCGGTGTTTTGGTTATCTGGTGAAAAAGTGCCAGTGACTGCCCGTTTTTCTATGGCAGGGGGCAGCCCTAACGCGCCGGAAAATGCCCGTTCTCCGCGTGGTTTAGGTTTGCAGTTGAAAAGCTCAAAGGGTGAGCTTCAGCATTTTGCCATGTTAACTACCCCTGTTTTTGGCGCTAAAGACCCGGAAAACTTTTTAGGCTTGTTACAAACTCTCATTCCAGACCCTGCGACTGGCAAAGCTGATCTGGCCAAAGTTCAGGCCTTTCGTGCAGCTCATCCTGACACCCAGCCTCAGACCGAGTATTTAGCAAAAAACTCGCCACCATGGAGTTACGCCACTACGGCTTATTTTGGTATTCACACCTTTTTTATCAAAGACAACAGCGGCGTGGAGCATAAAGTGCGTTGGCATTTTGTGCCTGAAGATGGCGTCAAAGGTTTAACGCAAGCTGAAATCAAAGCACCACCGACAGACTTTTTGCAAAAGCGTCTCTCTGAACGCTTAGCCAAAGGCCCAACCCACTGGACTATGCAGCTGGTGCTGGGTGAAGCGGGCGATACCGAAACCGACCCTTCAGTCTTATGGCCAACACAGCGCACAACTCTGGATATAGGACGTTTGTCTATTGAGGAGCAAGGTGGCGAGGCCTGTACTGTGGTTAACTTCGACCCCAATGTACTTAGCCCTGGCGTAAGGGCCAGTGCAGACAGAGTATTGCAAATGCGGTCTCCGGCTTATGCTATTTCCTTTGGCAAGAGATTAACCAACCAGTAGGTGATTTAACGCTAAATCGAATGCACCAGTCGGGTGCATTCGTATGCAGTCTGGCCCTGTGGCCTGAATTTGACTAAGCTGGGTCAAACTCAAAAAACAGGGATCTTCGAATGCTGAATAAATCATTACTGGCGCTGGCTTTAGTCGTCGCTTTAACGGGCTGCGGCAAAGCGCCTGAACAAACCAGCTCTGCTGCTGTTGAAACTCCGGTTGTAGCGACCCAAACCGCAGAAGCAGCCACCCCTTGGTGGCAAGACGCAGTGTTTTACCAAATCTGGCCCCGCAGTTTTTACGATACAGATGGCGATGGCACAGGCGACTTTAAAGGCATAGAAGCCAAGCTGCCGTACCTGCAGGATTTGGGCATCAACGCCATCTGGTTAACCCCTATCTTTGAAGCGCCTTCTTACCATGGCTACGACTTCACCGAATTTTACGAAGTAGAACAAGACTATGGTTCTATGCAGGATTTTGAACAGCTGGTGCAGGCCGCCAAAGCGAAAAACATTAATATTATCCTCGATTTAGTCATCAACCATATTTCCGATAAACATGATTGGTTTCAGCGCTCTGCCAAAGGTGAAGCGCCTTATGCTGACTATTTTGTCTGGCGTGATGAAATGCCAACAGATGGCTGGGGCCCGGCCTGGAGCACTGAAGTCAAACCAGAAACCGTCTGGCACTACAACGAAGAACGCAAAGCCTATTATTACGCCGCTTTTGGTGCTTCGCAGCCTGATCTGAACTTAAAGCACCCTGATGTGGTTGCCGAAATGAAAAAGATGGCCAAATTCTGGCTGGATAAAGGTGTGGCGGGTTTCCGTTTAGATGCAGTGCGTTATGTACACGAAGATGGCCCACAACAAAGAGCTGATACCCAAGGTACTATAGATTACTGGGTCGACTTTACTCAGTACGTTAAAAGTGTCAGACCAGACGCTTATCTGGTAGCTGAAGCCTGGGTGGATTTACCTATAGCAGCCAAATATTGGGGCGATGGCAAAGGTCTGGACGCTGGTTTTGATTTTGAGTTTGGCTACAAAGTGCTGGAGCTTCTGAATGCAGGCAAACAAAATGCCGAATTTGGCACTATGAAGCAGGAAAACACCACGCAAGCGGACAACCTGCTGATGGCGAACTTACAGCAACGTAAAACCACATCAGCGCCAATGGAGTTTTTCAGTCCTTTCCTGACCAACCACGATCAGCCACGTTTAAGCTGGCAGTTAGAGCAGGACTTTAACAAAGCCAAGCTGGCAGCAGCTGTCTTATTCAGCTCTCCTGGCACCACTTATATCTACTACGGTGAAGAAATTGCGTTAACTCAGGCGTCCGACAAAGAGCATATACACCGCCGCTCGCCAATGTTCTGGGATAACAGCCCTCAGGCCGGTTTCAGTACAGCAGAAAAAATCTGGGTGCAACGCGATGATTTATTCCCGCCTCAGGCTGAAAGCAGCTGGTGGACGCCATTCCTGACGGCTCAGCAACAAGGCCCAAACAATGTGGCTGCACAGCAGGCTGATGAAAAGTCGGTCTGGTCTTTGTATAAATTCCTGATCAAACAAAAAGCCGAACGCGCCGAGTTTGGCATAGCAGGAGACTACAAAGCAGAGTTTTTAGCTGATGGTAAGTTGCTGAAAATTGTCCGGTCTTTAGGTGATAAACAAAGCCTGATGCTGCTGAACTTATCCACTGAAACTATGGCGGTACCAGCTGACTTAGTGCCAGCAGGTATGAAGGTCAGCTGGCAGGAAGATGAAACACCAGAGCTAAACGCTCACCAACTGCAAATCTGGCAAAACTAAAGGCTAGGAAACAGGGGCGGAGTTAAGTTCTGCCCCTGCTTTCAAATCTATATAAAAACTGCTGCCCTGGCCTGTGGTACTTTCAAAGGACAGAGTACCGCCATGTTGTTCAATAATAGATTTACTGATACTCAGGCCTAAACCTGTGCCACCGAAGTTACGTACATCTGAGGTATCAGACTGACTAAAAGGCCGGAAGATAAAAGCTTTAAATTCTTCGTCTATACCTTGCCCCTGATCAATGATCGCAATACGGACCTGTTCATTCAGTTGCTGTACTTTGATTTGAACTGTCGAATGAGCAAAAGAAAACTTCGCAGCATTAGATAACAAATTCGCCAGCACCTGCATCAGACGGTTGCTGTCAGCCCATAACCATAGATCATCGGGCACAGCGCCTAATTCTATCGTCACTTGATGCTGCTCGGCATAACCAGCCATTTGATCGACAGCGCAGTGCAGTAATGGCTGCAACTGCACTTTGGCGAAATGGAAATTCATCTGGCCTGCTTCAATTTTTTGCATATCCAGAATGTCATTAATCAGCCGGATCAGGCGCTGACTATTTTGTTCAGCCAGTTCCAGCATAGCGCGGATCTTAGGATCAGGTTCACCCAAGGCATTGCCCAAAATTAAACCCAAAGCACCATGGATGGAGGTTAAAGGAGTACGAAGTTCATGGCTGACAGTAGAAACAAAACGGTTCTTGAGTAAATCCAGCTGCTTTCGTGCGCTGATATCTTCATACACAGCTATACCAAAGGTCAAATCACCGTGTTCGTTGTAACCGGGGCGGCCCCAAGCCTGCATATGGCGGCGAATACCGTCCTGTTCAATTTCCATATCTTCAGTCTGGCTCACTTCACCTGCTAACGCTTTGGCTGCAGGCATCTGCTCTGCCGGATAAAGTTTGTCTGTGCCCGCCATAAAAGCCAAAGGCTGTTCAGGTTTCGGGCCTAATAGTTCTTTGGCTGCTTTATTGTTGTAGTAAGGCTGCTGATCTTTACCCAACACCACTATGCCCATAGGTAAATCATCAATCCACTGTCGAAACTGATGCTGAGTTGTGGCCTGTAAGGATTGTGTGTACGTCATGAAGGTGCGCACCACCACAAAAAAGACAATGCAGTTCACTATGATGTAAGTGGCCCAGGACGCCGAGTCGGCCACATAACGGTTGATACTGATAGGAATAGACAAATAGCCCGACATAAAACCAAAGGCAGTGCCAATCATACTCAGAAAAGTGGCCAAAGCTAAAAGCAGCGCTACTTTTTTTTGATAAAGCACATGGCCCACCAGACAACTTAATACCAGCCACCAGACCCCAGGCGAAGCAAAACCAAAAGTTAAAGCGCCAGGCAATCCGACTGCCCAAAACACCAGGATCAGTAAGCCACCTTTCAACCGCAACGACATTCTGTTGCACAACCAGGCACCGGAAAGCAGCAGCATGCCGACAGCGACATGCACTGTATATACAGGCAACCAACCGGTATTAAAGGAGCGTAATATTGAAAGAGGTACAGCAACCATCGCAATCAGCGCAAAGCTACGCCATAAAGAGTTCGTAAACTGATGGCGAATTTCGCTGAGCTTTTGTTGCAGCTCTGTAGTCGAAGCGCTCTGGGACTGACTCAATAATCCATGTCTCTGCAGGTAGAAGAGCTTCACTCTAACCAGCAGTGCATCAAGGTGCAATCTATCCTTTTGTCTGAATGCGAAATAAAAAACAGGGCCATTGAAGTAACGGCCCTGTAATAAATAACTTTACAGGTGAATACCGCCTGAAACTTCAATACGCTGGCCGTTAATCCAGCCACTTTGTTCTGACAATAACATCTGCACTACACCACCAATATCATCAGGCAAACCAACGCGGCCAAGAGCAGTTTGTGAGGCAATATAATGGTTAATATCAGCGTTATCCCGCACTGCGCCACCGCCAAAATCGGTTTCAATAGCACCAGGCGCCAGTGTATTAACTCTGATGCCACGCGCACCGGATTCCAGCGCCAGATAACGGCTTAATACTTCAACAGCACCTTTCATCGCGGCATAAGCGCCATAACCAGGCAAAGAAAAGCGGGTTAAGCCAGAGGAATAGTTCAGAATACGGCCGCCATCTGCAATCTGAGGTAACAGCTGCTGAGTTAAGAAAAATACACCTTTTAAATGCACATTCATCAACGCATCAAACTGCTGCTCTGTGGTCTCAGCCAGTGCAGCATAAATACCAAAACCTGCGTTATTGACTAAAAAATCAAACTGGTCACGTTGCCATACTTGCTGTAAATGAGTGGTTAACTGTGTTGAAAACTCAGCAAAAGACGACACATTGCTGGTATCCAGTTGGATGGCTACTGCTTTGCGGCCTAACCACTGAACTTCGGCCACCACTGCTGCAGCTTCATCAGCTTTGCTGTGGTAGGTAAGCACTAAATCCACACCTGCTTTGGCTAAAGCTAAAGCTGCATTTTTACCTAAACCACGGCTGGCACCTGTAATTAAAGCAATTTTCTGACTCATAGTATTTCCCCTTTGGTTAAGCTTGGCTAATTCAACAACTGCAGTGTATTGTTAGATTTAATTCGGATAAATAATGTAAAAACGGAATCACTGTCCGTATTTTGATGATAGTGATTCAAAGCGGAAAGCAGGAGCGGGCATGGACAGAATTCAGCAGATGCAAATTTTCCAGCGGGTGGCAGAACTGGGGAGTTTTATCCGCACCGCTGAACAGTTGGGTTTACCCAAAACTTCAGTCTCAGAAGCAGTGCAGCAGCTGGAAACTCAACTGAATGTGCGGCTGTTGAACCGCACCACCAGAAGAGTAGAGCTCACACAGGACGGCATGAGTTATTACCAGCGTTGTGTTGAGTTTCTGGCCGATTTTGATGATCTGCAGCAGTTATTTCAGCAACAACCTGAACAGCTCAAAGGTGTATTACGCATTGATATGCCAACAAACCTTGCTAAAGAAGCCGTGATCCCAGCCCTGCCAGAGTTTTTAGCCCAGCATCCGCAGTTACATATTCAATTGAGCAGCACGGACAGGCGGGTGGATTTAATAGCTGAAGGGTTTGATGCTGTGATCCGCATTGGGCAACTGACCAGCAGTAGCCTGATCGCCAGGCCTTTGGCGTTACTGGCTCAGGTGAATTGTGTCAGCCCTGCCTATTTGGAAAAGTTTGGTTTACCTGAAACTCTGGACGATTTAAACAGTCACAACTTAGTGTTTTATAGTCAGCAACTGGCGGGCAAGCCTGATGGCTTTGAATATATTCAGGATGGAAAAACCAGGTTTTGGCCTATGTCAGGTGCCATCACTGTCAATAATGCTGAGGCTTACACAGCGGCTTGTCTGGCGGGTTTAGGCATTGTTCAGTTGCCAGAGGTGGCAGTACGCCATTTGATAATGCAAGGCAAGCTGGTGAAGGTGTTACCACAGTATCAGCCCGCTGCTATGCCAATTTCTGTGTTGTATGCACACCGTCGGCAATTGAGCCGCAGGCTAAAAGTTTTTATTGACTGGTTGCAAGGACTCATCAATTCGGGCTACAACTAAAGAGTGCTAACACACTAAACAAAAGGTGTTAGTCTGCTTTTCCAGCACCGATCTTAACTAACCATAACTAAGGAGCTTCAATGCGTTATTTGTGCATCAGTCTGTTGTTGTGGTTCAGCACTTTCGCTTTTGCTGCTATCCCTGTGCCTGATCAATTTATTGTGGATGGTGTGCCGCATGAAGTGGACAGCAGCCCCTTGGATAAGCTGCATCAGTCCGATGAAGTCCGGCTGAAACTGCAAAATCAGCTGGCCTGTGCCGCCGATCAGCGTGGTTATAAAGGGGTTTGGGAATTAAAAGGCCAGCAGTTGTTTTTAAATAGGTTGTTGCAAAATGACTGCAAAAACACTGCATCTGCCAGCATAGATCCGCAGTTACTATTCAGCGAAAAACAGTACCCGCTGAAAGCGAACTGGTTTACCGGTGCTATCAAAGTGCCGTTAACCGACAAAGACTATAAACATTGCCTGACCGACGAAGGCTCAGACGAAACCATAGGTTATGCCTATTTGGCGATGGTGTATGAGTTTATTGCGGGTGAACTGGTAAAACAGTCGGAGCAGATTGTCACTGAAAACTGGCAAAGACCTCGCAGCAACTGCGCCAACGTGCCAACAGCCAGGGTTTAAATCAACGACTCTATCGGGCGGGGGGTTATCCCCACCCGTTCAGAATTCCAATCCAATGTCAGAGTTCTAAGTCCCAGATTATCGGAATACTGTCATCAACAGCTGGGGTTTCGCCCAAATCCAGCTTTTGCTGAGCAGCTTTTTCAGCAGCAAGTTGAGCCAGTTTGGCATCACGGCGGGCTCTGCGTTGTTCCAGTAATTTCAGAATATGTGAGCGTTCAGCCACAGGTTTATTGTGCCAATTAAAGCGTTCGTCACGCGAACGCAAGCAGCCGAGGCAATAACCTCTACTGTTGTTTTCGCAAATCCCAATACAAGGATTGGGTAAGTCAAACAGCTCTAATTGATCCATCACACTCAATGAATAACAGCACTATGAAATAGGATTCTGGCTTATTCTGCCTAAAAATGCAGCTTTTGTAATTTTTTTACAAAAATCAGTCAAAAGCAAAAATATCTGTTGACTTAAGATGGTTAGACGGCTATTTCTATAGGCATAAATTTTCGGCACCTAACGTAAAAACACCGCCGAAGTAAAATACTTAACCAAAGAGTTAAAATTAAAAAATGCGTTTAGCTTCTATTCTGAACATTATTGTGGTCCTCGTAATCGTGGTGATTAGTCACTGCGGGGGCTCGCGTTTGGAATTTTAAGCAGCAAAAAAATTCTCAACAAAACCCCCGCACCGAAAGGTCCGGGGGTTTTGTGTTTTAAGGTCCCCGGAAATTTCGAAAAAGGTTTTGTTGTACTGACAACAACACGATAAATGCCCAAAGCAACTGACATTGCAGGGCGAATGAAAACGAAAACTGTAGGGGCGGGGCTTGTCCCCGCCCGTCCGGCAGGTAAGTCGGAGCCGGATGGGGTTTATCCCCGCCCGTCCAGCAACCGAGCCGGAGCCGGATAGTTTTCATCAGTCAAAGCAATGTCGGTAACCTAGGGTGCAATGAAATAAGGACGGGAAGATGAAAGGCGCAGAACTGGTAATCAAGCTGCTAGAGCAAAAGGGAGTCGAACATATCTTCGGCTATCCCGGCGGAGCTATTATGCCAATCTACGACGCGCTGTATCAGAGCAAAGTCAAACACTACCTGTGCCGTCATGAACAGGGTGGGGCTTTTTCTGCCATAGGTTATGCCCGCAGTTCAGGCAAAGTTGGCGTTTGTATGGCCACTTCTGGCCCAGGCGCTACTAACCTGATCACCTCCTTAGCCGACGCTTTATTAGATTCAGTGCCTTTAGTGGCCATCACAGGTCAGGTATCACAAGCTGTGATGGGCACAGATGCTTTTCAGGAAGTAGACGTTTTAGGTTTAAGCCTGGCAGTGACCAAACACAGCTTTATGGTGACAGACGTAACCGAACTGGAACACACCTTAAACGAAGCTTTTGAACTGGCAATGTCAGGCCGTCCAGGCCCGGTGTTGGTCGATATTCCTAAAGATATCCAACTGGCCGAAGTGCAGTTTAAACCACGTTTAGTTGAAGATGCCGCTAGCGCCCAGCAAGAGTTTTTACCAACTGCGGCTTTAGAGCAGGCTCGCTTATTAATCCAAAACGCCAAAAGACCTATCGCCTACATTGGCGGTGGTGTGCATATGGCCGATGCAGTAGCGCAGTTGCAAGACTTTTTAGCCCAAAGCCCTATGCCTTCGGTCACCACTTTAAAAGCCATGGGTACAGTGCCGCCTTCTAATGCCTATTACCTGGGTATGTTAGGTATGCACGGCACTCAGGCTGCCAATCATGCGGTGCAGCAATGCGATTTATTGATCTGTTTAGGCGCTCGTTTTGATGACCGCGTCACAGGCAAGCTGGCGGCTTTTGCGCCGGACGCCAAGGTTATTCATATAGATATAGACCCGGCCGAGCTGCACAAATTACGCCGCGCTGAGTGCGCCATGCTAGGTGATTTACGCGAGTTACTGCCTGCGATGTCAGTACCCACTCACTGCGAAGACTGGTTAAAACATTGTTTGGCGATGAAACAACAACACGGCTGGCGTTATGACCATCCGGGTGAGCGTATCTTCGCGCCTTTAATGCTGAAACAGTTAAGCGAACGTATGCCAGACAACGCCGTAGTGTGCTGCGACGTAGGCCAACATCAAATGTGGGTGGCGCAGCATATGAGCTTCAGCCATCCACGTAATCACTTAAGCAGTGGCGGTTTAGGCACTATGGGTTTTGGTTTACCTGCCGCCATAGGTGCGCAGTTGGCCAGGCCAAAAGATACAGTAGTCACCGTCAGCGGCGACGGCTCTTTTATGATGAATGTGCAGGAACTGGGCACCATCAAACGATTCCGTCTGCCGGTGAAGATTGTGATTGTCGATAACCAGCGTTTAGGCATGGTGAAACAATGGCAGGAGCTGTTTTTTAACGAACGTTACAGCGAAACCGATTTATCTGACAACCCGGATTTTGTTTCTTTAGCTGCTGCTTTTGCCATACCAGGCCACAGCATCAGCCGCAAAGACGAAGTATTACCAGCGCTGGAAGCCATGTTTACCTGGCCAGGCCCTTACTTATTGCACGTTCGAATAGATGAAACAGACAACGTCTGGCCATTAGTACCGCCAGGATCAGCCAATCAGGATATGTTAACGGAGAAAGCACAATGAACCATGTATTAACCATCCAGACTAAAAACCAACCTGTGGTATTAGAGCGGTTATTGCAGGTCACCCGTTACCGTGGCTTTGAAGTGGCCGGTATGGAAATGAAACCAATGGCCGATTTCAGCGGCTTGCTGGTGACTTTGTCTATCGTCAGCGACAAACCTATCAGCCTGCTGACCAATCAGTTAAACAAGTTATACGATATCGAATATCTGGATTGTGTTGAGTCTGAACTAACACAAGCCGAAGCAGGATCAATGCGGGCTTAAGCCGCTAAACTTAAGAAAAATTAATAGGGCTCGGTGTTGAACGGAGCCAAAATCAAACAAACTATATGCACCCCAAAGTACGCAGGGGAACACACTAAATTGGAGTAATAAAGAGATGCCGAAGCTTAGATCCGCCACTACCACCGAAGGCCGCAATATGGCGGGAGCCCGTGCTTTATGGCGTGCCACAGGGGTAAAAGATACCGACTTTGGTAAACCTATTATTGCCGTTGTGAACTCCTTCACTCAGTTTGTGCCTGGCCATGTGCATTTACGCGATTTAGGCAAATTGGTGGCTGAAGCTATTGAAGAAGCAGGTGGTATCGCCAAAGAATTCAACACCATCGCCATAGACGACGGCATCGCCATGGGCCACGGCGGTATGTTGTACAGCCTGCCGTCACGCGAAATCATCGCCGATTCAGTGGAATATATGGTTAACGGCCACTGCGCCGACGCTATGGTTTGTATTTCCAATTGCGACAAAATCACCCCGGGCATGTTAATGGCCGCTTTGCGCCTGAATATCCCGGCCATTTTTGTCTCGGGTGGCCCTATGGAAGCAGGCAAAACCAAACTGTCGGACCAAATTATCAAGCTGGATTTAGTTGACGCTATGGTCTCCGCCGCTAACCCAAATGTCAGCGATGAAGACAGCGAAAAAATTGAAAAAAGCGCCTGCCCAACCTGTGGCTCTTGCTCTGGTATGTTTACTGCTAACTCGATGAACTGTTTAGTCGAAGCCTTGGGTTTAGGCCAACCGGGCAATGGCTCTATGCTGGCGACCCATAGCGACCGTAAAGCGCTGTTTATCAGTGCCGGTGCGCGCATTATGGACTTATGCAACCGCTGGTATAAACAAGATGACGCCAGCGCTTTGCCCCGTAATATCGCCAATAAAACCGCCTTTGAAAACGCTATGATGCTGGATATCGCCATGGGCGGTTCTACCAACACAGTGCTGCATTTATTGGCCGCTGCTATTGAAGCCGAAGTCGATTTTGGCATGAGCGATATCGACCGTTTATCACGTATGGTGCCGCATTTATCCAAAGTGGCACCGAGTACGCAAAAATACCATATGGAAGACGTACACCGCGCCGGTGGTGTAATCGCCATTTTAGGCGAATTGCTGCGCGCAGGTTTACTCAACCCAGACACACCTCATGTGGCAGGTAGCTCTTTAGGTGATGTGATCAACCGCTTTGATATCACCTTAACCAAAGATCAGCAGGTGTTGGATTTCTTCCGCGCTGGTCCTGCAGGTATCCGTACCACTAAAGCTTTTTCGCAGAGTTGCCGTTACCCAACGCTGGACGACGACCGCGCTGAAGGTTGTATCCGCAGCAAAGAAAACGCCTATTCACAAGACGGCGGTTTGGCTGTGCTGTACGGCAACATAGCGCCAAACGGCTGTATTGTGAAAACCGCTGGTGTGGAAAAAGAAAACCTGGTGTTTAACGGCCGCGCCCGTATTTTTGAAAGCCAGGACAGTTCAGTAGAAGCCATTCTGGCAGGTAAAATTGTCGCAGGCGATGTGGTAATCATCCGCTACGAAGGGCCAAAAGGTGGCCCTGGTATGCAGGAAATGTTGTATCCAACCAGCTACTTAAAATCGATGGGCTTAGGTAAAGCCTGCGCCTTAATCACGGATGGCCGTTTCTCTGGTGGTACTTCGGGTTTATCCATAGGCCATGTATCGCCTGAAGCCGCCAGCGGCGGCGCTATTGGCCTGGTTGAAGAAGGCGACGCCATTGCCATTGATATTCCAAACCGCAGCATCGCTATTGGGGTTAGCGATGCAGTATTAGCAGAGCGCCGTGCTGCTATGGAAGCCAAAGGCAAACTGGCCTGGAAACCTGTGGATCGCGTGCGCTCCGTCAGCCCGGCGTTAAAAGCTTATGCCATGCTGGCAAGCTCGGCTGATAAAGGTGCGGTGCGTGATCTGAGTAAATTGGAAGACCTATGAATGCCGTGAATAAAGAGCTGAGTGCTGTGCAAAACTCTGTAAAAGACGCTGTGAAAGACGCGGTAAAACAGCAAGGCAAAACTGCAGCTGACTGGCAGCGCCCTGCGCCTAACCCAGCTTTAATGCAGCAGTATTTACGGGAAATTTTATTGTCGCCTGTGTATCAGGCGGCGATAGAAACCCCGCTGCAGGCTATGCCAAAACTCAGCCAGCGTATTGGTCAGCATGTGCTGTTAAAACGTGAAGATATGCAGCCTGTGTATTCTTTTAAGCTGCGTGGTGCTTTTCATAAATTACATAAAGTGCGTGAACAAAACCCAGGTGGAAACGTGGTTTGCGCTTCGGCAGGCAATCATGCGCAAGGCGTGGCTTTATCCGCCAGCAAACTGGGCCTGAATGCCACTATTGTGATGCCTATCACCACGCCGGAAATTAAAGTAGCAGCAGTCAAAGCCCTTGGCGGCAAAGTGCTGCTGCACGGCACCGCCTTTGACGAAGCCAATAAGTTTGCCATTGAGTTATCCCAAACTCAGGGCGCCACTTATATTCCACCTTTTGACGATGCCGACGTAATAGCAGGCCAGGGCACTGTGGCTAAAGAGCTATTAAGCCAACATAACAAACTGGACGCAGTATTTATTCCGGTCGGCGGCGGTGGCTTATTGGCAGGTATGGCGGTGTATATCAAAGCCGTGATGCCGGGCGTGAAAGTTATAGGGGTAGAGCCAGACGACGCCGCCTGCTTAAAAGCAGCTATGGACGCGGGCGAGCCTGTTACTTTAGATAGAGTAGGGCTATTTGCCGACGGTGTGGCAGTAAAACGCATAGGCACCGAGAACTTCAAACTGGCGCATTTATACTGCGACGATGTGATCACAGTCTCCAGCGACGAAATTTGTGCCGCCATCAAAGACATCTTCGACGACTTACGCGCAGTTGCAGAACCTGCTGGTGCTTTGGCCTTAGCTGGCCTGAAAAAATATGCGGCTACTGCTGCCAAAGCCGAGCGCAGCGGAAATCAGCCACAGAATTTAAGTGCAGTACTCAGCGGCGCTAACCTGAACTTCGATACTTTGCGTTATGTGTCGGAGCGCTGCGAACTGGGCGAGAAAAAAGAAGCTGTATTTGCCGTCACTATTCCGGAAGAAAAAGGCAGCTTCCGCCGTTTCTGTCAAACCTTAGGCGGTCGCGCCATCACCGAATTTAACTACCGTTACGCCAGCGACAACAAAGCCCATATTTTTGTTGGTATCAAACTACGGCACGGCGCAGAAGAACTGCAACAGGTCAATCAGGCCTTATCTGCAGCAGGCTACGACTATCAGGATTTATCCGACGACGAACTGGCCAAACTACACGTACGCCATATGGTCGGCGGCATGCCACCGCGTTTAGTACAAGAGCAGGTCTACCAGTTCAACTTCCCGGAATACCCAGGAGCGCTAATGAACTTCCTGAACACCTTGGGCGAAAAATGGAATATCACTTTATTCCACTACCGCAACCACGGCGCTGCTACCGGCGATGTATTGGCTGGCTTTGAGATTGCTGATCATGAAGAGATAGCAGAGCATTTGGATACGTTGGGTTATGAATATCGGTTGGTGACCAGTAATGGAGCTTATAAGGTGTTTTTGACTGCGGATTAAATCATGGATCG
>NZ_JAJOYU010000050.1 GCF_021290985.1 Rheinheimera soli
ATTTAATTATTCCGCTGATAAGGGAGAGATCACTCCCCAAGGTAGCTATTCAAATCTGTGCGCGTTAATTAAAAAATTGCCCCTGACTGAATACATTAAAGATGTCTCAGTCATTACCTTTAACTATGATCTCGCTCTTGAATTTGCAATGTTCTGTAACTCACTTGCGCCGAATTATATGCTTAAAGATGAATCGCCAGCCGATAATGGAAAACTGAAATCAATCAAACTCTTGAAGTTACATGGTTCTCTGAATTGGGGGATCGTTAACGGTAAAACAGAAGTTGTAGCCTTTGATGTATCAACAATAAAAGGGCAAGTGATTCAGCATCATGGCGCTCGAGGTAAGTTTCAGACAATCAAAGTGGGCAAATCAAAGCGAGAAATAACTCTGTCTGCAGATAATGGTGATATACACATCCCGATTGGCTCAAATTTAAAGGAGTTTATGAATGGCTGGAGGAATATTGAAGTAAAACCAACTCCTCTTATTGTTCCTCCTACCTGGAATAAATCTGATTACCATACTGCTATAGCTCCCGTTTGGAAAAGTGCTGCGCAGGAGCTACTTAATGCTCAATACATTTATATTATCGGTTACTCCCTGCCTGAGACTGATGCTTTTTTCAAACTACTTTATGGGCTGGGGTCTGTCGGAGAAACAATAATTAGGAAAATAGTTGTTTATAACCCTGACGATAGTGGGACAGTCGAAGCTCGTTTTAGATGCATGCTTGGTACTGATACCTTAAAAAAAATGACATATAAGCCTATGAAATTCGAGGACTCTTTGAGTGACATTAGTGAGCAGTTTTTTGATCCAAATATAAGAAACTATGGACTCTTTTTATAACTGTTTCAGTTGACGATTGTTACTAGTATAAGAATGGTACTTCTGCTTTGAAAAAAATGTTATCAAGTCTCAAATAAGGGCACCTACATGCTTCTATACCATTTTTTACCGCTGAAATTTGCGGAGCTGAATTTAAAGCATCGAAGGCTTAAAATTTCAACTTTTGATACTCTTAATGACCCCTTCGAATTTTTCTGTTTTGATACGTCGAAGTCAGATTTCAGAACCCAACTTAGAAATGGCCATAGAGCAATTATTAATGATATGGGAGTTATGTGCTTTTCCAAGGCATGGAATTGTCCTGTCCAGTGGGCTCATTACGCTGACCGCCATAGAGGGATTTGTTTAGGCTTTAGCTATCCAAAAGAGTTAGCCCACATTTTCCGCCTAGTTGAATATTCCGAGTCAAAGTTCGATGCCAAGTCACTAAATGTAGAGCAAATTCTGAATAAGGCGCTGTATACAAAATATAAAAACTGGGAGTATGAACAAGAAGTTCGAACTGTCATTGAGCTTAAAGAACGAGACAATGATGGCAACTATTACATGCCTTTCGAAGGAAATTTAAAGCTGGAGAAAGTAATAGTCGGCTGTAATTGTGAGATATCACGAAGCGAGCTTGATAAACTGATTGGTGATTTAAAATCCAAGATTGAAGTATTCAAAGTTCGTCCTGCCTTTAGAACTTTTAAAATGGTGCGGAATGAAAATAAGGGGCTTTGGAAGTAGGTTCATTAGTCACTCGTTGCGGCTGATACTCAAACATCCCAATCTCCCTGCATTTGTCGGCAATTACGCATTGTAAGGATCCTTACTTCGTGGTCTACGCAGTAAATGATTCTGTAGTGGCCGAAGATGATTTCACGGTAGTTACTGTAGAGAAGTTCCGGTACGGCTCGGACCATTTCTGGAAGTGAACTCAAGAGCGCTGTTTTATCCAATACCTCGTTTACCCATTTCTCCGCCGCTACAGGATTATCCAGCGCAATAAAATCTGCGGCGTCACCCAGCTTTTCTAAAGCTAAAGGCGACCAAACCACATTCATTTTTTCAACCGCGCTAGCAGCAAACTGCGGGCATCTTCATTTGAAACTCCGGCACCTGATGCCAGTTGAGCTTCAGCAATGCGCAGTTCTTCCAGCAGTTCAATTTTCTCCTGCATAGCTTCATATTCAGCAACGTCCAACAGCACAGCGACGCCTTTGCCATGCTGTGTAATTACTAAAGGACGGCGGGTTTCGTTAATCTGCCGGATATAAGAAGCAACACTGGATCTGAATTCAGAAAGAGGTTGGATGTCCTGATCAAGACGGAGACGTGCCACAATAGATTCCTATTAAGTACTAAATAACGTACAAAATATAGTGCAATTTGAGTGATCAAGCAAGGCAGTTTGGCTACAAAGATCGCTCACTCCAAAGCCTCGCCAATAAACCTTTACAAGTTGCTTAAATTTCAATTAATCACTTAAATTGATTAGAAACGAATTTTCTATTCTGTTGGTCTAGTGTTTATCGCGGTGCAGGTTAAACTTTAACCAATGGAGGGAGCGCATATGCTTCAACGGAAAACAACATTACTATCGGCTTTAGCAGTCGCCGTTTCGATAGCTTTAACTACACCTATAGCCAATGCAGAAAGTATGAATAAGGGCAACCAGTTCTGGTGGCCTGAACAACTGAATCTGGCGCCTTTGCGTCAGCATGGGGTGGAATCCAGCCCTATGGATCAAGGCTTTAACTATGCAGAAGAGTTTAAAAAGCTGGATTTAAAAGCCGTCAAAGCAGATATCACCAAACTGATGACCACGCCGCAAGACTGGTGGCCGCCGGATTATGGCCATTATGGGCCCTTTTTTATTCGTATGGCCTGGCATAGTGCCGGTACTTATAGAGTGTCTGATGGCCGGGGTGGGGCTGGTGGTGGGCAGCAGCGGTTTGAGCCGTTAAACAGCTGGCCTGATAACGTCAATTTAGATAAAGCGCGGCGTTTGCTTTGGCCTATTAAGCAAAAATATGGTCGTCAAATTTCATGGGCCGATTTGATGGTGTTAACAGGTAATGTGGCGCTGGAGTCTATGGGCTTTAAAACCTTTGGTTTTGCCGGTGGCCGCACTGACGATTGGGAAGCCGATATTGTCTATTGGGGGCCTGAAACCAAGTGGCTGGATGACAAGCGCTATAGCGGTGATCGCAAACTGCAAAAACCTCTGGCTGCTGTGCAAATGGGCCTGATTTACGTCAATCCTGAAGGACCAAATGGCAATCCGGATCCTTTGCTTGCCGCCAAAGATATTCGCGAAACCTTTGGCCGTATGGCGATGAACGACGAAGAAACAGTGGCTTTAATAGCGGGCGGTCATACTTTTGGTAAAGCCCACGGTGCACATAAACCTGAAGACTGTGTCGGTAAAGAGCCAGCTGCTGCGGGTTTGGAGGAGCAAGGCTTTGGCTGGAAAAACAAATGTGGCAAAGGCCATTCGGAAGATACAGTCACTTCGGGTTTAGAAGGCGCCTGGACGGTCAACCCCATAGCCTGGACCACTCAATATCTGGATAACCTGTATGCCTTTGACTGGGTTAAAACCAAAAGCCCGGCTGGTGCCACCCAGTGGATCCCGAAAGATGGTCAGGCCGCGAATTTAGTGCCGGATGCACATGATAAAACCAAACGTCATGCGCCTATTATGTTCACCACAGACCTGGCGCTGAAGGAAGATCCTGAATACCGCAAAATCACCACACGCTTTAAAGAAAACCCTAAGGAGTTTGAACTGGCCTTTGCCAAAGCCTGGTTTAAATTAACCCACCGCGATATGGGGCCTAAAGTGCGTTATTTGGGCTCTGAAGTGCCAGCTGAAACGCTGATTTGGCAGGACGCTGTGCCAGCAGTGGATCATGAATTGATCAACGCAGAGGATATCAAAGCGCTGAAAGCCAAGGTATTGTCATCGGGTTTAACAGTGCCAGAGCTGGTGCGCACCAGTTGGGCTGCAGCGGCCAGCTTCCGTGGTACTGATTTACGGGGTGGAGCTAATGGTGCTCGTTTGGCCTTAGCACCCCAAAAAGACTGGGCGGTCAATAATCCGGCTGAAGTGGCCAAGGTACTGAAAAAACTGCAGGGTATTCAGCAGGACTTTAATAAAGCCCAAAAGGGTGGCAAAAAAGTCTCGTTGGCCGATTTAATTGTACTCGCAGGTAGTGCTGCAGTAGAGCAAGCCGCTAAAGCGGGGGGCATCACAGTGGAAGTGCCATTTACACCGGGCCGCACTGATGCCAGTCAGGCGCAAACTGATGTGGAATCTTTTGCTGTGTTGGAGCCGATGGCTGATGGCTTCCGCAACTATTATGGTAAAGAGTACGGCAAAGATGCAGCTTTATCTCCGGCCGAAGCTTTGGTGGATAAAGCCAATTTGATGACCTTAAGCGTGCCGGAAATGACAGTGCTGATCGGTGGTTTACGTGCGCTGGATGCCAATACAGGCGGTGCGAAACACGGCGTATTTACCAGCAAACCAGGCACTTTAAGCAACGACTTCTTTGTCAATTTGCTGGATATGTCCACAGAGTGGCGCAAGTCGGCTAAAACTGAAGGCCTATACGAAGGGGTGGATCGCAAAACCGGCACACTGAAATGGACAGCCACCCCAGTGGATCTGGTATTTGGTTCCCATTCCGAGTTGCGTGCTGTGGCCGAGATCTATGCTGCCGACGATGGCAAAGCAAAGTTCACTAAAGACTTTGTTGCTGCCTGGAGCAAAGTGATGACGCTGGACAGGTTTGATCTAACTATGTAATAGCGCTGTTGTTGAAGCAAATTGTGAAGATAAAACTACGGCGGCCTTTGGGTCGCCGTGTTTTTTAGTCTGTGTTAGCGCTAAGTTTGCCTTTTGTTGGTTCAGCAACCATCACTGAGGCTAATCCACATCAGTTAATTAGTTAGCTATTCTGATCGGGCTTTGTTAAAGTTGCGCCATCCCAAAGGGGAGTAGCTCACTACTGGTTTATCGTCATCACGAAACTTTATGTTTCCGGTAACCAGGTCAGTATTACTGATGAGCAAGACCTTTGCCGCTCTGGCAAAGATCCCTTTTCAAACAGGAGTTCCAGCCGCAGTGGGCCTGGAAAACACCGGCACTTGCTGGTTGGTTAAACCCTGTTTGGAGAAATCTTATGGAATCCATTGCAAACCCCTGGCTATGGTCCGCATTTTTTAGCGTCGTTATTATCATGCTTGCTATCGACTTATTTTGGGTCGGTGGCGGCAAAGCGCATAAAGTCTCAGTAAAAGAAGCTGCCATCTGGTCTGGCATTTGGGTGTCAGTCTCCTTTTTATTTGCCGCAGGTTTATGGTTGTACTTAGATAACACTGTGGGTGAAGAAATTGCGACGGCCAAAACCCTGGAATATATCACTGGTTATTTGATTGAGAAGTCACTGGCTATCGACAATGTGTTTGTCTGGTTGATGATTTTTAGCGTCTTTGCTATCCCTCCTGAATTACAAAAGCGCGTGTTGATATTGGGTGTAATAGGCGCCATTGTGATGCGCACTATCATCATTTTTGCCGGTGCCTGGTTAATCACTCAGTTCCATTGGTTACTTTATGTTTTTGGTGCTTTTTTGCTGTTTACAGGTATAAAAATGTGGCTGGCGGCAGAGCAACAACCCGATCTGGCCAACAGCAAAATAGTATTGTGGTTACGTCGACGCTACAAAATTACCGAGCAACTGGAAGGTGAAAAGTTCTTCGTTAAACGTCTGGTTGATGGCCGCTGGGTTCGTTATGCCACGCCGCTGTTTCTGGTGCTGGTATTGGTTGAGTTTTCGGATCTGATTTTTGCCGTCGACTCTATTCCTGCGATCTTCGCTATTACAACGGATCCATTTATCGTATTAACGTCCAATATCTTTGCAATTTTAGGTTTGCGCTCTATGTATTTCCTGCTGGCTGATATGGCTGACCGCTTTAGTTTGCTGAAGTACGGTTTAGCTTTAGTGCTGGTGTTTGTAGGTGCAAAAATGGTGCTGATTGATCTGGTAAAAATTCCAACAGCTTTGTCTTTGCTTGTTGTGGCTCTGATCATTGGTACTTCTGTGGTGTTGTCGTTACGTCAAAGCCGTAAAGAAGCCGCGGGTCCGGCAGAGTAAAACTTTAGGCTAAGCCGATTGGCTTCCATATGGTGTTTTCAATGGAAGCCAATTGGTGTAAGAGGCAGGTGCTTATCTTTTTGATGATATCTGTGGTTTAGTACTGATCGTAATGCCCGCCGATAGCGAATATGGAGATAGAACTGTCGTCGAATTTGTAGATCAGCCGGTCTTTTTGCGAAATACGTTTTGACCAGAATCCAGTGAGATTGTGTTTCAGTGGTTCTGGTTTTCCCAATCCTGAAGCAGGATCAGCTCGCAGCATTTCTTTCAGTAATTTGCACAGGGCTTTATGCAGAATTTTATCTTTATCTCGCAGCTCTTCATAAATAGCCCATGTATTGCCTTCAAATACCAGTGATCTCATCTATTTCCTCAGAACTTGGGCTATAGCCTTTTCTTTGGCTGTGAGTGGCTGATGAGGCTGCAATTTGTGCCATTAAGCTATTGTTTTGTAAAACGTAAAGAGTTTCTTGTTCCCGCTCCCAATCGTCAGCACTGATCACCACAAAGGCTTCACCAGCGCGGCGCGTTACTTTAATCGGTGCATGGTTGTTCACCACATCTTCGACATAGGTTTTCAGATTGTCTCTGAACTGATTAACGCTTACGGTATCCATTGTGATCACCAGATATAAATAATTAGTTGTACGGCTTTGCCGTACAATATAGCACTGCATTAGTGGCAATGCCAGAATAGAGTGATCTGTGAATTAACCGCTAATCTCTGCTTGTCGCCCTGTTGCTATGCTCGTCTCAGCTGCTACCTTAAGTTGATATGTATCAAAACCTTTGATAGAAAAGCTGTGTAGTATCAGGTGGTTCCAAAACACATTTTTAACTGTTTTGTTCAGGAGGACGGGGCGATGAAAAGATTCAAGAACATTTTGCTTGTAGCTAAACCTCAGTGCGAGCACCCCTTTGAACTTGAAGCTGCGCTGACGCTGGCTGAACAAAACTCTGCGGAAATTACCTTGCTGATGGTATTACCTGCTCTGAGTAGCTTTCATCTGATTAAACCAGAGCGGCCGCAACAGGACATAGAAAAAGACTATGTTCAGCATCATTTAAACGAGTTACTGGCAAGGGCCGGCCGGTATCAGCAACGCGCTGAAATTCGCTGCAAAGTAGTAATAGGTACTGAATTTATTCAAGTGATCCGCTCTGTTTTGCGTAACCATCACGACTTAGTGATCAAAACGGCTGAGCCTGCCAGTTGGGTGAAACGGCTGTTTGGCGGCACTGATATGCACTTGCTGCGTAAATGCCCTTGTCCTTTGTGGTTACTGAAGCCTGATGTGGCGCCCAACTACAGCAAAATAGCGGCTACAGTAGATTTTAATCCGGACCAGCCACAAAGTGTTGAGCAGCCACTGAACAAACAAATCCTCGAACTGGCCAGCTCCATTGCTATCCACAATGGGGCCGGCCTGCATGTTTTGCATGCCTGGCAAGTAGAGTCTGCCGGAGTGGTACTCATGTGGAGCGACAACCCGGAAAGAGCCGAAGCTGAGTACAATCAAAGTATTCATTCGTCACATCAGGCTGGCATCAACAGATTAAAACTGCTGATGGCCAAATGGATTGGGCAACAAGCCTACGACTATTGTAAGCCTCATTTCGAGTTACTGCGCGGAGCTGCTTCTCATATTCTTGCCAAAAGAATAGAAGAACTGGACCCTGGCTTAGTTGTCATGGGCACTGTTGCCCGAACTGGCATTGCCGGATTCCTGATAGGAAATACGGCTGAAGCCTTGCTGGAGCAGCTGAATTGTTCAGTGCTGGCAGTCAAACCTCTGGGTTTTGTGACTCCTGTTACTCTGGAAGAGTAGGTTAATGGTAATAGGCTCTGTGAGTAAGAGCCTTTGTAGTTCACTCCTAGTCAGAATGCTGTTGAATATTATCGAGTTTCACCAGTATTATCAGGCGTTTGCAATGTCAGCCCCAGTGTTCAAGGAGTCTTGTTGTGTTTACTGACCCGTTTTTTCAGTTACTTAGCCTGCTATCACTGACTGTTACTATTATTCTGCTGTTTCAGCGTTTTCATTTGCCAGCCAGTATTGCTTATTTATTGGTGGGTATTCTGCTGAGCCCCAATACAGTTGGACCATCTGTTGATGACAATCTGATTTCGCATATTGCTGAATTTGGTATTGTCTTTTTACTCTTCACCATTGGTCTGAACTTTACCATGCCGCAGATCTACGCTATGCGACATACCATTCTTGGTTTGGGTATGGGGCAAGTCGGTTTAACCACTCTGGTTGTTACTTTGTTGCTGATGGCTTTTGGTTTGAACCCTGCGGTGGCTTTTGTATTGGGAGCTATAGCGGCCCAATCTTCTACAACTGTGATTAGCAAACAATTAACCGAACAGGGAGAATCAAACAGTCATCATGGTCGTTTATCGCTGTCACTCTCTGTGTTTCAGGATATTACGGCTGTACCATTCATTGTTGTTATTCCGGTGCTAGGGACTGCGGTTGCCAGTGAAATAGCAGGTTCTCTTGGCTTTGCAGTTGCTAAAGCTGCGCTGGCAGTGGTACTTGTGATCGGTGTTGGAAGACTGTTGTTCCGGCCCTTTTTTCATCTGGTGGCCAGTAAGAAATCAGCAGAGCTTTTTACTCTGACCGTTTTGCTGGTTTGTCTGTTGGCTGGTTTTGCTACAGAGCAACTGGGGTTGTCTATGGCCTTTGGCGCGTTTTTGGCTGGCATGGTATTGGGGGACACTGAATTCCGGCATCAGGTGGAAAGCACGATAAGGCCGTTCCGAGATGTGTTACTGGGGCTGTTTTTTATCAGTGTCGGTATGTTGGTTGACCCTGCAGCTATATTGCCGCAATGGCACTGGATTGTTCTGGCTACTTTGTTCATGCTGGTGCTAAAAACGCTGCTGGTGCTGTTTTTATTGCGTCGTAAAGGAATGGCATGGCAATTGTCCTGGCGTACAGGTTTGATTCTGGCGGTAGGCGGCGAATTTGGTCTGGCGTTACTGGCCTTGAGCGGGGATGTATTGCCTGCTATGTATCAGCAAATTACCTTGGGTACAGTCTTGCTTTCTATGGTATTGGCAACAGTGTTGATTAAATTTAATCTGCAAATAGCACGAAAACTCAGCCCAAAAGAAAAAACTTCTGTTGGCGAGGATGTGCCGCTGGCTGAACAGGCCCCACAACTGCAGAATCATGTCATCATTGCCGGATATGGCCGCATTGGACAAATCCTGGGTAACTTTCTTGAAGCTGAAAAGATCCTTTTTCAGGCGGTGGATATGGACGCCAGTCTGGTCAAGCAAGCCAGCACGGCGGGTGAGCCTGTTTTTTATGCCGATGCCGCTGATGCGACTGTACTCAAAGCTTTAGGTATAGAGCAAGCTCGTTTATTGTTAATAGCCCATGACGATTTACCATCGGCATTACAAAGCTTGTATTTTGCCAAACAACTGAATCCACATTGTACTGTGTTGGTGCGAACCAGAGATGACAGTCATTTGGATGCTTTGCGTGCTGCCGGAGCTGATGAAGTGATCCCGGAAACGCTGGAAGCGGGTATGATGATGGTATCCCAGGCCTTACTAAGTCTAAAAGTATCTCCCACCAGAGTTGCATTACTGATAGCTCAGCAACGTAAACAGCGCTACCAGTTATTGCATCAGCTGTTTCATAGTGAACAACAGCAACCGGAAAGTACTGAGTTGCCGCAGTTGTATCCTTTGACGCTAACCCCAGAGCATCCATGGATTGGGCAACAGATAGCGGAACTGCCACTGCAGCAGGTGCAACTTCAGGCATTAGTCAGGGCCCAGCAGCGGCAACTCAATCCAGCGTCAGATACTGTATTACAAGTTGAGGATGTGCTGGTTTTGTTTGGGGACCTGCCTCAGATTGAAAAAATAACAGCACTGACAGTCAGTGCTGGTTGATGATGCAGAGTTATAGTGAGTCTGAATGCATGCGCCAGCAAGCCATTTTATCTATAGATCAGGGCACTTCTTCCAGCCGGGCTTTGTTATTTAACCGGGACGGTAAGGTATTAGCTGTGGCGCAGCAGGAGCTGGATTGTGTCTATCCACAGCAAGGCTGGGTAGAGCAAGATGCAGAGCTGATTTGGCTCTCTGTGCTTAAGGTCTGTCGGCAGGTTTTAGCACAAGCCGTGCAGCTGGGCATAGAAGTACTGGCTGTCAGTATCAGCAATCAGCGCGAAACTACAGTGCTTTGGCATAAAGCTAAAGATAAGGTATTAGCTCCCGCTATTGTCTGGCAAGACAGACGCACAGCAGACTATTGCCAGCAGCTTAAAGATCAGGGCCATGAAGCTCTGGTGCAGCAAAAAACTGGTTTATTGCTGGACCCTTACTTTTCTGCCAGCAAAATTCAGTGGTTACTTACTCACAATGCTGATGTGCAGCAAGCTTTGGCTGAAGGCGAATTGGCTTTTGGCACTATAGATAGTTTTTTACTTTGGCGTTTAACTTCAGGCCGGGTGCATGCCACAGATACGACCAATGCCAGCCGCACTTTATTGCTGAATATTCAAAGCTTAAGCTGGGATCAAGAACTGCTGCAGTTGTTTGGCGTGCCTGAGCATATTCTGCCGCAGGTAAAACAAAGCGCTGATGCTTATGGGGTCTGTGACACCCGCTTATTTGGTTTGGCCTTACCTGTGCTGGCGCTGGTGGGCGATCAACAGGCAGCCGCTTTAGGTCAGGGTTGTATCAGTACCGGTTCGTTAAAAAGCACCTATGGCACAGGCTGTTTTGCCTTATTAAACACTGGCTGCAACCCGTTGTTTTCTAAACACAGGTTACTGACCACTGTGGCTTTTACTGTGCAGGGCCACACTTTTTATGCACTCGAAGGAGCCATTTTTGTCGCTGGTGCAGCAGTCAAATGGCTGCGTGATCAACTGGGTGTTATTACGCAAGCCAGTGAAACTGAAGCCTTAGCGCAAAGTTTACCGGATAACGGTGGGGTGTATTTAGTGCCGGCTTTTACTGGTTTAGCCGCACCACACTGGCAACCTGAAGCAAGGGCTGCTTTGGTAGGCATGACACTGGGCACAGGCAAAGCGCATTTAGCCCGCGCTGCTTTGGAAGCTGTGGTGTATCAGACTGCTGATTTACTCTCCGCCATGCTGGCCGATGGGGCCAAGGTGCAACAGTTGCAGGTTGATGGCGGCATGGTGGCAAATAACTGGTTATGTCAGCATCTGGCTGATGTATTGAATATTCCTGTGCTTAAACCCAGTCAAAATGAAGCTTCGGCTTATGGTGCTTCGGTACTGGCAGCAGTGCAGTTAGGCTGGTTTGAAAGTCTGAATGCTGTGCCATTCAGCGCTGAAGCTCAACAATTTTTACCGCAGATGTCAGCAGATAAACGCCAGCAATTGCTAAGCGGCTGGCAGAATGCTTTGGCTTCGGTGCTTACTGAAAACAAAAAGATAACGAACCCTAATTAATTGATGTTGCAGCGAGGCGACAAGTGAGCGAGACCCCAGGAGCATAGTTCACCTATGTGACTGGGGTGAGGAGCGAAGGCAACAAAGCTGCAGCTTCAAGTAAGACGGGGGTCGTCTTTTCGTAACACCCACACCGTAAACAAACTGGCTGTGATAAACATCAGCAAGCTGTAAACGCTGGGTGCTATCGACATGGCAGTATTTTGCAAAATACCTGTGGTGATCATCAAAGCGAGCGTGCCATTTTGCAGGCCGACTTCAAGGCAGATGGTTCTGGCTTGTTTTTCCTGATGCAGCAAAAACCGGCCTAACCAATAACCTGCCAGCATGGTGAATACATTCAAAGCTAAAGTGGCAGGCCCGGTTTTTTGTAAAAACAGCCAGAGATCTGCACCTAAATCTGTAGCTATGCTGATGATTAATAACACCAGCACTATCACCGAAAAGCGGCTGATCACAGGTTGAAAACGATGTGAGCGTTCAGGCCATTTAAAGTTAAACCACATGCCAAGTAACACAGGAAAAACACTGACGATCATTAATGTCAGCCAGGTTTTTAATAGCGGAAGTTGCAGCGAGGTATTTTCGCCTAAAAAGTGCTCTATGGCCCAGACGGTCAGTAGTGGCAAGGTAAAGGGCGTGACAAATCCAACCAGTGCAGTTAAAGCCACTGACAAACCCAGATCGGCTTTACACAAGTAACTGTACAAATTAGAGGTAGTGCCACCCGGACATAAAGCCAGAATAAATAAACCCACAGCCAGTTCGCCCTGCAAATCAAACAGATAAATCACCCCTAAAGCACATAGCGGCAGCAGCAATAACTGCGCCAGGGCACCAACAAAAAACGCTTTGGGCTGACGCACCACTTCCGAAAAATTGGCAAGCCGCAGGCTCATGCCAACGCCCGTCATAATCAGTATTAGTGCTATAGGTAAACCAATTTGGGTCAAAGCTTCAAACATTTTTAGTTGTTCTTCAAAGAGATAGTGTGGTTAACCTACCTTGGAATTCCTGACTGAGCAAGAGTTGCTCGATTCTGGCTGCTGCAGTGCGGTTTTTTCACATTAGCCTTGCAGTGAAAGAACTAAAAAACTTTGTATTCCAATCACTTAATTTTTGTTTAAAAAATAAGCTTGCACCTATACTGTGTCTCGCCTAGTATAACTGTGTGGCGCACAGTGTGTGTGGCACAGTATGAGTGATATAGACAAAACAGGATTTCTTATGACCACTTCACAGCTGGACAAAATGCGACTGGAACTGCGCCGTGGTGTGCTGGTGCTGGCCGTGCTGGCCTCGTTGAAGCAGCGACACTATGGCTACTCGCTTAGAAAACAATTGCAGGACAGAGGCATCGACATAGACGAAGGCACTTTGTACCCGCTGGTGCGGCGTTTAGCTGAGCAAGGGTTGCTGGACAGCGAATGGCAACAGGCCGAAGGCCGGGAACGGCGTTATTACTTGTTGTCGGAGCAAGGCAAAGAGCTATTGGCGCAGTTAACCGATGAATGGCTACAACTCAATTCGGCTTTAGGTCCTTTGTTAACACAAGATCAAAGCGGGGAGACAGAATAATGGAACTGGTAGAACGTTATGTCGCTGCTGTGCAGCGCGAGTTACCTGAAGATAAAAGGCAGGAAATAGGCCGTGAGCTGAATGCCAATATTATGGATCAGCTCGATGCGCTCAAAGAGCAGCAAGGCCAGTTATCAGAAGATGATGTGGCCGCGGTGTTGAAGCAAATGGGTCGGCCAAGAGTTGTGGCTTATCAGTTTATTCCTCCAAAAGCTTTAGTTGCAGCCGAAGATATGCCTTTGCTAAAACACACTTTGTATATGGTGTTGGGTGTACTTTTTGTATTGCAGGTGATAGGTGCTACTACGCATTGGATGGGCAGCAGTGATGGCAATTTAATTCGCTTTTTATTGCAGTTAACCTTTGGTTTTCTGGATGAAGCTTGTTTTGCTTTTACCGCTATAGTGCTGAGTTTTGCCGCTGTAAATAGCTCAGGACAGAGGGTCGGCCGCTGTGCGGGCAAAGACTGGTCGCCAAAGCAGTTACCTAAAGCAGACTTGGGCTGGCAACATATCAGCCTGACCGATGTCTTTACTGATTTAGCCACCTACTTATTCCTGCTGATTGTCATTTGGCATCCGCTATGGATGAATCCTGAACAAATAACTGATCGCAGTGTCACGTTTACAACTGACGCTTTGTTGATGCTGCAATGGTTTAGCCCTGTGATTGTGTTCTCTGTGCTGTTGAGTTTATGGCAGTTGCAGCAACGCATTTGGAACCGTGGTTTGTTGCTGAGCAGCATTGTAGTAAACGCAGCTTTTGTGGTGTTTTTAGTGGTATTGGCTTTTAGTGGTCCCTTGCTGCAAGCAGGTCCTGTTGAGCTGAAAAGCTTGTTTACTGTGCTGCAGTTGGAGAAGGGCTTCACTTATGGTCTCTTGATCACGGCCTGTTTCCCTGGCTATGAAGTGGTCAGGGATTTGTGGCGGTTCAATAAACTGAACTAAATGGTACGCTGTGGCTGGGGGATGTTGATTTCGTTTCACTGCACCCCCATAACGTTTTAAGGCAATCCGCCTTTACCTTACTGAAGGTTTATCATGGCTTTACATCTTCCTGCTATCGTTACTTTGCTGGCGCTTTTCTTGTTTTTATACAGTTGTCTGGCTGTGGGTATGGCGCGGACAAAATACGGTGTAGCTGCTCCGGCTACTACGGGGAACCTGGATTTTGAACGTATATTCCGCGTGCAAATGAATACACTGGAACATCTGGTGCTGTTTTTGCCTGCGCTTTGGTTATTCAGTGAATATGTCAGTCCAGTCTGGGCTGGCTTAGTGGGTTTTGTCTGGTTAGTGGGCCGTTTGTATTATGCCGTCAGTTATATTAAAGACGCGAAAAGCCGTGGCCCTGGTTTTATGATTGGTTTTGTCGCCTTGCTGGTGCTGATGATTGGCGCAGCTGTTGGCATAGTGCTGCGTATGATGGCTGGTTTATAACCAATGAGCAGCACATCCCTCGCGACTGAAGTTGAGCCTGATACTGAAGTTCAGGCTCCGGCCAAAAAAATTGGTCCGCTTTTTAGTTTAATTCCGTTTTTAACTCCTTATGCCAGCCGTTGGATTTTAACTTTTATTGCCTTAACGGTAGCTGCTGTAGCCACTCTGACTTTGCCGGTTGCTTTTCGGTATCTGATTGATGCAGGGTTTTCTACCGATCAAGCTGGTCATATCGACAAATACTTTCTGGCCTTATTTGGCCTTTCTGTGGTGCTGGCAGTGGCCACTGCGTTGCGGTTTTATTATGTGTCCTGGCTGGGGGAGCGGGTGACGGCTGATTTACGCAGTGCTGTGTATGCTCATGTGGTGAAAATGAGCCCGCAGTTTTTTGAACTGACTAAAACCGGCGAAGTATTGTCGCGTTTAACCACTGACACCACCTTAATTCAGGCTGTGGTGGGTACCAGTTTGTCGATGGGGTTACGCAATAGCTTCTTGTTGCTCGGCGGACTGGTGATGTTGTTTGTCACCAGCGTTAAATTAGCCGCTTATATTTTGCTGACCTTAGTGCTGGTGATTTTGCCGATTTTCTTATTTGGCCGCAAAGTTCGTAAGTTGTCGCGTGACAGCCAGGACCGTATTGCCGATGCCAGCGCTGTTGCAGGTGAAGTATTAAACGCTATTCCAACAGTGCAGTCGTACCGGCAGGAACAGCGCGAAACTTTGCGTTTCACTGAATCGGTAGAAAATGCCTTTACCACAGCTTTATCCCGTATTCGGGCCCGCTCTATGCTGACCTTAGTGGCTATAGTGCTGGTGTTTGGTGCTATCTCTTTTGTGCTTTGGTTAGGTGCTCAGGCGGTACTGGCGAATGAAATGACAGGCGGCGAATTGTCGCAGTTTATTTTATATGCGGTACTGACAGCTGGTGCTATTGGCGCTATTGCTGAAGTCTGGGGCGACTTACAACGTGCAGCTGGTGCGGCTGAGCGCTTAATGCAGTTACTCAATGTAGAATCCCCTGTAGTTGAAAGAGCAGATCCTCTGCCTTTTGTTTTGCCTGAACATAATCTGGCTGGCACTGGTATTGAGTTTAGCGGCGTGAATTTCTGCTACCCGTCGCGGCCTGATACTTTGGCTTTGCAGGACTTTTCACTGCAGATTAAACCCGGTGAGCATATAGCTTTGGTTGGCCCTTCAGGGGCAGGCAAAACCACCTTGTTCCAGCTGTTGCTGCGCTTTTACGATCCACAAAGCGGCCAGGTGAAATTTAACGGCATGGATTTAAAAGATGTACGCTTAACAGACGCCCGCCAGCCTTTTGGCATAGTACTGCAGGACACTGTGATATTTGCAGGTTCTGTGCTAGATAACATCCGTTACGCCCGCCCTGAAGCTTCAGAAGACGAAGTAAAACAAGCAGCGCAAATGGCAGCAGCACACGACTTTATTCTGGCTCTACCTGAAGGCTACAACACTTATTTAGGCGAACGAGGTGTGCGTTTATCCGGCGGTCAGCGCCAGCGTATTTCCATTGCCAGGGCCATTTTAAGTAACCCTTCGGTGTTATTGCTGGATGAAGCCACCAGCGCTTTAGATGCTGAAAGCGAACGACAAGTGCAGCAAGCTTTGGATAACGCGGCACAAAACCGTACTACCTTAGTGATAGCGCATCGATTGGCAACAGTGTTGGCGGCCGATCGTATTGTGGTACTGGAAGCCGGGCGAATTGTGGCGCAGGGGACTCACGCAGAACTTTTGCAAAGCAGTGAACTCTACGCCCGTTTGGCGGCTTTGCAGTTTAGTCATTAGAGCGTATCTGTATGCAGGCAGGAAGAGCTTTGGCTTAAAGCTAGGGCTCAAGCCTGGTCACATAATCTGCTGGCAACAGATGACCACTGTCGAAGCGGAATAGTTTTTTGTCAGTAGTGGGCAGGGCATCAAACAGTTGTTGATTCTGTTTGATGCTGGCGTATTCGTCATCATCTGCAGTAAATAGCCAGACCTGATTATCGGCCAGACCTGCCATCAGATTAAGTGGCGCTACCAATGCTGTAGTGTCGTTCATATAAGGCGGAACTATGGCGGCGACACTCTGAATACGAGAGTCGACCCCAGCTAATAGCAAGCTAACCTGCGCTCCCATGCTGTAACCCGCCAGTTTTATGTTGTTTTTATCCAGTTTGGGCTGCTGTACCAGCCAGTCCAGCAACACTCTATGATCCCGTACTGTATCCACCAGCATAGCTTCGTACGGTTGACGTTCTCCCCACCAATGCAAATTATCAATAATATCTAT
>NZ_JAJOYU010000051.1 GCF_021290985.1 Rheinheimera soli
TTGGTCATAGCCGACTGATTATGACAATGCACTATACGAAAGTAACACCAGTGATGATGGCTAAGAAGATGCAAATGGCTGAGAGCAAGATCACCGGTCAAGACGAAGAAAGCCTTGCAACATTCTTAGCCAATAAATCAATGGAGGAGATTGGATTGCAGACTGCATTCAAGGATGCCGAGTCACTAAAAACAGTATTACGTGTACGCAATCCCGCGGGGTGGCAGGAAAAATCAATTGGTATGTGTCTGGCAGGTGGCAATACCACCCCTCTGGTTGAAAATGCTGCTGTAGCTGGTTGCTGGAACGGGGGGGAAAAGCTCAAGAAAGCGAACCGAAATCAGGCTGATTTATATGCTCCGGTTCCTCATGGTATAGAAAATTGTATTCGTTGCCGCTGGTTCATTACAGACATTAAGTACATTCATTCTCTCACGGCCCATTTTAATAACTTGAGTTATCACGCAACTGAAGCGGCCAAACTTGCAGCAGAACTTGAAGCAGAACAAGCCGATTTATTAGATGAAGAATATTTCTGCGAGGTCAACGGTGAACCATTTCAGAAGCATCAACAGCTACATCACTTGGATCGACGTATAGAAAAGCAGCAAACACAAGCCGATGAATACTGTAAAGATCTTGCTGCGTGTTTTCAGGTTATTCGCTATCTATTGAAGATTGAAAAAGAACGCTTACCTGATGATACAAAAGAAAAAATCGTCGCTATCGGCTCTCATTCTGAAATATCTCCTTTTTTTAGTTTTCTTGACACTGAATCAGAACTAAGACAGTTAATTCAACTATGTGACGATGCGGAGATATATGCAGACTTAAGGGATGATCTTAAAAAAACACCAGCGATAGGTCATCGTTCCAATAAGCTAAATACAATGCTGATGAAATCAGGCTACATCCCATTTCTGATGCAGCTTGATGACGAAACTCAGTTAATTGCAGGCAACGCAATGATCAAGGCAATGCTTCGGGCTACAGGAGAGAACGATAAAGGTAGAGCCATGACACAACTTGCAACCTATTTGGATACAGAATCTTATCTTGAAGACATGGGCCTACTTGAAGTTGGTGTAAAAGCTATAGAAGAGAAAACAGGGCTCAATATCTTACGACTCGCTGACATGAAATCGCAAAGTACACTGAGGATGAAGAAAGATGACTAACCCTGTCAATCCACATATTGTGTTAGAAGAACTGTGCTCCAGGGCAACAACCAGAACCAGCTTGGCTTTGAATATTTTACACGAGGTATTGGAGCAACAAAGCCAGTCAGAAACACAGGATTTTTCTATTGCGACTGTTGGACGTTTGTCTGGTGAACAAGGTGGCCCGTCAACACAGACCATCCGAAACCGCACAGGAAAACACTTTCAGCAATTAATTGAAGCCTGGGCGGCATACTCAGGTACAACAAGAAAAAAGCCTTTATCTGTGCGCCAGAAGCAGCTACTGAACAATAATGACAAGCATATACAGGAGTCAATTGATGACCCTGTAATTCGAGCTGTCGTTGGCACTCTGATTGCTGAACGAAACAAGTATCGGGATCAACTGAATATACTCAAAGCGAATGTTGATATCGTTATTGATAGGAGAACGAATAATTCTCCTGATAGATCAGCAAAAACAGAACAGCTTACCCCAATGGAAATTGAAGCACTAAGAGCCGCTGTATCTAGTGAGTTTATGGAGGAAAACAATTGGGTGATCATGCCAACTGGTCAGGTTAAAACTCATAATGGTGTTGAAGTGTATAAGCGAGGTTATGTTAATGCGATTAGGAAGATGGTAAGCGTTTGATTTACAGAGGGGAATTGCTCAGGATTCAATAAGGCAAGGTTTTCTAACAGGGAGCTACTTACAGATCTGCAAATGGTAAGACACGCGGCACAAATAACTCATTAATAGATGGAAAAGAAGACCCTGGCCACAGAGTCTTTAAGTAGCGTTATGGTTTATGTTTGTGAGGCTTCAAATCTGGATGTTTCGGCTGGTTCTCTGGTGTTACGCGCCTTCTTTCATCTGGTGTGCCGTCATTTTTTTTCGGTTTTGGTCCGGGTTTTATACTCATGCTCAATAAATCCTTATGTTGTATCGGTTTCGGTCAAGAGTAAAACTAAGCGGTTGCTTAACCTCATCAGAGATATAGGTTTTCAAATCTTGAATACAAGTGTTTAAAGAAAAATTTTTCCACTAGGCGCCTACATAAACAACGGTTTGCAGGAAAAATTAAATTTTGCATAAATCCATTGAAAGCGTTATTTTGAAAATCGAACAGTTCAGCCCGAAAGGTTGAGCATCCGCAGGTGATACTGCTAATCCATTGAAATTGGAAATTTATCATGAAAGATCAAAAGCAAGTTTACTCAACACTCTTCTCAACTGTTTACGATGAACAAGCCCCTGTAGGGCTTATTGGTCGCGGTACGCACTACTCGATATTAAGAACAGCTCAGTTCCTGAACAATCTGTATCAGCCTCAGACACCTTTAAAAATACAAGATTTTTGTATTGTTTGGGACGAGGATCATGATATCCGTGTAATTGAGGTCATCGAGCAACTATATCTCAAGAACTTGCTTGCACCTGTACTTTTTATTGGAGAGCGCAAAGGCGGTGTAACAGTAATTCTCGATAAAGAGTTTTACAATAATAAAAGTTTATTACGTAGCTTCTCTCAACAGTTAAATGAAATCTCCCAAGGACTGGATGACCCATGGTGTTCAGAAGTCGGTTCTTTAGATTTAGTTACAAAGGAAGCTAATCCAGAGACGCTCATAAACGATACCAGTGAAAAAGTCTCTGTTTACTTAAACAATATAAACAACCTGTGGTCACTTGGACAAAAGGAATTTCGTCAATAGAGGCCGCTAACAAGCAAATTAAGGGGCTCCAGTGAGTCCCCTTAATTTGGGTATGACAATACATTGAGCGCAAGATTGAAGAGAGCTTATGTGACAAGATCAGCCATGGAGAAGTCTTTTTCGTTGCGGCTTTGCCTTCACTACATAGCGTGCTGGCGGAGTGATGTATATCTATACCCTCTGGGTACAAGAATCTATAGATAAATTATAGCCAATCAGCTACTGGGGACTTATCCGACTGCAACTGCTTTAGCGCATTGCTATTCGTATTTAATTTACTGGCGAAAGCTTTTTTCTTAGCGAACAGAGCTTTCGCTTGCAGGCTCACGGAACTGTTGTTTGAGCTCTTTTCTGTTTCTTTTTTCATAGACTTTCTCACTTACACTATATCTGCATAGATTTTAGCATTGAATTCAGTTAACTCAAAGTGTGTGGGTTTGAGCTCTAGGCCTCTGGATAGTAGAACTTCCATTTGACCTTGGTTATAAGCCGGTTTTCGTAAAGCATCAGGTACGATAAAAGGTAAGCCTTCGCGTCGATTAGTCAATACTATTACAAAATCTGTAAGGTCATCGGCTGAGCTTATGTCAGCTCGTAACTTTCCTAAGTAGGAAAGTGCAGCAAATGACTTCGCTATGCTTTCACTCAATGAAGTAGACATATAGCCATCAATCTTCAAAGTTCTTTGATTTTCATATGCGTCAATGTACTCATTTAGCCCTGCTTCGTTCATGCTTACACCACGGTAAAGGCGTTGGCCGACTTGCAAGTTGAGCTTGGAACTTGCGAGAGAAAAAGAGTCGTCAATATTACTGACTAGTATTTTTGATTTAGCGGCCTGATGACTTGTGAGGGTGCCGGGGTTGCTTAAATACCTATTAATAAACTGGTGAGGCTTTAGACCATCAATCATGTTCTTTTCAGAGGCACTTTGGTACATAGCAATTGCTGTTTTATGCTTATTGTGGAATGTACCTCGGTAAGCTTGGATGATCTGCTTTTGTTTCGAATGCGCATTCTTCACCAAACGGATATAGTCCAGCTTATGTGAGTTAGACAAGCATGAAAGAATTGAGCCGATTGGTAAATCAAAATCATTTATATCTTCAGTAGTACGGATTAATGCTGTACAGGCATCAGATAAGAACTCTGAAACACACTCGATAGCTGTATATTCATGAATTAATTCTGGTTTATAGTCAATAATCATTGCTTCATAGCCTCTAAGAACGAGTATTTATCGTATCAAAAACTGAACGCGCTATATACATAGCAAACCGTTCAAAAGGGTTTCATGCCGCGTGGTATTTTTGTTATGCGGTGAGTTTATGTTGAAAGTGGTCTGCGGAAAGTTGGCTTAGGCGGCATTAACCTCTTAACATGGCGTTAAATTCTACTATTCTCTCAAAGCTGGCTGTTTGTTACTGATCAGTTTGACCTGTCATATTTTCAAAATTTTATAAACGCTGTTGCGAGATATGTTTAACGTACGGGCAATAGAGCTAATGTTGAAATTCTCAGAGCTTAGAGCTTCAACCCGTTGCTTAATCTCATGTGACAGCGGTTTTCTCCCTTTGTATTTACCAGCAGCTTTGGCTGCAGCAATTCCTTCAAGTTGACGTTCACGCCGAATATTAAGTTCGAACTCTGAGAAAACCGCCAGCATATCTAGAAAAGCTTTTCCGGAAGCTGAATCCGTTGATATTGGCTGTTCAAGAGCTGTGAGATGAATACGTTGCTCCTTCAGGTGATGTACTAATTGTTGTAAATCTAATACTGATCTCGCGATGCGATCGATCCTTGTAATGACTAAGGTATCACCGGCGCGTAAATACTCCATCAGCTCTTTTAACCCTTTACGATTGGTATGTGAGCCAGTCGAAGTATCGGCGAAGGTTTTTATACAACCAGCATCTTTTAACTTCTGAATTTGGATATCCAAAGATTGCTCTGCTGTAGAAACTCGCGCATAACCAACTTTACTCATAGAAATTGCTCATTTAGTCTCTAAACTATATGAACATAGTGTGCATTAATGACTTTTTCCAGCCTAAATGAACATGTAGATGATGGAATTAAACTGCTACTTTAGGGTGTACCCTAAATAAATGGAAATGGCTTGCGTATGAATGTAGATAATTCAGATCTAGTTCTCGTAAAGGAGCTGAGTGGAAAATCAAAAACCTATTACCTGGTCGAACAAAGGGACAACAACAGAGTTACCTTAACTGACCTTGGCAGTGGAGCAACCTTTGAAATTGGTTCTGAACAACTACAAAAATTGTTAGATGCAGATAAGTTGAGAGTGGCGAACATCGCTGACATACCAAAAAACTCAATTTTTGGCTTCGGTCATGCTAAGACGAAATCGATTATAACGGACCAGTCAATAGAAAAAGAGATAGCTCGAAGGTTTTCATACGTGGAACGGGTTTTACAATCAAAATGTAACGGATACACAGAAAAATGGTTGAGACCGCTGGTAAAAGATGTGGCACGAAAACTTATTGATAGCAGCCCTCCAAGCAACAGTACATTGGTACGCTGGATAAAGGCGTACATGAGTTCTGGTTGTGAAAAGTCATCTTTAGCGCCTGCTAAAAATAAAATGGGAAATCGAAAAACCAAGATAGATTTGGAACTCAGTAAAGTCCTTGATCAAACGATCCTTAAACACAAACAAAAATCTCACCCCATAAGGTACGCTGATATTTATATCGATTTTCAGAAAGAAATAAGCCGCATGAATGAAGACCGTGCGAAAAACGGTGAAGACTTATTAGAAGCCTGTAGCTATCAGACTCTGGTCAAACGCTGTAAAAAGCAGTAGACCTAATATTAGATATACCAATTAAAATAAAACATAAATTACTGATTTAAAATGAAGACACATAATTTGGTATGCTTTGAGATATAAATTTATAAATTGCTTAAAACGACATTTTGGCACCCTGTCCGATTTGAACGCGCCCGTTCGACCAAAATGCCGGGAGCATTTTGGGACAGCTTTAGCTGGCCTGCGAAGCAGGCGAACCCCAGGGATGGGGTGAGCACTCCGGCTGCGTCACCACAAAACATTAAAACCACCTTTTTAGGTGGTTTTTGTGTTTTTGGCACTCGATGTATTCTGCAGTGTTAAAAATCTGCTTAAGCTACCCCGGATACTTCTCCACTCGCAAAGCCTCAGCCCTAACGACACGTTCACTATCCGCCTCCACTTGCCAGCCTTGCAGATTCTCCTGAATCAGCTGACACAAAGCGTCGATATGCGCAGGTTCTGCATTCAGTGCTGTGATGTACTCGTAGCGCTCACCACCAGCATGTATGAAATACTCTTTATTTTCTTCGCCAATTTCTTCAATAGTTTCAAGGCAGTCCGCAGCAAAACCTGGGCAAAACACCTGAACGCTTTTTACGCCTTGAGCTGGCAACGCCTTTAAGGTTTCATCTGTGTAAGGTTTTAACCATTCTTCGCGGCCAAAACGCGACTGGAAAGTGGTGAGGTACTGATCTTTAGTTAGCCCCAACTCCTCTGCAATTAAGCGCGAAGTTTTATAGCATTCACAGTGATAAGGGTCACCATTGAGTAAATAACGTTTTGGAATACCGTGATAAGACAAAATCAGTTTGTCGGCCTGACCATGTTGTTGCCAGTGCTGGCGAATTTTCTCAGCTGCGGCGCGAATAAAAGGAGCATAGTCTGGATAATGCGAGATAAAACGTAAATCAGGCAACCAGCGCCGACGCATAAAATTAGCAGCCAGTTCATCGAAGGTAGAAGCAGAAGTCGAGCCTGAATATTGTGGATACAAAGGCAAGACTAATAACTTACGCACGCCCTGAGCGAACATTTTATCCAGCACAGTCTCAAAACTTGGGTTGCCATAACGCATAGCAAAATCAACCACCACATTCTGCATGCCTTGCTGCTGCAATTGAGCGGCAATAGCATCGCTCTGTGCCTGAGTGTTAAATAACAGCGGCGAGCCCTGATCGGTGAAAACAGTGGCATAAGCTTTGGCCGAGCGTCGCGGGCGAATTTGCAATATCACGCAATTTAAAATCAGCCACCATAATAAACGTGGCACTTCCACCACTCTTGGGTCTGATAAAAACTGCTTCAAATAACGCTTCAGCGCCTTAGGGGTTGGCTCATCAGGTGTGCCTAAATTGGTCAGTAAAATACCAATTTTGTCGTTTTGCTTGTGATCATAATTGGGTGTGTTGATATAACGCATCGCAGATTCATTACTCTTCTGACTAAGTGGAGGTAGTTTACGTCAATTCGATGTAAAAGGTTTACCTGAAAAATCAGCCGGATAAGCATTTTTCGCAGAATAACAATTCAGCAAATTGGGCTGTTCAAAACAAAGCGGCATCAGACTGCGGCTTCCACCCTGTTACGCCCCTGATTTTTAGCGGTATAAAGAGCTTCGTCAGCACGTTTTAACAACTCATCAGGTTGGCCAATGCCATCCTTTAACGCAGCAACGCCAATAGACAGCGTGAAACTTAAAGGCTGGCCATTCACCAAAAAACTCATATCCTGACAACGGTTTCGCAACTCTTCGGCGCGGTTCACCGCAACCTGCAGCTCTGCACCAGGCAATAACACCACAAACTCTTCACCACCGTAACGGCATGCCAGATCAGAACCGCGGAACATGTCCTGCAGCAAGCTTGCTAAGAGTTTTAATGCATCATCACCAACCGCATGGCCATAAATATCATTAAGTTTCTTAAAATGATCAATATCGATCAACAGCACTGACATGGGTGACGTCTGCCTGATTGCGTTGGCAAAAATATCAGCCACACTCACATCCATTTGCCTTCTGTTATAAAGCCCGGTCAAAACATCACGCAAGCTTTGCTCCTGCAAAGAGTCACGTAGTTTAATGTTCATTAAGGCTAATGCGAGTTGCTCAGCCAGACTGGCCGCAGCTTCCTGGTTTTCTTCCAGCCAACGCTCTTCATCTGCATTTTCTGCCGCAGGTTCTATAGTTAAAACACCGACTAAATCACCACGAGCCAACAGAGGAATACACAAAGCAGGTCGCAGATGGTCAGTTAAATGTGAACATTTCAGTGCTGTGTCGTTGGAGTCGAAAAAGTGTAATTTGCCACGTCGCACCGCCCAACAACAATCTTGTTCAAAATGCGGCTGGAAAACACTGCCCCCCCAACTGGACGCCAGTTCAAAACCCTGTGAGCCAAACAGAAAAAGCGCACCGCTGCTGCCCTCAAATATTTTCTGACAGCTGATACGCACTACATCTGCAGCTTCAGATTGATTCTGGCAACTTTGTAATAACTCACCTACTTGTTTTAACTGCCGGGCATCTTCAATCCGTGCTTTTACTAATTTCTCTACCTGCAAATGTAATTGTTGGGTTTGTTGTTGTTCCAATTGCACCATTTGCTGCAGTTGTTCAGCCAGTTGATTAAACACTGCACCAAGGATATTAAATTCGTCTTTACCATCTGTGCCTGCACGCTGCCTTAAATCGCCAGCAGCAAAAGCCCTGGCCACTCTGGTGATCTGGGTCAAAGAGCTTGAAGTGTAAAAGGCGGTAAAACTCGCTAGTACAAAAGCCAGAGCTAAACAGAAACAAGCGCTAATAAGTAAAAAGGAGCGTGTTTTTTCTGTGGCGGCCTCGCTTTGATTTTCTCTTTGCTTTAACCTGACATATTCCAGTGCCACCACTTGCATCGCCAATTGCTTTAAAGCATCAACACGCTTTTTCCCTTCAGACGTTGAGGCCGTATCAGATTCCTGTTTGCTAACACGGCGCAACTCAATCTGAACCTGTCCCACACTGCGTTTCCAGTCGGTAAAGCCACTATCGACCTGTTGTAACAGCTCTTTTTGCTGTTCTGTTAGCTGACGCTCTCCAGCCATTCGTTGCAACAAAGCCCGCAATGCTGGCACGCTCTGATAGTACGACTCTAAAAACTCCTCGTCGCCGGTCAACAAATAACCACGCACACCAGTTTGAGCATCAACAACTAACTGCACCAGTTGGTTAGAATCCGCAATAATGGCATAAGATTCAGCCACTTGCTGATTTGCCGCAGAAGCAAGCTTGCTGCTCTGATAAACAGGAAAAAATGCCAGAACCAGCAAAAGTGTTGGAAAAAAAGTAGTAAAAAACACCCGAAATATCAGTCTGGATTTAAACCACTGCATAGTCAGCCTGCATTACATACCTGGTTATACGTTGGTATGAAAACGTTACAGCACAGTACCGTAATGTAAACTACGGCTCGTTATGAATTCTGGATGCTGAACTTTGGAATTTATTTTGTAGCTCTGCCTAACGCCAGAACTACAGCAAACATAATCAGGCTCTTCAATCTGAGGTTAGAGTAAGAACCTAGCTAATTATCTGACTGAACTAGAGTCAGTCTGTTAATTTTGTTAATCTCCTTTTGCAACATAGTTTTGCTACAAGATTAGCAAGGACAAACAATACCCTACGAAGCAAAACAGCAAGAAAGTCAGCAACAGCGTCGCTTTATTCAAGTGCTTTTTTGGCAGCCTATGTGGAGCAGCTATTTCTGGCCCTAAGGCTAGATTGATACTACTCATCTTTGCTCTGGGGATATTTGGAATATTCTGGCTTATGTTCTCCAAACAGAAAAAAGCTTTAGCTATTAGCTGTTTTCTCTGGTTTGGTGCCTTCTCAATTAGCGCATTAATCACCATCAATAATGCGATTTACGACCCGCTTATAATTTGCTACGGCCTCATTCTCATGTATGCAGCGCTGTTCTCTTCAAGACGAAATTTTTTCTGCTTGCTGTTTTTTATTAGCTTGTAGTGCTCTTTGTTACTAATGCATGCTGAGCAGGAATACAACAAGTTAGCCGCAAATGATGAAAAATTGTCAAAAAACCACTGTACGGGACAAGTATAATTTCCAGGTTCATCTAAGTTTGCTATCAGTTGTAAAACATAGCTGAATAACCACGAACGCAGTTATTTTGAACAATCCTATGGAACCCAGTTGTGACGATCAAATCAACTTCATCATTTGAAACCAATCAATTGCAGCACCAGGTTGGTGATGTTGATATAACGCGTCGCAGATCCATGACTCTTCTGGCTAAGTGAAGGTAGCTTAAGCTAATTTGATCTAAACAAGCCACCTGACCCAAGGCTTTAAACAATCTTTGCAGCAGAATACGGCTAAGCTTGGATGCAAATCAGGAGGATGCTCTTCAGTTGTAAGCAGAAAAGCATCCAGGGCTAACCACTGAGCTGTGATCAGTTACGCAGCGCTCGTTCTACAGCACTGTTTTCTAATGCACTAAAACGTTTTGAGATATCAGCGTCAGGATAAATGGCTTCAGAAGCATGAAACATACCAGGTAACACATGCAACTCAGTGGGCACACCATGCTGTATTAGTCTTTTTGCATACTCGATATCTTCCTCCACAAAAAGGTCGATTGCGCCAACTATGATATCTGTGGGTGGTAGGTTGGATAAATCCTCAACTCTGGCAGGTACTGAACCATAAGGTACTTGCGGTATTCCGGCCTTTTGGCCTAATAAAGCCGACCAGCCGAATTCATTTGAAACAGCAGTCCACAACAGCTTTCCTATCTGTTCAGGTACCTTGCGACTGCTGCCGGTACGGTCATCCAGCATGGGGAAAATAAGAACCTGATGTTTAATAGGTACTTCTGCCCTGTCACGTGCAGCGATAGCTAACATAGCCGCATGCCCACCGCCGGCACTGTGCCCCATAATAACGATCTTGGTTTTATCGATACCAAGCTCAGAGGCATTCTGATAGATATACTTTAAGGCGGCATAATTGTCTTCAAGCGCTCCCGGAAATTGGGTTTCCGGAGCCAGACGGTATTCCACCATCACTATGGTGCAATTATGTCGCTGTGCTAACTGCTGAATACTAGGCAAATAAAGTGCCGGGCTTCCTAAAACAAAACCACCACCATGCATATAAAGTATCGCAGGTTTAGTGTCAGCAGCTTTGGCATTAACCACATAGATCCCAACATCTGGCTGGCCTGCAGAGCCCGAGATAGTTTTCTTATAAACCGCAGGCGAAGCTAATGGTGGCTGCACTTTGGCGGCCTCATCCATCCGCACTTTTTTATAATTGTCGGCAGTAATATGCTCAAAACCAATCTTGGTAATTAACTGGGAAACTTCTGTTAGCTCTGTCCTGTAGTCGGTATGCAACAACTGAAGTGCCGCAGGTTTTACTGTCTTAGATGACACATACTCAGCGCCCGATCCTGCCTGAGCATCCACAGCAGCAAGTACGCAGAGGCTTAACAAAGCCAGCGTAGCCAGCTTTTTGTAACAACTACCAAGATAGTTTTGATCCATAACCATTCCTTTCCTTTCCTTTTCCCAAAATAAAATACCGCAACCCAAGCTGGGTCAATTTGCGCAACTTGTGCCTCTGCCGATCAACAACTGGCATATAATTACCATAGAGGTAAATCGATTAAGATCGTTAAAATAGAGATAAAAAGCCCACAAAATCAGACCAGAATAAAAAACAATTCAGCTCCCTAGCTAAAAATGTTGCAGCTATACCACAAAGCGGTTGGCTCCAGTGCTGCGCTTCTGAGTCATACAGATTGCGCTGCTAAGGTAGAGCTGGGCAGATAATTTTGCTAGTCTGCTACTTCAGTTTAGTTTTATCACTTTAGGTGCAAGGACGAACAATGCGGTATGAGCCAGAGAAGTCCAGTCACCAGCAACGGCGCCGCTTTGTTCAGGTGCTCTGTGTTTACTTTTTTAGTTGCGTGCTGGGAGCTGTGCTCTCTGGCCCCAAGTCTCAGTTAATTCTGCTCATTGCAGCCTTAGCTATGTGTGGAATATTCTGGCTGGTATTCTCAAAACAGAAAATCAATCTAGCTGTTAACTGCTTTCTCTGGCTAACCACCTTTCTGATCAGTGCCTTGATCACCATCAATAACACTGTGTACGACCCACTGGTTATTTGTTACGCGCTGGTCCTGATGTATGCGGCCCTGTTTTCATCCAGACTTATCTTTATTGGTTTATTAGTATTTATCAGCCTGTATTGCACTGGGCTCTTATTGCTTATTCTTTGGGGCTTTTGGCCTGAACCAACCCCACAAGTTCGGTTTGTTTCTGTGGTTGCAATGAATATTTTTATTGCTATTACCGGTTTTACAGCCTGGTATATAGCGAGAGATTTCCACTCGTTGCTACGCGAACTATGGAACGAAAACAACCAATCAAAACGCTCACAGCAAGAAATTAAGCGAATAGCTGCCCTCGATCCCTTAACCGGCCTCTACAACCGGAAACATACAGAGCTGGAGTTTCATAAACTAGCTGCGTCAGAAAATAAGCTCGCTGTCGCTTTTATTGACCTCGACAATTTCAAACCTATCAATGACGCCTACGGCCATGCCTATGGTGATATAGCACTGAAAATTCTGGCTGAACGTTTAACCGCCTTGTTAGAAGACGGCGAATTATGCTGCCGTTTTGGGGGCGACGAATTTGTGCTGATCCTCAAGTATGCTGAACCTGAGAAATGCAAAACACGTTATCAGGTCTTTTTAGATCAAATAGCCGAAGAAATGCAGATTGAACTGAGAACTTTTAAAATCTCAGCCTCTATTGGTGTTGCTCACTACCCTGCGCACGCAGCCGATTTTAACGAACTTTGCCGGCTGGCAGATTTAGCCATGTACCATTCAAAAGCCTCAGGCCGCAATACCGCAGTACTCTATTGCCCTGAATGGCAAGACGAACACCGCAAGAAGTTAGAAATGATCCAGGCACTGCGTTTCGCGGTAGAGAACAATGAGCTGTTTCTACACTACCAGCCGAAATACAACTTAGCATCCTTAAAGATCAATGGGGTTGAAGCATTGGTGCGCTGGCAATCCAAAGACTTTGGCCTGATAAGCCCGGCCACTTTTATCCCCTTGGCTGAGGAGACAGGCTTAATTGACGACATTGGTTTGTTTGTACTTAAACAAGCCTGTGCAGATTGTAAAGACTGGATAGCACAAGGCTATGAGATGCCAGTGTCTGTAAACTTATCCGCCGCCCAACTCAGCAGCGGCATGCTGCCAGACAACGTTCTGACTATTTTGACCGAAACCGGACTGGCCGCTCATTATCTGGAGTTAGAGATCACTGAATCTATGCTGATGCAGGACCAAAATGCCATAGACTCGCAAATTTCCACATTGAGTGATCAGGGCATAAGTTTCGCAATAGACGACTTTGGCACTGGCTATTCCAACCTGCACTACTTGAGCAGATTTAAAGCTGCGACCCTTAAAATTGACCAGTCTTTTATCAAAAACCTGAGTAAATCGTCCCAACACTACAATCTGGTTGAAGGCATAGTGGTTTTGGCGAAAACCCTGGGGCTGACAACAGTGGCAGAAGGCGTGGAAGACCAAAACACCCTGCATATTCTAAGCACTATGGATTGTGATTCAGTGCAAGGTTACCTGTTATCCAGGCCTGTTAGCCTTGATGCGTTGTATGCCCAGTTGCAGGAAAAAAGTGTGGGTTAAGTTGGAGTGAGCTGTACTTATTGATGCTGCTCGGAGATTAGAAATATACCAAGCCTACACATAAGAACAGCTTTTCAATTTAATGCGATCCGTCCCCCTGCGCAGCCTGCCATTTAGCCAAGTCTGAAGGCCTTAAGCCATAACGGGCTAATACGCCTTCATGTAAACGGCGAAGCTCTTCAATAATCAAAGCTTGCACTGCGGCTTGCTGTGGCTGTGGCACTTGTAAAGCCACCTGCTGCTGAATAATAACCAAAGGGTCAACTGATGGCTCACACACCACCTGATGAATACTTTGCTTCAGTAACTCACGCCATACCAGACGTAACGGGTCGGGTTCGGCCAGATCTTGCCTGATGGCGATGTATTCCTGCGTAGAGCGCTCATAAGCCCAAACATAAAGGTCACGCAACAATTCCACTCTGGTCAGCTCGTACAGGCCTAAAGTGGCCCTGCTGTAGGCTTGTTCCGGAACATCCAAAAAGGTAAGTGGGCACAAGTTAGCATGAAACAACGGCAGGTTGGCAGCAAGGCGCGAGGTGCGTTTATTGATATCCGCAAAAGGCTGCAAATAAGGCAGATGCACCAGCATAAAAAACGACTGCTCAAAAGGATCCCGAATTTGATTCACCTTCTCAAGCAGCAAATCCAGCATAGCGTCAAGCTGTTGTGGCACAGATAAAGGCCGATACACGCTTTTGCCTATATCCACAGCATGCTGGCGGATACGGCCTTCATCAGCAGGATTCGGCAATAAGTTTTCCGCCAAAGCACTATGTAAATTCATCAGGGTGTAGCGGTTTAACTGCGCTGTCTCACTATTCTCCACCAGCAGTTCAATGGCGGCTTTGTGATTCAGGATCATCTGGGTTTCCAGCACTGCTTTGCCTTCTGCAGCTTTACCATGTTCAATCAGTTCCAGTGTGTCGAGTCTGGAATAGGTATTCCCCTCTAACTGACTGGACGCCCAGGACAAGTCAATCAACAATCGCTTCAGAATGGCACGGCTGTAGGTTCCTGCCGGTTGAGCCAGCTCCGTAGTTTTGCCCATTTTATGCAACTGCCTGCGCAGCGACTCCGACAAATACCAGCTCTGATTCGGCTGATAAGCCTCAAGAAAATCGCGCTGATAGCCTACAGGTTTACGTGCTTCCTCAGGCTGGTCGATGTACCCAAGAATATCTACGCTGTCTGCAGATAACGGAATAAAGGCCGGAAAGCCGTCAGGCTGGCTCTGTTGGTTCGACGGGTTTGATACAGCAATCGAAGTTAGTGTGCCAACAAAATAACGTCTGGCCCGCCCCTCACCTACAGCTTTGATTTGTCCGGCATCAATCAGCTTGGCAATATGGCGCTGCAAAGTACGGCGGGCAATAGCCGGATAACTGCTCTGCAGTTCAGCCAAACTAAGCCCTTGAGCGGCCTGACTAATGATGTGAAACAACTCTTGAGTAGTGGCTGACATAAATAATCTGGCACAGTTTAAGGCTGAATGGCACAATTGTGGCGCAGTTTATAGAACTGCGCCAGTTTTTGTTACTGAATATGGCGCAGTTTGTGTGAACTGCGCCATTTGGTGTTCTTCAGAAGAACTAGAAAATCACAAATAACTTAAAGAGCAAAGGACAAGACCCGACACCAAAAGTTCTTGCAAGACCGACTCTAAAGGTTGACTACCATTTCAGGAGCTAATTCCTAGACGCTGAGCTAGCCGAACCAAATGATAATTTTCAGGATACTTATTCCTGCCCTCCTCCACATATCGTCTTGCATCTATATCTCTTTCAGCCCGGATAGCTAGCCATGCCATCCTTGACAAATCATCGCCGCCAGCTTCTTCTATTCTTTGATCCATTATTTGTAAAATTCTGGTGGCAAGATCTCGTTTTTGCTCTCTATCAATCTCTAGCCCACCTTCACTCAGAAAATTATTAAATTTATTTGCTGTATTAGATAGATCGTAAAATGGGATATTTGCTAGCTGTGCTCGCTCAGTAAAAGCGTGAACCTCTCCGAGCGTATCATGAGTTTGATAACAAGAATGGCCTAGCAGCCTCCAAGCCTCAGACGCGAGCAATGCATCGGTTTCATTCTCTAAAAAGCGGCGCAGCTCTTCTTTCGCTAAATCATAACCAGATTTCGTTCGCTGTTCCATATGCCATCTTGCAACGATTAACCAGCCAGGATTATACGCACGACAGATCATTTCGATAATTGGCTTATAAGTTTCATATTCTTCTCCTCGTTCAACTCGTTTGGAAATATTACCTATGAAATTTTCTAATTTCCTTACCAACCCAAGTGTCATGTCATCCTTGCGAC
>NZ_JAJOYU010000052.1 GCF_021290985.1 Rheinheimera soli
ATTGGGTTGCGGACTTAAGTATCGTGCCAGTCCATTTTTCGGAATATCAGAATTATGTAGAGCCATCCAGTTGGTACAATCAATATGGTGAAGAGCAGTCTGCTGGTGGTTACTACAAATCCTCAAAGAGATATAAAACACCATCTTTAGGCACTTATCTAAATCTGGCTACTGATTTTAGCCCATCATATAAACAAGAATGGAAGGGCGGCACTGTCTATGTCCCAAATTGTAAAATCTACAATGACAAGCTTAGAAAGTGGTGGTGAAAAAAAATGCTTAACAAGCGCATTTGAAAGCGGTTTTCCGCAACACCCCAGATCCGGGCTTTAATGTCCGCTTCACGCTCTTAGCTGGCGGACCATTGCTGAAACTGGATGTTACCCGAAAGTGCAACGGGTGGTAAATTCGTGTGGCGTTTTGCAATAGTGAGGGGGCTGAGTAAACTACCAAAAAATAATGCTGAAGCGCTTACAGTGCGTAACTTTGCAATTAACTTGAAATCAATTGAATTACCGTTTTCCCTTACTTAAAGCCGTTAACTCGTATCGACCACTATGGGAGTAACTCGAAAGTACAACGTGGTAGCTGTCTCTACCTACCTTCTCGGACCAGTCGCGATAGTCCTGCAACGTATAGGCGTTCGCTTGGGGGGCGTGGCAACTAGTGCATTTAACACAGTAGGGAAAGTTCGGAGCATTCCCTGTGATATGATGTGGGCCTATTGTCGTTAAACCAAGATGTTTTAGTTCGTAGTTGTCCACTCTAGCCATTAGAGACTCGTAGAAATTTGAACAATTAGGTACTGTACAAATAAATTTGTCAAAATTTGAACATGCCGTATCCCCAAGACCAATAGGGACATTAAGGTCTATCTTACATCTCCAGCATTTAGATTTCATGTAATACAAAAGAATTTCGTCTTTATCTTCTTTCCAGACAAAACCACCGCGGAGCAAGGCATCAACGAACTGTGCCACCGATAACGGATAGTCAGACATTTGAGGCATCGACCTGCTGTCCATGAAGTGTTTTATCTGAAACCTTGGGAAACTATGTATTGAACTATGGCCTGAGTTAACATAGACGCTATCTTTCATGAACCAGGCATCCCGAACCTCTGATTCGACATATCGCTTATGCCGAGCATTTAGCTCTTTTTCTGTCTGTGGAGACAATTGGATTTCTAAAGCTATCTTTGCCTTTCCTTTAGTGCAATAAACATCAGCAATCCATTTGTCACCGTTCTCACTATAGCCAATGTATTCCGTCGTAACGGTCCATCCGGCAGACTCTGCGGCAGCTGAAACGATGGCCTTTAAACGTAAATGTTCCTTAGACTCAGGCTTTAAGATACAGTCTTCCGATTTCCGGTAATGAGCGAAAAACTGAGTCCCAAGGGCGCTAGTCTTAACAACGGCTCTTTCGTTACAACAAGGTAAGGTTAAGAACTTTTTTAAGTCTGACTGTTTCATATCGTCCCATTCCTTGGGCGACATCTTGTAAGAGAACAAGGTCTCTCCTTGTAATTCCGCTCTTAATGGCATCCTTACCTCATGCTGGGATTTATTTAAGACATGTAGGCATACGACCGACTTCGTGGGTCTGTTAGATATAGTGCCACAACTGATCCTAGCTATTGTAGATAGACGTAAAATTAAGCCATTTCCCTATGACACTCTTTCGATACAGCCCACTTTTATAAAACGCAGGTTTCGCTCCACTTAGCCACAAATCCTGATTCAAACATGGCGAACTAGACAGGTAGCGGACTACAGGCATGAGCCTGAGAGTTCAAGAAGTGGCTTGCACCATATCTGGTCAGTAGAGTTCTCAATTATTTTAGAGATCTAATCTGACGACTGCACTGTGTCATTAGATGATCGTCGCGACTAAAGTGTTGTATGATCCCTTTGTGCTTTTATTGCGGAGATTTAGGATTGCAGCATCAGGAATCCTGAATCAGCGATAGCCGTAAGGTTGTCAAATCTGGTAACGAAAGCTTACCACGGGTACTGTTGTATTTAATCTAAAAAGCACTTGTAGCTTATGGATTTTGATAACGCAAGAGAGGATATGCGTCTGCTTAGAATTGGGGAGTAATTGGGAAAGAACAGAAACTTCTTTTCTATGCGACAAAAGATTGAGGTTTTGTTTATTGACGGCTTCAAGAATTTCATTAAGTAAAGCGTGCAGAAGAGCTTTATTAACGGGGAGCTGCTCTAAAGCAGAGAAAAAAGCTTTATTAGCCAAAATGTCTTCGTTGTATTGTTCGAGCTTGTATGCCATATTCTTGCGCAATCCATTGTACTGATTGGACTAGCATACTAAATCCTGAAGACTTCGCAAGCTATTGAGTAATTAAGCATTTATGAGCAATGCGATGAGAATTATTCATACTATCCTTCAGCACAAAATAGATCATCAATGAACTCGGTTTCCAACATTTCAAAAAACGACGTAAAAGTGAATTCTGGATATAAATTAACACGTCCACATCTCCCTCTTCTGAAGCTGGTACAACTAGATCTTGTTGGATTCTACTGCCTAGACGGGGCGCGATGGTGTATTCCATATCTGATGTCCAAAATAGACCGGAGAAGTTAGTGAAAAAGGCGATATCATCGCTTACTAATCCATGTGCTACCTGTGTGTCTGCATTTTTTAAACGAAGTGTCAGCGCGAAAGAAACAACGTTATTGCCGTTCTTGTCTTTTGCAGAAGAGTTGTATTTCCACGAATTACTCATCGTTGATGTGACAACTAGTTGCCTCTTCACAAAAAGTGAAAACACCCCCTTGTCAGACAGCAGACCATTAACGAATGCCATTTCAAAAATAGAGGCTATAAGTAAACCAAAAAATATGAGGATAAACCAAGTATCATTCACGACAAAAGACTCAAGCAACACCACTATTTTTTGAACAAAAAGAAGAAGGTTACCTGTAGTTACACCCGACAAAGCATTGATAGCGCCCAACCATACACTCAGTTTCAAAGTAACAACTGTCGCTAGAAGACGACGAAAAAAGAGTGCGGGATTGGAAAAATAGAAGTATAGGTATGCAATTAAAAATACCACACCGAATAGGCGCGGAATCGTACCATCAAAGGTGCATATCAATAGCGCAACCGCAATTAGCGAGGCATTGATCACACAACTTAGGATCCAAGCTAATGAAGTACCGAAGGCTTGCCTATTAATCATGCGAGTGCAGCAAGGCATGCGCGATTGCGGCGGCAACTTCGGTTGGGTCAGTACCAGGTGAACTATTAGTTAATCTAGATGCGAAAACATCATTAGCGCGGCTAATTTCGATTACTTGAGTCTGCAATACATTCCCTTCCTTTGAGCGCATCATGGCTTGAGTAAGCACAGATGTGATTGAACGGATATCTGACGCAGATGATATTTTCTCCGCCAGTTTTCGAATAACGCCAACAAGCAAGGAGCACTCAGCTTGCCCCATTTGACGGTTCTCAACGGCACAACTCAACTCATTTAACGCGTTTTGCAATGAGTTCGGTACCTCAGCTCCATAACGGGACGAGTCATATTTTTTTGGCGTGTAATTCACCATCAACTCATCAAGACTAGTTTCACTAGGAGCTGATAGTGGAAAATTTTCATCATTAAGCAATACGGATTCGGCAATTTTTTGCTCCATCTGAATAGCTAAATCAACGTCTTCCACCGGCACTAAGGCCGCTACACTCTTACCATGCTTACCTAACAAAATTCGCTCACCAAACACGTCCACTCGTTCCAATGTTTCTTTAAGTTTATTACGAAATTCGCGAATACCTAATGTTTCAAGAACTTTTTCGTTGCTCATAGCCTCACCTCAAAGCATGTGTACACAATTACAATATAGTGCGCACTATAGTAAATATCAAGATTTGTGTACACAAATTATAAGAATGTTATGCTCGTAACACTCTGCCACCGGTGAGCTTGACAGGTCGTATTAATGAAGATGCTTGCGTCTCTGCGTGTAATCTGACAATGTTATTGCACGCCAATAAATTAACAGTCCAATCACATCCTCATCACAACATTCAACCTGCGACCTTATAAAAATTGTAATTTTGAGCGCGCTCCATTGAAATATCTTGCTCGTTTGCTCTTGCGAACACTTCATTGTGTTCGCTGCGCTCGGCGCTTTTTCTTGCAATTTCCTTGCAATTGCGGTGAGGCTGAAGATTTGTCTCTTGCTACGGAAACAACATGCACGCTTGCTACTGTGTCTAAATGATTGTACTGCTACAAGCTGTAATTCCCACTCTATGGCTAGGAATAACGGGGATTCGATAATTGCAGCTTGGCAGATATATGCTAAATATTTTTAACAGCGCTCTTTGTGCCATCTCATTAAGCCAATGATTTTAAATAATTATATTATTTTTGTAGCTATTATGTAATCTAATATTGATACACTCAAAGCAAAGGGTCTTTAAATCAGATTACATTAATTATGAAGTGTATAAATTGCATGGAAAATCCGTAGCAAGTGGAGCATAAAGGCTTAGAGTGGTGGTTTGGCTAGGTTTATTGCCAAACTGTGCGAACTATAGTGCTAGCACCTGAGTGATGCGGATTCTAAAATAGCTGACTAGGCACCAACATGAGAATCTGCTAAGCTGATATTGAGCTTACTGATACAGGGGTGTATATGTACATCGATGACAATATCGGGCCTTAGTTGCCTGTGCAATATTTACATAAAAACCTGCTTCGGCAGATTTTGTGCATTTGCTAATAGAACTTTACCTAGCTTCCTCTCCCGCATGGTATTCTTTAATCCATTGTGATCGCAATTCGTTGCCGAATTTCTTGTCATATTGAAAGTACCATTTATCAAAAATATCCTGGCAATCCCAATCTAAATCATGATTTTCAATATTCTGACAAAACTCTCTGGACTCAATTTTTGACCAAAGATCTTTATCAACTTGGACTATCCTAGCTTCAGTATCGTACTTACCAGTCTTGATCATCGCGTGAATAAGTTGTTCTAAATTACTCTTACCACCGCCCCCTGATTTAAATCGTCCTCTGACATCTGAAGATACCACTCTGTAAAAACTACTTTCCGCCTTACACATCATGATTGAACAATACAAATCGGTCTCTCGACTCTCTGGACTGCATGCGATTACAGGCCGAAACCCGTCTTTCAGGAACTGCTCAATTTCATCACGATGCAAGCTAAAGGACTTAAAAGGCAAACGCACTGAATTGTCCAAATCAAACATCTCTTTTTTCAGGAAGAAGAAGTCACATAGAGTATTGAGCAAACTGATTGGAAACTCTTTCACACCGGCTTCAAATTCCAATAGCTCTGAAACTGTGTCAAATTTATAAAAATCAGCCATTCGCCTATCAGAAAGCTTTAGCAATGTTGTCCTAATAAATTTGTGGCGTGCTCCTAACCTAGTTTTATAATCCTCAGACTTTTCCTCTTGCACAGAAGACTCACGAATTTCTCTGCTTTCGAATTCCGCAGAATTATTACTCAGCCTACTGCGGTTGAGGTATTCAGACAGCCATGTAGTCCCTAACCCCGAAAATAAGGTTCCAACCAACCACTTCAATAAGTTGTCATCTCCCACAAAAGTTCCTCTATCTATCTCTAACTTTAATACTTTGGTAGCCTGGTGGTAAATGCTTGAACGTATCTTTGCTATTTGGCTTTGACTTGAACTGAAATGTTCTTAACCCATCAATATCCAGCTCTACAGTTAACACACAAGAATTTTCGCCACCTTTCACGTAAAGCATTGTCTTACTCTCGGTTTTAGTTGGTCTTAAAACGCATGAACCACCATATTGAGATGTATTTGATTGAACTACGTAGCAATGCAGGTCACGGACAGCAGACTCAAGAATGTGCTGATAGTAATTAGTATCCCTATTCCAAACGCAAGCAACCAGCAAGTCAATTTCTGATTTGAATATTGATCTATGGTCAATATCAGAAAGCTCGAAACAATTGTAAGTCGCAAAACTTATGCCTTTCCAGCTAACCCTATGATAATAGTTTTTAGGTTTTAAAGCCTCGTTGGCAGCAACGAGTCTCAACGATTCCAACATATCTTGTTCTGCGGGGGCATAATGGTTTTTAACCCTTGCGGTTACTATGCAGGAATTATATTTGTTACCTACCTTGTAGGGTAAAACTTCAATAAGCAGGTTAAAAGCTTTCCCATTAACTACCCAATGCTCTAAACCGAATATCATGCCAATTTGGTGCCTCCTTGAATAGGCGACCATAAATGGTAACCAAGAAACAGGGATGGCCACCTCTGGTAAAACAAACAAGTCAGCTTTTTCTTTAAGTGCACTGTTGAGTAGATGAAATAACTTTAGTTGCCTTGAAAAAGATGTATTAGGAGATTTGTCTTCTCTCGCAGCATATTCAATATCTATCTCATTAATCTGAGTATTACCTAGCGCCAGTCTCAGTGAACTAGGCTTCACATTTCCACCGACTGTCAAATGTTCGACTATCAGAGTGTCATTAAAATTTTTATCGACAATGTCAAATTTAACACCAATGTCCTGCCAGCCGGACATGCTTGTATACTTTTCTATTGAATCTCTTTGCCAATCACTCAATGTCGAGTCAGGACTAAAATCTTTGAGAGCGGTGTTCAGCTTAAATAATTGGTACTCATCAAAGTGAACAAAACGCGGAGAAAGCTTTATCTTTTCTTGAATTAATTCAAACGTATCAGATGTAAGAAATTTAGAATCATCAACTAAACTACCTTTATATTCAGTAAAATTTGCGAGCGGCCAGGCGACTAGAGAGTGTCGAATCATATTCGCCTGACGGAAATCTCTAACAAATGGATTTAAACTTTTATGGTAAGCAAACAATGGTAAGCCAGTTAAACCATTGGCTGACGGCCACTCATCAAACGGCAGATCAAGAATTCCTTGACCATCATTTGAAAAAACAGCAGCAACAAATTCAGGCTGAATGAGACGCTCATACGGATCTATTTCAAGCAAACCTAAACACAAGCTTAAAGAAAGATTGTTATAGTGTTCCAGGTCGGCTCTTAATCTCTTAGTCAGACTACCCTTCTTCGCATTGGTTAGAGCCTCAAGATCACTTACGAACTTTATTTTCGCAGCTTCAGAAATAACCATCTTGTAGAAATCAATAACAAATGACGGTCTGTTTAAAATAACGCCATACTGATAAACCTTCTCCCAAAGTCTGCTATATGTGATCGCATTCACACCATTAAAGAAGACTTTTAGCTGCGGAATCACAACATCTTTTTTATCTAGTTTACTTAACCGATGAGCTGTAATGTGAGATGATAAATATCTTGCTAACTCGGTTTCATTTTCAGCTAATCCGACAACACTTCTTAGTTTATTGGCTGAGCCGTCATATAAAATATCGTAGGCAAATTTGTCCAATTCATTATCAATGTGTTCCTCTGGCAAAAACCTGAACGCACTGCTTCTTTCCTCTATTTCCTTCTTAAATACCTCAAGACCTGCTCTACTATGCTCTTTATCAAAATACTGGAGAATAAGTTTATCTCGCTGCAAAGGCAGACTGTTGTTGTCAATTTTGATAAAATAGTTCGCATCATTAGCAGACTTTTCAATTAAACCAGCTAAATATTCAGAGATAAACGACTCTATCTGATTCGTACTTTTAATAGTCGGGTCTTTAAATACGATCAATATGTCATCAACATACCTACCGTAATGTTCAGGTCTTGCCTTAGATGCTATCGCTCTATCAAAATCACACAGATACCAATTGGCAATGACTGCCGATGATGCAAATCCTACTGGCAAGCCTTTTTTTGATGAGCTAGCAGGATGGGTCACGTCTAAGTTTTCTTTAATTTTCAGGTAGTAATGGGAATAAATCGCCTCAAGTGCTTCATTTAGCTTTTGAGCCAACGGTAATATCTCATCATCTACGAATTTTGTTGTCACTTTTCTAATTTTATCGAAATTTACTTCTATTTCATAAAAGTAAGATTTAAGATCAAGTGACAAAAAAGCAGCATTATCACCTGATTTCAATAGTTCTGTTGCGGAATCTAGAGCTTTATCTCTCCAAGCACTGTATTGATCAAAATACCTCTTAAAAACCTCAAACTTTGTCGAACCCGGATCAAAAGTAAAAATGTCAGTAAATGCAATTGCCGCATCACTTAGACGGTTACCGTAGCAATCTTTGGTCATGTCATTTTCTAATGCTGGAGCAACAACCAAGCACCACAACATCTCAACTATATGTAGTTCAGCGGGAGCCTCTATGAGGTAATTTAGTTTACTAACTTCATATTCTTCTGATGCAGTAACATTAGAAAGAAACAGTCCGTTTTCTTTATTATGTTCGTTTTGCAGCTTATCTTCAGGCCTATTAGCCCCTTTCGGCAAAAGTCTAAAGTTGATCGCGTCTAACCACTTTTTAAAATCTTTATTAGCGCATATGTCTTCACTATTTATAACTTCAAGTAACGTTTGTAATTTCGCATCAAACCTATCGCATTCAAACGCAGAGATGGTTTGTTTCATGAATAGATTAAGATTCTCAAAATACGTATAGCTCTTTTGGAATAAGTACGCTGTTTTGAGCTGCTCAATTTTTAGTTCCATTCCAGTTTCCTATTAGCTTCGATAAGAACTAAGCAGCTATTTTTCTTAAAATTCTCGGTTTGTTCAAAGCTGTCTTTGCAGTGGTCAGCTGATTTTGACAACGTCTTTGTAGCTAAGCCAATCAGGGTTGCATTGGCATATTCGATTAGTCGGATGTAGAGATCTTTCTGGGTCTGGTTTGCTCGTTTTAAGAGGCAATATTCACTTGGCCATTTACAGAAGGTCTTATTGCTTTCGTACAAATTACTGACTGGTAACGATTCAGCTTTCTTGATGATCGAGCTAACTTCATCAGCAGTAATATTGTTCGCAGAGTACTTTCCAGCCAAGAATTTGCACAAATCATCCTCGATTAAAATCTCGGTGTCGTCATGTTCAATGCCTTGTCCTGGTACATATGGAAAACCTTGTACACCCAGTAATTCGATAATTTCTGACTCTCGCTGTGACTCTGCAAAACTCATGGAAACTCCTTATCCGATGCCAAGTTTTTCTTTGTAAACTTTTAATCTTTTTTCAGCTCTATCTACAAAATCTTCATAAAACAATATTTCAGAATATAGTTCACCATATTGAATACGCGTATTTAGGTCTACTACTGCATCAGTTCCAAAATAGCCTCTACCACTGGAAAACTTTGTATATCCTCTTAGCCTATTTTCATTGATGGAATCGCCGATGAGATAGCCATAAAATTTGTTTATCTTGCCCTTCGACCTCGCCGCTAGTAATCTAGCATACTCAATTAAATCTTGATCATGCTCTTGTAACTCTACACCTGGCGCTTTAAATTCTATAATAATTGCCGCACCTTCCTGATTAAAGATAGCAATATCAGGCCTTTTCAAACCATTTTCTTTATTGTTTTTACGGAATAACTCTTCAAGCCGTTCATCTACATCTGCATCAAACAATAACTCATCTCCCTGCCAAGGAATTGAAGCTAGTGCCTTGTCAGACGCAATGTGATCAAAATAATGATACTCTTCATTCAAAATCCAGATATCGTGATCAATATTGTCATTGCTGTCTTTGCCTGTTGGAAAGAATATATTGTGAATTATTTTTTCATTTTCTTTTCTGCCGCCAGCAGTCTGAACCGCCAATGACTTACCAACAGCCAAACTTAAAACTTCGATCATCGAGGAACGTCTAACAACCAATTGTGACAGATTTGCCATATCCATTTTTTTGATAGTGGAAGTGTATTTCCAAGACATTTCGTTAACTTTATCTCTGAAATCTGAATGTCTTGGATCAAGCGCAAGTAATTCTTGTTTCAAATCAAATATTTCAGCTGTATCGTCAATGATCTCTTCTTGGTATTTTTTTAGAACACGTTTTGCTATTTTTTCGGCTGTGTCACCATACTTAACTTTCACACGGGCGTCGAAAAGCATCTTGCTTGAAATGCCAAACTTAACTCCTGTTTCTTTAATAAGTGCATCTCTATCGAAATCAGTAGGCGTTAACAATCCAAGTACAAAATCTTCTATGGATTCTATAATATCTTCCATCGACGGCCCATGAGAGAACATCTCTGAGCTACCACAACTCAAAGGAATGTTAAAACTATCCCGCCTTACATTTACATTCCTTTCCAGATAATCACTTTCAAACAATATTATATAAAACTTCCCATCCAATGAAGTTTTTCTATCCTTCTGGACTTTTAAAAATGATCTCGTAATAGACTTCACGATAGAAGAGTTAGCGCATAACGCCACCTCGTGCTCAAACCCAACATGCCGATCAACAAAAAATTCGTATAGACTCACTGAGAGTTTGTGTTCACCAATCCTGTCAGCATTACCGTGAGAACATATGATAGGTATATCAGAAACTGGTTTATTTTCAGGTAAGTCTTCAGAAGTAATCTTTTGCAGTTCTTCATCGCCCTCGATTTTTGTAGAAACTTCTATACAAAAATCCCCGATAACATTTTTGAGAGCTATTAGTCTGTGCAAAAAAGTTATAAATATGTGATGTCTTAGGTTACGTGCCGAAAAATCTGTAGGTATATTCCCGGACGAAAAGTGTTTTCTGGCAGCTTCTCTAGACAGTCCAGTCAAAGAAACAGTTGTTTCAATATCTCGCTCTTTCGCGTCACTCGTTAAAAAAGAGCCTTCGGAAATTTCTCTTGTGTTGTTAGCTACATTCAGAGTTCTCAGGAAAATCTTACTATCGGATTCAAATACACTATCAATTTTCAATTGCTCAAAAAAATGGAAATACTGTACTCGTCCCGATCCGAAACATTTACCAATACCCTTAATTTTCAAGTCGTCTTTAAAAGTAGAGTCTTTAGTAACAAACGCTTTAACTTGCTGATCTCCTAAACCCGCACCGTTGTCTTTACAAACAACTTTGACCCCAACTTGCTCTCCTGATACTAAATCGAGGGGATACACTTCAATGTCAAATCGTATACTGAGTGGAGGTATATCGTCATAACAATCTTTTCTAATCAGGTATGAATCAATCGCATTGGATATCAGTTCCTCGAATACCACAAAGCGGTTTTCACTTATTCCCGTAGTCTTTTTGCCTCCCCTAATATCAAGAGTCATGTTGTTCTCCCTTAATCTTGACTACCTTATTTAGCATATACATCAGGCTTTATCTTTTCTATTTTGTACATTAGCCCTCCTTATACCCTGGCGCAATTGTCAAGCATGCAAGCTTGCCTAGCTCACTGATATTTTTCAGCCATAAATGGCAATCACCAAGTGTCAGCGTTGCATTATGACTGCAATCAACATTCCATTGCCTCATTAAGTAGCCTAGAAGAGCCTCTCGGACCTCTAAACGCAAAACACCTCCATCCATACCAAAATCCATTTCTATCGCTCTAGGATGGCTTACAGAAGGATGTACAACGAGTTCAATTGTAAGGATGTTATGCCACTCTTTGTCATAATTGCCTGATTGAGTGTTACTGATTGGTTTCTTAAGCTCTGTCGCGTTTTGCAAGCGCGTACAAACAAAATCCCGAAACTCTTTAGATTTCTGGTCATAAGCACGCACATGCCAACGCTGTCCGTTGTTTGCTATAGCATGTGGCACGATGATTCTTGAAGTTTCGCCAGACGTTAGTGAAATATAATCACACGAGACTGCGAGACGATTGTTTATGGCACGCATAAGCGTTGCTATGGTCTCTGAACTTGGATGGATAAGCCGAGTGGAGTCTATACACTTCTCGGATGGCCTGACAGTGTGAGATAAACCATCACCAAATCCCCGACACAAACTTGCCAAAATGGCTTCTGCATTATGTTCATAGACAGGCTTGAACTCCGCAGTTCGGTAGTACTGCTTAGTCTCATGCTTAAGTGTCATGTTATTTGGCGCTAGTTCTTTATAAAGTGTTAGGTCTCTTGAGCAAGAAGCTAGGCCAGTTTTGAAGTGGTTCACGAGGTCAGCTCTCGACAGCTGCCCTATAAATTGCAAGCAAAAGTCTATAAATGCTAAACGCTCTCTTTGGGCGTAGTTGATTTCTGTGAGGTCAGCCAAGGCATTCTCGAATTATTTTTTTGCTTATTAAAGCTAAATGTAGGTGAAAACAGACCACAAAGCAATCATTTTGATAGCATCATTTAGGTAGCATCTATTTGATAATAAAGGAGCAATTAATCGACATTCTGCTAGCTATATTTAACGATCCAATCGAAACATTTAATTTAGATAAAAATAAATAATAAAATCAATTAGAACAGTGCCATATGAAGCATAAACTATGATGTTAAAAAAGAAAATTTCGCACTAAAAATTCTAAACTCAATTCCAAAAAATTCCATTCTGAGTCAATCCTCTAAGCTAGTCTTTATTTATGAATTTCAACCAGTATCAGCCATGCTTCTCAGCCGTCCTTTTCCCAAAAAACATGAAACTCTACCAAGCTATTTGCTAAGGATCACAGAGGCTAATGGTTACAAAAACATCATGCAATTGCTCACCACAGAACGTATTCAATTTTCAAATAACCGTTTGCCAAGCAAGAAGATTTTTTTTGGTGAATTTGATCTAGAGCGTATTGCTTCATTAGCGAATGTTGAAAGCTCCGAACTGCATAGCCTTAAGCTCCTACCTTACAGCAGCAACCACTGTTCAATTAACGGTAGAATTTATTCTAATAAATCATTGAACTTTGCAAACGTGCGAATTTGTCCGGAGTGCTACCGAGAAATTAAACAATTTCAATTCATTAATGTGTTGATGCCTAAAACGTACTGTACGAGACATCTCTTACCACTAGTTTCTATTCACCCGACATCAGGAAAGCTACTAACGTGGGGAACGCATTATCTGTGGCGAGAAATCCGGCATTCAGATGGTAATCATTTCCACTTTGATATTACAGACGCTGAATACAAGACTAACGTTTTAATTGAGAACGCTGAACACCACACACTAGATATTGCAGCACACCAGATCGATCTACCAGGCCTATGTGATTTACTTAGTTTCTTTTCGCGTTTTCAACAACTTGCGTTTAAAAATCGACTTCCCAACATCCCGCATAGCCATGTGAATTATTGTCGCCAATATTACCTACCTACCTCTTACTACTTAGAAAATTGGCCCAATAGCTATTTTGATTTGTTGGCCTATTTTGAGAAAAACCCTTTAGGACACGCCGGAATTACGGGTGTTCGCAAGTGCTTTCGTGATCTATACGATGACATTTACACCCCTGAAAATCGTCACTCTAGTGGATATCAACTACTTAGGTCGAGCTTTGAAAATTACCTAAAT
>NZ_JAJOYU010000053.1 GCF_021290985.1 Rheinheimera soli
AAGGGCGGCATGACAATCTTTCTTCTATATCAGATCAGGTAGCCAAACGTATTCGACAGTTTCTCTCGCAAGCGGGAGCTCAGGATCGTTTGGAATATGTTGTTGCAACCAATCAAAGATTGAGTCATGCCGAATATGACGATCTTGAAGCAATCAGAAGGATAGGACAGGAAAAGTTCGGTACAGGTTTCCATGTAACTGAGGTTTCAATCGAGACGATCTACAATGCAAGAGCTGAGGGGGATGTTGCTGATAGTCATCGATTGAAGGTGCCATTGCAAACTACAATCGCTAGCTCGGGTGATATCCTCTATGTGGGAGCAACGAAGTTAGCTGATATTTTCGACTTTATGCAGGCATACAAGAAACAAAGTGGTGATCTAGACACGTTATACGACAAAAATGTGCGCAAGTTTTTGGGGCATAGGCGCAAGGTCAATAAGGGAATCGAACATACTATTGAACATTATCCAGAGCGTTTCGGTCTTTATAATAATGGTATAACCATTGTGGCTGAAGCCGTCGAGATAGAAACCGCCGGCAGGATTATGCTGTCCAATCCGTATGTGGTTAATGGTTGCCAAACTACGCGCTCAATTTATCTGGTGCTTCAGCAAAAGCTTAACTCCGGTGGCAAGGGAAATAGCAGTCAAAAGCATCAGGAATGGCTGAAATGCTTAGACAATGCGGTGGTCGTAACAAAAATTGTAGTAGTTGGAGATGAAGGCGAGGCTCTGCTCACCGAAACCACACGCTACACCAACTCACAGAATGCTGTGAGTGAAAAGGACTTTATTTCGTTGGAAGCTAATTTCCGAAGCTGGGCTTCGTTATTCAATTCACGGTATGGAGTCTTTCTCGAAATTCAGCGAGGGGCTTGGGATGCTCGTAAGGCTTGGCAAAAGCAGAACCCACTTGCTCAACCACAATACCAGGCTTCCGTTTACGCTTTCGATTTACTGAAGATCTATGTGGCAGGATGGCTTGCTGAACCTGGAGCTGCTCTTGGCAGTAATGCACCGTTTGCTCCCAGCGGGGTTTGGTTTAAAAAAGTAAGTAATTTGCCTGAGTTCGGTGTTGAGGCTATGTATTCAGCATACTTACTACAGCAGTTGGCTGACACATTCAATTTCGGGCGAGCTTCAGTAAAACAGTCTCGAGCACTGACTCGTTTTTTGTTCTACATGGTCGCTGTTGACCTATTACGTAATTTCCTGTTGATGCAAGATATGGCACATGATAATGAGGCTATTTCTCAGGTTATTGTGAAGCTTAATGAAATTAACTTGTTGCGGGAAATTGGCATTACAGCAATCAATGTGATTGACGATTATTTCCGGCAAGGGGGGGAAGACTCTCTGTTTGATGAGCCTGGATTCAAGAGAACCCAAGAAGTTCGTTCGTTTCTAATGTCTGAAAAGCTTGGTAAAGATGAGCAACATTCACCCGGTTTGAAGGCTCAGTTGAATTACGCTAGACGAGATTTTCGCCGTAATCCGGTTGCAGAGAAAATAATGGAAGCACTGAAAGCTGATTGAACCATGGAATGACGAAATCGAAGTTACTGTGGTCAGTTTATACCCAGTAATCGGTTCTTTTAAAAGCTTCGGGGCGGTGTCTTACATCTTGCCCTGAAGGTTTTCTGCTGTTTGTCGCAGATCAATAGGTGTTATGCGCCTTTAACTAACACCATAAATCAACACCTTTTATTGAAAAGCCATGCAAAGGAAAAAAATGAAAGATCTATTTCTGCTGAAAAATGAAGATGATAAGGCACAGTTTGAAGATGTGAATTCTGCGCTGGCAGAGAAAAATCAGGCCTATCTGCAGAAGTTTGGTGAAGTCGACAGCCTGAAGTGGTGGGAGCATTATTCAACAGGGGAGATTGAGTCTTTTGTGGCTGGTGGTGATGTGCTTTCAGTCTGGTCGGAAAGGAACGAAGAAAACCGATTAGTGCATTATGCTGAAATAGAAACTGATAAAGCTGTGCTGGAAATAGAGCAGACTGAATTTATAACGGCCGGATTGGTCGCTGTAGGTCATTACTATGAACAAGAGTTAGTGACCATCTATGTTGATGAAGATGATCCTGAATCCAGTTATCAATTTTTAATCAGGGTGAGTGTCAACTCTTAAACGGCTGCTGCGTCAGATGTTGTGTGCTGTTCCTGCTGCAAAATTAACTTTCAGATGCAGCAAAAAACTACTGTTTTATAGATGTGACCTCTCCAGAGCTTTTTGCAATTTGGCTTGGCAGATTGTATTTTTGATCTGAAGGAAATTTGCAGAGCTAGACGAAATTCCTGATCCCGGTTGTTTTAATAGTACAGCGTCTTACAGTATCGATAACTGCCATCCACGGACTATTTGTATGGACGAAAACAAAACCAAAGCAACTGACGCCAGCATTGGCGACTACATAGCCTCCAGAGCCAATGCGCAGCAAAGCGACGATTGTCGGGACTTGATGGTTTTGCTTGAAAAAGTGACAGAGCAATCGGCAAAAATGTGGGGACCCAGCATAGTAGGTTATGGCTCTTATCGTTATACCTACGAAAGTGGACGGACTGGAGAAGCTCCTTTGACCGGATTCGCCATTCGTGGTCGGGAACTGGTGCTTTACCTGTCGGTGGATAGTGAGCAGCAGCAAACTTTGTTGTCTGGCCTGGGCAAATACAAGATGGGTAAGTCTTGTTTATACTTTAAGCAGTTGGCGGATTTGGATCTGGCGATACTGGAGCAACTGATCCGGGGGTCAATCACTGAGTTAAAGCAGCGCTACGGCGAATGAGCCGCGAGCCACAAGGTGCTCTAATTGTTATGGAGTCACGATGAACAACTTTACTAAACTTATGTTGCTTTTACTCAGTAGCTTAGCTTACGGCCATCAGCCCGCTGTGCTTTCTGACCTTGCTGCTTTGCAGTGGGACAAGCGGATTGTGGTTGTAAATGAGGTTCAAAGTCAGGAAGCTATTTTGGCTCTGTTGGAGAAAAACAAAAGTAAAATCGACGAGCGGGATATGGTCTGGTTTGTGTTTACTGACAGTAAAGTCGAGACAAACTATCAAGGCAGCTTTTCAGAAGATTTTGTCGCTCACACCAAAGACCGTTACCAGATCAAGCCGGGTAAAATTATGCTGATTGGCAAAGATGGCGGCGTAAAGTTTTTGCTCGATCGTATGGATTTAGAAGCGATATTCTCAGAGATTGATGCCATGCCTATGCGGCAAAATGAAATGCTGCATTGAGGTTGGTGCTGGTTGAGTGCACAGACAGTGCAATGCCGCGTCGCGGCGATTGCACCCTACAGCAGACATAAAAAAGGACCTTGCGGTCCTTTTTCACATTGACTCACTTACATCAATACTTAGCTGCTTGATCCGGCTTAGGTAAGGTGGCTTTGATAAAGTCACGTAAATCCTGATTCGACTGGCGTAAGTCGTCATAACGCAGGTACATCATATGACCGCTGCGATAGCCCTTGAAGCTTAATCTGTCTTTCATTTTGCCACTTGGGTCCAACTGCCACATATTGTATTTGGCATCAAAATAGTTGGTGGCGCCGTCGTAGTACCCCGACTGAGTCATCACATGCAGGTAGGGGTTTTGTGCCATGGCCTGACGTAAGTTTTCACCTGTATTGTCATTGCTTCTGTCCCAAGGGTGCACGTTGCCAAACATATTGTATTTAATGTCAGTTTTGTAATTCAGCTCGTTTTTCAGGTAATGATTAATAGCCGGAGTAAAAGAGTGCAGCCAAGAAGTGAGCTCGGCGTTGTAATCTGGCGCTGAACCAGCTTCTTTTTTATCTATGCCTAAATAACGGGAATCTAAACGGCCTACGGTCTGGCCGCGCTCACGCAGTAATTCTTTCCAGAAGAAGTTGTTATCAATATCTAAGTTATTTTGCAGCACAGTTTTGACGGATAAACCTGAATACTTCGCTACCTGTTCTGCAACTTTTTGTTTCTCAGCTTCAGGTAATGAATTGCCTTTAGCCAAAGCGGGCAGGTAAGTGTCTAAGGTAAAAGCTTCTACTTCAGGTAAAAAATCCAGTAAGTCTTTTTGCTGGAATTCGCTGCTAAGCGCCTTGTGATACCAGGCTGTCGCGGCAAAATACGGCAGGCGGTTGGCTACATCGACAGGGCCGTCACGTTTAATACCTATGTCCGTTGGAGACACCAGCACGACGCCGTTTAAGTACATCCACTGTTGGTTTTGCAGCGCTAAAGCTAAACCTGAAACCCTTGTAGTACCATAGCTTTCACCAATCAGATACTTAGGCGATTCCCATCTGTTGTAGCGGCTGACAAAGGTATTGACCCACTCGGCCAGGTATTTGATATCAGCGTTTACACCAAAAAACATTTTTTGCTGCTCATCACGGCTTGGCATTTTGCCATCTTTGCCCGGCAATACGCGGGAATAGGCTGTATTCACCGGGTTTACAAACACAATGTCGGCCGTATCGAGCACAGAATAAGGGTTTTGTTTTACGCCATAAGGTTGCAGCGGGTAGCCTTCGCTATCTACATTCAGCGCTTTCGGGCCACTGTACGCAATTTGCATCCATACCGAAGCAGAACCAGGACCACCGTTAAAAGAAATCAGTAAAGGACGGCTTTTTCTGTCTTTTACATTCTGACGTTCATAGTAGGTATAAAAAATGGCGGCTGTAGGCTCGCCTTGTTCATTCCATACCGGCTGAGTGCCAGTGTAAGCTTTGTAGTTAAAGCTTTGATCCAGTACTGTGGTTTTATGGTCGGTAACCACCACTGAATCGGCATCTATTTGTATCGCCGCATTTTTTGCGGTTTTAGCTTCGTCTGCCTGAACAGCTGTGCTTAAACTGGTGGTGCTCAGGCATAAGCCGAGCACTAGAAGTGGACTGATTTTCATAAGATTCCTGATAGGACTGTTGTTATTTTAGTTCAGCTTACTGTTTAACTCAGAGCTGGCAAAATAACCACCCGGCTTGAGACTAATTACAAAGATTCAGGTTAAAAGGCTCAGAACTTTGCTTCTGACCCCACTGTAGAATTCAGCTCAGCGCATCGAGCTCAGTACATGAAGCCGCCTTAACTTTGTCTGTTGCTCCGCACTTCTTGCCTAAAAGTCCATTTGAGTAGTGCGGTTAATGCAGGTGCTGTAATCTGTTTTTATACTGCGTTTACAGATCGCTAGAGGAGTGAAGTGTGAGCAATTTAATCGAGCAGCAACTTGAACAGCTAAAAGCCCAGCTTATGCCTCATATGCCAGCCTATGGCGCGATGGAAAGCATTCTTCCGGATCTATGTTTGTACCGCACTGAAGTGACCACCGAGATCACTCCTGTTATTTACGAACCTTCTTTGTGCATTATGCTGCAGGGCGAAAAAGAGGTTTATCTTAGCAATGACCGAATTGTGTATGACCCTTTAAGTTATTTGCTGGTGCCTGTGGCAGTACCTGCCAGTGGTAAAGTGACGAAAGCCAGTGCAAAAACGCCTTATCTAGCACTTCGATTAACCATAGATCTAAAAGAGCTGGCTGATTTAGTTATTGATGTAGGTGGCAGGGTAGAACGTAGTAAAGAGCAGGTAAAAGCCATATCGGTCGGGCGGGTGGATGAAGGATTGTTGTCCGCTATAGCGCGTCTGTTGCAGTTGCTGGATAAACCTGCCGACATACCTGTGCTTTATCCACTTCTCAAACGTGAAATTTTATACCGCTTATTGTTAGGTGATTTAGGCAGCCAGTTACGTGACTTTATGCTGCTGGACAGTCAGGGCCATCGCATCAGTAAAGTAATTGAAATACTGCGGAAAAAATTCAATGAACCGCTACGGATTAAAGATCTGGCCGACGAAGTGCATTTAAGCGAGTCGGCTTTGTTTCAGGCGTTTAAGGCCGTAACCGGTATGTCACCTTTGCAGTATCAAAAGAAACTACGCCTGAACGAAGCGCGGCGTATTATGTTGCATGAAGGCATCGAAGCCGCTACTGCCAGCTATAAAGTAGGCTACGAAAGCCCGTCACAGTTTAGTCGTGAATACAGCCGTTTATTTGGCGCACCACCTAAAGCGGATATAGAAAGGGTGCGTTTGCAAGGATACTGATTAATTCGGGTCAAAGTAAAATGAAGCTTGGGCGCTTAATTTTACTTTGACCCCAGTTAGTTTATTGCTGTAACCACATCCGGGCGCTGCGTGCCGGTATTGTGACTTTTAACCACTGCGTGTTCACCTGAAAACTGTTGCCGCTAATCACATCAGTGTAATTCACATACCAGTTCAGTTCATTGGCGTAGGTATCTACCCAGTACTCTTGTGCAGTGTCGCATTTGTTAATGCCCACTATGCCTTTTTTATCCCGCTTAAACAGCAAGAAACACTGGCCACTGCCCAGCACCTGCATACCACTGCCCTGGGTGCTGTTGTGAAAACGGATCATGTTTTTAATGTCGGCTCTTTTATAAAAATCCTGCCAGCGGTAGCCATCTAAATTAGCGGTTTCACCGTGATCCGAATAAATCATCGGAGTGCCGCCGTTGCGACCCAAAATATATGCATGCGCCAGGGTTTCATCTGTGCTGTTCATGATCTGATAACGAAAGCCATCATTGGTTGGAATGTCGTGGGTAATGGCAAAAGTAATGGCTTTATTCCAGGCTAATGCCTGACCATAAGCACCTGGGTCGACCAGCACATTCATTGAGCCGCCAAAACTAAAGGCATTACGCATAGAGGCAAACAACGGGAAGTCGTAGGCGCTGTGGCTGGTATTGTCCAGATAAGGTTTTAAAAACAGCTCATATTCCTGATTACCTGAACCACCAGAGGTAATAACTTCACCAAAAACATGCATACCGCTTATCAGAGCGGGGGTAAATACAGAGTTAATATGGGCATTGCTCATATGTTTGACTGCATCCACCCGAAAACCTTTAATGCCCATATTTTTCAGGGCTTGTAAGTACGCTTGTTGCTGGCTGATCACCCAGTTGTTATTGTCCAGATCGGGTAAACCTGCATCGCCGCCGCCGCCACACAAGCGGTAATTCTGCACTTGCCAGACATCCAGGTAATTACTGATACAAGCCGGAGCGTGAAAGTCAGAGCCGGACAGGAAGTTTTGGCTTAAATCGCCAAATAATTTCTGGTTATTGGCATAGGTCCAGTTTGCCTGATAACTGCTTAACACGGCTGAGCCAGGGTAATTCAGGTCGCTGCGCTGCGCACTTTCGTTCGCCATATGATTCAGCACCACATCGGCATAAACTTCAATGCCTTTGCTGGTCATGGTTTGAATAAGGCTTTGCAATTGTTGCTTATTACCACGCGGGTGATCAATTAAGCGCAAATCCTGTGGCTGGTATCGCGCCCACCACTGGTCTCCGCTGGACTTCATCGGTGGTGCTATCAACACCTTTTTATAACCTGCTTGCTGAATTTCAGTAGCTTTCGCTGTGATTTCGCTGTAGTTCCAGTTAAATGCGTGCAAAATTACATCGGCATAAGCCGGGCTTGCTGCCAGTAAGCCTGAGCCCACCAACAGTGTCTGTAGTGATAATTTCATTCGTTTTACCCTGTCATTGTCATCTTTTTATAGTCATGCTCATTCACCCGAACCTAAATGGCTGCTGGATTGATGGCTGCTTTTTATTCGTTGTACACCGGTGACAGCTAAAAGTTATGAGTAGATGGCCTGTTTGTAAATGAATTGGCATTATTATTGACAAAATGCATACGTATTCACTGCAAATTGTTGCCAAATGGCAGGTTTTTGCTAATGAGAAACTACAGCGCAATTTTTAAACGGATCTTTGTTAATCTTTGTAATGCAGATCAATAAAACGCTCTGGGGCTGTGCCATAATCGCTGCCACAAAAAGCTGAGGTCAGCTTTATTACTGCGCTTTTGCGGCAGTCTTACCCCTTTTGCATCAGGTGTTGAACATCCATGTTTAAATCTACAACTATAAGTCTGCGTTTAATTCTGGCTTTTGCGGTTCCGTTGCTGTTATTAGTCGTTTTGGGCGGCCAAAGTTACTTTTCAGTGCGTGCTATGCACCAGCATATCGACACCTTGTACGACGAACGTATAGTGCCTTTGGCCGAACTAAAATTGATTGCCGATGCTTATGCGGTGAATGTGATAGATGCTGTGAATAAAGCCAATGCCGGTGTATTTACAGCTGAACAGGCTGTGCTGGAACTGAACAAAGCTCAGCAGATCATTCAACAGCAGTGGGCTTTGTATCAGTCGCATTCGATGCAGGCTGACGAGCAGCAACTGATCAACCAAACCCAGCAATTATTTAGTGCCGCCGATCAGCAGATTATTGCTGCTATTGAACTGATTTCGTCTAAACAAGGTTCAGTTGTGCGGCAGCTGGATAGTCTGGACGGGCCTTTGTATCAGACCATCGATCCTATCAGCAATCAAATCTCAGCCTTAATTCAGTACCAGTTAGATCAGTCCGAAGTGATTGATCAGCAAGCTACTACTTTGTATGACTCAGAAGTTTGGGGGATCTGGATTATTACTCTGCTGGCTTTTGCTGGCAGCGCTGTGGCCGGCACTATAGTGACACAACGCATTTTACGCCAGTTGGGCGGGGAACCCTTGTACGCAGTGCAACTGGTAAAAGAAATTGCCGCAGGGCGTTTAGATCTGACCATTAATTTACAAAAAGCCGATGAACAGAGTTTATTGTTTTCGTTAAAACAAATGGTTGATCAGCTGATTAATGTATTAAAACAAGTGCAACAGGCGGGCGATTTAGTTAATCAGAACTCAGTCGCACTGGAGAGCAACAGTCATCAGGCGTCAGCTCAGTTAGTTGTGCAAAAAAATGAAGTGATGTCGGTCAGCGCGGCGATGAACGAAATGACCACTACTGTTGCGTCTGTGGCTCACAATGCCCGTCAGGCTTCGTTAAAGGCCGAATTTGCCAGCCAGGAAAGTGTCAGCAGCGGTAAGGTCATGAGTCAGGCGCTGAGTGCTATGCATCAGTTGCAGCAAAATATTCTGCATTCAACTCAGACAGTACAAAGCTTGTCGGCTGAAAGTGAACAAATCAGTCAGGTGATTGAGGTGATCCGCGGTATTGCCGATCAAACCAATTTATTAGCACTAAACGCTGCTATTGAAGCAGCCAGAGCAGGTGAACAAGGCCGCGGTTTTGCTGTAGTGGCAGATGAAGTTCGTACTTTAGCCAGCCGCACTCAACAATCGACTCAAGCTATTCAGCAGATCATCGGCACCTTGTTAAGTGGGGTGGATCTATCGCTGCAGTCCATGGAGAAAAGCCGCGATGAAGTGCAGCAGGTGGTGGATTTGGTCAATCAATCCAGCGACAGGTTACAACAAATCAACCAAAGCGCGCATCTGGTCTGGGATATGAGTTCAGAAATAGCCAGTGCTGCTGAACAGCAAAGTGTGGTGGCTGAGGATATTAATAAAAACGTCAGTTTCATTCATGCTGGCGCAGAGCAAAGTTCAGTTGCTGCTGCAACTGTATTGGTATCAGCGGAACAGTTACAGCAGTTGTCTGAGCAATTGAAGCAACAAATTGCTTATTTCCGTTTACCGGCCTGAGTGAAGTATCGAATCAGGTTTTGATCAGAAGGTATTAACACCATTGATGCAAATAATTGATCCTCGTAATGCTACGGCATGCACCCAAATCCTCCACTAGGGCTGGATGAGACCTTGTTCATAAAGCGATCAATCCGTCACAGTCATTCATCCATCGACAGGCAGCTATGATTCAGGCTGTGGCATTCATACAATGAATACCACAGCCGCTCGATTTTGCAGTGCCAATGGCTATAGACTTGCAAAAAAAGAGCTTGAACTTTCGGGTTGCTCTTCAACTCATTGCCCTGAGTAATCGCTAAACCGCACTGTATTTGTATTTTTGGACGTTGAGCCTGAATATGTCACCTGAGCTGCTATGCGGTGCTCCGGCCAGAGAGTGTTATTTGTTTTTCCTGTGACAACTTTGTGTCGCTGACCACGCAATTCCCCAATCAGCACCAATTTTTGGATTCTGATGGATATCCACTTCACTTTCATAGAAGACAGCATGCAAGTGCTTATTTTATAGTTGGTCCAGCGTGAATGCTGATAGCCAAAATTCTCCACTCTGATACCGATAAGAAGCTGAAGTAGCTCCCCGGTAAATGTCAGTGGAAAACGCACTTTCTTCCCAGGTAAATCTGTTTGTAACTCATCGAGAGCATCAGTGGGATCCCGCTTAATTCAACGATTTACATCTGACCTTGCGGGCAATCTCAGTGTTCGGTCATCCCAGAGACCACAACAAAATGGCGTTTTATCTTGGTAGCAATGGCCTGTTTAGGTTCAACTACACTTTTTTTTCAGGCGATGCAGCGCCTTTTGTATAAAAAATGGTAACGTATTCATACCCAATTTGGGTGGTTTTTTTTGCGACTGATCCGTTCGCGCAAACCGAATTGCTTTCCTCTCCACAAGTGATCTATTTAATGGAGCTGGATACTTAGCAATTCGTGGAAAGATGTTTCTATGAGAGCTAAGTTTTTATATGATTTTTGGATTGATTTGGGGAGGGGCATGTTGCATGTTATAAAAAATACCAGTTATTAAATATTGCAACTAATGGACTCACTTTAATAGTGTTTTAGAGGTTGATTATGTCAGATTGTATCTATCATGTTGGGTTGAAAAAATGAAATATATATTAAATAGTTTTGGTGTCTTGTTGTTGCTTACTATATGTGCTTGTTCTTCTGTTTATGTTGAATCTCCTCGAAACGCTTCAGTTGACAGTGATGTGTATTTTTTGGATGGTACCTTGTTTTATAACGGTTCAATAACGAGTGCTAAAAACAATGAAGCATTCGATCTAATTGAACGTAATAATGTTGAGAGTCTTTTTATCAATTCTCCTGGTGGAGATGTTGAGAGTGCTATTCAACTTTCATCTCGTGTGAGGTTGCATAAGATCGATGTACATATTGAAGAGTTTTGTGCATCTTCATGTGCTAATTATGTAGTTCCTGCTGCTAAGCGAGTTTTCTTATCAAAAAATGCGATCCTTTTGTGGCATGGTAGCTCCTATCAGGATGATGCAAGTGAATCTGTTTTGAGTGGTGATGAAGACTATAAAAAATGGCGAGAGCTTGAAAGTAAGTTTTTTTCAGAAGTCGGAGTATCACCATTGGTAACAGTCTGCGGTATTGATCAAATATCACTGACTGACAAAGCCTTGAATTTTTTAAGCATAAAAAAATTAGCTGGTTTCACGTATTCTTTAGAAGATCTCAGAAAGTTTGGATTAAATAATGTTGCAATAAAAGAAAGTGGCTGGAGCCCTGAATATGAGTATAAAGGGATGAAAATAGTCAAAGTCAATTATTGTAACGATGTAAGCTGGGAGTATTAATACAGTCTACTCCTATTAGAGTTTGATAAAACTGATTGGCCACTTTAAATAAAATTAACTACATATTCACGCTTTGG
>NZ_JAJOYU010000054.1 GCF_021290985.1 Rheinheimera soli
AGCGCCGAATACCATTAACATCCGATAGGGTAGCCAACTAATCAAATAGAGAATGCCTGCACCCAGCCATAACAGCCAGTATTGCGGTAATAAAAAACGCCAGCTAAAACGGGGAACATTAACCACTATCGAGACTTCCGGAAAATCGAATTGCCGGTATTGTAACGGAAAACCGCCGTCAGAAAAGCCGAAACTGGTAGGAGGATGCGGGTGCGGCTTAGACCGCACCCGCTTAAGCTTAATTGATCAGTGCGCTGTTAATAGCTAACAGATCTTGCTCGGTCAGGTTTCCGGCGGCCTGCTTTAACTGCAGTTGGGCCAGAATATAATCATAGCGGGCACCAGACAGGTTACGCTGCGCATCGAACAGGTTGCGGGTGATAAGTAACACATCGACAATAGTCCGGGTACCGACCTCAAAACCCGCTTCAGTGGCTTGCAGCGCACTTTGCGCTGAAATCACCGCTTGCTCCAGGGCGCGAATGACTGACATCTGGGAATTGACATCGTTAAATGAGCTGCGAACCTGACGTACGACAGAGCGGTGAGTTTGCTCAAAGGCCTGGCTTACTTCAACATAGTTAGCCTGTGCAACACGTACACCGGCTTCAATACCGCCACCGGCATAAATTGGCACAGATAAATTAATGCCAATCGAGCTGCTATCTGCACGGTCAAAGCCAGAAACCTTTGACACGCCTAAGTTGGCGCTGGCATCTAAGGTTGGTAAATGACCAGATTTAGCCAAATCGATATCCAGTGCTGACACATCCAGCGCAATTCGCTGTGCTTTTAACGCCAGGTTGTTTTCCTGAGCGATACTTACCCATTCGGTGACCACTTCTGGCGATGGCCGGGAGGCAGAGAATTTGTCAGTATCCAGCTGTGCCACCTGAGCATGGTATTGGCCGGTAATTTCACGCAGTGCTTCGCGGGCATTTTCCAGTGCATTTTCACTGCTGATTTCGCGGGCGACAACGCTATCAAACTGTGCCTGGGCTTCATGAACATCCGTAATGGCAGTTAGACCTACCGCAAAACGCTGTTTGGTTTGCTCCAGCTGGCGCTCGACTGAACGTTTTTCCGCGGCGACAAAAGTCAGGTTGTCACGGGCTTTCAGTACGTTAAAGTATGCATCGGTAACCCGCACAATCAGCGCCTGCACTTCAGCATCATAAATTGTTTGGCTTTGCAGCGCGATTTTCTCAGCGCGGTCTAAACCTTGCCAATTGCTCCAATCGAACAGCGATTGTCTGGCCTGAATGCCGGCACCGACAGAATTGCTGCCACTAAAGCGCAGGTTATCACCGGCAGAACGGCTGACGTCAGCACCGAAAACAACACTGGGCAATAAGCGGGCTTTTGAGACATCAATACGTGCTGTCGCGGCATCGCGGCTGGCGGCTGGCGGCTGCACGCTGTACCACAGGATCTTTTTGCGTAGCCAGTTGATACACAGTTTGTAAATCTTCAGCACTTAAATTCAGGCTGAACAAACTCAGAGATGACAGCACCAAAGTGCTTAAGAGGGTTTTTTTCATCTTTATTAATCCTGGTGATAAACGAAAGTGCGTATAAGTGCCCAAATGATAACCTGTTAACGTAAACTAAATAACTGTGCGAAATAGTAGATCACTCAGGTAAGGGAACTCAATGCAGTTTGCGCGATCAGATCGGTCGCCAAACTAATAAGCCACACAAACGCATTGAGTATGAACAGGATAGCATTTTTATATGGCGCGGAAACCCGCCGATTGAAGAAGATTATTCATAAAACACGAGATAGAGACCTTTGCCGCCGTTGTATCGGATCGATATCGGCAAAGATGTTTACTATGCGCTGGATGAAGAAGGTACCAACCTGAGTTTATTCAAGGCTCCTAAACTCAGCAAGCCAATAACCAGCAGTATTTTAGCAAGCAACAGTTGGCCATAGCTGGTGCTCCAAAGTTGCTCTGGCGAGGATAACAGCAGCCACAGCATGCTGACGCCGCTCAGCAGTATTAGCAGCAAAACCCCGATCATGATCTGACCAAACTGGTGCAGTAACGCGTGCAGCCTTGCGGTTGGACTATGGCGGCAAAGCCGCCAAAGCAGTGGCAGGGAGCCTACCCATAGGCCAACAGCCAACAGATGTGTTAGCAGCAGCAACTGCCCTGGCAGACCAAGGCGCAGCAGGTGTCCGCCTTGCAAGAAACCGAGCATCAGTAACAGCAATGCCAGGCTTTGCAGCAGAATTGGCAGGTATTTAAACTTTAAAAGCAACAGGCTAAGCAAAAGCAAGCCAAAGGCGGGTAATTGGAGACGTAGCGTTCTTCCTGCAGCGTCCGGCCACAGAAATTGCATCAGTTCCCAATCAAACATGCCTCCAATGTCAGTCATGGCCATAATTCCTACCTGCAGCAGAAAGCTGTTTAGCACGCTAAAAGCACCCAGGCCAAACACCAGTGCCTGACCAGGCCGGCTTAGCGGTGCGCTAAGCCGGTGCCGCTGTGCCAGCCAGTTGCAGAGCACCAGCCCCAGCGTGATGGCCGTGCACAGATAAAGTAGGATCCGGCTTGCTGATTAAATGCCCTGTGACTGCAATGTCAGCAGTCTCGCGTGATGGTGCTGGTGCTCTCCCGCCTCAGGTTGCTTGCCAGGGGATGATTCTGTTACGTTTGGATCAATACTAAAGGCAATGACACCGCTGACCCTGTGGCCGTCAGCGCCTATGGCAGCCCAGGAAAACTGATAGCTGCCAGCCTTCAGTGCCGGCAGTGTAAACTCAATATGATCGGTGGCTTCGGTATTGCGGCGAAAGCCAAATTCAATGGCCTCTTCATCCAAGGTAAGCTCCAGCGATAACATCCGTACCGGATCACCAAAGTGCAGCATCACCACTTTAGGGGATTTTGTAAGCACGGCGTCCTTTGCCGGAATCGAGAACATTAGTGGGGTATGGGCCAAAGCTGCGGTGCTTTGCAGAGCAAAGAAGAACAGGGCTGCCATCAGGCTAGCTAAAGTTTTCATCATCATTTCCTTCAAAAATTTAGTTGGTTTTGTATGGGGTACAACAGCATGCCCTGGTTTGGACCAAGACAGCCTAGCTAAACTGGGATTAAAGCCAAATCTATCAGCAGGTTTTGGGAGGTTGGGTGGCGCGGCTTAACAAAACGCTTAAATCAATAAAATCCAGGCTAGGGATGGGATCCGTTACCTGGGTAGCTTGAGGCGAACTCTGCTCGAAAGTCGGCGTAGCGGTGACACAGCAACTTGCGCACAGACTACAGATGGAAGTCGTCGCTTTGGCGGCGGCCTCAGGCTGAGATACATCGGCTTGACGAGGTAATTCCACTGTGCTGTTTAGAGTTTCTGCACTGGCTAACTGAGCTGAGCTGTTATCACTGGCCTGGGCATGGCTATCAACCTGCTCGCTGGCTGACTCTGCAGGTTGGTGCCCGAGATGACAACCTGTCATAGCAAAACCAGCCACACTTTTCAGCAGCAAGGCAGCAATCATCAGCAGAGCGGTACAGCGCATTAGGGCACCCAAGCATTAAATTCGGTATAAACTTTAGCAGACTTTCCCTCTGCAGGCAAATATTCTGCCCTGTGGTGTCGGCTGCATTCTGCCACTTAATCTGGCCTGTGTTTTGATCTACTTGCCTTAACAATTTTGACAATTACAAGGCAAAAGCGTAAATTAAGCGCATCTCAACTCTGGTAACTGCAGATGCTCAGCACTTTTGTACAACGGCAAAAAATCTGGGCCATCACGATGATGGTTAGCCTGGCATTGTCCTGGTGTTTGCTGTTTTGTCAGAATATGGCGCAGGCGGTAGAACTGCCCTCAACTGCGTCGCATAGCGAACATCTGTCACCCTGCCATAGCACGCTGGCGCAGCTTACAGCTACCGATACTCAGCTTGTGCTGGCGGAAGCACCTTGCAGCGGTTGTGAACAACTGGCCGCAGCCAGTGAGCCACTGCAATTGGCCAGTTGCGCCATTCTGGTCAGTTGGCAATCGGCATACCAACCCGCATTGTTGCCTGCTGGCGACAACAGCAAGCCCTACTGGACACAACCGCCGCCACAGCATGGCCCACCGCTTTACTTACGTAAAAACCTTCTGTTGATTTAAGCCTGTACCTGATATGCTTGGTGGTCGAAGCATGCTGCGACTAAGTCTGTTTTTTTTTTTTTGGTATAGGTGTTTTATGTTTCAGGTATCTCAAAATAATGGCCGGGGGCAATGGCGGGCCTTCAGCACGCAAGGTATTACGCCGTTGGCGATGACTGCCCTGGTGATCGGCTTATCCGTAGCAAGTTTGCCGCTGTTGGCGCAAAATCATGGTCATGGTCATGGTCATGCGGGGCCAGCGGATTCAGCCGTCACCCAGGTACAGGATCCGCTGGCGAAATTACAGCCGGCACAGCAATATACCTGTTCCATGCATCCACAAATCCGTTTAAGCGATCCGAATGAGCGCTGCCCGATCTGTGGTATGGCACTGATCCCGGTTGCCGCCGAAGATGGACATACCGCAAGCGGGGAGCAGGTTGAACTGCGCTTAAGCCCCAGAGCCGCCGCCCTGTTGCAAACCGCAGTGATGCCGGTACGCCAGGCTGCCAGCAGCCAACACCTTAGTCTACCCGGAACCTTAGTAGCCGATCAAAGCCGGGTGCAAACCATCAGCGCCTGGACCAGCGGTCGTATCGAACAGGCTTATGTTAACCGCACGGCGCAGCAGGTGCAGGCCGGTGAGCCGATGCTGGAAATTTTTAGCCCTGAGCTGATTGTGATCCAGCAGGAGCTACTGCAGGCTAAGCAGTTGTCGGCGCGCAGCAGTTTGCCAGCTGGCAGTACGCTGGACGGCGCACGGCGTCGCTTACGTTTATTGGGGGTGCCCTCAGCGCAAATTGAGCACATCCTGCAGCGTGAGCAATTACAGGATACGGTGACAGTCAGTGCACCGGTCAGCGGTATTGTCACTGAAAAATTCGTTAATCAGGGCGCTTACGTCAGCACCGGCCAGCCATTATTTACCGTACTGGCGCTGGATAAGTTATGGCTGGAGTTAGCCGCCTTTGAATCCCAATTGCCGTTACTCCAGGTCGGACAGCAGGTAGAGGTGAGTGTGAAAGCCTTACCTGGCGAAACGCTGAGTGGCCGCATTGAACTGATTGAGCCCGAGCTGAATATCGCCAATCGTAACGCCAGGGTGCGGGTGTTGTTGGCAAACCCGGATGGCAGATTAAAACCCGGTATGCTGGCACAGGCCAGTATTCAGGCTGAGGTGAAAGCCAGCTTATTGGTGCCGGCATCAGCGGTACTTTTTACCGGCAAGCAGTCACTGGTTTATGTCCAGCCAGATCCGGCAGAGCCGCGGTATGAACCGCGTCAGGTCGAGCTTGGCCTGCGTCTGGGTGAAGAGTATCAGTTGCTCTCCGGCGTCAGTGCGGGTGAGTTAGTGGTGACGCAGGGCGCGTTCCGGCTGGATAGCGAACTGCAAATCCGCGGCCTGCCCAGTATGTTAAATCCGGCTGTTACCCCTACACAGCATGCAACCGCTACGGCGTCCCATACTCACAGCGCGCCGCAAGTCGCAGCGACACCAGCGCCAAACCCGGATGGCTTTGTGGTGCCGGCGGAGGCACAAAGCGTGTTGCTGCAGGCGTATACGCAAGCTTACGAGGCGTTGGTGGCTGACGATCTGGCAGGCTGGCAGCAGGCGACTTTGTCGCTGCAGCAAGCGGTGGCGGCGGTTGACTGGCCTGAGCGGTTCCCCAGAGTGCTTAGCACGCTAAATGCCGGTGCCGGCGAAATTATGGACGTCACTGAAATTGCACAAGCCAGGGCACTGTTCTACCGGCATAACCTGGGTTTATTGCGTTTTGCTGAGTTGGGCGTACTGGCTGACGGCTGGTATGAAGCCTATTGCCCGATGGCTCGCGATGGCGAAGGTGCCAGTTGGTTACAGCGCGAGGCTGAGCTACGCAACCCCTATTTTGGCGCCATGATGTTGCGCTGTGGCGATATTGTGCGCCGTTTTGGGGCGGAGGGCTAACACATGACGACACCCTTGCAACCTGAAGCGGGCCAGACGGAGAACCAGCAGGGTTTCGGCCGTTTTATGGCGCTGTTATTACAGCAAAAATTGTTGGTGTTGTTAGCCTCGGTCATCTTGCTGGTGGTTGGCATTGGCGTGGCCCCCTTTGGCTGGCAGCATCAGCTGCCACTTAAGCCGGTGGCGGTGGATGCTATCCCTAATCTGGGCGAAAACCAACAAATTGTATTTGCCGATTGGCCGGGCCGTTCGCCGCAGGATGTGGAAGATCAGCTAACCTATCCACTCAGTAGCGCTCTGATGGGCGTGCCGGGGGTGAAAGATGTGCGCTCCCTGTCGATGTTTGGCTTTAGCAGCATAGCGCTGATTTTTGAGGACAATATCGAGTTTTACTGGGCCAGATCGCGCATTCTGGAAAAGCTGGCCAGTTTACCGGCTGATACCTTACCGCCTGGTGTACAACCGGCGCTGGGGCCGGATGCGACCGGCCTGGGGCAAATTTTCTGGTATACGCTGGAAGGGCAGGATCCGCAGGGAAAGCCTGCTGGCGGCTGGCGTCTGGATGAGCTGCGCGCAATTCAAGACTGGTATTTACGCAGTGGTTTGCTCACGGCCGAAGGCATTAGTGAAGTGGCGGCGATTGGCGGCTATCAGCGAGAGTATCAGATAGAAGTCGATGCGAATCTGCTACGGCTTTTTGAGGTGACACTGGAGCAGGTTACGGCAGCGGTGATGGCGGCGAACCTGGATGTCAGCGCCGGCAGCCGAGAGCTAAATGGCGTTGAATATCTGATCCGCGGCCAGGGCTTTGTCAAACAGCTGGCCGATCTGGAACAAGCGGTCGTCAGGCTGGGGCCGGACAATGTGCCGATCCGGGTGCAGGATGTGGCTAAGGTCAACTTTGGCCCGGCGCCGCGACGTGGTGCGCTGGATGTTGCTGGCGCCGAAGCGGTGGGTGCGGTGGTGACTGTGCGTGAGGGCTATAACCCCAGACAGGCGATTGCCAATCTGCAAACCCGCATCAGTGAGTTGCGGGCCGGTTTACCGGCAAAAGCCGTGATCAACTGGGCGGATACCAGCTTAGCTCAGGTCAGTGACTTTGCCGCCTTACAGCAATTGCCGCTGCCCGGCACACAGTTTACTGAGCAAAGCGACAGCGTACAGCACGCCTGGCGCAACTGGTTACAGCAACATTCACAGCAGAGTTGGCCGCAGTGGTTAAGCTTAAGTAAGGTGGAGCTGGTGCCGTTCTATGATCGTTCGTTACTGATTGATGAAACGGTCGCGACCCTCGAGACAACGCTGGCGTTACAGCTTTTACTGACCACCCTGGTTGTACTGGTGGTGCTGTGGCAGTTCAGAGCGGCACTGGCGGTGAGTTTAATGCTGCCGGTGACCGTGCTGGCCAGCTTTATCCTGATGCGTTACTTTCAGGTGGAGGCGAATATTGTCGCCTTAGCCGGGATTGCGATTGCCATTGGTACCATTGTCGATCTGGGCATTATTTTTACCGAAAATCTGTTGCAGCAAAGGCAGAGTGCGTTACAGCAGGGGCTGCGTTTTAATGCTGCTTTAGCGATCCAACAAGCCGGGCGCGAGCTCGGGCCTGCGTTACTTACCGCCATTAGTACTACCGTGATTAGCTTTTTGCCAGTCTTTGCCATGACTGGCGCCGAGGGTAAATTATTCGGCCCTCTGGCCTATACCAAAACCTTTGTGCTGTTGGCTGCGGTGTTACTGGCGGTAACCTTGCTGCCAGTGGTGTTGTACTGGTTGTTTGCGGCACAGCCGGCGCGGCTTAGGGCGCTGTTAGCGCAAAAATGCCGCGGCCTGATCCCGCAGCGCCTGCAAGGCATACCCACTATGCTGCTACGCCGTGCCCATGGTCTGTTAATGATGGTGCTTTTGTTGAGCGTATTAGTTTGGTTATCTCAGCTCTGGCTACCGTTGGGACCGGGGGCAGGCTTCTGGCATAACCTGCTTTTCGTCAGCAGCTTATTATTGCTGGTACTCGCAGCATTCTGGCTATTCTGGCGGCTTTATCTGCCGCTGTTGCGGTTATTCCTGCGTTTTAAACTGTCATTTTTACTGTTACCACTATTGGTGGTGTTAACCGGTCTTTCGATCTGGCTGGGGGCGGCCAGGGTGATCCCGGGGCTTAGCGCTGAAAGTCAGTTGGCACAGCGTTTTCCGGGATTAAGTCGGGAGTTTATGCCGGCGCTGGATGAAGGGGCCTTTTTATTGATGCCGACGGTCATGCCGCATGCCGCTATCAGTGAAGCGCTCAGTATTTTGCAGCAGCAGGATCAGGCGATTGCTGCGATCCCGGAAGTGAAAACGGTGGTGGGTAAAATTGGCCGTGCCGACAGTGCGCTGGATCCGGCGCCGTTATCGATGATTGAAACGCTGATCCAATATCACAGCGAATATAAAACCGATGCCCGGGGCAAGCGGCTGTATTTTAAATATGACCGGCAAACTGACAGCTTTGTGCGCGATAGCGATGGTGAGTTAATTATTGATCCGCGCGGCCGGCCTTACCGGCAGTGGCGTGAGCATATCAAAAGTCCGGATGATATCTGGCAGGAAATCGTGCAGGCAGCGCAATTGCCCGGCGTGACCTCGGCACCTAAGCTGCAGCCGATCGAAACCCGGTTACTGATGTTGCAAACCGGCATGCGCGCGGCGATGGGTATTAAGCTACAGGCGCCGGATTTAGCCACGCTGGAGCAGATTGCGCTGGCGTTTGAGGCGGCATTGCGCGACGCCCCGGCCATTTCGCCACTCACCGTAAATGCCGAACGGGTGGTGGGCCAGCCGTATTTAATTGTCACGCCCAATCGGCAGCAAATCGCACGGCATGGTTTAAGTATGCAACAAGTGCAGCAAAGCTTAAGTACTGCTCTGGCCGGGATGGATGCCGGTCGCACCGTCGAGGGGCGCGAGCGTTATCCGATCCGGGTGCGTTATCAACGCGAGCAACGCGATAGTCTGGAGGCGATAGCTCAAGTACTAGTGGCGACGCCCGCCGGCTATAGTGTGCCGTTAATTGAACTGGCAGAAATCCGCTACGAGCGTGGCCCACAGATGATCCGCTCGGAAAACAGCTTTTTAACCGCCTACATTACCTTTGGTGCAGAGCGGGGTATCGCCGATGTCGAAGCGGTCGCGCAGGTAGAGGCTTATTTGCAACAACTGCTTAGCCAGGGCGAGCTGACATTGCCGGCCGGTGTCAGTTATCAGTTTGCCGGCAGTTACCAGCAACAGCAAAGTGCTGCGGCGACACTAAGCTGGTTGGTGCCGCTGGCGCTGACCTTGGTGTTTATGTTGCTGTATTTACAGTTTAAGCAGGTCAGTACCGCGCTGATGATTTTCAGCAGCATTGCCATTGCCTGGGCTGGCGGTTTTATCGCGCTGGATGCGTTCGCACAACCGGACTTTTTAAACAGCCAGTGGTTTGGCGCCAATCTGCGTGAGCTGTTTAATCTGCAAAGTTATAACCTGAGTATCGCGGTCTGGGTCGGGTTTTTAGCCTTATTTGGTATTGCTGTCGACGATGGCATCGTGATGGCGACTTATCTGAAACAGCAATTTGCCGCCCGGCCGGCACGCAGCCGTGCTGAAGTGCGCGAGTTAGTGTGTGCGGCGGCAGCCAAACGCATTCGCCCCTGTTTAATGACGTCCGCTACTACGATACTGGCGCTATTACCGGTACTCAGCTCCACTGGCCGCGGTGCTGATCTGATGATCCCGATGGCGATACCGACACTTGGCGGCATGCTGTTTGTGCTACTGAGCGTCTTTATGGTGCCGGTGCTTTATGCTGCCCGGGAGGAGTGGCGCTTGCGAGACTAAAAGGGGGTAACTCAGGGCCATAATAGCGGCCCTGAGTCTGAACCAGCTAGTTATGGTAACTAATATGCTGATGGAAGCGCACCGTTAAGTCATCGCGCTCTGGTTGTAGATTTACCGCTTTAGCAAAACGACGCAGCGCGCTTTCTACTTCATTCATAAAGCGGCCATAACCCATATCGGTTTGATCGTCTGGCGTGGCGAAAATGATCAACTGCATCATTTCTACCAGCTTATCGCCCTGTAGATCACTGACCAGCTGGCCTTGTTTGGCGCTGGGGTCAAAACCAATCATCTGTAACTCTGTGCCCTGGCTGCTTTTATCAAACTGGCTATTGCGGACCAAGGGTAACAAACCATTTGCCAGCACGGCCAGATGCTGCAGTTTTTCTTGCTGACAGGCCAAGACAAAGTGATCGGCGATATGCTGATATAGCGTCAGATCAGAGCTGCAGAAATTCGCCTGCAGCGAAAGTTTGGTAAACGCGGTAATCGTCCATTAGCTGTTGTTTGCAACGCCACGTTTTTACTCAAACACGTAGAGCTTGCCGAAACCTGCATGGCAGATGGTTGTACTGCCAAAGCGGTGAAGCGTATTGGCTTTAACTGCTGGGGCGCAGTCTGCGAGTACGATGTCTGCGCGAAGCACATGAATCGCGACGGTGTTCGCGGCGATTCTCTTTGATTTAATAGAGGGCACAGTTATGAGCGACTTGTTTTTAACATATTTATTTGCATCTTTATCATTTTTTGTATCGCTAGTTGCCGCAA
>NZ_JAJOYU010000055.1 GCF_021290985.1 Rheinheimera soli
ACGCACAGTTATTTAGCAGCCACAACATCTTTATGGAGTATAGTGATTTCATAACTTACCTTAATAAAAACCAATAAATCGCCGCTGCCAACAATAAGCGGTAAATCACATAAGGCCACATACCAAAGCGGTTTAGCCAGGCAAGGAAAAAGTGAATGGCTGCAAGTGCAGTGATAAACGCGCTGAAGGTGCCAATGGCAAAGACCAGCCAATCAATACTGGTGGCATCGTTACTTATCACCTCAAGAAATTTCACGCTGGCGGCTAGAAAAGTAATAGGTATTGCCAGTAGAAAAGAAAAGCGTGACGCCGCTTCGCGGGTTAACCCCAGCAGTAAACCGACGGTGATAGTGGCTCCCGAGCGCGAGGTGCCGGGAATAAGTGACACCGCCTGCGCCAACCCCACCAGCAAACTGTCTTTTAAGGTTAGCTGTGACAGCTCCCGCGTCGCTTTAGCGGTAACATCGGCTACACCCAGTAAAATACCAAATAGCAGAGTAGTCACAAAGATAACGGCTACCGAGCGCAGGTGGGTGTCGATTAAATCCAGCAGCAGCAAACCGGCAATACAGGCCGGGATAGTACCCAGCACAACGGCCAGCGCCAACGGGCTTTGGCCGACATGCTTACGTTGGTTCAGCGCACTGACGCTATCAACGGTTAACTGCCACACATCTCGGCGAAAATATAATAACACCGCTAGCAAAGTGCCAAGGTGCACCGCTAAATCAAATGCCAGGCCTTGGTCTACCTGCCCGGTGACCAGTGGGGCAAGAATAAGATGGGCTGAGCTGGAAATAGGCAAAAACTCAGTAATACCCTGCAAAATGCCAAGAAAAATTGCGTAAAGAGTGGTCATGATGAGTCAAGCTTCCGAGCGTTATGAGTAGAGTCAGTAAATTGCGGCGCAGTCTAGCATAGTTCAGTCGCATCGTGGCAAGATTAGTCGCTGCATTACTACGGTATATCTGGCACGCATCCTCACCTAAACTCACATCCAGCACCCAGTGCAACTGATTTTCGATACTCCAATGCTCGCGAACTGCGCTGGCTAGCCGCTCGGCACTAAGCGCGGCTGAGCTAATAAAATAACGTTGCTCTAACACCGCACGCTTGTGCTTTTCCACCCGGTAAGTCATTGCCATGCCAAGGGTTGTCAGCGCTGGCCACGCAGCTTTGAGTTTTTCCTGTAATTCACTGGCATCACATACCTGGAATTCACGGTACTCCAAGCGCCCACGGTTCTTTTCCAATGACTGCGCTGCACTGTCTTTGCGCGCCTTACCCGCAAACACTTGTTTTACTGCATCGTGCAGCTGCCCTTGGTTGCCTTTAACCGTCAACAGGTAGTCAGCTTCTTTATCTACTATCTGCTGCGCTATCTCTTTCTGGCATCCCATGGCATCCAAACTGACCAGACATCCTTTAAGCTCCAGCAAGTTAAGTAGCTGAGGTATCGCCGTAATTTCGTTGCTCTTCTCTTCCGTTTTAACCTGGCCCATTACCACGCCATTGGCACTGGCAAACGCGCTAACCATATGAATAGATGAGCAGCGGTCTTCACGGTTGTAGGAGCCGCGCAGCGTTTTGCCGTCAATCGCTACTACCTGACCATCAGTAAGTTCTGTACAAGCCTGCATCCAACTGGCAAAGCAACGCTGTAAGGCTTCGCTGTCCAGCAATGACATCACCCGCGCGATAGTGTCGTGTACCGGCAAGCCCAGTTTGAAAAAACCATGTTCTTGCAACCAGTCAAAGCGGTTTTCACCGAAATCTTCAATATCTTCCCAGCCCTCACAGCCTGCGATAACTGCACACAGCGTTTAAAACACCACGTCAAACAAGGGATAAACGACCTTAGATGCTTGCCTTGGGTCTTCTAATTCTGAAAAGTGCTCTGCAAAAATATCGATGTTCATAAACTGGCTCCGTGCAAAAGCCAGTATCTGATCACAGCTGAAGATCGCGGTCAATCAGTTATGTTAAAGTGCGCGATAAATTTTCGTGATCTTGCCCTGCCGGGGATTCTCCCCGGTGTTTTTTATTAATATTCGCCCAATACATTACAGAATACATTGTTGTTTGGCCTTCCCCGCATCGACTCCGCTCTGAATAAGCTGCCTGACATCAGCGTTATTCATATTTGCTAGTAGCTCTTGCATTATATCCTGTGCAGTTTTATCGGATGACTGCTCCACCAAACAAGCATAGACATTTGAGATCCTGCCCTTAAGCGTTTCCATTTCAGCAACATTGCTAAAATCAGCGTTTAATGCATCGTTAACCGTTGTGGTGAGTAATGCAGCAAGCGCAGGGGCGTCGTTAAACAATTCACTATTCAGGCTTTCAAGATTAAAACTTTCTATCTTCTTTTGCAGTGACTCAACTTTCTGATTCGCCGCTTCCTGTGCTTTATCAATCATGTTATTCGCGCTATCACAACCAGTTAAAACAAAGCCTGCTATAATGGCTAAAAGTAAAACTTTCATTTTCGCCTCAGATAAATTATTAATAAATTCATTGTTTTTCTTATGCGTTTAGCAAAGCGCAACTCCTTTGCCAGCTATTGCTAATGTTAGCCACAGATGTTGGCAATGAATTGTAAGCGCAGAACGCAAGAACAACACTACTTCCTCAAGGTTAACCGCCGCTCGCACACCAAAACCTATACATCATTGATGAAGCTGCAGGTTCAGGTAATAAGGTGCTTATTTTTTGGATAGTTAAGCCAATAATAAGTTCCGCAAAAAGTTCTACAGCGACCTGGCTTAGCTATACAAGGTCTGGGCAACGTTTTATTACACCAAAAACCACAATACTTTAGCTTCAATTGTAAATAGCTGATAAATTATTGCTACGCTCAATTTTTTAGCAGAAATTTTCATGAAAAAACCAGCTGATCTTATTCGCCAAGAACGTTATAACAGTGCAACCACCGAATATACCCTAGCCATCATTACAGATGAAGACCATGCGTCTAAAGTTGAACTGGATAATGGGCAGCAGAAAGCCTGGACATCGAAATTACGCTATGACACCTTGTATCGTAATGTAGATAAAGAAACTGGAAAGGTAAGCTACACCATTGAAGCGATACCTGCAGAGCGAGGTGGCGAGCATCAATTATTAAGTTTTATCGCTGAAAATGATCGCGGGGCCGAATTTTCTGAATTGGTCAAATTTGGAGAGCGATTATTGACCTTTGATGACAGAACTGGATTAGTGTGTGAAGTTCGTAATCATAATCAACTGGTGCCTCGTCACATTCTTATGTCTGGCAGCGGTGATGAAAAATTTAAAGGCTTTAAAAGTGAATGGGCTACTTTAAAGAATGACCAACTTATTGTTGGCAGTCATGGCCAAAAACGTGCACATCAGTGGATCAAGATACTTGACCATGACTATAAAATAACCAGCATTGATTGGAGTTCTCGCTATCAACTGATGAAAGATGCCTTACAGCTAAGTGAACAAGGCTATGTTATTCATGAAGCAGCTGAATGGCATCCCTATCTACAAGAATGGATATTTTTTCCGCGAAAAGTCTCCGATTTACCTTATGATCCTGCCAGAGATGAAACACAAAGCGGTAACAATATTTTGCTACTGGCTAGCGAAGATTTTAGTCACATTCGTACGCTATCTATCGGTAAGCATGATCCCGAACGTGGGATTTCATCATTTAAAATTCTTCCAGGTCATCCAAATGAGTGTATTGGTTTGAAAAGTATTGAGATTGGCAATCGTACTGAATCATATTTATTTTGTTTTAACTTAGACGGTGAGGTACTGCAACCAGACACCTATATTGGACCTTATAAGTGCGAAGGGATTGAGATTTTGTGATAGTGTTCGGCGTCTATTTGCGCAAGGCTCATTAACGAAAATGATCAATATCGAACTATTATTGCTTTTGACTGGATCTTAATGAATGATTTGAGTGAATTAGAGCGTAGAAGCGGCTTACATTTCGACTAAAACACTCAATACTGTACTTTTTGGCAGTCATTCCGGCACCAGATGATGTAATATCGAACAACGCTTGGTTTGTGAGCAACTGGCACACTCGATCACTCCACACCGCGACATCGCAGGATGTTTTAAAACCGTTTTTGCCGTTATCGACAATGTCATCAATACCACTAGATCGTACTGCAACTACTGGCATTCCACCCGCCATAGCTTCCAGTATTACCATACCCTGGGTTTCCGACATCGATGCGAAAAGAAAGACTTCGCCTAATTGGCAGAAGAGCGGTATTTCTTCAGGATTGATACTCCCTGTTAACGAAATATTTTGCTGTAGTTTTCGCCTTGATATTTCATTTTGAATTCGTTGCCTATCAGGACCATCACCAATAATCAACAAACGAAACGGCTGTTTGTATTTAGACTTCAACAATTCAACGCCCGCGAGCAGAAAATCAATATTTTTTTCCTGGCTCAATCTAGAAATACTAATCAAAATACGCTCATTGGGTTGAGCATACTTTCTTTTCAGCTCCTCCAATTTATTAACTGACAAATTACTGCTTCGTTCTATGTCAATACCCGTTGGCTGCACCAAAATCCGGCGTTTAACACCTATGTTTCTTAAGTACTCTTCCGCACATTCTGTCGGTACGATCACACCATCACACTGATTAGCAAAGCGCCTTATCAATGAATGAGCAATTAGATTCCTAAACACCGAGCTTGGTAGTGGCACATAGTGTGCGTAGTGCTCTAGCCTTGTATGATAAGTGTAAACAACTGGGATCTTTAACCATTTGGCCAGATAAAGCCCTGCTCGCCCCAACCAAAATGGGTGATGAACATGAATGATATCGGGTTTAAAACGAATAACTTCGCGATAAAGCTTCAACGAAAAAATGTTAGCAACACGAAATTCACTATTCCGACCAAAGGGGAGGAGCGAGTTCACTCTGAAAATTCCATTCTCATCGCTTTCAATTGCTCCTGGGTAATTTGGTGCAACAACCAGTATGTTATGCCCAAGTGTCAGTAGACCATTTCGTAACCGATCTACCGACAGAGGAACGCCACCGATAAAAGGCAGATAGTTATTGGTGAAATGAGCTATTCGCAGCGACTTGTCACTTTGGCAATCCAAATCAATATCGTAATTTGGGTAGTAGTCCCTGTCACTCAACACTCTTTCATGCAACCAATACGCAAGGACAATAAAGGTGCTTACCAACAGTATAAAATTTAAATACCCAACATAAAAAAGTGAATGAATAAAGAACCAGGCACTTTCAACAGTTCTTATAATTGGTAGCTGCCCCACCTCAAGAGGGTGCTCTAATACTTCAATCACATTAGCTTTCACCGTAACCGATACAAAATGATAGTGACTCGCCTCATCATTAATCACAAAGCCACCAGCACCACCAGTTGTGATAAAAGTTGTATCACCATGAATTTGTCTGTCAAAAATGGGCGAGATTGAGGAAAAAACAACATCAACACCCAACTGCTTAATCAAAGATGAGAACTTTTTTTGATGGCTATCTGCAAATGTATCCTCATTTGAGTCAAATAAAGCTTTTTTCCCGCTACTGTAAAATGGATGTGCACTGAATAAGAACAAATTATCCTCTTGAGAAAACATCAACTCCTCTTCCAACCATCGATACTGCCAACTAAAGTCTGTGGTTCCAGTGCTATCTATAAAAATAAAACGATTACTACCTGACTTAAAACTGAAATGTAACGGACCGAAATGATCGTAAAATCTAAAGCCTCCTAACCGACTCTCTTCTTGAGGCCCAAATGTTAGTAGGTAAGGCATATTTAGCCTGGATAAAGCTCGGTAAATTGCTCTATATTTATCCTCTCCACCAGTCGAAACTGCGTTTCCCGCAGATATAACAAAATCGTAGCCTTGCTCGTTAAGTAAAGGAATAATCTTCCGCTCAAAAATACCCACTGAGTTGCTAATGTTGCCCACTACCGCAAATTTAAACTCGTCTTTATATTTTAATATGCTATCTATTTTCTCTACCTGTACAGCATGTTCTGCTATGAAGTCCTTTTCAAAAAAATTCAGATAAATTTTATAGAAAACTAAAAGGATGATGACAACAAAACAAGCTCTGTATAGCCAGCGAGCATACTTTCTAGTCATTTTTAGCTCCTGACAAAAACTCAAATATTGTTACAAAGATACCGATGAACAATCCGAGATAAATGGTGAGAAAACGCCATGCAATGATTATAAATACCAAATCAGGAGCTTGGATTATTGCACCAAAGAATATTGCGAATACCCCCTCAGCAATACCTGACGCGCCTGGCGTAGGTGCAAAATACATTATAAAAGTGTTAATAACCATTAATGCTAACACTGCGGTATAGTCTATTTGATAGCCCAACCCCCAAAGCAGCAAAGCTGGAAATGAAAACAAACTGACAAGAAATAAAATTGTTGAACCAATAGCCATAAGCTTATCTCGTAAGTTTCCCGTTAGAAATATATTGATGCAACAGGAAAAATGAAAAAGCTCTCTGGTAACTTGCCATGTGCGGCGCTGGCAAGTGTTCTGACTAATTAAACCAAAGCGATGAATTTGATTTAGAATTAATTTAAGCGTGTGAATAACCCATCGAATTCTCAAAAGCACTATCGCACTCAACAGCACGTATCCAATAGCAAAAGCAGACAGAAAGATGCCCCAGCCGTCCTGCAATAAGTCCGAGGACAACTGAGGGTTTATCATAAACAAAAAAGGCGTAGGTATAAAAATAAGTAAACTAGCTAATACTGTTCTTATGGACGTAGCGGCTGTCGCAGCACCTAACCTAACACCCCGTCGATGCAGAAACCACACCTGTGCGACACCTCCGCCGGTAGCCATTGGAGTTATATTAGAAAAAAGGAAGTTTATGAAAACAAGAGGAAAAATAGACTTAAACGCTTGGTGGCATCCAATAGCACGCAAGGTAAACCAAAGCCTCATAGCATCACTAGTATAATAAACCAAAAGCAATGCGAAACACGCTACAACGAACTCTAGAGTAAAAATCTGTAGTAAATCAGAATTAAGACTGGAATCTACTTCTTTATACAAGCTAAAGGGAACCAAAAAGCTTAACAAAACAAATAATGCCGAAAAACCAATCAGCTTTAGCCATGACTTTTTGTCTTTTATAAAGAAATGCTCGCTATTTTCTTCCACATCTGACATGACGATTTTTTAAGCCAACCTTTGCGTATTAATTACAAGTAAGGCGCTAATGGAGTGCAAACAATTTATCCATTCCGCACTATTTTTGACAATAAATAACTGTTCTTAGCTCTGTATCACCCGATGCATGTCAAACATGGAACTGCCCCCCAAGGTTAATCGCTTCGTAACTTACCCTTCTCGGTAAGTAAAATTTGCTCAGAAACAACGTGTAATGTTCGTTGTGGAAAAGGAATCGTCAGGCCTGCTGCTTCAATGGATTCCTTCACCTTTTTATTCAAATCCCAATATGCTGACCAATAGTTTTCATTGGTTGCCCATGCTCTGAGTTGAACGTTTACGGCGCTATCAGCCATAGATGCAACCATAACTTGAGGTGCAGGTTCAGTCATCAATCTTGCTTCTTTTTCTGCAACAGCCTGCAATATTTTAAATGCGTGATCTATGGAGTCTGAATAGGAAATACCTACAACAATATCCATCCGTCGTTTACCGTTCCGGGTAAAATTTTTAATGTTACTGCCCCACAAAACACTATTAGGCGACGCAATATACAAACCATCGATGGTTTCAAGCACTGTAGTGAATAAGTTAATCTCTTTAACTGTTCCTTGAGTCGAGCCAAACTCATTAAAATCTCCAGATTTAAAAGGCCGAAGGATTAACAGCATGATTCCAGCTGCGATGTTACTGAGAGTGTCTTTTAGCGCAAGACCCACCGCTAGACCTGCGGCACCTACCAGTGCAATAAGACTGGCTGTATTTACCCCAAAAATATCCAGAATGAATACACCACCAATGGCATATACCGCATAGCTAACAACGGTTGAAAATATCGGTATCAACGTCGCGTCAAATTTTTTCAACTTAGTATTGGTATTTTGAATCGCCTTACGGATTGCTCTGGCGATAAGTGAGCTTGCCACCAAAATAGCAATCGCCAAGATAAAATTGTAACCAAGCGCTATTATCGTTTCAGAATGAGCATGCCAGAATTTGATAAGTGAATCTTTCATATTTACTCCGTTATTGTGCGCATAAATAGGCGATTCAAAATGCACATTTCATAATTTTTCGGTGTATCGATCAAATTACAGACATCACTAACCAAGTATTGTAAGCACAAAATGCAATCAAAAGACCTGCGCCTTCCAATCTGTTAACCCGTCCTTCTCGACGAAAACCATACGCCATAAACAGCAAAGCGATTGTCATTCCCATCATAACCAACCAGTCTCGGGACATGACCTCCGGTGACATACCTGTAATCGGTGTGATTACGCCTGCAATACCAACTACTGCTAGCAAGTTAAACATGTTTGAACCCACCACGTTACCAATGGCTATGTCATGCTCACCTTTTCTAACCGCAATAATGGATGCTGCCAACTCAGGAAGTGATGTACCCAAAGCAACAATAGTTAAGCCGATAATTAAATCACTTACACCCAGTGCCTCTGCGATACTCACCGCGCCCCAGACGAGCACTCGTGAACTTACTATCAGAAGTACCAAGCCAATCACCAGCCAAAAAACCGCCTTTCTGATAGACATCTCGTGCTCAACCAGCTCTTGATCCATCTCACTTTCTAAATAACTGTGCCAT
>NZ_JAJOYU010000056.1 GCF_021290985.1 Rheinheimera soli
TGTGACTCGATAAGATGAAACTACCAACTAAGAATGACATCATCATCGGCAGCGTATTACTGATTGTTGGGGTATTGATATTGGCCTTTTTGCCAAAATTTTCAGATGCTGGCTGGTACGCAATATTTTTTGGAATAGCAGTGTATATTTTTCCGGGGCCGCAGCTTAGAGAACGCTATAAACAAACTGAAGAATCAAAAGAGCGTTGGCGGCAGAGTGCCAAAGCTGAGAGTTCAAAAAACTTAAGCTGGTGGGCATCGCCATTCCCGTGGGCTTTATTAATCTGTTTTGTGGTGGTTGCTTTTGCAATCGTCACATAACAAACAAATATTATCGCCAGCAAAAAGCGCTGGCTGCGACGTCAACCCGCTGCGCGGCTTTCCGCGCTAAATTTGGGCGTTATGCGTGAGCAGTTATGAGCCAGGATATGCCGAAATACGATGTTCGAGTCGGAGAAGACAGTTTTGGTATCTTTGTCGAAGTTGCTGACTTTAACGATTACGACGAGCTAGAGGATTTATTCGTAGAGCAATATGGCTTAGTGGTTATAGCTGTGAGTCATGCAAATAAGTCAGAGAATGGCAAATATAAAATCTGGCTCAATCAATCTTTAGGCATTGAGTTTGTTAAGAAAATTATCGATGAAATTAACAACAGCGCATAACAAGGCCCGGAAGCACGCAGCCTTCGGCTGCTGGACTCGCTACGCTCGGCCGCTGCTTTGGAAGTTATGTGAATATTTGGGTTTTGTGGACAACAAAGAGATTGGTAATGGTAAATTTTACTTCTGGGAAGTGGATTTCTGAACCGAAAGTCAGTGAAGTCACTTCAGAGTTTGTTTCGATAGCAACCGAGCCGAAAACCGATTTTTGGCAACGTTCTTATTATGGATTTCGTAATGAAAATGCCCCTGCATTATTGATTGATTCAAAAGATAATTTCACATTTACAGCTAAGGTAAGTTTTACTTATCAAGAGCTGTTTGATCAATGTGGATTGATCATTTATCTCGATAATGAGAATTGGTTTAAAGCTTCGATAGAGTACGAAAATCAATTATTTTCTAGGCTGGGTAGTGTAGTTACAAATTTAGGGTATTCAGATTGGGCAACCACCGATATCCCGCTTCCTAAAGATATTTGGTATCGTTTAAGTCGTAGAGGGCCAGATTTTCTTATCGAATCCTCGTTTGATGGCTTGGTTTTCAACCAAATGCGTATCTTTCACTTACATCAGTTGGGAGAGACTACGATAGAAATGGGTAAATGTAATCCCCCTTTGCCGACACAAAAAGTGGTCAGTTTTGGAGTTTATGCGTGTAGTCCTTCAGAATCATCGTTTACAGCAAAATTTACCGAAATGAGCCTGGAGCCTTGTAAATGGTTAGCTCACTAGGCTCAAATTCACATAACAAACGCTTCAAGAGGGACAGCCAACGTGCGGCATTTTTACTATGCGTTGGTTTTTGTGATTACGGTGTTATGCAGTAAGTTGGTAGTAGCGTTGGCTGCCCCTTAAGCGGGCGTTATGCGCCAAGTACCGGATTAACATCCATACTTTTATGAAGAATACGGATTATTTTAATTTGTTGACTGCCGGTTTGTTGATAAAAGATGACGTGGCTACCTTGAGGAAATTTACGATATCCGATTCTGATTTCATCGCATGTTTTACCGATGTCGGGGTTTTCTGCTAAAAGCCAAAATGAATCATCAAATTGTCTTAAATAGATATTTCGTTGCTCTTTTCCCCAGCGACGCTGGGTAAATAATGCGATATCTCGCAAATCGGTTTTAGCAGCAACGGTGAGATTAAATGGCTTCATCGAGAGTTTTCACTATCAAGTTCATTGATAAAGCTATCGAGGTCATATTCTGCGTCACCGCTTTGTTCGCCTTCGACAAGTAGTTGACGAAGTGAGTTAAGTTTGGTTTCTTGGTCTTCGAGTAAGCGTAGCGCTGAGCGAATGACTTCGCTCGCTGAACCGTAACGCCCACTTTGGATCTGGCTTGCAATAAAGCCCTCAAAGTGTTCTCCAATAGTTATGCTTGTGTTCTTGGCCATGTGTAGTTCTCCGGATACCAAAAGATACCTAATTATGGTATTAAGTGGAATTGTGAGCAAGGCGCATAACAAACAAATTCTATCGCCAGCAAAAAAAGCTGGCTGCGACGTCAACCCGCTGCGCGGTTTTCCGCGCTAAATTTGGTAGTTATAGGCTCAAAATGAAGATATGGATCGCATCTATTTTTCTTGCATTATCAACTATTGCAGTCGCAGGCAACGATAATTTCTCAATAGATATTGATTGCGATGGAATTCCAGAGAATTTGACTATAAATGTCTCAGAACAAGACTTTGACCTTAGCGTCGTAGCATCTTCTAACAATAAGAAATCTGTGTTGACTTTTGGAGTTGGTCAGTCATCACGTCAAGACGCTATTTGCGGCCTCTCGCCTAAGCTGTCTTCTGGAAATGCTGCTACAAAAGAGATGCATCTTGAAATGTTTGGTGAAGAGATTGATGGGTACAAATATTCCCAATCATGCAAAGAGCTTGTGGTTGGCGATGACGATTGTGATCCAATTTATGTATTTTTTAACCATAAAACAGGCGTTCTTAATTGGTCACGCCTATAACAAAGCGAGCAACTTGACTGCAATACGCTGTGCTCCTTGCAGCAAATTATTGCGGCGTTAGAAGTTTCACGGAAGATCAGAGGAACACGATGTACTCTACGAAAGTCTTGCTGCTTGCAGCTAAAGTTTCTTTCATTCATATGACTTGGCTTGTCTCAATTATCGGTGTGCCACTAGTCTACTTTGACAAAGATCTTCAATTCAGCGAAAAAGTTGGCTTGTTTGCATTTTTTCTTGTTTTTCTGTGGCTTATATACTTTCTGACGAATGTGTTATTTCATAGGCTTAGTTTAAGAAAGCCAGAAGCTCTCGAAGCTTTCCTGAGCAAAGATGAAGCAGCCAGGGGGAAGGAGCTTGGCACACATTTGGAGGGCTGGTAGTGGTAGAAACTGCTAACTAGTTGCTTAATTTCGTTCCTGCTACAAACAGCTTGGCCTCCACTAGACTGCACACTACGCTGTGGCAGCCAATTGGCAAAGCTTTGTAAACACTTATCATCAAGGAAGGAGTCGTCGATATGAAAAGTATTATATTCTGCGGTATTGGTGCTGGATTGGGTTCGGCAACTTACCAAACATTAGTTCACGGGATTAGTGAAACAGATTGGTATAGAGCCATATTTGTCGGCTTATTCACAATGTTGTTTTATGGTCTGTATGTTGGTTTCAAGCGTCTGACTTCAAAAGATAAAGATGCATGAGCATGGTTTTTTAAAAGCGAGTCTGGTGTTATTTTTACATCATACTTTTAACAAGCGCCAGCATAAACGCGTCAGTTGGGCGCTAGACTTGTAACAAGTTGCTCGCGGGTGTGCCGGGCGTTGGATTTCAAAACAAGGATAGTCAAAGTGAGAAAATTTGTTGTTATTGTATTCGTCATTTTATTAAGCAGCTGTGCTAGCGTGCCATTAGGCACCATGCTCGAATTTGGTTCTTTTGGTAAAGATGACTTGTTAAAAATACAGCCTCAAGACCTTAGAGCAAAAATACAAGTGGATGAGCCTGTCCGAGCCGATATTGAGAGCGCGCAATTGACTCTTGTATTAACCACTGAAAAAGGCTCGAGAGAATTTAAGTTTCCCTTGCTTCTACTTGATGAACTTAAGATTAAGCCAACGGAGGGTTTATTCTCAACGTCAGCGGGAAAAACTGAGTACACCCTTAGGCTCGCAGATGAAGCGATGAAAAACTTTATGACAACACAACAAATTATCCGAGATGCACAATCTGGAAGTTTTAATTTTTCAGTGACAACCGATTTCGAGAAGTTCCCCAGTGAGGTGACTGAAATAGGTTTGTCAATTTTCTTAAAGCTATCAGAAGAAAAGGGTTTTGTGACCTTATTTGATAATGCAAAGTTAGAGATAAAACATGAAAGCTAACAAACCACATCATTTGTAGTATTCGGCTGCAGCGACGCTCACAAGTTCGCGCTTGCGCCGGACGTTCAATACCCAAGGTGGTTGTAATGGAAATCGAAGTAATAAGACCAAAGCAATTTGCAGATATGGCCCGTGACTATCATTTACTGGTGGACGGTAAAGAAATAGCCGTTATAAGGCGTGGCACAACACAAACAATAACTCTGCCTGAAGGTAGTAAAACGCTGAAGGCTGTAATTGATTGGTGTTCCAGTCCTGAGTTTCAGGTGTGTGATATTGGTTCAGGCAAAATTGTAGTGAAGAACTCATTTGCGTCTAACTTTTTTAAGGCTGTATTTCTGCCGCTGTATTACATTTCATTAGGTAAAGAAAAGTACTTAAAAATTGAGACCAGCTTATAACAATCGCCATCAAAAACGCGCCTGTTGGGCGCTGGACTTGCAACAAGTTGCTCGCGCTTGCGCGGGAAATTAGGAGTAGCAAAGCTTGAAATTCGAGCACCTATTCAAAAAACTTGGGGACATGGAGCTTACGCTAGATGAAGCTTTGCATTACTGCTCCAAAGAAAACATCGGCTTTGTTGAATTTTGCAACGACGTTATGGTAACCACCGCCACCCAATATTACGAAAAAAAGATTGATTACCCATTCGCAGATGCTGTTGCAAATAACGTCTATGGATTTATGGTCAGCGATCATTATCTCGGTTTGACCGGAAACTCACTATCCGAACCAGCCTACTCAGTATATTTGGCATTCGATTCTGGCGAGTATTTTCATCAAAATGATGATCGCAGCATTGAGCCTGAACTTAAGTATACAAGGCCGGAAATTGAGAGAATTTTGCGTGAAATTTCAAACGCCTAACAAGTGGCCGCTGTGACGCTCACAAGCGCCTGCATGTGGAGCCGCTGTATTCATAGTTTTTTCATAGTTTCGACACTTAAATAGATGGAGTTCAAACATGTGGGAGATGGTGAGTTTTCTTGCGGCAATAGTAGTCATGATGTTTTTAATTGAGTTATTTGAATTACCTGATTGGATAAGGGCTCATTTAAAAAATGGCAAAACCCGTAAGAGCCTTGAGCTTAAGGTGGAAGCGCTTCAATTACGGGTTCAAGAGCTTGAACGAAAAGTCGATAGACTGTCGGAATAAAGGATGAGTAAATTTGTTTTTGCAAAGCAGCGAAAACTCGATCTGTGCTGATCCAGTAAAACGCCGTTTTGCGGCTGAACCCCAACACGTTGCTCGCGCCCCCGAAGGTTCCTGTTTAGGCGTTTTACGTCATGGAAAAATCAGTGCAATTCATTAAGGCTCTCGTGATTGTTGTAGTGTTCATGTGTGAAATAGCTATGGCTGATGAATACGAACAAGCAGAGATATACTCGGATTTAAGGCTGCAGGTGTTGTCGTTAACCATCGAGCAGTTTTTTACATAGGCGCTGCAAAAGAACACTGCAGTGCAGAGCAAGGCGCTCCAGTCGACCGCTCAGGTGTCGGCAGAGCTTGGCGTAGTAACTTTGAATGGTTAGGTTTATGACACAACAAAAATCAGAAAAGCTAAAGGCACTCGTTGCGAAGGGTAAATGGCCTTATGTTTTAAAGCATGGAGTGCTGGGCTGGGGGCTACCGACAGCGATTCTTTGGTCAGCCATTATGCATTTTATAGACAGGATACCTTTTACCGAAAGTATCTTTATTGCTTTAATTCTGTTCCCTGCAGGCGGTGTGCTCTGGGGGTTATTTATGTGGTTTTTCATATCTCGTGAATTTAATAAGATGGATAAAAGTGGGTTGTAACACGCAAATGTTATCGCCAATGGAAGCACTGACCGCAACGTCGACCCGTTGCGCTGTTTTCCGGGCTCAATGCAGGTGTTACATGCCTTTAAAGGCGCGGCTTGTCGGCCGCTACTGACGATGTGAGGAGTAATGGAGTGCTCTTTATGACTAAAATGTACCAATGTAGCTTGTGTCACACTGAATTTACCGATCACGACGCCTATTGTGAAAACTGGAAAGAACCAGACAAGAGTTTTGGCTGTCCTAAATGCAAGACCATGTTTCGTAAGATTGCTCCATCCCATTGGCGTTACAAAGTGGCAGTAACAATTTATTCCAGCGGAGCTCTGATCCCGGCGGCGATACTTGGTCCTGACATCATCAGAAAAGGCGACATAACGACCTTACTACTCCTTGGGATGCTAGTTCTGTCGAGTACAGCTCTTTTCATACTGTACTCAAAAGAGGTCAGAAGAAAATACTTTACCATTGAGAGAATTGACTGATAAAAAACCATTAAAGCGGATGGAATAACACCAGATCGTTTGTGCATGAGGCTGCTCATCTGTGTGCAAGCGTATTGTGCTCTTTGTTGCACCGTGTTTATCGGAGGTTCAAGAATGTTTGAGTGTTTCAAATTTAAACAATTAGATGGGTTTTCGCCGGAAGAGGCTCGGCGAGTTATTACACAAGCGAAGAAAGATGCCTATAAAACAACTTCGTTTTGGGTATGGAGTGCACTGCTTTTCGTTTTCTCTATTGGATTAGCCGTTTTGCTAATGCAACTGCCAAGGCTACTGAACATAGAGCAAACCATTATTGGAATGCTGATACAGGGCACAGGTATTTTAATTGCTGTGATGCTGCACCATCATCTTGCTCAGAAAACTTTTTTAAAATACCTTAAAAAGCAATTAAATAAGCATGAAGTATAACCAGCAGTGTTATTAAAGGTCTGTGATTGTGACGACGATCACATGGTTGCACTCATGAGTTTATGATCAAATGCTATAAGGGAAAAGCATGACTAAGTGCGCTCTGTTAGCGAAAAATGAACAGCATAAACTATGGGAAACTGGGTCGGCGCTTTTTAAGCTAGTGATCGCCATTTGAGTTCTGTTTTCAACTCGACTCGTAACATATTGCCCGCGTTTATGATGGGCGTCAGAGTTTCAAGGAGGAAAAGTGAATTCTGGCAGTAATAAATACCTTCTTATTGCAGCGCTATGTTGCGTTCTGGCTGCGCTTGCTCATATTGGCTGCATAGTGTTCGGCGCAGACTGGTATCGTTTCTTTGGCGCTGGTGAACAGATGGCTCACATGGCAGAACAAGGGCTTTGGTATCCGACAATCGTCACATCTATCATCGCGGTCATACTCTTTATCTGGGCATGTTATGGCCTGTCAGGTTCGGGGGCTATTAAGCCTTTACCGCTAACGAGGTTGGCTTTGGTTCTCATCAGTGGCATATTTTTGCTTCGAGGTGTTGCCTTTGTTGGTTTAATGCCAATGTTTCCGGAAAATAGTTTCACTTTTTGGCTCGTAAGTTCTGGTATCTGTTTGTTTCTTGGTGGCTTATTTGCTTTTGGCACTGTGCAGCAATGGTCAAAACTGAGTCATAAAAATATCTGATAATACGCCTCATATGCGACAGGGGCCATCTTGAACTGCTGTAGTTCAAATGCTTGTTGATTCTTTTTAAAGCCGTATAGCGCTAATGGAGTTCTGATGTCAGGGAATACACTGAAGTATAAAATCGTATCCTTTATTTTCTTGTGTTTATGTGCAGCTGCTTTGCTGGACACATTGATAGAAATAGATGAGGTCAATGCTTTTGAGTTTGGGTTTGTCGTGAGTATCGCAGGCATACTTGCAATCATTTCATTAGGGCTGGCTCCGGAAAAATTATTTTTGCCCTTGTCCAAAGCCTTTCAGAGAAATACGACAAGCAAGAGGCACCAGGTTTCTGATTTGTTCATGATCAGTGCTGGTGCGTTAGCCATCATTGGTTTCATTGGTGAGCACGCTTTCGGTTAACAAATTAAGGTTGCAAACACATCACAGCATGCGGCCGTTTGAAGTAACAGGGAACTTATGCAACTTACATATCGATGGACAGTTTTTTCGTTGTTATTGGCAGTTTTTGGCTGCAGTGGAACGCCTGATTGCACAATGGACACGGCACCTG
>NZ_JAJOYU010000057.1 GCF_021290985.1 Rheinheimera soli
AAAAGTTACTGAACCTTAAGCCTCCTGCGGGAGGCTTTTTTATCAGGGCAAAACCCGGTTCCAAAAGGAAGTACAGGTAGTTTTCTTTTAAACCGAACAGACTTTCATGCGGAGTGTTTTATGACTTCTTTAACCAACAACAAAGAGCGAACCCCGGAAGAGGCTTTATTGCATCTGGATCAGCAACTTTGTTTTGCCCTTTATTCCACCTCATTAGCAATGACCAAAGTCTATAAGCCGTTGCTGGAGCAATTGGGCCTGACTTACCCTCAGTATTTAGTGATGCTGATTTTGTGGCAAAATGACGCGCTGGAATTACAGCAGATTGGCGAACAACTGCAGATAGCATCCGGAGCCCTGACTCCAGTGCTGAAACGTATGGAAAAAATGGGTTTACTGCAGCGCTGCCGTAATCCGCAAAACGAGCGTGCACTGCAAATACGTTTAACCCAGTCTGGCTGGGCGATGCGTGCCACAGCTGCCGAAAAAGTGCGGGTCAATCGCCATATCAGTTTAAAGTCCGGTATGGCAGACACTGAAATTCAGGCGCTAAAGCAAGAGTTAGTGCGGTTGCGACAACAGTTAAACAAGCCTGGGCTTTAAGTCGACTTCGCCTGCTTTGATGTTTTGGTAGATACAGCACAAAGGATTGAGGATAAACTAAGCCCATTCTGAGCAGGACTCAAAGCCTTATGCGTGTTTACAAAGCCCTTTTGCCTTTTAAAGCTATCTCTTTTGATTTGGACGATACGCTGTATAACAACGGCCCTGTGATTGAGTTGGCTGAACTGGCTATGCAGCAAAAACTGCTGCAATTGGCGCCTAAGCTTGGGCTAATTGACCCTGAATTCTGGTGGCAAAAACGCAAAGAGTTGGCGCAACTTAACCCGGAAGTTCGTCACGATGTCAGCCGCTGGCGCTTGTTGTCGGTGGAACAAGGCTTAACGGAACTAGGTATTGGTCGCTGTGAAGCAGGTGAAATTGCAGAACTGGCTTTTAGTGCTTTTTATAATGCCCGCAGTAATTTAATAGTGCCGGATTCCAGCCATCAATTACTCAAAGCCTTAGCAGAGCGTTATCCATTGGTCGCAATTACCAATGGCAATGCCGATTTAACCTTGCTGCGTATCAGTCAGTATTTTCAGCACGCCTATCATGCAGGCCCCAGCGGCAAAATGAAGCCCTACCCTGATATGTTTCATAAAGCCTGTCAACAATTGGCTATTGCGCCCCATGAACTGCTGCATATAGGCGATAACAGCAAAGCCGATGTACGGGGTGCGCTGAACGCCGGTTGTCAGGCCGTGTGGTTGAAGCATGAAACCCATTTTCACACTGCGGTATTGCCTCATCTGCAAATTGATTCGTTAGAGCAGTTACAGGCTTTGCTTTAAGCCCTCCACACAGTTAACAAAGCTGGGGTGACAAGCAAGATGGGTATATAATGTCGGCAAATTTTGCGTCAGCGACAGGTACTTACTGCTAATGGATGTCTCTTCTTTACTGGATGGCTTAAACGATAAACAACGTGACGCGGTAGCCGCTCCTCCTCAACATATGCTGGTATTAGCCGGTGCCGGCTCGGGCAAAACCCGGGTACTGGTGCATCGTTTAGCCTGGCTGATGCAGGTGGAACGGGTTGCGCCTTATAGTTTATTGGCTGTGACTTTTACCAATAAAGCCTCACAGGAAATGCGTAACCGTATAGAACAGACCATAGGCGTCAGTTTAAATAACTTGTGGATGGGCACGTTCCACGGCTTGTCGCACCGCATGTTGCGGGCACATTATCTGGAAGCAGGTTTACCTCAGGGTTTTCAGATCATCGACTCGGACGATCAATACCGTTTAGTGCGTCGGGTATTAAAAGCGCTGAATTTAGACGAAAAACACTGGCCACCTAAACAAATTCAGTGGTTTATCAACGCCCGTAAAGACGAAGGTCAGCGCCCTGGCACTATGGACGCGCATGGCGATTTCAGCCTGCAAACCATGATCAAAATTTACGCCGCCTATCAGGAAATGTGCGATCGCTCAGGTTTAGTCGACTTTGCCGAAATTTTACTGCGCAGCTTCGAGCTGATTAAACAGCAACCGCAAATTCGTGCTCATTATCAGCAGCGTTTTCGCCATATTCTGGTTGACGAGTTCCAGGATACCAACTCTATCCAGTATGAATGGCTACGTTTACTGGCAGGTACTGAAAGTAAAGTGATGATAGTAGGCGACGATGACCAGTCCATTTACGGCTGGCGTGGCGCTAAAGTGGAAAACATTCAGCAGTTTTTAAACGACTATCCTGAACCTGTCACTATCCGCCTCGAGCAAAACTACCGCTCGACCGGGACTATTTTAAAAGCCGCGAACTGTGTCATTGCGCACAACAGTGATCGCTTAGGCAAAGATCTGTGGACGGACGGCGAACAAGGCGAAGCCATTTCGCTCTACACAGCTTTTAACGAGCTGGACGAAGCACGTTTTATTGTCGGCCGTATTCGCGAGTGGAAACGTGAAGGCGGCAAACTGATTGAAGCCGCAGTACTGTATCGCAATAACGCCCAGTCGCGGGTGCTGGAAGAAGCTTTAATTCAGGACGGTATTAACTACCGTATCTATGGCGGCTTACGTTTCTACGAACGTCAGGAAATTAAAGATGCGTTGGCTTATCTGCGTCTGATTAATAACAGGCAAGATGACGCCGCGCTGGAGCGCATTATTAATACTCCAGTGCGTGGTATTGGCGATACCACTATGGACAAAGTGCGGGAAAATGCCCGTTCTCTACAAGTCACCTTGTGGCAAAGCTTGCAGCAAATGCTGGCCAATAAACAACTGACTGGCCGTGCAGCGAATGCTATCAGCACCTTTGTGCAGATGATTGATCAGCTCGAAGCCGACAGCAAAGATTTAAGTTTGGATGAGCAAGCCGATCATGTCATTCAACTATCAGGTCTGATGGCAATGTACAAAGCCGAAAAAGGTGAAAAGGCTCAGACCAGGGTAGAGAACTTAAACGAGTTAGTTAACGCCTGCGCCAACGCCACTTATGTCAATACCGAAGAAATGACGCCGCTTTCTGCCTTTTTATCTCAGGCGGCATTAGAAGCTGGTGAATATCAGGCGGAAGAACATTCAGACGCAGTGCAGCTGATGACGTTACACAGTGCCAAAGGTCTGGAATTCCCGCTGGTGTTTATCTGTGGTCTGGAAGAAGGCATGTTCCCCAGCCAGCAAAGCGGTGACGATAGCGAGCGTTTGGAAGAAGAACGTCGCTTATGTTATGTCGGTATGACCCGCGCTATGCAGAAGTTGTATTTAACTCATGCCGAAAGCCGCCGTTTATATGGTCAGGAGCAGTACAACAGGCCGTCACGTTTTATCCGTGAAATTCCGGCCGACTGTTTAGAAGAAATCCGTCTGACCACGAATGTCAGCAAGCCGACCCAAATGAACCGTTTTGGTAGCGCCGCTAGCCATAGCGCCTTTGAAAATACCGGTTTTAAACTGGGCCAACGCGTATTACACGATAAGTTTGGTGAAGGCACAGTACTGAATTATGAAGGTACAGGGCCACAATCCCGTATTCAGGTGAACTTTGACGAACTGGGCAGTAAATGGCTGGTGACCGCTTATGCCAGGTTAGAACCGGTTTAAGCCATGACCGACCTGCTGCAGATCATTCGTCAGCAACAAAGCGCTTATCAAGAGCGTGGCTGGCGTTTACCGGTTTGGTTAGCAGGTTCAGAGGCTTATACTCAGCAGCAACTTTCAACCTTACAACCAGAAGGCAAAAGCTATTGGTTAGGCCAGCAAGCCCCTGCTGGTTTTACGCTGTTGTCAGCCAAACAAAAACAGCAATGGTTGGGCACTGAATGTGATCTGCTGGTGGTAGATGCTCGCTATGCTGTCGACTGGGATTTGGTCGCAGCCAGCAGTGGTTGCCTAAAAGCGGGTGGAATTTGGTTATTTGTTACCGAACAACCGGATCTATGGCGACAACAGCCTAACCCTGCTGCTAAAAGAGTGTTGCCCTATCCGCTTGATGCTGCTGTTTATACAGGCTTATTTAAACAGTTTTGGTTAGAGCAATTGCAAGATGCTCGTTGGGTGCAGCTTATTGAAGGGCGTTCTGCTGTCATGCCGCTATTACCGGAAGCTATTTCTCCAGTACAGGCAGAACTGCCCTATCGCACAGCAGAACAACAACAAGCGGTGGCCGCTATCCATAAGGTAGTGACAGGCCATAGACGTCGTCCTTTGGTGCTGACTGCTCATCGTGGTCGTGGTAAATCCAGCGCTTTGGGTTTAGCTGCAGCTCAATTAGCGCTGCAAGGTAAAACCGATATTCTGCTGACAGGCCCTTCGCCTGCTGCTGTACAAACTGCATTTTTTATCGCTGCTGACCTTTTAAATCAGCCGTATCAGCAAGGTCAAAATCAGCTGCTAAACGGTACCATTCGTTTTGTGCCTGTCGATGTTTTACTGGCAGAAAAGCAGCAGAACACTGTGATTTTGGTGGATGAAGCAGCTGCTATTCCAACTCCTCAATTGCAGCAACTAACTGATCTTTATAGCCGTTTAGTTTTCGCCACCACAGAACATGGTTACGAAGGCACAGGCCGTGGTTTTCAGCTGCGCTTTCAAAGTTATTTACAGCAGCATTGCCCTGGTTTTCAGAAACTTCATTTGCATCAACCTATACGTTATCAGATGAACGACCCACTAGAGCAACTGATTTTTAAAGGTTTTTTACTGGAGCAAACGGACTCTGTTTTGGCTACATTACCGGAAACTCAGCTAGCCAGCTATCAGGTAAAGGACTTACTGCTACAACCTAAAAAGCTACAACAAATTTTTAGTTTATTAAGCCTGGCGCATTATCAAACCGATGTGATGGACCTCTGGGCTTTGTTGGATAACCCGGCACTGAAGTTATATACACTGGAGCAAGATCAGCAGGTGATCGCCTGTGCTTTAATCAGTTTTGAAGGTGAGCTGGATGCAGAGCTTGCTAGTGCAGTAGCGCATGGCAAACGCAGAGTACAAGGGCACTTATTAGCTCAAAGCTTAGCTTTTCATTGCCTACAGCCGCAGCTAGCAGAGCAAAAAATGGCCAGAATTCAGCGTATTGTGGTGCATCCTCTTGTGCAAACACAGGGACTTGGTAGTGAATTATTAAACTTTGTTTTACAGGATTTATTGGGCCAGCAGTATCTGATTGGCACCAGTTTTGGTGCTACTTTAGCTTTAGCAAAGTTCTGGCAAAAAGCATGCTTTAGCCCGGTAAAGCTCAGCCACCACAACGAACAAGCCAGCAACGAAGCCTCTGTTCTGATGCTCTATGGTGAACAATTTAAAGCTTTACAACAACAGTTTTCCAGACAACTCTATTGGCAACTTGCTGATAGACAACGCACTTTGGATCCAGCTTTGGCGTTATTGTGGGCAGAGCCTCCTTCTATAGAAATCACACCACAGCAAAGCACTGAACTAGAGTTATTTCAGGCAGGGTTACGTCCTTATGAGTTAATAGAAACCCATCTGTTGTGTTGGTTCAATTTGTTTTATGCCAAAGTGGAGCATCAAACAGCGCTGCTGTTAGTACAACGGCTGTGGCAAAAACAGGACTGGCAGCAGATTTCAGAACCTGCGGCTAAACAAAAACTCCCAGAGCTGTGTAAGCTGCTGCATTTTTGAGCCAGAACAAGGTTTCCTCCGACATTTTCCACTAAGCTCTGAGCTATGAAAGCTGTAAGAGTATCAATTTATGCCACGACTAAGCATGTCATCTATACGATCAATGCTGTTGTTAGTCTGCGCTTCTACTGCATCTGCACAAGCTGAAACTATTCAATTAGGAATGTCGGTACCGCTAACTGGGAATGCCAGCGGTATAGGCCAAAGCTATAAAAACGGCGTAGAACTGGCGATTAACCAATTGAACAAAGAGGGAGGCGTTCAGGGTGCCAAAGTGCAGTTACTTGTTAAAGATGATCAGTATGAACCCGAACTAACAGTACGGAATACCAGACAATTTATAATAGAAAACAATGTACTAGCACTATTCGCTTATGTAGGTACTCCAACATCCTCTGCCATCTTACCTCTGCTGCAACATTACCAAATTCCTTATATAACCCCCTTTACTGGTGCCTCTTTATTGCGTCAACCAGAACATAATTTTATCTATCACTTACGAGCTGGTTATGACGAAGAAACTCAAAGTCAGGTGGATTATCTGCTGACAAAACCTGACACCAAAGTAGGTCTGTTGCTACAAGCTGACGAATTTGGCGCCTCTGTTGAACAAGGTTACTTAAAAGCGCTGCAGTTAAAAGGCATATCACCTGTAGTCACTGCACGTTTTCAACGTAATAGTACGGAAATTGAAGCCGGAGTGTCGGAGTTGATAAAAGCTGGTGTTGAGGTGGTGTTTATAGTCGGCACCTACAAACCTTTGGCCGAAGCCATTAATTTTGGTCGCAACAAAGGTTACCAACCTCAATATGCCACAGTATCTTTTGCTGGATAAAGATGACAAGGTCATGGCCACTATGGTGGTACCAAAACCTACAGACACAAAGTGGATTTTGGTGCGGGAGTATCAGAGATTGTGATTCAGCAGGCGACTGATCCTTTGTCTGATGTCGGATTAGAAGGTTTTACAGCAGGTACTTTAGTGGGTCAGGCACTGAAATTATGCCCTTTACCTGTTAAGCGCTTATGTTTGCTGCAGAAATTACGTGAGCAAAGTTCAGTTTTTGATTTCCCGTTGGTGTTTGATCCGAATAAGCAGCAGGCTTCACAACAGGTATTCAGGGTAAAAGTTACAGATCGTGGAGTGGAAGATATTAGGTAGGTTTAGATCTGGACACTAATTGAACAGGATTTGTTCTTAATTCAAGCAGAACGGTTCTGAATTTGGGAGTGGTGAACTACATTAACAGCAGATTGGTGCTGAATTTGGGTGGTGAACTACATTATTCCGGGCTTCCTGCCCTCCACCCTTCGGGCCGGCTGCGCCGTTCCAAACTGCTCCCGGCAGTTTGGTCGCATGGGGGATGCCACTCTCGAATGGTCCACCACCGATTTCGAAGTATCGAGTAGGAGGCGGGATCACTCCCGCCGTCCTCTCACACCACCGTACGTGCGGTTC
>NZ_JAJOYU010000058.1 GCF_021290985.1 Rheinheimera soli
CTTGGCTTGTCCCCTTTTAAGCGGCCGTCAGATAATCATAACTTGCAAACGCACCAAGACCGGTTTGATGAAAGTTTGCCTGATGGGCTCCTAAAGTATTTGTTTCACTTCTATACGAAGCGCTTTAAAAATCGTCAACCCGAAGTGCTAAGAAGTACTCTGGGTTACAACTGTAGTAAAAAATCGAAACACCCAGTGTACTGGCTAGTGATCCTGTACTGGCTTCGGCACCAGTTAGACTGGTCGGTAACTGACTAGTGAAAAGGGCACCTTTTTATCTCGAATTGCCAGATGATGAGGTGCCCTACAGCACGCTTGTACGCTATTCATTACTTTCCGCTCTTAAGCTACATCAAGTTTGCCAGCAAATTTACGGTAATAGCAGAAAACGAATTCATCCGTATGTTCCAGCCGAAGTCGCTCGGTTTTCCACCTTTTTTGCCTTGGATGAATTTGAAGTCCTCAGGAACAGGACGCTGTTCCCGCTGCTGCAATTTGTTCAACCCGCAAATCTAGAAGAACTGCAAGAGCGAGCACTTTTCCAGCGTGATAGCGCTTTATTCAGCAAAACTGTATTTGCTCATTCCAAAATATCAACTTTTTACGGCTTAAAACATTGCCCACTGTGTATTAAAGAAGAGCTGAACCGACAGGGATTTTGTTATTGGCATATCGCGCATCAACTTCCGGGGATTGAAGTCTGTCACCGACACGGTTGTTATCTACAGGGTGTGGCTATGGGAGATGGGGCCGCCGATCGTGCTTTATTGTATCCCGAAAGCTGCATCGATAAATCTGCTCATGACGCCACTGAAATCCAATTCCGTCTTGCAAAGTTTGCTGTCGAGTTGTTGCAGCTGCTTAAAGAACAACCCATTGATTACCGGCATAGCTACAGCTCTTTGTTGGTAGATAAAGGCTTAATACGTGGGCAGGGGCGTTTATCTTTGCAATGTATTACCTGCGAGATGAAAGCGTATTGGGAGGGAATCAGCTTCGGAAACGAGCTGGGGTTTCCTGTTGAGCTGTCTAGTTTTGCATTTTTAGGCCCCCTTCTTCGCGATCAAACGCATTTTCCGCAGCATCCCTGCAAACATATTTTGCTGGCTGGTTGGCTTACGGGTTGCGATGCAAAGTTGTTAACTCAACCAATGTGCATTGCTCAGCCTGAAAAAGAACTGGATCAGCATGCGTTTCTCGAAGACCAAATTTTGAATTTGGCCAACGAAAACATGAGTATGCTTCAAATTATGCAAAGCACAGGTAAGAGTAAGTGCTATGTAAAACGGGTTATTGAATCGGCAGGACTTAAGCATAGAACCAACTCCATGGCCATCCCTACTGCCGTAAGACGTTCCATTGTGTTGAAAGCAATTGTAGGGAAACATCGTCAGAGCATTGCCCAAGATTTAGGTATTGGCATAGGCGTTGTGGAACAAGTGATTAGCAATACTTATGGTCTTGCGGACTGGCGTCGTCATCTAAGTAAGCGAAAGCGCGTCCAAGATGCTTATTTGCGACTATCTAAGTTGATTACCCTGCACCCAGATTGGTCGCGACTTCAAATCCGCAAAGCTGATGAGTCTGCTTATTTCTGTCTGTACAACAATGACAAAAGTCTTTTAGAGCGTGTACTACCCAGCCCAACGCTAGCCACTCCACCAGAGAAAGACTGGGAACTGGAAGACCAAGCCTTACTGGAAAAAATAAAGGGTTTGGGATGTATTAAGGGCTTTTCGTTGGCCAAAATCGGCAGATTAGTGAAGGACAGAGGGTTCTTAAGTCGTTACTTAGATAAGCTGCCATTAACGAGAGCTTATTTGGATAAAGCCTCTTTGGACTAGTGTTTCTTTCATATAGTTTGCAATTTAGAGCAAGCCAGTGTTTAGATACTGACAAACCTAGCCAAAAAACTTTATCTTTGGAGGTATATCCTTGGATATTTTGATAGACACAATTAGAGATTCATTACTTGCCATAACGCATCCACGTTTTTATGAAACTGAGCGGGGATTTCAAGGACAGCTAAATGCAGAATTGAATTTTAGGCTTCAAGATCTTGAAATTGACGGCGCTATAGTTGAACAGGAGTACCAAAAACGTATTAAGGACCATGGGTTCAAAATTCGACCAGATCTCATAGTTCATATACCTTTCGAGGGAGCTGGGTTTGATAGCCGTTCGGTAGGAAATTTTGTCGTTATTGAGTTAAAGCATCGAGCCAACAGAAAAAGCGCTCGTGCTGATTACCAAAATCTTCACCGCATGTGCGATGTATTAGGTTATCCATTGGCAGTATTCATAAACATTGATAGTGATAAAACTTTTATTGATGAATGCATGCCGCTGAACAACGGTTCTATTCATGCTTTTGCAGTCAAACTTACAGATGGGCAGGTAGAAATTACTGAGCAGACAACCAAATAATCTGCGATAGTAATCTACAAGCATCATTAATTGCGTAGGATAGGTGTATGGTAACGATAGTCAAAGGACTTGATGATCTGGGTGTTCACCGTTTGCCACCTTTAGAACAAACAATAAAAGAGCGTTATAACATTGATGTTAACACTAAAAAACCTCTCGATGTTCAAGAATTATCTAAGCGTATTGGTGAGAAACCAAGCCTCCTGCTATGCGCAATGCTGAGTAATCAGCCGAAGTGCAGTGCATTTGGTGTTAAGTGCCTCGTCGAGGTGCTTGCAGGTATTGCTGGAAATCACCATATATCTGTTGGTTGTTTAGATTATGGACCAATTCAAACTAGACCCTTTAATTTCACGTTGAACAGCGATGGTTTCCTTAAAGAAATATTTGAGCCTTACAATCTGGAATTAGAGGAAAGAGACCATGCATATGTTGGGTTCTGTTTCACACCAGAACATAGGGTTTCAAAGTGGGAATTAAGAGAGCTATCAGAGAGCAATGGCACGTTCGAACTTGATTTAAAAATAGATCTTGGTATAGCAGTCTTCTACGATTGTCCAGATAACAACAATGAACAACAAAAAAGAACATCTAAATTCATTCCTGTATCGAGTGTTGTAGTTGAATTTGATGGTCCAGCACACCTAAGTGACGAACAAGTGAGAAAAGATAAACTTCGTGACTCAATGGTGCAAAGTACTGGTTCTACTGTATTTAGAATCCAAATGCCGTATCAGCATCAAGGAAAAGGTTCTACCGAGTTAAATCGAGACAGTCTTGCCGCTATGCTTGAGGGGCAAATACAAGACATCAAGAATCATTTTCAAAATCGACTTTTCGATACAATTAACGCCAGTTATTTACTAAAATCAGTATTTGAAAAGAAAGTGAAAAAATTAGCGTCTTTTAATGTCACATAACAAATAAATTCAGGTGATGCCTTTGCGTAACTGACATAGACGTCACTTGTTTATACGTGTGCATGGACTAGACCAAGTAGTCGAGTCTGTGCCGAAAGGGTTCGAACTAAGGGGCGGAAGTATCTTCTGTGTCAAATGTAAAAAACAGGTCTGACCAGTGTAGCAAGCAAAGCTAATCTGCGTCTTTCTAAGCTGGACTAGCTGTACCCACCGTTGCAAAGCGGTCGTGAATGCCTATCTCAAACTCTTATCTTTTATAGACGCTGGGCGCGAATTGAATGCTCAGTAGTTATTGTTGATTAACTCGATTGAAATCAATAACTTATATTTGTTTGTTTATAATCGTTACTGCTATATTTTTTCAGGCAATTTTTAGCGGGTTTGGAGTCAATTATTTGTCTGTTTACGTTCTTAAAAACCATAAATGATGTGTAATGACAATAAAGTTTGCCCATAAACAATAAAGTTTGCTCGTAAAGGATGTTTTAAACAAATTTTTGCCCGTAATAACTTTTTCTGCTTATACTCAAACCATCTAGTTAACACTGGCGAAGAAGATGGCACGAGGTAGGAAGCTTGAGAGCTTTGGTGATTTCAACCGGTCGCTCACTAACAAATACGGAATTGGGGAAGGTTCCGACTATAAGCCGTGGTTGCGGGTTCAAGATGTCAAGTCCAACGGAACTAAGTCTCAGGTTTGGGGGCGCAAAACTGGGCGTGTGCACCATCTTCTGTCTTCAATCGAAAGCCAGTTTTTTTATCTAGCGGAGTTCAGCGATTCCGTAATCGATATTCGAGAACAATTTCCGCTCTTACCTCTAAATGTCTCGCAAAAGATAGCCGCTACTTTGGGTATCGAACATCCAAAGGTTCCATATACTGGCGTGCCTAATATAATGACAACAGACTTTCTGCTTACTTGTCGTAAAGAAGGTCGGATTTTTTACAAAGCCATTTCCGTAAAGCCGGAAGACGGAATTAACCAGAGAGTTGCTGAGAAATTAGATATTGAGCGAGTTTGGTGGGAGTTGCTGGGTGTTGAATTCAATTTTTTTACTGGCAATGAATTAACAAAAACGCAAAGTAGCAACATCCAGTGGGCGACTTCGCCATTTCGTTCTGGAGTTCAGACCTATACGGATTCTCAAATTCAAATCGCTTTGGCAATGATTGAACCAGGAAAGCATTTATTACCAGCTCTATGTGGAAAGCTTGTGCCTTTAATTCAAGGCAGAAGTGAGGATGGGCTGAATATGGTGCGGTACTTAATTGCGAATAGATTTATTGATATCGACCTAAGTTATTCTGTCGAAGCTAATGGTGGCTTTGAAGTTTTGTCTGTAAATGTAGATAAAAGGCAGATCTCGAATGGTGATTGATAAAAATAGTGTATGGCGTTTGGATTGCGCGGAAGGTTTAGAAAACGGTTCTTATCGTGTCCTTGATATTCTGCCCCATTTGGATTGCATCATTCTATTTCATCTTACCGACAAGAATAAATTGCAAAGACCTATCGCGCGTCTTTTGTCTACTTTTACGAATTGGAATAATTCAGGAGCTGCTACCCGAATTGAGTACGAGACTCCATATTTTCTTTTGGTTGCCGAAGAGGATTTAGATCCTAAATCTAAGTCTAAAAGAGATACTAATTATGGTTTGGTCAGTGAGCTACTCGAGGACGAAGAGTTCCTATTAACCTACTCAACATCGAAGAGAATGTCTAATATTGTCGATTATGCCAAAAGAAAGGGCGTCGATAGAAAAAAAATACCTCGTTTGTTAAACCTTTACTGGCGGTATGGGCAAACCAAAAACGCTTTTTTACCTGCCTATGCTAACAGCGGTGGTTTAGGCAAAGAGCGACAAATAGTAACAGGAACACTTGGAGCGCCGAGGTCATCACGAACATTAGGTATTGATCGAGCTGCTAAATATGTTCTGAGGGCCGCAGATAAAGAGAATATTCGCAAGACGTTGAAGGG
>NZ_JAJOYU010000059.1 GCF_021290985.1 Rheinheimera soli
AACAGAGAACTGCAGCGCTTCAATCATATCGTTAAGGCGATAAGACAGCTGTTTTAGCCATCTGCGTTGTGAAAACACCGGCATTGGACAGAATGTCCATGCCAGAGTGCAACACGAATGCCGCTTGCTTTAATTTATAAGAGGCATGACCGAACAAGACCAATTCGGTACGCACACCATCGTGTTCCTTGATATCATTTAATACAGGGGTGAAGCCGGCATCACAGCTGATTAAAACAATGGTTGAACCTGCTCTTGCTTGCCTAAAAATATCTGTAATCATGATTTCATTGTGAATTGTTGCTGGCGTGTCTATAAATTCAACCAGATTCTTTTGCCACTCCCAACGTTGCTCGCTGAGCTTCCAGTGCCTAAGGTTGCCATAAATAGCCACCTTTACTGGTGCCGGGAACTTAGCCACTAAAGCCAGAATGACATCATGTAGCTTAGCCAGCGTCGCGTCCAAAACATCGGGGCGAAGTTGGCTTAAAACATTATCTAAATCAACGTAAATCTGTGTTGCGAACAACGCTTTTGTTTCTGCTGGTTGCGGTTCAGGGTTTAGCATTTCAGCCAAAAATTCATTACTAATCATCGGCCCCAGCATGTCCGTTTTAGCAGTTGTGGCTGTTGCAGAGGTAAAGGGTAACGCTTTTAGTAAAGATGAGATAAAGTTCAGCATATTCATATCCTCGATTACAGTGTGTATGGCAGTGCTCTGCCTTCACCTTAAGAAAGAACGAGAAAGAGTAAAAATAACGATAGGGCATAAAAAAATGTAAAACGCCCCAATAATGGGGCGCTAGGCAGGGAGTGCGATTGGGTTTTATCTAACCATCTTTGTGGGTCCCCGAAGAACCCAGCTGCTCGATAACGGCTAAAATTTCTGCCGGTGTTCTACCCGCTTGATGGGATTGTGCCGTTGGCGTAATCTCCCTATTGACGGGAGTGTGCGCGGGTTGGGGAAATTGGCTAATCGCGTGCGTCAATGTCGACTGTTGCGCTACAGCGGTTTCACGCTGTTGATTAGACATCTCTATTAAAGTGTAGCCGCCATAAATCACCCCTACGGCGGCACAATATGGCAAAATACTACAAAGGTTGGCGAAGATATTAGCTGTACCAGATTTCTGTATTTTCATGATGGCATTCCTTAAGCAGTGGGTATCAACGACATAAAGCCTGTGGCCTCTGAAAAATAACCAAGAAAATTATTTTTTTATGTTTTAAAGCCGCACAGTTAAAACCATGCGACCTCCGGTGTGGTTAATGAGGGTTTAGCGGTCTAACTCGACGATTCTTTCGCTTAGCTTTGACAGGACCTCGAATTTCCCACCGATATCCATGACAGGCGGTAAAACAATCTCTGACGGCGCTGAATTACTTAATTTCGAGACGTCGGGCAAAGTAAGCCGTGGGAACCCCTCCAGCGGCTGACCCGATATTGCCGTAAGCGCACTATTACTTAATATGCCATAGCGGATATAACTGTCTGCAGTTCGCTGCATTGAGGTGCGCTCCCTGGTTACCGATAGCGCATTGCGCGCAAGCACCTGCACATCGACTTCCATAGCCTGCTTGCTGCTGCTGAGTGTGCTCAAATGGTAATCAACCATTTCTACATCAAGCACCGAGAACTGCAGCGCTTCAATCATATCGTCTAACCTAATTGACAGCTCATCCAGTGCGATTTTAGATTCTAGCGGCAGCGTTGAAACATCCACATTCGCTTGCCCGCCCGTCGCATCCATGTAAATGGTTCGCATCTCATTGGCTTCGGCGATGATACCTTCCTTTACTCGGCGCACAATCGCCGCACGCTCACCGACAAGGACGCCAGGTAGCTTCTCCATATCTCCATGCAAAAGTGTCATCGCTTTTGTTTTAAGGCGACTAAAGCCAGCTTCAACAACTGCCAGTTCTTGAGCCACTCGCTGCAGCTCTAACACCTTACACTTATCGTTGTCACAACTGGTCATAGTGCGCTCATATTCGCTTTTTAAGGTGGCATGCGCCATTCCCAATTCCTCGCTCAGCTGCTTTATCTCATGCATTTCATTGACAATGGCGGCTCTTAGGTTTTCGATAGCCGGCAAACTCTGCCCCGGTTGCTGCGTTTCGATAACCTGTACCGGTAAAGCCGTATTTGCCATTGCTGTAAGGGGCTGAAGTGAAGCGCCAAAAAGCGCTAAAAATAAGATGGTGGTGTTAAATTTACGCATAGTGTCGCTCCTTAGGGAAATGAACCGGTTGCTCCGGCTTACTTCAGGAGAGTCATCTAGTTGTAGGAAATAACAAACTTAGTTAAAAATTTAAAGAAAAACGCCCATCTCAGACTTAAGCTTGAGAAACCAAGTTTCCTTGTATTCTTCCTCAGTGAAAATCCGGTCTTTATTTTTTATCCTTGGATGCCGGCAAGATTTGCAGTAAAGAGCCCTTTCTTCAATGAACTTAGTTTCCCATTGCGCACCACGGTCGGCAAAATTCTGGATAATTTCTTTGAAGTGTTTTGTCGCATCCTCTTTCAAACCAAGAATCAATGTGCCAGAGCCTTTGGCTGGCTCTAGGCTGGTAGTGTCAGCCTCTAATATAATAATTTTATTAGCTTTTATCTCAAAAGTTGCAATAAAAAACCGTAAGCACTTGCCATCCTTTGTTTTTAGAATAGCCTTATTACCATTCGTTGGCACTGGAAATTCACCACATTTTACTGACTCAAGCTTGATACCGCTAAGGTTACCGAGATCCTTTACAACCTTTTCAAACATCAGGAATTTGTGCGGTAACTCGGCAGCTTCCTTAAAGTCATCGTTATTCTGATTCAGCGTTGGATCGAACTCTTGAGCGTTCCCCTCTTTTGCTGGTGGGCCAACACCTGCTTTTTCTGACTTAGATTGCGTTCCATTTGAAAGCTTTTGTTTACCTGCTTTGGGTTGCCCTTCAGCCAGAAAAACGCCATCTATACCAGAGATATTGAATGAAAAATGACTTGTTCTATCTATATGACGTCTTTTACCAAAACCAGGAACTTCACCGAGATCTAATTCAGGAGCGATATCAACAGGTGGAGCCTTACCGGGTTTTCTCTGAACATGTGAACCTTCAGATTCATCAATGAATTTCTTTTTTGGGTGAATAATTTCAACACCATAAAATTTTTCCGTGGCAGGAGCATGAAGAATACTCTCGATTCGCTTAACCTCGGACACTGAGCTGCTTTCATCCTTAACAATTGCAAGCTTTAGCCTCCAGCCTTTCAAACTCGGTGGGCTAAAATTGAAACTTACAGACTCGGGATTTTCTCTGAAAAATTGATAAATTGAAAAAAAACTCTTTCTGGCTTCTGGATCTAAAATTAACCAAGCAAAATGTGTTCGCGCCTTTTTTAAAGTTAAGTTACTGACAGGATAAGAAGTAGACTTGGGGAAGATAATTTTTACTGGCGATACTGTTTCATCTGAGATGGCCAATTCAGTCAAACCATTTGCAGAATAGGCAGCCTTGGTTAGATGACGATTATGAAAAAATAATGCACGCGCTAACTCGAATGCAGGGATCTTAACCGCTCCTTGATCAGTTTCGAAAAGATATCTGTAATGAGGCAGGCTAGTATCAACGGATAGCTGTTTTATAAAACTAACGTTTTTAATCTCATATTCATTTTTCACAGAGCGTTTTGTATTGTCGAATTGGTAGCCTATGGCCATATCACTTGCCATCTCAATTGGCAGCGAATTATGGGTACCATCTTCCCATTCAACTCCAATGAAAACCTGCTTATTTTTAAAGAAATACTTATGAGGGAAAACGCCGCGTATGTTCTTTACTGCCAGATTTTTCGGCAGCCAACGAATTGCGGGAAAATACTTTAAGATCCAATTGGAGAATGACTTTGACAGCCTCTCGGCTGCGGTTTGTGCTAAGTCCTGCAATACGCTCAATTTCATAAGCCCGTGGGATAGCCTTTCTGTTTTTTACACAGTTAACCATAATAGCCAGAACTCTTCGGATTTGGTACTCATCTATCGATTCTGTGTATTTAACAAAAAAGCTCTTACAAAGCGGCAACTTATCTAAATGACTTACCACACCCCAAGAGACGTTTGCCTTGGCGATAAACCACGTTTGCGTCATTCTGGGCAGTCTTAAATCATCATAACTTTGATTACGAATACGTATTAGCTGTTTAACTAACTCAAGT
>NZ_JAJOYU010000006.1 GCF_021290985.1 Rheinheimera soli
GACAACAAATAGCTTATTGCTTTAAAAATTCAGCAGAAAGTTTTAACTCGTCATTCAAATTCACACCTACACCACGGCTGATGATGTTTTGTGCTATTTCTTTGGCTTCTTCCAGAGAATGCATCTGAGCTGTGCCACATTGATAAATATTCAGCTCAGGAATTTCAGACTGGTTTTGTACTGTCAGCACATCCGCCATAGCGGCTTTCCATGCTGCTGCAACACGCTGCTCGTCCGGTGTACCAATCAGGCTCATATAAAAACCTGTGCGACAACCCATAGGGGAAATGTCGATGATTTCTACGCCATCGCCATTCAAGTGATCACGCATAAAACCAGCAAATAAATGCTCCAGTGTATGAATGCCTTTTTCTGACAGGATTTCTTCGTTAGGCACGCAAAAACGTAAATCAAATACGGTGATGTCATCACCTTTGGGTGTATTCATTTTTTTTGCCACACGTACAGCTGGCGCTTTCATAATGGTGTGGTCAACGGTAAAGCTATCTAATAAAGGCATGATCGTTCTCTCTGTTCAGGCTCATAGTCTGGTAATTAAGCAGGATTATACGCCGCAATTGCTTTTTGGGTTAAATGCTTTTCTGTTCTATAGACTTAGTTTCAGCGCTAATAAGTGGCTGAACCCGCCTTTTTGCTCATTTATCGCACAAACGATAAATTTTTTTAAAAAAATAACCTTGAATCGAATAGGGGTAAACCCCATTAACTGGTCAACACAATTTTAATTGTACAGATTAATAAGCGGAGAGTAGTTATGGGTAGAATTATTGGTATTGACTTAGGTACAACAAACAGCTGTGTGGCTATTTTAGATGGCGACCAGCCACGCGTTCTTGAAAACGCTGAAGGTACCAGAACCACTCCTTCCATCATCGCTTATGCAGAAGACGGCGAAGTATTAGTTGGCCAGCCAGCCAAACGTCAGGCTGTGACTAACCCAAAAAATACTTTGTTCGCAATTAAGCGTTTGATTGGTCGTCGTTTTGAAGATGCTGAAGTTCAGCGTGACATCAAAATCATGCCTTACCAGATTGTTAAGGCTGATAATGGTGACGCCTGGGTTGAAGTTAAAGGCAAAAAGTTAGCTGCACCACAGATTTCTGCTGAAGTGCTGAAAAAAATGAAGAAAACTGCTGAAGATTATCTGGGCGAGCCAGTGACTGAAGCTGTTATCACAGTTCCTGCTTACTTCAACGATGCGCAGCGTCAGGCGACGAAAGATGCTGGCCGTATCGCAGGTTTAGAAGTAAGACGTATCATCAACGAGCCTACAGCAGCAGCTCTGGCTTATGGTATGGATAAGAAAAAAGGCGACACCAAAGTTGCGGTTTATGACTTAGGTGGTGGTACTTTTGATATCTCTATCATTGAAATCGACGATGTAGATGGCGAACAGACCTTCGAAGTATTAGCAACCAACGGTGACACTCACTTAGGTGGTGAAGACTTTGACTCTCGTGTGATCAACTACTTAGTAGACGAGTTCAAAAAAGAGCAGGGCATTGACCTGCGTAACGATCCACTGGCGATGCAGCGTCTGAAAGAAGCTGGCGAAAAAGCCAAGATCGAATTGTCTTCTGCTTCTCAGACTGAAGTGAACCTGCCGTATATCACAGCAGATGCTACTGGTCCTAAGCACTTAAACATCAAAGTAACCCGTGCTAAGCTGGAATCTTTGGTAGACGATTTAATTCAGCGCACTATCGAGCCGCTGAAACAGGCGTTAAAAGATGCCGACCTGTCTGTAAGTGATATCAACGATATCATCCTGGTGGGTGGTCAGACTCGTATGCCTAAAGTTCAGGAAGCTGTTACAGCCTTCTTCGGTAAAGAGCCACGTAAAGACGTAAACCCTGACGAAGCTGTAGCTGTAGGTGCTGCGATTCAGGGCGCTGTATTGTCTGGTGACGTGACTGACGTCTTGTTATTAGACGTAACTCCATTGTCTTTAGGTATTGAGACTATGGGTAGCGTGATGACAGCCTTGATTGAGAAGAACACCACTATTCCAACCAAGAAGTCACAAACTTTCTCTACTGCAGATGATAACCAGGCTGCTGTAACTATCCATGTGCTGCAAGGTGAGCGTAAGCAAGCTTCTGCCAACAAGTCACTGGGTCAGTTTAACTTAGAAGGTATTCGTCCGGGCCGTCGTGGTGAACCACAAATCGAAGTCACCTTCGACTTAGACGCCGACGGTATTCTGCATGTGTCTGCTAAAGATAAAGACACAGGTAAAGAGCAGAAGATCACTATCAAAGCTTCTTCGGGCTTAACAGATGAAGAAGTAGAACGTATGGTACGTGATGCTGAACTGAATGCTGAAGAAGACAAAAAGTTTGAAGAGTTAGTGCAAACCCGTAACCAGGCTGACGCTTTAGTGCATGCAACCCGCAAGCAAATTGAAGAAGCTGGTAACGACTTAGCCACTAACGACAAACAAGAGATTGAAGCCGCTGTTGCTGCGCTGGAAACTGCCATCAAAGCAAACGATAAAGCAGAGATCGAAGCCAAAACTCAGGCTCTGATCCAGGCTTCTCAGAAACTGTCTGAAGTAGCTCAGGCGAAAGCGCAACAAGGTGGCGCTGAACCTCAAGCACGCAATGCTGCTGGTGATGACGTCGTCGACGCTGAGTTCGAAGAAGTTAAAGACAACAAATAATCATTGTGTCTGTGGGGTCGCCTCTTTAAGATGCGCCCCATACCTGAGTAAATGTGAGCGGCCGCCTTGTGCGGTCGCTCCTCTATCAAGATGAGTTGTTATGTCGAAGCGTGATTATTACGAAGTGCTTGGCGTCGAAAAAGGCGCTGACGATAAAGAAATCAAAAAGGCCTATAAACGGCTCGCCATGAAATATCACCCGGATCGAACTCAGGGTGATAAAGCTATGGAAGAGAAGTTTAAAGAAGTGCAAGAAGCCTATGAGATCCTGTCGGATGACCAGAAGCGCGCTGCGTATGATAACTATGGTCACGCTGGAGTGGATCCAAACCGTGGCGGCGGTGGCGGTGGTGCCGACTTTAACGACATCTTCGGTGACGTTTTTGGTGACATCTTTGGTGGTGGCCGCCGTGGTGGTCAATCCCGTGCCCAACGTGGTTCAGACTTACGCTACAACCTGGAGTTAAATCTCGAGGACGCTGTACGTGGTAAGTCGGTCGAAATTAAAGTACCAACCTGGGTGTCCTGTGATGTCTGTGATGGTTCAGGCGCGAAAAAAGGCACACAGGCTAAGTCTTGCCCAACCTGTCATGGTGCGGGTCAGGTGACAATGCGTCAGGGCTTTTTTGCTGTACAGCAAACCTGTCCTACCTGTAGTGGCCGTGGCAAAATTATCCCGGATCCATGCACTAAATGTCATGGCGATGGCCGTGTCGAAAAAACCAAAACACTGTCGGTGAAGATCCCGGCTGGTGTGGATACTGGTGACCGTATCCGTTTAGCAGGTGAAGGTGAAGCAGGGCAGTTTGGTGCGCCGGCTGGTGACTTGTATGTGCAGGTGCATGTCAAAGATCACCCTATCTTTGTGCGTGACGGCAACAACCTGTATTGCGATGTGCCTATCAGCTTCAGCACTGCCGCTTTAGGCGGTGAAATTGATGTGCCAACCTTAGATGGCCGCGTCAAGCTGAAGATCCCGGCTGAAACTCAGACCGAAAAAATGTTCCGTTTGCGTGGTAAAGGTGTGCAGTCGGTCCGTGGTGGCGGTGTAGGTGATTTGGTCTGTAAAGTGGTGGTGGAAACTCCTGTCAACTTAAGCGACAAGCAAAAAGACTTGTTGCGTCAGCTCGATGAAAGCTGGGGTGGGGACAGTGAAGCGAAACACAGACCTAAGTCTAAAGGCTTCTTTGATGGTGTGAAGAAGTTTTTCGATGATTTAACCGGCTAAGTCAGTTTTCTAAACACTCTGAACGAAAACCACCTGCGGGTGGTTTTCTTTTTTCAGATGCCGCACAATAACTGAACTTATTTGAGCTTTGATAGTTCTATTACCTGCCGTTTCAAGTACGAAAAGAAGGATCATTTAATGCGTACTAAGCTAGTACTTCCATTGTTAATCGCTAGTGTACTGCTTGCAAGCTGTACTCATTCTCCTACTGGCCGCCGCCAGCTGATGTTATTTGATGATAAAAAACTCAGCGCTATGGGTATTCAGACCTTTGAGGGGATGAAGGCAGAAACTCCGATCAGTAAAAACAAAAAAGTGAATCAGTATGTACAGTGTGTGGCAAATAACCTGCTCAAACATACCGATGCTAAATGGCAACAAACCCCATGGGAAATCGTAGTTTTTGAAGATGATCAGGTGAATGCTTTTGCTTTACCTGGTGGCAAAATGGGCGTGTATACCGGACTTTTGTTAGTGGCAGATAATCAGTCACAACTGGCGGCTGTCATAGGTCATGAAATTGCCCACGTCATGGCAGGACACAGCAACGAGCGTTTATCCAGTGATCAGTTTATTTCTACTGCCCTTACAGTTGCTGACAGCGCTATGACGGTGGCAGGTTCGCCTTATCAGCAACAAATGCGCACCGCTTTTGGTTTAGGCGCTCAGGTGGGTATAGCTCTGCCGTTTAGCAGAGCTCATGAAACAGAAGCCGATATTATGGGGCTGGAGCTGATGGCTAAGTCAGGTTTTGTACCCACGGAAGCTGTGAAGTTATGGCAGAACATGGCGGCTAAAGGCAGTGGTTCCACTCCACAGCTGTTATCCAGCCACCCGGTGCCGGATAACAGAATTAAAGAGCTGAACAAACATATGGCGGTAGCTGAAAGTTATTATCAGCAGCGCCGCAGTCAGGGCGCTTTGCCCAACTGTAATAAAGCTTAAAATTCAAACAACCAGGCCAGCTTAATGCTGGCCTGGTTGTTACATTTTGCTGTCCTGCAAAATACCTGTCCAGGCCATCGTCGCTGCGCTCCGATGTTAAAAATCGCTCCGATCGATTTTTTCAACGAGAATTCGTGCTGTGGCAAAAGCTGCAAGGATCAGGCAGTAGTAGCTGTTCGTTACCACATCCCATGGCGATATGCCAAAACTAGCACCCAATAACAGCGCCTGAGCGCCATAAGGCACTAAGCCTTGTGCAATACAGGCAAACACATCCAATAAACTGGCACTGCGTTTAGGCGTGATTTTGTGATGCACGGCAATATCTTTACTGACTTCACCCACTACGACTATGGCTACAGTGTTATTGGCAATACACAAGTTACTGACAAAAGCTAAAGCAGCAATCGCCAGTTGCTGTGCTTTATTACCAGCCAGTTTCAGCTTTAAAGCCAAAGCTGTGACATGGCTAGATAAATACTGCAAACCACCTTGTTGCTTGACAAACTCGCCCAAAGCGCCGACCAGCATCGACAACAGGAAAATTTCCTGCATAGAGCCAAAACCTTTGTAAATATCTTTGCCTAGATTTGCCAATTGATAGTCGGTAACTAAAGCGCCTTGTAAAGCTGCTAACACTATCCCCAGCAGCAGTACTACGAACACATTCATACCGGCCACGGCCAGCACCAGAATGGCCGCATAGGGTAATACACCTGTCCAGCTAAACTCTTTGACTGCCACTTCGGTCTGACTTTGCGCTAAAAAAGCAAACAAAGCTAAAGTCACCAGTGCAGCAGGCAAAGCTATTTTCAGGTTTTCTCTGAATTTATCTTTCATCTCCGCACCCTGAGTGCGGGTAGATGCTATGGTGGTGTCAGAAATAATCGACAGGTTATCGCCAAAAATCGCACCGCTTAATAAAACACCTGCCACTAAAGTCGGCTCTAATTGTGCCTGTGTGCTTAAACCTACAGCTATCGGGGCTAAAGCGCCAATGGTGCCCATGGAGGTCCCCATCGCTGTGGCCACAATGGCGGATATTATAAATAAACTAGGTAATAAAAACTGAGCTGGTACCAGAGATAAACCCGCATTCACTACCGCATCGACGCCGCCTGTTGCCTGCGCAACAGTAGCAAAGGCGCCAGCCAGTAGGTAAATAATACACATGGTAATAATATTGCTATTACCAGCACCTTTCACTAAGACCTCAATAGATTCAGTCAGTGGTGCTTTGTATAGCCAAATGGCCAAAATCAGAGCAGGAATAATAGCAACAGGCCCTGGCAACTGATAAAAGGCATAGTCAACGCCTTGGGATTGCATGTACAAGCCAGTGCCTAAAAACAGAGCGACAAAAAGCAACAACGGCAGCAAGGACAAACGGGCTTGCTGTTTTTGCGATAACGTCATGAGTTTTCCTCTAAACCTGTAAGGTTTTAAAATTTTCTGGAATATAGAGACGTCCAGAAGTCCTGTCAAATATTAAAGCTGACTAAGCTATAGCCAAACGAATAAAAATGATTGCTTCAGATCACAAGTTTCATAACAAACCAGAAGCTTCAATGGCTTAAAATCAGCCTAACTGAATTCAGACATTTTGCCTACGGCAGAAGAAAAAGCCAAAAGCAGCTTGAACTTAAAGCGGTTCAGGCCCATATAAACAACTCAATTAAGTTTTATACACTGGAGCTTTTATGTTTAATTTTTCTTACCAGAACCCGACCCGTATTGTGTTTGGCGATGGTCAAATTAGCCAACTGGGAAAGTTGATCCCAGCAGGCAGTAAAGTACTGCTGACTTATGGCGGCGGCTCCATTAAACAAAACGGCGTGTATCAACAAGTTATTGATGCTTTAAAAGACCATAGCTATGTTGAGTTTTCCGGTATAGAACCTAATCCTAGTTATGAAACTTTAAGCAAAGCCGTCGCTTTGGTAAAAGCTGAAAAGATCGATTTTATTCTGGCTGTAGGCGGCGGGTCAGTAGTAGATGGCAGTAAATACATAGCAGCAGCTGCACTGTTGGAGCAGGACGGCTGGGCAATTTTAGAAAATAAAGTACGTATTAAAGCTGCATTGCCTTTAGGTTGTGTGCTGACTTTGCCAGCAACCGGCACTGAAAGTAATGCGAACGCTGTTATTACCCGTCAGAGCACTCAGCAAAAGCTAGCGTTTTCACACCCTTCGGTTTATCCGCTGTTTGCCGTTCTTGACCCAAAAGTTACTTACAGCTTGCCAGCTAAACAAATTTCTAACGGTGTAGTCGACGCTTTTGTGCATGTAATGGAGCAGTACCTGACCTACCCGGTCAACGCTGCAGTGCAGGACAGATTTGCTGAATCCTTATTACAGGTCTTGATTGAAGAAGGACCCAAAGCCTTAAATGAACCTGAAAATTACGATATCAGAGCCAATGTTATGTGGGCTGCCACTATGGCGCTGAACGGTTTGATTGGCGTAGGTGTGCCGCAAGATTGGGCCACGCACGGCTTAGGTCATCAGCTCACAGCCTTGTATGGTTTAGATCATGCTCAGACGCTGGCCATTGTGTTGCCCGCCTTAATGCAACAACAACGAGCCACCAAGCGCGACAAGTTATTGCAGTACGCCAGCAGAGTCTGGGGTTTACAGCAGCAGGATCCGGAGCGTCAGATTGATGAAGCCATTAGTCATACTCGCGCATTCTTTGAGCAAATGGGAGTTCCAACCCGTTTAACTGCTTATGGCTTGCCTGCTTCTTCTGTAGACGAGCTAATGGCCAAAGTGATGGACCAGGGCATGGATAAGCTCGGTGAGCATGGCGATATCGACTACAGCGCCAGCCGTGCTATTTTTACTGCTGCAGTTTAGTAGAGAGAGTGGCAGTTTGGGGTTGCATATCCATCCGGACTGCCGTTTAATAGCGCCCGTATTACAGTAGCCAATTCCAGGAACAATAGATGAGTACAGTAGGTATCTTAGGCGCCAACGGCCGTATGGGCAGAGCTTTAGTCAGTGTGGCTAAAGAGCATCAATTGCCGATGAGCGCTGCTACTGTGCGTGCAGGGTCTGCCTTAACAGGTATGGATGCAGGTGAGTTGGCAGGTTGTGGCAAATTGAATCTGCCTTTTATAGAAACCTCTGTAGCTGCTTTAGCTTGTGCCGACATCTGGATAGATTTCACTATGCCAGAAGCCATGCTAAAGCATCTGGAACTGGCGGTGCAGGCAAAAAAAGCCTTGGTCATTGGTGTGACTGGTTTAACTGATGCGCAATATGCTGCAGTGCAACAGGCTGCGAAACATATTCCTATCGTCTGGGCGCCGAATATGAGTGTGGGTGTGAACTTACTACTGCATCTGGTAGAAACTGCGGCGAAGGTCATGGGTCAGACGGCTGATATTGAAATTATCGAAGCGCACCACAGATTTAAAAAAGATGCCCCTTCAGGTACTGCTATGGCGATAGGCCATCAAATTGCCAAAGCTTTGGATCGTAATCTCTCCGATGTGGCTGTCTATGGCCGTGAAGGCATTACGGGTGAGCGTGATCAAAAGACCATTGGGTTTGCGACTGTGCGGGGTGGTGACATTATTGGTGACCATACCGCACTCTTTGCTGACCTCGGTGAACGGCTGGAAATTACCCATAAAGCTTCCAGTCGCAGTACTTTTGCTCAGGGCGCGTGGCGTGCAGCGCTGTGGTTGCAAAATAAACAGCCAGGACTTTATTCTATGCAACAAGTGCTGGGTTTGGCTGACTTAGCTTAACTTTTTGAGCAATATGTTATAAAAATGCGATCAAAGCGTCATTTTTATAAAATATCAAAAAAGAGTTAGACCAAATAGCTCAGATCGCCTAGAATAGTCAGGTTTGCCTAAGCAAACTTGGATACAAAAATTCTGGGTCAAAACGGGTGGTGAACAACAATGTTTTTCCCCCGTTTTCTGCTGTTTGGAGGTTATTTTGACTAAGTCCGCCCTGCTCGTACTGGAAGACGGCACCGTATTTCGCGGTACAGCCATTGGCGCTGAAGGTATTTCTGTTGGAGAGGTGGTATTTAATACCTCGATGACCGGGTATCAGGAAATCCTCACGGATCCTTCCTATGCTGAACAAATCGTCACTCTGACATATCCTCATATTGGAAATACCGGCACAAACGATGAAGATGAGGAATCCGATCAAATCTGGGCCAAGGGCCTGATTATCCGTGACCTTCCTTTGTTAGCCAGTAATTTCCGTAATCAAGCCTCTCTTAGTCACTATCTTAGCTCCCGTAATATTTTAGGCATCGCCGATATAGATACCCGTAAGTTAACTCGTATTTTGCGTGAAAAAGGCGCACAAAACGGCTGCTTAATGGCTGGTGATAACTTAGACGAAAACAAAGCTTTAGAACTGGCTCGTGCTTTCCCTGGTTTGTCTGGCATGGACTTAGCTAAAGAAGTTTCAGTGAAAGAGCCGTATCAATGGACTGAAGGCAGCTGGACTTTAGGTCAGGGCTTTGCCAAACCAGATAATTCAGCCTTTCATGTAGTTGCCTACGATTTTGGTGTGAAACGTAATATTTTACGTATGTTGGCTGACCGCGGTTGTCGTTTAACTGTAGTTCCGGCTCAAACTCCTGCTGAAGAAGTGCTGGCACTGAACCCTGACGGTATTTTCTTATCCAATGGTCCTGGTGATCCGGCTCCTTGTGATTACGCTATTAAAGCCATCGAAACTTTCCTGACCACTGATATTCCTGTGTTTGGTATTTGTTTAGGTCACCAGTTATTGGCGTTAGCCAGCGGTGCCAAGACGATCAAAATGACTGTGGGTCACCATGGTGGTAACCATCCAGTGAAAAATCTGGATACAAACAAGGTGTTAATCACAGCACAGAACCACGGTTTTGCTGTCGAAGAAGCCACATTACCTGCTAATTTACGTGCGACTCACAAGTCGTTGTTTGATGGTACTTTGCAGGGCATTCACCGCACCGATAAACCAGCGTTCAGCTTCCAGGGCCACCCTGAAGCCAGTCCTGGTCCACACGAAGCCAGTGAATTGTTTGACCACTTTATCGAATTGATGCAACAGCGTCAGGCTTAATTGGTAAGAATCAGAGAGACAGAGAATAGCTATGCCAAAACGTACCGATCTTAAAAGTATTCTTATCCTCGGCGCCGGTCCTATTGTGATTGGTCAGGCTTGTGAGTTCGATTATTCAGGTGCTCAAGCCTGTAAAGCATTAAAAGAAGAGGGTTACCGCGTCATTCTGGTGAACTCTAACCCTGCCACTATCATGACAGACCCGGAAATGGCCGATGCGACCTACATCGAACCTATTCACTGGCAAGTGGTAGAAAAAATCATTGAAAAAGAACGTCCATGTGCGGTGTTACCGACTATGGGCGGTCAGACGGCATTAAACTGTGCGCTGGATTTAGAGCGTCATGGCGTGCTGGCAAAATACAATGTCGAAATGATTGGCGCTACAGCCGATGCCATCGACAAAGCAGAAGACCGTGGCCGTTTCGATAAAGCCATGCGCTCTATCGGCCTGTCTTGCCCACGTGCTGGTTTTGCCCATTCTATGGAAGAAGCCTATGGCGTGCTGGAAACTATTGGTTTCCCTTGCATCATCCGTCCATCTTTCACTATGGGTGGTTCTGGTGGCGGTATTGCTTACAACCGCGAAGAATTTGAAGAAATTTGTACCCGTGGTCTGGATTTATCGCCAACGAAAGAGTTGCTGATTGATGAATCGCTGATCGGCTGGAAAGAATACGAGATGGAAGTGGTTCGTGATAAAAACGACAACTGCATCATAGTGTGTTCTATCGAAAACTTTGACCCTATGGGTGTGCACACAGGTGACTCGATCACAGTAGCCCCAGCTCAGACCTTAACGGATAAAGAATACCAAATCATGCGTAACGCCTCTTTGGCTGTATTGCGTGAAATTGGTGTGGAAACCGGTGGTTCAAACGTCCAGTTTGGTATCAATCCTGAAGATGGCCGTATGGTCATCATCGAGATGAACCCTCGTGTATCGCGCTCTTCAGCTTTGGCGTCTAAAGCAACAGGTTTCCCAATTGCTAAAGTGGCAGCTAAGCTGGCTTGTGGTTATACGCTGGATGAACTGGCCAACGATATCACAGGCGGTAAAACACCAGCTTCGTTTGAGCCAAGCATCGACTACGTTGTGACTAAAGTGCCACGTTTTAACTTTGAAAAATTTGCTGGTGCTAATGATCGTTTAACTACACAGATGAAGTCTGTTGGTGAAGTAATGGCGATTGGCCGTAACCAGCAAGAGTCTCTGCAAAAAGCCTTACGTGGTCTGGAAATTGGTGTTTGTGGTTTAGACCCAATCATTGATATTCATGCACCAGAAGCCAAAGAAAAAATTATCCGTGAACTGCGTGAACCTGGTTCACACCGTATTTGGTACATAGCCGATGCCTTCCGTTTGGGCATGAGCATGGATGAAATCTACGCGTTGACCAAAATCGATCACTGGTTTCTGGTTCAGATTGAAGATTTACTGAAAGAAGAAACTGCAGTAAAAGCTGCTGGTTTTGCCGGTTTAGATGAAAGCCGCTTAAAAGTATTAAAACGTAAAGGTTTTGCCGACCAACGTCTGGCTGACTTATTAGGTGTAGCGGAAAGCGAAGTGCGTAAAAAGCGTCACAGCTTTGGTTTGCACCCGGTGTATAAACGTGTCGATACCTGTGCTGCTGAATTTTCATCAGACACGGCCTACATGTACAGCACGTATGATGAAGAATGTGAAGCTGCACCAACTAATCGTGACAAGATTATGATTATTGGTGGTGGTCCAAACCGCATCGGTCAAGGCATAGAATTTGACTACTGCTGTGTACACGCTGCTCTGGCCTTACGTGAAGACGGTTACGAGACCATTATGGTCAACTGTAACCCTGAAACCGTATCGACCGACTACGACACTTCAGATCGTTTGTACTTTGAATCTATTACCCTGGAAGACGTACTGGAAATCGTGCTTAAAGAACAGCCTAAAGGCGTTATTGTTCAATACGGCGGTCAGACTCCATTAAAATTAGCCCGTGCTTTAGAAGCGAATGGAGTGCCAATTATTGGTACTTCTCCAGATGCGATTGACCGCGCTGAAGACCGTGAGCGTTTCCAGCAGGCGGTAGAACGTTTAGGTTTAAAACAACCACAAAACGCGACTGTCACCAGTCTGGAAGAAGCTATTGCCAAAGCTCCAAGCATTGGCTACCCAATGGTAGTACGTCCATCTTATGTATTAGGTGGCCGCGCTATGGAAATCGTCTATGACGATATCGACTTACGTCGTTATATGACCGAAGCGGTCAGCGTATCGAATGATTCTCCTGTACTGCTGGATCGTTTCCTTGATGACGCCATCGAAGTGGATATCGACGCCATTTGTGACGGCAAAGAAGTCATCATCGGCGGCATTATGGAACACATTGAACAAGCCGGTGTGCACTCAGGCGATTCAGCCTGTTCTTTACCGCCGCACAGCTTATCTGTTGATGTGCAGGACAGAATGCGCGAGCAGGTTAAAAAGCTGGCACTGGAGTTGGGTGTAGTCGGCTTAATGAACACTCAGTTCGCTGTCAAAGATAACGAAATTTATCTGATTGAAGTGAATCCTCGTGCTGCCCGTACTGTGCCTTTTGTATCAAAAGCTACAGGTATGGCAGTGGCTAAAGTCGGCGCCCGTTGTATGGCAGGCCAGTCTTTAGCATCGCAAGGTATTACTAAAGAAATTATTCCACCTTATTTCTCAGTGAAAGAAGTGGTGATCCCGTTTAACAAATTCCCTGGTGTGGATCCAATCCTCGGCCCTGAAATGCGCTCAACAGGCGAAGTGATGGGCGTGGGTGATACCTTCGCTGAAGCTTTTGCTAAAGCAGAGTTAGGTGCAGGCACTGTGATCCCTACAGGTGGTCGTGCTTTACTTTCAGTGCGTGACAGCGATAAAGTGCGCGTTGTTGAACTAGCCAGAACTATGGTTGAGCTTGGTTTCGAGCTGGATGCCACTGGTGGTACTGCCAAAGCTTTAGAAGCAGCAGGCATTGAATGCCGTACTGTCAGTAAAGTCTTTGAAGGCCGCCCGCATATTCTGGACCGGATCAAAAACGGTGAATACAGCTATATTGTCAACACTACTGAAGGTCGTCAGGCGATTGAAGACTCTAAAGTGTTACGACGTGGCGCGCTGCAACATAAAGCCAACTACACCACAACTTTAAATGCAGCTTTTGCAACCTGTAAAGCTAACGCAGCAAATGCTTTTGCTACAGTTGCATCAGTGCAGGAACTACATAAGAGAGTATACGGATGAGTCAGATCCCTATGACTGTTCAAGGTGCTCAGCGCTTGCGGGACGAACTGCAAGAGCTGAAAACCGTGAAACGTCCGGCTATCGTTACAGCTATTGCTGAAGCGCGTGCCCATGGTGATTTAAAAGAGAATGCGGAATACCACGCAGCCCGCGAACAACAGGGTTTTTGTGAAGGCCGCATTCAGGATATCGAAGCCAAGTTGTCCAATGCACAGATCATCGATATCACTAAAATGCCAAATAACGGAAAAGTGATTTTTGGTGCCACTGTAACCATTCTGAACCTGGATACGGAAGAAGAAGTCACCTACCGTATTGTTGGTGATGATGAAGCGGATATTAAAAACTTCAGGATTTCGGTGAATTCACCTATAGCCCGCGGTTTAATTGGTAAAACAGAAGAAGACGTGGTCACCATCAATACTCCAGCTGGTATGGTGGAGTTTGAGATCACCCAGGTGCAGTATTTATAAACTGGACCAGTGTTAAAAAGGCGGCTTAGGCCGCCTTTTTACTCTAAATTACTCAGAGCACACAGGTAGCAGAGCACAGATATGCAAAGAGGTCAGGCAAAAGCTTATCAGCTTCAACTGATGGACCAAGTACTTTGGGTTCAGGTTTTTGGTGTGTCTAGCTTACTGGGTACTGAAGAGTACATCCGGGATTTCCGCGCTTTGGTGGCTCCAATAGTATCAACACCTTGGGCTGTGGTATTGGATATCAGGCAGTGGCAAGCCAGTCCGGCCCAGTCGTTGGATTTGCTAAGACAGAACTCTGTGTGGGCTTTTGCGCACAATTTGCATCATGTGGAATTGTTGCTACCAGCGGATGAAATGCTCACCTGGCAGTATTTAAAAGCGACTGAAGTGGAAAAACCTGAGTACCTGACACGGCATATTGCAGAGGATGAAGAGTCGGCCCGCATGTTTTTGCAGGCCGCAGGTTACTTAAAAGGCGCTGATTAGCCCTTTGGAATATGTAACTTTTTCTCTTTGGCAGCGCGGTAGATCACCAGAATATGGCCAATCACCTGCACTTTTTGTGCTTTGGCTTCGCGCACTATAGCGTCCATAATCGCGACTTTTTCTTCGCGATCGATGCTTGGAACTTTAACTTTGATCAGTTCATGGTGCTCTAACGCCAAATCAATTTCGGCCATCACACCTTCAGTTAATCCGTTGCCACCCAGCAGAATGGTTGGCTTTAACTCGTGTGCTTTGGCTTTTAAAAACTGTTTTTGTTTATTACTAAGGTTCATATGTGTAGATTTTCCGTGTTGGAAAGCTTGAAATTACACTATTGTACCGCCATCTTGCTATGAAGACTATTTAAGAGTACTCAGATGACAAAGAAAAAACGTTCCGGCAGCTCGTCTCGCTGGTTACAGGAACACGTAAGCGACCCTTTTGTGCAAAAAGCGCAAAAATTAGGGCTACGATCCAGAGCTGCTTTTAAGCTGGATGAAATTCAGGACAAAGATAAACTGATCAAAACCGGCATGACGGTCGTAGATCTTGGTTCAGCACCAGGCAGTTGGTCGGCCCGTGCCGCTGAATTGGTAGGGCAGGCAGGTTGCGTAGTGGCTTGTGATATTTTACCAATGGACCCTTTAGCTGGCGTTGCCTTTTTACAAGGTGATTTTCGTGAAGAGGCCGTGCTAAATGCGTTGTTAGAGCGTATTGGTGGCCGCAATGTGGATGTTGTATTGTCCGATATGGCCCCCAATATGAGTGGTAACAGCACAGTGGATCAGTCCCGAAGTATGTATCTGGTCGAACTGGCACTGGAAATGTGTAACAACGTATTGAAGAAAAATGGCAGTTTTGTGGTCAAAGTATTTCATGGCGAAGGCTTTGAACCCTTTGTACAGCAGGTTCGCAGTGTATTCACCACGGTACGAATTCGTAAGCCAGATTCGTCCCGGGCACGATCCAGTGAGACATATATCGTAGCGACAGGCTTTAAAGTCTAGTAAAGTAGCGGTAGGTTCATTTTATCGTAACCGTTTTTTCGTAACTGTTTTCGTAACTGAGAGGTTCTCACCTTGAGTGACATGGCAAAAAATCTCATCGTATGGCTGGTTATCGCCGTTGTATTGATGTCGGTATTTAATAGTTTTGGTCCTGCTGACAAAGCAGATAAGCAAATGAGTTATACCCAGTTTCTGAAAGAAGCCAGTCAGGGCCAGATCCGTGAGGTGAAGGAACAGAAAGGCGTTATCACTGGTATAAAACGTTCAGGCGAGCGTTTCGAGACTGTGATCCCAACTGGCTATGATCCGAAACTGATTGATGACATGTACAAAAATGACATCACCTTTTCTGGCACTGCACCGGAAAGCCCAAGCATGCTGGGTCAGATTTTTATTTCCTGGTTCCCTATGCTGCTATTAATAGGTGTCTGGATTTTCTTTATGCGCCAGATGCAAGGCGGCGGTGGCAAGGGCGCTATGTCCTTTGGTAAGAGCCGTGCCCGTTTAATGGGTGAAGATCAAATAAAAACTACTTTTGCAGATGTTGCTGGTTGTGACGAAGCGAAAGAAGAAGTAACTGAGCTGGTGGATTATTTAAAAGACCCATCACGTTTCCAGAAGCTTGGCGGTAAAATTCCAAAAGGTATTTTGATGGTCGGCCCACCAGGTACAGGTAAAACCCTGTTAGCCAAGGCGATTGCCGGTGAAGCTAAAGTACCGTTTTTTGCCATCTCAGGTTCTGACTTCGTTGAAATGTTTGTGGGTGTTGGTGCCAGCCGTGTGCGTGATATGTTTGAGCAGGCTAAAAAGGCCGCCCCTTGCATTATCTTTATCGATGAAATTGACGCCGTTGGCCGTCAGCGTGGTGCAGGTTTAGGTGGTGGTCACGACGAACGTGAGCAAACCTTAAACCAGATGCTGGTGGAAATGGATGGTTTTGATGGTAACGAAGGGATCATCATTATCGCCGCAACCAACAGACCAGACGTATTAGATGCAGCTTTATTAAGACCAGGTCGTTTCGACCGTCAGGTGGTGGTAGGTTTGCCTGATGTGCGCGGTCGTGAACAGATTCTTAAAGTGCATATGCGCAAAGTTCCGTTAGGCGACGATGTCAAAGCCAGCGTTATTGCTCGTGGTACTCCGGGATTCTCTGGTGCCGATTTAGCTAACCTGGTGAACGAAGCTGCATTGTTTGCTGCCCGTGGTAACAACCGTGTTGTTGGCATGGAAGAGTTTGAAAAAGCCAAAGATAAAATCATGATGGGTGCAGAGCGCCGTTCTATGGTGATGTCAGAAGCTGAAAAAGAGATGACTGCGTATCATGAAGCAGGACACGCTATTGTGGGTTGTTTGGTGCCAGAGCATGACCCTGTGCACAAAGTCACCATCATTCCTCGTGGCCGTGCTTTAGGCGTCACTTTCTTCTTACCAGAAGCCGATGCTATCAGCATCAGTCGTCGCAAACTGGAAAGTAAAATTTCAGTGGCTTACGGTGGTCGTCTGGCTGAAGAATTGATTTACGGTACTGACTCCGTATCAACAGGCGCTTCTCAGGACATCAAGTACGCTACATCTATCGCGCGTAACATGGTGACTCAGTGGGGCTTCTCGGACAAATTAGGTCCGCTGTTGTATGCCGAAGAAGAAGGCGAAGTATTCCTGGGCCGCAGTATGGGCAAAGCGAAGAATATGTCTGATGAAACAGCCAGTATCATTGATTCTGAGATCAAAGCTATTATCGATCGTAACTACAACAGAGCAAAAACTCTGATTGAAGAAAACATGGATATTTTGCATGCGATGAAAGAAGCACTGATGCTGTATGAAACTATTGATTCCAGACAAATTGATGACCTGATGAATCGTCGTACTGTGCGTCAGCCAGAAAACTGGGAACCAAAGGACAAAAACAAAGGCTCCAACAGTGATGATACTAAGCCTGTTGATGCTGTTAGTCCGTCAGAGCCATCCACAGAAAACCCTCTGTAAAACTTTAGTTCTGATCAAACAAACCCCGGGAATTCCCGGGGTTTGTGTTATGTGCAGGATGTACGGTATGTCGCAACTGTCGGGAACGTTGTTGCGACGATGTGCAGGATGAAGGAGTCTTTTTATGTTGTTGCAGTTGCCCCGTCAGCGTCAGTTGGATTTATCCCGGCCAAAAGTGATGGGGATTTTAAATATCACGCCAGACTCATTTTCGGATGGTGGCCGTTTTATTGGTAAAGACGCGGCTATTGCACAAGCTCGTGCCATGCTTGCTGCTGGTGCTGCTATTTTGGATATTGGCGGTGAGTCGACCCGGCCTGGCGCACAAGAAGTGCCTTTACAACAAGAACTCGACAGAGTTTTGCCTGTGATTGAAGCCATCCGCTCTGAACTGGATTGTGTGATTTCTATCGATACCTGCAAATCACAGGTGATGAAAGAAGCTGTGGCTGCTGGTGCTGATTTAATTAATGATATTAAAGCTTTGTTAGACCCAGGTGCTATTGAAGTGGCTGCTGCTGCCAAAGTGCCGGTTTGCCTGATGCATATGCAAGGGCAACCCAGAACTATGCAGCATTCCCCTCTGTATCAGGACGTGGTCAAAGAGGTCTGTGGTTTTTTAAAACAAAGGGCAGAAGTATGTATCGCTGCGGGTATCCCCAAAAGCCAGATTATTCTCGACCCGGGTTTTGGTTTTGGCAAAAGTTTGCAGCACAACTATCAGCTGTTAAGTCAGCTTTCAGAGTTACTGGCGTTAAATTACCCTCTGTTAGTTGGAATGTCGCGTAAGTCGATGATTGGTCAGTTATTGAACGTCCAATTGGATGATCGTTTGGCAGGCAGTTTGGCCTGTGCCACAATAGCTGTCATCAAAGGTGCCCGCATTATTCGTGTGCACGATGTTAAAGAAACTGTACAGGCCGTAGCTGTTGCTTCAGCCACCTTATTTGGAGTAGAGCATGTCTAGAAAGTATTTCGGCACTGATGGTGTGCGTGGCAAAGTAGGCGAGTTCCCTATCACGCCTGAATTTGCTATGAAGTTAGGTTGGGCCGCTGGTCGGGTGCTATCCCAGCGTGGTACCAAAAAAGTATTGATTGGTAAAGACACCCGTATTTCAGGATATTTATTAGAAACTGCATTAGAAGCTGGATTGGTAGCTGCTGGTGTAGATGTGCGTTTGTTAGGCCCTATGCCAACCCCTGCCGTGTCTTATCTGACCCGAACTTTCCGGGCTGAAGCTGGCATTGTGATTAGTGCATCGCACAATCCTTATTACGATAACGGCATTAAGTTTTTCTCTGCCGACGGCACCAAGTTACCTGACGATGTCGAGCTGGCGATAGAAGAAGCTATGGAACAGCCTATGGTTTGTGAATCGTCAGAGCGTTTAGGTAAGGCGATGCGTATCGATGACGCCGCTGGTCGTTATATCGAATTCTGTAAAAGCCATATCCCAAATCATTTATCCCTCAATGGTTTAAAAGTAGTATTGGATTGCGCCCATGGTGCCACTTATCACATAGCTCCTAACGTATTCCGTGAGTTAGGCGCTGATGTTCAGGCTATAGGTGTTAGTCCCAATGGTTTAAATATTAACGACCACTGTGGAGCCACTCATACCGATCTGTTGCAACAAACAGTGGTTGAAACCGGAGCAGACTTAGGCATTGCCTACGACGGCGACGGCGATCGCGTAATGATGGTGGATCATACTGGCCGCGTCATTGATGGCGATGAAATTGTGTATATCATTGCCCGCAATGCGCAAAAACTGAATAAGCTGCAGGGCGGAGTAGTGGGCACGCTGATGAGCAATATGGGATTAGAACTGGCTTTAGCCGAACTAAATATACCATTTGCCCGCTCTAACGTCGGCGACCGTTATGTAGTTGAAATGCTGGCGCAGAAAAACTGGCGTATTGGCGGTGAAAATTCTGGTCATGTACTGAATTTAGACCACGCTGGCACAGGGGACGGTATTATCGCCTCTCTTCAGGTATTAACGGCCATGCTGGAAGCAAAGTTATCTCTGGCTGATTTGGCGCAGGGCATGACCAAGATGCCACAAGTGCTGGTGAACGTGAAGTTTGAAAAAGGCACAGCACCTTTAGAGAACTTGCACGTCAAGAAAGTGATACAGCAAGTTGAGCAGGATTTAAACGGTCAGGGCCGTGTTTTGATCCGAAAATCCGGGACTGAGCCATTAATTCGTGTAATGGTAGAAGGAAGGATACAAGACGAAGTACAACAATACGCACAAAAAATAGCCGATGCCGTCAAGATCGCCAGCTAAAAATTGCTAATTTAGCCATCAAGTCTTGTTTGAACGGGTGAGGTTAGTTACTATCTCGCCCGTTTTAATACAGAGGCAACAACATGAGACAACGTAAGCCGTTAGTAGTCGCTAACTGGAAAATGAATGGTAACTCAGATCTGGTTCAACAGATGTCAGAAGCCTTGTCTATGTTAAAACAGCCCTTACCTGACATTTTGATCTGCCCACCGGTAATTCTTCTAACTCACTTTCCAAAACATCAGAACTACAAGTTGGGTGCTCAGAATATGAGCGAACAGCAGAGTGGGGCCTTTACCGGTGAAATTTCAGCAGATATGCTACTGGCAGCTGGCGTTTCCCATGTCATTATTGGTCATTCTGAACGCCGAGCTTTGTATGGCGAGCTTGATACTTTGATCAGTCAAAAAGTGAAAGTAGCAGTTGATGCAGGTTTAACTCCGATACTTTGTGTTGGTGAAACTCTACAGCAAAGAGAAGAAGAAAAAACTTTAGAGGTTCTTGCACGGCAATTAGATGCGGTGTATGCTGCGCAGCCTTATTTACTGGCACATTCTGTGGTAAGTTACGAGCCGGTTTGGGCCATAGGCACAGGTCGGACAGCAACACCTCAGCAAGCTCAGCAAGTGCATCAGTTTATACGCCAACATTTGGCGCAGTATGATGCTCAAGCAGCGGATGTATTAAGAATTATTTATGGTGGCAGTGTCACTGCTGCCAATTGTGAAGCCCTGTTTGCAGAGGCTGACATAGACGGTGCCCTTATTGGTGGCGCCAGTTTGAAAGTGGCAGATTTTTCTGCGATTTGCGCAATGGCAAAGGATTCATAATGTACGAATTGTTTATTGTATTGTATCTGTTAGTCGCATTGGCCCTGATTGTGTTGGTTTTAATTCAACACGGTAAAGGCGCAGACATGGGCGCTTCATTTGGTGCTGGTGGTTCAGCGACCATTTTTGGATCTTCAGGTACAGGTAACTTTTTAACTCGTACTACTACAGTACTGGCAACTTTATTTTTCGCTTTGAGTTTGTTACTGGGCAACCTGAGTGCAGACCGTGTGAAAGCTGTAGACGAATGGCAGGATTTATCTATACCAGTCGAAACTAAAGCAGCTGACGCAGTAGAAGAGAAAAAGCCAGCATCAGATATTCCCGTAGGAAACTGATCGCACCTCTGATTTTTTAGCCGAGATGGTGAAATTGGTATACACGCTACCTTGAGGTGGTAGTGCCTTCGGGCGTGCGGGTTCAAGTCCCGCTCTCGGCACCAATATACAAAGCACGGCAAGCAAAGTATAAGAAACTAAGCTTGCGATAGTCAGACCAGGACTATATAATGTGCGTCGCTTACGGACGCGGGATGGAGCAGCCTGGTAGCTCGTCGGGCTCATAACCCGAAGGTCGTCGGTTCAAATCCGGCTCCCGCAACCAATTTAATTGACTGATAAATAAAACTTCGCAAGTTTCATTAAACAGAAAAATTGTAACCGTAAGATGCTTTTGTTAAGCAGAAGCTATGCCCAGGTTAAACAGTTCACTGTGATGCCTACAGAATTCAGGATTTTGATTGGCGATATCAAAGTCCAGTCAGCTCTAAAGTCGCCCCGAGATTTCGGGGCGTTTTTATATCTGGCGACAAGGTTGTACTACTATTCTGGGCTCTATGCCCTTTTTTTATTTCTGGAGGTCTCTTTGACTAAACAAGAACAGCAGTTAACTGAGCTGTTAACGCCAACAGTAGAAGCCGCAGGCTTTGAGCTGGTCGGCATAGAGTTCGTTCGTGCTGGACGTCACTCTATTCTGCGGGTTTATATTGACCATCAGGATGGTATTACTGTGGACCACTGCGCCACTGTAAGCCGTGAAGTGAGTGCGTTACTTGATGTTGAAGACCCTATCCCGAATGAATATTTCCTTGAAGTGTCCTCTCCTGGTTTAGACCGCCCTCTTTTTACTCCAGAGCATTTTGCCAAAGTTGTTGGTCAGATCATTGATGTAAAATTGGCTATTCCTCAAGATGGACGCCGTAAATTTAAAGGCCTGCTGACACAAATCGAAGACGATATGTTAGTAGTGGAAGTGGATGGCAAACTCTACCGTTTGCTGATGGATAACGTAGATAAAGCGAACGTAGTGCCTGTGTTCTGATACACGGGTCGAAGCGAGGCAAAATAATATGGCTAAAGAAATTTTATTAGTAGTAGACGCGGTCTCGAACGAAAAATCAGTTCCGCGCGAGAAAATTTTCCAGGCGTTAGAGTACGCGTTAGCGGCCGCCACTAAAAAGAAAAACGAAGGCGACATCGAAGTCCGCGTGACTATTGATCGTAAAACCGGTTCTTATGAAACTTTCCGTCGCTGGATGGTTATTCCGGATGATCAGGTACAAGAGCATCCGTACCGTGAAATTACCTTGTCTGCGGCTCAATACGACGAACCTCACTTACAAGTGGGCGATTATGTTGAAGAGCAAATCGACTCTATTACCTTTGACCGTATCACTACCCAAATGGCGAAACAGGTCATAGTACAAAAAGTACGTGAAGCAGAACGTTCACAAGTAGTTGAAGCTTATGTGGACCAGGTCGGTGAGTTAGTCACTGGCGTGGTGAAAAAAGTAAACCGCGATAGCATCATTGTCGACTTAGGTAACAATGCAGAAGCTATGTTAGCTAAAGAAGAAATGTTGCCACGTGAGACCTTCCGTCCAGGCGATCGTATCCGTACTTTATTGTTCGAAGTAAAACCAGAAGCCCGTGGTGCTCAGCTGTTTTTAAGCCGTACCCGTCCCGAAATGCTGATCGAATTATTCCGTATCGAAGTGCCTGAAATCGGCGAAGAGATGATTGAAATCCGTGGTGCTGCACGCGATCCGGGTTCACGCGCTAAAATTGCAGTGAAAACCAACGATCGTCGTATTGACCCTGTGGGTGCTTGTGTCGGTATGCGTGGTTCACGTGTACAGGCCGTATCAAGCGAATTAACAGGTGAGCGTGTTGACATCGTTTTATACGATGACAACCCGGCTCAGTTTGTGATTAACGCTATGTCTCCGGCAGAAGTGGCTTCCATCATCGTTGATGAAGACAAACACTCTATGGACATCGCAGTAGAAGACAGCAACCTGGCGATGGCCATTGGTCGTGCTGGTCAGAACGTTCGTTTAGCTAGCCAATTAACTGGCTGGGAATTAAACGTGATGACGGTTTCTGCGATGAAAACCAAACACCAGGAAGAAAATGCCAAGGTGTTGGAATTGTTTATGACTGCCCTTGAAATCGATGAAGATTTTGCCGGTGTGTTAGTAGACGAAGGTTTCTCAACCTTAGAAGAAATCGCCTATGTGCCGGTCAGCGAACTGTTGTCTGTTGATGGTTTAGACGAAGATACAGTAGAAGAGTTACGTAAACGTGCTAAAGCGGTGTTAACTACACGTGCTCTGGCCAACGAAGAATCACTGGAAGGCTCAGCGCCTAGTGAAGCATTAGTTAATCTGCCAGGTGTTGGTACCCACACAGCTTATGTGTTGGCCAGCAAAGGCATCATCACTCTTGATGATCTGGCAGAGCTTGGGGTAGATGATTTGATTGAAATCGAAAAAATGACTGAAGAAAAAGCGGCAGAGCTGATTATGGCTGCCCGTAATATTGTTTGGTTCAGTGAAGACAAATAAGTGGGTCAACGGAGGTAAAAACTGACATGGCAGATGTAACCATAGAAAAACTGGCCAGTGACGTCAATACGACTGTTGATCGTATAATCCAACAGTTTGCGGATGCAGGCATAACAAAACAAGTCGGCCAAATGGTCAATGAAGAAGAGAAAAAAACTCTTCTGGATCACTTAAGCCGTGCCCACGGCGGTCAGTCCGCTGAACCGTCCAAACTGACGTTAGTACGTAAAGAAAAAACCACCCTGAGTGTGGCCGGTGGTGCTGGTCGCAACCGTGAGATTCAGGTTGAAGTGCGCAAGCAAAAGACTTTCGTTAAACGTCCTTCTGGCGAAGAAGCTGCAAAGCTGGCTGAAGAAGAGCGTATTGCCGCAGAACAAGCAGCAGAAGCTGCGAAACGTGAACATGAGCGTTTAGCTGCTGAGCAAAAAGTAAAAGAAGAAGCCAACCGTAAAGCGAAAGAAGAAGCTGACCGCAAAGCTGCTGAACAGAAAAAACGTGACGAAGCAAAACATGCTCAGTTAATGAAAGATGATCCGGAAGAAGCGGCTCGTCGTGCAGCGAAAGAAGAAGCTAAGGCTGAAGCTGAGCGCATTAAAGCACAACAAGAAGCTGAGCAGTTACGTAAGCTGGAAGCCGAAGCTTTACAACAAGCTGAAGCTGCACGTCGTTTAGCTGAAGAAAATGCGGAACGTTGGGCTAAAGAAGAGACTAAACCAGCAGCAGAAGACGCTGATTATCACTTAACCAGCAACGTCTACGCTAAAGCGGCTGAAGACGAAGTGGACGCCCGTGAAGAACGTGGTGGCCGTCGTACGACGAAAAAAGCTCCTGCTGGCAAAGCAAAGAAAAAAGATGATGCTGATGATAAAGATGCGTTTAATCGCGCTAATCGTCACAAGAAAAAGAAAACGCCTGTCAGCATGCAGCATGGTTTTAACAAACCAGCTCAGCCGGTAGAACGTGAAGTCAAAATTGGCGAAACCATCACAGTGGCTGAATTAGCTTCGAAGATGGCCGTTAAAGCTTCTGAAGTGATCAAGGTCATGATGAAAATGGGTGCTATGGCAACCATTAACCAGGTCATTGATCAGGAAACTGCAGCTATCGTTTGTGAAGAGATGGGCCACAAGTTCACTCTGACCAAAGAAAACGAGCTGGAAGAAGCTGTAATGTCTGACCGTCAAGGTGAAGGCGAGTTAGAGCCTCGTGCTCCGGTTGTTACCGTTATGGGTCACGTTGACCACGGTAAAACCTCTACACTGGATTATATCCGTAAAGCAAAAGTTGCAGCTGGCGAAGCCGGTGGTATTACTCAGCATATCGGTGCTTACCATGTAGAAACAGAACGCGGTATGGTGACTTTCCTTGATACACCTGGCCACGCTGCTTTTACTTCAATGCGTGCCCGTGGTGCTAAAGCCACAGATATCGTTATCCTGGTGGTTGCAGCAGACGATGGCGTAATGCCACAAACCAAAGAAGCTATTCAGCACGCGAAAGCTGCTGGTGTGCCTCTGGTTGTTGCTGTCAACAAGATGGATAAACCGGATGCAGATCCGGATCGTGTTCGTAACGAATTATCTCAGTTTGGTGTTATTTCTGAAGAGTGGGGCGGTGATACTCAGTTCGTGCCTATCTCTGCAAAAACCGGTATGGGTATCGACGACCTGCTGGAAGCCATTCTGAACCAGGCTGAACTGCTTGAATTAAAAGCAGTAAGAAAAGGTCTGGCCCGTGGTGTGGTGATTGAATCCCGTCTGGATAAAGGTCGTGGTCCTGTTGCTTCCATCCTGGTACAGGAAGGCACACTGCAACAAGGCGAAATCGTACTTTGTGGTTTCGAATACGGCCGTGTTCGTGCAATGCGCGATGAAAACGGTAAAGAAATCAAAGTTGCTGGCCCATCCATTCCGGTTGAGATCTTAGGTCTGTCCGGTGTGCCTCAGGCTGGTGATGAAGTGACTGTAGTGAAAGACGAGCGTAAAGCCCGTGAAGTAGCTTTGTATCGTCAAGGTAAATTCCGTGACGTCAAACTGGCGCGTCAGCAGAAATCTAAGCTGGAGAACATGTTTGCGAACCTGTCCGAAGGTGATGTGTCAGAACTGAACATAGTTCTGAAAGCAGACGTACAAGGTTCTGTGGAAGCGATCAGTGAATCACTGAGCCGACTGTCGACTGATGAAGTGAAAATCAAAATCATCGGTAGTGGTGTGGGTGGTATTACTGAAACTGACGCGACTTTAGCCGCAGCTTCTTCAGCTATCGTTATCGGTTTCAACGTGCGTGCTGAAGGTACTGCCCGTAAGATCATCGAAGACGAGAACCTGGACTTACGTTACTACAGCATCATTTATGAACTGTTAGACGAAGTACGTGCAGCGATGACAGGTATGTTAGCGCCTGAGTTTAAACAGCAGATCATTGGTCTGGCTCAGGTTCGTGCTGTGTTCCGCTCACCGAAGTTTGGTGCTATCGCTGGTTGTATGGTGACCGAAGGTGTTATTAAACGTAACGCACCCATTCGTGTACTGCGTGACAACGTAGTAATTTACGAAGGTGAACTGGAGTCCTTGCGTCGTGTTAAAGACGATGTATCCGAAGTACGCAACGGCTTCGAGTGTGGTATCGGCGTGAAGAACTACAACGACGTGCGTGAAGGTGACCAGATTGAAGTGTTTGAAGTCGTTCAGGTTGAACGTACTTTATAACCAGCATCTGCGCTTTTAGATTATAGATACAGAGATCAGCAGGGGCTTACGTAGGCCCCTGTTTCTTTCTGCTCAAATGTGTTGGAAAGAGTTATGGCTAAAGAATTTACCCGGGTAGACCGTCTGTCGCAGCAAATGCAGCAGGAAATCGCAGTGATTTTACAACGTGAAATCAAAGACCCACGTTTACACAACATGATTACAGTGTCTGATGTGGACGTGTCGCGTGACTTATCACACGCCAAAATTTTTGTTACTTTTTTAGGCTTAGAAGCTGACAAGGTAAAAGCAAACCTGGATATTTTAAACGACGCTTGTGGTTATGTCCGCAGCTTGATCGCCAAACGTATTCAGGCCCGCATTGTGCCAACTATACGTTTCTACTTTGATCAGTCTTTGGATCAGGGCATTCATATGGCCAATCTGGTTGAACAGGTGCGCCGTGAAGATGAGAAACGTCGTATTGACGCAGGCCAGGAACCAGACCGTAAACCTAAGGTCGACCAGGACGAGGACGAGTAATGGCGCGTCGTGCTGTCCACGGCATTCTGTTACTTGATAAGCCGTTAGAAATTTCCAGCAATGGTATTTTACAGCGCGTGCGTTGGTTGTATCAGGCGGAAAAAGCTGGTCACACCGGTGCTTTAGATCCACTGGCCAGTGGTTTATTGCCGATTTGTTTTGGTGAAGCCACTAAGTTTTGTCAGTTCTTATTAGACACAGACAAAACTTATCTGGTGACAGCGCATTTTGGTTTGCGTACTGACACCAGCGATGCGGCAGGTGAAATCATCAGCCGTAAGCCAGTGACTTTTGATCAAGCCATGCTTGAGCAAATGATGCAGCAGTTCCGTGGCCCACAGATGCAAATTCCAACTATGTTTTCGGCTTTAAAGTATCAGGGACAGCCGCTGTACAAATATGCCCGTCAGGGTATTGAAGTACCACGTGAAGCTCGGCCTATTACTATATTCCGCTTTGAACTGCAGCAGTTTGACGGCGAATATGCCAGCTTCCTGGTGCATTGCAGCAAAGGCACTTATATCCGTACTTTAATCGACGATTTAGGTGAGACTTTAGGCTCCGGAGCTTATGTCAGCGCCTTGCGCCGTATTCATGTCGGGCCTTTTGATGCTGCGCAAATGCTGACGCAGGAACAGTTGGTGCCTTTTAATGAAAAGCAGGATTGGGCTGGCTTAGACGCTTTATTGCTGCCAATGGATTTAGCCTTAACCGGCTTGCCAGAGCTCAAGCTCACTGAAGCACAGCAAAAGCGTTTGGTGCATGGTCAAACTGTGTTGCTAACTGAATCTGAACTGGCTGATTTAGGCAAAGAATCCGCAGATGCTATTAAGCTCTATGGCCCAGAACAGCGGTTTATTGGTGTGGCTTCGTTAGATGTCGGCATATTGTCAGTAAGACGTTTACTGAATACCAGCGTGTGGCAAACACCAGTCTTATGATTTTACTTGTCAGTTCAACACAAAGCGCATAGAATGCGCGCTCATTTTCGTTGTTGCTGGATTAGTGGCCGGCACAACATATCTCTCTATTGGAGGCTCTATGTCACTAACTACAGCTGAAAAAGCGCAAATCTTAGCAGATTTCGCTGTTAAACAAGGCGATACCGGTTCACCAGAAGTACAAGTTGCTTTATTAACTGCAACTATTGCTAAGTTACAACCGCACTTTGCTGACCACAAGCACGACCACCACTCACGCCGTGGCCTGTTACGTATGGTTAGCCAACGTCGTAAGTTATTAGATTACTTAAAAGGCAAAGACGGTCAGCGTTACGCTACTCTGATCGAGCGTTTAGGTCTGCGTCGTTAATTCGCACCTTATGCCTGAAAAAGCCAGTCCTCGACTGGCTTTTTTTTATCCTATCGCACAGAAAAATTCATACCAATGCAACTTAATGCCTTCATGATGTTCTTACCGCCCGGACATGCTTAAATTTTATACCCTGCGACTCTGGTGCCAGCTATCTTTTCAGCCTTGTAACAGGCTATACTGTGCCGCGAAAAACAGACCAAAAGACTCCGCGAAAAAACGCGAAAAATAGAAAGGAAATAATCAGTGAACCCCATCGTAAAATCATTCCAGTTTGGCCAACACACTATCACTCTGGAAACCGGCGTTATCGCCCGTCAAGCTGACGCGGCTGTACTTGCAAGCATGGGTGATACCTCTGTGTTAGTCACAGTGGTCGCTAAAAAACAACCAAAACCAGGTCAGGACTTTTTCCCTCTGACTGTGAACTATCAGGAAAAAACTTATGCGGCAGGCCGCATCCCTGGTGGTTTCTTCAAGCGTGAAGGCCGTCCGTCAGAAGGCGAGACTTTAACTTCACGTTTAATCGACCGTCCAATCCGTCCATTATTCCCTGAAGGCTTCACCAACGAAGTTCAGGTTATTGCCACTGTAGTTTCAGTACAACCTGAAATTCAGCCGGACATTATCTCTATCATCGCAACTTCTGCTGCATTGGCTATCTCTGGTATCCCGTTCAGTGGTCCATTAGGCGCGGCCCGTGTTGGTTATGTAAACAGCCAGTACGTATTAAACCCGTCAGAAACTGAATTAAAAGACAGCAAACTGGATTTAGTGGTTGCAGGTACTGCAAACGCTGTATTGATGGTTGAATCTGAAGCTGGCGTATTGTCAGAAGAAGTGATGTTAGGTGCAGTGGTATTTGGTCACGACCAAATGCAAACTGTGATCAACGCTATCAATGAATTTGCGGCTGAAGCTGCTAAACCAGTATGGAACTGGGTTGCTCCGGTGAAAAACGCGACAGTGACCAGCAAAATTGCTGAACTGGCAACAGCACCTGTTGGAGAAGCTTACCGTATCACTGAAAAAGCAAAACGTTACGAAGCTATTGGCGCTATCAAAGCCGAAGTGTTCGCAAAAATCAAAGCTGAATTAGCGGAAGGCGAAGGCTTTAACGAAACTGAAGCGAACGAAATTTTCCACAACCTGGAAAGCCAAATCGTTCGTAGCCGTATCATCAAAGGCGAACCACGTATTGATGGTCGTGACAACGAAATGATCCGTGCTTTAAGTGTAATGACTGGTTTATTACCACGTACACACGGTTCAGCTCTGTTCACTCGTGGTGAAACTCAGGCGTTAGTCACTTGTACTTTAGGTACTGCCCGTGATGCGCAAACAGTAGATGACTTACTGAGCGAAAAAACTGACAACTTCCTGTTCCACTACAACTTTCCTCCGTACTCAGTGGGTGAGACAGGTATGGTCGGTTCACCAAAACGTCGCGAAATCGGTCACGGCCGTTTAGCGAAACGTGGTGTAGCTGCTGTAATGCCAGATTTCAATGACTTCCCGTACACAGTACGTATGGTTTCTGAAATCACTGAATCAAACGGCTCAAGCTCTATGGCTTCTGTGTGTGGTTCTTCATTAGCTCTGATGGATGCTGGTGTACCAATCAAAGCGTCAGTAGCTGGTATCGCTATGGGTCTGGTCAAAGAAGGTAACGACTTCGTTGTTCTTTCTGACATTTTAGGTGATGAAGATCACTTAGGTGACATGGACTTTAAAGTGGCTGGTACCACTGAAGGTATCACTGCACTGCAGATGGATATCAAAATCGAAGGTATCACTCGCGAGATCATGCAGATCGCTCTGAAACAAGCTAAAGCAGCCCGTATTCACATTCTGAACGTGATGGACCAGGCAATCAGCACGCACCGTGAAGAGCTGTCTGAACATGCTCCACGTATCTACACTTTAAAAATCAACCCGGAAAAAATCCGTGACGTGATTGGTAAAGGTGGTGCTGTGATCCGTCAGATCACTGAAGAATCTGGTACTACGATCGAAATCGAAGATGACGGTACAGTGAAAATTGCTGCGACTAACTCGCAAGCTGCCAACATTGCTATCAACCGTATCGAAGCTATCACAGCTGAAATCGAAGTAGGTGCAGTGTATCAGGGTGAAGTAGTACGTATTGTTGACTTCGGTGCTTTCGTTAACGTTCTGCCAGGCAAAGACGGTTTAGTTCACATTTCACAAATCTCTGATGAGCGCGTGAGCAATGTGGCTGACCATTTAGTCATAGGTCAGAAAGTGGCTGTAAAAGTAATGGAAGTGGACAAGCAGGGTCGTGTGCGTTTAAGCATTAAAGAAGCTTCAGGTAAGCCTGCAGCTGTTGAGTCTGCCGATGCTGTTGAAGCTCAGTAAGGTCTCTGACCTGACCAAAAGTGCAGTGCTGCTTGCAGCACTGCTGGCTCTGGGCGCTTGCGCCCAGAAACCTTCTGCTGAAGTTGCTGCTGTACTGGTAGAAAATCCGCTGGAACCAGAACCAGTCGCTGTCTCTTATCGCACTGAAATTGCCATAGCGCGAATTTCTGAGCTGCTGACTAAAGCCGAAACCACCGATGAACAACGTGCCCGGTTATTTTATGACCGTGGTGTGATGTACGACAGTGTCGGTTTGCGTTCATTGGCTCGTTTTGACTTTCTGCGTGCCTTGCGTTTACAGCCTGATATGGCGGATGCCTATAACTTTATTGGTATTCACCATACCTTAGTGGGCAACTACACCGAAGCTTATGAGTCTTTTGATGCTGCGTTAGAACTGGCACCGGATTACGATTATGCCTATTTAAACCGGGGTATAGCGCTGCTGTACGACAGTAAAACTGCTTTGGCTGTAGGCGACTTTGAACAGTTTCATCAGGCGAAACCTGAAGATCCGTACCGTTCGTTGTGGTTGTATTTTGCTGACGCTAATTTATCCGTACCTGAAGCTCAGGCGCGTTTAGCTTTAAATCAGACTAAATTAGATCCAGACCATTGGGCCAGCAAGATAGTTGCTTTTTATCTGGGTAAAATCTCAGAACAAGAGTTACTGGACGCTGCCGCTACTCTGAATTCGGATCAACAACAACTGGCTGAACGTTTATGCGAAGTCTATTTCTATCTGGCTAAATGGCATCAGCAACAAAACCCAAGCAAAGCGCTGGATTACTATAAAAAAGTACTGGCGACTAATGTGTATGAGTTTGTTGAACACCGTTATGCCCGCATAGAAATGAACCGACTGCGTGGTTTAGATGCCAGTGCGATTCCTGTTGAATAACAGACAGAAGCTATTAAATAAAAAAGGCCGGTTTTCTGGCTTTTTTCATTTAAAAACCGCTTTGGTTATGTTGTCGCTTTACAGTCTAGCCGGCTGCGAACCTGCGCTTGAGCATTTGCCTGAACAGCAGCTGATGGATAAAGCACAGCAAGGTCATGGTGCTGCCGCCTTACTACTGGCGAAAAAACGTCAACAGCAGGGCGACTTTCCTGCTGCACTTAACTGGTATCAAAAAGCGCTGGATGCAGGGCTGAGCAATGAACTGGCAGCTTTACTCGCATTAAAACAGCGCCAGGATGGCTTTTTAGCGACCGCCAGCTATCTTGAGCACCGTCTACAGCAACAACAGACTGTAAACGCAGCAGAGGCTGATTTAGCCGCTAATTATGGCCTCTGGCATTATGCGCAGAGCCCAGCTAACCTTGCGTCGAGCTCCAATTCCTCTTGTCGCCTGACTTTACAACCTGTAGTGCAGTCCAAAGCCGGTAGCCGTCAATTGCAGCTGTTACAACAACAGTGGCAACAGGACCCTCAGCTTTCCTCTCTAGCTGTCTGCTTTTTACCTGAAAAACGTATAAACAGTACTGACTTGCAGTGCAGTTATCAGTCAGGACAACGTATTCAGTGTCAGTATCAGGTATTAACACCTGATGTGGCTAAGGGCGGATTTAGTCAGCTACTGGTGGTTGCAGGTGAAGGTACAGCCAATTACAACAATGGCATAGTGCAACTGGCTGAAAGCAGTTCTTTTGAGGTATTCCGGCACGAGTTTGCGCATATTCTGGGTTTTATGGATGAATACAGTTTAAGTACAGAAGTGGCGCAAACTGAATGTCGCAGCGATAAAATCCGGCCTAACTTACTGACTGATAAAACCCAGTTGGATATCTATCTGCAGCATTGGCAATTAGAAAAGACCGATGTTCAGTTACAGCCAGTGGAGAGTTGTGATAATGCCGGTGTGCAGGCTTACGCCCCTGTAAGCAATTTAAGCTTTATGCGCTCGCACGAGGCTCAGGTACCAGATTTATACATTAAGTTAATGCAAAAGGTATTGGCAAAGCCAGAGTTGATTATGCCGGTACAGTATTTTTATGCCTATTTAGCCAGGCAAGAACAGGATTGGTACCATTGGCGCTTATTGATGGATCAGGCTGCTAAACAAGGTTATCCGGATGCTCTGCACTCGTTACAAGAGGCTTCAGCTATTCCGACAGCTCCGTAAGCTCGCGGCTTAATAAATCGGCATCCCCTAAATTCAGCTCCAGCAGGCGGCGTAAATGACTGGCAGAGTCGATATCAATTTTATCGCAGCGTAAACCCACGCAGGAGCCATTCAAATGAGCTACTGTGACATCCATAAATAAATCCACACCGGATTCATTCAGTTGAAACTGCAGCTGAAAGTGTTGGCCTGCTTGTAATACCGTTGCTGCATCTAACTGCAACAAAGCACCTTTAAGCGACAAATCCTGCAATTGACCTGTGTATACAGCGTCAGCATTTTTCAGTTGTACCGGACCGGAAAATAACACCCGGCTAAAACGTCTGTTGTCCATACCAAATCCTTTCATTCACTGCGTTGAGCATAGTTGTTTCCGGCATGAAAAGACAGCAAAGGCAGCTAAATTTAACTGCCTGCACAGTCACTTAGTTATTAGCTGACTTCTTCACCTGCCGCCTGGCGATCGGCGTGATAACTCGATCTGACGAAGGGGCCTGAGGCAACATGTTTAAAGCCTAACTCATAACCAATACGTTTTATTTCGTCAAACTCATCAGGAGATACGTAGCGTTTGACCGGTAAATGGTGTTTGCTTGGCTGCAGATATTGGCCGACAGTCAGCATATCAACATTATGAAGACGTAAGTCCCGCATTACTTCGATGATCTCTTCTGTGGTTTCACCTAAACCCACCATCAGGCCTGACTTGGTAGACACTTCAGGATGAGCTTCTTTGTAGCGTCGTAGCAGTTCCAGTGACCATTTATAGTCAGCGCCCGGACGCGCCAGTTTGTATAAGCGTGGCGCTGTTTCCAGGTTGTGGTTGAATACGTCTGGTGGTGTTTGCGTCAGAATGTCCAGCGCTGCATCCATACGGCCACGGAAATCCGGTACCAGTACTTCAATTTTAATAGCCGGGCTTTCACGACGAATAGAACTGATACAGTCAGCAAAATGCTGAGCACCGCCATCACGTAAGTCATCACGGTCTACCGAAGTGATCACGACGTATTTCAGCGCCATATCTTTGATGGTTAACGCCAGTTTTTCCGGCTCTTCTGCGCTTGGAGGCAAAGGGCGGCCATGGGCTACATCACAGAAAGGGCAACGTCTGGTGCAGATGGCACCTAAAATCATAAAAGTTGCTGTGCCGTGGTTAAAGCATTCTGACAGGTTAGGGCAAGAGGCCTCTTCACAGACCGAGTGCAAACCATGTTTACGCATAGCGCCTTTGATTTGTTCAATGCGGTCTGTGCTGCGTGGTAATTTGATTTTTAACCAATCAGGTTTACGTAACATTTCGTCACGTTCGGTGGGCAACACTTTGATTGGGATCAGGGCCATTTTATCGGCATCACGTAACTTAACGCCTGGTTCCATACGAGCTGTTTTGATGGTCATATTACTCACTTAACCCTGTTTTGTGTTCAGTCTGACTAACCGCCAACTGGGCAACAAATTGTGACTGCAGCGCCTGTTTGGCTTCATCCACAGATTGTGGACCTGCAATATCTTTGGTTTGGATCATTTGCATGCCAGCATAACCACATGGGTTGATCCTGGAAAAAGGCGACAAATCCATATTTACGTTTAAAGCCAAACCATGAAAGGTACAGCCTTTTCTAACCCGCAATCCAAGCGAAGCGACTTTTTGTTCCTGCACATACACGCCGGGCGCATCGGCTTTGGCATAAGCTTCAATACCATAAGGGGCCAAAGCTTGAATGATCACCTGTTCAATCAAGGTCACCAACTCGCGTACGCCCAGTTTACGTCTTTTGATATCCAGCAATACATAAGCAACCAACTGGCCAGGGCCGTGATAAGTCACCTGACCGCCTCTGTCCACTTGTACCACGGGAATATCACCTGGCATCAGCAGATGTTCTGCTTTACCGGCCTGACCCTGAGTAAATACCGGGTCATGTTCAACAAACCACAGCTCGTCCGGACTCCGTTCAGTCCGCTCATCTGTGTATTTTTGCATGGCCTGCCATACCTGAACATAAGGCTGGCGCCCTAAATTCCGTATCACTAAGCCTTGAGAGTCAACCACAACGAACTCCGGTTCAGTTGAAAGTGCCGCATTATACCTGCTCTGCCAGCAAAAAGGGCAGTGTCACTCGTCAGATCACATACCTGACCAGTTCTAAACGGCCAAGTTCTGTGTACAGCAGTTCCATATGTTCTTTGCTGGTGACAGTTACAGACACAGATACAGAGTGATAACTGCCTTTGCTGCTAGGGCGAATTTGCGGATTGTAGTCGTCGGCTTTGGCATGTTCCTGCAGCACAACCACTATATGATCAACCAACTCTGGCACAGCAACGCCCAGTACTTTAAAGTTTACCGAGCATGGAAACTCTAAAAATTCATCAAAGCGGGTGTCTTTTACTTCAATTGTCATGATGTTCTGCTCACAAAAATAATCTTGATCTATTTTAACAAAAAGTCCCGGACTTGCCGGGACTAATTTAGATAGGGGCTATCGCTTTTTTATTGAAAGCGCATTTTCACCATATCTACTAAGCGACTGAATAAACCCGCTTGTTCAATATCTTCCAGCGCTACTAAAGGAAATTCGGCGATGTCTTTGTCACCTAATTTCAAATAAACAGTGCCTAGTACCTGACCCTTGGATATGGGGGCTATCAGTTCCTGATTCAATTTAAAGTCGGCTTTTAAATCTTTACGTTGATTACGTTGCAGGGTAATAGGGGTTTCCGCCAGTACACCTAAAGTGATGATTTCTTTGGTGCCTTGCCATACCCGTTGTTCAGCAAACTTTTCACCTGCTTTATAAGGAGAAAAGGTTTCAAAAAAGCGAAAGCCGTAGGTCAGTAATTTTTTGTTTTCTGCTTCACGGATTTTGGCGCTGTCTGTGCCCATGACGACAGAGATCAGTCGCATATCATCTTTAGTGGCTGATGTTACCAGACTATAACCAGCCTCTGAGGTGTGGCCTGTTTTGATACCGTCTACGTTCAGGCTTTTATCCCACAATAAGCCGTTACGGTTGTATTGTTTAATGCCGTTAAATACATATTCTTTTTCAGCGTAAATTTTGTATTCTTCCGGCGTGTCACGAATTAAAGCGATCGACAGTTTGGCCATATCACGTGCTGTAGTGCGCTGATTTTCATCTGGCAAACCATGGCTATTGGTAAAGGTACTATTGTCCATGCCTAAGCGCACCGCATGGGCATTCATTAATTCAACAAAGGCGCCTTCAGTGCCTGCTATATGTTCGGCCATAGCGACACAAGCATCGTTGCCCGATTGGATAATAATGCCGCGGTTTAATTCTTCAACGCTGATGGTTTCGCCTACTTCGATAAACATTTTGGACGAGTCTGAATACTGTTTAGCCCAGGCGTTTTCGGTGATAGTGACAGGATCTGATGGTTTGATAGTACCGTTTTTAATTTCTGTACCAATAATGTAGCTAGTCATCATTTTGGTCAGGCTGGCTGGTGCCAATAACCCATCTGCATTGCCTTCGGCCAATACAGCTCCCGTATGGTAATCCATCAGGATATAACCTTTGGCGTTTACTTCAGGAGGTTGCGGCGTCATTTGTGACGCTGTAAGAGGGGCTGTTTGTCCGGCTGCTAAAAAACTGGCAACACCAAAGGAGCAAGCAATAAAAATTCTGGAGTACGTATTCATGAGACCTTTCTTATGTTGTTGAACTGAATTCTTTTTTAAAGAAAATCAACCGTGGTTTTAACCACAGCTTTTTTTATCTGTAATATAAGCCGATGGGTAATCAGCACTTTTAAAACGTTCCAGCCAGCTGTTCGCTTCAGCCGCTGATGGCATTGGACCCGCCAGTAAACGGAAAATTCCATTGCCTTCGTTAATTTGTGTAGATACAGACCATTGTTGCTGTAAATCCGAACCTAACTTTTGCAGTTTCTCTTTATTGCTGCTGGCAACCAGTTGAATAAAACAGCCTGTGACCTTAGACCCGGCAACTGGTGCTGTTGTCGCTATCACTGGGGCCGCAACTGGCGCTGAAGGTGCGGCAACGCTGCCAGGTCTTGGGCCGGCAGGGTTAGAGGCGATAGTAGTTTCTTCAAACCTGTTGCCTCTGTTGCCTAATCCCATGGCATAACTTTCCTGGTTGGTCATAGCTGGAGAGGCCAGCAGTTCGACCTGAACCCGTGCTGTGCCTTTACCCATCATGCCAATTTTATAAGCCGCTGAATAAGACAGGTCGATCACTCTGTCCTGATGGAAAGGTCCTCTGTCGTTTACCCGCACTATGGCTGACTTACCATTGTCGAGGTTGGTCACTCGCACATAAGAAGGTAATGGCAGAGTTTTGTGTGCTGCCGACATGGCAAACACATTATAAACTTCACCGTTGGATGTCAGGTGACCATGAAATTTATGGCCGTACCAGGAAGCTATGCCTGTTTCCTTGTATTCCATCAGATCAGTACGGGGAGAATAATCCACGCCATAAATGTTATAGGGTTTGTTACCACCACGGCTTAAGGCTTCAGCCCTGGGTTCAGGATCTGTCATTTCCAATAAGGTTGGAAGACGATCCGGATGGCTGTCAGTGGCTTGTGAATAACGGCCTTTATTAGGTTCTTCCCAGGTTGGGGTTGAGCCGGTTTTGGCTGATTTTGGTGCCGGCGTTTGTGAGCAGGAAGCCAAGATCAGAGTACAGCATACGATAGTTATTTTTTTAATCATTGATTCTTTCTACTGCTGAGCTAAAAGTCGTTTATGGGTGCTGATTGACATTAGAATACCAAAACCTGCCATCAGTGTAACCATGGATGTCCCGCCGTAGCTAATCAAAGGCAAAGGCACACCCACTACAGGTAATAATCCTGACACCATACCAATGTTAACGAATACGTAGACAAAAAATGTCAGGGTAATGCTGCCTGCCAGCAGCTTACTGAAATTGTCCTGAGCACGACTTGCGATAATCAAACCGCGGGCAATGATAAAGGCATACAAGACCAACAGAAACAGTACACCTAGCATGCCAAGCTCTTCGCTGAATACAGAAAATATAAAGTCGGTATGACGCTCTGGTAAAAACTCAAGTTGAGACTGAGTGCCATGCATCCAGCCTTTGCCTTCAAAGCCACCTGAACCTATAGCAATTTTGGATTGAATAATATGATAGCCAGAACCTAAAGGATCGCTTTCAGGATTTAAAAAGGTCAGTACCCGTCGCTTCTGATAGTCGTGCATAAAAAACAACCACATGGTGTAAGACGCTACCGGAATAATCATGGCTATTGCTGTGATTATTCTCCAGCTCATACCGCCTAAAAACAGTACGAAAACGCCAGCTACAAAAATCAGAATGGATGTGCCTAAATCTGGCTGTTGCTGAATAAGTACAGTGGGAATAGCGCACATAATAAAACCGACAATCAAGTGCCGGAATTTCAGCGGTAAAGGGTGAGAGGATACATACCAGGCGACTGCCATGGGCACGGCAAGTTTCATCACTTCAGAGGGTTGAAACTTCATAAAGCCTAAATCCAGCCAGCGTTGTGCGCCCTTACCTATATGACCAAAAGCCAACACCATCACCAGCATAGCTGTACCCGCCAAAAATAACGGCACAGCCCAGAAGCTAAAGGTTTGAGGTTTTACCTGAGCCAAAAACAACATAGCACCAAAAGCAATAACTAATCTTGTACTGTGCGCCGCCATCATATCCCAGTGTTGGCCACTGGCACTGTAGAGCACAAATAACCCTGTAACACACAAGAGTAATAAACCGGCTAATAAAGGGCCATCTAAGTGCAGTTTTGCCAGCAGCCCTTTATGGCTTGGGTCTTTCAGCACATTCATGGCTGGGCTCCTGTTACATCTTGACGGGTAAAATAGATAGCTTGATCAGGATCTGGTTTTGCCAGCAGCTCTTTATCGCTGGGGCAGTGCAGCAACATCATGGCTGAGCTCCTGCCGCACTTTGGCGTGTAAAGTAATAATCCATCATTTTACGGGCTATGGGTGCAGCATTTGAACCACCACCACCAGCGTTTTCAACAGTCACAGTTAAAGAAATGGTCGGGTTCTCTGCTGGTGCGTAGCCAATAAACATAGCGTTGTCCCGATGCACTTCTTTAATCGCATTGGCATCATACTTTTGGTTTGCTGCCATATTAATAACCTGCGCTGTGCCTGTTTTGCCGCCAGCGCTATAACTGATGCCTTTAAAGGCGTTAAAGCCGGTGCCGCCTTGTACCATCAGAGTTTGACGCATGGCCTCTTTTGAAATATGCCAGTTGTTGGGGTCTTTGACCTCTATAACGCGCTCCAGCGGGGCAATAAGATTGGTATCTTTGCTTTGATTACGGAAATAACGGCCCATATGCGGCGTAGGTTTTAAACCATCGTTCAGCAGTATTGCAGTAGACAATGCCAATTGCATCGGGGTCACGCTCCAGTAACTTTGGCCTATACCCAAAGAGACAGTATCACCAGGAAACCAGCTTTGTTTATGTCTGGCTCTTTTCCACTCTTTAGAGGGCATCAGGCCTGCACTTTCTTCCATCACGTCTATGCCAGTGCGGGAGCCAAAACCAAACTTCTTCATATAATCAGAAATTTTGTCTATGCCAAGTTTAACGGCTAAATCATAAAAATAGGTATCACAACTTTTGGTGATGGCTGTGTATACATCCACCCAGCCATGACCCCATCTGATGTGGTCGCGATAAGGCCGGCTGTAATTAGGCAGCTTATAAAAACCCGGATCGGCGATGCGGGTTTGTTCTGTCACAGTACCATTCTCCAAGCCCAATATAGCCATATGAGGTTTGATGGTTGAGGCTGGCGGATACACACCCTGAGTGACCCGGTTCACCAAAGGACGATCAGGAGATTCCAGCAATTCGCGGTAGTTTTTGCCGCTGATACCATGCACAAATAAATTCGGGTCGTAGCTGGGGTTGCTGTAAAAGGCGATAACAGCGCCATCGCGGGGATCCATAGCCACTATAGCGCCACGGTTTTCACCCAGCAGTTCTTTAGCTTTTTGTTGCAGATGCATATCAATGGACAGGATCAAATCATCACCAGAAGTCGCAGGTTTAGAGTCCAGAATACGGATCACCCGGCCTCTGTTATTTACTTCTACTTGTTGAAACCCGACCTGACCATGCAGCTGGCTTTCGTAAAAACGTTCCAGACCAATTTTGCCTATATCCCGGCTGGCAGCATAATTGGCAGTGACGCCATTTTCTTCCAGTTTCTCCAGTTCTTTGGCGTTAATTTTGCCGATGTACCCTATAGCGTGAGTAAAAAGTTCACCGTAAGGGTAGTGCCGGGTTAAGCGGGCTTCTAATGTTACACCTTCCAGCCGGTGCTGATTGACCGCAATAATGGCGACTTCCTGTTCTGTCAGGTGCTCTTTCACGGCGATGCTGACAAAGCGTCTGTGGTATTTCACTTCTTTTAAAAACTCTTGCTGACGCTCTGGTGTGATTTCAATCAGTTTTGCGATTTCAGCCAGAGTTTCCGGAATGTTTTTCACTTGCTCAGGAATAAGTTCTACCGAGTGAATAGGGCGGTTTTCCGCCAACAAAATACCATTTCGATCATAAATCAGCCCCCTGTTCGGTGGCTGTGGAATAAGTTTGATACGGTTACCATCGGCACGAGTCACATAATGGTCGTGCATCACGACCTGTAACTTGTATTGGTTAAACACCACCACAAAAAAACAAATCATGACGACAGCAAAACCAAACAAAGCCCTTTGATTAAACATCTGGCTTTCGGCTGCTGGGTCCTGAATAGAGGGGCGTTTTTTTATCATGGTTATTCGCGGTTGTATGCAAAGAGAGGATGGTTGGTGCTAATGCTCCCACAAATCAATGTCTTAGCAAAATCATACAAAGCCCTTTGATTAAATACCTGGCTTTGGGTTGGAATGGTTTGAATTGATGAGCATTTTTTTATCATGATTATTCGCGATGGTATGGATGGTTAGTACTAATGCTCCAGGCCCGGTACAGGCTTTCTGCCAATACAACCCGAACCATAGGGTGGGGCATGGTCAACGCAGATAAAGACCATTTGCCTTCACTGGCCGCTATGCAGGCTGGCGCTAAACCCTCAGGACCTCCCACCAGTAAACAGACATCACGGCCATCCATTTGCCATTGTGTCAGTTTTTGTGCCAGTTGTGGACTGCTCCAGTTGGCACCTTCCACCTCCAGCGTAATAATGCGGGCGCCTTTGGGCACAGCGGCCAGCATTTTTTCGCCTTCGGTTTCCAGAATACGTTTGATGTCCGCATTTTTCCCGCGTTTACCAGCCGGAATTTCAATTAAATCCAGTGGTAAATCACGCGGAAAACGACGGGCATATTCTTCATAAGCCGTAGTGACCCAATCAGGCATTTTGGTGCCGACTGCAATCAGCATTAACTTCATGCCGTTAAACGCTCCAGAGTTTCTCTAACTGGTAAAAACTGCGGCTTTCTTCCTGCATTACATGGGCAATCACATCACCCAAATCAATCAGTACCCACTCACCAGAACCTTCACCTTCAATGCCTAACACACTGATACCAGCTTTTTTAGCTTCTTTGGCCAGATGATCTGCGATAGAACGGGTATGACGGTTTGAGGTGCCTGAGCAGATCACCATTGAATCCGTCACATTGGATTTTTCTCTGACATCCAGGCTGACGATATCCTTGGCTTTCATGTCGTCCAGCTTGTCTAAGACGAATGCTAATAACTCTTGTGCTTGCACTTTTAACTCCGGGATCTAAAAACGCGACATGTTAACACTTTTTGTTTTGATCTTATATGCCGCTGTACAGCCTTTCTGCTTTTATATACTGCAAGACTTCGGCTGGTATTAACTGAGTTAGTTCTGCGCTGTGCTGGTTTTTTTCCAATAAGGTTCTGATCCGCGTGGCGCTCAGATCCAGCGGAGGGTTATCCAGCAGCATAATTTTACCTGCATCGAGTAAATGCAGGTCTTGTAAAGCGTGGGTACCAAACTGCTCAAGCAGTGCCGGGCAATCGCCATCTTCTGCTGAACTGCCTGGCCTTTGGCAAACCACCAAATGCGCCAGCTGTAAAATGCTTTGCCATTGATGCCATTGTTTAAAGTACGACAGCGAATCCATACCCATCACAAACAACAGGCCGCCCCGTGGATACTGTTCCCGCAGCAAACGTAAACTATCCACGGTGTACGAAGGGCTGTGTTTATTCAGCTCCAGTGGCTGAAGATGCAAACCTGGAATATGCTCAATAGCGAGTTGCACCATGGCAGCTCTGTGTTCTGCACTGACGCCGGGACTGGCGCGATGAGCGGGCAGGTGGCAAGGCATCAGTTGTACTTCACTGACAGCACACTGCTTTAATACGTACTGAGCGCAGGCTAAATGCGCCTGATGTATAGGGTCAAAGGTGCCGCCAAATACGGCAAAAGCACGATCAGGGCGTGAAGTCGGCATAACGTTGCTGCAATGAAAAAACTTTAGACACAGGGCTGACCAATAAACTAACTAAATGCGCTAATGCCAGTTCAGGGCAGCTTAACGCACCGGATTTAAAGGCGCGGTCAAAAGCAGCTAGTTCTTGTTGTACATAACCCAGCCATTTGGCAGGTAAACGTGACACAGCAGTTTGATACATCGGCTGACGTTTAGGCCAAATCGCATTCTTTTTGAAAAAATCGGCCAGCGGTTTACCTTGCTGTTGAGCCAAATGCATTTGCATCAATGTGGTGACTTCTTTTTGCAACTGCCAGGCAATAATCACAGGTTCAGTGTCTTGCTGTAATAAGCGGTCAAGCCGATGCAAGGCTTCGTTGCCCTGACCAGATAGTAAAGCATCCACTAACTGAAAGACTGAAAAGTGCGACTGGTCGGCTAAATGTTGTTCCAGCAGCTCAGCATCGACAGTGCCACTGACCAGACTTAAACCGAGCTTTTCCAGCTCCTGTGCCGCAGCCAATAAATTACCAGCACAGTGATGCTGCATTAAGGTAATGGCATCTGGGGTTAAATGCAGTTTAAGTGCAGAGGCTCGTTGTTGTAACCAGCGCTGAAACTGCTGATCGTCCAGCGGATAAAACTGCACTTGCACCGCTTGTTCTGCCAGGTTTTTAAACCAGGCGGATTTAGCATAATCATTGGCATTTTTGGCGGCGTGCAGCACCAGAATTAAATCCGGGTGCAATAACGAAGGTAGTTGTTTTAGTAAGTCAGCAGCGCCTGTGGGCAACTTCGCCGGCAGTTCCAGCTCAAAAACACGGCGTGGTGAAAACAAGGATAAATTATTCAGTTCCATCAGAAAGTCGTTCCAGCTGAAACTGTTGTCCCAGCTGTAACTTTGCCTTTCATCAAAGCCGTGTTTTTTTGCCGCAGCACGAACTAAATCAATGCTTTCCTGTTTTTGCAGCGGCTCTTCACCAAACACCAGATAGACGGGTGCCAGGTTTTTTTGTAACTGTGCAGCAAGCTGATTGCTATACAGTTTCAGCATTAGTTGAGCCGGTTTAACTGACGGATAATACGGCTTGCTGCCTGAGAACGTAACTCCTGCAGCAACAGATCAAGCTCTTTCGCCTTAGCCAGTGCCAGGTTAGGGTCGTCCTGATAGTCGCGGGTCAGTTCAAATTGAAACTCTTGCAGTTCCTGATCCGGCAGCAATAACTGGTACTTCACTCTATAGATCAGTTCATATTCTGCAACCTGACCATTAGGGAATAAAGATAAAGTCCGGCGTTCCAGACTGTCCTGCTGCAGCATCAGAGCCGGAGCTTTTGGATCCAGTTCGGTCAGCAATTTTACTTTATTGCTTTCCAACTGGTCTGATAACAAGCTTGCCAGTTCCGAATGCTTTTTTGCATCAACAAAAATAGCCGGATAACGTTCCAGCGGCAGGCTGCCACGTAAGTGGAAACCACAGCTGGTCAGAAGCAGGCTGCTGATTAACAGCAGCCCTGTCCATACGGAGTGTTTTTTCATTTTATCCTACGGCCAGACTCAGCAGTTTACCCGGAACATAAATCACTTTACGAATAGTGACGCCCTCAAGGAAACGCTGAACGTTTTCTTCAGCATGAGCAAGTTCCAGCACTTGTTGTTCAGTCGCATCAGCTGCTACTGTGACTTTAGCGCGAACTTTACCGTTAATTTGTACGACCACTAATTTTTCATCTTCCACCATAGCAGCTGCATCAGCGACTGGCCATGGGCTTTGTTCCAGTGACGTGGTAAAACCCAACTCTTTCCACAGGTACTGCGACAAGTGAGGGGTAATAGGGTTCAGTAACTGAACTAAGGTCTGAATACCTTCACGTTTCACTTGTTTGTCAGCATCTGTATCTACAGGGGCTTTTTGCACCTTGTTCGCCAGTTCCATAATGGCAGCAATAGCGGTGTTAAATACATTGCGACGGCCTATATCGTCTGACACTTTGGCGATAGTTTTATGAATATCGCGGCGCAAAGCTTTTTGGTCTGAGTTTAATTCCAGTGACGTTACCGCTGTGCTGAACAAGTCTTTATGCTCAGCAGCTAAAGTCCAGATCCGGCGTAAGAAACGGTTTGCGCCTTCTACCGCTGAATCCTGCCATTCCAGAGTTTGTTCTGGCGGCGCAGTAAACATCATAAATAAACGCACTGTATCAGCGCCGTATTGGTCGATCACCAATTGCGGGTCAATACCGTTGTTTTTCGACTTGGACATTTTGCTCATGCCCGCCGACAACACCGGCTTGCCATCTGTTTTTAAAGTGGACGCGGTAATACGGCCTTTTTCGTCACGTTCTGTCGCCACATCAGCAGGAGAGAACCACTCTTTACCGCCGTTTTCAGTTTCACGGTAGAAGGTTTCAGCCAATACCATGCCCTGGCATAACAAGCGTTTAAATGGCTCATCACACTGGACTAAACCTACGTCACGTAACAGTTTGTGGAAGAAACGGGCATACAATAAATGCAGAATAGCGTGTTCAATACCACCAATGTACTGATCGACCGGCAGCCAGTAGTTGGCTTTGGCCGGGTCCAGCATGGCTTTGTCATGATCCGGGCTGCAGTAACGGGCATAGTACCAGCTGGATTCCATAAAGGTGTCGAAGGTATCGGTTTCATGGAAAGCGGCCTGGCCGTTGTACGTGGTTTTTGCCCACTCCGGGTCGGCTTTGATAGGCGAAGTCACACCATTCATTACTACATCTTCAGGTAAACGTACCGGCAGCATATCTTCTGGTACCGGAACCTGAGTGCCATCTTCCAGCGTCAGCATAGGAATAGGTGAGCCCCAGTAACGTTGACGGGATACACCCCAGTCACGTAAACGGTAATTCACTTTCACCTGACCAATACCCATGGCAGTTAACTTGTCGGCAATGGCTTTAAAAGCAGCTGCGAAGTCTAAACCGTTAAATTCGGCAGAGTTAACCAGCACACCTTTTTCAGTAAAGGCAGCAGTGGTTAAATCGCATACTGCAGCACTGCCAGCTTCAGGTTGCACCACTTGTTTAATCGCCAGACCGTATTTAGTGGCAAATTCATAATCGCGCTGATCGTGACCAGGTACTGCCATCACAGCACCAGAGCCGTAATGCATCAGTACAAAGTTAGCAACCCAGACCGGCACTTGTTCGCCTGTTAAAGGGTGAATAGCGAACAAACCTGTTGGCGCGCCTTTTTTCTCCATGGTCGCCATATCGGCTTCGGCCATTTTGCCGCCTTTGCAGTCGTCAATAAAAGCCTGTAGTTCAGGATTATTTACGGCAGCTTGTTGGGCTAATGGATGCTGAGCGGCAACGGCTACGTAAGTGACGCCGTATAAAGTATCAGGGCGAGTGGTGTAGACCGACATGGTTTGGTCTGAATCTGCCACTTTAAACTCGATCTCCACACCCTCTGAGCGGCCGATCCAGTTTTTCTGCATAGTTTTAACTTGCTCAGGCCAGTCGTCTAACTGGTCTAAGTCTTGTAACAACTCTTCAGCGTAATCTGTGATTTTAATAAACCACTGCGCCAGTTCGCGCTGTTCTACCAAGGCACCTGAACGCCAGCCGCGGCCGTCAATCACTTGCTCGTTGGCTAAAACGCACTGATCCACAGGATCCCAGTTTACTGTGGCCATTTTTTTGAACACTAAGCCTTTTTCAAACAGCTTGGTGAAAAACCATTGTTCCCACTTGTAGTATTCCGGCTTACAGGTGGCGACTTCGCGGTCCCAGTCGTAACCAAAACCTAAGCGTTTCAGCTGGCCTTTCATATAGTCGATATTGGCGTAAGTCCATTTGGCTGGGGCTGTTTTATTGGCAATAGCAGCGTTTTCTGCCGGTAAACCAAAAGCATCCCAACCCATAGGTTGCATCACGTTTTTGCCCTGCATACGCTGGAAGCGGCTGATCACATCACCTATGGTGTAGTTACGCACGTGGCCCATATGTAAACGGCCACTTGGGTACGGGAACATGGAGAGGCAGTAGTATTTTTCTTTCGAAGCATCTTCTACTACTTTAAAGGCGTTTGTTTGTTCCCATTCCTTTTGCAGCTGCTGTTCAATCAACTGCGGGTTATATTGTTCGTGCATTAAAAACCTTCCAACGTGAAGTCAAAACCAGACCGATGAAACCGGCGGGAAAAATTGCCGCTAGCATACCGCAAGCGAGGGGTCGGCAACAACTGCAACAAGGGACAATCCTTGCTTTGTTTTATTTTGTGGTGACGCTCTTGTTTGCGTTACTCCGGCTGCATAAAGTGGTGAATTGAAGATGCGGGTTTCATTAAGGAATAGCTTGTGTTTGGTATTGAAAATCTGATGTTGTTTATTATTTCTGGCTTACTGCTGAATATTTCACCAGGACCGGATACGGTGCTGATTATCAGCCGCAGTGCTAGTCAGGGCTGGCGTGCTGGTTTGGTCGCAGTTGCAGGTATTGGCACTGGTGTTTGTCTGCATATTTTTGCCGCTGCTTTGGGGGTCTCTGCTTTGCTGGCGACTTCTGCGACGGCCTTTACGCTGGTGAAGCTGGCTGGTGCTGCCTATTTAGTTTATCTCGGGGTGAAAATGTTGCTGGCAAAACGCCCTGAGCACGGCGTTGTTGCACAGCAGGTTTCTGCTGCTTCCTTTCGTAGCATTTTCCTGCAGGGCTTTGTCACTAATGTGCTGAATCCAAAAGTGGCGCTTTTTTTCTCAGCTTTTGTACCGCAGTTTATTGCTGTGGATGCGGCCAACAAAGCTTTGGCTTTTGTCATTCTGGGTTTTATTTTTAATCTGAATGGCATGCTTTGGTGTGTGTTTTTGGCCGTCAGTGCAGGCTTTGCCGGCAAAAAAATGAAAGTAAGCCCGCTGGTTGCGCATTGGCTGAATAAAAGTATTGGTGCTTTGTTTGTTGCTTTGGGCGTGAAGTTAGCGCTGGCAGACCAGCGCTAGTCAGACTGTTCCCGATCAGTGGGGCAGAGCAGTTAATACTTTGCCCACCAGTTGATTCAGCTCATCGCCATTGCCTATCCAGCGCGCGACCATCAGCAGATCATGTTCTTTATCTATGTAGATAATATTGCGGCCTGCGCCCTGAAAAGTAACAGCTGTTTCAGGAGCCTTTGGCAGAGCTTTACGGCCCGGGTTTAAAAACCAGTTAGCAAAGCCGTATTCAGGGTTAGCTGAGCCTCCTGTGCTGGCCATTTTGATCCATTCTTTACTGACGAGTTGCTTATCCTGCCATTGACCGTCGCGTAAAAACAGATAACCAAAACGGGCTAAATCCCAGGCATTAATAAACATGCCGCCGCCCCAATGACCGCCACCTGAGACAGACTGCATCTTCTGACCATCCAGTTCAATCCAACTATTGTCGTAGCCATACCAGCGCCAGGTCGACGAAGCTCCAATAGGTGTCATGATCTGTTCATTCAGTACCTGGGGTAAAGGTTTGCGCCAGACATGCAAAGTGGATAACGCCAAAAGGTTTATCCTTACATCATTGTATTTGTAGTGGCTGCCAGGATTGCGTAACGGCCGTTTTGGCCAGTCAGCCGGTGTTTTACCTTCGGGTCGGTCGGCCCAGTCTGGTTTGCCCCATAAGGTACCTTGCCAATCACTGGTTTGACGCAGCAGATGATCCCAGCGAATTTGGCTGTTGTGGTCACCCTGATACAAGTCGACACCATGTGGCATATAGCTATCGACTTTATCCTGCAGGCTATGAATTAAGCCTTGTTGCAACGCCAGACCTGTCACAGTGGTTAAAAAAGTTTTGGTGATGCTGTGGGTCATATCTACAGCTTGTGTATCACCCCACTGTGCTATCACTGAACCCTTATAAATAATAATGCCATTGGCAGGAACTCGGGTTTTCATTGGGCCAATAATCTGATCGTAGGGCTCTTTGGCACCAAAGGTGGTGGCCTGATTAATCGCCTGATCCGGGTCTGCTTTGTTTTCGGATTTTATGGCGTAATCCACCGCTTGTTGCAGCAATACAGCATCTACCTTTAATTCGGCGGCTGGTTTTTGTTGCCATTGCCCTGCTGGTGGAAAGTACTCTGCCGTGTTGCCACTGGCACTGAATAACAAAGCAAAAGCAGTAACGGCAAAATATAGTTTCATCAACAACCCCTTTTATAGTTCTGCCTGCAGACTGAGCTTCAGAGCAAAAAGCCGCAATAGCCTTGCGACTAAAAAGCCGGACTACAGGTTTAAAAATCCGGCCTGCTGATTTTGTCCGTCTATACTAAAGAAAAGTAGTAAGGGGGTTTTATGTCCGAATTTAAAGAAAAATATCAGAATTGGCTCAATGAGTTAGCCACAATGCTTAAAGAAGGCAGGCAGCAGCAACTGGATAATCTGGTGGATTTTGCCGACACAGTCAAAGCCTATGTCAAAGCGGGTAAAGAGCTGACGGCTTATGAAACCCAACTTTTTATCGAAACCTTTAAGCGTCAGGCCACAGAGGCTGAACAAGCGCCATCCCTTTGGCCTGAAACTCTATGGTATGAGCTTTCACTGATCACCGACAAAACCCAGATTGAATGGCAAGAATTGATGCAGGATTTGGAGCATCAGGGTACGTATCAACAAGGAGAAGAAGTGGGCATGGGTTTGTACCAATGCCAGCAGTGTCAACAGCAACAGGCCTTTTATCATCCGGCCGAACTAGGAGCTTGTGTGTATTGTGGGGGCACGCAGTTTAGCCGTCATGGCTTTCCTCTTTAAATCATTCATTTTATTCAATGATTTGTTAAGATGACGGAAATTGTAGTTTTCATCTTTCAACACTGAGCAGGTTGCATGACGCACAACAGCCATAAATATGCTTTAACCGCCGAACATTTAGGCCCACAACTTGATAAGCACCTGATCCAGCAAGCGCTGGATGTGACAGGTTTATCCAGCACTTTTATTGGCCAGGACAGAGCAAAGGCGGCATTAAATTTTGCTATCGGCATGGATATGCCGGGTTATAACCTTTATGTGATGGGCGAGCCTGCTTTAGGCCGTTACACCTTAGTGCAGGACATTCTTCAGCAAGCCGCCAGCGAAAAAGCCACGCCGGATGACTGGTGTTATATCAATAACTTTGACGATGAGCGTATTCCGGGCACCTTACGTTTAGTGCCAGGTGAAGGCAAAGTGCTGGTGAAAAAGGTGGAAGCCTTAATCGACGAGCTGCTCGATACCTTCCCCGCTGCTTTTGATAACCCTGGTTATCAGCGTAAGAAAAAAGCCATTCATCAGGAATTTGATGATAAATACGAAGCTGCTATCGAGTTAGTGGAACGCAAAGCTTTAGAGCAGCAAGTGGTCCTGTACGAAGAAAATGGTGCAGTCAGCTTTTCGCCAGTAGTGGATGGCAAAGCGCTGGATGACAATGAATTTGCTAATTTATCTGAAGAAAAACGCCAGTTTTTCTACGATTTAGTCTCAGAGCTTGAAACCATACTGAACGAGCAATTGCTGGAATTACCGCAGTGGAAACGTGAACTGTCGGAAAACCTGCGGGCGCTGCGTCGTGAAACCATAGAACAAGCCATCAAGCCATTGCTGAAACAGTTGGAACATGACTATTCAGCTGAGCTGGGTGTGTTACGTTATCTGCGTGAAATGAAACCGGCTTTGGTCAAAGCCATGCTGGAACTGCTACCGGAAGAGGCCGAAAGCGATAAGCTGGAAGAGCTGGATATTCGGGGCATTTTTGTCGGCGACTTTGTGCCTAATGTATTGATGCATCACGAATTGATGGACGGCGCTCCTATTATTTTTGAGCCCAACCCAAGCTACGGCAATTTATTTGGCCGGGTTGAATACAGCTCAATGCAAGGCTCCTTGTATACCAATTACCGTATGATCCGCCCTGGTGCTTTGCATAAAGCCAATGGTGGTTATCTGGTGCTGGATGCCGATCGTTTATTGTCACAGCCAAGCCTGTGGGATGCATTAAAACTAGCGCTAAAAACCGGTGAAATACTGATTGATACGTTAAGTGATCATGCGGTGACGAACTCCACCATTATTACGCCTAAGGCTATTCCACTCAGCGTAAAAATAGTGCTTTTGGGTTCGCGGGATTTGTATTATCTGGTGCAGGACGTGGACGATGAGTTTAACGAGCTGTTCCGTGTGTTAGCTGACTTTGAGCATTATCTGCCGTTTAACGAGCAAACAGTTCGGTATATGTCGCTGCAAATTCAGGATCAAATTCAGCAAATGGATATGGAAACCTTATCCGCTTGTGGTTTAAAGCAGTTGCTGAATTTCAGTTTCCGTCAGGCCGAACATCAGCGCAAACTCTCTGCCCGTTTTGCTGAAGTGCTGGAGCTGGTGCGCGAAGCTTGTTTTTATGCCACTCAGCATGACTCGACTGAACTGCGCGCAGAGCATGTGCAAATGGCGCTGGAAGGTAAACAGTACCGCACAGGCCGCATCAGCGAATCCTTTTTAGAAGATATTCAGGAAGGCCAGATTTTAATAGACACTGACGACTGGGCTGTTGGTAAAATTAACGGTTTAACAGTGCTGGAAATTGGCGATACTGCCTTTGGTACGCCAGCCCGTATCAGTACCACAGTTTTTGCCGGTTCCACTGGTGTGGTTGATATTGAGCGTGAAGTGGAATTGGGTAAATCCATTCACTCCAAAGGTGTGATGCTGCTGACTGGTTACTTAGGTGCTAAATACGCTCAGCATTTTCCGCTGACCTTGTCGGCCAATATTGCGATGGAGCAATCCTACGGTTTAATAGATGGCGATAGCGCATCCCTGGCTGAGGTCTGTGCGCTGATTTCAGGCATAGCCGATATTCCTATTACCCAAAGTCTGGCAGTAACTGGTTCTATTAACCAGCATGGTCAGGTGCAGGCCATTGGTGGTGTGAACGAAAAAATTGAAGGTTTCTTTCGCCTCTGTGAGTCTCGTGGTTTAACAGGTAAACAAGGTTGTATTATTCCTGCCAGCAACCAGCTGAATCTGGTGCTGAATGATGAAGTGATCAAAGCGGTGGAACAGGGCCAGTTCCATATTTATGTGGTCAAAGGTGTGGATGAAGCGCTGGAACTGTTAATGGATATGCCGGCCGGTGAGCGTAACAGCAAAGGTCAGTATCCAAAACGCACCATCAACTATCTGGCGCTGCGCCGTTTGGAAGAAATAGCCGAGATAGTCAACGGCTCATCTGACAGTTAACCTCTTGGGTCAGAGCTATCAGCTCTGACCCGCAAATCTTAGGTTTCCTCTACTCCACATTTGAAGAGAAAGAACGTGAAAGCTTTTAACTGGATTTTATTCGACGCCGACGAAACCTTGTTCCATTTTGATGCCTACGCTGGCTTACAGCTGATGTTTAAAGGTTATGGTGTGGATTTTACGCTTGAGCAGTACGACGTGTATCAGGCACTCAATCAGCCACTCTGGGTACAGTATCAAAGCGGCGAAATCGGGGCAAAACAGTTGCAGGAACAGCGTTTTAGCTATTGGGGTGAGCAGCTGAATATTGCGCCTTCTGTGCTCAATGCTGGTTTTTTGCAGGCGATGGCTGAAGTGTGCACACCTTTGCCTGGAGCTATCAGTTTACTCAATGCTCTGCAAGGCAAAGCCAAATTGGGCATTATCACTAACGGTTTTACCGACCTACAGCAAATCCGTTTAGAGCGCACTGGCTTACACAATCACTTTGATATTCTGGTGATTTCCGAGCAGGTGGGTGCTGCTAAACCTCATCCGCAAATTTTTGCTCACGCCAAAGAGCTGATGGGAAACCCTGATCCAGAGAGCGTGCTGATGGTGGGTGATAACCCAATCGCTGATATTGGTGGCGGTAAACAAGCTGGTTTTTATACCTGCTGGCTCAATCGTTTTAACGCCACTTTACCTGCAGGTATTACAGCAGATCTGGAAGTGCAGTCTCTGGAACAACTGGAAACTGCACTAAGCACCTTTCTCTGATGAAAATATGCTAGCTCAGAACATAGAGTTCAGTTTACCGCTGAACCATAAAGCGGCGACAAAAGCTGGTGTTGCCACTAGCTGAACCGCCCATAAGCCGATTTTTTGTGCCTTGCTCAGCGGACCAAAACGATGGATCAGAGTAAACAAACTGATCATCGCCAGCAGGTAACAGAGCAGTGGTATAAACCAGCCGGAGCTGTAACTGCACGCTGCATTAAAGGCAACAGCAGCTATGATAGTTGCCGCCAGATGAAGTTTTATTGAAGTGGAAACTGTGGTTAATGTCATCGATCTGTCCTTTGTTTTTAGTTGAAGTCACTTGCGTTATTACAAAGACACCACGACATTTAAAACTGTGACAAAAATTCTGAATAATTTATTTAAACAATCAGGAACCTAAACGCTGAGTGCCTGGAATAAAGGAGTTTGTATGCAGAAGCTGATTGTTATGATGCTTACGCTGGGTTTAGTGGGCTGCCAGCAAGCTTACTACGCCACCATGGAAAAGTTTGGTGTGGAGAAGCGTGAAATACTGGTCGACAGGGTGAAGGATGCCCGGGATGCTCAGGTGGAAGGGCAGCAACAGTTTAAAGATGCGCTGGACGAGCTGAGTCAATTATTGAAGTTTCATGGCGGCGACTTACAAACTAAATACGAAGAGCTGGATTCGGAGTATCAGCAAAGCGTCAAAGCCGCTGAACTGGTCAGCAGCCGTATTAATAAAGTGGAGTCTGTGGCTGATGCTTTATTTAACGAATGGCGGGACGAGCTGGAGCAATATCAGAATGCCAGTTTAAAAGCCCAAAGCAAACAAAAGCTGGTTACGACAGAAAAGCAGTTCAGCATGCTGTTGAAAAAGATGCGCTCCGCTGAAAAGAAAATGCAGCCAGTACTTAAAATCATGCACGACAACGTATTGTTTTTAAAACATAACCTGAATGCTAAAGCCATTGGTTCTATTCAAACCGATTTTGCCGGTTTACAGCAGGATGTCAGCAGCCTGATCATTGAAATGAATAAGGCGATAGCAGATTCAAATAAATTTATTGCTCAGATGCAAACTCAATAGCTGGAGCTGTTTCTCCGGTAAGGGCCGCTAAGGCGTCAGCCCCTTATTGTGTCTGCAATGGCGCTGGTGCTTGTGCAGGTTTTAGTAATTCCAGTTGGGCTTTGGCTTGCTGCTCTTCATCTCTTTGTTTAATACGCACTAATGACGCATAAAACTGTGCTGCGGTAAAAGATTGAGTCGACTGGATCAAATCGCTGACATCCGCAGAGCTTTGCTGCAACATCTGACGGAAAATCTCCAGGTGCCCATTTTTTTGCAATAAAGGCGCTAAGTTGGTTTCTTCAGCACCATCCCGAATGGTGTAGTACTTCAGTAATAATTCTGCTCTGGCAGCTAAGGTCAAAACCGGTGTATCTACAGCAGGGGTAGAGCTTACAGCTGTATCAGTCTGCTCTGTTTTAGGCTTGGTATTTTCTGTTTCAACTTCAGTTTGAGTCAGGGAGTTAAATAAAAATGCTGAGACAATCAAACCACTAAACAAACCCCAGAAATAGCTTAACAATGGTGTGGGCTTATACATAAACAACCTTTCCGACTACGGCTTAACGACAAAAGACTGCGGCGATTATAACTGCCTAAGCTATAACCTATGCAAACTTTTATGGGGTTTTTCGTGCCGTTGGGCGAGAACAAAGCCGGATTTCTGCTGATCTCCGGCTTTTTATACCTCTACAAATCAACTTTGTGGTTTTAAATCAATTTGTATCCGGCCTGGCACTATGTCCAAACGCACCTGATGGGCGCTGCTGTTATCTTTTAACCCATCCAGATACTGCCAGTAACCACTGGTTTTTTCGTCTTTACTGAAGGTCAAACCAAACACCAGGCCATTGCCCTGATGCAGATAGCTGATAGCCTGACTGGCTGTTTTGTTGTCGGTTAGTTCAAAGGTAATAAAATCTTTTAAACGTGTATTGGCACTAAAAACACCGGACATCACTGGATTTGGATTACTGCCATACTCTGCACCTGTAGTTTTGACTTTATCCGGGTGAGGTAAAAGTTGCTGGTGCTGAATGTCATACCGATCGCCGCCCTGCAGATAACTTAAACGGATATTTTCCATTTGAAAGCCAAGCGGGTTCGTCACTTTTCTGGCCTGACGTAAATCAATCACTGTCACGCCTCCAGAGCCTAAAGCCTGAAATTGCCGGGTTTTGGCCTGGTAAAACAACGCTGAGTCTTCGTCCACACCATAACCTATAGCTGAAGCGGAGTTTTGTTCTGCCACAGCTACTATTAAACGGCCAAAACGGGCTCTGCGGTCAAAGTGTTGATCAATCACCCCATCAGGGAAAAAACCTAAGCCGCGACGTAATTGCAGCGGCTCATCTGCGGCTTCATCGATTTGTGTATCAGGCTTTGCAACAGCTCTGGCTAAGGCTGTCCAGGATGAGCCCGAAGCAATCATGGTTTCACTCATTATTGCAGCGCCTGCACTGGTGCCGCCGACAATACCGCCACTTTGATAGAGCTGCCAGATAGCATCAAGTACTGGGCTGTTTTTGCCTTCTGCTCTTAAGGTATCGACCAGATGATTTTGGTCGCCACCTAGAAACCAGACCGCAGTGGCTTGTTGCTCTTGAGCCGCCAGTTTTGGGTCTGCAGCATTATGACGCCATAAGGATTCATCTTCCGTGGTGCTTTTGTCATCTTTGACCGCTATAGGCACTAATTGCACCTGCTGCTCAGGCACGCCGTATAAGGCTAAATCCTGCTGGAATTGGCGAAAGTATTTCACGGGTTGACTGCTGGCCGCAGGTATCACCACTATTCTGGCTTTATCTGCTCCGCCCGCACTTTGAATAAACTGTTGGTATACAGCTTTGTTGGAACTGGCTAAAGCTCCGCCCACAATCATCAGTTCGCCCGCAAGCTGAGTTTTTGCGTATAAAAAGGGGCTGCCAAGGCTCAGACTAAGAGCCAGCAGGTAGGTTTTTTTCATCAGGTTCAGACTCCATTTTTGCTTTATTGAGTACGATCTAGTTGCTTCATCTGTTGCCATATCCGGCATCTTTGGCCAGGTTTTTTATTGATCTTTGAATGACAACAGCCCGAGCATAACAAAAGCCTGGATGCTGTCAAAGCGCTGAACGAGGATAAACACAGCTTCTGAGCTTAAAGAATGAACAAACAAAAACCATTACAACTGATGCGGTTACAGAGCTTGCGTAGCCCTGATATAGTGCTCAGATAAACTCAGAATGTGGTGACAAGATGAAACAATATGCACTGCTGCTGGCAGTAATGACGTTAAGTGCAGGAGGTTGTGTGGGACAAAAATCACTGGAGCAACAAGAGTTACGCCGTCAGATCGGGCAAAAACTCATGATCGACCTACGGCACTTTTGTGCTGAAGGCTCATCAGCACAATGCAAAACCGACTTGACTGAATTACCAGCAGAATTTGCCGAGGCTATACAGCAGCTGCATTTAGGCGGGGTGATTTTATTTGCCAATAACTTAAAAGATAAAGAGCAAATTCGCCGTTTAACTGCGGATTTGCAAGCGGCCAGCAGCGATGGTTTACCTCTGCTAATAGGTATTGATCAGGAAGGCGGTCGTGTGGCTCGTCTACCGACTCAAGAGTTTCCTGCCTTTGCCGGTAATATGGCTATAGGTGCCACTTTGGCAAGGTCTGGCAACCGCTATGCCACGGATGTTGGCCGATCTATAGCGCAGCAATTAAGCTCGCTTGGTATTAACTTAAATTTCGCTCCCAGCCTGGATGTGAATAATAATCCGGCTAACCCTGTGATTAATGCCCGCTCTTTTGGCGATAACCCTGTTGCAGTAGCAGCAGCGGGCGGTGCTATGCTGGATGCCATGCAGCAGGCAGGCGTCTTAGGCACCATTAAACATTTTCCTGGACATGGTGACACTCATGTTGACAGCCACACAGGTTTACCTTTGGTTGAGCATGACAAAGCCACAGTCGAAGCTGTGGATTTGTATCCATTTCGGCAGCTGATAAAACAGCATCAGCCTGCGATGGTGATGACAGCTCATATTCAGTACCCTGCGTTGGATAACAGTAGCTTAACCAGCAAATCCGGTGAGGCACTGATTAAACCTGCCACTTTATCCCGTGCCATTCTTACGGACTTGTTACGAGAGGACATGGGCTTTCAGGGCATCATTATTACCGATGCACTGAATATGGCTGGCATCAGTCAGTTTTTTACCCCTTCAGAAGCTGTGATCCAAACTTTTGCGGCTGGTGCTGATATAGCGCTGATGCCTTATGAAATAAAAACGCCTGCCGATATGGCGGCTTTGGCAAGGCTTATTGATCAGGTGGTGCTGGCTGTACAACAAGGCCAGCTAAACAGCACTGAAATAGCCCAGTCAGCCCAGCGTGTTATCAGATTGCGCCAGCAGCTTAAAGCCAGCCCGGCACAGCAGTCTTTACCTGACAGCACACGTTTAGAGCATGATCTGCAATTGGAGCGACAACTGGCAGAGGCAAGCCTGACGTTGGTTGGTACAAATAAATTACAGTTACCACTTAATCTGGCCGCTTTAAAACTACACCTGATTGCGCCTGATCAAACCAAATGCCAAAGCTGGATGCAGGCGTTAAGCGGGTGGGGAATAAAGGCGAAGTCAGTCACTTGTAGTGATTTAACTTCGTTTGAGCAAAAGCTGGCTTTACAGCAAATAGCTCAGGCTGACCTGGTGTTAGGTTCATTGATTTCGCCAGCTCAAAGCGCAGCTGAGTTGGGTGTATTGGCTGACTTAAAAGCTTTACCTGCAATGAAACTAACAGTGACAGAGCAAAAAAAGGTGTTAGTTGAGCTGTTACAACAGGCTAAGGCTGCTGGCAAAAAAACAGTGATGGTGTCTTTACGTACCCCTTATGAACTGACTGATTTCAGCACCAGTGCTGACTTACGACTGGCTACCTATAGCTATAACCAGAAATCGCAAACTGCAGAGCGACCATTTTCAGGGCCAGCTTATGATGCGGTGATTGGATTTTTACTGGGGGAAGTGAAAGCTGTGGGCCAGTTGCCAGTGTTATTAAAATAACGGAATGAGGATCAACAATGACAGTGGCTATTCAAGCTCTGGATCAGTTGCTGAGTGCTATGCAGCCGACACTGGAACCAGAGGTGTATGTGTATTGTATCTGGCCTTTGGACAAAAGCTGGCACGGTCCTTTGCCTCTGGCCACCTTTAAAGAAAAAGAAGGTCTGACCTTAGTGCTGACAGAACAGCAGGCGACTGAGTATCAGTTGGATATTTTGTTCAGGGCGCGTTGGATCAGTCTGACGGTGTTTTCAGATCTGGAAGCTGTGGGTTTAACTGCTGCGTTTTCCACAGCTTTGGCCGCTTCAGGCTTAAGTTGTAATGTATTTGCCGGCGCTTTTCATGATCATATTCTGGTGCCTGTGCATCAGGCAGAAGCCGCGATGCAAGCCTTACAACAGCTGCAGCAAAGTAAAGCTTATTAAAAGCAGTCAATGAACAAAGGAAGATGTAATGTCATTACAACAATTATTTGGTTGGGGCACCTTACGACTGGCGCTGGCCGGATTAATAGGCGCACACGGCTGGCACAGAGCCTTAACCGGAGGTGTAGAACCTTTTGGCCAGTGGCTAGATAATCAGGGCTGGCCCATGGGAATATTAATAGCAGTCGCTATTACGGCTTTTGAAATTATCGGCACCTTATTTCTGGCACTCAACCGTTATGTCACTTTGGTGTGTTTGGGGTATGTCGGGATTTACGCCACTGGTATCGCAATTTTGCACGCCAAAGTGGGCTGGTTTGTGGTAGGTCCTGGTCGTAACGGCGCTGAATTCAGTGCTTTGCTGATATTAGTGTTGTTATCTGTAGCAGTGCATCACTGGCCATCACGGCGTTAGAGCCTTATTCAAGTGCACACCTGCAGGCTGTGCTTTCACCATTCAGCCAAAAGCCTGGCAATTGAGTGGTGCCGTTGATCATGCCATCCAGCAGGCTGGCGTTATCGCTGCATAGCAAATCTGTAGCTAAGGGGCCGGCGTAAAGCAGTTGTTGGTTTTGAAACAGCAGTAACAGCGGTGCGGCAATGATATCCAGTCCCAGTGCTTTGGCTTCATCCAATTCCAGTTCTTTGACGGCCAAATCAGGCTGACGTTGTTGGATCCTCTGCAGATGCTCTTTGGCAAAAGAGCTGCAGTTGCAGCTGGAATCAGTGATCAAAATCGCTTGCCAAAGGCGGTTTGGCAACAGCTGATGGCTTAGTTTGATTTGTACTTGCTTTGGCAGAAGTGGCTGTTGTTGCCACAAACCCTGCTCATCGAATACACCATAATGACCTAAGAAAAACCAATAAAAAGCTGCTGCGCTGCCTGCAATCCAAAGCGTAAGCAGTACAACCGCAGCTTTCACTCGCCTGGTCATTCGTTGTTGTTTCAACTGCTGAATCTGTTGGCTTCAATAGCCAGCTGGTTGGCCACCAGTTCAATTTGGGTTGTGCTTTGTTTTACTTTTTCGCTGCGCTGCATCTGAGCCGCGGCACTGTCATTCAGATACTGTGCACCTTGCGCCATCTCAGCGCTTGCATGGCGTTGTTGTTCTAAAGAGCCCGCCATAATATCGGCTGAGCTGGCTACAGACTGTGCCTCGCCTGTGATGATATTCAATAACTCATCACTGCGTTTCGCCAAACTGACGGTATGGTCAACCTGACTTAAGCAATGTTGCACGGATTTTACTGAGCTCTGACTGGCTTCAGTTAAGGTTTGGATCATGCGCTGAATTTGCTCTGTAGATTGCTGGGTACGGCCCGCTAAAGTACGCACTTCGTCGGCCACTACCGCAAAACCACGGCCTTGTTCACCGGCCCGCGCCGCTTCGATGGCTGCATTTAAAGCCAGCAGATTGGTTTGTTCAGCAATGCTTTTAATCACTTCAAGTACAGTGGTGATCTCTTTACTGGATAAGGCCATGCTATCCACTTTTTGTCCGGCGTCCTGCAAGGTCACCGCCAAAGTCGAGATGGCCGCTATGGTTTGGTCCACCGATCCTTTGCCAGATACTGAGCTAAGTTCTGCCTGTTTAGCAGCGCTCAATACTGCTGCTGCCAATTCGCCCAGCGCCTGAATACTTTGGGCCATTTCTTCAGAAGCTGCGGCTATACGTTTGACCTGCTTATTTTGTTCATTCATGCCTGACAGCAGTTGTTGTCCATCCTCAGACAAATGTGCGCTTTCGGTATGCAGCAAAGCCACAGACTTGTTGATGGTTTGCACTGTACTCTGAATGCCATCGAGCGCCTGATTAAATTGCGACACCAGACGGGAGCGGATATCAGGGCAACGCACAGTTAAATTAATATGAGCGGGATCTGCAACTAACTTTTGAGTGGTCTCTGAAAACGCCAACCCCACCATAGCCTCTTTATATGAGTTTAAGGTGATGATAATAAGTACCGCTGATTCCACCACTACATAAGCAGCGTGTACCATGACATTACTAAAGGTTGCGTCCTGAGCCGGTACCAAAAAGACAGCACCATGTTGGGTTTGCAGGTAAGCAAATAACAAATGGTGCACCGCAATAGTGACTGCGGCCACAGCAATCACCATCCAGTCACGAAAAGCGCTTAGCACGGCCAGCAATACAAAAATACCAAAATGCAGCTCAGTCACACCATTAGACTGATGAATATGCAAGGCACAAAACAGCATAAAAGAGACACCAAAAGCGATACGTGACAAGCGGTGGTCTCTTAAAGTTTTGTACAACACAAAAGGCACAATCAAAGCGGGCAGGCCAATCAATAACGCCGCTCCCCAGCTTTGATGCCAGCTCGCCAAAGCGAGGGACAAGAGCATCAAGAGCAGGTTGATGCTATTCATAATACGGAAAGCTTGCTGGCGAAATGGATAAATGTGCATAAAGACCTCGTTTCAACCGCAAGCCTGGCTTGCTGTTTCTGTGACTACAATTGCGTCCTGCACTTGAATGGATATTTGGAGTTTAAGAAAAATACTTTTCTAAAGACAGGCGCACTTATACGTAGTTTAACTGCCTTGGATCACTGACTGAGTTGAATACCAACTGCGGATAGACGAAGTGTAGTCGATGACTGTTTTTCGTCATCAAAAAATCATCATGGCCATTCAGAATAGTTTCTTTTTGGAGGAACTATGGCCAACTTGAACAGACGCAATTTTCTTAAAAACAGCGCTTTTTTTACCGGCGCTGCCTGGTTAAGCAGCAGTGTGTTTGGCTGCAGCAGCGCAGTTAAAACTGCAAAAAACAGCAGCCCAATCCAATTTTTACATGGTGTTGCTTGTGGCGACCCTTTAACCGATAGCCTGATTTTATGGACTAAAGTCACTCCGTCACAACAACCAGACTCAGTGCAGTTACTACTGGAAGTCAGTGAAAATGCAGATTTTTCTGCAGTAAAGCATCAGCAGCTTTGTCTGGCGCGTAAAGAAGCCAATTACTGCTGTAAGGTCGATTTAAGCGGTTTGTTACCCGGCCGTAGTTATTATTATCGTTTTAGCGACAGTAATACGGTGTCCGCTGTCGGGCATGGTAAAACTTTGCCCGAAGGGTCTGTGTCTCAGGTGCGTTTTGCCGTGTTGTCTTGCTCCAATTATCCAGCTGGTTATTTCCATGTGTATCAGCAAGTGGCACAGCAGCAATTGGACGCGGTATTGCATTTAGGTGATTACATCTACGAGTACGAGCAAGGTGGTTATGCCACAGAACAATCTGTTGAATTAGGCCGTGCTTTAGCCGCCGATAATCAGGGTGAAATTATCAGCTTGACTGATTATCGCAACCGCTATGCTTTATACCGCAGCGACAAAGATTTGCAGCAAGCTCATGCCAGTCATAGTTTTATTTGTGTTTGGGACGACCATGAAATTACCAACGACGCCTGGACAGATGGAGCCGAAAACCATCAGCCCAATGAAGGGGATTATCAGAGTCGTAAACTCAATGCGCTGCAGGCCTATTACGAGTGGATGCCCATACGGCCCCTGGTGTCTGGTCAGCAACAAAGTTTATGTCGTAGTTTTGCCTTTGGTGATTTAGTTGATTTGCATATGCTCGACACCCGCATTGAAGGTCGTAATCAGCAATTGGAATACAAGCATTACACAGATGAAAAAACCGGAGCTTTTGATAGCCAAGGTTTCATCAGCGATTTAACTAATCCAAACCGTACTTTGCTTGGGCAAAAACAGCAGCAATGGCTGCAAACTCAGTTGCTGCGCTCTAAAGCTCACTATCAGGTGTTGGGGCAGCAGGTGTTGATGGCGAAGATGATGTTTCCCTCAGAATTGCTGTCGGCATTTTCTAAACCTGGCCCGGAATTGGTCGACAAAATCGCTCAGTTAACGGCTTTAAAACAGCGTGTTGCCTCAGGGGATAGCAGTATTAGTGCACAAGACAAAAAACGTATTGAGTCTGTAGTGGCTTACAACCTGGACGCCTGGGATGGTTATCCGTACGAGCGTGAGTTGATTTACAAAACAGCGCAGCAACAGAATAAACAACTGGTGGTGCTGGCCGGCGATACCCATAACGCCTGGGCTTCGACTTTACATGATCAGCAAGGTAATAAAGTGGGGATCGAACTCGCCACACCTTCGGTAAGCTCACCAGGTATTGAAACCTATCTGAAACTGAATACAGCTCAGGTAGAGCATTTAGCCTCGGTATTGCCTCAACTGATCAACGAGCTGGAGTACTGCAATTTGCATCAGCGTGGTTATTTACTGGTGTCTTTTGGCAAAGAGCAAATAGATGCGCAGTGGTTTTTTGTCGATGGCATCACCAAAGCGCAGTATCAGACCAGCTTGGGACATCAGCAGAGCTATAAGCTTTAAGTTGTCTTTAAAACAACAAAGCCACCGCAAGGTGGCGTTGTCTAGTGGCGTCGCTTCACTTAACTTGATTAGCCAACTGATAGCGTCTGAAACTCAAGAGTCCTGCACATAAAAAGCTAATGACAAGCAAAGGCCAGTCGCTCCAAAGGCTGTATAGAGTGCGGCCTTGTACCAGCGGTACTTCAGCTGTTAACACCGCTTCTTCAAACTGTGGTAAACGGCTTAGCTCTTTGCCATCGGCAGTCACCACGGCTGTAATGCCGTTATTGGTGGCACGAAGCAGCGGGCGGCCTAATTCCAAAGCACGCATCCGGGCTATTTCTAAATGCTGGTGAGGGCCAATAGAGGCGCCAAACCAGGCGTCGTTACTGACGGTCAGCAGGAAGTGGGTGTTGTCGTTGAAATTAGCAATCATCTGGCGTGGAAAGGCAATTTCAAAGCACAAAGCAGCCAGCAATGCATAGCCATTGGCTTGTAAATTAGGCTGCAGCCAAGCTCCACGGCTAAATGAACTCATCGGTAGATTAAACAGTGGTGCCACATATTTCAGCACGTCCTGAAAAGGCACAAATTCACCAACAGGCAATAAATGATGTTTCTGGTACCTGTTGCTGGTGCTGTATCTGTAATCGCCGCCAGTGGCTTCTTTGCCTGATTTACCCAGAACTATCATGCCGTTATAGGCATCACCGTTTTCTTTGTAATCCAGAATACCTGTTACTACGGCGGTATTGTTTTCTGCGGCCAGCATATCCAGATTAAATAAATAAGCCAAAGCTAAAGGCTCGAGTTGTGGAATAGCCGCTTCAGGCCAAATCATAATGTCGGCATTCAGATGTGGACGGCTCAGTTCCATGTACTTGCGCATAGTGATGGCTTCTTGCTCCGGATCCCAGCGTAAATCCTGCGCTATATTGCCTTGCACTAAGGCAACCTTGACTTGCTCGCCGGTCTCCTGCCAGCCTTTGATTGTGCTCAGAGCTGGGCTTACTACCAAGACTATGGCGGCTATAGCAGGCCAAACCCATAACTTACGTTGTACAGCAACAGCGACACTACCCGCTATTAAGAGCATTAAAAAGCTAATGCCGGTTTCGCCTATAACGGGCGCCCAGGGCGCCATCCAGCCATCGGTTTGACTGTAACCTACAGACAACCAGGGGAAACCTGTTAAGAACCAGGAGCGGATATTTTCAGCAATAAACCAGCTGGAGGCCAACAGCAGCGGATACCAGAAATTGCCGCGAAAACGCCAGCTAAACCAGATGGCAAGGGCTGGGAATAAAGCCAGATAACCTATTAGCACTGCCATAATAGCCAGACTGGCAATCAGCGGCATACCACCAAAAGTAGCAATACTGACATGCACCCAGCTAATACCTACACCAAACCAGCCCAAACCATAGGCATAACCAAATAAGGCTGCCTGTTTTGGACTTTGCGCCTGCAGCAGATACCAGGCCAACACAGACAGAGTCAGCAGTGGCAACATATGGTAAGTAAAAGGGGCAAAAGCTAAGGTGTTTAATGCACCCAGCCCTGCTAAAAGCAGGGCTGGAAACCAGGAGGTTTTTGACAACAGCAAAAGTTAGTCCTTCTGTAACGCTGCAGTTTCTGTGGCAGTTTTAGCGCGAATCACCTGCAGCTGCACCAGACGTCTGCTATTGGCTTTGCTGACTTTAAAGGTCAGGTTTTGCAGTTCAATGGTTTCACCTTTTTCCGGCATATGGCCAAAGGCATGCAGTACTATACCGCCTATAGTGCCAGCTTCTTCTTCATCAAAAGTAGTGCCGAAACTTTCGTTAAATTCATCCACAGGAGTTAAAGCGCTGACCTGATAGACATGGCTTGCCATTTTTTTGATATCCACATCTTCTTCATCGTCGTGTTCGTCTTCGATTTCGCCGACAATTTGTTCAAGGATATCTTCAATGGTAATCAAGCCGGACACGCCACCGTATTCATCGACCACTATGGCCATATGGTAGCGTTTCTGACGGAATTCTTTCAGTAAGGCATCCACTCTTTTACTTTCAGGGATAATGACAGCAGGGCGTAATAAATCACGCAGGCTCCATTCGGTGTTGCCTTGTAAAGTATGCTGCAGTAAGTCTTTCACCAGCAGTATACCTTCGATATGGTCTTTATCTTCATTGACCACAGGATAACGGCTGTGGTTATTCTCCAGCAGCAGCGGCATCATTTGTTCAAGGGACTGGTCAATGTTAATGGTGGCCATCTGCGAGCGAGGCACCATAATGTCGCGGGCGCGCATTTTGGATACATCCAAAACACCCTGCAACATACTTTGAGTGTCGTTATCAATCAGCTTGCGCATGGCCGCTTCATTGATCACTTCAACCAGATCAGATAAATCTTGTGGTTCTGCGGTAAAAATCGCGGCTATACGCTCCAGCCATGATTTGGCGGCAGAACCCCGACTAGAGTGGGAATGGTCGTCACCCATGAGTGAACTTAAGCTCCAAGTAGTTTAAAAAGGAATACCCACAATCATTGGGGTAAGTAAGAAACAAAATAACAGTTAATCTTCTAAAATATAAGGGTTCTTTATACCCAGTTGCTGCAAAATCAGAATTTCTTCTGCTTCCATCTGTTCAGCATCTTCATCATTTATATGGTCAAAGCCCAATAAATGCAAGCACCCATGCACCACCATATGAGCCCAGTGATGATGTAATTCTTTGCCTTGTTCCTTCGCTTCTGCGGCAACCACCTGAGCACAAATCACTAAATCACCTAATAATGGCAACTCTTCCACACCAGGTGGCAGCTCAAAAGGGAAGCTCAGTACGTTGGTCGGTTTATCTTTTTCGCGATAATCAAAGTTTAATTGCTGGCTTTCTTCTTCGTCGACAATGCGCACTGTGACTTCAGCTATGTCCTGAAACGGCAGAATAGCGGCTTCCAGCCAGTGCTGAAATTGAGCTTCTGTTGGAAGGTTCGGCGCTTCGCTTGCCAGCTGTAAATCCAGGGTAATAGTCATGCTTTAATCTTTACTCGTGTTGGCTGCAGCTTGGGCGGCTTGTTTTGCTGCCAGCTTTGCGGCTTCTTTTTCCAGCTCAAGGGCTTGTTGCTTTTTCTCTTCAAAAGCTTCGTACGCCATGACAATTTTTTGCACCACAGGATGACGCACCACATCTTTGGCTTTAAAGAAGTTAAAGCTCAGATCGGGCACTTCAGACAACACATCCATTGCATGTTTTAAGCCTGAGTATTGACCTCGGGGTAAATCCACCTGGGTTATATCGCCTGTGATCACCGCTTTGGCGTTAAAGCCAATACGGGTCAGGAACATCTTCATTTGTTCAACAGTAGTGTTCTGGCTTTCGTCCAGAATAATAAAAGCATCGCTTAAAGTACGGCCACGCATATAAGCCAGAGGCGCAATTTCAATCACTCCACGCTCTAAGTACTTTTCTACTTTTTCAAAACCTAACATTTCAAATAAAGCGTCGTATAAAGGACGTAAATAAGGGTCGACTTTCTGCGCTAAATCACCAGGTAAAAAACCCAATTTTTCACCGGCTTCCACCGCTGGACGGGTGAGCACTATACGGCGCACTTCGCCTTTTTCCAGCGAGTCGACAGCACAAGCCACAGCCAAATAGGTTTTGCCTGTACCAGCAGGGCCAATACCAAAAGTCACATCATGGCGCTGAATATTGCGTACATAAGCACTTTGATTGGCGTTGCGGCCTTTGACGGCACCTTTTTTGGTCTTAATGCTGACCTGTTCTTCGTCAAACTGCTGCTCTGTTGGTTCCTGATGCTGTTGCTGGATCACCAGATGCACCTGCTCCGGGCTTAAAGGCACTGCTTTGCCCTGGGCATTAGCGGTTTCACCATACAGAGATTCGATGATCTGTTTTACCGGTTCAAGCTGCTCAGTTAAGCCCACTAAACGCAGCTGGTTATCGCGGTAGGACACCTGCACACGGTAACGGCGCTCAATCTGACGTAAGTTATCGTCAAAGGGGCCCCATAAAAAAGCCAGACGCTGAGGTTCAAAAGGGGAGAGAGAAAATTCTAAACTGGTGATGGGGTTATCCAATGCTCTGTCTCATATTTAATACTATGCTGTGGCCGGATGTACCGAACCACAGCATACTAAGGCTGTTTGAAACTAAGGAGTAAAAGTTGCCACTCCCAATTCGTCTGTTTTTGCCGCTTTAGCCGCCATAATTTGTTGTGGCGATACTTCACGACGTAAATCCATGTCTTTTTCAGTGCGAATCACTTTACCTTTTAATGAGTTGGTAAAGACATCGGTCACTAAAATATCTACAAACTGGCCAATCATATCTGGTGAACCTTCAAAGTTCACCACACGGTTGTTTTCCGTACGTCCGGTCAGCTCCATAATGTCTTTTTTCGACGGGCCTTCGACCAGAATACGTTGTTCAGTGCCGAGCATAGCACGGGCAATTTGTAATGACTGCTGGTTAATACGGTCTTGCAGCACATACAGACGTTGTTTTTTCTCATCTTCCGATACATCGTCCGGCAAATCGGCCGCTGGAGTACCAGGGCGGGCGCTGTAGACAAAGCTGAAGCTCATATCAAAGTTCATCGCTTTGATCAGATCCATAGTCGCTTCGAAGTCTTCTGCGGTTTCACCAGGGAAGCCGATAATAAAGTCAGACGACATACATAAATTCGGTCGTACTTTTTTCAGCGCACGAATTTTCGACTTGTACTCTATCGCCGTATGGTTACGTTTCATCAGCGCCAGAATGCGGTCTGAACCGGATTGCACAGGTAAATGCAGGTGATCCACCAGCTCAGGCACATCACGGTACACTTCGATGATATCGTCCGTAAATTCAACAGGATGCGACGTGGTGTAACGAATACGGTCGATACCATCAATGGCGGCCACTAAACGCAGTAACTCAGAGAAATGGCAGATTTCGCCATCAAAAGTTTCACCACGGTAGGCATTCACGTTCTGACCCAACAGGTTGACTTCACGTACACCTTGTTCAGCCAACTGGGCAATTTCCAGTAAGACGTCATCAAGCGGACGGCTGACTTCTTCACCCCGGGTGTAAGGCACTACGCAGAAGGTACAGTACTTAGAACAGCCTTCCATAATAGACACGAAAGCGGTAGGGCCGTCTGCTTTTGGCTCCGGCATACGGTCAAACTTCTCGATTTCCGGGAAGGACACGTCAACCACTGGTGATCTGTTGCCATGCACTGAGTTAATCATTTCAGGCAAACGGTGCAGAGTTTGTGGCCCAAATACGATATCGACATAAGGTGCACGCTCACGAATGGCTTTGCCTTCCTGAGAAGCCACACAACCACCCACCGCAATAATCAAATCCGGGTTTTTCTTTTTCAGCGGACGCCAGCGACCTAACTGATGGAATACCTTCTCCTGAGCCTTCTCACGAATAGAGCAGGTGTTCAGCAGGATCACGTCCGCTTCAGCAGCATCTTCAGTCAGAGTGTAGCCATGAGTTGCATCCAGCAGGTCCGCCATTTTGGATGAATCGTATTCGTTCATCTGGCAGCCCCAGGTCTTAATGTGCAGCTTTTTGCCCATTTGTGTTGTAGCCCGTAAAAAAGTTAACGCCAAGAAAAAGGACGCGCATTTTATCCTAGTAGGGCCTGAAGTGCCAGCAGTGGATCGGCTGCGAGTGGATTTGTAACGCTTTAAAGCTGGATCATAAAACCTGCATAGTAACTTTTGCGTCATAGTCTGACGCTAAGTTGCTTCCATGCAGTCGTGTTCTCCGGGTTTTGTCAATTTCCCCGCTAAATTGCAGTGACTTTTATAAGCCGTTGGCCTGATAATATTTGCTGTGCGATAACAATGCAGAGTCAGTAAAAATAAGGCTCAGAGGATAATAATGGAAAGTTTTGGTGTGATTCAGTTCTGGACCTTTTTGGCCGGAGTGGTAGTGATTATCCTGATGCCGGGGCCTAATAGTCTGTTTGTGCTGAAAACCAGCATAGTGCAGGGATCAAAGCACGCCTGGTGTGCGCTTGCAGCTGTGCTATTGGGTGATGCAACTTTGATTTTTCTGTCTTACCTTGGGCTGGCGTCTGTGCTGTTAGCCTCACCCGAGTTGTTCCGCTGGATACGTTACTTAGGCGCTGCCTATTTGCTGTATATAGGCGTCCAAATTTTATTGAGTTTACGTCAACCCAAAGCCAGCACCGACACGCAAGCACCAGCTGTTGTTGCTGCTGCGACCTGTGCTTCTGTGTTTCGCAAGTCGTTGTTATTAAGTCTGACCAACCCTAAAGCCATTTTGTTTTTCCTGTCATTTTTTATTCAGTTTATCGACTCCGGTTTCAGCCCCAACTGGGTGCCTTATCTGGTGCTCGCAGTAGTACTGGAAATAATCAGCTTGCTGTATCTGACCACGTTAGTCTACGCAGGAGCCGCCATAGCCAGTTTCTTCAAAGGCCAACCTAAAGCTGGGCAAGCAGGGAATTTGCTGTTAGGGCTGCTATTTACCGGCTTTGCGGTGAGATTGGCTTTGGCGTAAATCTCACGATTTAGCTGTGTAAACGAAAGGTTTCATCAACATCGAATCTAGCATTATTTAGCTGAGCAGTTTGAGGAGTTATATGGCTTTTACGAAGAATGGTCGTTGTAATGAAGATTTTGAATTACATAGATATATGGATTTTACAAAGTTAGTATCTCTTTTAGATTCTTCCAGTCTATTTTTCACGCGTCTCTCATGTTTTGAAGATCATCTCGAAGGGAGCTTAACTCATCACCATATACTCTTAGAGACTAAAGTAGTTGACCGCTGGTATCACTTCGCTAATTACACACTGCCACATAGCTTTGTTGCGAAAAAAGAAAGTCAAAGGACAGAAACTCCAATCATTAAAGACCCTCCTGAACATTTCATTAATACTGTTTTTGGTGACTTTCCCGTGAAACAGACAGATGCGAGAGACCTATTTAAACGACATCGTGAATGGCTTGATGTTAGCTGTTGGCATGCAGGCTCTTCTGAAAGTATGGCGATGTGGAAAATTTATGGTGGTTCAGTTGATGCTGTGTGTGTGATTTCAAGTACAGACTCGTTAGCTCGATCTATTTGCGCTGACCCCAAATACCAATTGTTCTTGACCGATGTCCATTACATTGCTCATGAGGAAGATTCTTTTCAGAGTTCTGACCCTCTGGCCCCTTATTTTCATAAGCATCATTTTTATTCTTTCGAGAAAGAGGTTCGACTGATCTCTTATGATCCAAGAGATAATGTTTTTGGCGACAGGCCCGAATGTGAGCGAGGAACAATACATAAAGTAAACTTACATGAATTGATAACGAAGGTTGTGGTTGCACCTCAAGCCCCTGGATGGTTTTTCGATCTAGTATGCACATTAGTGAAAGATAAATATGGCTTGAAAGTTGATGTGACGCGTTCAAAAATGAACCAGCCACCAATTTATTAACTCCAAAAAAATCTAGATAAGTGCATATAAAAACTAAAGGAAACAGTAAATTATTTCTCCCTAACAACGGTTTCGCCGTTGGCGAGATACTTTCTTTTGCGTCGCCAAAAGAAAGTATCCAAAGAAAAGGCGACCCCAGGCCGCTGCGAAAGCCCGGCTCAAAATCGTGCGCCCAAGGCGACTCGGCAACTCGTTCGTCGCTACCGCTCCTCGCTCAAACACTCCTCGTCTTAAAACCTTGGTCACCCCATTTTGCCCGGCTTGCGTCCTAATGGGGGCCCATTCAGATTCAGGTTTCTATTGCTGTAGATACTTGGATTTTTCGGAGATAAAAATAAAACCCTTTCAGCCGAAGGACAAAGATCTGAGGGAAATGTTGTTCATTTTTTACTTGCCGTAGATTCTTTCGGAGCTAAAAACAAAAATCCCTCAGCCGAAGGACAAAAAAGCTGAGGGAAAGGTTGGTAACTTTTTACTTACCAGGGAGTCGTTACAGCAGGTCTAAGCCCGTCCTCTTGTAGCAGTAGCTGGCGAAATTTTCGATGCTACTAAGGCCGGATAACTGACTGCCAGTTGGCCCACTATTAACAAGGCCACTACACCAATCACAAGTAGTACAGGGCTTAACGGGCTCATACTAAAGGTTGAAACCAGCCAGATGTTTAAACCTACGGCTCCTGCTGCGCCTAAGATTACACCAGCGAAGCTGATCAGCAGGTTTTCCAGCATAAAGTAGCGCATCACCTGCCACTGACTGGCGCCTAAAGCGCGGCGGGTGCCGATTTGGCGGGTGCGTCTGTTGATGCTGAACATCGCCAGACCAACAATGCCAAAACCTGTGATTAGCGTCAGTACAATAATCACCGTTAGCAGAATAGTGTTGGTGGCTTGATGCTCCTGATAACTTTCGTCACGGGTTTGTTCCATGCTGGTGACATTACGGATAATGCGGCCTCTGTCGCTTTCGGCCAGCATTTTTTCTATTACAGGCATTAACTCGTCGCGGCGGCCTGGTTCGGTGCGGATAAAAAAGCGGCTGCCTTTGCCATCCAGTTGTTGCGGCACCAGCATGCTGCGCTCTACGCCATTCCAGCCATTCCATGGTGCTTGCAGAGTGTTGATAATGCCCGTGATTTGCATCGGCTGATGGTTGTCAATGTAGACAGTTTTTCCTAAGGCGCTTTTCCAGTCACCTTCAAACATAGCTTCTGCTAATGCCTTGGTGATAATGGTTTTAGCAGGCCACTTGGTACTGCCTATTTCACGCCAGCCGATGTCTGAGCTTTGGAAGTTTTCACCTGCGATTAGCTCTAGGCCCAAAGCATTGATACCGTGCTCGTCCACCATGTAAACCGCAGAACCTGTGCCTTCAATATCATCGCCGGCTTTGGTTTGCAGGCTCATAGACCAGCCGCCGCCACTTAAAGGAATAGCGTTCAGTTGGATGGCATCTACTACACCTGGAGTTTGACGAATACGCTGCAAGTCCTGCTGTAAAGCCGTTTTCAGATTGTAGTCTTGCGCAAAAACGGTGTTGCTCAGATAAAAAGTATTGGTTTCATCTAAACCGCTGGCTCTGGCCATTTGCTGGCTACGTTCCTGCATCATAAAAATGGCGTTTACCATAATGGTCAGGGTCAGGGCGATTTGCAGGGCGATCAGCAAAGCACCAATTTTATTGCGCATTAAAGCGCGGAATATGGGGCCCAGTTCCAATCGGGCTAATAGTTCTAACATGGCAAACTCCTTATTGGCTTTTCAGCTGAACGGACGGCTGTACCTGACAGGCACGCCATGTGGGATACAAACCTGCTAATAAAGCGCTGACAATAGCTAAACCAATAGCCATAGCCACTAAGGTCAAATCCAGTTGAGCTAAATCGCGGATCCAATCGCCGTACATCACTTTGATGGCTTCAAGCCCAAGTAAGGCGAGGATCAAACCTAATAAGCCACCTGCTAACCCTATACAGCCTGATTCGATTAAATGCTGAATAAACAAGTCGTTACGGCTTGCTCCTAAAGCCTGACGCACGCCAATTTCTGAGGCTTTACCTAAAAACTTCGCCAGTAATAAGCCTACGGTATTCAGTAAACACACCAGCAGGAACATCAGTGACATCGCCATCATCATGCTGGCGTCGTCTGATACCACTTGCTGGTTTTCCAGCCATTGCATCACATCACGTAATTTATTGTTGTCGGTGCGGGCAAAACGACCGTATTGATGCTGCTCTTTAGCGTAGGCATTCATAAAGCTGAAGTACGCGTCTTTGTCTTGCTCTGTTGGTAATTCCACCCACAACTGCACCCAAATACATTCAGAGTCTAAAAAAGCCTGAAAGCCTGATTCTGTCGGTTTCCAGCAGTTGGTATTGCCAGAGCGGCTGAATTTCTGTTCGGTAATTAAACTAAAAGGCACAAAGACTTCTTCTACGTCGTTAAAGGCGCCTGTGCTGATATCGTAGAACCTTGGTTTAGGATTCCATCTGTCCATTACCCCTGTCACTTTGTAATCTTCACCGGCCATACGCACTGTCTGGCCTGTGGAGTCTTTGCCACCAAATAAACGCTCATTCAGTTCGGCATTGATCACAATGACCCGTTCTTTTTTCAGATCAGCCTGATGGTCCCAGCCGCTACCATATAAAAAAGGCACATCAAACATAGGGAAAAAGTCGGCACTGTTGGCGCGGCCCTGCACCATAAAAGGCAACACTTCTTTGTCGGCAGGCTCTATTACTGCAGACATACCGCTTTGAATACTTTGGCGTTTAGCTTTTTGGGCTTGCCATAAGTAGGTGGCATCACGGTAGGTTAATTGCTCTGGCGCATCACCATCATCGTTGTATGGATTGTTTGGCTGCCAACTGTCCATTTGCACAAAAAACAGCTGCTCACTTTTATGCGGAATAGGGTTGGCCGACATCAGGTAGTTGACAGTAATAGTGGTCATAGACGCACCTATACCTAAACCTATGGCGCAGACCATCAATAGCGTCATGCCCCAGGTGCGTTTGCAGCTCAAGTAAGCCAGCTTTACATAGTAAGAAAACATAGCGGCTCCTTAAGCTTCGCCAACCACATGCAAGTTAGAGTTTTTGTTGGTCAGCTCGCTGACATGGCCATCTTTGATGTAAATCTGACGTTTAGCACGGGCGGCCAGGCTTGGATCGTGCGTCACCATTAAAATGGTAGTGCCGGCTTTATTGATGTCTTCCAACAGACTCATCACACTTTGTGCCATCTGGCTGTCAAGGTTTCCTGTGGGCTCATCCGCCAGTAAAAAGCGGGGTGAGGTGGCTAAAGCCCGGGCTATGGCTACACGTTGCTGCTGACCACCGGATAACTGGCTTGGCAGGTGTTTCATCCGGGAGGCTAAACCCACCTGATCCAGATGGTGTTCAATACGTTTTCTGCGCTCTGCTGTATTCAGGCCACGGTAACGCAAAGGTACATCCACATTGTCGAACAGGTTTAAATCCGGGATCAGGTTAAAGCTTTGGAAAATAAAACCTATCTTCTGATTACGCATGCGGGAGCGGCCGCTGTCGTTTAGTTTGGCGATGTCTTCGCCGTCCAGCAGGTATTCACCGCTAGTGCTGGTTTCCAGTAAACCAGCAATATTTAAAAAGGTAGTTTTGCCTGAGCCTGAAGGGCCAGTCACACTGACAAAGTCTCCTTCGTTGACATGCAGCTGAATATCACGCAGCGCATGAGTGGCCACATCGTCCGTGATAAAGGATTTACTGATTTTATTCATAGTTAACATAACAAGTCCCTCTGGCTTTTTAGCCTTAATTATTTATTCAGTTATTAAGTTGTACTGTGCTGGCACCGTCGAAAATATCGGTGCCAGAGGTAATGATTTGATCGCCTGGTTGTAGCCCTGCCAGAATTTCGACTGAGTTCAGACTGCGGGCTCCCAGTTCAATCGGGGTTTTGATGGCCATACCATTTGCGACTTTGTAAGCAAATTTGCCATTGCTGCTGTCGAGGAACTGACCTCGGGCCACCTGCATTACGCCTTCGCGGTGTTCCAGCAAAATACGGCTGCTTAAGCGTTGGTTTTGGCGCAGGGCAGGAGGAGCTTCTTTGGTAAAACGTACCCGGCCTTTCACCTGGTTTTCAAAGACTTCAGGGGAAATAGTCACCAGTTTGCCCATATACAGCTTCTGCTCAGCTGTGACCTCCACTGGCAAACCAATGATTAAGTCGTTGGCATAACTTTCTGGTACGGCAATTTCCACTTCAAACTGGCTTAAATCCACCACAGATAAAATCAGTTGGTTTTTGGTGATGTAGGTTTTGTTTTCTACCGCCAGATTACCCAATAAGCCATTGACCGGAGAACGAACCTGCAAGCCATTGACCTGACGCTGGAAATCTTCGACCAGCAAACGCTGGCGGTCTAACTGCTGGGCTAAACTTTGTACTTCAAAATCGAGGTTTTCTTTATTCAGCCGGGCATCTTCAACGGCATGTTGGTGTTGTAGTTTGGCTGTTTCTAAATCGTCCTGAGCTTTTTCATGTTCAATTTTGCTGATCACGCCTTTTTCAAAACCCTGATCAGCGCGGCGTTTTTCCCGCTCTGCTGTGGTTAAAGTTACTTGCGCTATATCCACTGCTTTTTTGTCGGTCAGTTGCTGCTTTTTCGCTAAGATTTTTTGACGGTCGTGGCTGGTTTGTAAGCTGTAAAATGTGGCTTGTTCCTGCAGCAGTTTATTGTTCAGCTCGGGGCTGTCGATAATAGCCAGTACATCGCCTTGTTTAACTTCAGTACCTGCGTCGAGCAATAAGCTGATGGTGCCCTCTGCAGGTGCGTACAGTTTAGGGCTGACCGCTGCGACCACCTGACCCTGAGCTGAAATATCGCGGGTAAAATCCGCAGTTTTGACTGTATCCAGCCGTACGCGCGATAAAGACACCGACATATCCGACTGCGACCAACTACGCGCTGCCGGAATAATTTGCCATAACAGCAATACCAACAGCAGGCTGACGGAGCCTGCTACCCAGATTTTTTTAGTGGTTTTTTTCGGTGCTAGTCGCTCGTCCTGGCTGCTGGTATCCGCTATTTTCATGGTTTTTCCTGCACTTTTCGTCTTGGGTCAGGCATCAAAAAATGCCGCTATTACCAATGAGTCGTAAGTAAAAGAAAAAAGGTTTGAAGCGAATAAAAATAAATTTTGTGATTTAAAACCATGAAGATTGTTTTGTAAGACGTAGGGGCGACCTTTATGGTCGCCCGTCTATGGATTGAAATCGTTGTTTAGAGAGAGCATGCAGTCAACAAGGTCCGCAGCTTCAAGGACGAAGGGCTGTTACCATAACCTTTGTCTGGTGGTGATATACCCGGCATAAAAGATAATAGCCACACCTGCAAACCAGCTCATGGTGACAGGTTCTGACCAGAATAAATAACCAAAGAGGCCGGCAAAAATCACCGAGCTGTAGGTCCAAATCCCAATATCTGAAGCGGGCGCTAAAGCATAAGCTTTGGTCATCGCCATTTGGCCTATAGCGGCCAAAATACCCATAAAAGCAAAGGCCCACCAGGCGATAGCTGGCAATTCCTGCCAATAAAAAGGCACAGGCACAAAAGAGATAATGGCGGTCAGCAAGGAAAAATAAAAGACGATACGGGCGGCGGGTTCAGTGTCAGACATGTAACGAATGGTGGTTTTGGTGACAGCCACTAACACGGCAGATAACAGCGCTATTAAAAACAGATAAAAAGCACCGCCACCGCTGGCTACAGGTAAAGCCAATAACACGCCGCCAAAACCCAAAGCTATGCTGAATAAGGTTAAACGGCTGGCCGTTTCTTTTAGCCAATATTTGGCAATCAGCGGCACTATAAAAGGTGACATTAAAAGCACCACCATAGCCTGCGCCAGGGGTAACTGACTGATGACATAAAAGAAGCAGTACATCGAAATAATGCCGGTAATGGAGCGGCTTAAATGCAGATACCAGCGCTTGGTATATAGCAGTTGTTTACCTTGCACCCAAAGCCAGGGCAGCATCACCACTAAGGCAAAAAAATTGCGAAAAAACACCACCTGTGCATTGCTGGCACTGTCGCTGGTCAGTTTGACTAACGCGCCTATACCAGCAAAACAAGCTTCTGCCAGTAACAGCAATAACGCGCCTTTCAGCAAATTGGGTTGCATCGGAAATCACATCCATCGAAGAGGCGCGCAGTATACTCTTTAAGGTCTTGATGTTGCAAAGCGGGACGAGGGGGCATACAGATAGGGACGAATACACAGTGTTATTTGCTATAACCATAAAGCAGGCACGCTTTGAGCAAATCAACAGGCACATTTATTTGTTGCTGAAGAAGGAAATGCACGCTAATTTAGAAACTTAGAGTGTGCCAACCTAAAATTAACAGGCCAAACAAAAGTAAGAATGTGCCAGCACGCTTTGAGTCACAGCAGGCAGTGGTTGATTGTAATTAATTGCTTTTTATCAATAAGTTAATGCTATCTCGCTATCTGCTTAAACCAGTGTCAAACCAGTGAAAGCGTGCCAGCACAATATACAAATGTTATAAGACAAGGAAGGTTTCGTGCACGAATTCATCAAATTGATAAAATCACGTTCAGATGAACACGAGATCGCGTTCTCACGCATACGTGACCTGCCCGGCTCAATGATGTCGATTCTTAGACAAGAGCTTGATTCGTTAATTCGAGTTCTTTACTTGTTATCCATACCTGATCTTGAAGAAAGAAATCGGCTGATGGCAAGTACCGTTAACGGTGAACGTTGGAAAGTAACAACCCCCAAAGGGAAGGAAGCTGTTGTCACTGACGCGATGATGGTCGAAGTATCGCAACAATTCGCCGGTTGGGCGCGCTCGGTCTACAAATTCGGATGTGCCTTTATCCACCTTTCTAATTTTCATGGCTATAACGCATCAAATCCACTAGAAACTATATCGGATGAAGAGAAGCAAGACATTCTTGACCATATGCGCCATTACCATGGTGGGCCTCAATCAGACAATCCGACCTTTCAAGAGCTAGCGGATTACTTTCCGAGAGTGTTTAAAAAAATTAAGGGCAATCTTGAATGCTATTTGGATAACCTGGCTGAAGAGGCACCGGTTGATCATGTCTTATAACAATAGCAGTCACACCGGCCTATCGGCCTCGACTCGCTACGCACTCGTGTGCTGCGGGCGTTATATTTTTAAGGAAGTGCAATGGCACAATGGTTATTGAGTAGACTTTTTGAGGCAAAAGATCAACCTCAGCCAACTTTTGCTATTCAAGGAACTATTAATTGGATGAGGGCATTAGCCGAAATTATTAATAGTGATGAGTTTTCAGACGAAAAGATTAAGTCAGTCTTCAGCAAAGTTCAAAGACGCGATCAGAATAAGTCAGCGGACACAGTAGTCTTTGAAAATATGCTAATGGCATATCACAATCTTGCTTCCTTAAACGCACTAGCTTCAGATGTATCTCATAAATATGATATCTGCCGATCTGCGATTATATCTTGGTACTACGCTACTTACTTTGCTGCAAGCGCTATGGTGGCGGCTTCCTCAGGGGCCCAGCAAGAGACACATACGGCAACAGCAAAAGCTTGGCACGCAGATTTTGCTGAGAAAAAGCTGCTTGTCTATCCGTTTAATCTTTATCTATCAACTCTGGTTAAAAAAGATGTAGACGAAAAAATTAGTGAACTCCGCAATGGCAATAAAGTTGATTTGAATACATACGCTAAAGGTTTAGACGATGCGAAGGGCGCTTGTCTTAGCTATTTGAGTGGTACTGCCGACTATAGAAAATGGGAAGCTGAAGAGCGCATTAAGAGTTCGAGACAGTTTAAAGAGCTGAACGTCGATAATTTCAGAACTAAGGCGGCAAGAGAGTTACGAGACAATGAGCTAGAGAGAGGTCAAGTAAATTTCCTCTTTCAGGCATTCCGCTATCGGGGTAAGGCGAACTATAGAGATTCGATCTTCTTATCATATGGTAATAGCTACGAAGAGAAGATGGATCAATTTATTGAAGACCTTCGAGTTGTCACTAAAGGCTTTATTCGCATGGCTTCTATCTACTGTCAGAGGAGGGTAGCAAAAGGAGATTGGGAGTTGTTTGTAAACGACTTGGAAGTAAATACGAGATTATCCCTTGGTGCGGAAGTATTCAAAATATAGCAAAGCGCTGCACTCGGCGTCAGCAGCGATTGCCTCCCCCGTAAAGTGATACTATAGTGTCACTTGGAATTTAGATCAGGGTGAACCCATGAAAGTTGAACTCGTTACGAACCTCAAGCGTCAGGCTACAAAGATTCTGGCAGATCTGCATCTGACGAAAGAGCCCGTACTGATTACGGAGCATGGCCAGCCATCCGCATACCTTGTTGATGTGCAGGATTATGAGTTCATGCAGCGTCGGCTTGCGCTGCTTGAAGGGCTTGTTCGGGGAGAGCGCGCTGTACTTGAGGGAAGAACCTATAGCCAAAGTGAGGCCCAAGAGAAAATGAGTAAATGGCTGAAGTAATCTGGACTGAGCCCGCCCTTCAAGAACTGGACTCCATCGCAGAGTACATTGCTTTGGACAATACTGCTGCCACAACCGCTCTCGTTAAGGAAGTTTTCAATAAAGCCGGGCGTTTGGAAACTTTCCCCAAATCCGTGCCGATCCCTCCAGAGCTCCCTGATTCGGTATACAGGGAGTTAGTGGTTCCACCCTGTCGTATTTTTTATCGTGAGGATGAGCAGCGAGTTCTTGTCCTCTCTGTTATGCGAGAGGAGCGGCAGCTTCGTGCGTTTATGCTTGGAAACAGCTAACAATTCGCGTCATTCTAGGCCTGCGGCCTTGCGATAAACTAAAAGTTTCTGCGCAGACGGGCGCCGCTAAGGTAATCACCAGTTAATTTAAGTGCTCACTATGCAGCCAGTTGATCAGTTCTATCGCAGGCATAGGCTTGGCAAATAAATAGCCCTGAATAAGATAACACTGGCGGCTGCTGAAAAATGCCAGTTGCTGTTCGGTTTCCACACCTTCGGCGACACAACTCATACCTAAGCTGCCTGCCATCGACAAAATGGCTTCGATAATGGTTTCATCATCTGGATCTATACCAATGTCTTTAACAAAACTGCGGTCAATTTTAATGGCGTCTATTGGCAGTTCTTTTAAGTACTTTAACGACGAATAGCCCGTACCGAAGTCATCCAACGCCAGCTGAATACCCAGTTGGTTCAGCGCCAGCATAGTGGTAATGGCTTTTTCGTGGTCACGCATCAGTGCGCTTTCGGTCACTTCATAACGCAAGCAAGAGGCGGGCAACTGGTATTTATTCAGCAGCTTTTCAGTATGTTCCGCCAAAGACAGTTGTTCTAAATGACTGGTGGATAAATTCACCGACAAATACAAGTCTAAGCCGGCCTGACGCCATTGTTGTAAATCGACTAAAGCCCGTTCCAGCAAGGATAAAGTCATAGGAATAATTAAACGTAAATCTTCTGCCATAGGAATAAATTCGGTTGGCGGAATCAGGGTATTTTTATGACTCCAGCGCATTAATACTTCTACCCCTATCACGGACTGGCTGCGGCAATCGACAATAGGTTGGTAGTAGTTAATAAATTCGCCATCTTTAAAGGCTTGTCGTAACTGGGTTTCTTTGGCCAGTTGCATATGAGCTTTTTCGTTCATCTCGGCAATAAAAAACTGGAAGTTATTACGGCCCAAATCTTTGGCGTGATACATGGCCACGTCAGCATGTTTTAATAACGAATTGGCGTCCGTGGCATCGTCCGGATATACAGCTATCCCTATGCTTGGTGACACGCTGACGGTATGAGTGCCTAATTGCATAGGTTCGCCAATAGATTGCAGCATTTTTCTGGCTACATGGCTGATATTGTCATCGTTTTTGTAGCTTTCCAGCAGCACCACAAATTCATCACCACCCAAACGGGCTATGGTGTCGGTTTCTCTTAAGGTGGCACGCAAACGCTTGGCCACTTCCTGCAGTAACTGATCGCCTACATCGTGGCCTAAAGAGTCGTTGACCTGTTTAAACTTATCCAAATCGATAAAACACAAGGCCAGAGATTTTTTCGCGCGTTTAGCCTGTTCAATACCATGCTGAATACGATCCATCAGCAAAGTACGGTTAGGCAAGCCAGTTAGCGAGTCATAACTGGCTAAATAACGTAGTTCTTCTTCTGCCACTTTTTGTGCTGTGATGTCAGTAAACACCAATACAAAAAACTCTACTTTATCCACATCACCAATAGCGCTGATATTGATCAGAGCAGGGCGCTCTTTACCGTCTGGTGTATGCACCAGCTCTTCACCTTGCCAGTGTTGGTTGACGGTTAAACCACGTAATAACGAGGTATAAAAACGACGGCGTTGCAGGCTGATGCCAAGATGGTGAGTTTTTGGGCTGACCAGATACTGATCGACAGAACCAAATACATCGGCAAAAGACTGGTTGGCTGCAATCACTCTTTGGCTGGCATCTAAAATTACTACCCAGTCACGGGTTTGCTGGAAAGCTTCACCAAAAAGCCTGGCTTTTTCCTGGTTCGCTCTGGTTTCGGTAATGTTGCTGAAGGTGCCAATGACCCGTTCTGGCTGACCTTCATCATCCACTTCAGCCACTTTACCTATGTCACGGAACCACAGCCATTTGCCATTTTTATGTTGCATACGGTAAGTGTGGTCAAAGGTTTTATCCGGTGTTTGCATCAGTTTTAGCCAGGCTTGCTGATAAGCGTCTTTATCTTCCGGATGCAATAAAGACAAATGCTGGCTCATCGCCAGCGGATTGAGTGCTTCCTGATACCCAAGCATGCTGTAAATACGGGACGCAAACATAATGTTTTTGCGGGCATGCCATTCCCAGGCGCCACTGTCTATGGAATCCAGCGCCTGTTTTAAGCGCTGCTCACTGGCCGTCACTTTGGCATGAGCTATTTTGAGCATACGTTGCTGTTTTTGCCGGGTTCGCAGGTAAAACAACATCACAATCAGGGTGACAGAAGCGTAAGCCATGTAGGCCCAGTAACTCAACCATGGCGCAGGTTCAACTCTTAAGCGCACTGTTGCCACTTCGCTTTCAAGGCCAGTCACTGGCGACACAGCCACTACGTTAAATTGATAATCGCCCGGAGTTAGCTGAGGAAACATCACAGAACTGGAGCTTTGTTCAGGAAAAACTAAACGCTGTGGGCCATCCAACCAGTAACGGTAACGCATTTTGCCGCTGTCCCGGAAGTTCAGGCTGGAGTAACTGATGGTTAAGCCCTGACTGTCATAAGGCAAACTAAAAAATTGACCTGATAAATCGGTGAGCGGGCTTTCTATAGGGGAAGACAATAAATCCAGTTGAGTAATGACAATACGGGGCTTACGTCTGGGTTCTGTCAGCGCAACAGGCGACAGTAAGTTGATGCCCCGAATGGAGCCAAACACCATCTCGCCATTGCTTAAGGTTTTACTGCTTTGGACGATAAATTCATTGCTGGATAAACCATCTTTTTTGCTGAACTGTTCTATATGCAGAGTATCGACATTTAACGAAGATACACCATGCAAACTGGAGAACCAGATATGCCCCAGTTGATCGCGGTTTACTGCATAAACCACATTAGTATTGAGTTTGTTTTTACTGTGAAAATGATGTTTCAGCTGCATAGTCTTGGCATCAAAAGCCAACAAGCCTATATCTGCCGCACTGAACCACAAGGTATTATTTTTATCCAGAGCCATCTGATCGGCAAAACGCATACTAAAAGCCTGGCTTGCTTCAGCCTGGTACAACAGCTTTAACTCTGTTGTTTTTTCATTGTATAACCAGAGTTTTTCGTAAGCAGACAGCACAAGCCAGTCTGGCTGACCAGGCCATTTACCCAAAACAGACCGCACCCCGCTGGCTGGCAACTTTTGGTTTAATGCCGTTAGTTCTTCAACCTGGCCTGTTTTAGCCTGGTACAGATAAAAACTGTCTCTGGTCAGTAGGTAAAAAGGCTGTTGTTGATTAAGCCAACTGCCGGGCCGCGCGTTTTGCAGCACATCCAGTTGCTCTGGCTCTGCGACTGGGGCTGGTTGCAGCTCTTTGTTTTGACTGGAAAAGTAGTTCAGACCACTGGAGGATAAAAACCATAAATCGCCAGCAGTATCCATCGACAAATTCATGATGGTGCTGGTATGCCAGACCGCCTTTGGATCTGGATTAACCAGAAAATGCTGAGTCTCCTGAGTTTCCAGATTTAATAAGTTCAGGCCATTACGGCTGCCAAGCCAGAGCTCTTCTGTATTTTTTTCGACAATAGAGGTTATTTTGTCATTGCTTAAAGCATCAGGCCCAGTTTGACTGAAGCTGCGAATGGCTTTACTGCGGGGATGCCAGTAGTAAGCGCCTTCAAAACGACTGCCAAGCCAAAAACCACCCTGACCATCCTCTTGCAAGGCCACTATATTGTCGTCGGATAAATTAAAATTGCTGTCGCTGAATTTGAGTAGCAGTTCTGTGCTGTTTTGCTCTGGTGTATAACGCAACAAACCTCGTTCTGTAGCCACTAATAAATGATCAGACTGGGTCTTAATTTGCCAGACATTAGGCCCGGCAATCAGCTCTTTGCTTGCTGGAGTTTGCCCTGATGTTAAAAACTGCTTAATTGCCGACAGTTCCAGTTGATACAAGCCTTCGACAGTACCTACCAGCAGATGCTGATCCTGAATTTGTAAAGCTTTGACATGACGTTGATAGTCCAACGACTGGCCTGGGGGTAAATGAGGCACCAGCTTCAGTTGTTTGGTGGTTTTGTCATACAGCACTAAGCCATGACTGGTACCCAGCAGTATCCACTCCGGGGATTGTAACAACACGCGGATATTGGCGTCGTCTAACTCTATATCGGCCAGTCTGGCTAAAACGGTCAGTTGGCTTTTGTCTGTGTGATAGCTGTAAAGCTCTGTTCTGGTACTGAGTAGTAAGTGTTCGTCGTCTGACTGTATCAAATTGACAAACCGATTTTGCAGTGTCGCAGTGCCGGGCAAGGACGTGTGTAAAAACAGCTCTGCTTTGAGTGGATCAAAAACATACAAGCCAGAACGTGGCGCTAAAGCCCACAGTTTTTGTTTTGAATCTAACAATAATTGAGTAAAAGCCAGGCTTTGTAATTGAGGGGAGTCTGCACCAATCAACAGGTTTTTATAGCCATCGTAGCGGTTTAAACCCGCATCAGTGGCAACCCATAAAAAGCCCTGACGGTCGAGCAACAAATCGTTGACTGAACCCTGAGATAAATTTTGGTCCGGAGTTAGTGGCTGCAATAGCGGTGCAGCTACTGCAGATTTGCAAAAGCAACAGAGCAGCAACAGGCCGCAAACATAGCGCAACAGGGCGAAAACAGGCAAAACGATTCCTCTACAGGTCTGGTTATTATTTTTATAGGTGTCAATCTGCCGCAAGAAGCCTAAGAAAATACAGTGAATGGCGTTATAAAGTCCAGCATAGTTCTAAAGAAATTTACAAAAACAGCCAGCTTGTTAATAGATAAACCACAGCACTTGTAACAGACTGAAAATAAATACAAAAAGAGCCGAATACAGCTGAAATTGCCGGTTTAGTTTAACAGAACCAAGCAGATCACTAACCTGAGGTAAATGGGCAGCTCCAAGTCGTTGTCGCTGATTCTTCTGTTGTTGGTACATGACGGGGCCGGCCAGATTGACACGCAAAGCTGAAGCCAAAGCACCCAGAATAAGCAGATGCGGCAAACACAACTTCAGACGTGAAGCTTCACGCCAGTACCGGAATGCACCTGTAATATCGGTCAACATAGCCAACAGCAAGGCAGTGATCAGACAGGCAGGAAAGCTGGCCCATTGAGTTAACAAGGCAGCGGGGCGGCCAAAATAGCGGAAGTTACTGTGTTTATCGTTCCACTGTTGATTACATAAAAGCAGTAAACGATAAGCCACAGCGGCTAGACCACCACCAATTAAAAACCAGAAACTGACCCCTATCCATTGTTTAGCAGTACGAAGCCATAGCATTTCTATCGTGGCTTTACATAAGCCTGTGCTGCTTAAACCTTGAGTCTGGCGTAACACCAGAGGTTGTAACAGATCTTTGGCTCTGCTGTTTTGTTGCTGACTAACTGCCAGGGCTATTTTGTGACTTTGTTTGCGGTAGTAAACAAAATCCAAACAGAAATACAGCAACAGCCCATCCAGCACCAAAGGCCAATCGGATAACCAGTACAAAGGGGCAAGTAAGCCGAGCGTAGGCAGTATCACTAAAGCTAAAGCTAAACTGCCGGATATCAGTTGCTGACTGGTTGCCCGGTTTGGATCAGGATGAACTTTTGCGGCCAATTGTTTGGCAAAAATGCGGAAAAAGGTTAAAGGCTGATAATCCTGTGGCAATAACAACTGGCTGCCAAGCAACCAAATGCTTAGCAGTACCAGTGGATAAGCCGAAAGATCGTCCAGCCAATACGGCATTTAGCTTAACTGAACCGTTTTCAGATTTTTCAGCAGTTCCAGCACCATGGCAGAACTGTTTTTCGAGGCGATTTCTAAATAAGCTTCAAAAGAGGTAGGCGACTCTTTGCCTGCAATATCACTTAAGCTGCGGATCACCACAAATGGAGTATTGAGCTGATAACAAGCCTGAGCTATGGCTGCTCCTTCCATTTCTACCGCCAGCATGGTTGGGAATTGTGCGCGAGTTTGAGCAATACGCTCAGGCTGGCACATAAACACATCACCTGTGGTGATTAAGCCTTTTTTCGTTTTGCAAAAACCTAAGGTAGTGATGCTTTGCTCCGCTGCGCTAATCAAAGCCGGATGGGCGGTAAAAGCTGCTGGCATACGTGGCACCTGACCAATTTCATAACCAAAAGCTGTCACATCTACATCGTGATGCCGCACTTCAGATGAAATTACCACATCGCCTACATTTAATTCCGGGTCAAAACCACCGGCTGAACCTGTATTGATCACGCAGTCTGGTTTGAACTGGCTAATCATTAATGTGGTGGCGACTGCAGAAGCTACTTTACCTATGCCTGATTGCACTAAAACGACGTCAGTGTCGGCCAGACGACCCCGATAAAATTCATAGTCGGCCAGTTTGACACTGGTCATATCGCTTAACTGAGCTTTTAAAATTGCAATCTCCGGCTCCATAGCGCCGATAATACCCACAAGTTGCATCTGCCGATCCTCAAAATAATAAAGGGCAGATGATACCATCCGCCCTTTATTAATTACACCCGAACAATTGCTGGCATGGGGTCAACCCAACTTAGCATCGGATGGGCATGCAAGACGGGCGGGGATAAACCAGCTGTCTGGCATAGGATTGGAATTCAAGACGGGCGGGGACAAGCCCCGCCCCTACGAGATCTCAGATTGATTTATGAATAGCTATGGTTTTGGCTTGCTGATTATTGGTCAGGGTTCCTGCCTGATAATCACGAATGGCTTGCTCAATTTCCTCTGGCTTGTTCATCACAAAGGGACCGTATTGCACTACTGGCTCTTTTATTGGCTTGGCTGCTAACAGAATAAAACGCGCTTTATCTTTTGCAGATACCCTAACCTTGTCGCCATCTGTCAGGACAGCGCCATGATGATTGGCCACTTTTAAACCTTCAACAAACACTTCGCCTTCAAAAGGATAAACATAAGCGTTATGACCAGCCGTGACTGGAAAAGTCAGGCTTTGATCTGCCTCTAACTGCACATCCAGATACAAAGGTTCAGTCGATAAGCCAAAAATAGGACCACGAACAATGTTGCCATTCAGCTCTGTTTCGCCAGCTATGACTTTGACAAAACTTTGCGCCGTTAAATTTACCAGCGGAATGTCGGAGGCCGGAATATCGACATAAGCGGCCTCTTTCATTTTTTCTGCGGCTGGTAAATTAATCCACAGCTGAAAACCACGCATCAGACCAGATTCCTGCTGTGGCATTTCTGAGTGAATAATACCGCGGCCTGCCGTCATCCACTGTACGCCACCACTGGTTAAATGGCCCTGATTGCCAAGATGATCTTCATGCAACATATGACCATCGAGCATATAAGTGACGGTTTCAAAACCACGGTGCGGATGGGCTGGGAAACCAGCAATGTAGTCATCGGCTTTGTCTGAGCCAAAAGCGTCCAGCATTAAAAACGGGTCCAGTCGTACGGCCTGACTTTGGCCCAGACTACGTTTAATTTTTACGCCAGCGCCGTCAGAGGCCAGCATGGCAGGGATCAATTGTTTTAAAGTACGGGCTGTCATGTTCACTTCACCTATTCAGTGGTTGTTGATAGGTCTATTAAAACAGCTCTTCAATCGAAGCAATAGCGGATAGTTTTGCTTTGAGTGTTCTAAAAATTTGAACGTTCCCGTCGCTGGGCGGATTGATTGATGCGGGCGACCATAAAGGTCGCCCCTACGGAGCTATGCTGGCTTCCAGCTGAAACAAACCCAAGGCCTGCGCTGTGTTTTGTTCATGTTTTAGCAGCCAGTCTTTGCGCTCTAAGCCGCCTGCGTAGCCGGTTAAGCTGCCATTGGCTCCTATCACTCTGTGGCAGGGCACAATAATGGTCAGAGGGTTACGGCCATTGGCAGCACCTACGGCCCTTACTGCTTTTGGGTTATTCAGTGCATGGGCAATATCACTGTAGCTGCGCAGCTGTGCAAAAGGGATTTGGCTCAGTTGCTGCCAAACTGCTTGTTGGAAATCTGTGCCAATGGCGGCTAAGGGTAAATCAAATTGTTGCAAGCTGCCCTTAAAATACGCATCAAACTGAGCTTTGCAGTCCAGCAATAACATATCGTTGCTGTGATCCGGCGCCTCTGTATGGTCGCGAAATAAAATGGATTCAATGCCCTTGGTATTGGAAGTGACAACCAAAAGTCCTAAAGGTGTGGAAAATTGCAGTTGTTTCATTTGATTTGCTCCGTTACTGCAGGGCGGGATAAGCTAAACCACAGCTGAAAAGTGGCGTAACTGCGCCAGGGAGCCAGTTGCTCTGGTGTGATATCACCATGGCGTTTTAAGGCTTTTTGCACACCTAAATCACCACCTAACCAGATATCCGGATCGGCAAGGCCACGCATTTTGCTGTAGGCCACAGTCCAGGGTCCTATGCCCTTGAGTTTTAACCAGTCATCCGGCGTGCTTTGAGGTTCTGCTATCACAGTAGCGGCCAGTTGTTTTAAGGTATCGCGTCTGGCTTGTGGCACTTTAAGCATTAAAAGCTCGTTTTGACGGATAGCTTCCGGCGTTGGAAATAGCTTTTTCTCTGGATCATCAGCTAATGGTTCCGCTAATTCTGTCAGTAACCTATTTAGCTGAGTACGAGCGCCTTGCACACTGACTTGCTGACCTAAAATAGCCCGCACCGCTGCTTCAAAAGGGTTCCATAAACCCGGCAGCCTTAAGCCTGATTCCAGAAAGTCGCCAAACACAGGTGCAAGCTGCTGTTCTATCTGTGGCATATTGGCATCTAAATCGGCCAGTTGGCGAATACGTTGCAGCACTGAGGTCAGTTCCTGCTGGCTCGGCCAATGCAGTTTTAACTGCATCACACCTTCTTTCACCGGACTTAACTCAAACCAGCCATGCACCATACCTTGAGGAGTAGGCCAGCTAAAAGTTCTGCCATAAGCATCACCTTTCACCCATTCCATACCATCCAAAGTGCGCTGACGCCAGAAATCCAGCTGAGCTTGCCAGTTTAAAGGCGGCCTATAACTAAGTTGTAATTCAATCACGGATGAGTGTCCTGTCATTTTTTTACGGCGGATTTGGCTTGGGTTTAACAGCAACTGCTGCTTAAAGGCATCGTTAAAACGCCTGATGCTGTGAAAACCAGATAAAGCAGCGATCTGATGCACAGGCAGTTGGCTTTGATGCAACAGCTGTTTGGCCAAAAGTACCTGTTGATACAAAGCATATTGTTTGGGCGCAACCCCTAAATGCTGCTGAAACAGCTTACGTAAATAACGCTCACTAATACCAAGACGCGAGGCTAAAGCGGCCTGATCGCCATGCACCAAAGCACCTTCAGCTATCAGTTTTAAAGCACGCCTGACACTGGTTTCGACCCCAAGCCAGGCCGGAGACTGTGGCGCACTGTCGGGTCTGCAACGTAAGCAAGGTCGATAACCTGCTGATGCTGCAGCTGCTGCACAGGAAAAATAACTCACCTGATGTTCAGCCGGAGACTTTGCCGGGCAAATAGTACGGCAATAAATACCAGTACTTTTTACCGCAATAAAAAACAGACCATCAAAACGGCTGTCACGCGATAAACGGGCTTGTTGGCATACCAAAGGATCCAGCATGGCAAAGACTCATCAGCAAAAACTAATCAGAGTGTACCTTGGCGGCAAGAAAAAAGCTGGCCGGATCCGGCACTGAAAGAAAAGGGTTTTCTGAGCTGGATAACAAAACCCGGACTGCAGGTTGATTACAGGCGGCTATAGTTAAGGCATACCTCTGCACTTCTTCAACTCGTGCGAACAGACATTAATGTGAAGGAAAGCTGTATGGAGCAACACTTTAATGCCCAGCCAACTCAAGGCTCTGATGACGATGAACTGTTGTTTGCTGTTGACGCTGAATCGGATGACGATCAGCGACCCAGTTGGACAGTGCTTATTGTTGATGATGAGCCAGAAATACATCAGATCACTTTATTGGCGTTGCGTGATTTTACTTTCCTGCAACATAAACTGCAGTTTATAAGTGCTTACAGTGCCGCCGAAGCCAGGGATATTCTGGAAACGAACAGCAACATAGCGCTGATACTGCTGGATGTTGTGATGGAAACTGATGACGCTGGTCTGGTTCTGGTGCGCTACATTCGTGACCAGTTACAAAATCAACTGGTACGTATTATTTTGCGCACAGGTCAGCCGGGACAGGCGCCCGAGCATCGCATAGTGCTGGATTATGATATCAATGATTACCGATCTAAAACTGAGCTGACAGTGCAACGCCTGACGACCAGCGTGGTGTCTGCATTAAGAGCCTATATGGCGATTGAGCAGTTAGAACAGCTTAATGCCAGTCTGGAACAACAAGTTCAATCCAGAACTGAACAATTACAATGCAGTAATCAACAATTACAGCATTCTTTGGCGGAACTGGAAGCGGGGGAAAAAGCCGGCAAGCAGGTGCAGTTTAAAATGTTACCACCGCCAAGTTTCCATTGTGCTGAATATCAGTTTTGCCATGCCTTGTATCCATCTGAATTTATGAGCGGTGATTTTGTCGATTACTTTGCGGTCGATGAGCACAAGGTAGTGTTTTATATCGCCGATGTGTCAGGTCACGGCGTGGCATCGGCCTTTGTGACTGTGTATCTGAAGCGTTTTATCAGCGCTAAGCTGGAACGTTATCAGCGTGGCACCTGCGATCATATTATTGATCCTGCTGCTGTTTTGGCTGAATTAAACAAAGAGCTGCTGAAGGAAAAAATCGGCAAATACATAGCGCTGTTTTATGCGGTGCTGGACACCCGGACTGCAGAAATAACCTATGCCAACGCAGGCGCTTTTCCCTGGCCTTTGCTGTTAGAAAAGCAGCATGGCAGCTATCTGGAATTAAAAAGCACCCCTGTGGGTATGTTTGATTTTGCCAGTTACACGAATCACTGCCTGTTAATTCAGGAAAACAGCAGCTTATTTTTATGGTCCGACGGTGTGTTAGATGTATTACCACAACAAAATACAGAGCAAAAACTGCAGCATTTATTGCAGGTTAGTGCAGAGCAAAACGACATCGCCGATTTGCTTAAGGCTTTAGCCATAGATCCAACTCAGCCTTTGCCCGACGATTTAACTATACTGAAGTTAACCCGGCACCTACGCAGATAAAGGGCAAACCTATGACAACACCACAAGATCAAATTCTGTTCGCCTGCGTTGAGCATTGCTGTTTTTTCAAATTGCGTGGTGAGCTGCGTTATACCAATGCGACCGGTATGGACGATCTGGTTGAACGGCTGTTTTCTGCAAAACTGCAGTGTAAACAACTGGTGGTAGATTTAAACCAAGCCAGCTTTATGGACAGCACTTATATAGGTTTATTGGCCAGTCTGGCGCGTTATTGTCAGCAGCAGCAATTGCCAAAACCTACTTTGTTTTCCACTCAGCCCCAGGTCAACGAACTGCTGTTTAGCCTTTGCCTGGATCAGGCTTTTGATATTGTGCAGCAGAGTACAGATAAAGAGTTCGATATGACCAGCGTTCAAGCCCAGCCATACAGCGATCAGCAAAAAGGTCTGATGATCCTGCATGCACACGAAGCACTGATTGCATTGAATGAGAAAAACAGAAGTGAGTTTCAGTCTGTGGTGGATGTATTAAAGCAGCAGTTAAGTTGAACAGTGCAGCCTCTGTATCTCTGACTATACTCATAGCGTTTTTTTAACTTCAAATAAACGACTTATAAGGAGAAGGTTATGTCCGACGTTCAGGCGGTTCCACCAGGCTACTCTGCAGTATTGCCTTATCTGGTGATCAAAAATGCGGCGGCGGCACTGGATTTTTATCAGAGAGCTTTTGGTGCCGAAACCATAATGCGGATGAATATGCCGTCCGGTGCTGTAATGCATGCCGAAATGCATATAGGCGCTGCAGTATTTATGCTCAGTGAGCAGAGTGATGAGTGGGGCACAAAAAGCCCGGATATGCTGGGTGCCAGCCCTGTGACTTTGATGATCTACGTACCTGATGTGGATGCTTTTGTAGAGAGAGCAGCAGCGGCTGGGGCCACTGTGACCATGCCGGTAGCAGACCAATTCTGGGGCGATCGTAGTGGCTGTCTGCAAGACCCTTTTGGCCACTTGTGGATGATCTCTACTCACGTAGAAGATGTATCTGAAGAAGAAATGGCAAAACGCTCAGCACAGATGTTTGGGTAGCAGTGAACTTAACAATCATCATCAAATAGTTATTAAACAAGGGCGCAGCAATGCGCCCTTGACCTTTGTATTCATCGCTCACAGCACTAAAGTACTACCGCGCTTTTTAGCTGTTCCATCTATAGTTTTTTTCACGCCAAAGCCTGCTGCTGTAGTTGCTAACGAACAAACAGGGAAGGGCTGCGTTGCTTCGGTGTTCATCAAAACAATAAAGATAAGGAACAGACAAAGTGCAAAAATATTCTTACCCTCTGGCGGCTCTGTTAACGCTGGGCCTATTATCTTCAGCGGCTTTGGCCGGTAGCTGGCAGCAAAATCAGGCAGTTGGCGGCTTTAACAAAGTACATTTATATACCCCGGATTCAGTATCTTCTATTGGTCAGGGCCGGGGCTTACTGGTGGTATTGCATGGCTGTACTCAGTCGGTAGATGCTTACTTAACTGCAAATCTGGCGCAAGCGGCTGAACAGCATGGCCTGGTCATTGCCGTACCTGATGCAATGAATAAAGCGGGTTTTGGTTGCTGGTCTTATTGGCAGGGAACCAGAAACCGCAGCAGTGGCGATTATAAAAACCTGATCAATCTGGCGACCGCCTTAATGGCCACCCCAAGTTATCAGATAGACCCGAATCAGGTTTATATTGCCGGTTTGTCCTCTGGTGCCTCTTTTGCTCATACCACAGCTTGTATTGCACCTGATATTTTTGCTGGTGTTGGCGTTAGTGCTGGCCCAAGCATAGGCACCAGCTCTAGTGGTGCTCTTGGTCCTTGTGAAACCGCGGATGTTGCAACACGCTGTAACCAATACGCCGGCAGTTATTCCAGTCACTTTACCAGCCAGATTGCCTCTATTGCCCATGGCCGTAACGACACTACAGTGAACCTTTGCTATAACGAGCAAAATGCCACTGGCATGGCCGATTTATACAACGTAAGCCGATTGGCGGGTGAGAACCTGATCAGCAACGGCACTGGCCGCACTGCAGATGAGAGCTTATGGCAAAACGGTCGGGTGTCTATGTTGTGGCTCAATAATGTCGATCACGCCTGGTCTGGCGGTCAGGGTGCCAGTGGATCCTACATCAATGGCAACGGTATTAATTACGCCAGTTATTTAGGGCAGTATTTCCGTGACAATAACCAAAGAGTAAACCGCAATAGCGCGCCAGAACTGACAGATATCAGTGTCAGCCAGACTACTAATCAAATAAGCCTTAGTGGGAAAGCAACGGACGCAGATGCGGACTCCATCAGTATCCATGCCAGTTTTAATAACAGCATGAACCAGACGGTGAGTGTCAGCACAACGCCCAACACCACAGGCAACTTCAGCCTGACCAGCCCGGTTTTGGCCAACGATTGGTATCAAATCACAGTGACAGCCACTGACAGCGAAGGTTTGGTAAGTGACCCTTACAGCAGCTCAGTTTTACTAGGGCCGCCACCTCCAGCCGCAGCACCAGAACTGAGTGAGCTGTCCGTTGTTGTGGATGGGCAATGTGCCACTGTCACAGGCCGGGTGTTTGATTTAAATCGTGATTTGGCCTCTGTCAGTGTTGAATTCAGTACAGGCACTGTCGCTGCCACTTTGATCGGCGATTTATTTAGTGCCCAGCGTTGTGGTTTAGCTGGCGGTAACAATACAGCTTTAGTCACAGCACTTGATGCCGGAGGCTTGCTAAGTTCGGAATTAGTTAACTTCAGCATAGATGCAGGACAAAACGCGACGCTTGATCAGCACATTGCTGCAGGTCGGTTGAACTACACCAATTATGCCAACTGTTATCTGGAATACAGCACCGCCAGTTTTATATTGCGTGAACAGCTGGTTACAGGTAATCAGTGCCGTTGGCAGGATAATGACGCCAGTTGTTTTGGCCCCACTCAAAGTTGCAGCAGCACTGGTGGAGGGGACGATAGTGGCGATCCAACACCACAGCCACCGGCAGATTGTGTGCAGTTCAGCACCAATAACTACAGTCACAAACTGGCAGGCCGGGCCTATAGTTCCGGTAATCCATATGCACCAAATTATTTTGCGACCGGCAGCAATACAGCGCTGGCAGGCTCTACCTGGGGCGTCAGTGTTTTATCGTCCAGTAGTAGCGGGTACTGGCAACTGGGCGCTTGCCCCCAATAGTTAAATTGCCGCTAAGTTGTCATTGAATAAAAACAGGGTAAGACCTAATGTCTTGCCCTGTTTTTTGTCTGAAATGAGCAGTAAGTTAAGCAGTGAGAGGTTGCATAAAAGCAATGGATCGGCTGAGACCAAATGACAAAAAAACAAAAGTGGACTTCATGCACAGCCGGTCCGCTTGATCTGGTGAAGGTTGCAAGGCCTTAGGCCCCGAATACCGCAGCTTGTTAGCTGCCCACTTTGCTTACCACTAGTGTCAGTTTTTTATCGCCAATTTCCATGGACGCTTCTTTATCGTAGGCCAGGATAAATGACGGCTTTATAGTGTCACTACCAAAGGTAACTGCAGTTGCAACACCGACAGTTTGATCCTGCTTTGGTGTGATCGTTAAGTTGTAGCTAAAGTCATCACCTAGAGTAAAGGATGCCGTTTTGTCCGCCTCTACGATCAGCATGGGGGCTGCAACTAACTCACCATTCTTAAAAAAAGAAGTCGAAACCTGATAGGTCTCAGCGGCAAAACAGGCCACAGAGGTCAATAAAGAGGCGACTAATAAACTTACCTTAATTTTCATTTTAATGTCCTTATGTACTATGAAGGGGAAAGCAGCTGACTTTTTACCGCCTTATCTGGCGTTCACAATGGATCAAAGTCTGTGAAACTATGGGGCGCTCTTTAGTTGTCTATCTGATACTAATGGCATTTGCACATTTAGGGAACAAGTGGCCCTCAGATTAATTTTGGGCCAGTTGAATCAGTCTGTCGTATTGTTGCTGATTAATGCCGTAACGCTTGAGCGGAATAATTTCTGCTTGATCAGTGTTTTTTAAACTTAGCTTTAATAATTTGGAGTCAGGGGATAACTCAAAACAGCTGATTTCTTTCCAGCAATAGCGCTTCATACCTGATACCGGATCACCAAATTGAATACCTTGCTCACTGGCAACAAAAATGCGCTGCGGCCTGATCCCGACTTGTATTGAAAGCACCAAAGCTAAGGCTGGCCCCATTACAATCACTGCGACCAGTTTCCCTGCATTGCTATTCCCTGAACTGAGGACATCGGAGATGTAGTGGTAGCCAATAAAGGTTGCTGTCCACAGTGCTATATTCAACAGGATGATTTTCAGCGCTTTTATACCTGCACTTTGGCTTCGTTCCCGCAGTTCAAATTCCATTTTTTATAACTTTCCATAGGCTTAGGCTATGAAAATACACTACATAGTTGCAGAACCAAGGTCAATTTCTGAGACAAGCTTTGTTTCTGTCCCTCAGACTTTCAAATCAATCTGCTGCAATAAACCTACGTTTTTATCTTCGGTGATAAAAATTGAGCTGCGCTCCAGCCGGCCTTGTAGTTCGTCTTTGTGCCTTAAGCTAAAAGGTGTTGCGACAGAATCGACGCTCAGGGCTGTGACCCCCATCTCTTTTAAGCTGTACAAGCCTTTATCTTCCGGGCGCCATAACCATAAACTTTCCCAGATAGGGTCTTGCTTATCGATCAGGCCGTTTTGGTCTTCATCAAAAGCGGCCAGTTCGGCAAAACCTTCGCCTGTGCTGGGGCCAAATAATTCTTTGCCAGAATCAACCACACCATTGTTATTGCTGTCTTTGGCCAGATAATACTGGCCTTGTGCAAGTTGCTGAATATGTTTGGCATTGTCTGTCAGATGAAAAGCTGTAGTTTGGCCCGTCAGTTCAACAGGGCGGCCGTTAAAGCTCATTACCAGTGGGTCTTTCATCGGCTGTTCTGTGCGTTCACTGTAGCTGAATGCTTCGTAGCTCATGGCAAATTGCATCGACCAGCTAAAACTGCTGCCATCGTCCAGAGCTACTGAACCTGAGAAATCTGCGCTGACGGCTTCATAACGATAGGACCACTCACGGATAGTCACGCCTGAAGCATTTTGATTTTCAAGCTGCGCTGGCTGGGGGGTTGTGGTTGAGCCATTCAAGGCCCGGTTTAATTCTGCCGGGTCTACCCAGCTTTTTAACTCTTCACCTGTCAGTTGTTCCAGCAAACGTTTAATAGTGCCAATGGAATATACAGCGTTAAAAAGACCATCGTCACTTGTAGCTTGCGTTGTGTCTTCCGGCTTTGATGCTGCACTGTTTTCTGCAGTAATAACATTAGCTGAAGGTAGCAGAGAAGTCTGAGTTAAACTTCTGTTATCCTTTGTTACAGTTAAGCTGTCATTTCGCGCTGGACTCACAGTGCGACCTGAATACAATAACTGCTGACTGCTGGAGTTCTGTTGTTGCTTGATGCTGAGGATTTGCATTTTGGCTCCCCCTCTTACTTAGGCTTAACGACTGTATCGACCATAATTGTACAAACTTTAATCAGGGCCTTAATCATGTTAGAAAATTTTTTCCGTCAGTTGACGACAGATCCAGACAGCATTAGTTTTCAGCAAAGCATAGAGCTGATTGAAAGCTTATACGATTTTACTGAAACTGCTTTTCAGAATGGCGATAAACACAATGCCGCTGGTGAAAACAATGGTTCCTGCAAGATTTTAGCTTTTGCGTTGTTGCACCGTTTGTCGGAACCACAAGCTTTGCAGATGTTTGGTGATTATTACCGTGTAGATGTGTTATCCAGCCCGGCAGGCTCAGATCACGCCAATATCCGTCAGTTCATGCAGCACGGCTGGGATGGCATTGAGTTCAGCGGTCAGGCTTTAAGCCCAAAATCCGTTTAAGCGGATTGGGCTTGGGGTAGATTGCAGATACGATTCATCGTTGCCTGAATTTTTTGCGGGGTAAAAGGTTTTGCCATAAAACCACTGGCTCCTCCTTCGACACTGCGTTTTACATTTTCCACAGTGCTGTGTGCAGACATAATGACCACATGGCACTTAGGTTCTAATGCTTTAATACGGCTTAACAGCTCATGGCCGTTACTGTCCGGTAATTCAATATCCAGAAAAATCACATCAGGATGATCAGTGCTGATGGCCATCAAGGCTTGTTGCCCTGTGCTGGCTTCTGCCACTTTTTCGGCACCCATAATACGCAAATTTTGAGTTAAGAAATAACGAACAGAACTGACGTCATCGACGATCAGAATAGAGGATTGATCTATAGTCATGCGCAACATCCTTGCTTGGGGCATTTACTGATTAAGCATGTCGTGATTTAGCTAAAAGCGCAATAAATAAACGATATTTTCCTGATAAAACCAGTTCAGCAGAGTAACGGATAAAATACATAAGCTGCAGTGGTGATAAAGCCGGGCAAAACAGTGGTGTCTGAACGCTATAAAAAATAAAAAAGCGACTGGCTTTTTTGAGCTAAACCAGTCGCTTTGCTGCTTTTTATAGTAAGCCGTAAAGAAAGAATTTCGTTTTGGCACTCTTTATTTTAGTGCTATTTATCTTGGCTCTGGTTACTTTGGTTCTGCTTTTGCAACTCTTGCAGCAAGCTCTGCCAGGGCACCAGTTTCATATTCTGGCCTGCTTCCGGCATCCGGTTGCGGCCATCCTGCACTATCAAAGCACCTTGTTCAAAACCAGGGCCTAAAGAGCGGGTTGTGACTTCAAGACCATCGGTTTCAGAAGCGCCATCTATGCCCAGTTGTGGGTTAGTGGTAATTCTGAAGTGCAGGCGTTGTGCATAAGGTGGTGCTGCATCGTAAATCACATAGCTGTCGTTGCCCTGACTGGAAACGACCAGATAGCTGGCTCCATTGTGCTCAGCCAGAGCTATACCTTCTATATCATCGACCAGAACCTTGTCATCAACCAAAATGATTTTCTCACCTTTGCTGTCGGCTTCTGCACCTGCTGCAAAACGCCATACAGCTTCATCTTCTTCGCCAACAAATAAAATACCGCGCTTATCATCGGCAACACAGCCTTCAGGCTGACTTGGCACCTGCAAAGAACGCACTAAAGTGCCTTGCCAGTTTGTGCCATTGCTGTCGATGCGGTATTGCTCAATTAAGCCAGATTTATCATTAACAAAAACATAAGGGGTGCCAGTTTTGGCATCCTGGTACATGCACAGGCCATAAATCTCTTGCATTGAGGTTGGCACTTTGCCGGCATTATGCAATTTCCCTTGCTGATCAATAGCAAAAAGTTGCAGGCTGTTGTCATCGCGTAAACTGGCTGTGGCGATGTCATGTTTTTTGCCTTGCCAGCTTAAGTTGTAACGCACATCCACATTATTTAAACGTCCGACGGCCAGTTGTTGCACTCGCTTGCCTTGCATACTGTACACATCAAGGCCTGCGCGTTTGTCGGTGCCGAGGATCAGGCTCAGCTCTGGTTGGGAAGGATGATGCCAGACAGCTGGGTCATCCATCACATCACCCCGTTGGCTGGCCGCTTCGGTTTGCAAAGTGGGTTTTACTTGCACCATGGCTGGTTTTGTGGCTACAGCAGTCTTCATGGTTTCCTGCAGTGTCAGAGGTTGCACCGCATCTGCATCTTCATTGCTGATATAGGCTGTTGTGCTGTTGCCTTGCACTCTAACAGATAAGCCACTGGCGGCACTAAAGGCCGGAACCATGTTTTGGCTTATCACTTCACCTTTGCTGCTGATATGCAGCAGTCTGGCCGGTTCTTCTTCCAGCGCCAGCAGGCTGCTGTCTGGCAGCACTTGCAATGCCATAATTTCGCCTTGCAGCTGACCAAATGGCTGATTAACCTGAACTAAACTGCGGCCTTCATCTGCTTCTGGCTCTGCCTGATAAGACCAGATAGCTCTGTCAGCTTCAGAGATATAAAGCGCAGCAGTGTGCTGATCCACAACGCAGGCTTTGCTGTCATAAGGCACATTCAATTCACGTATTACCAAGGGTTCTGCCAGCCACTCTTGCTTTTGTTGCAGCAATAATTGGTCAGCACCACCGCGGCCACCCAGTAAAAATAAGCTCAATTGCTGATTTTCGTGGCTCTGATAAAAACACAAGTCTTCTACCACTCTGCTGCTGATCAGTTGCTGTCTTATCAGCACTAAAGGCTTTTGTTCTTTGGGTGAAAAACGCCATAAGTACAAGCTATTGTCGTTGCTATCCATTGCCGCGACCAGCAGGCTGTCTGCTGACAGTGGCTGCAGGGTCAGACGGTTAAAGCTGCCGCTGTAGCTGCTGTGTTGGCTCTCGCCCAGCTTGATCTGTAAGCCCTGACCATCGGTGAAGAGCTGATACTCTGCACCTGCAACTTGTACCTGATGGTAATGGCTGGCTTTGACGTTCAACGCTGTTGCAGCAGAAGCTGATGTTGCAACTTGCTGCTGGGCTTTATCGGCCTGACAGGCGCTCAGTACAGTGCTCAGCGCCAGAGTGATGATGCTGAGTTTAAAAAAATCTGTAGTCGATATCATGCTGTTTTCCTTACTTACCAGTTGGTGATTTGCAGACCCAGCACAAAGGTGCGGCCATATTGCTCATACTGGAAGTTATAAGGCTTACGCCCTGTGTACGCATAATAAGGTTCGTCATTGACGTTGACGACATTAAAGTAAAGCTGCATGCCTGGTTGCACTGTCCATTTGCTGGTGAAATCAACCTGCATATGATCATCAGCGTGCACGTCGTATTCTTGGTCGGTGATATCACCCACTTCAGCCAGATAATCAGATTTATAGTTAGCAGCCAGGCGCAGACTCACTACGTCGGTTTCATAACCCAGGCTGAGGTTCGCTGTTTTATCGGACTGGCTGGGTAAGGCCACTTCACGACTGAACAAAGTACCATCATCAAACCATTCAATATCGGCGGCTGAATCCGTCAGCGTCAGGTTGGTCGACAGCAGCAGGTTATCCAGCCAGTTGCCAAAACCTGAAACTTTATGCACAGCGTTCAGTTCGATACCATATAAATCTGCTTTACCGCCGTTGACATAGGTTTCTGCCACAGCAAAATCAGCATATTCACCCCGGCCAGCCAGGTCGGCTTCGTAGATGAAATTATCAATTTTTTTGTAAAATAACATGGCAGACAATACACCCAGCTTATCGGCATAGTGCTCAATACCCAGGTCAAAATTGTTGGATGTCAGGGCTTCTAATTCAGGGTTACCAAAAGCCGCTTCCAGCTCGTCGTCATCTTCTTCCAGCAGGAAGGCGGGTGACAGTTGCTCAAAGTTAGGGCGCACCAAACCTGTGCTGAAGGCAGCGCGGACTATACTTTGCTCCGACAGGTTATAACGTGCCACTAGGGCCGGTAACCAGTAACCTTCAGAATTTTTTACCTGATTGGCACTAAAGGTTTCGTTGATGGCGTCATAACGGCTGCCGAGAGCATCGCGTTTTTCATGTTCATAACGCACACCAGTGATCAGCTGCCAATTATCGCGTTCCCACTGTGCCATCAAATAGGCGGCGCTGATATCTTCATCCACCTGATAGTCATTAATTTGTGATTCAACTTCATCCACAAAATCATCACGGTTCAGGCTGTTCACTAATTGATAGATGTCGCTGCTGTTGACGGCCTGACCTATAGAGCCCAGGCCATAATCTACCTGTCCACCAGCATAATCGGCCATGCTCAATGCACTGACACCTAAGTCTTCAAAATCTTCAAATAACCAGATGTCTTCATCTGCTGTTTTCTCACGCTGGCTGAATTTAGCGCCGCTTTTGAGGATCATGCTGCCCTGGCTTTGGGTAAATTCGCGACTCAGGTCAAATTTGACATTACGTTCAGTCTCTTTGGCATAGGTGTCGCCCATTTCGACTTCTTTTAACTCATAGCCATCGGCCAAATAAGCTTCTGCTGGCGCTGTCAGTCGTAAAATAGTGCTGCCGCTGTAGCCTACACCTTCGTCAAATTCCTGCTCAAAGTCGGCAGCGCCAATATTAAATGGCGTATCTTCATCTGCTTTGCTGGCACCAGCTTCCAGTTGCCACTCCCAGTTGCCTGACGTTTGTTTAGTACCCAGTACAAAAGCACTGATACTCTGAGTTTCTTCCCGTTGTTTTAAGGAACGGATCAGCGCTGCTTCACCTGTATCGCCTGCTAAAAGCGGATCGGCCAGTTCAACGATCATGCCCTGACGTTCTTCTGTATCGCTAAAACGGCTGTACAGAGTACGCAGGTAATAGTCGTTGTTGTTGCCTGGTCTGTAGTCCAGATTCAGTGCCACACCCAAACGCTCACGACTGATGCTGTAGTCCCTTAACTCAAATTCTTCCAGGCCTTCTTCAAAATCCCAGGCGCCGCCACTTTCAACGTTTTCAGAGCCAAACTTACGTTCAGCAAAACTGGCAGCCAAAGCCACACCAAAGACGTCAGTTTCGCCACCCAGATCCATAATCTTGCTGATCACACCTGACACTTTAGGGCTGGTTTTACTCTGCAACTCGTTATGGCCTGCTTCTACTGTGGCGGAATAAAAGTCGTTGCTGCGATCAAAGGCAGATAAACTTTTGATTTCTACTGTGCCACCCAAAGAGCCTGCTGGCATATCCGGAGTCAAAGTTTTATTCACTTCCACCGACTCAAGTAAGTCAGAAGGAATGACGTCCAAAGCTACAGCACGGCGACCAGCTTCAGGCGCTGCCAGTTGAGTGCCGTTGTAAGTCACCGCATTGTAGTCCGGCGCTAAACCCCGAACCCGAACAAAACGGCCTTCGCCCTGATCCCGCTCTACAGATAAACCTGCCAGACGTTGCAGTGCTTCACTGACGTTACTATCCGGGAACTGGCCCATTTCATCCGTACTTGCCACTGTCACAATGCCATTGGCGTTACGTTGGCGGTTTAATGCTTTGCTAATGGCACCAGACTGACCGACCACTTCTATATGCTCAACAGAATTGCCGGCTGAAAGCAGTTTGATATCACCCAGGCGCTGATGAGTATCTGCAACCACCAGTACCCTTTTTTCCGGAGCTGCACCGAGGTAATTGATCAGCAGGGTATAGGTGCCAGAAGGTAACTGGTTGAAATGAAAGCTGCCATCTGCACCTGTAGTACGACGTAGTTTTAATTCAGGGATACTGACTTCAGCGCCAGTCAGCAGGCTATTACGGTTATCCGTGATCCGGCCTTGTACATCCGCATCGGCCAGCAGGGCCATAGATAATGTGCTACAAGCCAGTGTTACGGCGCAGGCCAACAGGTTCGGGCGATAGTTAAGTTTCATGTGTGCTCTCAGTGTGCTTATTAGAACTGTGAGCCAGTGTGCCGTTGCTCTGTGACAAAACACCGCTTCTGAACCTGTTTGGTTGAGCGCTGCTGACCCGGGTCTTTACCGCTCAGCCTGCTGCTGTCTTGGCTTCACTTTGTCATGTAATTGTCATGCGCCAACCGCAGAATGGTTTTTATTTGTCTGGACCTGAGTATGACGTGGCGCCAACATCGCTATAAATTAATATGCAGCCTGCTGCTTTTGCTTAGCGGTTTTCTGCTCGCGCTTTATTGTGGTTATGCCAAACAAAGCTATGAATTTGACTGGGTGGATGTGCTGGGGGAAGGCACGACCTTACTGGTTGCTTGTGGCTGGCTGGGGCTGATTATCAGCAGTCGTCCGGCAGGGCGGGTGACAGAGTGGCTGTATTACGGCAGCTTATTGCTGGTGTACTCGTACTTTCTTGATTTACTTGACGAGTTTATTCAATACCCGGAAGAAATCCGGCTGATGAGCTGGCTGGAATCTTTGCCTGCGCCTATTGGCATGCTGGTACTCACTTATGGCTTGATTGGCTGGCACAGGGAACAGCGGGCTATCAATCGGCAATTGCGTGGACGGGAGCTGTTTTTACGCAATCATGAATTAATTGACCCTTTAACTCAGCTGTATGGTGCTGAGTATTTACTGGCTGTGTTGCAAAGGGAAGTTGAATTGCATCAGAGCCAGCGTCAGCCGTTAAGCCTGTTAGTGCTGGATATTCACAACTTCGCCGATTTTAACCGACGTCATGGCATAGCTGCAGGTGATCATTATCTGAGCCAGTTGAGTGAGTTGCTGCTAAGTCAGTTACGCCACAGTGATGTGGTTTGTCGCTACAGCGGAGATTGTTTTGTGGCTGTTTTACCCGATACAGCTGAAGCTGCAGCTCAGATCATAGCTCAGCATTTGCAACAGCAGGTGCAGCAACTGACGGATGCAGAAGGCAGACCTGAGTTGACTATGGCCGCTATGCAAGTGAGTCAGGATTCGGCCTCTGCTGCGCTTAAAACCGCGCTTTCGATGTTGGTCGCTGCTAAACAGAGCACTGAATTCAGATTGCAGCCTGTCTGATGCCAGCACGCCACTTTGATTCTCACGACAAAATTCTGTTGCTGCAACATGGCAGTACAGAGTTGCTGGCATTAGCTCAGCGTCGTGGAGTTGAACTGCATAAGTTATTAAGTGGCACTGGTATTTTTGAGCAGGACTTACAAAGGCCGCATGGACGACTGCACCATGCAGATTGGCTGAAGCTATTGCACAATTGCCAGCATCAGTTGAAAAGCCCTGAGCTGCCTTTTTTATTGGGCAGCGCTATGCTGAACAGCCGTTATATTGCCGTTTGCCAAAGTTTGCAGTACGCAAAAAACCTGAAGCAGGCGCTCTGTCATTTGTATTACTTCCGTCATCAGTTGTTTCCAGGCTTTTACGCCAGGCTTTACCAGCAAAATGACCATCTAGTGATTGAGTTTAAAGCAGCATTGGGTTTAGCGTCGCAGCGGCCATTTATGCTGACCATTTTATGTTCGCTGTTGCTTAGCCTGATCAAGCAGCAATTGGGGTCTTTGACCGGTGTTAGTGTGCAGTTACAGCAGGCTTGTGCTGAACAGCAATTGCAGTATCAGTTGCAATGGGGCTGTGAGCTGAGTGTCAATCAGCCCTGTGATACTTTACGTATTCCTTTGGCCCTGTGGCAGCAGGCTTTTAGTGATGCTGACGCTGAGCAATTTAAAGCGGCCAGACGAACCTGTCGTCAGCTAAACCATGTGTTGATAAAACAACGAGGAATACTGGAAAGTATTTGTCGGTTGCAACAGCGCGCTTTGCCTCAGTTGCTGAGTCAGGAGCAGGTGGCACTGGCTTTGGGACTGAGCAATAGCACACTTAAACGTTTGCTCAGTCGGCATGACACTAATTTTGCCCGTTTAATAGATGAAGTGCGTCGTGACGCTGCCCGCAATTTACTGCAACAAGGCCAGTATTCAAACCGCCAACTAGCCCTGAAGCTGGGCTATTCAGATGAACACAACTTTCGTCGTGCCTTTAAACGCTGGACAGGATTAATTCCCAGCAGCTTTAAAGGCATGTTCCATTTTAATTAACCCGCAACTTTTGACAGGACTATCTATGAAAACCAGTTTCAGCCTTTTTGTACCTCTGGTACTCAGCGTGTTGCTGAGCGCCTGCTCTCCAGCAGACTCACCAACAGAGACGAAACAACCAAACCCACAGGCACAAGCTGTACCAGTGACAGCGCCAGTCGCAGCAACACCAGCAGAAGCGGGCTCCGTAGTGCTGGCTTTTGCTGTATTGGGTGATGCCGAACCTAAACCTGAACCCCAGTTTCCAAATTTGGCTGCAGCAGTAGCCGATGTGAACAAACTGACTGAACCTCTGAAGCTAAGCTTTGTGGTTGGGGTGGGCGATATTGCGCACAAAGGCACAGAAATTCAATATGAAAATGCGACACCAGTACTGCAACAACTGAAACTGCCGTTTTATCCTATTATGGGTAATGAAGAACATGGCAGTACAGTAGAGCGTTTTATGCAGTATGCCAATCTGTGGAACCAAGGCAAAGTGACGATCGACTCACCCAGTTATGTGCTGGAGTATGATGAAGTGGCTCTGGTTTTTGCTTCACCAGATCATGGCCGTGATTTTAATGATCAAGGCATCAGCTGGATCCTTGGCGAGTTAAAGCGCTTAAATAACAAAGCAGTGCTGTTAATTGTGCATGGTGCCCAAGCCGGTGTTTATCCTGAAAATGCAGAAAAAGGTATTCATCATGCTGGTTTTGCAGAAGTGATAGCTCAGCCCAATCTGGTTGCAGTTATTTCAGGTGATTTACATATGGATATGGACAGAGTGGCGCACTCCAAGCAGATAGGGCAGGTGCACTACTTACATATTCCAGCGCTGGAACGCACCAAAATTCCTGATGAGACCAAACATACCCCTATGTTCAGAGTCTTCAGCCTGAATGATAAAGGCATAATGCAGGTCGACACTTACCAGACGGGCGTTGCGACACCGCTGCCACAGCATAGTTACAGTTTCAGCATAAAGCGCGCTTCCTAACAGCGGCAGTCAACGGCAATGCTGTTGAGTGTCAGAACCTGACCTCGTTAGGGCAGTTTAAGGTATAAAATAAAAAGGCCGGAGCTTTGTGAAATCACAAAGCTCCGGCCTTTCCACACTTCCTGCCAAATCAAAAAATTAAAAAGTCAAAAACTAGCACTTACCTTTTTTCGCCTGGCCCGGCGGACAATGTTTGTTCTTGCCATGACCATGGCCTTCAACGACCACCCCAGGAATGATCACTTTAGGTGGCTCCACTGTGACACTGGGTCCTCTGACTGCACAGCCTGTTACACCTGACATCAGTACTGCTGTAACAATTAAAGCTGAATAGATACGCATTGTTTTCCCTTTTATTTAAACTAGCTCTGCTAGCTTAGTTTCAATTCAGCCAATTGTACAATCGCGGCCTGAAGTTGATTTAGTGGTGACGATGATAATGGCGTTTATGTTTTTTTTGCTTTTTATGATAGTGCCTGTCCTGATGATAATGGCGCTCTTCAACCACTACTACAGTGGGTCTTGGCTCAACTATCACAGCAGTGCCGTAATAGCCTGCTGGTTCAACCCAGACACTGGGGCCACGCACCACACAGCCTGTTAATGTCAGTAAAATTGCAATACTGCTGGTCAAAAACAATGCTTTTTTCATCATAAGCTCCGTTTGTAGAATCGTTACTAATCTGACAGGTAGTAGTCAACCGTCGCGACCACTCTGACTTTTTTGATATAAGGCGTATTGCTGTCACGGTCACTGATACTGAACTGACCCTGGCTGGCGGTTTTAATTTTGCCGAGTTTACTTTGTGAATCTGCGGCAAATTTAGTCGCCACTTCACGCGCATTGCGGGTGGCCTCTTCAATCATGTCGGGTTTTAATTCGTTTAAACCGCTGAAAATAAATTCGGGCTTACTGTCATAATCCTGCCCCGCTATGGCGATCCCTGTTTTACTCAGCTCCAGTAACTTCGCCATGGCCTGATGCACTAAATCGACATTGCTGCTGTATACGGTGACAATAGAGCTGGCGGTGTAACGCATCTGATTGGCATTCGGGTCGTAGTATCCAGCCTGACGGTCGACAATTTGTGGCACACCCACAGAGATCTCTTTTTGACTAAAGCCCTGCAGTTTTAAAAACGCCTGAATTTGCTCGTTTTTACGCTCAACATTAGCCACCAGCGTGGTCAGGTTATTGTCGACATCGTTAAATTTAATAGGCCAAATCACCGTATCTGCGGCAACTTCCCGCTCAGCTAAACCTTTGACCTGCACAACGCGCTCCATAGCTCTGAACTGGATCAGGCTGCTGGCTAAAATAGCGCTGCCTGCAACTATACCCAAAGCCAGAACTGCTGCTGCAACCCATGAACGGGACTGGATCATATAAACTCCTTATTTTGAGATAAGCTAAGTGTATGCAGAGTAGCTGAATGGCTGATTAATACTTTACTGATAGTAAAAACAAGCTGGTGACTTTGTGTTTAGCTATTTATGATGGCTGCCCAGCCTTCTCAGCAGACGACTTTTTTTATGCAAATTGAACACAAAAAAATCACCTTAACTACGCCAACCGGGCCTATGCTGGTGTATCAGTATCAGCCATTAGGGGCTGCTACTTTGGGTAAAACCTTTCCGGCTATTTTGTTTTATTCCGAGATTTTCCAGCAAACTGCTCCTATAGCCCGCAGTGCTGCACTGCTTGCCAGTCATGGTTTTGTGGTGCTGGTGCCTGAAATTTTCCATGAGCTGAATCCACTGGGCACAGTGCTGGCTTATGACGATGCAGGCAAAGACAAAGGCAATCAGGATAAATGGACTAAGCCGCTGGAAAGTTATGACAGCGACAATCAGGCCATGTTGGATTATTTAAAAAGTCTGCCTTATGTCCGGCCTGAAGTGGGCGCTATGGGCGTTTGTATTGGCGGTCATCTGGCATTTCGTGCAGCGCTCAATCCGGCTATCAAAGCCACTTATTGCTTGTATGCCACAGATTTACACAGTGATACTTTACCTTGTGGCGAAGGCCCGCAGACGTTAAGCCGTGCCGCTGATATTCAGGGCGAACTGGTGATGGTCTGGGGCAAACAAGACCCTCATGTGTCTGCTGAAGGGCGGCAAAAAGTGTATCAACAACTGACCCAGGCCAAAGTTCATTTCAGCTGGTATGAATACAATGCTCAGCATGCCTTTATGCGAGATGAAGGGGAGCGTTATGATGCTGCTTTAGCTTTGCAAAATTACCAGCAGGCTTTGGCTTTGTTTCGCCAGATGTAGCTGCTACAGGCAGTTTTTCTGGCTTTGGCTTTGCTTAACGTCGTAAAATGGCAGCCATTCCTTACAGGCCTTTAAGTACAGTTGAGAGACGATGAATTGTGTTGAGTTTTTAGCCGGACGTTGTAGCTCCTGTAGCCAGCTTGCTGTGCCTTATGCTGAACAATTAGCACAAAAACAACAGAAACTGGCGCTGTTGATGGCGCCTTTTACTGAAGCTGAACTGCTGCCTGCAGTGGCAAGTGACGAACAGGGTTTTCGTACTAAAGCCAAAATGGTGGTGTCCGGCACAACAGCAGAGCCTGTGCTGGGCATTCTGAATGGACAAGACCCAGTCGATTTATCCGCTTGCCCTTTGTATCCGCCAGCCTTTGAGCCGGCTTTTGTCTTGATTAAACGCTTTATTCAACGCGCTGGTTTAACCCCTTATCAACTGGAGCAAAAACAGGGTGAGCTGAAGCTTGTTTTACTCAGCCAAAGTCAGCATTCAGGCCGTTTTATGCTGCGATTTGTGTTGCGCTCGAAAAACTGCCTGGCCTCAATCCAAAAACATTTAGCCTGGTTGCAACAGCAATGGCCTGAACTTGAGGTCTGTTCGGTGAATCTTCAGCCGGTGCATATGGCGGTGCTTGAAGGGCCGGAAGAAATTGTGTTAACGCCAGCAGAATTGTTGCGCGAGCAGTTAAACGGTATTCCGCTTTATTTGACGCCACAAAGCTTTTTCCAGACCAATAGCACAGTGGCCGCAGCTTTGTATGCCACAGCAAAACAATGGGCAGCACCCTTACCAGGGCACAGGCTTTGGGATTTATTTTGTGGTGTGGGTGGTTTTGGTTTGCATCTGGCCAGTTCAGCACAAGGCCAGGTTCGGGCTTTAACTGGTATTGAAATTGCGCCCAAAGCTATTGCCAGTGCAACACGTTCAGCCGCTGAACTTGGGCTTGCTGAGGTTCAATTTCAGGCATTGGATGCCACTGCTTTTGCCAAAGCGGCAGAGCAAACACCCGATCTGCTGCTGGTGAATCCACCGCGTCGGGGTTTGGGGGCGGAGCTTTGCAGGTCTGTGTTGGCGTTACAACCAGCATGGCTGATTTATTCCAGCTGCAATCCTGATACGCTGGCCAGCGATTTGGCTGTGCTGACAACAGACTACCAACTGCTCAAAGTACAACTGTTTGATATGTTTCCTCATACCCATCATGCAGAAGTGTTAACCTTGTTACAAAGACGTAGTACCGCATAAGTCATTCAGCAAGTTATATATTTTTTTATATTTCCTGTGCAAGACGCCGATCTGCTGCTAGTTTTTTATCAGTATTTTCATTTCCCTATTTTAATTTCATATCTGTTGAATTTAGTCTGATCGTGCACAACTAAGGAGAGTGTCACAAATGCGTAAGAACTTACCTGTCACCGAAAAAGAACGTACTTTTCCCAAAGAGCAGCAGCTCATTTCCTCTACAGATATCAAAGGCACTATTTTGCATTGCAACGATGTTTTTGCTTCGATCAGTGGCTTTAGTAAAGAAGAGTTAGTGGGTAAACCTCATAACATTGTCAGGCACCCTGAAATGCCAGAAGCTGCATTTCAAACTATGTGGAGCTATTTACAGCAGGGTAAACCCTGGATGGGGCTGGTGAAAAACCGCTGTAAAAATGGTGATTATTATTGGGTTAACGCGTACGTGACTCCCATCACAGAGCACGGCCGTGTTGTAGGTTATGAATCGGTGCGCACTGTACCCAGCCGTGCCCAGGTCGCTCATGCAGAGCAATTGTATAAAGCTATTAATGCCGGGAAAAACACGGCAAAAGCAACTTCAGATCTGTCAGCGGATTTACGCTGGGCTGTGATGCCGCTGCTCTTTGTCATTGTGTCTTTGTTGTTGTGGTGGGCCATGGGCCCTGTAGCTGCAGCTATTGCTTTGATTTTAAGCGCTTTTATAAGTTATTTTCTTGGTGTCTATCGCTTAAAGCAATCCTTGGCAGGACTGGTCGATTTGTTGCCAACTCCTTTTACTGATCCGTTAGCTGTGGCCTCTTATGCAAAACATCAGGGCAGGTTAGGGCAGTTGGAGGTGGCGCTGTTGGCAGAGTCTGCTCATTTAAATACTGTGTTAACCCGGATTGAAGACGCTTCCACTAAAGTGGCTGTGCAGTCGGATCAGGTGCGGCACTTATCGGTTGATGCAGCAGACAGTATTCGTAAGCAGCAAATGCAGACGGAGCAGGTGGCGACTGCGATGAATGAAATGACCACTACTATCGCTGAGGTTTCTGCTCATGTGCAGGATACGGCGAGTAAAGCTGATGATGCAGATGCGTTGGCCCGTTCTGGTTCAGCTGTTGCAGGTCAAACCCGCGGTGCTATGCAACAGTTACAAAAAACAGTCAATGACATCAGTCAGTCTGTGGCAGATTTAGCGGAGCAAACCAATAAAATTGTTGGCGCTGCGCAAATTATTGAGCAGATCGCAGAGCAAACTAACTTGCTTGCATTAAACGCTGCTATTGAAGCTGCGCGTGCTGGTGAACAAGGTCGTGGTTTTGCCGTGGTCGCTGATGAAGTGCGGCTATTGGCGTCCCGTACTACTGCATCGACCAAAGAGATTTATGAGATTATTCAGCAACTCTCGACCAAAGCCAAAGCTTCAGTGTTGGTAGCGGAAAATGGTCGTAAGGATGCAGAATTGGGTGTGACTCAAGTCGCTCAGGCCGAAAAAGCGCTGGAAGGCATCAGTGTTGCTGTCAGTAGTATCGCTGCTATGGCTGGGCAAATGGCCGCCGCTGTCGAAGAGCAGGCTCATGTGGCTGAAGATATTAATCAGCAAATTGTCAGTATTTCTGATCTGGCCAGCAAATCATTGAGTCAGGGAACTGCGGTCAGCGAAAGTGGTAAAAATTTGCAAAACACCTCTGAGCAATTGCATGAACTAGTGGAGCGTTTCCGCAAAGCTTAATCTTTAGCTTCTGACGAAAGCCGGGCAACCGGCTTTAGTCTTCAAACACCGAAATGGCCTGTAACTGTTTAAAATCTGTCATCCCAGACAAAACCTTTAAAATGCCATCCTGCACTAAAGTGCGCATACCGTCGGTTATCGCCTGCTGCTGAATTTGCTCTATGCTGGCTTTGTGATAAATCAGTTGACGCACCTTCGAGGTGATAGGCAATAGTTCATGCACACCGACCCGGCCTTTGTAGCCTGTTTGCTCGCATGCAGGGCAGCCTTTTGCCCTGTGTAGTGTCAGCGGATTTTTTAGTTCCAGCTCGGGGGCAAAGGCTAAACCATAATGCCTCTGTAAGTAGTCCAGCTCAATCTGATCGGGTTGGTAAGCTTCTTTGCATTTGCCACACAAAGTACGGACCAGTCGCTGCGCCAGAATACCGATACAGGCATCTGCAAAGTTGATAGGGTCTATACCAATATCAATCAGACGGGTTATGGTTTCGGGGGCCGAATTGGTGTGCAGTGTGGATAACACTAAATGCCCTGTCAGCGAGGCTTCAATACCGGCATGGGCTGTTTCTTTGTCGCGCATTTCACCTATTAAAATAATATCCGGATCGGCGCGCAAAAAAGCCCGCAGTGCCACAGCAAAAGTTAAACCCGACTTATTATTCATTTGCACTTGCTGCAAACCTGGCTGAGTGATTTCAACCGGATCTTCAGCAGTCCATATTTTTTTATCTGTGGTATTTAACCGGCCTAAGATGGCATGCAAAGTAGTGGTTTTACCCGAACCTGTAGGGCCGACGACCAGCAATACCCCATGTGGGTGTTTAATCATCTGCGACATCATCTGGTAATTGCGTGGACTCAATTGCAGCTTGTCAAAAGGCAAAGCTTCACCACTGGCTAAAATCCGCATCACCACACCTTCACCAAATACAGTAGGTAAGGTAGCAACCCGGACTTCTATAATTTTATTCGCCAGTTTGACGCTGAATTTACCATCCTGTGGCAGACGTTTTTCAGCTATATCCAGCCTTGCCATAATTTTGATCCGCGACACCACGGGCGGCATAAAAGCCGGCGGAATTTGGATCAGTTCACGGCACTCGCCATCTATCCGCAGCCGCACCCGGCAGGAGCTTTTGCCTTTACCGGATTCAATATGAATATCCGAAGCATTCAGGCGCTGAGCGTCCATTAAAACCCGGTTCACCAGCTTAACCACCACTGGGGTTTCTTCAGAAATACCTTCGTCTTCCTGCTGCAGAGTCTCTAATGTCAGATCGTCATCGGCTTCATTCAGCAGATCGCCTAACTCGGTTAAGTTATCCTCTTGTTGGCCTTTAATGTAATGGTCGATATCGTCAGGCAAAGCAACATGAATATCGTAGCTCAGTAAGCCTGTTGCCCGTTCTACTTCCATCAGGGTATCGGCGTGGTTGGGGTTGGTCAGTACTATCACCACTTTGCCTGCCTGATCTTCCAGGATCACCAGATGGTTTTTCAGCAGGTAAGAGCGGTTGAGTTTGCTGTTCAGTCCATGCAACTGATATTTGTCCGGTTCAAAACCAATAAAGCTGACCTGATAAAAAGCCTCCAGCGATAAGCCCAATTGCTCTTTGCTGACTTTATATTCTGTGATGATTTTATTCACCTGATGAGCAAAATCTGCTGGTGGTACATTTAGCTGTTGTAACTGACTGGCAGAAATTAAATTGCGATGCTGTAAATAATCGAAAGGCCCACGGGTGGCACCTAATTCATAACGGAATTTCTGGCCAAGTAACTGTGCCAGCTGAGTGGCTTTGTCGCAGTCGTCCTGACTAAAAGCAGCGGATGTTTTAGCGTTAATCAGCTGGATCACGCCCAACAACACGTTTTGCTCTGTAATGGGTACTGCTAAAACTGAGCGGGTACGAAAGCCCGATTTCTGATCAAACTGCCGGGCAAAGTTCAGTTTAGGGTGGATGCTTTGTAGTTCCTGCTCATCGTAAGCGTCTTTGATCAGTACTGATTTTTTACTTAAAGCGACAAAACCTGCGATAGATTGTGGGCCTATAGGCACCCGTATTTCCGTCAGTTCTGAGCCGGTTTTAAAGCGTGAATAAATATCCTGACTGTGATAACTGCGCTGATAAATAGTGATACGTTCAGCCGCAAAAAGCTGAAGTATTTGTGCTTCCAATTCAGGAAACACATCCAGAAAACGCTCTGAGTTATGGATGGACTGGAACAGCTCTAACAACTTCTGATAAAACGCCATAAGACCCCTGAACCAGACTGTAGCTTGCCAAAGAAAGGAAAGTTTTTATTAGTTTCAGTCTAGCATAGGGGATTATTTTTGCCGGGAGGCGCTGTAGCTAAGTGCTTGATCCAAGAGCTTGATTAAATAGCAGCTGTAGGGCAAATGTCCGGCTGTGAAATGGCAAAACTAACCAACTGATAGCCTTGTGCTGATTGTTTTAACTGATAAACCATGCCGTAATCCTGTTCACTCATCTTTGGTGCTGTTAACTGGCTAAGCAGATGGATGAGTTCTGGAGTGGTATTGCTGTGTCCTACCACCAGTAGCGGGCTGTTTTGCTGGTGAATGTCCTTGGCAAGAGCTGCTAAATCCCTGGCGTCATAAGTGTTGAGTGAGGCTGTTGGCTGAGTCGTCAGTATTTGTTCTGCTGTTTGTTGGGTTCGTTGATAACCACTGTGGTAAATGCGTGTCAAAGCTGCAGGGATCAGTGTCGCCATAGCCTGCGCTTGTGCCAGACCACAAGCACTTAAGTGGGGGTCTTTATCCGCAGATTTCACTTTTTCGGCATGCCGCACCAGATAAATTTCAGCGGGCGCTGAGTGCAGCTGAAATGCAGAACCAGTCAACGCTGTTATTGCAGCCAGAGCCACTATTTTTTTCATCACTGTTTAACCCCTTTTTTCCTGCAGTTTCGTCTAACTGAAAACAACAGGAGAATGCCAGATGAATACTATAGATACTATGGATACCAGCACAGATACAGCAAAATTGATGGCGGCCGCTATACCGGCTTTACTGATCACGTTTTTATTGTTTGCTTTGATGCAGCAATTAATAGGGGCTGACAGCGTTTCTGTACAACCACCTGTAGATGCTGTCGATCATCAACTGCATGAACCGAGAAAAGACAGTCAGGCCAACATCATCATACGCACTTTGCCAGAGCCACCAAAACCTGTAGCAAGACCGGATTCCCTGACAGCTGAAACCACAGGTGAGTCAGGGCCTTTCATTGAGTTGTCCGTGGACCCTGTATTGCCCGGACTTGAGTTAACTGATGCAGGTGAATTTAGCTTGCCGGATAAAACAGCCACAGCTATGGTGCGTATTGATCCCAGATACCCGGTTGAAGCCGCTAAAAATGGTATAGAAGGCTGGGTAAAGTTAAGTTTTTCAATTGATACCACTGGCGCTGTGATTGATGTTGAAGTGTTGGATGCTGAACCCAAACGTATTTTTGACCGGGAGGCTGTGAAAGCCTTACGTTCCTGGAAGTACCAACCTCAGTTGATCGATGGCAAAGCTGTGGTACAACGTCATTTACAGGTGCAGCTGGATTTTAGTCTGGATAAAGCATAAAACTCAAAGCCAGCACTGCTGTGGTGCTGGCCTGGCTGAAAGAGGAGTAAGGGATGCTGTTATCCTGGTTAAATCGACATAGCGCTCTGCCAGAGTCTGATCCACAGCGGCTGATGCAAGCTTATATACAAACAGATAATCCAGCTTACCTTGCCCAGTTGATCCATTCTTATGGTGATGATTTATATCATTTTTTGCTAAAGCAAAGTGACCTGGCACTGGCAGCTGATCTGAGTCAGCAAAGCTGGTTAAAGGTGATGCAGCAAAAACAACAGTTTGCCGGACACAGCAGTTTTAAAACCTGGTTGTTTGCGATAGGCCGTAATTTACTACTGGATGAATTCAGAAGACAAAAACGCTGGGTCTATGAAATCAGTGAAGACTTAGCATCAGAAGACAACAGCCCTGCTGCAGCAGTGGAGCAGCAACAAAATGAACTGAAGTTACAGCATTTATTAGAGCGGCTGCCGTTATTGCAACGCGAAACTTTATTGCTGCAACTGGAAGGATTCAGCTTAGTGCAGATAGCACAAATCACTTCGACAGAACCAGAGACCGTCAAAAGCCGTTTACGTTATGCGCGGCAGGCGTTGGCAAAACAGCTTGGAGAGCACGATGAATAAGCTGGATGAAAAACTACAGCAGTTGTATCAGCAAAGTAAAACTGAACAGCCTATGCCCGATCAACTCAGGCAGCAGTTGTTACAGCTCAAGCCTGAAGCCCGCAAAACAAACTGGAAATCTTTATGGCCTGCAGTGCAGGGCCTGGCGGCTTCTGTGGCTTTAATCTGGTTAGCACAACAAATCTGGTGGCAACCTGCCTATTACCAAATCGTGTTGCAGTCGGATGCGGGCTACCATCAGGTGCAGTTGCATAGTCTGGCCAAAAACGAGGTGTCGCCGCAGCAAACGGCTTACCAGCAAAGGTACCAACAGTATCAGCAAGCCCGTCACCAACTTGAGCAAAGTAATAGTCTGGTTGGGCAACTCAGTTTTAGTGGTCAGCACTGGCAAGTCGAAGTTTGTGATCAGCTATTAGTGAAAATTGATCAGCAACTGGCTCTGGAATTACAAAAGGATTTGCCATGGCGGGCCGGGCAGTGGGTAGAGCTTAAAACCGGTCAGCAAGGCCAGATCCTGGCAATAATCTCAGGTAAACAAGCGTTACACTGCAGCAGCTGAAAAGAAAGGTTCACGGCAGGGCTTTTATTTTTTACACTAAGCATCGTTTTAGTTGTGGATGATGCTTAGTGGAACCTGTTTTAACTTTTCTAACCTCTTATCCCGAAGCAGTGCGAACACAGGTACAGTCGCTGATTGCACAAGGGCGTCTGGCTGAAGTACTGGCCACTCGTTACCCTCAACAGTCGCACGATATTCAGAATGATAAAAGCCTGTATCAGTTTACTCAGGAGCTAAAGCAACGTTTTGTTAAATCCAGCCCACCTGTCAGCAAAGTTTGTTTTGACGGTAAAATTCATCTGGACAACAGCTTAGGCTTGCATAGTTTTGTCAGCAGAGTGCAAGGTGGCAAACTGAAAGCAAAACAGGAAATCCGTATTTCCGCTTTATTTAAACAATTGCCATTTCCTCTGCTAAAAATGGTGGTGGTGCACGAATTAGCGCATTTGCGCGAAAAAGATCACAACAAAGCCTTTTATCAATTGTGTCAGCATATGGAACCCCAGTATCATCAATTGGAATTCGACTTACGTCTGTTTTTAACTTTGAGACAGCTGGAAGGAAAAGCGGTATGAAGCCTGATGGTGATGCAGTTTTTGTTTATGGTTTATTGATGTTACCTGAAGTTGTTTTTGCCATTACAGGCAAAGACTACGTGATGCAAGACGCCAGCCTGCTTGATTACAAAAGATATGGTTTAAGCCAGCAACATGCCAATACGCCAGTGCCTGCTTTAGCTCATTGTCCTGGCCATTTGCAGCAGGGAAAAGTACTGTTGGGGGTATCGCCTGAAGAACTGGCGAAGCTGGATTTTTTTGAAGAGCTGGATTCTGGTTTATACCTGCGCGAGAAAGTGAGAGTGCAATCTTTGGGTCTATGGATAGACGCCTGGTGTTATACAGTAGGGCCAGCTTTACTGCCTTATGTTGCCGGAGACTGGTTTTTGCATCAGGTCAGTGAAAGTCATAAAGAGCATTTGATTACACAGCTGATACCGTCGATGTTAACGACTTATCATAAATTACAGGCCAATACTGGCACTAAAACAAAGGCAACCCCTTTGTCTGAGGACTGAAACATTGAAATTAATCCAATTACTGGTGGGCGCATTCCTCGTCCTTTCCCCCCAGTTACTGGCGGCTGATGTTGATAAACTGGCTACCAACTTTGACTGGCATTTTCGCCAGACACTAAAAAAGAACAATATTCCTGGTGCTGCTTACGCTATCGTTAAAGATAACAAAGTAGTGAAAGTTGGTGCCTATGGCGTGCGAAATGTCGGCACTAAATCAAATATAGATGCGTACACAGTGTTCCGGTTGGCCTCTGTATCAAAAACTTTTACTGGCCAATTGTCGTCTTTGTTGGTGCATCAGGGCCGTTTTCAGTGGGATGATCCTGTAACCCGTTATGTACCTGCATTTTCTTTTAAAAGTCCGCGCCATACCGGAGCTTTGAAAGTAGAGCATTTGTTATCACAAAGTGCGGGTTTGGTGCCTAATACCTATGATGACTTAATTGAAGCCAACCAGACTCCAGCTCAGATATTGCCTAAGTTTCGTTACTTAAACCCTCGTTGTGCGCCAGGCAAATGTTATGGCTATCAGAACGTGTTGTTCAGCCTTATTCGTCCTGTGATGGAAAAAACCACAGGCAGCAGCTTTGAAAGCCTGATGGAGCAAAAACTGTTTAAACCGCTAAAAATGCCAACAGCTTCAGTGGGGTATTCTGCATTTTTAGCCTCTAAAAACCGTGCTATGCCTCATGTCCGGGTGAAAAGAGGCTGGGCTGAAGCTAAGGTCAATCCAAGTTATTACCGGGTAAGCCCGGCCGCTGGCGTGAATGCCAGTGTGATGGACATGAGTCAATGGCTGATAGCTCAACTAGGTCATTACCCTGCCGTATTAAGCCCGGCTATGTTGCAGGACGTACGCAATAAAAGAATTAAAGTGGCTGATGATTTAGGTGGCCGCACCTGGGGCCAGTATGTCACTACGTCACATTACGGTTTAGGAGTACGCATTTTTAACTTTGGTGGTCATGAGGTTTTTTATCACGGTGGCTGGGTCAGAGGCTATCGCACCGAAATGGCCTATTCCAAAGAAAAAGGTGTAGGCTTAGTGGTACTGATTAACGCCGAAACCAATCTGGTGGGGGATTTATCCACCTGGTTCTGGTCAAATTTACTGGCGGTTAAACCGCAGAAAAAGAAGCGTATAGCAGCACAAATGCAGCAAGAATGGGATATGGAAATGGAACCTGACGTCGAGTGGCAAGTGCCTTTGTTGGCAGACTGACACCAGACAGAGGCAAAGGACTGCTATACTCTTGACTCATTTTGATACAACCTGAACGGCCCGCTGAAAAGGATAGATGCCCGATATGTCGATGGGAACCATAAGTCAGTCTTCGTATAGTAAAACTGTAAAAACTATCCTGAGCAAAATCCACGATGCCACAGCCTTGAATGATTCTGTCTATGAGGTGGCGACTGATTATTTTCGTCATGCGAAGCAGCAGGATGAAAAACTTCAGCAATTACAATTGCAAGTCCGCAAACTTGAAAAAAAGCCAGAGCTGTCTTCCAGTGAACAGAAGCAATTGGCTCAAGCTCAGTCTGCGCTAAAATTGTATGTACGTATGCTCGATGACAGCAGGGTAGAGCGATACAGAGCTTTAAAAGCACTCTGTTTGTCGGTGTTACAGCTGACTGAGGGCGAAAATTTTGATGAAACCATCCAAATGTCATCGAAGTTTTTGGGCACTATTCAGTTGCTGGCACCCAGTAACGGCAAATATGTTGCGGCAGTGAACCAAAAGTTTAAACATCTGTACAAAGGCATTTTAAGCCTGCGTTTACTCGATCGCCTGCTGCTGGATAACGAACTGAGCAATAATTATGTTCTGGGCAAGATGCGTGCAGCCAAAGAAATGCTGGATAACGCAGATGCAGCTTATAAAGCCGACTATTCACCTTTTCGCGATGACGTGCAACTGCCGTTATTGATGGCGGCCATATTGCAGGATATCGGCACTTATCACCCGGATGCTTTGGCTATTCTCAAAGGCTCGGATGGCGATCTGGATGAATTCCGGGTTTTAGATGATGAAAACCGCGTAGCGCTTTTGAAAATTAACTATCAGGAAACCCTGAGTTATGTCACCAAAGGCCTGGCCTGCGACCGTTATGTCGGGAATTCAAAAGAAGAGCGGGAGCTGTTTAATCAAAACGAGCAAGACAAACTGAATTTTGTCTATACCTTGCTTAAAAACGCCATTAAACCCGAAGGTGGCGTGGGTAACTTGCTGAAAATTCCGCAAATTTATACCTCAGTTGTCTTGTCGACTAAGTTAAACCACAGCTATGAATCTTTACCCAAAGCGGCGCTGGTGCTGCAAAGTGGAGTAGAGCGAGGTTACTACCATAAAGCCGCTGTTGATGCGCTGATTAAAATTACCGGCCTGTTTCCGCAGGGGTATGGCGTGACTTATATTCCAAAAGACTCAGACAAACGTGATTTGGACAGGTACGAATATGCACTGGTTGTCTCTTTGTACCCGCCTGCCACAGATATGCCGATATGTCGGGTGGTCACCCGCAGTATGACCTTTAGCAATACAGGCACCAATGTGGTTATTGGTGTCGATAACAACCTGTATTTCCCAACGGCACGGAAAAAGCTGGAAAAAATGAGCGAAGAGCGTCTGCTGGAAATTCTGAGCAAGCTGGTGTCGAATTTTGAAGAACGTAAGAATATGGAGTTAATTCCTAAATGCTGGTTTCCTGACGAGTATTTTTCTTACAGCAAAAATCAGAATTTATGGAACAGAGTGACCACTATTCAAAACTGAAGTCCTGTTCTGATAAAAAAAGCCCGGCTATAAAGCCGGGCAAAAAATAGCGGTTCAGGGAGATAAATAAAACCGCTTGCGCTAGAACTCCTTAAATCAAAAAGCTGACTCTGTGTTGAAATCTTCACTGCGGAATGACAACAAGCCAAATTTCTGAAAGCTATGGACCATAGTGTCCGGCATTGGTTCAGTTGAGGTTGTATTCATTTTTAAAATGATTAGAGACAGATCAAAAGTTGTAGCAGCTGGTAAGCCTTTGCGTCAGAGCATCAGCTGAAGTCGTGATTCGCATGGTGACGCTGCATCCATCTTGTGTTGATTTTTGTGCTCAGCATAAAGATGGATGCAGGTGAAAGATAACGTTTTAACTCTATAGCCTCTATCGGTTTAATGGATGAGGCGGCTTGATGGCAAGCCTAAGTTAACACTGCAGCAGTACGCAACAATACAGCGGATTGTCGTAGCCATCGCAAGTTTTGTACTCACGGTAGCCTTTAGAATACGCCAGTGCCAGCCAATACGGCTGATCGTTCAGGGTGACTCGCTGACTGACAGGGTGCAGCTGCGCAGAGCGAAATAACTCGTCAGCCAATGGCACACAATGTCCTACAGGCCAGAGTTCGGTATGACTGGATGACAAAACGGCCCCTTTCTCATCGATAAAACAGGCGGAAAAGTCAGCTTTAATTTCCCCCTGTGCATTTTTGGGCAAAATATCCAGCAACATTGCACTAAATTGTGGCGTACTATCAAAGACCAAGGCTATACCGCCTTGAGCTTTTCCTGTGGTTGTATCGGTAAAAATTGGAGCATGGTAGATGTATGTGGATTGCTGTTGATATAAAAAGCTGGGCACAAAATCGCTAACCGCATACTGATGCGGGGCGTTTAATAGCAGGCACTGTGCAGCACCACTTTGTGCTGGCATTTGCTTTAGCTCTGCCTGGTGTTCTCTGGCACTGCACAAGATAGTTTGCTTTGCATCGTAGATATAAATGTTGGAGTAAACTGTATATAAATCATTGATGTAAGCTAACTCTTCAGCGGCCTGCTGTTGGTTTTTTGCATCAGGATTTTGCAGCAACAGCTGGAATTTCTTGTTGTGTGCCCACCAGCGACAGTCGTTGGCCCGTTCATACAGATTTCTGTCCATGATATCCAATGCCTGTCGCGCCAGCATCATCAGTTCTTCCAGTTGGCTATGCAGCACTGTATGAGCCAGCTCTTCCACTGAATGGGAAAATACCTGATGGATTTCTTTGCCTATACCCCGGATTGCATCCAGTACTGGCACAAATTCGACAGCGTCGTTACGGGCTGCTGAAATCACACCATTCAGTACAATCAGGCTAAGCTCTTCGTTGACCTGCAAGGAGGAACGATGGATCTGAAAGAGTTCAGGGAATAATGTCAGATTATCAATATCCAGCACCTGCTGAGTCGATGCGGTCTGAGCAGCAAAGCTCTGTAATGGTGTCCAGATCTGAGTTTGCCAGGCCGGGCCAAAGTAGCCCTGATAGCCTTGAGTCTGAGCGAAACTAAGTAAATAATCGCGGTTGTCTACCTTTCTGAGTCCCAGTTGCTGTTGTCGTCCAGAAGTCTGTTGTGGCGGCAAAGAGTCAGGATCTGAACTGAATACGGTGCAACCATCATCAGCCTGCAGCAATAAAATACTTTGACTATGTTCTGGAATTAAGTTTTTGAAAATATTGGTTATTTCATCTTCAAACTTAAAGCAAAGGCAAAGTACGCCAAGCGCTTCGCCCTGGTCTGATACAACAGCCTGAGCATAAATCAAACTTTGTTTTTGGTTGGGCTGCAGGTCTGAATACCTGAGGGTTTCACTAAAATTCCGGGGCTGCTGCAAGCAGTGTTGCACTAAGGGATCACGGCTGTAGTTCTGAGTGTACGACTGATCCAGCCTTAGCAGGATCTGTCCGTCAGGACCCAGCAGAACCACATCCTGATACACTGAATAGTAGCTGACATAACTGGCTAAATGCTGCTGCATCGCATCGGTTGACCCAGCTGCAGGAGCAGCTAAAAAGCCGCGAATTTGCGAGTCTGTGGCTAAAAAACCTATATCTGCTGTACGTTCAAACAAGTTGCGGATCAGCACATCAATGGCAATCTGGCAGCAGGCTTTGTCTGACAGTAAGGTTTTTTTGGTTTGTTCCAGCAGTAAGTTGTCGATCAGGATTTGTTGTAATTCAGTGAAGCGTTTTTTGGTTTGGTCCATATTGTCGAGTATGGTAGAACCAAGACGTAAGCTATTGATTTTACCTATTAAACTAACCTTACTCCACCAACTATCCAGTTCAGTTAATTTTTGTTCGTACTGTATAACGCCACTCATATAAGGTTTGAGATTATTTTTATGATGTTCGAAAAAAAACTGCATGTACAACCAACACCTGAGCTATTGCCCTCCAATGGATCCGTAGAGGTTAATGCAAGGGGTTTGCCAGTCTGTTGACCCTTTGTCTCAACGATTTTTTCGATACAAGTCTAAATAAAAGTTCAGACTGATTTGAGGTGAGCTTTGAGCAAATTGTTGCTTTTGTTCGCTGTTAAACTTCCAGGCTAGAGGCGTCATCTCCAACAGATTAAGTACCATTTGCGCGGGTAAATCGGTCAGTTGATGTGTTAATTCCTGACGCTGTTGGTGCACAAAACCCGGAATTACTTCAATCTGATCGCTATGCAAGCGTACAGAGTTGTACACCTGTTGTTTGATCTCTACTAAATGTTTCGGCGCTGGCGTGACCGTCAGTAGCATGCCGTCAGTTTTTAATACCCTGGCCAGCTCTTCCGGCTCACAAGGAGCACAGAGTTTAAGTGCTGCATCAAAACTTTGATCGGCAAAAGGCAGATGCCAAGCGCTGGCGACGCAAAAGTGAATGGCAGGATAAGTTTTGGCGGCTTTTTTAATGGCGGTTTTGGCGATATCCAAACCGTACAGAGTGGCTTCTTTGTCTGCCAGGGCCTGAAGCAGTCTGTGACTGTAATAGCCTTCACCACAACCTAAATCCAGCACTACAGACTGTTGTGGCAATACAGAAGCGAAGCTTTGGTTCACCGCATCGGACAGCAACTGGTAATAACCGGCATTTAAGAAATCACGGCGGCATTGCATCATCAATGCAGAATCGCCCGGCACTTTGGAATTTTTTTGCTGCACCGGCAGTAAATGCAAATAACCTTCTTTGGCCAGATCAAAGCTATGGCCCTGAACACAGGCAAAGCTGTTGTGGTGTTGAGTCAGGCTCTGTTGGCAAAGCGGGCAGCGGTACATAACAATTCCCTAATAAAAATTCAATTAATTCAGTTGCAACAAATCCCAGCGGGTACCGTACAAATCTTCAAACACGGCCACAGTACCATAAGCTTCTTCGCGTGGCGTTTCGAGAAACTTCACACCTTGCTGTTGCATCATGCTGTGGTCGCGCCAGAAATCGTCGGTATTTAAAAACAGAAAAACCCGGCCACCACACTGATTGCCAATCTGTTGTTTTTGCTGCTCATTACTGGCTTTGGCCAGTAAAATTGCGGTCTCTACAGCACCTTTGGGTCGTACCACTACCCACCTTTTTTCACCTTGTGGGCTGTCTTCTACTAACTCAAAACCCAGTTTTTGCGTGTAAAACGCTATCGCTTCGTCGTAGTCAGCCACTAACAGACTTATTAAACCTAAGCTTTGCTTCATGATAGGTGGTTCCGGCAGAAGAAAAAGTGGCGCTATGCTACCGATCCGATGCAGCGGATGCCAGCAATTATTAGCCTTTTGCCCCTGAGTTGCTGGGCAGTTGAGGATGGCTGTTGGTATACTGCGGTCTTTATTTTATCTGTGTGGAGAGAAAAATGTCTGGTGCAGAACTGGAACTCTGGTCTTTAGATGAGCTGTGTGATCACGCTTTTGCTATTTTTGAAGAGCTAGCAGAAGAGAACTTATCAGTTGAAGATTATGCGTTGTATCAACAACATGCGTCGGCTTCAGCTTATGTTGACCTGGTGCCCGCCATCGACGACTGGGTGGATATGATCGCCATGGATATAGACCCTGAACTGCATGTCGAAGCTCGCATTGGTTTGGCTGATGTGAATGGCGCTGCAGAAATTGTTTTGGCCAGAATTTTATTGTCTAAAGAAAAATATGAAACTTTATGTCATGCCCGCTGGCGCGGACAGGATTAAACCAGGCTAAAAAATTTGCCAAGTCTCGGATTTTGTATCGTTTTTTCTAAATTTTTCTTTTGCGACTGGCCATCTTCCGCCTACACTAAAGAGGTGTGAGTGGCCGATCATCGATCTGAGAAAAAACGAGGCAAAGGTTTGAGTCTTACCCGATTTGATTTTAGTAAGTTATTTGATCTCAATGTGTTAGTTGTTGAGTCTGATCCTGCGTCTGGTCATCAGTTAAAACAAATACTGACCGGCCTTGGTATCAAAAAAGTAGAGCTCAGCCGTACAGCTCAGGATCTGTTGAGCACTGAAGGTACTGCACCATACGATGTAATTTTGCTTGATTATGATGCGGAACCCTCTTTGGTTGGCGCCGATCTGATTGATTTGCTGCTGCACAAACACATTGTTAGTCCCTTAAGCCGCTTGGTGGTGTTATCCACTGCGACAGAGCGGCAGAAGCATGCTGTCGATTATCCTTTTCATCAGATTGATTTTCTCGACCGGCCTTGCAATAAATTCCACATCGATGAGCAGTTAAAACTGCATGTGCGCCTAAAACCTTTTATGGATCAGATCCTGCCTCTGGTGCATAAACGCCGTTATGTTGATGCTTTTAAATTGATAGCTGAGCTACAACAAAAAGCTGGTGCTGATACCCCAGTGGCCGTGCTGCAACTAAAAGCGCAGATGCTGCTGGAGCTGGGCGTTTATGACGCAGCTTCTGCATTGATTAAATCAGCCTGTGCCAAGCAGCAGGGCTGGGCCTTGTGGTTGCAGTTTATACTGGATTACGAACAAGCTGATTTGCAGTCCTGCAACAGCTTTTTAGTGAATGTGACCGAAGAAGTACTGCGTTATCAAGAACGCAAAGAAGTTTGGCAAGTGTATCTGGCGCTGGAAAACGAAGACTACGCCGCAGCTCTTGGTGTGGCTGTTAAATTCCCGGCTGCTGGTATGTCGACCCATATTACTCAGTTAGTGCAATTGGTGATGATGGTGTCGGATAAAACAGAACAAGCCATTGAACTGATAGAGCGCAAAAGACGGCAGGCTGGCAGTGGTTACCAGTTTTGTGTATTGACGGTAACTTTGTGTAAGCTGCTGCTGTTTTTAATGGCGCAGCCTATGCCAGAGCAGAGAGTTTCCCAGTATCAGGCTATGTTGCAGCAATGTTTTCGTCAGTTAATCACCGACAAAGAAGCCAGTCAGTTTGCGGCTGATATCATCTGGTTGCAGGGCAGCTTAGTTTGTCAGGCTGATGGCAAAGAAGCCGCTATTGCTTTCTTAGAGAAACAAAAACAACATTTAGCTGCTATGCAGATGTCTGTCGCCAGTCAGTGTCATGGCGCGAGCCTGATGGCGGGTCTTGGTAAGATGAATGCTGCCTTTGATTTAATGTATCTGGCGAATAAAGCTCTGAATTTGATGCCGCACAGCATACATAAAGTTTATGCGGCTTGCGTGCATCAGCAGGCCTTTCATTTGATTTATACCGCAGAAGACAGAGGGCAGGTCTATGCTCAAATGGGGTTACGGCATGAAAAAGAAGGTGAATTACGCCCGGCAGCTCAAATGTATTACAAGGCCTATCTGGCTGAACCTGGTTATTTAACCCATCAGGAGCATTTAGCAAACTTGCTAAGCCAGTTAAAGCTAAGCAAGTTTAAGACCTTTGTGCTGGATGAGTTTAACAGCCGCTGAAGTTAATCAGCGTCCGTTGGATTAAAACTTTGTTCCAGCACTAATGCCAGACGCACAGCAGCTTGCTGCAAGCGTTGCTCCAACTGAGGCAGGTGCTGTTGCTGGTAGTTTTCGTCTATTAACATGCCTGGCTTGTAGCCCTGATAAATCAGTTTCACCAGCAACACCGACTCGTTTGCCCAGTCCAGCACACTGACGCTTTGCCATTGCTGTTGTTTCGTCTTCAACGCCTGATACAAGGCCTGTTGCTTCGCATCATCCTGATAAGAGGCGGCTTCCAGAATACGACTATCCCAAACCCCATGTAAATTCGACGGTTCACCTTCAAAATAGACTGCAGTTCTGTTGCCACCTAAATCATCGGCATAACCCGCATGCAAAGGCTGATGCAAATCGCCTATAAAGTGTCCTACAAAAAGCAGAGCTTCTAACTGGGTTTTTGATGGCGCAAATGGCGTCAGCTTTTTCCGCTCTTGCTCAATAGCGGATAGCACACAACCTTCAGCGGGGCAGTGCTGCATGGTCAATTTGCTGTCAGAACGTTTGATATTGACGTAATGCCAGACTTTGGTGTGCTGATACTCCGGCAGTGAGCGCACCTGATCCGGCCAGGAACAAGCTTGGGTAAAATCTTTCTGTTCGTGTAATTGCATCAGTTGCTGCACTTTGTGCTGGCTGACCGGGCTTAATAACTGATAGGCCATGGAACAGACCATCTGATGGCCTAATTCACCAAAAGCAAATACCGGGCTGCAAAACAACGCCAAAGCTAAGACTAGATTACGCATAGGGTATTTCCTTATTCATCGACGAGTTGAGTGACTTGCCAGTGGGCGAGTGGGCTTCGTGAAAGCAATGGCGCCAGCTCTTTTAAGCAGCTCTCCATATCCTGTTTCAGCGTAAAAGGCGGGTTAATCACCAGCATGCCGCTGCCTGTCATGCCAAAACCTTCAGTATCTGGTTGCGGGCAATATTCTATCCGCAGCTGGTTACGAATTTGTGTATCAACAATAGCATCAATAAAACTTTCAACCGCCTGACGTTCGATCACCGGATACCAGATGGCATAAGTGCCTTGTGGAAAGCGCTGGTAAGCTTGTTGCAGGCCTTTGATGAGGTCCTGATATTCAGTTTTTAGCTCATAAGGTGGGTCAATCAGCACTAAGCCACGTTTGGACAAAGGCGGTAACATAGCGCGCAGGCCAGCCCAGGCGTCCATCTTTTCAATACGGCTGTGGCGGCGACGCTGAAACTGGCTGGCCAGAATAGGATGATCGCTTGGATGTAATTCGGTGGCCTGAATGGTGTCTGTAGCGCGGCATAATAAATCAGCAATTTTCGGTGAACCCGGATAAAAGGCTAAGTCGTCGCTGTCATTCACCAGCCTGATGGTATCGACATAAGCTTTGATGTCCGCATTTACGCCCTGATAGGTCCAGAGTTTGCCTATACCTGTTTGGTATTCCGCAGTTTTTTGCGCTTGTTCGCTATGCAGACTGTATAAACCAGCACCTGCATGAGTATCGTGATAGCAAAAAGGCTTATCTTTGCGTTTTAAGTAATTCAGGATACAAATCTGCACCAGATGTTTGATCACATCAGCGTGATTACCTGCATGATAACTATGACGATAACTCAGCATAAGAAGACTCTTTTAACGGTAATGTTTCAGTGTTTTTCGCAGCAATAGCGGCACAAGGCGCCAGCATACTGCGCCAGAGCAGAAAGGCAAGTATTCTGTGTATCGCGGTAAGTCATAAGTTGCTTGGGGTTCTGGCTGATGCAGTGTTAAAATCTGCCCAATCAGCGACAGCGCCCGTACAGGATCTCCCTTGAATCGCAAAACCTCAGCACCACAGCATAAAAAAACTCAACCAGGTTCAGAGCTGCAAAAGCCATGGACTAAGGCAAAACCAGCATCGGTCAAAACAGCTGAAGCAAAAACCACTGCACCTAAAGCTGTGTCTGCCAAAGTGTTAAAACAAAATCGTCAGGAAGAAGCCAAAATTTATGGTGAAAATGCCTGCCGTGTCGCCTTTTTGCAACGTCCTGAAGCTTTAGTGCGTTTGTATTTAAGCGAGCAAATGGCGCCTAAGTTTGCAGATCTGATGAAGTATTTAGCGGCTAATAAAAAAGCCTATCATGTGGTGTCTGAAGCCGAGCTTGAAAAAGTAGCAGGCAGCCAGCATCACGGTGGTGTGGTACTATTGGTGAAACGTAAGCCAGTGCTATCGCTGGCGACTTATTTAACCCAAAACGGCCGTAAAAAGCAGGATTGTTTGCTGGCATTAGATGGTGTAGGTAATCCACACAATTTAGGCGCTATAGCCCGCAGCTGCGCTCATTTTGGTATCAGTGGCATAGTGATGAAAGACCCGGATTTACTGGCGCATGGCGCTGCAGCGCGCACTGCTGAAGGTGGCGTAGAGTTTGTCGAAGGTTTAAGTTGTGACAACCTGCCGCTGGCATTGCAGCTGTGTAAACAGGCAGGCTATACACTGGTAACCACCTCAAGCCATGGTGGCGTATCGCTGTACAGCAGCCAGTTGCCTGCCAAAGTCGTGATAGTTTTTGGTGAAGAGATGTTTGGTGTCTCTCAGTCTGTGGCTAAATCCGCTGATATCGCCTTACAAATTCCTGGTACTGGTAAAGTGGAGTCGTTAAATGTGAGTGTTGCTGCCAGCCTGATTTTAGGCGAATGGTATCGCCAGCAGCAGTAAAGGCACTAGGTACCCTATACATGAAGAGCCCTGATTAAACAGGGCTTTTTTCAGGTTGTTTTTTTTCCATCATTTTTCCTGTCACAGCCCAGACGATCAGCGCGCTCCAGGCAATCATGGAAAAACCTGCTGGTATATTGGCGATTAAAATCAGTTTTAAATGTTTGCGATTAAAGGCCAAAGCAAGCAAAGCTGGCAAAAAGTAGACAGCCAGAAACAGGGGTAAAAAAACCAGCCATTGTGTCAATGAGGCTGCGGCAAAAGCGCTACTAAAGGTCGTCATCATTTCGTTCATCTTTTAATCCTCTGTGTGATCCAAGTCTGTGATTTAACAGCTTCAGAGTATAAGATCGGTCTGGTTCAGCCTCAGAAAAAGTGATTTTCGGCCCATAACACTGAAATACGGTTAACCCCAGGCATTAAACAACTGTTTTAGCTGTTGCACCTGACGGCGGCTGACTTCCACAGCTGAGCCATCATGCAGTACCACAATCATAGTGCCTGCAGCCAGGCCGGGTTCAATTTGCCTGATGGCATCAATACGCACTAGGTCGGAGCGACTGACTTTAAAAAACTGCTGAGGGTTTAAGCGCACCTCTACTTTGGATAAGGAGCTGTGCAAAAAGCTTTTACCATCGTCGCAGTACACAGCTGTGTGGTTGCCAATACTTTCAAAACGCTGAATTTCATTCAGTCGTTTGATCCGGCTTATGTCACCAAACTTCAGCAAAATGCCATGCTGTTCAGGCAAATAACTGTGCTGTTGACCTGAGGCCCGCTGTTGCTCCAGCTTTTGAATAGTGCGTTCCAGCCGCTCTGGTGCAACAGGTTTTAATAAATAATCCAGCGCATTGAGTTCAAAGGCGTCCAGCGCGTATTGATCAAAGGCAGTGCAAAATACAAAGTGGCAGTGTTTTTGTGATGATTGGTTTTGTATTTGAGGGGCCAGCTGTAGTCCTGATAAACCCGGCATCTGAATATCTAAAAACACCAAATCAAAAGCCTGTTGTTGCATCAACTCCAAAGCCTGTTCCGCTGTACAGGCTTCAGCTTCAATACTGATCTGTGGGTAAGGAGCCAGTAAACGCTTGAGTTCGGCTCTGGCTAAACGTTCATCATCCACCACTAAGGTTTTAAACATAAGGCAGCTCCATCCGCACTTCAAATTGCTGATCTGTTTTAGTCTGCTGCCAGCGAATGCTATCTCCCAGCTGCAGCACAAGACGTTGTTGTAAATTGTTCAGCGAGCTGCCAGTGCCCTTGAAAGGGCTGACCGCTTTGTAGCTATTGCTGATTGACAGCACCCAGACAGAGCGGCCTGTTTTTTCTGCTTTCACCTTCAGCCAGCCAGGTTCGGCATTAGGGCTAATACCATGCTTAATGGCATTTTCAATCAATGTTAATACCGTCAGCCCCGGCAGTTTTTGTGTCAGACAGTCTTCAGCCAATTCAATACAAGTCTCCAGCCGTTGCTCCAGCCTTACCTGTTCTATTTGCAAATAAAATTCTGCGGTTTGCCATTCTTCTGCCAAAGTGGCAACAGGCCGCATTTGAGTTTGTAAATGAATACGCAGCAGTTCAGATAAATGCGTGACTGTTTGTGCGGCCTGATGCTGATTTTCAAAAATTAAGGCTCGTACTGAATTTAATGCATTAAATAAAAAGTGGGGACTGAGCTGGTAGGTCAGTTGTTGAATTTGAGCTTGTTGCATCTGTTGTTGCAATTGCTTTTTTTGCTGTAGACCATGCCAGAATAAATAAATCAGGCTCCAGCCCAGTAAAATAATAAAGGTATTAAAACCACCCAGTAGCCACTGATTAAACTGAGAGAACTCCATCAAAAGCTGTTGGTTCTGATGGTTAAAACTGACCGTATCAATTTGAGTGGTTTTCAACAGTTCCAGTTTAGCCGTCAGCATTGAAAGGGCCGAACAAAACAACGACAAAGCTGTTATATACAAAAAGCTCCATAGAGCAGGGAGTAGTTTCTGTGAAACACTTAGTAAATAGAATTTCAGCACTGGTCTTAACAGCAAATGAGTGACAAGTACTAAGTTGGCGCAGTCAACTAAGCCACGGATCACAAAGCGTGAAACTAAACTGGTTTCTACTAATTTCAGAAAAGGTTGCATCATCAGCAGGTAGCTGGCAAAAAACACTGAGATAAAAATCAGCTGGCCAAGCAGATAGGATCTGCTAATACGGCTTGATAACTCAACAGCACGACTTAAAAAATCAGACAAGATAAGACTTCCAAAATCAAATAAACGCAGATGTTTTACCGCAGCAAGGGGAAAACAACAAGGGTTCAAGGCAGCATGATAAGTAAAGTGCCCAAAGCCGGAGCTGTTTTTAACATCAGATAGGGCCCCATAGCCAGAATACAACTCAGGCTGATAAAACTCAGGACAAAAGCTGTGCATCTTTGTTTTATATTTTCCATCATGCCGGCACCATCTATTAGTCACAATACAGAGTGTGCTGCAGCATAGAGTCTTTGTTTTATAAAAAGTGACCAGCGGTGAGTCAAAGGGATAGAAGGTTATTCAGGCAGTTGAGTCAGGCTGCTACAAGCTGGTCTTGTGTTTTAATCGCTTTATTGCTTTGATAGCAGGTACTAATCAAGGAAGGGTCATAGTTGGATGAAACAGAGTGTGTGGTTAGCAGTATTTTTTGTCGTACTGATTTGGTCTGGCATAGAACCAAAAGACCAGTTCACCTGGTTTCTGGAGGTTTTACCTGCCTTGATTGGCCTGATTGTGCTGACGGTCACTAAAAGCCGCTTTCCATTAACCCCTTTGCTTTATGGCTTAATTTTGCTGCATTCAGTGATTTTGATGGTCGGTGGTCATTACACTTATGCCGAAGTCCCCTTATTTGACTGGATCCGTGACTGGACGGGCGGTGAGCGGAACAATTACGATAAAGTCGGGCATTTGGCTCAGGGCTTTATTCCTGTGATTATTTGCCGCGAAATTATTTTACGCAGGGGCTTAATTTTCGGTCAAAGCTGGCAATGTTTTTTCAGTATTTGTTTTTGTTTAGCCTTCAGTGCTTTTTACGAGCTGATCGAATGGTGGGTCGCCTTAGCTACAGGTGAAGATGCCGAAGCCTTTTTGGGCACTCAGGGTTATGTCTGGGATACTCAATCCGATATGCTTTGGGCCTTAATAGGTGCTTTGCTTGGCTGGTTTATGCTGAAAAGTTTACATGATAAACAGCTACGGCAACTGCGTACAGGCGCGGACAAAGGTCAGAGTTAAACTCTGACCTGCTTGTGTGGATGCCTGTATGGATTAGTCTTTATTTAAACTGACAGGGCCATTGATCTGATCAATCTTCAGCTCACCTGAACCATCCTCGAGTAAAGTAAAACCACCTGCTTGTTGCACCCGGATATCTCCTGAACCATCACTGATAGTCACCATGCCTTTGACTTGCTGAATATCTATATCGCCAGAACCATCCTCCACCAGTACAGTGCCTGCAACCTGCTGAATAAACAAATCACCTGAGCCATCTTCGACAGTCAGATTGCCGCTGAGCTGAGTCAGGCTGACATTGCCTGAGCCATCTTCCAGTACCAGATGACGGCCACCTTGCACTGTTAAATTGCCCGAGCCATCTTCAATCACCAGATCAGCGCTTAAGCCTTCAATACTGATATCACCTGAACCGTCTTCCAGCGCCAAAGCAAGTTCAGCTGGCATGGTCACTACCAGATCAGCATAAGCAGAAGAACCAGTGCAAATACCGATGCAAGAGCTGCCGACAGCCTTCAGTACAGCAGCAGAGCCTTGTTTTTCCAGTGATAAAGTAAAAGGTCTGTCTTCGCTGGAATAAATATCGGCTGTCACTACAATCTGACTGGCCCCTTTGACTCCGACAATTTTCAAGCCGCCTGCTTCAGTTTCAGCTTTTAACTCGCTCAAACCTGCAGCGCTTAACTGCAACTGGCGTTGTTCGTGTTGCAGATTTTCTGTTGCAGAACTATGGCCTACGTGGATCACACAGGCACTGAGCAATAAGGTGGGAATACAGACAGCAATCAGTTTTTTCATAACAGGTCCTTAAAACAACTCCTTGAAAGTGTTGTTAGTCTGCCTGTTGTGCTAAGCAATTGCAAAGGAAGGGTAGGTATTAAAGGTATTAAAAAACAAAGACTTATAAATTGTTACTCTTTAGCTTTAAATGTTTCAGGATGCCTGGCTGGCTTGCTGATAGCGGGACCAGAGTAACTGAACCCGCTCTACATAGGTTTGAGTTTCAGCATAAGGTGGAATTCCCTGATGTTTATCCACAGCACCTGGCCCTGCGTTGTAGGCTGCGGTGGCCAGTTTGATATTGCCTTTATAGCGTTTCAGTAAAAAAGCCAGATAAGAAGCCCCACCCTGAATATTCTGTTGTTGATGCCAGACATTTTTCACTCCCACTTCAGTGGCGGTAGCGGGCATTAACTGCATTAAACCTGCGGCGCCACTTTTGGATAAAGCTTTGGGATTAAAAGCAGATTCGGCATGAATGATGGCTCGTAACAGGGCTGGGTCTAACTGATGATGTAAAGCCGCTGCAGCTATTTCCTGCTGATACTTCTGTAGAAACAGCGGTGTATTGTGCCAGTCTACTGTGCTTTGCACCTTGCAGGCGAAACAATCAAACCTTACCAGTCGATAAGGCTGGTTTTTGGGGGCCCTGTCGGAAAAGGCCGTGACGCCATTGGCTTGCTGGTAACGGTACACAGGCGGATTGTCTGCAATTGCAGTAGGAACCAGCAATAAAAAAACACCGCCAGCCAGGGCTTTAGCTGCTTGAAGTTTCAATTTATGCCCCCACTTTAATGCTAACCCATTGAGCATAGTCATTGTTTGCACTTTTTGTGGTGTGAACGGACAAAGAATGACAGCGCTACAGATGCAGTAAGCACAGGGCTTTTATGCTGTTGTCATAGTGGCACTGTAGAATAAAGTGGAAAAACAGATAAGAAGCTGAGTTTTTCAATCACTAAAACAGATTAACTTTATAGATTTAATTCGTTATCTCAAATCGGTCGGAGCAGCTATTCTCTGTCCCATCGAAGCGAGTTCATTTTAGTAATCAACCAACATGGAGTAAGACAATGTCTTCAATTATCAACAGCACCATCAAGCCATTTAAAGCGACTGCCTTCCATCACGGTAAATTTGTTCCAGTGACTGAACAGGATCTGGCAGGCAAATGGTCAGTAGTAGTATTTTACCCAGCTGACTTCACTTTCGTTTGCCCAACTGAATTAGGCGATCTGGCTGATTTCTACCCTAAGTTCCAGGAAATCGGTGTTGAAGTTTACTCAGTATCTACTGACACGCATTTCACTCACAAAGCGTGGCACGATGCTTCTGAAACTATCAAGAAAATCAACTACCCAATGATCGGCGACCCTACTGGTACTATCACTCGTAACTTCGGTGTGATGATCGAGGAAGAAGGTTTAGCTTTACGTGGTACTTTCGTAATCAACCCACAAGGCGAAATCAAAGTTGCTGAAATTCACGACTTAGGTATCGGCCGTAGCGCTGCAGAACTGTTCCGTAAAGTTCAGGCTGCACAATACGTTGCAAACCACGACGGTGAAGTATGTCCAGCTAAATGGACTCCAGGTGAAGCGACTTTAGCTCCATCTTTAGACCTGGTTGGTAAAATCTAAGTCTGATTAGACTACAGGGGCTGAGTTCTCAGCCCCTATTCCAAATAAATTTGTGAGTTTTGCTCACCAGTATTTACTGGTACGGCGAAGCTTTGTCCAAAAGGGCAGTGGCAATCCACCTGAAGGTGGCAGTGACTGTGGCTATAAGAAAGGGGCCAAATATGTTAGATACTAACCTAAAGAACCAATTAAAAACCTATTTGCAAAACCTGAAAAGCCCGGTGGAGCTGGTAGTTGCGTTAGACGGCAGCGATAAAGCAGCCGAGTTAAAAAGTCTGGCCGAAGATATCGCCAGTTTAAGTTCGCTGATCCATTTAAAAGATGAGACAGACCCGGCAGTATTAAAGCCATCTATGCTGGTGCGCTCTACTGCGAAGAACACTCAAATTCGTTTTGCTGGTGTGCCTATGGGCCACGAGTTCACTTCATTGGTGCTGGCTTTATTGCATTCAGGTGGCCACACCATTAAAGAAGAAGCTGCTGTACTGGAGCAAATTGCTGCCCTGCAGGGTGAATTTAATTTTGAAGTTTTTGTGTCTTTAAGCTGTCAGACCTGTCCTGAAGTAGTGCAGGCGCTGAATTTAATGGCAGCAGTGAATCCAAATATTAAAACCACCATGATTGACGGTGCTGTGTTCCCTGATGAAGTCAGCAAACGCAATATCATGGCTGTACCAACAGTGTATTTAAATGGCCAGCAGTTCTCTCAGGGCGCTATTACCCTGACCAACATTCTGAACAAAGTCGACAGCGGTGCTGCGGCTCGTCAGGCTGAAGCGCTGAAAACTAAAGACAACTTCGACATGCTGATTGTGGGTGGTGGTCCTGCTGGTTCTGCAGCTGCTATTTATGCAGCCCGTAAAGGCTTAAACACTGGTATTGTTGCCGAGCGTTTTGGCGGCCAGGTGGCAGACACAGTAGGTATTGAGAACTTTATTTCTGTCAAAGAAACTGAAGGTCCAAAATTGGTCGCTAACTTAGAGTCTCACGTTCGTCATTACGAAGTGGACATTATGAACAGTCAAAAAGCTGTGAAGCTTGGCAAAAGCGACTTGTTTGAAATCACGCTTGAAAACGGCGCTGTGCTGAAAAGTAAAAGCATAGTTCTATCTCCTGGCGCACGTTGGAGAGAGATGAACGTGCCTGGTGAAAAAGAATACCGTGGTAAAGGCGTGGCCTATTGCCCGCACTGCGATGGTCCTTTATTTAAAGGCAAAAAAGTTGCAGTCATAGGTGGTGGTAACTCAGGTATTGAAGCTGCTATCGACTTAGCTGGTATTGTTCAGCATGTGACAGTGCTGGAATTTGACAGCACATTGCGTGCAGACGCAGTGCTGATCAAAAAAGCGCAGTCTATGGGCAACATCACTATTATCACCCAGGCACAAACTACAGAAGTGCTGGGTGATGGTCAGCGCGTTGTTGGCTTGCAGTATACAGACCGTACCAATGGCGAAAGCAAAACTGTGGAACTGGCCGGTATCTTTGTACAAATTGGTTTAGTGCCAAATACCGAGTGGTTGCGTGGTGCTGTGGAATTAACGCCGCGTGGCGAAATTATTGTCGATAGCCACGGCCAGACGTCATTAAAAGGCGTGTTTGCTGCAGGTGACGCGACTAACACACCGTTCAAGCAAATTATTATTGCGATGGGCAGTGGTGCAACAGCGGCTTTAGGTGCTTTTGATTACCTGATCCGCAACTAACAGCTCACTTTGCTTAAAGGCCGCCGGTAAACAGGTGGCCTTTTTTTATGCTTGTAAAATAAAAGCGATTTAGGTTAAATAGGGTGTTTTTAAAATAGCAACAACAGGACGTTGAGATGTTACATCAGGGAAAGTTAAGGGACTGGGATCCTGCACTTGGTACTGGTTTTTTGCAACAGGACAAAGCAGGACCGGATATTCGCATCAGCAGTGCAGGCTTTCGCAAAAAGCCGGATCAGCTAAAAAATGGCGACCAGATTTTTTTTCAGATTGAAATAGACTCAGAGGGCAAAACCAAGGCTGTTTCTGCATACAAAGCAGGCCAGCATTTTGCTCCGGCTCCTGAACTAAAAAAGCCCGCGCTCTCCACTTTGCCATTCCAGCAGTTATTCTCCGTCGTACTGGTGTTATCTGTGCTGATATGGTTGGGTTATCAGTCGGTGCATTTATTCAGTGCTCAGACAGAATTTCCTGTGCATACCGGGATGGATCAGGTAGAAACAGAAGAGTTACAGCATGCAACCGCCTTGTTAGATAGTCCGGTGTGGCCACCTATACAAAACCAACACGCCGAGCAGTTTCAATGTGAAGGTAAACAACATTGTTCAGAAATGTTGTCTTGTGATGAGGCTAAGTTTTATTTGAAAAATTGCCCTGATGTATTGATTGATGGCGACAACAATGGCATTCCATGTGAGCGCCAGCACTGTGGTCACAGGCGCTTTTAGTCAGCTCACAGCCTGGCGTTTTTCAAATAAGCTTTTGCTGTACCCCACAGCGAAATAAATCATCAGGCTATGGAACACCATCACTGCTGCATAAGTTAAAGCTGCATTGGTAAAGTGCTGTGCAGCAATAATACCTTGTGGGCTGCTGAAGGTGAGGACAGCCTGGATCAATGCATCACTTAAAATCAGAGCGTAAACCACCTTCTGACTTTGCTCTGTTGTTAAAAACGCATTTTGTTTTTTACAGTATTGATAGACCAGAAAAATAGTCAGGGCTGGCAATAACACAACATCCTGAATAAATCCAAGTTTAATGGCTGAAAAGTAATTGGCTAAAGCCAGAACCAGCAGCACCAGAATTTGAAAAGCAAAAAAACGGCTGATAATAAAGGACAACATAAAAGGCACCTGCACAGAATAGATAAAACCAGCTTAAAGTATTAGCTGATAAATGGCGCTTCGACTTAAGTCTAAGACGGATTGCTTTTGTCTACTTCAGGACCAGTGGCGATCACCACCTGATTGCGGCCCTGATGTTTGGCTTGATACAAAGCTACATCGGCTTGTTGTAACCAATTTTCCCAGTCGGTAGCCTGTTGCACTGTGGCAATGCCAATAGAGGTCGTCAGGGCAGAGCCGTCAGGTAAAGCCAATTGATGCCAAACCGCATGACGGATCTTTTCCGCTAAACGATGTAAATCTGCCAATTGGATCTCTTTGATCAGCAAGACAAATTCTTCTCCGCCGTAACGAAACACAGAATCCTGTTGGCGGATCATTTGTTTTAATAAAGGCACCAGTTGACTCAGAATTTGATCGCCGGACTGGTGACCAAAGTTATCGTTGATACGCTTAAAATGGTCTAAATCCAACAGCATTAAACCGCTGACACTACTTTTCTGCTGGTATTGCTCAATTGCAGCTGTCAGTTCGTCGGTTAAAGAGTGGCGGGTTGCCGCGCCTGTCAGTGGATCTGTGGTGGCTAAATGCCGCAACTCCTGTCGTTGCAAGTGAGTACGATAGGCAAAAATATAAGCAAAAATACTGGTGATTAAGGTAGTGGTAATAAAAGCCAACAACTGAAAACCACTATTAAAAATACTGGATTGCTCGGAAAAATGCAGCGATACAATAGCGCTGACCATGAGTAACAGTAAGAGTAGAGCTTTGATCGGAGCGACTAAAAAGAAGATGAACACCATCAAAGGGTAAATCCAGAACAGTACATCCTGCCCGAGCTTCATGCATACCAGCACAGCACCAAAACAAAATACGGCGGCCATCAGAAAGCCCGGTTTTTCAGTATCGCCGGTTCGCCATGCCATCCAGACAGAAATTGTACTGACGGCTATCATCAGCATGTCGACTATACCGACCAAATAGCTGCCTGTTGCCAAACGGTATAAAGCGTAAGGCAATAAAGTACAGCTGGCAATTACGCCAACCAAAGTAATCATCGACAGATGGAAATTGTCTTTTAAGCGCTGTAACAAGCTTTACCTCAGTCCTTGGCAAGTTGGGAATGGCTGATTCCAACCATGTAATTTCTTATTCTGATCCATACTCTGACAAAGAAAGCAGATGAACACAACAGTCTTGTTTTATCTGCTTTGTACCAGAGTAAGTTATTGCTAAGTCTTTATTTTTTAAAACGTAACGCCAACTCTTGTAAGGCAGCCAATTGCTGCACTATCAGGCTTTGAATACGCTCATCGGTCAGTTTGCCGTCGCTATCGAAGGTATTGGCAAAAGCGTTACAGAAGACTTCAGGCTTATTCACCAGATGCAGATCTAAAAATACACACACCTGACGTAAATGATACTGAGCACGAGACGTACCCATACCACCACCTGAGCCCATAATAGCTGCTACTTTGCCCGCCATTAATTCATTGTTTGGTTCACGGGAAACCCAATCCAGAGCGTTTTTCAGCGCTGGGGCAATAGAGTAGTTGTATTCAGGGCAGGCCAGCAGCAAGGCATCAGTTTTAGCAAATTGGGCCAGCAGGCGCTCTACTGCATCAGGTTTAGCTGGAAGGTCGGCATTATAAAAAGGCAGATCAGATAAATCGGCCAGTTCAATCTGCATGCCTTCAGGGGCATGCGCTATCGCATACTCTACCAAAGCTTTATTGGTCGATTTGGCTCTTAAGCTGCCGCAGAGTGCCAGTACTTTTAATTCAGACATGTAATATTCCCTTAGGTAAATGATGGGCTCTCTACACTAAGTCTGAAGTGAATGAATGACAACCTTAATTCTTTGTTTTGCGCCAGTCAGAACAAATCCGGATTTAAAAAAGGGATCATTGCCAGAATTAAGGCCTGGTGGTAAACCGAGCTGCGGCTGAGTTTGTTATGGGTCAGCAGGGCAATAGCACCGCCTTTTTGTTTGATATTGTTTTGTTCAAACATAGTATCCATCACATCGCCCAGCTCTTTACCTGCTTTAAGTTGTGCCAAAGCCGCAGGGGGTAACATTAAACTGGCGGAACGGGCTTTGCCGATTTTGCCCTGATGTTCAATCACCATCCAGGCGAAGGTGAAATCCCCATCTAAACCTGCTTCTATCGCCACCCGATAATCTGCTTTGTAGTCTGCTAATGCCGCCACTCTATTCATGGCCCCCAATAAGGTTTCATCGCTGCTCATCGGCTGAGCTGCAACGCCACTGGGCACAGCTACACCTTGCACCTCTAAAGTTTCATCAGGAAATAGTTCAGCAAAAGCAGAGGCCACAGCCTTGATTTTGGCCGGATTAGCTGAGGCTACTTGAATCATTAACATGACAACACCTGTTGATCAGATATTTTGAATTTCAGAAAAAGCAAAGGCGGCCATGGCCGCCTTTGCATTCAGTGTGCAGTATTAACCTGCTAAACCCACGTAGACGTGTTGTACGTCATCGTCGGCGTCAATGGCTTCCAAAAAGGCTTCCACTTCAGCGCGGGCTGCGTCATCTAAAGTCACAGGGTTATTTGGACGATACACCAGCTTGGCTGAGGTGACGTTAAAACCAAAAGCAGGTAAGGCTTTGCTGACTGCATCCAGATCAGTAGGTTCAGTCAGGAACACGCTATCGCCTTCTTCGCCTTCTTCAAAATCCTGTGCGCCAGCTTCAATGGCTGCTACTTCTAAATCGGCATCCGGTGTCACAGCATGAGCAACAATTTCGCCTAAGTATTTGAAGTCCCATGAGACTGAACCTGAACCGCCCAGCTGACCTTTACGGAACAGCACACGAATACTCTGGGCTGAACGGTTTTTGTTGTCTGTTAAACATTCAACAATCACAGGCACCTGATGTGGGGCAAAACCTTCATAAACGACGGTTTCATAGTTGGCCGGGCCGTCCAGTAAACCTGCACCTTTTTTAATGGCGCGCTCTAAGGTCTCACGTGGCATTGAAGCTTTTTTGGCGGCTTCTACAGCAACACGTAATTTAGAGTTCATATCAGGGTCAGCACCGTTACGGGCTGCAACCATAATTTCTTTGGCTAATTTAGTAAAAATACGGCCTTTGGCAGCCGAGGCGTCGGCTTTATGTTTAACTTTCCATTGAGCGCCCATTGCTTCTCTCTCGTATCTGTATCAGTAAAAATTAATGCTGGTGACCGCAGTCAGGCTCACAGTCGTCGCCATGTTCATCATCAAAATCGTCATCGCCGTCCTGATGTTGCATCACGCCCCAACCGTCGTTGTGACCACCAAATTTCTTGGCAAATTTATCCAGTTCAGCTTCACGTGTTGTCACTGCAGCATGCTCTGGTACCATGGTCTGACTAACAATCAGCTCCCATTGCTCCAGATCGTTGAAGTGCAGTTCTACTTCACCTTGCAGCTCTGACGCTACTAAAGCGGCCATAGCTTTTTCTGCATAGTCTTTGTTTTTAAACACCAGATAAAAATCAATGGCCAGAGGCTGGCTTAAATCTATTCCGGCGTCCATTAAGGCACGCAGCATATCGCCATTGCCGTCATCAGGAAATTGCATGGTCCGCTCTCCACATCAGTTTAATAGGCCGATCCGGTAAGCCCGGCGCGGCAAGTGGCCGGATTATAGCAATATTCTCTAGCTGATTGGTATGGCAATCTGGTATTGAACTTGACCCATATCATGGATAGTTGCAGACTCAGGACTATCAGAATTAATGAGGCTGTCACTGTGAAAGCACTTTGGCTTATGTTGTGTTGTTTCAGCGCACCGCTTTGGGCTTGTCTGCATGCCAGTCATGGCATCCATGGCATGGTGTTATTACAGGTAGACGATCAGCTGATTGCCTCTCATCTGCCTTTTCCAACAGGCAAACATGCCCATCAGATTGTGCTTCAGGTGAGCGGCGAACTGCCAGATCAAGTCTTGCAGGCGCTAACAGCAAAAAACTTAGTCACATTGGAACCACAGCCTTTTGCACTCAAAGATTTACAGCAGGGCAAACTAAAAACCTTTAACGCACAAGTCTACCTGGGGCATTTTGAACGAGGTGGTAAAGATCTTGGCACTGTAACAGTGCTGGTGCAGCAAAAACTGCTGGATAAAGCAGTCGGCGCTGGAGCAGAGTCAAAAGGGCTTTATCGTATTGCGCTTTCGCAAGGCGAGTTATTGGTAAGGGCTATTTCAGGGGAAGGTGCTGTGGATGAAATTCTTTATCAGGCCAAAGGCAAAGATGCAGAACAACTTTATTTTGAAAGTGCAGATTTTGCACCTCAAGCGAAGTAAGGCCTGATGCTGCTGTATTTGGTGCGTCATGCTACGGCGCAGGACAGAGCTTTGGGACTGCCGGATCCAAGCCGTGATTTGGTGGATAAAGGCATTAAACAATGCCAAAAACTGGCGGATTTTTGTAAAAAACAGCAGTTAAAACCACAACTGCTGCTGACCAGTCCTTTTAATAGAGCCGAGCAAACAGCGCTGCTACTGCATCAGCATGCCGATTGGCCCGAACCGCAAAAACAAGCCTGGCTGATTATTGATACTCTGGCAGAAGTACAGCACAACGCCTTAACTGAGTTGATCAAACAAGGGGTTGAATCTGTCTGCTGTGTCGGCCATGAACCTGATATTTCAGCTATGCTGGCGCTGTTACTGAATACCAATGCAGACAATTTTTTTATTAAAAAGGCGTCCATTACAGCTGTTGAGCTGAGGTCTGATCAGGCGGTATTACTCTGGTCTTTGCCTGTGGCTTTGCTGTAACGCTCAAAGGCCAAAAGCGGCTGCTGTTCTATGGCTGCTTGTTGAATAAAGCTTTGTAACTGCGGGAAAAATTCAAGGAACACTGCTTCTGTTTCTGCCTGAAGCTCTGGCAATTCATCTGCAATAGAGGCATAACGGGCAGTAAATCGGCCATGTAAGGCCATGCGGCGTAACGCCTGTTGAATACCTTCAAGTTGTGCGTAGCGACCAAACCAGTCTTGTTCAGTTACCGCTTTAAAGGTTCGGGCCATGGAGTCCGGCATCTGCGGCAAGTCGTTTTGCAACTGGCGATACAACTGAGCTTTATAGCTATTAAAGTCTGAAGCAAAAAAATGTTTCCAGTGCTTAATCAGGCAAAAATCAAACAACATATCCAAAGCTATAGGGGAAAAACGCCGTACTTCTGGGCTAAACAACAAACGAGCTGCGCGAACTTGTGGATGTTGATCGGTAAACCAGTCCACAGCTCTGTGATTGTATAAACCGGCGGCCACTGCTGGGCTTAATAACTCCAGCCTGGTGCCATGGTAAAAGTCACCCAATAAATTACCAATACGGGAATCAGTGTTGGGTTGTGCTAACAGCAGATGGGCCAGATAATTCATTACACCACGGGATTTCTGCAAAACTGCGTTTAGTCTAAGGCAAAAAAGATGTATTTGCTGAACTAATCCGCTATAAGTAGAGGTCTGAAGTTTATAGAGAATACAAAGGGATAAGTGACATGAAACAAGGTGTTTTACTGATAACTGCACTAGTGCTTACAGGCTGTAGCAGCATCAGTCCACAGGAATGTCAGATTGGAGACTGGTTTGCTATTGGCAAAACCGATGGTCAGCAAGGGGTTGCCAGCACTAAATTTCGCAGCTACCAAAAAGAATGTGCTGAACATGGCGTAGGTTCTGATTTTAAAGCCTATGAGCAAGGCCACGCTGAAGGAGTTATGTTGTACTGTACTTACGATGCAGGCAGAGAACTAGGTCAAAGTGGTGGTGCTTATAACAAAGTTTGTAGCGGTGCTTTAGAGCCGCAGTTTCGTTTAGGTTATGACCGTGGCCGTAAATGGTATCAGGCTGAATCAGCCTTGTTGAATTTACAAAAAACTTTGCAGCGAAATGCCGGCACTATCGATCAATTGGAACAACGCATCGACGACAACAGTAAAGAGTTGAGTGTGCTAAAAGACAAGCAGCAGAAACAAAAACTGCTGGATGAAAACCGTAATCTGCAGCAACAGTTGCGTGAGCTGAATCAAATGCAAGGCCAGATACAGCGTGATTTGAAACAAGCTGAATTTCAGTTTGGGTTGATCCAGCAGGGTGGCTAAAAAGGTGGTTGACTAAGGTGATCAACAGATGAAGCTTTTTGGTGCTTTGTTATTGAGTATGCCTCTGGTGGTGTTGTCTGCCCCTCTGGATATCACCTGGACTACAGAAAAACTGTTGATCGCCGGCCAGCGCAGCCGCTTGCCTCATCAACCCCAATGGCCTGAAAAGCAGACAGATTTTATTGCCTACAGCATGACTGGCGTGTTGCCTGACGGCATCCATTGCCAGTTAGAACTTAGGCTTCAGGACGAACTGCTGCTTAGCTTGCCTTGTACCAAACGTTATGTGCTGGAGCGGCCTTTACGTATCACACCAGGCATGAGGCTGGAGTTGTACCTGCACAATACCAACCTGTTTAGTCCGGGCGAAGAAGTGATTTTACGCAACAGAGTGTCGCTGGACGTAGCTCCTTAGATTGATTTAATCAGCTTTGCTTAGGGCTTTGACTCAACCAGGACTGAGCTACACCAGAAGCTAAAATCAGCATCGCGCCAAGCCATTGCAAAACAGACATAGGCTCAGCAAACAGCAGCCATGCAGCGATAATCACCACCACGGGTTCCAGATAAGCCAGAGTTCCAAACACTCTGGTCGGTAAATGTTGAATGGCTTGCAGGGCAAACACCAAGGCTAAGAATCCAGGAAATAATCCAGCAATCACCAGCCACAGCCATTGATCCGCTTCAGGCCAGGGCTGGTTCGCGACCAAAGGTAAAACGCACAGTGAGCCAACCAGCAACTGATAAAAACTTTTGTGATACAAAGGCACAGCATCAGGCACTTTTTTATTGAGTAAAATAAAGGCGGTGTAGGTGATCAAGGATGCCAGTGCATACCAAAGACCTTGTTGTTGCTCAACGCGGCTGTCGAACTGAAATTCCTGCAGCATAAAAAAGCCAAAAAAAGCCAGCATGATCAAGAACAAAGTGCGACTGGTTAAGCGTTCTGCAAACAGGAAATGCGCAAGAATGGCTGACAATGCCGGAGCCAGATACACCAGCAAAATAGCCAGAGTTAAAGAGATTGTCTGGATTGCAGATAAAAAACACAAAATAAAACTGGCCAGCAAAATGCCATTCACCAGTACCAACACCGGAGGTTTTCCTGCTAATAAGCGTAGTTGTCCTGTAACAGCTAAATACAAAGCTAGGATCACTGCGCCTAAACCTAAGCGATAAAAGGTCAGGCTGGCTGGATCGACAGCGCTGTAGCGCGCTATTAAACCAATGGTGCCCATCATAGCAGCGGCTAAAGCGGCCATATAAAAATAACGGTAAGACGATAAAAACATGCAATGGCCGTTCAGGGACAGGATTGGGAAGCTGCCACTTTAGCTGCCTGTTTTGCACAATTCAAGTTGTGACTGTAAGCCGCATTCTGTAACAAATTTTTGTTTGTTGTTTAAAAAAAAGCTGGCTAGGCTTGAGCCTTTTCTTACTGTGATTACTTAAGGATCTGTTGCAATGCGCCAGTTTATCTTTAGTTTACCCTTGGTGTTGATCTTGGTTGCTTGTTCTGAATCCGAGCCACAATCTAAGCCGTCAACTGCATCGTCGGAAGTGACGGTGTTGAGTGAAGCTTTTGTAATGCCGGATTTGGATCGCAGCAGGCAAGTGCGTTTGTATTTGCCTCCGGGTTACGCCAGCTCAGACAAAAGATACCCTGTGCTTTATATGCACGATGGCCAGAACCTGTTTGATCACGCTACAGCTTATGCCGGTGAGTGGGGCGTGGATGAAACGCTGAATGAGCTTGCATCTGCAGGTTTGCTTGAGTTGATAGTGGTGGGGATAGACAACGGTGGTGAAAAGCGCATGACTGAGCTGAACCCTGTTGATCATGCTAAGTTTGGTAAAGCAGAAGGCAAAGCTTATGTGGAGTTTATTGCCAACACAGTAAAACCTTATATTGATCAGCATTATCGAACTCTGGCTGATGTTGAACACACAGCTATTATGGGCAGTTCTTTAGGGGGCTTAATCAGTCATTACGCCATCCTGCAGTTTCCCGACGTTTTTGGTAAAGCAGGGATCTTTTCACCTTCGTATTGGATCACAGGTGAACAGGTCAGATGGTTTGAAAATCATTCAGCTGCTAAGGAAGCACGCTTGTATTTTTATATGGGCGGCAAAGAAGGCGACTCCATGGTGCCGGATGTTGAACGTGTTTATCAGGCTGTGCTTAGCAAAAGACATCCGGCAGAATTGACCCGGTATCATTTGGTGGCGGATGCAGAGCACAACGAAGCTGCGTGGCGGAATGAATTTAAAACTGCTGTTTTGTGGTTGTTTAATTCCAAACCATAGAAAAAGCAGAGTCATCGACTCTGCTTTTAAGTCTTAAGGCAAATCAAACCACAAGGCTTTGACCGGACCTTGAGTGGCTAAAGCTTTCAGTTCAGTTTCTTTACTGATTTTTGCGCCATCACCGGGTTGCATCGCTGTGCCGTTTAGCTCTAATTCGCCTGTAATTAAATGCAGGTAGAAGTTACGTTTGGCTTTCACAGGTAATTCAATGACATCATGCTCACTTAACAACAGTTGTGATAAATAGGCATCCTGCTTAATCTGCAGCGTACCGTCACGACCGTCCGGCGATATCACCAGCGTTAAGCCAGGTTCAGCTTTGAAATCTTTTTGCTGATAACCGGGATTACCACCAAATTGATTCGGCTGGATCCAAATCTGCAAAAACTTTAAGTTGTCTTTATCACTGGCATTAAATTCGCTGTGATAAATGCCTTTACCTGCACTCATCAGCTGAAACTCACCTGCTGGTAAAGTTTTCACATTACCGGCTGAATCTTTGTGAGCAATTTGCCCTTCCAGCACATAACTGATGATTTCCATATCCTGATGGCCGTGAGTATCAAAGCCTGCAGCTGCGTCTACTTGGTCATCGTTTATAACTCTTAAAGCCGAAAACCCCATATGAGCCGGGTCGTAATAACGGCCAAAAGAAAAGCTATGTTTGCTTTTCAACCAGCCAAAATTGGCTGAGCCACGCTCTGCAGAATGTCTTAATTCAATCATGATATCCCTCGTACTTGAAGCTACAGCCCGGTGGGCTGAGTTTGGGCAGGCTCTCTCTGTAGCAGAGAGAGCCACTTGGTTAGAATTATGAGTTCAGTTTTTTCGCGACAATGGCATCTACTGAGGCTTTACCTGCACCGCTGAACAACAGTGAAACACTGGCAGCTAACAGGGCTAAGGCAAATTCGTAGCCGTTGGTGCTCATAAAGAAACCGTTGGCAAAATGTACTTTAAAGATGGCCACTAACATGGCGATAATTAAAGTCACTGCGGCAGGGCGGGTCAGTACACCAAAGACTAATGCCAGACCACCAAAAAACTCAGCTGCACCTGCTAAAAACGCCATCAGTACACCAGGAGCCAGGCCTATGCTTTCCATCCAGCCGCCAGTGCCTTCCAGGCCGTAGCCACCAAACCAGCCAAATAATTTCTGAGCACCGTGTGCAGCAAAAATAATACCTACTGGAACTCGTAAAGCTAAAGCGCCAAAACCTGCGTTAGTACCAAAAATTTTCTGTAAAGTTGCTTTGTTCATAGTATTCACCTTTAAATAAATTGACCGTTAATTAGGGTTGTCAGACTGCTTTAAACCGCTTGTCAGTTCCGATTTGTGTACTTTAGAACGGCTTGTATTTTTAAAAAAGCGGAATAAACTGAGTTTATAATTCAAAATATTTGAACATGGAAATAAAGGTTCTATGGCTAATCATCCTATTCTGACGTTGGACGCTTTGCGTGCACTGGACGCTATCGATCGCAAAGGCAGCTTTGCCGCAGCGGCTGAACACCTATACAAAGTGCCCTCAGCTTTAAGCTATACCATAGCCAAACTTGAAGCTGACCTTGAAGTACAGCTGTTTGATCGTTCCAAACAAAAAGCACAGCTGACACCAGCTGGCCAGTTGCTGCTGCAACAAGGGCGTGAATTATTGCAGGCCGCCAGTCGCTTGCAGGATGCAATTAAGCAAGTGGACACGGGCTGGGAAACTCAGTTTGTGATTGCCAAAGACAGCATAGTGCCGTATCCGCCCGTGCTGAGCCTTATTCATGAATTTATGGCGCTTGGCAAAATGACCGAAGTCAGTATGCGTGAAGAAGTATTAGGTGGCGGCTGGGAGGCTTTGGAAACAGGGCGTGCGCAAATTGCGATAGGGGTATCGGCCGATATGCCCAAAGGAAAATACGAACTGGTGCCTATTGGCGAAGTAGAGTTTGTCTTTGCGCTGTCGCCGCAACATGAACTAGCCAATATCAACAGACAGATTGACTTAGCCGATGTAGAGCAGGAAACGGCCATAGTGGTGTCGGATTCGGCTTTGGATGCACCCAAACGAAGTTCAGGCTTATTTACCACCAGACGCGCGCTAAAGGTCAGTTCAATGCAAGCAAAAATTGCCGCTCAGGTGCAGGGGTTAGGGGTAGGTTTTTTACCAAAGCATTTAATTCAGGACGAATTAGCCAGAGGTTTATTAATTGCCAAAAAAACCAGCATTCCACGCGAAAAGGCGATGTTGTATCTGGCCTGGCAAAAACAAGGTCAGGGCAAAGCACTGCAGTGGTTTAGTGAAGCTTTTAGCCATTATCCCTGGCTAAAAGTTTGGTCAGGCACCTGAACAAACTGGGCTATGTTATAGTTTTGCACGTAGCCTGATACCAACAACACAAAGTGAAAGAGATGGGCATTGAATAAAAAAATTAAAGCTGTAGTGTTTGATTTGGATGGCACTTTGGTGGACTCCAAACTGGATTTTTCTGAGCTGCGTCGCCGTTTAGGCTGGCCTGAGCAAACGCTGATCCTGGAGCATTTAGCCACCTTAGATTGTGCTTTGAAGAAACAACAGGCAGAGCAAATTATTATCGACTTTGAACTGGAAGGTGCGCGTAACGCCAGTTGGATGCCCAATGCAGATCTGTTGCTGCAGCAACTGAATCGCCAAAACATACCGATGGCAATCTTAACCCGCAATATGCGGCAGGCCACAGAGTTGTGTGTGCAGGCGTTGAATATTCCTATTAAACTGGTGCTGACCCGCGACGATGCTCCGGCTAAACCTCAGCCTGAAGGTTTATGGTTGATCGCAGAGCAGCTGGGCGTTACCCCTGATCAAATACTTTATGTAGGCGACTATTTGTTTGATATCCAAACGGCCCGTAATGCTGGTGCTTATTGCTGTTTATACCGCTACGGCGATAACCATATTTATGCAGAGCTGGCTGATGTGGTGGTAGACGATCTGCTGGAGCTCGCAGACTGGTTAACAGCCTGACGTATAGCACTCTGTTCTGGACTTTTAGGCATAATGTTTCTAACATTTGTTTAACAGTGCCTGAAGGAGCAGTCATATGAGTTACACCCAGTGGTTACATCAACAATGTCCGGAAACACAGACATGGCCGTCCGTGGACACCTTTGCCTTAATTCAGCAAGCCAAAGCAACACAGCCTTGTAAAAGGCTGGAAATACTGCTGATGATCGCCTGGGTTTTCTGTTTTACCTTGCTGTCAGGTTTTATTGGTCAGCCGCTGTTGGAGGTATCTGCGCAAGGATTCTTTTGGTCCGCAGAAGCTGTCTGTGCAGTGCTGGCAGGGGCTTTTTTCTGTACTTTTCTTGATCAAAAAATGCAGCGGCGCTTGATACAGAAAAAACTGTTAGAGCTGGTCAAACAACATCAGGTAGCGCAAAAAGCATTGTAAATTCTGAGCTATTCCAGAGATTCATTAGTATTCCGGTATATTCAGCTTCCTATTTCTGTGGGAATTCCCGAGCATTACCAGGACTTCAACACACAAGGAACTGTTATGACCTTAGGCGATTATATTAAAGACAAGCGTGCAACAATGCAGTTAAGCCAGCCACAACTGGCTGAGCAAATAGGCATTGAGCAGTCTTATTTATCCAAATTGGAAAACGATAAATCCCTGCCATCCAACGAAGTATTCCGTCGTCTTCTGACGGCTTTGAACCTGTCCTTACCTGCATTTATTGCAGCTTTTTCTGCGCAGGAAATACAGCAACTGACCGCCATAGCTGATGTCGAGTTTTATCTGAAACAGCAGAACAGCAAGCAGCAACGCCACTCCGGTTGGTTAGTGCTGAGTTTAAGTTTTGTTTTTGCCTTAGGGGCCGTCTGTTTTTACGCTGGTTTTCAGGCGTTATGTTTTCCTGAGAAACTCTACCAGTATCAATCTCAAGGTGTTGTATTACCTGGCGAATCAGCTTTTGTATTTAACGACTGGAATCAAAGTTATTCTTTCTTTCCCAGTACTGATAAAGAGATGGAGCAAAAGAAGAAGGAGATGTATCAACGTTTAGCCCAACTGACAGAACATAGCTTTGAAAATCTGGGCCAGTATTACACTCGCACTGTAGAGGGCGGCAGCCGTACTTTTGAATATAAAACAGCCAGCCGTGTTAACCGCACTGGCAACACAGTACTGCAACTGCTTGGCTTATTTTTGATGGTATTTAGTGCTGTGTTAAGTCTGGGCCGCAAGGCATTGTTACGGATCTGAACACAAGGGCCACTACTGCCCCTGTTTTACGTTGCTGCTAAATTTCGCGATCCAGCACCTTTGGCAGACGGCGGTGTTTTTCTTTGGCTTCTTTAATGGCGTCACTAAAAGCGGACGCCAGAATGCCTGTTGGCACTGCAATCATACATATACCTGTGACTGCAGTAATACCTGCCAAAACACGGCCAAGTACAGTGATAGGGTAGACATCACCATAACCTACAGTGGTTAACGTGGCGACAGCCCACCAGGTTGCCCGGGGGATAGAGCCAAAAGCTTCTGGCTGAATATCCCCTTCGACTAAATACAGGCAAGTGGCGGCAAACAGCAAAATAACCAGACCAAAAATACCACTGACCAAGAGCTCATAAGTGCGGCTGCGGATGGCGACTACTATACATTCCAGCGCAGTGGAAAAACGCCCAAGTCGTGCTAATCGCACTACGCGAATTAATAACACCAGACGTAAAATGACACCGCCATTCCCCATATAGAGCGAAAAGGCGACCAGGATCGCCAATAAGTCGGCCATGGCAAAAAAGGAAAAGAAATGTTGCCAGCGACTTTTTATCGAATCATTTTCAATGCAAGTCCAAAGCCTTGCCAGATACTCCAGCAAAAACAGCGAACCTAAAGCCAGCTCAGTGTAACGAAACCAATGTTCATGCCCCTTGCTGATATTGGGTTCGGTCTGAATAATGGCCAGCAGAATTCCTGCAAGTATCACCAGTGCTATGGCTATATTGAGCGGAGACATGCCACGGCCTGAATACAGCACAGGATCCAGCTGATGAGCCAGGCGTGAGCGGAGTTTGTGCAACAAGCTGTGATCGTGCATAACACACCAGGTTGAAAAGCTTTGGCTAATTGTCTCGGCAAGAGCTTGATATAGCAAGGCTATCTTTTAGGTCGCTGTTAAAAACCTGTCAGCACCTGATCCAAAGTGCCCAGGCTGTGCTGTGACAAGGCCTGTTGCCGCTCCTGCTCAGTTAAAATCCCGACAAAAGGTGTGCGGCGGCGTAACTTACGCAAATAAGGGCTGTCTTCTGTGATGCCGTCACAAAACTGTTTTGGCTGCTGATACAACTCCAGTACAGATACCCAATGTAAGTAGGCACCATAACCCAGCTGGCCATTATCACGACGTTCGTCCAGTTTGGCTTTCACCTGCTCCAGTAAAGCAGGCTCTGCTAATAATTTGGCCGCAATAGCCTGATGCAGCACCAGAATTTGCCGGTCGATATTTTCATCTTTAATACCGGTTTTTTTTACTCTGTAGGGTCTGTCTCTTTTATTACTTTTAGGTGTCCACATCGTCTTTATTCTTTCGTGTTAATGGAACTCTCGGGAGTAGGATTTCAGCGAGCCAAGTAGTGGCGTCAGGTCGGTTAAACGACCGGCGATAATATGAATCACGCCGTCTTTTTTCTCCAAAATGCCGTTTACCTTTAATAATTTAGATTTTAAATAGGCCTGACGCTGAGCCGAGGCTGTGGCCGACCAGACCACTAAATTACTAAAACCTGTGCCATCTTCCAGCGTGATAAAAGTCACACCCGATGCAGTGCCAGGGCTTTGCCTCGCTGTGACTAAACCTATTACAGTCACCACCGACTTATGGTTCAGTGCAGTAAGCTCTGCCGCCTGGGCAAATTTTCCCAGTACTCCTTGTTGTTTTAATAACTGCACCGGATGAGTACGTAAGCTCAGGCCTGTACTTTGATAATCTTCCACCACTTCAGCCAGTTCTGAAGGCAGAGGCAACTGGTACTGGGTTTGATAAGGCTCGGCTGCTAATAAAGGCAATTTATGCTGCTGATCCAACAGTTGCCAACGCGCCTGATAACGTTGCCCCGACAACTGCTGCAAGGCGTTGGCACTGGCAAGTGCGGTTAAATCGCTATCACTCAGTCCAGATTGCGCTACTTCAGCAAGTTGCTGATAACCACCTTCAGGCCTGTGTTTTAACAAAAGCTGTGCCCCTTGCTGACTTAAGCCTTTGACCAGTCGCAACCCTAAGCGGATCGCAAAACCTGAATTCGTAGTGGCAGTTTTAGTTGCTAAAGAGCTTGGCAGCATCAAATGATCCCAATCCGATTGATTAACACAAACAGGCAGCACCTCCACATCATGTTGCCTGGCATCCTGGATAAGCTGGCTGGGTGCATAAAACCCCATAGGCTGGCTATTTAGCAAAGCGACATAAAAAGCCACAGGGTAATAATGTTTTAAATAAGCTGAGACATAAGCCAGCACAGCAAAACTGGCTGAATGCGATTCAGGAAAACCATATTCACCAAAACCACAAATTTGCTGGTAAATACGTTCGGCAAAATCCAGCTGATAGCCTCTGCTTAACATGCCGTCTATTAGTTTTTGTTTAAACTGGATCAGCTCGCCGGTTTTTTTCCAACTGGCCATAGCTCGGCGAAGTTGATCGGCTTCACCACCGCTAAAACCTGCTGCCACCATCGCCAGTTTAATCACCTGCTCCTGAAAAATAGGCACACCTAAAGTACGTTCCAGCACTTTTTGTACTGCAGGCGAAGGGTAAGACACAGCTTCTTCGCCATTGCGGCGTTTTAAATAAGGATGCACCATATCGCCCTGAATAGGGCCAGGTCGTACTATGGCTATCTGGATCACTAAGTCGTAATAGGTCTTGGGGCGAAGCCGTGGCAACATCGACATTTGAGCGCGAGATTCAATCTGGAATAAACCTACCGTATCGGCTTTTTGAATAGCTTTATAGACTTCTGGATCGTCACCTGCTTTGGTGATAGCTGCTATGCTTAAATCGGTATTCTGGTAACGCCTGACCAAATCAAAAGCCTTGCGAATGGCGCACAACATGCCCAAAGCCAACACATCTACTTTTAATAGCTTTAATGATTCCAGATCATCTTTATCCCACTGGATCACGGTGCGATCGGCCATGGCTGCATTTTCCACCGGCACCAGTTCGTACAAAGGCCCTTCTGAAATAACAAAGCCCCCAACATGCTGAGATAAATGCCGTGGCATGCCAACCAGCTGCTGCACCAGTTGCACCAACAACTGAGCTTTTTTCGCTTGAGGATCCAGCCCCAATTGAGTCAGCTGGCTGCTCCAGTGCTGACTTTTATCCCGCCTATGCAGGTTCTTTAAGAAAAACTCCACCTGATGCAGCTCAAAACCCAAAGCTTTGCTGATATCGCGAAAAGCACTTTTAAAGCGATAGCAAATCACAGTGGCAGCCAGCGCTGCGCGTTCACGGCCGTATTTCTGGTAAATATACTGGATCACTTCTTCACGGCGTTCATGTTCAAAATCTACATCTATATCAGGAGGTTCTGCCCGTTCTATCGAAATAAAGCGTTCGATTAAAACCTGAATTTGACGTGGATCAACAGCAGTAATAGCCAGGCAATAACAGACCACTGAGTTAGCCGCCGAGCCACGGCCCTGATACAAAATCTGCTGTTTTTGTGCAAATACCACCAAATCATGAATAGTTAAAAAGTAGAAGGGGTAGTTCAGCTGTTCTATTAAATCCAGCTCTTTGTTGATGGTCTGCTGGATATCGTCTGGTACACCTTCAGGGAAACGTTGTTTCTCGCCCGCTTTCACCAAGTCCCGTAAATGTTGCATAGCAGTTTTGCCTGCAGGCACCAGTTCAGCCGGGTACTGGTAACTTAGTTCATCCAATGAAAAATGGCATAAATCAGCCAGTTTTTGGCTATTGTCCAAAAGCTCTGCCGGAAATAACTGCTGTAATTTTTTAATAGGCCTTAAGCTTTGTTCGGCGTTACTTAATAACTGCCGCGCCATATCAGGCACAGCACAGCCCGCTTGAATGGCACTTAATGCATGTTGCAAAGGTAAACGGCTGGCCTGATGCATCAGCACTTCACCTGTAGCACAGCAAGGCAGTTGGAGTCGCTCTGCCAACTGTTGGCAGTAGGGCTGATAAAACTGATCCTGACTTTGTAATTTGCGGCTGGCTCCAAGCCATAACCGCTCTGCATGATGTTGATGTAACCAGTTGCCCCAGTACTGATCGGTTTGATCATCGCCACTGGGTAGCCAAAGGATCTGGCAATGCTGCACACGCTGAATGTCCCATTCGGCCAACTGGTACGAGCCTTTTTCGGCGCGGCGTCTGGCCTGAGTGATAATACGGCATAACTCGCTATAGGCTGTTTTATCCGGACAGAGCAATACCAGCCGTAATTGCGGGTTCAGTACCAGCAAAGAGCCAATAATCAGTTTAAGTGGCAATTGTTTTTCTTTGATCTGATGGTGAGCGCGTACTACGCCTGCCAGCGAGCATTCATCAGTAATTGCCAAGGCCTTATAGCCTAAAGCTGCGGCTTGTTGCACCAATTCAGCCGGACTGGAAGCGCCTTGCAGAAAGGAAAAATGACTCTGGCAAAAGAGCTCGGAGTAGCTGTTGTTTTTACTGCAGGCTGGGATTTTCATCAGCTGAAATACCCCTGTACGTATAGCTGCTCTGGCTGCTGCAAATTACGGTAGAGCCATAACCACTGGCCCTGCGCATTCTGGCCGACATAATAATCACGGTGCTGGCTTTGTTGTTGCCACCAACCACTGCTTAAGCGTTCAGGGCCATAGTGTAGCTGCAACTGCTGTTGTTGCTCTGCATCCAAAGCCAAAGGTGGATCCACTAAAAATGCGGGGCGCACCGCAGCTAAAGTACCGGCAATAGCAGCTTGTGGCTCTAAAGCACCTGCATAGCTACTGGCCTGTTCCGGCAGCAGATCATTGAGTAGACAAGGGCTTTTTACCTGTTCCTTTCCCAAACGTGCCTGCAGTAATGACAAGAGCTGAAGGGCTGAATACAGCTGTGCTTTACCTGCCCCTAAATGGCCAGCAAACAGGGTTTTGTACTGAGCGTAACGCGGCCCATTGCGCCTTAAAATCAGTTTCAGCTGGATAACAGGCTTTTTCAGTTTTAAGCGTTCCAGCTGCAATTCGCTGATCTTTAGCCAGTCTTTGCTTTGGTATTCGCCCTGAGCTGAATGCAATTGCAGCTGTTGCTGCTGATCCTGGCGCTGCAGTAAGCAAAGTTCCAACTGATAAGCCAGTTGATCCCGTTGTTGTAAATACAGCTGCAGCAAGCCAAACAAGTGCTGTAAAGGCCCAAGTAACTGATCGCTGCGCTCCATTTCGTACAGTAGTTCTAACTGCTGCTCAAAGTGTTCTGCGGGCTGAATAAACAGCAGTAACGCGGGTTTTGTTCCTGTCAGTTGTTGTAAATACTGCAGCATTTCAACACCAAAACGCCGTACCAGTTCGGCCTGTGGAATTTTCAGTACATCGCCTAGTTGTGCAAGCCCAAGCCGCTGTAATTGTTCCTGTAGTTTGTCTGGCAATTGGGCGTGTTGTAGTGGCAAAGCTTTAAGTTGCTGCTGAATTTTATCGCTTTGCAGTAAAAACTGATCCCAGTGCTGCTGCGCCAATAAACGTGCGACTAAAGGCTGCTGTGCTGTGGCAAAATGATACTGATAACCGGCTTGCTGCAACACTTGTTGTATCTGCTGCCAGAACTGTATAGCGCCGCCATACAAAGCCAGCATAGGGCTTAGTTTCAGCACTAAACCCGAATCCGCTTGCAGTGCTATATCGGCGCAGTATTGATACAAAAGCTGAGCCAGTTGCTGCAGTTGTTGTTGTTCTTGCTCCGCCTGATGGGGGACCAGCTGCAATTGGTGACATAAAGAGGCTGCGGACGCCAATCCCATGCCCAAAGTTAAACCTGCTTGTCTGGCTGCAGAGTTGAGTTGCAGCAACTGATGGTCAGCGCCTACTATCGCCAGAGGTGCTGTTAAATCAAGATGATGACTTTTGTCCTGAGTAGATAGGGCTGCAGTTGTGTTTTGCAGTAATAGCAATTTATCCAGCTGCAATTGCGGGAAATATAAATACAACCAAAACTCCATCTGGGCAGACATGAGAAATAGCCTCAACTGACTCGGGATAAAGGTGGCTTGGAATACTGCTTTTGTTGTAACTCTGGCTTTATAAAGTGCGGATAAAGCTCAGCCCATGGCAACACTAATTCCTGTTGTTGCCAGCCGCCTTTACGTTTCAGAATGCGGATCTGTAAGCCAGTCGTCGCCGGAGTCAGTTGCAAACTTAAAGCCCAGGGCAGCAGTTGTTGTTCAGCCACCGCAGGGCGGAAAAAATACAACTGGCTTTGGCCTTGTGCTGCTGCTAACTGCAAACGTTTGAGCTGGGTTAAATTTAAGTTGTTTTGCCAGAGCAACACATCCATACAACTGCCACTTTTTAAGCAGAGTTCAGCCGCCCAGAGTGCATCAGCAGTGCGGGGGGCATTCAGTTGCAATACCTGATGCAAAGGCCGCTTTTGTTGCAGCAGGTATTCCGCACAGAGATTGGCTGGTGGATTGATCCAGATTTGCAGCAGTTCAGATCCGGATCCTGCCAGTGCTTTTTGGATCAATTGCAGTTCAGCACAAGCGCCATGGCTTTGTAATTCAATCACGTTATGCTGTGGCCAGCCGCCGCCCAGAAGCTGATCCAAAGCGCTAAAGCCTGTGCTTTGGCAATGTTCATAAGGCGCTTCGGTTTGACTAGCCTGCCAGATCAATTGTCTGTTCTGTAGCTGTTGCAGCAGAGCATTCATGATTTTCATCTCAAATTACTGTATATAAAAACAGTATAAAAGATCTGTTTTGGATCGCAAGGATAAAGTCAGAGTTTTCTGATCTTTTGCTTCGGGTCGATCAGAGCGTAAGAATTATGTTAATGTGCGCGACTTTTCTGCGTCCTCTGGCGCTCCATCATCTTGGTATAGACATGACTGAAACCACAAAATTTACTGCCCAAACCTGGGTTTTGATCCTGAGTTTGGTGCTGATTGCTCTCACCTTACGACCTTCCATGGCGTCTATCGGGCCTTTATTACCTTTGATGCAACCTGAACTGCATCTGTCTTTTACCCAGGCTTCATTGCTGACCATGTTGCCTGTACTGGCGATGGGTTTAGGCATCTTTTTTGCGCATCAGCTGGCGCTGTGGTTTGGCTCTTATCAGGTGATTTTTTGGGCATCTATCGCCATAGCTGGTGCCACAGCACAACGTTATTGGGCTGTAGGGGCTTTAGATTTAACCTTAAGTGCCATAGTGGCGGGGTTAGGTATTGCCATGGTGCAGGCTGTGGTGCCAGGGGTGATTAAGCAAAAATTCAGCACCAAAGCACCTTTAGTCATGGGCTGGTATATATCCGCCATTATTGCTGGTGCTGCTTTAACTGCGTCTTTAGCTGCATTTTGGGCTGATTGGGCACAAAGCTGGCGAGTCGCCTTATCTGGTTGGGTGGTTTTATCTGTAGTGGCTTTGGTTTTGTGGTTTTCTCAAAAAAACGCTATTCAAAACTTGCCTGTGGTGCAGTCGCAACAAAAGCCTCTGAGCTTTCGTAAATACGGCAGAGCCTGGACCTTAGCGCTATTTTTTGGTCTGGTCACTTGTGCTTTTACCTGTGTGCTGGCTTGGTTACCTGCTTATTATGTGGAGCAGGGCTGGAGTGAACAAAAAAGTGGTTTGCTACTGGGTTTATTGCTTTGTATGGAAGTGGTGTCTGGTTTTATCAGCCCTTGGCTGGCCAGTCGTAAAGCCGATCGTCGCCCTGTGATGTTGGTTTTATTGGTGTTGATGGCGACAGGTTTTGCTGGTTTAGTAGCTGCACCTGCGCTGGGTTTGCTATGGGCATCGTTATTAGGTTTAGGTATTGGCGGTTTGTTTCCACTGTCTTTGATTGTGTCTATGGATCATCAGCATCAGCCTTCTTCAGCAGCCAGTCTGACGGCTTTTGTGCAGGGCATAGGGTATACGCTGGCGGCTTTTTCACCGCTGATTGCTGGTTTTATCCGTGACTTTAGCCAAAGCTTTAGCATCAGCTGGTTATTATTAGCCGCTATAGCAGTGCTTTTGATGGCGATGGTGACACGCTTTAATCCGGCGTTTTACAACACAAAATTTCAATAGGCTTTTTCAGGAGTCGAGCATGCAAGCCAATCTGATGTTATTACTGGCCGCTGCGATCTGGGGTTTAGGTTTTGTCGCCCAGCGTTTGGGCATGGACCATTTAGGGCCTTATTCCTTTAACGGCCTGCGTTTTTTTATCGGGGCTTTCAGTTTATTGCCTTTGATCTGGTGGTATCGGCATCAGGGTAAATTACAAGATGTGGACTGGAAGCTGCTGTTGTGGGCTGGTTTGCCGGTTGGAGTTTTGCTTTTTATAGCTGCATCACTGCAGCAAGTTGGGCTCTTGTACACTACAGCCGCTAATGCAGGTTTTATTACCGGGCTTTATATAGTGCTGGTGCCGCTGTTGGGGATTTTTCTTAAGCATAAAATCAGCGGCAATATCTGGCTCGGCTGCGCTATTGCTGTCTCTGGTTTGTATATATTGAGTGTGGGTGACAACTTTTCGGTGAATTTCGGTGATTTATTGCAGCTGATAGGTGCATTTTTCTGGGCCGCGCATTTACTGACTATTGATCACTACAGCAAAAAAGTACCGCCAATTTTATTAGCTTGTCTGCAATTTGTGGTCTGTGGTGCCTTGAGCATGGTGGTGGCTTTTAGCATCGAAACACCCACAGTCACCAATGCGTTATTGGCCTGGAAGTCGGTGCTTTATGCAGGTGTGGTGTCAGTGGGTATTGCCTATACCTTGCAAGTGATGGCGCAAAAGCATGCCCATCCGGCTCACGCTGCCATTATCTTAAGTTTAGAAACCGTTTTTGCCGCTATAGGTGGTGTATGGCTGTTGGGAGAAGAGTTAAGTAGCAGGGCGCTGACAGGCTGTGGCCTGATGTTACTGGGTATGCTGGTGTCTCAACTGCCACTGCGCTGGTTATTGCGCTCCAAAGCTTTTACTTAACAAGTTGATGATGGCTAAGCAGCAAGTGCAGCAGCAACAGCAACAGCACTATCAAGCCTTGTGGCAGCAGTCTTTAGTCAAGTTTGAACAGCATCAGTTTGAGACTGACCCTCTGTTAACTGCTAAAGATGACAGCCGTTATGGCGTCACTTTGTTGGCCCGTCCTTCAGAGCAGGTAAAACAGCAAATCCAGCATAGTCTCGCAGAGCTGATGCAGCTGGAGCCACAACAGTATTATTATCCGGCGTCAGATTTACACCTGACTGTGTTGTCACTGATTTCTTGTTATTCAGGCTTTACTTTATCGCAGATAGATACAGCGGCTTATGTGGAATTAGTACAACAAGTGATTAAAAACACAGGCCCATTTCGTCTGCATTTTCAGGGGATCACAGCATCGCCTTCTTGTGTGCTGGTGCAGGGCTTTTTTGACGATCAGCAGTTAAACCAGTTAAGAGAACAGCTGCGCTCTGCCTTTGGACAATCGACCTTACAGCATTCGATTGACCAGCGTTATGCCATCCAAACCGCTCATATGACGGTGTTACGTTTTAGCCAACAGCCTGCCAATCCTGAGCTGTTCCTGCATAAAATCAAGGCATTAGCCTCAGTTGATTTTGGTACTTGCCTGATTGAAGAGCTGGAACTGGTTGGCAATGACTGGTATCAGCGTCAAGAAAATACTGTACTGATCAAGCGCTTACGGCTAGGCTGATTTTGATTCAAATCAGGACAGGGTTGTTGTTATTCTTATGTCGGATCTACTTAATGTAATTCTGCTCACTTTGGCTGCAGGTCTTGCTATGCCTTTAGGGGCTTTGCTGGCCAAGTTTGAGCATATTCAGTCAGATTGGCTGGAACAGGAGTTCAGGCACAGCATTATGGCTTTTGGTGCCGGCGCCTTGTTATCTGCTATTGCTTTAGTGTTGGTTCCCGAAGGCATGAAGGCACTCTCACCTGTAGTGGCCTGCAGCTGGTTTATTGGCGGCGCTGCTATTTTTATGTTGCTTGATATCTGGCTGAGTAAAAACCAAACCTCTGCCAGTCAACTGATGGCCATGCTGGCCGATTTTTTACCAGAATCATTGGCTTTAGGGGCAGCTGTTGCGGCTGGTGGTTCGCAGGCTTTATTACTGGGCGTTTTAATTGCGCTGCAAAATATTCCTGAGGGCTTCAATGCCTATCGTGAACTTAGGCAATTTTCGACGTATTCAGGTTGGGTCATAGTCGCAAGTTTTGCAGCTATGGCATGTTTTGGCCCGCTTGCAGGGCTGGTCGGTTATTTCTGGCTGGCAGAATCACCAGCACTGGTGGCTATGATTATGTTGTTTGCCGCTGGCGGTATATTGTATTCGCTGTTTCAGGATATAGCGCCACAGGTCAGGTTAGAGCAGCACTGGGCTCCTCCTATGGGGGCCATTGCAGGTTTTGTTACTGGTATGCTGGGTTATATGTATCACTAATACTGCAGTTTAAACAGCAACTCGGATAAATCAGGTTGCCACCAGAAATCTTTGGCCACCCGGCCATTACGTACTATTACACCTTCGGCCAGTAGTAATTGTTGTTGTGCTAAAGCTTGGGGTGTACCTGCAGCAAAAGCCAGCTGACCGCCAGAACGCATCACTCTGTACCAGGGCAGGTGCAGTTCATCTGGTGCTAACCCCAGCGTTTTTCCGACTAAGCGAGCGCGGCCGGGTAAACCTGCCAAATCAGCAATCTGACCATAACTGGCAATTTTTCCAGCCGGAATTTGTAATACCGTTTGCCAGATTTTTTGTTGTTTAGAAGGGTTTTGTTGCTGCATTAAATCTCTGGTTTAAAAGTACATCAGTGGCTGAATATGAAAGCACAATGCTACAATGCCGCCGCATTTTTTGCCGGAGTTTTTTATGTTTACCACTATTAACGGTATTCGGCTGCGTATCCCCACCGAAGAACCTGTAGCACCAGAAAGCAGCGATTGTTGTGGCAGTGGCAGCTGTTGCCCTTGTGTCTGGGATTATTACCGTGCAGAGCAAAAAGCTTGGTTGGCTCAAAAGGAGCAAAAGCAGGAGCAAGAGTCTAATCAATGACTCTTACTCCGCAATGAGCTTAATAGGCTTTATTAACCACAGTGCGGCCTATTGGGGCCAGGCTTAAAGTTGCCAGTTTTAAGTGAGCTAAGCCAAATGGAATGCCGATGATGGTAATAAAACAAGCCACGGCATGAAACAAATGACCCAAGGCCAGCCAGAAACCGGCAAAGACAAACCAAATTACATTACCGATAAAACCCAGCGGACCAGTGCCTATATCGGAAATACGATTTAAGCGTTCACGGTTGACGTGCTCGTTGCCAAAAGGCCAGAACGCCATTTCACCAATCACAAAACAGGCGCGGCCAAAAGGAATAAATACAATACTTAAAAAGCACAGCAAACCGATACACCACCAGGCCAGCCCCATTAAAAAGCCACCCATCACAAACCAGAAAATATTAAATATCAGCCTTAAAGCACCCATGGTCGTTCTCCTTTTTCAGTGATGCCAAAAAGGTTACAAGATTAAGGCCAGATTTAATTTCTATATAAATCAGTAGGATAATGTTTTAAGGCGAAAGTGGCACTGTGAAAATTACCACTTTATAGTCAAATGCACCTCTGATGTGGCTACTGATCAGTTAAAGGTGCTGGTACCAAAGCCCTGCCTGTTACACCAAATGGAAAAGCCGGGGAGTCACAGACCCGAACTTTGTAGCTATAGCCCACAGGCTGAGTGGCATCAGGCGTGACCACTAGTACTTCGTAGTCGTTGATATGCACCAAATGCTCAGGTGGGGTCAGTTTACAGCTCGACGCACTTAAGCTCTCGACATGGTAGTTAAAAGAGGCCACCAGTTTGTTCAGCCACAGCATAGTGGGCAGTTTAAAACCACTATTGCCCATTAAATAACCATCATCGATAAATATCTGAAACTCCGGGACTTTGCTGTGTGGGCCTTTTGGCTGCTGATGCTGCAATTCTGCTTCACGTTTTTTTATTTCTTCCAGTTGTTTTTGCAAAGATTCTGGAGTGTTTTGCTGCTGAGTTGTCTCTCCCCAATTCAGAAACTGTTCAGGATGACCGCTGAAATAGCTGAATAAAGTCAAAATTAAAATCATAGTGACCACAGGCAAATAAATAATGCGGGCCATTAAAGTCCAGACCGGAAATTCTTCGTCATCCAGCAGATGTTTAGAGGGCACGCCTAAAGGCCGTAGCATCAACAGCAGCATCACTTTCAACAGGTGCAGCATGGAATAAAACTGCAGAGTCAGCATGCTGCCAATTAAAGTCCAGGCCGGTGCCAGTAATAAAGCGGCTAAATTCACACTGTAGGGCACTACATCAGGCCTTACGCCTATCACACCGTTGACAATGGATTCGGCATAAGCAAAAGAGAAATTCAGCACTATGGCGTAAAAAATCAGAATACAGGCTTTACCCAGCAAGCTATGCCACCAAATAGCAAAACGTTGCCACATCTCTTTGGCTGTGGCCAAAAGCAGTAATACAGCGCCAATTTGAGCAAGCACTGTGTTATTTAAACCCAGCAGCAGGTATAAAAATAAAAACACAGTGGCCAGCAAATAACACCACTGCGCAAAATGCAGCTGCGCCAAACGGGGAAAACGCTCATTCCATTGTTGCATAGTTAAATTCCTGAATTCTATATAGTTATCTTTATGTTGCTATTGTTAGCACGAGGCAGCTTTTTGCTCAATCCATCAGAGAAAAGAATCCTGCAACTGGGCTTAAATTTCCCACGCTGAACTAAACAAGGTTGCACCAAAGCGCTTTACATGGATAATTTGGCTTTTATTTTTACGCACTAAAACTACAACTAAAAATACCAAGGGATCTTATGAAATCTGTATACCTGCTCAGCACTTTGGCACTTAGCCTCAGCTTTGCCAGCATAGCCGACGAAGGCCAGTGGCAGCCGCATCAACTGGCTGAATTACAAAAAGAACTGACAGCCAAAGGCATTGATATTCCGGGCAAACAACTGGCCGATTTAAGCCAGTACCCTATGAATGCCATTGTTAGTCTCGGTTACTGTTCTGCCTCTTTTGTATCGCCACAAGGCCTGGTAGTGACGAATCACCACTGTGCCTACAACGCTATTCAGAATAATTCGACCAAAGACAATAACTTGATTGATAAAGGTTTTTTAGCCAAAACTATGGCTGAAGAATTACCGGCAGGGCCGCAGGAACGCTTGTATATCACTGAGGCCGTAACCGATGTAACAGCACAAATTACAGGTTCACTGGCAGCAGACTTGTCTGGAAAAGATCGTTATGAAGCGATAGAAGCCAACCGTAAAGCATTAATTAAAGACTGCGAAAGTGATGCGAACTACCGCTGCTCTGTGGTGAGCTTTCACCACGGTATGGAGTATTTCCAAATCAAACAGCTGATGCTGCAGGATGTACGTTTGGTGTATGCACCATCAGAAGCGGTAGGAAACTACGGTGGTGATATCGACAACTTTGAGTACCCACGTCATACCGGCGATTATACCTTTATCCGTGGTTATGTCGGCAAAGACGGCAAACCAGCGCCTTATTCAGTGGATAACGTACCCTACCAAAGCAAAAACTTTTTAAAAGTGAATGCCAATGGTGTCCGTCAGGGCGACGGTATTTTATTGGCAGGTTATCCGGGCCAAACCAGCCGTTATCGTTTAGCTGATGAAATCTCTTTTGCGGCCGACTGGCAATATCCGGCCCAGGTAAATACTTTTCAGCAAATGATCAACACGATTGACCGTTTAGGTGCAGCAGATGCTGATTTAAAAGTGAAGTATTCGTCTGTGGTTAAAAGTCACAATAACCGCATGAAAAAATTGCAGGGCTTATTGGACGGCTTTAAAGTAACGGATATTCACGCTATTAAAGTTCAACGTGAGCAGGCACTGCTGGACTGGATCAAAGCCGATGAAACACGCAAACCCTACCAGCAAAGTATAGATGCATTAAAACAACTGATAAAAACCGAGCAGGCTTTTACTCAGCAAACTTATTACTTTGAAGCCGCCAAGCGCAGCGATTTATTGCAAGCCGCTATGCTGTTGTATCGCTTAGCGCAGGAAAACCAAAAACCAGACGCGATGCGCGAAATGGGCTTTCAGTTACGTGATTTAAAAATGATTGAAGGCCGCTTAGCCCGTATGGAAAAAAGCTTCCACCCGACTATGGATATCGCCATTTGGTCAGAGCAATTAGCCGAATATTTAGCTCAGCCTGATGCTGTGCGTGTAGCCGAATTGGACAGCGCTTTAGGTTTAACTGCTGGCATGACAGATGCGCAAGTTGCAGAAAAACTAACAGCACTTTACCCACAAAGCAGTTTAACCAGCACTGAAGGCCGCAAAGCCTGGCTGGGTAAAACACCTGCTGATTTTGCCGCAAGCTCAGACCCATTTATTCGCATTGCAGTGGCTATTTTTGATAAAAATATGGCCTTAGAAACTCAGGATAAAGAGCTAAAAGGTCAGTTATCCCAAGTACGCCCAGCTTATATGCAGGCCATTATTGCCTACAACAAAGCACAGGGAAAACCAGTGTACCCTGATGCTAACAGCACTTTGCGTATTACCTATGGCTCAGTAGACGGTTACCCGGCCAAAGACGGTGTGTATAAAACGCCTTTTACTTCAGTCAAAGGCTTAATTGCCAAACGTCAGGCTGATTACCCTTTTAACGCCCCACAAAACTTAGTGGATGCCTATCAGGCTGGTAAAACTGACGGCTATTTCTACGCTGATTTAGCAGCCCAAACCAAGGAACCATGGTTCTGCGGTATTTTCAACTGCCCAAAAGCCGAAGTAAAAGCCTTTAACTCAGTGCCGGTTAACTTCTTATCCAGCGCCGACACCACAGGCGGCAACTCAGGTTCAGCGGTCATGAACGGCAAAGGCGAACTGGTGGGCTTAAACTTCGACTCGACTTATGAGTCGATCACCAAAGACTGGTACTTCAACCCGGAGATCACCCGCGCCATTCATGTAGATATCCGCTATGTATTGTGGATGATGCAATACGTTGATAACGCCGATAATTTATTGGCGGAGATGGAAATAGTAAGGTAATCAACCCGTCGAAAATACCGTAGGGGAGGGCTTTATGCCCTCCCTTTTCATATTCACGCATAACCATCAGAACCTTCACCCATTCAGCAACAAAGACAACGGACTTTTCACTGCATTGCCACCACGGTTTAAAACGTGGGTATAAATTTGTGTGGTTTTTACATCGCTATGGCCAAGCTGTTCTTGTACGGTACGAATATCAGTGCCTGACTCTAAGAGGTGAGTTGCACAAATTCATCGGGAATGAATTTGAACAGCCGCAGGCTGGCCCGCAGGGGAAACTACAGGGATGTAGTTTCTAAAAGAGTGCCTGAGTGTATGGCAGGTAACGTTTTTTGATATTTTCGCTAATCGAGCAGCTACTTTTATAGCACTTCTAACCGTAGTTTCATCCAAATGATGCCGACGTATTAACTTTGATTCCGGATCAAGGCTAAGCAGGTTAGACGGGAATAAATAATGCCAGCCAATCTCTTTTGGCGCAGCTGGATATTTTCGTGCCAACGCAAAAGGCAACCAGACTCCTGCATAAGAAGGGTTATGCAGATCGGTCTGAAAATGCTGTTTTACATGTTCTATTTGCAGTTTTAGGGCTGGAATAAGCTCTGGTGCTAAAGTCACCCGACGATTTTTATTACCTTTACCCTGCCACACCAGTACAGACAAATAATCAAAATCAATATCTTGTACCCTAAGCCTAACTGCTTCCATTAAACGCAAACCACTGCCATACATCAGTTGAGCCAGTAGCTTGTATTTAGGCTCAATCAAAACAAGCAACTGCTGAACCTCAATGCGGGTTAGTACCACTGGCAGTTTTTGCGCTACCTGAGCCTTATTAAAATTAAGGTTCAGCGACAGTGGCCGCAAAATAATATGCCGGTACAAAAAACTCAGTGCATTCAGAGCAGTCGCCTGAGTTTTAATAGCCACAGTGCGTTGATTGGAAAGATAAGATAAAAAACTCTCCACATCTGCATCCGAAAGCTGATTCGGGTGCTGCTTATGATGAAATAAAATATAAAAACGAATCCAATACAAATAGGTTTCGACGGTACGCTTGGCATAACGCCGCGACACCATAAACTCCCTGACATAATCCAAAAAAGGCGAGGCCATTTTTTGCTTCCAAATAACTGTTTAAATAAACAGTGGTTCAGTTTGAGTAAAAAATCCACCAACTAGCGTACAGGCTGTATAGATTTTGTCGTGCATAAATTTACTGATTTCAGAAAAAGTTGTTGAAATAGAGGTACATCAGCGTTAATTTGGTATGAGTAAAAATCATGAAAGAAGGCGGAAAAATGTTCGACTTGCGGGCAGAAACCCTTCTATTAAATTGTTACGAGTTTGATTAAGCAATGAATATACGTCTGGCCATAAAGGATGATGCGGGCCGATTGGCTGACTATTACAGTTCCAATGCACATCATTTTTATCTTTGGGAACCTGTACGGGAAAGTGGTTATTACAGTGAGGCGTCAATCCAGATGAGGTTGTCGGAATACGAAAAGCAACATCAAGATGGTAGTGGTAGTTCAGCCCATTTCATTGGGCTTGATGATGGAAGTGTGATTGCTCATTGTTCTTTGACGAACATAGTTTACGGACCTTTCAGAGCATGTTTCATGGGTTATGGTGTATCAAAAGAATTTGAAGGCACCGGAACCATGAGTAAGTTATGTCTAGCAGCAATAAAGTACGCTTTCGATGAGCTGGAACTAAATAGAGTTATGGCGAATTATATGCCCTGCAATGAACGGTCCGGCAGTTTGCTCAAGAAGCTTGGTTTTTCCGAAGAGGGTCTGGCAAAGAAGTACCTGAAAATTAATGGTCGTTGGGAGGATCATGTACTCACATCATTGGTCAATCCTGCTAACTCGTAACAAGGCGCTGTTATCGGACAAGTTTTTCGCTGCGCTTCAAGCTTGCCGCAAAGTGCA
>NZ_JAJOYU010000060.1 GCF_021290985.1 Rheinheimera soli
AATCACTTCAGGTTTGGATAAATCACTGCTGTATTTAGCCTGAAACGCCATTAAGGGCTGAGTTTGCCGGTCAAACGTGACCAGAAAGTCTGAGCTCAACACCTGAGGCGTACCTTTAAAGACGGCATGACAAATACCGAGCTCATCAGCAATGCGGGTGGTATCTTCGACACGCAGCGGAAACTGTTCACGAATATCCAGTACAGAGTGCTGCCAGTCCAATGTCAGAAAAATAGCCAGTTCCAAATCAGAAAGCAGGTGATGCAACCGGCGACTGCGGTTGCCAAAGATCCGGTGAGACCGACCAAGTGAAGATATATCCCAGGTTTGGATCCAAGGCTTGTAGCTTCTGCCTTCGCCTTGCCCGCGGCCTTCTTTAATCCGTTTCTGGATTTGCTGGTCGGACAGACCTTTGTAGCTTCCTGCCATAGCCAGACCATCTAGAGTGTTGATTTTTATAGCTTAGTACAACCGCCTAGCTAAATAAATAGTTACAGAAAGTTTTGGGGAGAATGGTCGGCCTGCACCAAAAACTCTTTTAGTTGAGTGCGGCAGCAGAGCTATCCAGTATTAACACCAAAATAGACCAATTATCAGACGTGGCGTTACCGGAGTAACACATCAAAATGTAATATGTAAATCAAACGTTTTTATTCATATATTGCAATTTTTTAAGTATATCAGTGTATTTTTTATGCAAAAAACCAACACTGCTATTTTTCAGAATCGAAACTTCTATTGAAATCTCTGCCAATAGTAACGACACTATTGCCCAAACGGGTAATTCTTAATATTTTTCCGTTATTTAAGTGCTCTACAGCTTTTTTTAACCCCCACCCTCCCTTATTGATAGCTAACACATTAGTTACCTTATCTGGGTCTACAAAGCTATTAAGCCCATCGAGGGAACATAAAGCTCTGAATCTGGCATCACCTTGATGTTTTATAAAATCATCAAGTACTTCAGAACTCATCCAGCCAATTAACTTTAACAAATCTTCAAAATGCTTAAGAAGCAGCGAGCAGCTGGCATTTGATCCATAAACAGGGCGATTATAATCAGGCTTACCAGTAGCTGGATCGTCATAAAAAAACTTCCAAATGGCTTCGTGATGAGTAAGTCGGTTACGCAGTTCCCTTACCCTGTTAAATTCACTCTCAATATCCTGACGGCTTATCCCTTGAGGGGCGTTTGGAAACACGATTCCGAGTAAATTTGGCCATAACAACATTTTCGATTGATGGTCTTCATATTCCTTAGATAAAAAATTGGTCCAGAATCCAAAGTCCATGCTAGAAATGACCCTGTTAGCAGTTACTGCTTTTCCTGCCTTTGTAAGCTTTTGCACTGCATCAATAACTTTCCTTTCTTCCCATAATCGCTCTACAATTAATCTGTCCCCATTTTGACCAAGCACATACCCACTTCCGTCAACAGCTTGTCCTGGCCGACATTTTTTAGTAAACCTTTTTTGAGGCTTGATTTTCTTTTTACCCATATACTCGGTAAATGAAAAAATCCAGTCTGGCCCTGTACTGTACAATCCTTTTGCCGCGAGAGGAGGGTTTGATTGTACTGCTTGGACTATTGCATTTCTTAATGTTACCTCGAGACACTGAATTGCGGGGAACAAGGCTCCAGCAAGAGCAGTGTTCCAGTGATAAGCTGCGAGAGCAGTCTCCTTTTTAACTTTCAGATGTTTGATGTAAACCGACAACCGATCTTCTGTTATGTACTTCATTCGATATCCTGAAATTAAAACTATAGTTGACAACCTACCGTATCATCGCTAGGATCACATACATAAAGGCGGAGTAGCCTAAGAACACGTTCTTAGGTCTCATGCGACAAAGTAGACGGAAAAGCCACTCTTAGAGTGGCTTTTCTCGTTTAAGCTGATAGCCTCACATTTAGTAACTCTGGATGCAGTTGTTCTATCGTACGTCCAACCAGACAACAAAACTTACACTGAAACTCCCAAGGCGCTTTCTTCGGATGTTTAGGATTAGTGTACTGGCTTAGACTTGATTGAGCACATCCAAGTGCCTTCGCAATATCTGCCTTAGAAACGCTCTGGCCGCTTGCTCTCTTTTGGTAAATAAAAGCGTTAAGCCACGTTTCCATTTTGCTTTTGATACTCTGTTCTTCGGGAGACAACATACTTAATACTCCCTCTTTGAGATGCTTTGCCGCTCAACACAATCATCTCTCAATAATTCCGACATAAAACGTGAAACAGCGACCATCCGCTTAAAAATTAGTGTGCATTTAATTGGATACATAAATCGCACCTCTAATCTTTAAAAGTGAAACGGATAATCTCTTCACTTCCTGCTAGAGGGGCTAGAACTCCAGAGTTTATAGTGAGAAATTCTCGTTCATTGTATGACTCACCAGTATTTTGATTAAAATCACTGGAACCCGATACATTTATGTGCAGATTATCTTTATCAAAACAGCTAGCAATGAACGGCTCACCACCTTCAATCAGAGATTTAAGTTTCACCATTGCTGCCCTGACTTTTTTACCTGGAAGCGGATAGTGACTGCAATACCCCTCATCTACATATCCATGATCATCATATTCGCTGGCTCTTTGATAGGGATTGAAGACACTTACAGAATCGGCTCCAATACACTGAGAAAGGTATTGCAGTATCAGATCTCCAGCTTCGCTTTCATAAAAAGCTGTCAACGCTGCGTCTCCCAAACCAAGCTCAACAACTTGCTTGTAAGATTCATTTTCGCAAACAAGTGAATGTCCAAGCAAAGCATCTCGATCTAATTCTTTTTGCTCTACAAATATGTTTAATTCACGCTGTAAATGTTCGATATCTTCTTCAGCCGCGTCTTTCAGGCTAATGCATGTTGTATCGTCAGCAATGGTGGCTAAATATTTGACAACAGTCGTAAGGAAATTTTTAAATGCACTAAGAATCATTATCTTATACGCTAGAACTAGGGGCTTATCTCCGACTCTGTTGAGCCAAGTTCCTTCGTCATAGCCCCGTAATAATTTTTCGCGAAGCATAGAATATTGCCGTTCAGAATGACGGTCTGGTGAAAATCCGAAAAATGAAAAAAGGCCACTCGATAAATTCGTAATGCAAGTTACACCAGAGTTCACGAGAACTCTCTCGCCGTTATATAAAGTCCCGTTACCTATATTGCATTTAGGCGACATTCCGTGGATAGACAGCATGTCTTCAATCGCACTCTGCATAACGGACTTATATTGATAAGTTGGTATAGGGTAGCCATTCTTATCACGGATTATTTTAGTAAGTTGTTCTAGATGAGTATTAATACTTTGAAAAACTGACAAGATGAACTTCTTTGAAGATAAACAAATAAAAGCTTCATTTAATTCATTTAACGTGGTGAGGAACTCTGCTTTCGCACCTGGAATGTCGTCGACATTCTCAAAATTCACTTTAAAAGACTTGCCCCAGACATTGATGTGACTAAAAAGTGGAGCAATTTCATTATTAAAAGTTATTTCAACAAGTGTCGAAACGGTTGGTTTTTTAAATTGATAATCTTTTGATGTATGAACATCAAGATTGACCGTTTGGCCGCAATATTCAGCTAAAGTCGCCATTATATTAACCTCTGCATACGACTATTCCGACTACTTCAAAAGTAGGGGCGGAGATAGATTATGTATTAAATGTCAATTCAAAACTGACACATTGACAAACGACCCCGAGAGCCGAAAGGAGGATGCTTTCACATCTCACTTGGTCAGTTTATGTTCAGTCTTACAAACTGGCAAGTGATGATTAAACGTGGAACAAATTTGTTAGCATACGGCTAAAAGAAAAGGCCACTCAAATGAGCAGCCTTTGTGATGACACTATATTTTCAATGGTGAGACTTGTAGGTTCATAATATAGTTTGATAAAAAAATGCACCTTTTTAGGTGCATTCAGAAGCTAATGTTTGATAATTTTTTCAGAAAACCAGCTAACGCTCTTAGAATATAGTTTGATATTTTTACAGCATCTAAATAGCTA
>NZ_JAJOYU010000061.1 GCF_021290985.1 Rheinheimera soli
AGTCGCGAAGACTTTCTCAGCTTCAGTAAACAAAGTACCAGTACCTTTGAATGAAGTACCATATTTACTTTGGACCAACATCCATGTATCTCCCTCAACACCTTCTTCCACTTCATGAGGAATGAACACAGCCGCATCTATACCGCCATCACCAGCACAATCGCAGTATATGATCTCGGCAATATCTGCATCTAATTCAAGCCAATCCCGTAATACTTTTTGAGCAAATCGATGCCCTTTCATCGTGGTTGAAGGCGCACCAGCTTCAATTTCCTCTAACCATTGTGCCTCGAAATCTTCGAGTGAAATCATCCTTATCTCCTAATTAGATTTTTCAATAAACCAATAATATCTTTAACTTACTAAAATCAAAAAAGACAGAAGCTCTTGAACTGTAAGCAAGACTTGCAAATGACAAATACAAAACTAACGGCCATGTACCTCTATTTCAATATTTTTCTGAAATTTACAAATCCTAGTTCAGTGAAATAAATCAGGCCTGACGACTAACGCATTTTTTAAGTGGCAAGAGTTATTTCTTTGCATAGCAATTTTGAACTGCAGATTCCTACTGATTTAACTCCGCAAAATAGGTCAGCTGTAATTGGCTAAATAACTCTGATTGTTTGATTTCAGCCAGGGCTTTATTAAAACGCTCTGCCACTTCAGGAGTACGGGCTAGTACATGGTAGTGATTCGGTTGGAAAAAACTCAAAACTTTCAGGCTGCTGTCGTCAGGTGCGGTTTGGCGGTAATAATGCCAGAAGATATTTCTGTCCATCACCAGCACGTCCACCCGGTTTTTTAACAGCAATGCGGGCATTTTATTTTGCTCTACCACTTCCAGATAGCTGCTGGCTTTAGCAACAGCTTCTGTATAGTCAGGTGGCAAAAACTGGCGGGCATTTTGAAAGGCCATCACCCTCAGCCCTACAAGATCTTGCAGGCTTAAGATTTCTTTATATAAGTCTTGTCGCACAATCAAAATATTCTGATAACTGATATAGGGCTGAGTGGCATAAAGTCCCTCTGGCGTGCTGCGCTGTAAAGAGACTAAATCGGCCTGGCCATCGCTGAATAAGGATAATAAACGGCCGTTTGGCACATGAATAAACTGGCTGTCAAACCCCATGCGCTTTACCACAGCTTTAAGTAATTCCAGCTCGTAGCCCGTTTGAGTCGCCACTTTAATATAAGGAGGCTTTTCTACACCCACCAATAGCTGTAGTTGCTGCGCCTGCGCCAGACCAATACAACTACTAATGCAGAAAAAGCCAAAATACAGCAGTGTTCTCATGAACCAGGTTCCATCTGAAGCAGAACTCAGCATAGGCCAGAGTTCACAGCAAATACCACTATTTTCTTTCAGTTCTTTTGATTCAACAGAAAATTATTTTCATAAAAATCACATTTTAATTACTTCATTTTGTCATCTTCCTTTCACTTTGCTGTCATTAGACCAGTTCAGAATGGCCGCGTTTTCTTCAATTCAAACAACAATATGGAGTTTCACGTGGCATTACATCACAAACATTTGCTCGCTCTTGCGATCAGTTCAGCCTTAGGTTTGTCAGCACCTGTAGTTGCAGAAGAAGCCGCAATTGCTGCAGCCGACGAGCAGGAAGTAGAAGTGCTGGCCATTACTGGCAAACGCATTAGCTATGCCAATAACAGTACAGATGAAGCGATCAAAAACACCAAAGCTCCTATAGGCAACGTATTGGATTTAGTCAGCCAACTGCCTGGTATCAGCGTAGGTCAGGGTGATGCTTTTGGTGGTGATGACTGGTCTACTACCATTTCAATGCGTGGTTTTAACGTGAACCTGAACGAACAACAACTGGGTATTACCGTTGATGGTTTACCTAATGGTGGTTCAGCTTATGGTGGTGGCAGTAAAGCCAACCGTTACCTGGACACAGAAAACACAGCTTATGTTGAAGTGGGTCAAGGTACCTCCGATATTGCATCTGCTTCGTTAGACGCTTTGGGTGGTACTTTAAACTTTGTATCAAATAACCCTTTAGCTGAGCAAAATTTATCTGTCGCTGCAACAGGCGGTGATCACAATGCCCGCCGTTACTACACCCGCTTTGATACTGGTAATATAGGTGCAAATACCACGGCTTATGTTAGTTTATCCGACAGCTTTAACAATAGATGGATAGGTTCAGGCAGCAATGGTTTTACTGACCGTCTGCACGGTGAAGTAAAAACTGTCACTGAACTGGACAACACCACCATCACAGCGCGTTTTTCTTATGACGACACTGAAGAAGACAACTACAACACCGTGTCTTTGCAGCAGTTTTTTGATAATCCGGATTGGGATCGCCTGACCAATATCTGGACTGGCAACCCGGATATCGATCAAAACTTTGCTGAAGTTTGGTCTACGTTGCGTGAAAACAGTTTCACCTACGTGAAAATTGATACCGACTTAACCGACAGCCTGAACCTGACCGTCACACCTTATGTGCATATGCAATCTGGCCGCGGTGACTGGATGCCGCCTTATCAGGTGTATGTGGAAGATGCTGCAGGCAATCGTGTCAGCCGTGGCACAGGCAACGGAACTTTAACGCCTTATCAATATGTTAATGCAGCAGGTCAGCCTATTCTGGATCCAAATGCTGATTTAACAGGAGCAACCCGGGTCGCCTCTTACCGTCACACTCACTATGAAAAAGACCGTTATGGCCTGACTTCTGAGTTGAAATGGAGCATGGATAATCATGAACTGCGTTTAGGTGCCTGGATAGAACAGCAAGACCGTAACGAAACCCGTGACTGGCACAATATTATCGACCCGAAACAGTATCATTATTTCGACAATCAGCCGTACTGGGTGCATTACGATCGTAACTATGAAACTGATACCCAGAAAATTTATCTGCAGGATCAAATCAACTGGAACGACTTAACAGTTACTTTGGGCGTGAAGAAGTTTTTTGTTGATGTCAGCCGCAAAGACAATATTGTCGCTGCCAATACAGATCAACTCGACAGCGATTCCGATCTATTACCAAGCCTGGGTTTTGTTTATCGTTTAAACGAAAGCTACGAAGTATTTGGTGGTTATGCTGAGAACTTTAAAGCCATCAGCGACGCTATTTTAGAAACCGATCAGGATTTTGATGATCTGGAAGCTGAAACGGCAAAAAACATCGACTTAGGTTTACGTTATTTTGGCGACGATCTGAGCCTGTCTTTAACCTATTACGATGTGCAGTTTGATAACCGTATTACCTTCCTGCAGCCTGGCGCTAACGGCGGTGGCCCTGACTACCTGAACGAGTTAGACGGCACTTATGTCAACGTAGGCGGTATTGAATCCAGTGGTCTGGAAGCTAGCTTAAACTGGGAATTTACTCAGGGCTGGAGTGTTTACAGTGCGTTCACCAGCAATAAGGCTGAATACAGCCAAACGATTAATGCCCTGGTACTGGATGAAGACGGTGAAGTGGTGTTAGGCCCGGACGGACAACCTGCAATCAACCCTGCGGCTATTTTTGCAGGCGACAAAGTAGCAGGTTCACCTGAAACTATGCTCAGCCTGTCGTTGCGTTATCAGGGTGATGCATACCGTACTGGTTTAACTGCCAAGCGCACAGACAGCTACTTTGGTGCTGCTTTGGGTGGCAATAAAGATGAAATTCCTGCGTCAACCCTGATGGATTTTTATGTGGGCTACAGCAAAGACTTGTCATCAAAGGACATGTTTAAAGGCATAGATTTGTCATTAGTGCTGAACAACCTGACAGACGAAGATTATTTAGCGGGTGGCCAGGAAGGCGCTTATTACTTAGGTGCAGAACGCACTGCGACCATCACTTTAAAACTGGATTTCTAAGTTAATCCAGAGTGAGAAAAGCCAAGCCGGAGCCCTCAAAGCTCCGGCA
>NZ_JAJOYU010000062.1 GCF_021290985.1 Rheinheimera soli
GTTATATATAGTACATTAAACTATGTATAATGTGTATTAAGGCAGAGAAATCTGCCTTTTTTATTGATATTTTTTAGTGTGGGTATATAGTGCTTTGTGTGTATTATGTGTATGGGTATTCAGAACATGTCATCAGTAAAAGTAAAAGCGACTGTTGTCGAAGATAACACGGGCATAAAAAGCCAACTACCAGTGTTGCTTACTGAACAAGGCGAGTTGAGTGTTGTAACGGATTACCTTCTTGACATGGAGGCAAACGGTGTCAGTGCGTCCGTTATGAATCAATTCATTCAAGTCGTTTCTTTGCTTTTAGACTATATGGAGGCTAACAAGGACTTGTTCAGCGACCCCAAAATTTTATTCCAAACCTTTGCTAAACGCCTGTATAGCGGCACAGTCGGTGAAGATGGACTCGATCCGTCTGGCTTATATTGGATGCCAAGCTCGACAGAGCATGTCAATAAACACATCCATAGGCTGACAGCTTTTACTGACTGGATTGCTAAAAAGCAAGGTACTGAGCCAATGAATCCCTTGAGGGATGCGACTCCGCATGAACAACGCTTAAATTATGCGGCATGGTTTCGTAAAAACCAGAATGATTTTCTTGGGCATATCGAAGACAAGAGCATCAATAAAACTATTCGCAAAGCCAGAACAATGAAGGGGCGCACTCCACTCACCAAGACGGAAGACGATGCGATTGCCTTTCCAGAAAAACACTGGGAGTCATTCTTCAAAGACGGAATGGGTGGCGCAAAAGACCCACGGGTAGTGCTAAGAGATAAGCTTATTCTTCTGCTGATGCATGGCGGTGGTCTACGAGAAAGTGAAGCATTATTAGTTTGGGTGACGGACGTGTTTGAAGACCCTTACAATCCAGATAAAGCTGTGGTTCGGGTATACAACGAAGTTGATGGTAAAGCACCTGATGGCTGGCGTAGTCGAAGTGGGAACCATACCAGAGCAGCCTATCTTAAAGAAGAGTATGCCCGCATACCACGGATCAAAATGCAGGGTACAGCGCGGATTGGTTGGAAGAATCGTGTTGTAGATCATCGTGATAATTACATCCAAGTGCAATGGTTCCCCACGGAGTTTGGCAAGGTCTTCATGTCATTATGGAAAGACTATCAAAAGTACCGAGCCAGCATTGATTGTCATCACCCGTATGCGTTCATTTCATTCCATCACAGCGCCCTCGGTAGCCCATACACGCTCAACGCTTTTCATCAAGGCTATGCGGCAGGACTAAAACGCATTGGGTTAGCACCGAATAAAGCGGAAGGGTTAGATCCTCACGGACATCGACATAACTATGGTAGACGATTAGAGCGCTCAGGTCTTGACCCATTAGTCATTCGTCGCTGTATGCACCATAAATCACTGGAGTCTCAAGTTCCCTACACAGGTAAAGGGCAGCAGGAAATCTCCGATGAACTCAACAAGGCCACGCTACAACTGGCAAATCCTGAGTCCAAAGTAAAATCGCTAGATTGGAAATCATTGGTCGAACATGGCTTTGACAACATCGACCCGCAAGGCTATTTCACAGGCAAGCATCCGAAATTACGAGGTAAATAATGGCAAGGAAAGGTAAAAAAAATGACGGGCGCACATCGGACTTAACGTTTAAATGGATGCTCACCACCCTTGGCCCTGAGTGGGAGCAATGGCAGGAATTAGCCGCTGAGTGGATGGCGATTCAACATGTGGGAGTTGACAACAAGCGTAAAGCGTTGGGCCGTTTTTTTGAGTCCTACCTGTTGGTGTGCGCTCCTTATGCAAAGGATGTAGGCTTGTTTTTCAAAGGATATGACGGCCACCTCTGCTCTAGTGAAGAGTTAGAATCTAGGATAAGAGAAACCATTAACTGCCCCGTTGAAGTATCACGTGGCATCAATCAAGCTTGCACCTTCATTGATTACATCATTGAGCATCATTTATCTGAAGAGGACGATAGTGGCAACTTAACACCACTGGTTCGCAATCCGCTGAGCAAAATTAAGAGGCAACAATCACACACTGAAACCGTGCGTAACCCACTTCCGTATCGTTACATCCAAGACCTGCGCCAAATTCTGTGTCCATTGCCCGATAAAGCGGAACTGACGGTGATTGAGCAAAACCTACCACAAGGCGAATCGTTACTGCCTAGCTATCACTACCGACATTTCAAGCATTGGGCATGGGCACAAGAGCAGTCAGGGCAAGGCAAAGCAGGTGGAAGTGGCGACTGGTTCGACGTCGAGCCTGAACTAATTGACAAATCTGACCCCGATTGCGTGTGGCGCACTAAAGAAGTAACTAGAGATGGTAAAAGAATCACCCTCCACCAAATCTGGTCACCTGTCAAAGCGATGGTTATATTTATGAAGCTGCATCTGCCACTGCGCACCTATCAAGTGCGCATGTTAGACAGTGGCGAAGCGGATACGTGGCGTTATGAAAGCGGTCATTGGAAGCTCAATGACAAGCACGACTTTGCGCTCGGTAGCGAAAAACGCCCTTTTGGTAAAGGCATCTTTCGCCGTATCCATGACACCATGACAGGGCAATATTCCACAGGCTTGTATGTCAACACCAACAAAACCGCCGACCAGAATAAAGATGAACTAGAACGCGGCTACATCATCCCTTGGCAGAATGAGGAAGTATTATATTGGCTGGAAAAACTGCGTAACTGGCAAGAGAAATACAACCCAATAGCTAACCCTACCGACTGTGCTGCATTGCTTCACAAGCACATTGGGGCGAGAAAATCAGACAAGCAGTTAGAGAGCATGGGTGAAATCGCCTTTCTCTTTCGGGATGCGTCAGCGAAAGGAGATGACAAATACAAACCATCTTATGGGGGAGTGGCTCTGGCACCTCTTTGGTATCAACTCTTGCTAACACTGGAAAACCAGCTCGCTGAGCAAGGTAATACGCTTGATAATGGAGAGCGACTTAAACTGGTTGTGGATTACCCAGAAGACACTCCAGAAAACGCTAAGGTTGCCACGAACCACCCCCTGCACAGTTTGCGTGTATCCTTGATAACATGCTACACGATGGATACCCAATTGCCACTACCTGTCATATCCAAACTACTGGCAGGACACTCACGTATCCTAATGACCATCTACTACAACAAAATCACCCCGTCCGTGATGGCGGAAAAAATGAGTGAAGCCGAGGGGGAGCTTGAGGGTAAAGCCAAGCAGTCAGTGCGCAACTTCCTCAAAGATGCCTCACTAGCGCAAATTCAATGCAAAATGGTCTATCACAAAGAAGACAGTATTCAGGCAGCTCTGGTTAACCGTAATCCCATCGGCTGGGAGGAGCGTTCATCTGGCCTATGTTTGGTCGGAGGCAACACCGTAAAATCCGATGAAGTCAGTACGCTGGGCGGGTGTTGGAACGGTGGTGAGTTGATTAGAGATTCAAGTGCTGCCGCCAATCGCATCTATGACAGCGTACCGCATGGCCCTGAAAACTGCATTCGTTGCCGTTGGTTTATTACCGAGGCGCGATACCTGCCAGCGCTTAACGCGCAGTTTAATCAACTTAGTTACAAGGCGCACCAAGCGGCTAACCTATCGGTTGAAATCGAGGGTGAGTTAGAAACACTCAAAGACGAGCAGTTCTTCTGTGAAGAGCAAGGTGCGCCTTTTACCAAACATAATGACATGCAGGTTCTT
>NZ_JAJOYU010000063.1 GCF_021290985.1 Rheinheimera soli
TAGGCATCAAGACAGCCGTTTCTTACAGCTGGCATTATCATACGGTGGCGACCCAAATCTGCGAGGCGGGATGTATGACAGCCCAGCAATTTGGGAAACAGTTAAGTCAGAGAATACAAATATCCCGAATAATTATTATCAGTTGATTGCAGCCGGAACAGACCTTGAAATCAAAGATAACATAGGTACAACATTGTTAGGGCATGCGGCGGCTTTAGGTCGATATGATGTAGTTCTGGATTTGTTAAATCGCGGTGCTAATTTTCAAATGGTGAATCGCATGGGTATGGTTTTATTGTTTCATTGTTTGGATCGTGATGAAAAGGTACTTGATAACAAATCTTCTGTTTATCAACAAAAGAAAAAAGTTGAACAATGGCTGCGAGACCGAAATATTGATTACAGTAAAGTTAAGCCAGAACAGATTAAATAGACGATCTTCTTTAAAATAGTTTCGCTTGAATATGCTTTGAAATACTTAGTTAAACAACTGGGGTCAGGTCTTGAATCGTGCATTGAATTTTGAATCGTAAACAACTGGGGTCAGGTCTTGAATCGTGCATTGAATTTTGAATTGTTGTCAGGTTCAGGTCTTGAGCGTTGCATCGGCTTTTAGATGCAACAACCAAGGATAAGTAAAGCAGCCTTGCTGCTGTTAGAAAGTTTGACTATGTTCTGGTAACTATTTTCTGTTTTGGGGTTAAGGATGAGTCGCCCATTACGATTAGAGTTTGCCGGAGCTTTGTACCATGTGACCTCAAGAGGGAATGAGCGTAAGGCCATTTATCTGGAAGATGCAGATTTCCAGCTTTTTCTGGACACAGTAGCGCAGGTGTGTGAGCGATATAACTGGGTTATTCACGCCTATTGTCTGATGACCAACCATTATCATCTTTTGGTTGAAGCGCCTGATGCAAATTTAAGTTTGGGCATGCGCCAGCTGAATGGGGTGTATACCCAGTTGTTTAACCGGGCTCATAAGCGAGTCGGGCATTTGTTTCAGGGCAGGTACAAGGCAATCTTGGTACAAAAAGACAGTTATTTATTGGAAGTCAGTCGTTATATTGTTTTAAATCCGGTGCGGGCCGCTATGGTGGACCATTGTATCGAGTGGCCCTGGAGCAGCTATGGCTTTACCTGCCATCAACAGCAAGCCCCTGAGTGGTTGGCTGTTGAGCAATTATTGTCTTTGTTCGCTCGTGAGCGCACAGACGCTATTGCCAGATATCAAGATTTTGTTATGCGGGGTGTGGACAAACCCTTGTGGACTGAGGTAAAGCGGCAACTGTATTTAGGTTCAGACAGCTTCGTCAGTGAAATGCAAAGCAAAATTGAAAAGCCCGAATTGTTGTCTGAAGTTCCCTTTGTACAAAAGAGAGCACCAGTTAAAGCTATTGCCTGGTATGTTCAGCAGTGTGCAGGAAACAGAAATAAAGCGGTTCAAATGGCATTTGCCAGTGGCGGTTATACCCAAGCTGACCTGAGTCGTTACTTTGGGCTGCATAGCAGTACAGTGAGCCGGATTATTTCAGGGCAGAGTCATAAATGAAATGGACTACGCAATAACGCCAGTGTTGTATAGCTACACCCTTTGACTTACAAATAGGTTTGAAAATAAACCCAGTCATTAATGAATGGGTTTCTTGAATACTAAAGATTATCCCTGTGGGAGAAATGATATGTTATCTGTTAAAAAAATATATGTTCTTTTTTTTGGTTTTTTTATGTCAATGACCTGTCTTGCATGGGATGGAATAACTATCGGTAAGATACATACTATTGATGTGACAGATGCCGAAAACTTCGCCTTTCGTATTACATTTACTAACGGCGAGAAATTCTGTGGTATTCATACTTGGGCATTCTTAAACAAGTCTGACAGTAATTATGATACCTATGTGAGTGTGTTATTGGCTGCAAAGATGGCTGAAAAAACTGTTTCGGTGTACACAACGTCATCAGGTGGGTACTGTAAAATTGGTTATATAACTGTTGTATAGTGAGAACTAAGAAACCCACGGGGTAGGTCTTGAATGTAGCGCTATATTTTGGATAAGTTTTATTATTATTTGCGAACAAAATGAGTAAGAATAATTTAATGAATGGTAAGGGCTCTAAAGTGAAGAAAGTTATTTTTGCATTGTTTTTCATTTATTCATCTGTCCTATACGCAGCAGGTTGGACAATACCGCCTCTGTAGACCATGTGGAAGTTATTCGGGCGCAGGGATTTGAAATCAAAGGGGCTTTTGGTAACCCTTCAAATTGTGAGGCAGGTGATTCTGTATTCGTTTCGATAGAACACCCACAATATGATCAATTGTTATCAGTAGCATTGGCAGCTTTTATGGGTAACAAGAAGCTCCGCATTTATTCGCATCAGTGTGTTAATTACGGTTGGCATGGCGGTACCCATAATGAGCTGAACAGTCATGGTTCAATGTATTTGGTACATTAGTCGATCAAGGCAGTCAATGGAATCATGTTTTGAATATTGTCCCAGTAAAAATTTAATAGGAATAATAATGAAACCATTGTTCGCCATTATGCTGTTGTTGTTATCTGCGGAAGCATTTGCAGGTTCACAGAGGGGTACTGTTAGTTCGGTTATTGTACGGGCCAGTGATGGCTTAACCTATTTTACTATTAATATTACTGCTAAGTCAGGTAGTCCTTCATGTGCAACCAAGAGTTATTGGATGATTAAAGACGAAAACTCCGAGGTGGGTAAGAAACAATACTCCTTGCTATTGGCGGCACTGGCTTCTGGCCGTGAGTTAACTGTAGTAGGTATGAATACTTGTACCCGATGGTCAGATGGTGAAGATATAGATTGGTTACAGTTGAATTAATTGCAGGCAGGGTCAAATTGTTTTTTCCTGTCCGATGGATAGTCAACAAAAGCAAGGTTTGACCTCCTGTGTGAGGCACCTTGGCAAGCGATGAAATGTTATATCACAGTGGATAGTATTGTAATTACAAAGGAATGCTTATGTCTTATCTAAAAAAAGCTTCTGCCGCAGTTCTGCTGTTTTCTGCAGCCACCTATGCAGCAGACAATTATTTACGTGGAAATGTTATTAATGTAACAACCACTGCGAGCGGTCTGATGGTCATGCTGGATACTGGTATTCCAACCAATTGCCAGGGGACACCCAGCAACTGGATGTTGATTAAAGAAGAAAATAAAACAATGGTTTCTCTGGCTTTAGCGATGTGGGCTTCTGGGAAAAGAAATGCCACAGTTTATACAGTTGGCACAAGCCCTGGCGCATACTGCGAAATCACCCAATTAGATCCGGTTGATTAATTAGAAGCTATTAATCGACAGGATCAGTTTTTCACTTTGTTATATAAAGCTGAAAGGCCTGTCGTATTCAGAGTATTCTTTAAAGTCTGAAAACCAATAAGAGTGGTACATGGATTCTTAATGTGGTTAAAAGTTGAATATGTATCAGGATGTAACGTTATGAAATTTTTGTTGATATTGGTGTCACTTATGTCGCATTCATTGTACGCAAATAACCTTTGGTGCTATGGAAAAGTTAGTGGTGTTTATATTAATAAAGAAGGCGATGTGATTGTAAATGCAAGCTGGCGCAATGACTGGACCCGTATTTGTAATTTAAATACGGCAGGTATGCAAAGCATTTGCCCTTTGTGGG
>NZ_JAJOYU010000064.1 GCF_021290985.1 Rheinheimera soli
CAATGCTGGTAAGCGTACCAAGAGATCCGTTTTGAATGCCTTTATCATAGTGGTTTTGCGTAAATAGAATCGCATCATTCAATCTGAGGTTTTGAAAGAATCTCTCGCCGTGCATTTCAAACTCAAGCCTTTTACCGCTTGGGTTAACAGCCTCTTGGGTCAGTTTATTAATTTCAGCAACGAGTGCCTTGGTCGGTGCCATGACGCGACTATTTTCAGGTGATTGCTGATACAACTCACAACAGGCTTGAGCAATGTCGCTCTTTGCCGTTTCGTGGAAGTGAATAGCCCCCGTACTTAGTTTTTCAGGCACGATACCTTGATTAATGAGCTTGGAGTATTCAGGAATACCCGTTGAGCCTTTCTGACGCTTAACGATATCTAGCATAGTATTAGCAATGGCTTTTGATAGAACGATATCAGCCAAAACCTTGCCGCAACCTATAGGTGGTAACTGGTCAGGGTCGCCAGTAAAGATAATACGAACCGATGGGTGAATATGGTTGACCAGGCGATACATGGTTGGCAAGTCAATCATACTGGCTTCATCTATCACCAGTAAATGCTTTGGCTGGTCTGAACTTGGCTCAATAGGCTCTCTACGTAATAACTTAGCGATAGTTGAGGTGATAAAGCCAATTGACTCATGCAAGCGCATAGCAGCTCGGCCACTCAGCGCGACCGCATGTATTTCAAATCCCATTTGATGGTAGGCTCGAAGTGCGGTTCTAAGGACTGTGGTTTTACCTGTGCCAGCTCCGCCCGTAATACAGCTCACGGCGTTATCCAAACACGTTGTCACTGCTTCAATCTGCTTCTTGGTTAGCTCGTATGGTAATTCACCAACCGAAGAGCAATATGCAGAATTTGCAACTTCGTCATAAAGGTTGTTTTGATTAGCTAGTGCTTTAAGTCGTTTGGCAACGACATTTTCCATCAACAACTGGGCGGTTGGATGATAAGAGCCAGTGTCGGGGTTTAGGATGTATTGCGCTTTGTTGTGACCTGCTTTAAACGCTTCCGTCACCAGTTCCTTATCTTTGAGTAATTTGGTTAGGTATGGGCGTAAACACGCTTGAGTTGTATAGGTGTGGCCTTTCTCAATCTCTTTTCGAATCGCGGTTTCAAGTGCGGCACTTAGTCTGCGGTGATCACAAACTGTGATCTTAAACTGGTCAAAATTAACCAGTTTATCGACATCCGTAAACGACATCCCAAACCCAATAAGGACATACGGATTTTGTTTAATAGCCTCAATGGACTCTTCTCCATGATACTTCAATAAGCGCTGCTGAATACTTGCTGGTATCTTGTGTTCGGTCATCCAGTTGCAGTAGGCCAGATTTTTATATTTGGCGTAACCTTCAAATAACGCATTGATAGAATCTTCACTCAGGACACTTCTGAGCCGTTCTCTTGATTCATGAGTGTCTTTTCTAACCGTTGGGTGAAAATCCTTTCCTAACAGTTCCCAGAGTGCTCTAGCTTTACTTTCACCGATACCTTTGAAATCACTTTCTCTGGCAATAAAGCGAATAAGCTGTTCACCCGTTTCTGGCAGGCTGCATTCGATGTGCTCTGGTGATTCATAGGTATGCTGCTGCATCACGTAATCACCCGTTTCCATTTCTTCTATTAAACGATGGCCTTTAACCGACCAGTGTTGGCCGAGGGCTGGTTGAACGGGGATGGCATCTGGATCAGCTTTGATGGTGACGTAATACTTGCCGCTATGGGTTTTGTGTGAGTTTTTTTTCAGTGGCACGCCACTGAATATCACCATTTTGGTAGAACTGTAAGGAATGCTCGTGACACGCATTTGGTCTTGATGGAGTGTAAATTTCATCGTGGCATGAACCCCATTTCTGACAAGGTTTCATTCAGTTCGCCAAACCGCTCTAGTTTACCTTCCAGCTCTTTAACTTTGGCTTTTAGCTCAATGTTTTCAGCTTCTAAGGTCGATACTCGTTTAGAGTCGAGCAGCTTGCGATTAGCCGTGTTGTCGTATTGCTTTGGTTTGTCGATATTGTTCCTTGCAGATTCGGTCAGTGGCGGGAGTATACCTTTATCACGCAGTTTGTCTTCTAATGCCTTGAGCGCTTTTCTAAGCGTAGGATTTTGGTTAAGGGCAGACTTACCGCAACCAACCCCTTTTGCTACTTCGATGCGGTTGAGCTTGCCTTTAAAGGCGATTTGCTTAAAGTCATCATCAGTTTGAGTGGCTTGCCATACTTCAAATGCTTCGAGGTTTTGCTGCGCTCTTTGCTGACCGTTCGCCATTAATCATCTACCTCACCTAACAACTTGCGTAGACCTGTCGCAAAGCCTCTAGGGAATATTTCTGTGTTGTATTCCATGTCTTTTACTTGGCCTGCTTGCGAGGTTTGCCAGTTATGTTTTTCCATACATTCGTCAGAGATAGCGTAGGCTAAGGCTTTCTTCTCAGATTCGGTCAAGATGCCAGATAGTGAAGGCAAGACTTCAACACTCGGCTTTGCGCTTGCATCAAACTGACGTACAGGACGCTTATCAATGGTAATATTCGCGTGCTGTTTTAGCAGATTAACCTCTTTGCGATAACGGTTGCGCTCGGCAATAATCTGACCAAACAAAGCCCGTACCGCAGGGTCTGGAATACGCTCAAGCAGCTTGTTATCCTGTGGAACAGACTTAGAGCGTGAGGTTGGCGATAACGGCTTTTTGGTGGTTGTTTTGCACTTTGCTGCCCATGCTTCAATCAAGGTGCGGTAGTGCTTGTTTTTGGTTGCTCGCAACGCTTCGTAACCTGGGCCACCCTCTGCTGCTGATACTCGCCCCATTTGTGCAATGGAGAAATCACGCTGCCCCGATTCTATATAGGCTTTCAGGATGTCGTTAAGCTTATCTAGGTTTTTTTGGGTTCTTGGCACTTTGTCGTCTTTTAAGTCAGCCAAGATGATATCAATATTAATGTCCATTAACCCTCCAATAGCGCAGGTTGGGTGAGATTTTCTAAGCGTAAGGCTTTATCCGACAGTGCATTCATGCCAGCGTTAAATAGCTTGTGATTAGACAGGTATTCACCCGCTTCGATGTAATTAGCCACTTTACGGTAGCCTTCCATTTTATCGTCAGGGTCGGCTATCTTTGCCATTTGGCGTAGCATGGCATTACCAGCGATTAGCTGCTGTTTTTCATCCATTTCCATAAAGATAGGCTCAAAGCCTTTCTTCATCAGAGCACGACTAAGTTGGCGGGAGCGCTTTTCAATAGCAGGCGTCTTACGCAATTCATCCTGCAAGTCAGGAAAGAATTCGGCATCGTCACATAGCAAGGAGAGGTGTAAGAGCTCTGAGTCGGTTTCGATAAACCTCAAGACATGGCTAATATCTTGTTCATTCCCTACTGCAATCAATTTATCTTTGGTGTCGTCATCGTTTCGGGCTTCCTCGACGCGAATGATTTTGCTGATTAGCTCGAAGCACGCTATCCAGTCTTTGGTGTATTCATCGGCCTCTACTTGTTGCTTTTCATAGCGGCGCTGTC
>NZ_JAJOYU010000065.1 GCF_021290985.1 Rheinheimera soli
TGGGGTTATAGCTCAGCTGGGAGAGCGCCTGCCTTGCACGCAGGAGGTCAGCGGTTCGATCCCGCTTAACTCCACCATTACTCAAGATTGATTCTGAAAGTAAATTACTGTTTGAAAACTCAAAGACAAGTTCTTCGTGATGAAGTATTTCTCTTTGAGCTTTATGCTCGAAGTGCTCTTTAACAAATTGGCAAGCTGATAGAAAGAAAACAAGGTAACAATATTTATTTGTGAACCTTATCACACCTACGATTCCAGACATTTTGGGGTTGTATGGTTAAGTGACTAAGCGTACACGGTGGATGCCTTGGCAGTCAGAGGCGATGAAGGACGTGCTAACCTGCGAAAAGCTGTGAGAAGTCGGTAAGAGACGTTAGACTCACAGATGTCCGAATGGGGAAACCCACCTGATTTATCAGGTATCGTATGATGAATACATAGTCATACGAGGCGAACCGGGAGAACTGAAACATCTAAGTACCCCGAGGAAAAGAAATCAACCGAGATCCCCTTAGTAGCGGCGAGCGAACGGGGGCTAGCCCTTAAGTTGATAAAGAGTTAGTGGAACGCTCTGGAAAGTGCGGCGATACAGGGTGATAGCCCCGTACACGAAAAAGCTTTATCAATGAAAACGAGTAGGACGGGACACGTGGTATCCTGTTTGAACATGGGGGGACCATCCTCCAAGGCTAAATACTCCTGACTGACCGATAGTGAACCAGTACCGTGAGGGAAAGGCGAAAAGAACCCCTGTTAGGGGAGTGAAATAGAACCTGAAACCGTGTACGTACAAGCAGTGGGAGCCCCTTCGTGGGGTGACTGCGTACCTTTTGTATAATGGGTCAGCGACTTACATTCTGTAGCGAGGTTAACCGAATAGGGGAGCCGTAGGGAAACCGAGTCTTAACTGGGCGAATAGTTGCAGGGTGTAGACCCGAAACCGGGCGATCTATCCATGAGCAGGTTGAAGGTTGGGTAACACTAACTGGAGGACCGAACCCACAAATGTTGAAAAATTTGGGGATGACTTGTGGATCGGAGTGAAAGGCTAATCAAGCTCGGAGATATCTGGTTCTCCTCGAAAGCTATTTAGGTAGCGCCTCGAGCGAATACCATTGGGGGTAGAGCACTGTTAAGGCTAGGGGGTCATCCCGACTTACCAACCCTTTGCAAACTCCGAATACCAATGAGTACTACTCGGGAGACACACGACGGGTGCTAACGTCCGCCGTGAAAAGGGAAACAACCCAGACCACCAGCTAAGGTCCCAAAGTCATGGTTAAGTGGAAAACGATGTGGAAAGGCATAGACAGCTAGGAGGTTGGCTTAGAAGCAGCCACCCTTTAAAGAAAGCGTAATAGCTCACTAGTCGAGTCGGTCTGCGCGGAAGATGTAACGGGGCTAAACCATGCACCGAAGCTGTGGACTTGCACTATGTGCAAGTGGTAGAGGAGCGTTCTGTAAGCCGTTGAAGGTATCTCGTGAGGGGTGCTGGAGGTATCAGAAGTGCGAATGCTGACATAAGTAACGATAAGGGGAGTGAAAAACTTCCCCGCCGGAAGACCAAGGGTTCCTATCCCATGCTAATCAGGGTAGGGTAAGTCGGCCCCTAAGGCGAGGCAGAAATGCGTAGTCGATGGGAAACGGGTTAATATTCCCGTACCGACAATACTGCGATGGGGGGACGGAGAAAGCTAGGCAGGCATGGCGTTGGTAGTCCATGTGAAAGTGCGTAGGAAGGGGGATTAGGCAAATCCGGTTCCCTATATTCTGAGACACGAGACGAGCCACTACGGTGGTGAAGCTGTTGACGCTACGCTTCCAGGAAAATCCTCTAAGCTTCAGGTATTGTCGACCGTACTCGAAACCGACACAGGTGGTCAGGTAGAGCATACCAAGGCGCTTGAGAGAACTCTGGTGAAGGAACTAGGCAAAATAGTACCGTAACTTCGGGAGAAGGTACGCTCTTGTGGGTGAAGGACTTGCTCCGTAAGCCTATGAGAGTCGCAGTGACCAGCTGGCTGCAACTGTTTATTAAAAACACAGCACTCTGCAAACTCGTAAGAGGACGTATAGGGTGTGACACCTGCCCGGTGCCGGAAGGTTAATTGATGGGGTTAGCGCAAGCGAAGCTCTTGATCGAAGCCCCGGTAAACGGCGGCCGTAACTATAACGGTCCTAAGGTAGCGAAATTCCTTGTCGGGTAAGTTCCGACCTGCACGAATGGTGTAATGATGGCCAGGCTGTCTCCACCAGAGACTCAGTGAAATTGAAATTGCGGTGAAGATGCCGTATACCCGCGGCTAGACGGAAAGACCCCGTGAACCTTTACTATAGCTTGGCACTGAACATTGACCCTACATGTGTAGGATAGGTGGGAGACTTTGAAGTTGCGACGCCAGTCGTGATGGAGTCGTCCTTGAAATACCACCCTTGTATGTTTGATGTTCTAACGTAGGTCCCTGATCGGGATTGCGGACAGTGTCTGGTGGGTAGTTTGACTGGGGCGGTCTCCTCCTAAAGAGTAACGGAGGAGCACGAAGGTTGGCTAAGTACGGTCGGACATCGTACGGTTAGTGCAAAGGCAGAAGCCAGCTTAACTGCGAGACAGACACGTCGAGCAGGTACGAAAGTAGGTCTTAGTGATCCGGTGGTTCTGTATGGAAGGGCCATCGCTCAACGGATAAAAGGTACTCCGGGGATAACAGGCTGATACCGCCCAAGAGTTCATATCGACGGCGGTGTTTGGCACCTCGATGTCGGCTCATCACATCCTGGGGCTGAAGTCGGTCCCAAGGGTATGGCTGTTCGCCATTTAAAGTGGTACGCGAGCTGGGTTTAGAACGTCGTGAGACAGTTCGGTCCCTATCTGCCGTGGGCGTTGGATGATTGATTGGAGTTGTTCCTAGTACGAGAGGACCGGAATGAACGAACCGCTGGTGTTCGGGTTGTCATGCCAATGGCACTGCCCGGTAGCTACGTTCGGAACGGATAACCGCTGAAAGCATCTAAGCGGGAAGCCGGCCAAGAGATGAGTCATCCCTTGTACCTTGAGTACACATAAGGGTCGTTGGAGACCACAACGTTGATAGGTGAGGTGTGGAAGCGCAGTGATGTGTTAAGCTAACTCATACTAATTGCCCGAGAGGCTTAACCATACAACGCCCAAGGTGTTTGTGTGGGTGTGATAAAGAATTCTATCTAGCTTGCTTGTTAAAGACATAAAAACAGTTTTTGCCTGGTGGCAATAGCGCTGTGGAACCACCTGACTCCATTCCGAACTCAGAAGTGAAACGCAGCCGCGACGATGGTAGTGTGGCAGATGCCATGCGAGAGTAGTTCACCGCCAGGCTCCCAATTAAC
>NZ_JAJOYU010000066.1 GCF_021290985.1 Rheinheimera soli
AACTACAACCAGAACAGCAGCAATAACAAAGTCGAAGGTAGCTTCAGATGACTAAAACATTTGATCACATCTTCAGTCGCTGGGCTTTTACTGCGCTGCTTACTCTGGTTGCCTGCGCTTTTGTGCCAACTGCCCATGCTGATGTCAGGTTGAAGGAGGCCGCCGTGTCCAAGATACAAAAGGTGTCCAAGATTCAAATTGAACTGGATGGTGCTGTGATCACTGCCACTTTGGATGATAACCCGACAGTAAGGGATTTTATTGCCCGCTTGCCGCTGACAGTAGAGCTTAAAGATTATGCATCGACCGAAAAAGTCGGTTTTTTGCCTGACAAGCTGACCACTCAAAACGCACCACCAGGCAGCACTCCTGTTGTTGGCGATATCAGCTATTACGCGCCTTGGGGCAATCTGGCAATTTTCTATAAAGATTTCGCTTATTCCCAGCATCTTGTAAGGCTTGGAAGGATCAGCAGCGGTATAGAACACCTGAACTATAGCGGCGAGAAGCACGCCACTATTAGCCTTATTCACTCTAATTAAGCCATGAGGATAAAAACCATGAACAACGATCAATCCCAGATGAAACAAGCCGGACAACCGGACACAGCTCGGCGCAATTTATTAAAAATGACAGGCGTAGGTATTGCTGCCGCTTGTGTTGCGCCACTTTTTACAACCTCAGCGGCTGCAGCAGCTCCAGTCTCTGCTGCGCAGACAGAACTGAAACTTGGTAAAGAGTGGGATAAAACCTTCGCCAAAAGCGACAAAGTGGAGCATAAAAAAGTCAGCTTTAAAAACCGCTATGGCATCATTTTAGCTGCTGATTTATATCAACCCAAAAACCCAGGAATCATAAACAATGGCGGTAAGCTGGCAGCTATTGTGGTTGGTGGCCCTTTTGGTGCTGTTAAAGAGCAATCCTCTGGTTTATATGCGCAAATTATGGCAGAGCGTGGTTTCGTAACGCTGGCTTTCGACCCATCCTTTACCGGCGAAAGTGGTGGCGAGCCACGTCATGTAGCCTCACCTGATATCAACACTGAAGATTTCAGTGCAGCTGTCGATTTTATTGGCTTATTACCCAATGTCGATCGTGATCGTATTGGGATTTTAGGCATTTGTGGCTGGGGTGGCATGGCGTTAAATGCTGCTGCAATCGACAAACGCATCAAAGCTGTTGTCGCCAGCACTATGTACGATATGACGCGAGTGATGTCTAAAGGTTATAACGACAGTGTGACCAAAGAACAACGAACTGCAACGCTGGAACAACTAGGCCAGCAACGTTGGAAAGATGCGGAGAAAGGTGAACCTGCGCAGGGTCCTGTTTACAATGAACTCAAAGGGGGCGAACCACAATTTCTAGTGGATTATGCAGGGTATTACAAATCCCGCGATCGCGGCTTTCACCCACGAGCTATTAACTCGAACAGCTCCTGGACCATTACCAATCCGTTGTCCTTTATGAATATGCCGTTGTTATCCTATATAGACGAAATTTCGCCACGCCCACTCTTGTTAGTGCATGGTGAAAAAGCGCACTCCCGTTACTTCGCCGAAACCGCCCACGCCGCAGCAGCGCAGCCAAAAGAGCTGATGATTATCAAAGGAGCAACTCATATTGATTTGTACGATCGGCTTGATGTGATCCCTTTTGACAAAATGACCAGTTTCTTTCAACAACACCTGATGGCCTAAACATTCATATAAGTATTGAGTGATGAGGATAAAAGTAAAAACAGCAGGTGCTGCAAACTGGGTTTGAACTGACTTTTGGTACGAGAGAGGCTTAAACCACTGCAGACATTATCCCGCGCTTTAATCAGCTTGTTTAGCTGGCTTTTAGATCAAAAGCCAGCGAGCTTTAGAACGCTTTGGCTGTTATCCAATAAATCTGCTGATCCAGCGAAACCCTACCAGACTGCGCATCATTTTCACGGCGCTGTTATGTCGCATCTGAAACAAGCAACCAGCACAGAAACTAAGCATTAAGCCCGGAGTTGAGCCAATAAAACCTAAAGCTGCTGCGGATAATTGTTGTTTTCTCACGAGTAATAATTGCTGCTGCAGCTGACTTTGTGCGGTCAGCTCAGTCAACTTCTGTTGCTGCTTAGTGAGTAGCCGTTGGATCAGCATTTGTGTCTTCCTTCTGTGGCCTGAACAAGAGCAATTGCAATTGCCGCAAGGTATTTGAAAAGCCAGCTTGTGACAGTACATAAGCTAAACTGCGCCAACACCAAAGCAATAAAGCAAACTGCAACAACAGCAAGGCTGTGGCAGTGATCACAACAGAACTGGTTAGCTGAAACAGCAGATACCCTAACAGCAATAGAACACTGCCCCAAAGTAATATCATGCCAGCGCCAAAGCATACGACCAAAGCCGCTGCTATGGTCAGGCTTCGGCCTGTGAGCTGCCATTCAGCAGTTGCTATTTGCCCTGTTAGTTTCAGCTGACTGGCATAAGCTTGCCTGACTGAATTGCCAAGTGCTGCTATTTCGGCCAGCTGATCCAAGGCTTGCTCTGCTGATTTAGTCAGAGCAGCCTGAGTGGATTCAGGCTGCCCTGGTCTTTGCGCAGGAGCTTCAGAACTTTCGCTAGGTTGCATAAATCCGCCTTCGTAGTTACTGCGTCAGTTGCAATCCTAGTTACGGCGCAGCAAAGCGGTCAAGAGTACACCGGCCGCAAAAGCTATACCAGCTGTGGCCAGTGGGTTTTGCGCTGCAAACTCACGGGTTTTACTGTAAGACAGTTGCAGTTGCTGTTTGATCTCTTCCTGTTTGTGCGTCAGCGTTTCCTGAGAGTTTGCAGCTGTTTTACGTAAGGTATCTTCAGCTATAGCCGCTTTTTCTGCGACTGCGTCCACTGCATGATGAGCAGCTTCAATAGCTTTTTCCGTCACAGGTGAATTTAACGCACTATTGCTTTTTGCTTTCTCTGTTGCACTTTGTGAAGTAGTCATAATAAATCTCCTTGATGAACATTGTGAAAGGCAGCTATGGCTGCAATTCGTATCTTACTCTTCGCGTTGTACTCTTTGGATATTAACTCTTTGCCTGTTAACTCTTTGCCTGTTAATTAAAGCATTGGTTGTGCCAAATAGATATAAATCAATAAAAACAGTGCTTTGTCGATTCTTTATCTACCACGAACCTGTAGCTTGGCTGTAGAAGTTACCCGTTGCTGGTAATTTTTACACAGGCTTTGCCAATCAAAATGAACAGCTGCAACAATAAAAAAGCCGGAGCTTTGAGGGCTCCGGC
>NZ_JAJOYU010000067.1 GCF_021290985.1 Rheinheimera soli
TTGCGTATTTCGGTTTGTCCGGCCAGCTGTTTCGGTATCGTCCGGCCATCTGATCTTTTCTTCGTAACTCCTCACTTTTTAACTTACTTCCACCGCTTCAGCCAGACTTTTTTTCCGTTGCGATTCGCCTGTTAATTCCAGCCGATGGGCGTTGTGGATCAATCGGTCTAACAGCGCATCTGCTACCGTCGGATTTTCCATTAATCCATACCATTCGCTCACCGGTAATTGGCTGACGATCACTGTGCTGCGTTGCTCGTATCTGTCTTCAATTACATCCAGCAGATCGCTAATTTGTTTCCCCTTAAATCCCTCTAACCCCCAGTCGTCCAAGATCAGCAGGTCCAGCTTTTGCAGCTGGCTTAATTGCTTTAAATAACTGCCATCGGCATGCCCCAGTTTCAGCGCTTCCATCAGGCGACCCAGCCGGTAGTACCTCACCTTTTTGTTCTGTCTGCACGCTTGTTCTCCCAGTGCGCAGGCCAGATAGGTTTTACCGCAGCCGGTGGCTCCGGTGATCAGCACGTTTTGACCGTAATTCAGATGATGTCCTTGCAGCAGTGGTGTCAGTTGCTCTGGCCGTATGCCACGCCGTGCCGGGTATTTCAGTTCCTCCGGGCTGGCCCGAAGCCGTAGTCCTGCTTCTTTGCGCAGTCGCATCAGGCGGGTGTTGTCGCGCGATAGCTGCTCTTGTTCCACCAACAAGCTCAGCCGGTCTTCGAAGCTTAAGCCGCTGTAGCTATGCGGGTTTTGCCGTTGCAGCTCCAGCGCTTTGGCCATCGCCGCCATTTTCAGCTGGCGTAATTGCGTCATGATGAGATCCATTATTCTGTCCTTATTGGTAGTGGTGAGGGCCACGTAAGTTGGTGTGGTGAAGCGCCGGGCCGCTGCTTTCGGTGTCAGGCTGGGTTTGATCTAAGCCGTTTTTCAGCAGGTTTTTAATAAAGCCTGTGAACGTAGCCTGTTGTTGCAGTGCCATGCCGCAAGCGCGTTCCAGCCGTTTGCTACCATAACTTTTTTGCAGGCCAAGCAATGCCAGGCAGGTGCGCTGAGCTAAGACCGGATGGGCTTTGCGCTTCTCTATCGCCAGTACCACGCCTAGCGTATCCGGCCCTATTTTCTCTGCCCATTGCCTTAATCGCTCTGGCCCCCATTCCTGATGCGCGGCATGGGCTGGTGGCAAGTGTGATAACTCCGAGGTTTGACCGAAGGCTTTGCTGCTTCTCACATGCTGCGCCACACACTGGCCTTTGTGATGCACCCGGATCATGGTGGTAGTGGCCTGTATTTCCAGCCGCTCACCGCACAAGGCATGCGGCACCGAGTAGTAATGTTTATCGAATATAAGGTGGTAATCCGGTCCCACTTTGGCTACTTTGTACTGCGTGTATTCATACGGGAATGCAGGCAGCGCTTTGAGCGCAGGCTGGTCAATCTGCTTAAACAAGTCTTTACGGCTCAGGCCATTATAGGCTTTCATCGGCCGTTCGTTTAGCTGGTGATTCAGCAATCGGATGGCCTGATTGAGTGCCTCCAGCGAGTAAAAGGTCTGGTGGCGCAGCCGCGCTAATACCCAGCGCTCTACAATCAGCACAGCGCCTTCCACCTTGCTTTTGTCCTTCGGTTTGTAGGGCCGTGCAGGCATCACGGTACAGCGGTAATGCCGCGCCAGCGCCTGATAATCGCTGTTGATGGTCGGCTCAAACTTGTCAGCTTTAACCACGGCGGCCTTGAGATTATCCGGCACCAATAAGGTCGGCACACCGCCTAAAAAGCTCAGGCAACGACTGTTGGCCATCAGCCAGGACTGCTGATCCTGTCCGGCACAGGCTTCGATGTAGGTGTAATTGGATGCGCCTAAAGTGGCGACGAAGATGGCAGCTTTGCGGATTTCGCCAGTGCGCGGGTCCACGATAGGCACCGTGGGGCCACAGAAGTCGATAAAGAGTTTCTCACCAGCATAATGCTGTTGACGCATCGAACGGCGCTGCGAGCCTTTCCAGCGGCGGTAATGTTCGCAGAACTGGGTGTACCCCAGCGCTGCGTGACCATGCTCAGCCTGGTACTCCTGCCACAATAACTGCTTGGTCAGCTTCGGATCTTTCAGCTCCAAATCGATACGTAACCAGTCGGGCAAGACCCGTTTAGTCTGGTAATTGCGACCTGGCAGCAGAGCCTGATCAAGGGTATTTAAGGACACCTCCGGGGCGAGAGGCCATGCAAGGTTGAGGTTATTAAAGCGGGCAATTAAATCAGTCACGGTCGAGCGGCCAATGCCCAGGGCAAGGGCAATTTGGCGGTGGGACAGCTGATCGTCAAAACACAGCCGGAACACATCCAGATAAGTTCTCATATCGGTTCTCATCACTTTCTTTTTGCGTGTCATACAAACTCCGGCCAACAGGGAAACCCCAGTTATGCCGCAGCACCTGAAACGAAGAAAGAAAAAGATGGCCGGATGACACCGAAACGACTGACCGGATCACACCGAAACAGGTGACCGATTGACGCCGAAACGACTGACCGGTTCACACCGAAATAGGTGGCCGGACGATACCGAAATGACTGGCCGGTTCACACCGAAATGAGTGGCCGGACGACCCCGAAATTCGCACTG
>NZ_JAJOYU010000068.1 GCF_021290985.1 Rheinheimera soli
TGCGTATTTCGGGATGATCCGGCCAGCGATTTCGGCATGAGTCGGCCACCCATTTCGGTATCATCCGGCCACTGATTTCGGCCTTATCCGGCCACCTGTTTCGGTATCGTCCGGCCAGTTTGTTCTTCCTTCGTTTTACGAGCTTTGGCATAACAGTTTTTTAACTGTTTGTCGGAGTAGTCATGACACGTAAAAAGAAAATGGTAAGGACAGATATGCAAACTTATCTGGATATATTCCGCCTTAAATTTGAAGCCAAGTTAAGCGATCGGCAAATCTCCCAGGCGTTGAATATTGGCCGGGCAACCATCAGTGATTTGGTTATCCGCTTTAACAATTTAGGTCTCAGTTGGCCGCTTGCCGCTGATTATCCGCTTGATAGCCTCGACAAACAGTTATTCCCCGGCCGTGATTACAGTACGCAGCGGGTGTTGCCGCTGTGGGTGCAGGTGCACCTTGAGCTGCGCAGAAAAGGCGTCACCAAACTGCTGTTATGGCAGGAGTATCAGGCTGAACATGGCAGTAACGCGCTTGGCTACACGCAGTACTGCGAGCATTATCGCCGCTGGTGTGCTGTGCAAAAGCGCTCTATGCGACAGCATCATGAAGCCGGTGAGAAGCTGTTTATCGACTTCTGTGGCCCGACGGTGCCGATTGTGAACCCAGAAACAGGCGAGATAAAACCAGCTGCTATCTTCGTCGCCACAATGGGCGCATCAAACTACACCTATATTGAAGCCTGCGAAGGCCAGGATATGGGATCCTGGCTGATGGCAAACAGCCGCTGCCTGACGTTTTTAGGCGGCGTACCGGCGTTATTGATACCCGATAATCTCAAAGCGGCCGTTGATAAAGCCGATAAGTTCGAGCCGGTGCTTAACGACAATTACAAAGCTCTGGCCAGACATTATGGCTGTGCACTGATGCCCACCCGGCCACGTAAACCGCAGGATAAAGGCAAAGTCGAATCGGCTGTACTGATAGTTGAGCGCTGGGTATTAGCCCGGCTGCGCCATCAGGTGTTTTACTCACTGGCGGCGTTAAATCAGGCTATCCGGGCACTGAATACTGAGCTTAACCAGCGGCCCATGAAGCATTACAACGGTGCCAGCCGTGAGCAGTTGTTTACCTTGCTGGATGCGCCTGCATTACAGCCACTGCCGCCTTATGCCTATGAGTACACCGATTATCGCATTGCGAAAGTCGCCAAAGATTACCACGTACAGTACGATAATCACTGGTACTCGGTGCCACACCGCTTAGTCGGTGAGCGGGTTGAAATCAGTGCCACGCAGACGCTGGTTAAGGTTTACCATCAGGCTAAATGTGTCGCACAGCATCTCCGCAGCCATAACGCGTACCGGCACAGCACTGATGTAGCGCATATGCCAGAAAATCATGCAGCCTATCAGGAGTGGAACCCAGAGCGTATTCGCAGCTGGGCAACTCATATCGGCTCCAACACCCTGGCGGTGGTCTTAGCGGTTGAACGCAGTAAAGACCATCTGGTTCAGGCACAGCGCGCCTGCTTGGCGCTATTGAGTGAGCAAAAACGCTACGGCAGTGACCGGCTGGAAAACGCCTGCGCGCTCGCCATAAGCCGCCAGCTACCTTATATACCGGTCATCAAAAAGCTGCTGAAAAACGGCGAAGATATGCGCTGGCAACCGGATGACATCAACACAATTATCCCTGGTACTCACATCAACATCCGTGGCTCAAAATACTACCAATAAGGACAACACCAATGGACGCACTGCTTATCCAACTGCGCCAGCTAAAGCTCGCAGCCATGGCCAATGCGCTGGAGCAACAACGCCTTGCACCTCATACTTATGCAGAACTTAGCTTCGATGAACGACTGGGGTTATTGGTCGAGCAAGAACATCTGGCACGGGATAACACCCGCTTACAACGCTTACGCAAACAGGCTAATCTGCGCCTTAAAGCGACACCGGAAGGCTTACGCTATCCGGCAAAGCGCGGCTTACGCGCTGAGCAAATTACCCCGCTGATGCAAGGACATCACCTGACGTACCATCAGAATATCCTGATCACCGGTCCCACCGGCAGTGGCAAAACCTATCTTGCCTGTGCCTTAGGTGAGCAAGCTTGCCGACAGAATAAGCGCGTGCTGTATTACCGGTTAGGTCGGTTACTGGAGAGCCTGAAAATGGGGCATGCTGATGGCAGCTACCTTAAGCAACTGGTACAGCTGCAAAAAGTGGATATGTTGATCCTGGATGACTGGGGCCTTGAGGGATTTAAGGGGAAGCAAGTCAGCGATTTACTGGATGTAATTGAAGATCGCTATGAGCAACGCAGCACGATTATCGTCAGTCAATTACCGGTCTCAGAGTGGTATGGCTTAATGGATAACCCGACTGTTGCAGATGCGCTGTTAGACAGAGTGATCCACAACGCCCACCGGCTGGAATTAACAGGTGAGTCACAACGTAAAAAAACACTGGTTCAGGGTGAAGAAGTCGGGTAAAAAGAGAGGATAAACGAAGGTCAGATCATGCTGGCCGGATCACACCGAAACGCCTGGCCGGATGAAACCGGAACAGGTGGCCGGACAAACCGAAATACGCAG
>NZ_JAJOYU010000069.1 GCF_021290985.1 Rheinheimera soli
TGCGTATTCTGCCCCAAAGTGAACACCGATTCTGATTTAAAATGAACACCTGTTCTGGTTTTATGTGAACACCCATTCTGGCGCAAAGTGAACACTTTGGGTCTATTTCCAGAATCAGTGTTCATTTACTCCAGAATGCTTTTCCCGCGTTGATTGTTGTCACTGATAACCTGTCCATTTTCAGATGGATATGGTTATGCCAAGACAGAGAACTTCAATGCGTAAACTTCGTGAAATCCTAAGACTTCGCCTCTATGCAGGCCTGTCCATCCGACAAATCCGCGATAGCCTGCGCGTCAGCATCGGCGCTATCCAAAAAGTGGCTACTGCGGCTGAGCAAAACGGCATCACCTGGCCCTTGATATGCACACTGGACGACAGCGAACTGGCCCGGCGGTTTTATCCTCAAGCCGATACTCAAGTCTCCACCCGCCTGGAACTACCCGATTGGTGCGCCGTGCACAAAGAGCTGCGTAAAGCGGGTGTCACTAAACATCTGCTGTGGGAGGAATATACCCAGCAGTATCCCAATCGCAGTTACAGCTATCCGCAGTACTGCCATTTGTACCAGCAGTGGCAGAAAAAACAGCGCCGTTCGATGCGTCAGCATCATGTGGCTGGAGAAACCCTGTTTGTCGATTACGCGGGACAGACCGTGCCTGTCGTCTGTGGCAGTACAGGTGAAATTCGGTTTGCCCAGGTGTTTGTAGCTGTCCTTGGCGCCTCCAATTACACCTATGCGGAAGCCACGTTAAGCCAAACTTTACCTGATTGGCTGGGCAGCCACGCCAGAGCCTTCAGCTTCTTCGGTGGTGTTCCCCGATTAATTGTGCCGGATAACCTCAAAAGTGGCGTCAGCAAAGCATGCCGCTATGACCCGGACCTCAATCCGGCCTACCAGCAACTGGCTCATCATTACGGCTGCGCCATTATGCCCGCCCGGCCCTATAAACCTCAGGATAAAGCCAAAGCGGAAGTGGGCGTGCAGGTGATTGAACGCTGGATTTTAGCCCGGTTGCGCCATCACACCTTCTTCTCGCTGGCAGAACTGAATCACTGCATCAACGCACTGCTGCAGGAGGTGAATGAACGGCCCTTTAAACAATTTAGCGGTAACCGCCGGGAATGGTTTGAACAGCTGGATAAACCGGCACTTGGCCACTTACCGCGTGAAGCCTATCAGTACACTGAGATTAAACAGGTCAAGCTGAATATCGATTACCACGTGCAGTATGGTGAACATCTTTACTCCGCCCCCCATCATCTGGTGGGCGAAAAGTTAGAACTGCACGCCACTGACCGCCTTATCACGCTGTACTTCCAGAATAAACGGGTTGCCAGTCATCCGCGGGTAAACCGGCGTGGCATGAGTACCCAGGCAGAGCATATGCCCACCCGACATGAAAAACACCACCAGTGGTCCCGTGGCCGGTTGATGAACTGGGCTAAAGATATCGGTCAGGATACCCTCGACTGGGTGGTTCGGGTGCTGGACAGTAAAGCACATGAACAACAAGGCTACCGGGTTTGTCTTGGATTACTCAATCTGACTCGTCAATATCCACCAGAGCGGTTAAATCAGGCCTGTGCGATTGCTAACACCCATCAACTCAATCGCCTGAAAAATATCAAAGCCATCCTGTGCAGCAATCTGGATACCGTCGTCACCGAAGACGAGAAATTGCCTGCATTACCCCAGCACCACGAAAACATCCGTGGCCCTCAAAGCTTCCATTAAGAGAGACCGTTATGAACCAGCAAAACATCACCTTATTACGACAACTGAAACTGACAGGCATGGCGCAGGCCTTACTGCAGCAACTGGAACAGCCCGGCACCTATCAGGGGCTGTCGTTCGAAGAGCGGCTGCAACTGCTGATAGACCACGAGCACCAAAGCCGGGATAACCGCAAACAACAACGGTTACTGACCAGCGCTACACTCAAAGTGCAGGCCAATGCCCGTGACATCAACTACGAGCACCCACGAGGGCTCAGCCAATCGGTGATGAGCGGTTTGCTCAGCAGTGGCTGGGTGAACAAACAACAAAACATCCTGATCACAGGCCCCTGTGGCAGCGGTAAAACCTATTTGGCGTGCGCTTTAGCTCACAGTGCCATCCTAAAAGGCCACAGTGCAAAGTACTACAGACTGTCACGTTTACTGCTGGAACTAAATCAACAGAAAGCAGACGGCAGCTACAGCAAAGCACTGAAACACATTGCTAAATATGACGTTCTAATCCTGGACGACTGGGGCCTGGAGCCACTTAAAGCCGCACAGCGTAACGATCTGATGGAAATCATGGACGACCGGCACCAACACGCATCGACCATCATGGTCAGTCAGTTGCCAACAGAAGAATGGTATCAGGCGATTGGAGATAACACGCTGGCCGATGCCATCCTGGACCGACTGATGCACAACGCCCACCGATTGAAATTAAAGGGAGAATCGATGCGAAAAGACAAAAGTGAATTGACTGAAAATGAACACCTGAGCTAAAAAGGAGCTGAGCCCAACGCGGGAAAAAATTGGTGTTCACAATCACCAGAATAGGTGTTCAGATAAATCAGAATACGCC
>NZ_JAJOYU010000007.1 GCF_021290985.1 Rheinheimera soli
TCGCCGAAGATATCTGATCTTCTCCATCTGTATTCTTGGTTTTCCTGAATCAGATGTATGTAAGTTTTTCTTCATCTCTTAGTTGACAGCCTATTAATCATACAATAGCATGATTTGAGAAATGATAAAAAAAATGCCTCGAAGGTCTGTTGTGTTTTGACTGGGAAGGCGTAATAAAACCACGACAAGGGGAGAAGAAGCTCATGTTTAAGCGATCCGTCTTAAGCAGTGCGGTGTCTATGGCTATTGTTCTGATGAGCCAGTCAGTTACCGCAGCGCAAGAAGATAACAAAGTAACAGAAGTAGAAATTATTGAAGTCAAAGGCATACGTGGAAGTCTGAATAAGGCTTTGGGCGTAAAACGTCACAACGAACAAATAGTCGATGCCATAGTGGCTGAAGACATAGGTAAGTTTCCGGATAATAACGTGGTTGAGTCTTTGCAACGTGTTACCGGTGTGCAAGTAACCAATCGTGCTTCAGGCGAAGTGGCTGCAGTTTCAATCCGTGGTTTAAGTGATATCACCACGACGGTCAATGGCCGCAATATTTTTACCGCCTCGGGCACAGCTGTAGCTTTGCAGGATATTCCTGCCAGCTTGCTCAAACAGGTTGATGTATATAAAACCCGTTCTGCCAGTCAGATTGAAAGTGGTATTGCAGGTTCTATCGATGTAAAAACCCACAGACCTTTTGATTTTGACGGTGCTAAATTCATTGCCAATACCCGTGGTATTTATACTGAACAAAATGACAAAGTGAACCCAACCTTCAGCGCGTTAGCCAGCAACAACTGGCAGTTGGATTCAGGCCATTTTGGTGCTTTGGTGAACATCTCTTATTCCAAAATGCAGTACCGTGACCAAAGTGTGACTGCCGGCGCTATGTTGCCTTTTATGACGGCAAACCCCACAGCACCTTTTACCCCTTATGAGCGTATTTTTTTAGATAAACCTGGTGTGGCCGAAAATCCCATCTGGCAACCCGGCTTGTTGGCAGGTTTACCTTCCAATGAAGGCGCAACTTTGGATATTAATGGTGTGGCGTCCCCTTATATGCTGAGCCGTGACGCGGTATTCCAAAGCGATTACACCGGCAAGCGTGAGCGTCCTGCTGCGAATATTTCGCTGCAATTTGCGCCCAATGAAAAATCAGAATACGTGTTTGAGTCCTTTTATAACGGTTTCCGTAATGAAGGTTTTAACAGTCTGCTGTTTTCATTTGCCGACTGGTGGGGCGGTTATGGCGGCATGACACCAGCTCAGGCCGCTGCTGCCGCTAATGTGCAGTTGCATCCGGGCACGAACATAGTGAAGTCGCGTTCTGTGAACGACCCATGGGTCTTTACCAGTGGTGATTTAGCCACAGGTAAAACCGACAGTTATCTACATGCTTTGGGTGGGCGTTGGGAATTATCAGATTATATGACGTTGAAATCTGAACTTGTGGTTCAGGACAGTGAATACAACAGCGACTTTTTTGCGATGCGTTTTGTGCGTCCAGGTAACAGCTACAGATTGAACGTCGATTTTAACGACAATGCCGGTATTCCGGGCTTTAACTTTGAAGATAACCCTGCCACTGCAGCGGTGGATGAATCCAGTATGGCGGATCCATCGGCTTACCTGACTGATGGTATGTACGACAACGCCAATAAAGATGAAGGTGATGCTGTGACCTTTACCTCAGATTTGGTGTATCGACTGGATGGTTTCTTTACCACAATGGAAACCGGTGTGCGTTATGACAAACGGGGTGCAACTACTTCGTTCAGTCGTCAGGACCGTTGTTGTGGTGGTGCTGTCAATGTTGGAACTCTGGATGGTTTGGCTTCGATCAACAGCGGCTTTATGGATGGTGAAGCCAATGTTCCTACATCCTGGGTAGCGGCTAATGGTCATCATATTCGCGACAATGCCGACCAGTACCGTGCTATGTATGGCATGAATAAGCTGGATTTACAGCGTTCTTTTGATATAGACGCCACCACTTTGTCTTTGTATTTGCAGGGTAAATTTGAAACTGAAGTCGCAGGTCGTGCATTAAATGGTGAAGTAGGAGCCCGTTATACAGGTATAGATACGGATTCTACCTTTTATCAGGAAACTGCACCGGGCACAGTACAAAACACCACGGCGGGCGAAAGCAAAACCCGTAAAATTCTGCCAAGCTTGTCTGCCCGTTATCAGTTGACTGAGGACGTGCAGGCCCGTGTTGCTTACACCGAAACTTTACGTTATCCGGGCTTTGGTGATTTAAACCCGCTGATTATCTATAACGAAGACGTCACAGGCATAGGTTATGGTACTGCTAGTGGTGGTAATCCTGATTTAAAACCAACAGAGTCAAAAAACTACGATCTGTCGCTGGAGTGGTACTTTGCCGACGCCAGTTCATTGTACGGTACAGTATTCAGACGTGATATTGATGGCTTTGTTGTTGGATTCCGCCGTTCAGTGACGGCGCCAAAATCGGCTACTGATCCAACACCTTACAAATTTGTATTAACTCAGCCGTACAATGCCTCTGAAGGTGAGTTATCAGGTGCTGAAATTGGTCTGGTCTGGTTTCCTGCCTCTTTACCTGAAGTTCTGGATGGTTTTGGTGTGCAGGCCAGCTATACCCGTTTGTCCTCCTCACAAACTACACCTGATACCAACAGTGAAGGTGAGATCACAGGCTACAGAGACACTGACCTGTTTGGTGTGTCTGATTCGTCTTACAGTGTGGTGCTGGCCTATGACAAAAATGATTTAGGCATGAGATTGTCATATTCATGGCGTGAAGGTTTCTTATCGAACTATGAAGCCGCTTTGTTTGCTAACCCGCTGGAAATGCGTCGTAAAGCAGAAGCCAGTATGGACTTTCAGTTAAGCTACAAACTGACAGAACAGCTTGAACTGACACTGGATGGCACCAATCTGACCAATGAGTTGTATCAGAGCTACTACGGTAATAACGCCACTACAGGTAACTTTGGCACCTCTTTATACAGCCGTACTTTTGCCTTAGGTGTTCGTTACAGCATGTAATTATCGGCCCTTAGCTACACTTCAAAACACCGGACTTAGTGCCGGTGTTTTTATTTATAAAGTAAAGCTGTGAAGCCGTTTGTTTACCAAATTAACTGCGCCTTGACTGTATTAATTTGTAATCAGTCTGGTATTCTGGACGTCCGGCCTGTTGTTGCAGGTTTTATCGTTTTACCCGGGAAATGATTGTAGGATGCTGGTAATACAGAGACAAGGCAGAATATGAAGCAGTGGACCTTATTCAAATTTGCAGCGGGCTCTGATATCACGGCTTTAACTGCGACACAGCTAAAGCGACTGAAACAAATTGTCTGGATATGTTTGCTTGCAGTGATCTGCGGCTCGGCTTTTTCGGGTCCTAAATCAGTCACTATTTTGCTGACGACTGCTGTTGGCTTAGTCTGTATTTTAATCTTGCTGCAACAGCGAAAAATCCGCTTTGCCATTGGGTTCTTGTTGTGGCTGCTGACTCTAATGCTCTGTAGCTTAATAAGTATCAACTCAGGTATTTTTGATTTGATGCTGCTGGGCTACCCGCTGGTGCTGGCTTATGCCGCTATGTACAGTGGTCGGCGTTTTTATCTGTTGTTATTTGGTTTTATTCTGCTGTTTTGCTCCTTTCTTGCTTTGGCCTCTTTGTATGGCTGGATCTATTTCAGGCCTACAGTGCCCACTCTGAATACCTTTATCACCTTAAATCTTTTATTGTTAGTCAGTGGTTTTACCATGAGGCTGATCGCTCGAGATACCAAAGATGTGTTGCTGCAGTTAAAACAAGAAAATGAACGGGTTGTGAAATCTCAGCTGGAAATTCAGCGTTTGGCTCAGCACGATCCGTTGACGGGTCTGGTGAACAGAACTCAATGCGAACTGGGGTTTCAGCGTGCTGTGGCTGCCAGTCCACAGCAGTCCGTGGCTTTGTTATTTATTGATTTAGATAATTTTAAACCTATTAACGACGCCTTGGGTCATCAGGCTGGAGATGAAGTATTAAAGCAACTGGCTGCTTTGCTGCAAAGCCAGCTGTCAGAGCAAGACGTGCTGAGCCGTTTTGGTGGTGATGAGTTTGTGGTGATTATAAGTCAGTGGCAAAGTCCGGCTGAGCTTGAACAACGCGTTCAGAAGTTACTGCACAGTTGTCAGCAGGAGTTTGTAGTGCGGCAGCACAAAGTCCAGTTGTCAGCTTCTATTGGCGTGACCCGAGCTCCGCAAGATGGCACTGACTTTCATCTGCTGTGCAAAAAAGCCGATACGGCTATGTATCAGGCAAAAAAGATGGGGCGTAACAGATTTTGCTGGTATCACGCAGACATGGAGCAGCAGCAGTTGGACAAATTCAACCTGATGATGCGCTTGCGTGTTGCGGTAAAGCAGCAGCTTTTTACTGTGGCTTACCAGCCAAGCTATGACTTAAAAACCAATCAGATCAGTGGGGCTGAGGCTTTATTGCGTTGGTCTGATGCTGAATTAGGTGTTGTCTCTCCTGATGTATTTATTCCTCTGGCGGAAGATACTGGGTTAATTCAGGAACTAGGGCTTTTTGTGCTGCAAAAAGCCTGTGCTCAGGTAAAGCTATGGCAAGATTCAGGTTTTCTTTTAGGTATAGCGGTAAATATCTCTGCGATGCAGTTTAAACAAGGGGATTTACCTGCTGTGGTCACACAAGTGCTGACAGATACAGGTTTAGAGGCGCATTGGCTGGAATTGGAGCTGACCGAGTCTGTGCTGATTGATGATACTGCTTTGGTGAAACAACAAATTGATCAACTGTCTGCTTTAGGTGTGCGTTTTGCCATTGATGATTTTGGCACCGGCTATTCTAATCTGGGCTATTTAAGCCAGTTTAGCCTGAACAGTTTAAAAATAGACCGCTCTTTTGTGGCCCGGATCGGACAAAATGAAAAAGACTTGGCGCTGGTCAACGGCATTATTCAACTGGCAGCCAGTTTAGATTTACATACTGTGGCCGAAGGGGTGGAAGACAAACAAAGCCTGGTGTTGTTGCAGCAGGCGGGTTGCCGTTGTGCTCAGGGCTACTTATGGTCAAAAGCTGTATCGCCAGAGGAGTTTGCATTGCTGTTAGCTCAATAAAAAAGGGCTAACCTGAGTCAGCCCTTCGTTAAACCATGCGCTGTTACGCTGGTTTCACCTGATGATCTTCTTCATCATCTTCATCCATCACCTTGTCATGGCTGTGATCTTTGGCAATCAGCATATAGACCGAAGGTAAAACAAAGAGTGTCATAAAGGTACCTATGGTCATACCTAGCACCAATACTATACCTATGGAGTTACGCGCCTCAGCGCCTGCACCTTCAGCAAAAATCAGCGGCGTGTGGCCGGCAATAGTGGCGAAGCTGGTCATCACTACAGGGCGTAAACGCAGTACAGAGGCTTCACGAATGGCTTCCAGTTTGGTTCTGCCTTGTTCTTGCAGTTTGTTGGCAAATTCCACCACCAGAATACCGTTACGTGCTATCAAACCTACCAGTGTGACTAAACCCACCTGCGAATAGATATTGAGCGTACTGGTAAAACCGTCAGTGAAAAATGGCATTGGCGCCGGGATTTTCAGGAAGGTGAACACCAGCGCACCAAACAGGGCCAACGGCACCGAACCTAACAGAATGACGATAGGATCGCGGAAGCTGTTGTACTGAGCCGCCAGCACCAGGAAAATCATAGTCACAGCCAAAGTAAAGGCAGGCAGGAAGGTATTGCCTTCACGTTTTAACTGGCGCGATTCACCTGTGTAATCAATAGAATAACCACTTGGCAGTAACTTCTTCGCTTCAGTTTCGAGGAAGGTTAAAGTTTCATCCAGCGGTTTAATACTCACACCACTGATTTTGACGGCGTTGAGCTGCTGCATGCGGTTGATGCTGCGTGGCACAGTGCTGTGGCTCAGGCTGGCAATTTGATCAACCCGGATCATCTGGCCTTCAGGGCCTTTGATATAGAGGTTGGTTAAATCATCAGGAGTTAAGCGCTCCAGCCGTTTCACTTGTGGTATCACTTTGTAGCTTTGGCCCGACATATTAAAGCGGTTGACGTAACCGCCGCCCAATAAAGTGCCTAAGTCCTGCACTACATCGCGCATATTCAGGCCTAAATCGGCCACTTTATCGCGGTCAATATTCAGCTGATACTCGGGCTGATCTACTTTCATATCAATCAATTGGAACGGGAACATACCGCTTTCACGCATCACTTGTTCAAGCTTTAGCGCATAGTCGTAAATCTCTTTTGAATCCGCAGTAGAGGCAATCACAAATTCAACAGGGAAACTACCACCGCCTGGCAGGGCAGGAGGAGTGATAGGTAAGATCCGCACACCGGAAATTTCCGCTAGTTTCTGTTGCACTTCAGGCATCATTTCAAAGACGGTGCGTTCACGTTCAGCCCATGGTTTAGTCACCATGCCACCAAAACCGCCAGTCGGGAAGGTGATCTGGAAGGTGAAGTCGGTTTCTGGCACAGACATAAAGGCTTCGTTGACGTATTTGCCGTAATAAGACGACTGATCTACTGTAGCGTTGGCAGGCGAGTCGACTATGCCAAAGATAACGCCCTGATCTTCGACCGGCGCCAGTTCTTTCGGTGACATGCTGTACAAAGGCACACAGAGCAACATAATGCCAATCCAGAACACATAAACCCCAGTTCTGTTGTTCAAGGTGCTTTCGAGTTTACGGCTGTAAAAGCCCTGGAATTTATTAAAAATACCATCCAGCGGTGCTTTGTTGCTGGTATGAGGCTTTAACATGCGGGACGCCATCATGGGCGATAGCGTAATAGCCACTACTGCTGAAATAGTTACAGCGCCAGCCAGAGTAATAGCAAATTCGCGGAATAAAGTACCGGTTAAACCGCCTTGCAAACCTATAGGCACATAAACCGAAATCAGCGTCACTGTCATCGCAATAATAGGGCCACCCAATTCACGGGCTGCGACTAAAGCGGCTTTAAAAGGTTTTAGGCCATTTTGAATATGGCGCTCAATGTTTTCCACCATAACAATAGCGTCGTCGACCACCAGACCAACAGACAGAACTATCGACAACAGGGTTAGCAGGTTTAATGAGAAGCCAAAGACTTTCATAATAAACATGGCACCAATCAGCGATAGCGGAATGGCGATGATAGGGATCAACACGGATCGACTGAAGCCTAAAAACAGGAAAATCACCACAACAATAATCAGCAGGGTTTCGGCCAGGGTTTTCACCACATCGTCTATGGCGGCTTCAATGTATTTAGTGGCGTCGTAAGAGACTTCGCCAGTTAAACCACCCGGCAGTTCGGCCCGGATTGCTTCCATCTCTTTGGTGACTGCTTTAATCACATCCAGCGAATTGGCATTGGGTGCAACAAAGACGCCCATAAAGACGGCGGTTTCGCCAGAATAGTTGACGTCTGTATTGTAATCGTCTGCACCAAGTACAACGTCGGCAACATCAGATAAACGCACTATACCGTCGCCATTCTGGCGTAAAATCATGCGTTTAAATTCGTCGACACCTTTCATATCTGTGTTGGCGCGTAAATTTACCTGAGTATAAGCACCACGGGTTTGGCCTATAGTGGCCTGCACATTGTTGTCGGTCAGTGCAGTACGTACATCAGAGGCCGTGATACCTAAAGCGGCCATACGCTCAGGTTTTAACCAGACCCGCATCGCAAAAGTACGGCCACCTAAAATATCGGCCTTTTGCACACCACTGATGGCAATTAAACGCGGCTGCACAGAGCGGCTTAAAAACTCAGTGATCTGGTTTTGCTCCAGAATATCCGAACTGAAGCTTAGATAAGCTGCTGCAAACTCACTATCTGCCGCTTCAATGGCGATAGCTGGTACTTCGGCTTCAGGCGGTAAATCACCGCGCACCTGATTTACCTTGGCACTGATTTCTGTCATGGCTTTAAGCGGGTCATAGTTCAGATGCAAATGCGCTGTCACTGTCGACACGCCCATAGTGCTCTGAGATTCGATGTAGTCGATACCACCGGCTGAGGCGATAGCGCGCTCTATAGGCGTGGTGATAAAACCACGGACTAAATCGGCGTTGGCGCCTATATAAGCTGTGGTAATTTTTATCACAGCTATGTCTGAACGTGGGTACTGTCGTACCGTCATATTGCTCATCGACTGGAAACCAGCCAGCAATATCAGCAGGCTGACCACAATGGCCAGCACAGGCTTTTTAATAAAAATATCGGTAAAGTTCATAATCTGCTCATTGTTAATGGCTGGTGATCAATGATTTTGGATGTGGCGCCATATATCAGGTATCAGCTGGTGTTGGCGCAGCTTTAAATTCAGGTGGCTGAGTTTTACTCAGTACCACAGCCTGGCCATTAAACAGCTTAAATGCACCTGCACTCACTACCTGGTCGCCGGCTTTTAAGCCATCAACCACTTCAACAAAATCGCCACGGGCTTTACCTAAACGAATAAACTGCTGGCGAGCTTTCAAACCACCTTTATCATCTTTTTCCACTACAAATACAGTGTCACCGAACGGAGCGTAAATAATGGCTGTGCTTGGCACCACCAGTAATTGATGAGGCTCTGTTAAGGTCACAGTGGCAGAGACAGCCATACCCGGGATCAGCACATCAGTGCTGTTGTCTAAAATCGACTGCACTATGACATTACGGGTGCTGGTATTAATTTCTGCACCAATGGCACTGATTTCACCTTTGACTACTACAGCGCCGTCACCAACAGACACCTCAACAGGCAAGCCTTTAGTAATTTGCGTCAGCCAGTTTTGTGGCACAGGGAAATTTACCCGAACTTTGTTGGTCGCTTGCAACGACACTATGGCGGTGCCTGTTTGTAAGTCAGTGCCTAAATCAACCTGACGAATACCGATGCGGCCATCAAAAGGGGCACGAATGACTTTTTTCTGCAAAGTGGCTCTTAAGTTGTCCACTTGAGCAGAGGCGCTGTCGAGTTGTTGTTTGGCGTTGTCTAACTCACTTTGAGTAGCGATATTAGTGCGGCGTAACTGCACCAAACGGTCATAACTTGTTTTGGCTAACTTTAAACTTGCTTCAGCTGAGCGCAACTGAGCTTGCTCGTTAGTGGCTTCCTGTTCAATCAGCACTGTACCTGCTGTGACTTGCTGACCATTGCTGAAGCTGATTTTTTTCACCCGGCCCGGTACTTCGGCGGCAATGACAATACCTTCGTCGGCCAGTACAGTACCTATGGCGTTGTAGGTATTAGGCCAGCTTTGTTGTTCTACACTAAAAGTACTGACATATTCCGGTGGAGGTACAAAAGTTTCGCCTGATTCGATCATGGCTGCAATCTGACCACCTTTGACCCCTGCAAGTAACATAAACACGCAGATCAGGCCAAGAACGGCAAATAAAATGGATTTAAATCTTTTCATAACAGTGACCAGATTAAAAAGTTAATAGAGACCCAAAAGTACAGCTTTTAGTTTACGGCTTTGCTGCACTTTTAGATTAGAACCATCTACAGGTAAATTTCAGATCATGGTTTTGATCTGAAACTTTGTTCATGCCTTTAGCCGGCAGGTTAGTTTGCCATGTTTTTTTGAATTTGTGACGATTAGTCATAAATTAATAAAAAATTAAGAAAAATGAAGCTGTTGATCCCAGGTTTTCTTGCCAGAAACTGCTTTTCTGGAGACGTTTACGCTTTAACTCACAGAAAAACTGCAGCTACTAGTGTAGCGATCAAAAGTGGTTTCAACTATCGAATAGTGGTAGAAAATTGTAACCAAATGACGGGAATGTTAAGGAGTTACAGAGACTGCTGCTACGGAATAAAATACATTAAGCGTTGAAAATATGAAGCGGTAAGGCCACCAGACAGGCAGCCTTACCGCTTTAGTTCTATTACAGGCTGATTTTCTCTACTGGATAACCCAGCTTTTCCAGTTCAGGAGTTAAGCTTTTAGCGTCACCCACCACCAGAATAGTCATTTCTTTGGTATTCAGGTGTTTAGCAGCCAAGGCATTAATCTGCTCTTTGCTGATACTCGATACAATCTGATTACGCTCACGGACAAAATCCGGAGTTAAATTAAACTCCAGAATTTGCGCCATAAAACCTAACTTCGCATTAGGTGTTTCATATTTCAGCGCATCCGACTGATTGATAGCCAGGCGCATAAACGCCAGTTCGTCATCCTGTATGCCGTTCTGTCTGAACGCGTCAATTTCATTAATAAACTGACGAATAGAATCGACTGTGGCATCAGCTCTTACTGCTGCAGAAGCAGTGTAAGTACCCGCAAACTTGTCAGCGTTAAAGCCGGCGCGGGCACCGTAAGTGTAACCTTTATCTTCACGCAGATTCAGGTTAATACGGCTGTTGAAAGTGCCGCCTAATACAAAATTCATTAAACCGGCCTGATAGAACTCACCCGTGATGTCCTGTGTCAGTGAACGCTTACCAATGCGAATTTCAGACTGAGGTGCATCAGGCTTATCCAGCAGATAAATAGTACCAGGCTTAGCTTTCATATTGCCTGTATTCACCTGTATGGACGGACCTTTACCTTGCCAATCAGACAACTGATTTTTCAGCTCTGTAGCTACAGTGTCCTGAGGCAGATCAGAGACGACAATCAACTGACCACCTGCTGGTTTGAAGTGTGTCTGGTACCAGTTCTTCACATCATCCAGAGTTAGCTTACTGACCGACTCCAGAGTGCCTTCGTTTGGTATCGCAGCAATACTGCCGTCGTACATCATTTTGTTATAAGCCGTTGCTGCCAGGTAAGCGGGGCTGGTCGCGCTGTGCTGAATACCCTGCAGGGTTTGTTGTTGCAAGCGGCTAAAGTCTTCCGCTTTAAAACCCGGATTGCGTAATTTTTCTTCCAGCAACACTAAGGTTTGTGGCAGGTTTTTACTTAAGCTGGAAACAAACACATCTATATAGCTGTCGCTATTGCTGATACTGATGCTGCTGCCCAGTTTTTCCAGCTCCAGGCTCATTTGCTCAGTGCTGTAATTTTGGGTGCTTTCGTTCAGCAGTGCAGCCATTAGAGCGGATACACCGGCTTTATCTGCCGTTTCATAATAACTGCCAACAGGAATTTTCAGTAATAAAGAGGTGGTTGGCGTTTCTGTGCTTTGGCTGCCTAGTACTTTTATGCCGTTACCCAAATCTGTGGTCCAGGTGGCAGGCAATTCAACCGCTGGATTCACACCAGCAACAGGTTGCTTGCTGCGATCAAAATTGTCTGTTGCTTTACGCACCTGCAGATCTTCAGCCTTGGTGGTTGAAGGGCCACCAAAATCATGCTGCACCGGCTTAAAGTTATCTGCTTTGGCAATCAGCTGAGTCTGGCCTCTTGGCACCACACTCATCACCACAGAGTGCTGATTTTTGATGTAAGTGTTGTACACCCGCATTACATCGTCTTTGGTCACTGCGTTATAACGGGCGATATCGTCGCCAATAGTGTCTGGCTTACCTAAAAAGGTTTCACTGGCGGCCAGTTGACTGACTTTGCCTGAAACACTTTGCAGGCCAAAAATACTGCCGGCTTCAATTTTTGCTTTTACTTTTAACAGGTCGTCGTCTGTCACACCACGTTGTTCAAATTCAGTCAGGCTGGCACGGATAATTTGCTCTATATCGGCCAGGTTTTTACCCGAAGTTGGATTTGGCAAGGCATATAACGAAAACTCACAGGCCAGTTCACGGCAAGGGTGAGATACAGCAGCCTGCACTGCTAACTGGTTTTTCACCAGATTCTTATACAGCAGTGAGTTGTTACCACCGCCTAAAATTTCTGCCAAAATATCCAAAGCTGCTTCGTCTTTGTGGTGAGCATAAGCTGTTGGATAAGAGATGTAGACCAGTGGTAAATGCACATTGTCTTCCATCGAGATATAACGAGTTTCAGGCAGTTTGACGAATTTTTTCTCTGCATTGGTCACTTCAGGGCCACGAGGAATAGAACCAAAATACTTTTGGACCAAAGGTAAAATATCTTCGGCTTTAACTGCGCCACCTATGGTTAAAGTCGCGTTGTTTGGGCCATACCAGCGCAGGAAAAAGGCTTTCACGTCATTGACGTTAGCGCGATTTAAATCGTCCATGTAACCAATAACCGGCCAGGAATACGGATGGCCGTCAGGATATAATGCCTGAGACACACGTTCATTTAAACGACCGTAAGGTTGGTTATCGACTCGCTGGCCACGTTCGTTTTTCACGGTTTCGCGTTGTACTTCAAACTTCTTCTCTGTGACAGCGTCCAGTAAAAAGCCCATGCGGTCGGCTTCTAACCAAAGCATTTTCTCAACCTGATTGACGGGCACAGTTTCAAAATAGTTGGTGCGATCGGAGTTGGTGGTGCCGTTTAACGTACCGCCTGCTTCAGTGATGATTCGGAAGTGTTCTTCATCACCGACGTTTTCAGATCCCTGAAACATCATATGTTCAAAAAAGTGGGCAAAACCTGATTTACCTAACTCTTCCCTGGCTGAACCTACATGATAAGTCACGTCCACATGGACCATTGGATCGGAATGATCTTCATGAACAATTAAGGTTAAGCCGTTGTCCAGCTGATATTTTTTATACGGAATATGGATGCCTTGCTGGGGTTTGGATTGTTCAATCAGTTTGATGCCAGCAGGTAAGTTCGTTTGCGTCTGTGTGCCACAGGCGGCTAAGGTCAAAGCAAAAGCTATGGCTATTGTCAGTTTAGATTTGTTCATATGGTCCTCCTTGTTAAGCACCCGATTAAAGCACGTTTCCTTTGGGTTAAAAAGATACAATTATGTAACAAAGCGATACAATGCCAATGACACAAGCCCAAAAGTACTGGCCTGCTTTGGGTTTTAGCGCCAGACTAATAGATTGAATTCACTGACGATTCAGCCAAAGGGCTTAAAGTGAAATGAAGCAAAAAGGGGATGTCGTGATAAAGGCTGGTTCTGGCGTAAAAAAATCAAGGTCCTGGTTAAAGTGGAATTTGCTGCTATTGCTGCTGGCAGGCCTGTTGTTTGCTTTTATTCAGCTGCATTACTGGTGGAACCAACTGAACCCCAAATGGCAAGGCCTTGATTTATCCTGGGGTCAGGTGCGTGTTGAACAGCTTTCTGTACAACTGCCGTTTTATGGCAATCAACAGCTGCAGCTGGAACAACTGGAGCTGGGCTGGACAGGCTGGCCCTGGCCTTTAGAGCTGGTGCAGGCTCAATCGCTGAAAGCTCAGCTGGATTTACAACTGGCAGCAGCTGCTGAAACCCAATCCGAAACAGCGCCAGAAACAGAGGGGGCTACTCTGCCTGCGTTGCCATTGTGGTTGCCACAAGTGTTAGTTTTTGAACAGATTGAAATTTCGTTACCTTGTGCCCGTTTAAACAGCAAGCTGAGCAGCAGTGTTGAAAACGCAGACTGTTTGCTGCTGGGATCCTTAACCTACAGCGAACAAAGCCAACAAATACAGCTGCAACTGGCCAATCAACAAGCTGTGTCTATTGAAGGCATTGGGGATGTAAAGCTGGCCCTCAAAGCTTTGATCCAGCCAACGGCTGAGCAACTACAAATTCCAGAGTTTGAACTGAGCCTTGCTAGCAGCCAGTTAAACTGGCAACAGCATCAGTTCTCTGAGCTTGATTTAAAACTCAGTGGCAGAGCTGTCTGGCAAAACAATCAACTGAATTTTGAAGCGACTAAGCCCCTGCAGTTGAAATCTGGTTATCGGCAGCCGGATCTGAACATACAACAGCTGGTGCTGGAAACAACAGATTTGAAGCTTCTACTGGACCCGGCAGAACCTGCGAATGCTCAACTAAAAACTGAACTGAAACTTGAAGTAAAACAGCTGCAGCATGCTCTGGTAAAAACGCTGGACTGGAACTGGGCAGGAAAAGCCTCGTATCAACAGCAGCAAGCCAAGTTGGAAGGTCGGTTGGCGAACAGTCAGTCCTTGGCGCTGGAGCATAAAGTCAAACTGGCTGAGCAGAAAATCAGCCTGAACTGGACTTTGCCTGAACTGTTTTTTCTGGCGGGTAATCCATTACAAATTGGGCCTTTTTGGCCTGAACTTTTGACATTGCAAAAAGGCAAAGCATCAGGCAAAGGTCAACTGACGTTTGATATGGCCAGCATGGCGCTGACAAAACAGCAAACAGAGCTGGTAGTGCGCGATTTAAGCGGTATCTACGACAGAACTGTATTTAATGGTTTGACGACAAAGTTAAGCTTGTTCAGCGAAGGTGCGGCATGGACTGTTCAGACTAATGACTTGAAGCTGCAGCAGGTGAATCATGGCCTGTTGTTTGGGCCTGTAGAGCTTCAGGCTGTATACAAAACTAAAGCGCCAGACTGGTTTGCAGGACTGCTTGATCTAAAGCAACTGCAACTGGCTTTGTTTGGTGGTCAGGTGAAAGCAACACAGCAGAAGATCGATTTAAGTAAAGATGCTAAAGTCTTGCTGCAACTGGATAAATTACAGTTGGCAGAATTGCTGAAGCAACATCCCAGCGCTGATATGACAGGGCAAGGAACTATATCCGGCACTTTGCCTCTGAGCATAGAACAAGGCAAGCTGACGGTAGCTCAGGGCTCTGTGGCCGCTTTAGAACCAGGTGGCAAGATTGCATACCAGTCGGATAAAGCCCAGGCTATGGTCGCATCAAATCAGGGAATGAAGATCGTAATGCAGGCGCTGCAGAATTTTCATTTTTCAGTGCTGTCTGCCGGAGTCAGTTACAGCAAAGAGGGTCAGTTATTACTGGCACTGAAACTGGAAGGCAATAACCCGGATTTTGAAAAAGGCCGGGCTGTGAATTTCAGTATTAATTTAGAAGAGAATTTACCAGCTATGATCACCAGCCTGCAGTTAAGCGGTCAGGTCAGCGAGTTAGTGAAAAAACGGGTTCAACAGCGTCTGGCAGCCCAAAAAGCCAAAGACGCCCGCAAGGAGTAATGATGAAAAATTGGCAGGATAGACAATTTTCACAGCCGCAGGCTGCTCTTAAGAGTACGGCACATGGAGGTGCCGTATGAAAAATTGGCAGGATAGACAATTTTCACGGCCAAAGGCCGCCCGTCATGGTGCTGTATATGTAAGCCTATGTTTGGCAATGTTAGTAAGCGCCTGTACCCCAACAGTGCAGGTGGCTATGCCAAATGAGCCAATCAATATCAATCTGAATGTCAAAATTCAACATGAAATTTTGATAAAAGTGGATAAAGAACTGGACGAATTGATCAGTGATTCCAGTGGTTTATTTTAAGGAGAGCCAAAATGAAAACTGTACATAAATTACTGCTGTCAGCTTTATTTGCTATCAGTTTGCCTGTGCTGGCGATGGATTTACAACAAGCTATGTCGGCTTTGGGGCCTGCGAAAACCCAAGGTTTGTTAGGCGAGCAACCTAACGGTTATTTAGGTGTGGTTGGATCATCAGCGCAAGCCAAAGAAATAGCCGACTTAATTAACAAAGCCCGCAAAGCCGAGTATCAGAAACTGGCCGCTAAAAACGGCATTCAGTTGTCAGATGTCGAAGCTATTGCCGGCCAAAAAGCCATAGAAAAAACCGAAGCTGGCCAGTTTATCCAACTAAACGGCCAGTGGCAGAAAAAGTAATTAACGTATAGGTGTCCCGGCTTGTTCACCCACTACCGTATGCCATGGCAGGATACGGTAGCTGCTGACTAAGCCATTGATCACGTAGGGATCGGACTCGGCAAAGGCTTGAACCTGCGCCGGATCTGCTACGTTAAACAGCAGCAAAGCGCTCTCGATAGGCTCACCTACAGCTCCACCTAACACCAACTCACCTCGCTCTGCGGCCAACCAGGCCAGCTGCAAATGTTCTGCCCGAAACAACAGCCGTTTTTCCAGATAGTCAGCTGATGTTTGATACTGCAATAAATAATGCATTTTTATTCCTTCGTTTATTTATGTCCGCTGTCCGCTTGATTTGTGCGGACACTTTATCTGTCCGCGGACAGTTTTAATGAGTCAGTGATTTTCCATGGTTTCATTATAAAACAATAGCTTATGCTTGTTTTTTGCGATGGCACGTTCCCTGCTATATCTGGTTAATCAGATGATGGAGAACAGCGATGATCCAGGGCACAGAAAATCAGGATATTCAAATCCAACCGCACAAAACCAGACAGTGGCGTCGCCCTGTGCTGGCCAGTTTATTTATGGCTGGTGTTTGTTATATCAGTTATAGCCTGCTGGCGGCCAGCTCGGCTCAGGCTTCTTTGGTATTACCTAAAGATCAGGTGCAACTGGCTATAGTGGAGCGGGGCAGTTTTACCCGTGATTTATCGGTGCAGGGCAGGGTAGTGGCGGCTAATGCACCTACTTTATTCAGTCAGGAAGCAGGCCAGGTACAGTATCTGAAACAACCAGGCGAAGCTGTGCAATTGGGCGATTTGCTGGCAGTGGTATCCAGTCCGGCTCTGGATAACGAGTTGGAGCAACAACGCGCTTTACTTGCCAGTATGGAATCTGACTTTGAGCGTTCGGCTTTGTTAGCCCGTGAACTGCAGCTGGATATGGAGCAAGTGCAAAACACGGCTCAGGTGAATTTAGTGGCTGCCAAGCGTGAGCTGGCCCGTGCCGAACAGTCGATAAAAATGGGTGTCATTCGCCAATTGGATTACGACGTGGCGAAAGACAATCTGTTGCAGGCTGAGCTGGAATTTGACCACGCCAAACGTAAGGTCGCACTGGCTTCAGATAAGCTGAGTTTTGAAAAAAAGTCTGGTCAGTCCGCCTTAGCTCGTCAGGCTCTGGTTGTGGCTGAACTGGATCGAAAGCTGGCGGCACTGCAAATTAAAGCTCCTGTCACAGGCCAGGTGGGTAACTGGCTGGCAGAGCAGCAAAGCCATGTTCTGGCTGGCACAGGTTTATTAACAGTGATCGATTTAAGCCGCTACGAAGCAGAGCTTTCGGTGCAGGAAAGTTATATCCGCGATTTAGCTGTGGGTATGCTGGTCGAAGTGAATTTAGGCAATCAGCAACTCAAAGGTGAACTGAGCCATATAGCCCCTGAAGTGAAAGACAACTTAGTGACTGCACGAGTGCGTTTTTCTCAAAACGACAGCACCAGCTTACGTCAGAACCAGCGTTTATCTGCCCGCGTCATTATTGAGCAAAAAGACAATGTACTGCGCATCAAAAGAGGCGACTTTGTGGCAAGTGGCGGTGGTCGGACTGGCTATCTGGTGCAAGACGGGCTGGCTAGAAAAATGCCATTACAGCTCGGAGCCGTATCTGTGCAATGGGTGGAATTGTTAGATGGGGCTAAAGAAGGGGATCAACTGGTAATTTCCAGCCTTAGTGAGTTTAAAGATGCCGCTATGGTGCGGCTGAACTGATAAATATCAGGAGGATATGATGATTGAATTAGCAGGCTTATCAAAAATTTTTCGCACTGAACTGGTGGAAACACATGCGTTGCGTGACATCAGTATTAGCGTCAATGAAGGAGAGTTTGTGGCATTAACTGGCCCTTCGGGGTCGGGGAAGTCGACTTTACTTAATGTACTTGGAACTTTGGAAAGCTTTGAACAAGGTGATTACCTGTTGGATGGCAAGTCAGTTAAAGGCTTATCTGACCGGGAGTTATCTACACTGCGGAACGAGAAGATTGGCTTTATTTTTCAGGGTTTTAACCTGATTAAAGACTACAGCCTGTTTGACAATATTGAGCTGCCACTGCGCTACCGTGGCTTTAAACCGGCAGAACGTAAGCGTCGTGTAGAGCACGCATTAGAAACTGTCGGTTTGGCAGCTCGTCGGGATTATCACCCCAGCCAGCTTTCTGGTGGTCAACAGCAACGTGTTGCCATTGCCAGAGCCATCGCCGGTAGTCCAAGAGTTTTACTGGCCGACGAACCTACAGGTAATCTTGACTCGCTAATGGCTCGCCAGGTCATGGAGTTGCTGGATCAAATCAACCGGGATGGTTGCACTATCCTGATGGTCACCCATGATCCGGATCAGGCTCGTCGGGCTAGCCGGCAAATACAAATCATCGACGGGCAACTCAGCGACGCTGTGTTGTATGACCCTCTGGCAGTAGCCTGAAAGGAATCATCCAATGGAACAATTGCAGTATTACTTCAAAATTAGCCTGATCAGTATTAAACGTGCGCCCTTGCCTTATTTACTGACGGTGCTGATTTTAAGCCTGGGGCTGGGCATGTTTTTCGCCAACGCAACTTTTTACTACAGACTGAACAGTGATCCGCTGCCGCAGAAAAGCGACAAGCTGTTTTTCCCCATGATGCTACTGGTCCCCGGGGACTGCGACAGTGGTTGTGAGCCGCCGCCTGTACTGAGTTACAGCAATGTGCAAAAGCTCGGAAGTAGCGGTATTCCAACCGCACAAGCTGCGATGTACAGCTCTGATAGTTATGTCCGGTTAGACAGTAAACAACAGCCGCTGCCTGTGCGTTTACGACTGACTCAGCGCGATTTTTTCCAGTTATTTGATGTACCTGTGCTGGCTGGAAGCATTTGGCCTGATAACAGCGCGCGCTATGAAGTGGTGATTGGCAAGCAACTTGCCGAAAAGTTATACGGCACTGCCGATGTAGTAGGGAAATCATTATTGGTGGATGATCGCCATTTTACAATCAGCGCCGTGATCAACCCTTGGCAGATGTTGCCACGTTTGTATGATGCGAATAATGGCAGTCACATATCTGAGACTGAGCAGCTGTTTATGCCACTAGAGACTGCTTACGACCTGAACTATATGTCGGCCACCATGTCGCGAACCATGGATAATACCGACTATCGTCAACTGGCTACGCAGGGGCGTACAGGTGCTTTGCATCAGCTGCAGTTCTGGGTTCAGTTAGACACACCAGCACAGCAGAAAGCCTATAAGGATTTTATGCTGCAACTGGCACAGTCTGAGCAGGCTGCGGGCCGTCACCCTGTTCATATTAATAATCAGTTGCCAGCGCTGCGGGATATTGTCCGTTATTTTGGTCGTGAGTCGGGAGACGTGAAAGCTTACGCACTGGTCACTCTGTTGTTTCTGGTGGTTTGTGTGTTCAACGCCAGTCATTTATCGCTGAACCGATACATCAGTAACCAGTATGAGTTCAGTTTGCGCCGCGCGCTTGGTGCCAGTCGTTGGCAGCTGCAGCAGCAACTGTTGGTGGATGTGGTTGTGCTGACCTGTATTACTTTGGTGTTTGCGTTGCTGATTGGCGCTGCCAGTATCCAACTGATGAATTATCTATGGCCTTTTAATCGCCTGTTTGCCAGTTGGGATCTTTCATTGCTTAGTGCTCTGTTGCTGCTGAGTTTGTGTTGCAGCTATCTGGTGACTTTGTATCCGTCTTTACGTGCCTCGTTTGGCGCGCTGAACCAGCAGTTAAAGGAGTAAATGATGTCTGTCCGTCTGATGATTAAAACAATGTTGCGACGTAAAGTAGTGACGGTGCTGTTGTTGGTGCAACTGGCTCTTACACTGGCTCTGATCCTCAATAGCATGGTATTGGCCAAGCAAACTCATGAGCGTTTGCAGGAGCCGACAGGACTGGATTTAGCCAACACTCTGCTGGTTCAAATCAAACCAACAACGCCGGCGTTACGCCAGTATCCGGCGCTTGGCGAATTACTTGAACGGCAACTGGGCGCTATACGTCAGTTACCCGGTGTCGTGGCGGCCGCTTATACCAACCAATCACCGCTGCTACAAGGCGGCAATAATGGCAGTCTTTATAAAGTGGGTGATGAAGAACGCAATAATGTGTCTACGGTGCCGCAGTATTATGCCTCTGCTGACATCTTTCAGGTGCTTGGTGTTGAGCTAAAAAACGGACAGTTACCACAAATACTACAGTCCTTTGATAGCGATTCGAGTCCACCGGTGGTACTGACCGAATCCGTGGCAGAAAAGCTATTTGAGAGTGATAACCCTATTGGCCAGGCTACAAATCAGGGTACCATCGCCGCCGTGGTCAGTGATTTTTATGGGCAGCGTTCAGCAGATATGGTGATGTACAACACCATTCGGATAGCGCCTCTTTATGGTGTGGACTGGGGCTATTCGTTATTGCTGCGAGTGGATCCGCAGCAAGTGGTTTCTGTGCGCAGCCAGTTGGACAACCTGTTGCGTCAGGTAGATAGCAATATTGAGATTTTTCATATCAGAACTCTGCAGGAGCAACATCAAAGGTTATACAACACTGAATATGGTCTGTCTGTGTTGCTGGCTTTGCTTAGCGCGCTGATGTTACTGGTCACTATGATTTCCGGTTACAGCAATGCACATTTCCATGTACTGAAGTCGCAGAAGGAGATAGGTATTAAACGCGCATTGGGTGCTAATAAAGTCACTATTTTGCTCGAGCTGTTGGCAGAAGGATGGTTATGTACTGTGCTTGGAGGACTATTGGGTGTTGTTGCTGCAGTATTGCTGAATCAGGCACTGGCTTTGGTGATTAGTATTCCAGTCTTGAACGGATGGCTGGTGATGCTGACCCTGCTCTTACTGCTGCTTTGTGTCACGCTGGCCACATGGTATCCTGCCAGAATAGCAACACGGATATCTCCGGCCACAGCAACTAAGACTCTGTAAGTACTATAAAAAAATGAAAAAAATACTGGTCATCGATGATAACGAGGCGGTCTGTACCGCCCTGATGACCCTGTTTCAGTTGCAGGGTTATCAGGTGTTTATGGCCCAACATCCGGCTGTGGCCAAAAGCATTTTGCAGCAGCAATCTATAGATCTGATTTTGCAGGATATGAACTTTGCTCAGGGAGAAATGAGTGGCGCCCAGGGCAAAGAGCTGTTTTATCAACTGCGCTCTGATCACCCGGCCATTCCCGTAGTGCTGCTAACAGCCTGGACTCATCTGGATATGGTGGTGGAACTGGTAAAAGCCGGTGCCACCGACTATATCGCCAAACCCTGGGATGACCAGCGCTTGCTAACCACTGTGGCCAATGTATTAAAAATTAAACAACTGACTGAACAAAATTTAAAGGCAGAGCGCAAACAGCAGGAAAGATTAGGGCTTTTTGCCGGTAAAGACTTATGTGGCTTAGTCTTTGCCAGCACTGCCATGGAGCAACTGCTGCAAATGGCATTGCAACTGGCACCAAGTAACGCCGCAGTATTGATTACGGGGGAAAACGGTGCAGGCAAAGAGGGCATAGCTCAGGTGCTGCATGCCAATTCCAGCCGTAAACAGCAGCCCTTGATTAAAGTAAATATGGGCGCTTTACCGGCCGATTTAATGGAAGCCGAACTATTTGGTGCCGAAGCCGGAGCCTACAGCGGAGCGACTAAAACCCGTATTGGCCGCTTTGAAGCTGCAGATGGCGGCACTTTATTTCTGGATGAAATAGGCAATTTGTCGTTATCAGGCCAGATGAAGTTACTGCGTGTGTTACAAACCGGCGAATTCGAACGTTTAGGTTCCAGTCAGACCCGTAAAGTGGATGTGCGTATTATCAGCGCCACCAATGCGGATTTAACCAAAGCCATAAGCCTTGGTCAGTTCCGGCAGGATTTGTATTACCGTATCAATGTGGTACAGCTGCATTTGCCATCGTTGAAAGACAGAGTGGATGATATTGTGCCTTTAGCGCGACATTTTTTAGCAGGTCAAAAAAGCCTGACTAAAAAAGCCGAACAGGCGCTACAAAGTTACCACTGGCCAGGCAATGTGCGTGAGCTGCAGAATTTATGTCAGCGCGCTTTATTGCTGACATTGGCCGATGAAATTGACGCTGTTGATCTGGCTTTGCCACAAGAACAATCCATAGCAAAAAAAGCTTTGGATGATTTGGATAAACAGCAAATAGAACAAGCGCTGCAACAGGCTCAGGGCGTAGTAGCTCGTGCCGCGAAACAATTGGGTATAAGCCGGCAGGCGCTTTACAGGAGAATGGAATTCTATGGCATTGAACCTGTGTAAGATCATATGCAACTGATCCGGCGTTTATATCTGCTGGTGCTGGCTTTGCTTGTACCGGCTTTTTTGCTGTTACGGTATCTTGATTCGGATCCGCTCTGGTACTTGCTGTTTACCGCTTTTGATCTGCTGGTTCTGTTGGTTATCCAGATGATGTTAAAGCCTTTGCTGCAGGAAATTGAAGCGCTGAATTTACATGCCCAGAATTTGCAGGATGGTAGTTTTAATGTCGATGCCAATAGGCAGCTGTTACGTGAGTTAAAGCCTTTAGCTGAAGTGCTGCAGCAAATGTCTGCACAATTACGACAAGAACGCGCTACTTTGTATCAACGTGAACTGCTGCTTGATACGGTTTTGCAATCCAGCCCCAGTGCTATGGTATTAACAGACCAAAGAGGCAGGGTGCTGATGAGCAATCCGGCAGCCCGGCTCTTGTTGCATCAGGGCCGTAAGTTTGAAGGCCTGTTGTTTTCAGAGTTAACAGCAGAGTTACCCGAACTGGCTTTGGCTATTGAAAATGGACAACAAGGTTTGTTGCATCTGGGTGAACCCGCATCGATTTGGCATTTGTCTGTTAGTTTTTTCTCGCTGAACCAAAAATCTCATCAGTTGTATCTGTTAAAACCTATGACCCGCGAAATCCATAGGGAAGAAGTGAAAGCCTGGAAAAAACTGCTGCGGGTGATTGGGCATGAACTGAATAATACGCTGGCGCCTTTATCTTCATTAGCTTACTCAGGCCAGTTAGTGGCGACAGAACTGCAACATAAGCAGCTGCAACAAATTTTCCAGACCATCAGTGAGCGTCAGCAGCATCTGAACCAGTTTTTACAGTCTTATATTCAATTTGCCAAATTACCCACTCCGGTTTTAGCACCAGTACACTGGGCCAGACTGATTAATCAGTTACAGGATCAATACGAGTTTGAGCTGGAGGGCAATTTACCACAGCGTATCTGGTTGGCGGACCCGTTGCAGTTATCACAGTTGCTATTAAATCTGTTGAAAAATGCACACGAATCTGGCTCCAGGCCCGAGTTTATTCAGTTAAGTTTTACCGAATTGCCGGATCAACTGCTGATCCGTATTCAGGATGCTGGAGGCGGCATGACCAGCGAAGGCCTGGCTCATGCCATGGTGCCTTTTTATACCAGTAAGGAAAATGGTTCTGGCATAGGTTTAACTTTGTGCCGGGATATAGCTGAAGCTCATGGCGGCAGTTTAAGCCTGCAAAATCAGGACGCGGGCTTATTGGTCAGCCTGATGCTCCCAGCCTCTGGGCCTGTCTCTGGTGCTGGCAATTCTGTGACTGAACAGGCATGATAAAGCCTGAACTAAAACAGGGTGTTATAGCTGTGTCGGCAATAGAAAAACCAAAAAAATTAAATCTGAAAACCGTGGCTTCTTATCTGGGGGTTTCGGTCGCTACTGTCTCCAATGCCTATAACAGACCTGATCAACTTTCTCCTGAATTGCGCCAACGTATTTTGCAGCAATGCACTGAGTTGGGGTACGACGGCCCTAATGCTGCAGCCCGCAGTTTACGTACTGGCCGCTCTGGCATAGTGGCGGTTTTATTGTCTGATACGCTGGAATATTCAGTCAGCGACCCTGTGGCCAATCAATTTATTAAAGGTGTGGCCGAAGTATTGCAGGAACATGGCATGGATATGCTGTTGTTATCCGGCCGGCACAATACCAGCAGCAGCAGTGCTGAAGCTGTACCCGACGCTTTTATTTTATATGGTGCGCCCAGTAATCCTGAGCAATTAAACCGCATTATCAAAAGTGGCAAGCCGTTAATCACAGTGGACTGCAATCTGGACAATGTAGTGTCGGTGAACGTGGATAACTACGCCGCAGCCCATCGTATTGCCGAGCATGCCTTGGCGAAAAAGCAGGGCAAAGTGGCTGTTTTGGGCTTGCGTTTAATTGAATCAGACAGAGTATGCCGTATTCAGCCGCACGAGCTGTACAGCACAGAACAAGCTATTTCCCGCCGTCGTTTAGATGGTTATTTAGCCGCAGCCATAGAACAAGGCCGCGATTTACCCGCTGATGCGGTGTGGCATATTCCGCTGAATACCCATCATTTTGCTCTGGTTGCAGCTCGTGAAGCTTTAACCCAATTTCCGCGACCTCAAGTACTGCTTTGTATGAGCGACCGTATTGCGCTAGCCGCCATGGCGGTAGCACGCGAGCTTGAGATCAAAATACCGGACGATTTAGTGCTGGTAGGTTTTGATGGTATTGAAGAAGCCGAACGTTCTTACCCCAGCCTGACCACTATTGCCCAGCACAGCGATGAAAAAGGCCGCACAGCTGCCCGAATTTTATTGTCCGGCGATTTAGGTGCTGATTTACTGATGCCTTCGGAATTAATAATACGGCAAAGTTGTTAAGGTAGTTTTAGAGCTTCCTTTCACCTGAACAGGCTAACTGCATGAAATTTTCACTGCTTATTTTATCCTTGCTGGTCTTTCCTTCATTGGCACAAGCCGAATCATTAAAACTAATGAGTTACAACATTCGTTGTGGTTTATGTGAAGCTGAAGGTACACCGCAGTATTGGCCTGAACGTAAGTTTTTACTGGCGCATTTAATTCAGACTCAACAGCCTGATTTAATTGGCTTGCAGGAAGCAGAATTGTTTCAGGTGCATGATTTAGTGGCTATGTTGCCGCAGTATCAATGGTTTGGTGAAGGCAGGGACGACGGCAAAACCAAAGGTGAAAGTACAGCTGTACTCTATCGCGAGGACAAGCTGCAGCTGTTGTCGGCTAAAACCTTATGGTTGTCAGAAACTCCAGAGCAAGTATCAAAAGGCTGGGATGCAAACCTGAACCGCACTTTTACCAAGACTCAGTTTAAAGAGTTAAAATCCGGCCAGAGTTTTTATTTTTTGAATACTCACTTTGACCATATGGGCCAGCAGGCTCAATTGCAAAGCGCCTTGTTACTGAAAGCCGAAGTGGAGCAATTACCCAAACAGAGCAAAGTATTGCTGACCGGCGACTTTAATGTGGAGCCTGGCAGCGAGCCATACAAGGCGTTAAGTCAAACCTTAAACGACAGTGCTTTAGTGGCTAAACAACAGCTGTCGAAAAACACCGGTACTTTTAACGGTTTTGGCCGTGAGCCTACTAGCCCAAGCCAAACCATAGATTTTATTTTTGTAAGTTCCAACCTGCAGGTCACCAGTTATCAGGTGGATAACAGAAGATACAACGGCTTGTATCCTTCTGATCATGAAGCGCTGGTGGCGATCATTGATTTAAAAGGGTCATTGTAAAGCGCAACAGGATGGCTGCAGATATGGGCCTAAGTATTGGCCTTAGTATTGAAAAATCAGCTTGTTTTCAGCGCAATAACTATGCTGGACAGGGTGGATCTGGCTATGTTAAAACAAATCAATGTTAACTAAATAAGCTAAAAATGAAACGGATTTCAATTTTTATTCTGGCTGTAGTGGCGTTACTCTTTTGGTACTTCAAGCCAATACCAGAGTTAACTTCTGATATTTCTGCATCTGCCAACATAGATCCCCAGCACAATCTTCAGCAACGAACGACCGATCAGAGCTTGCCTCTGCCAAAGCAAATTAAGCAGTGTTACGCAGAATCAACGCAAATCAGAACAACAATCTCGGATTTTGAACAACAGGTAAAAAAAGAGCTCGTTGCCGCCTTAGAACAGGGTCAGCTGATCGAAGCATTACTGAGTTATGACAGCCAGAATAGCCTGAACAATTACCAATATAGGTCCATGGTGTTTGAAGCCGCAGCTCATTATGCTGGAAAAGAACTTCAGGTGGCGCAGCCGGAGCACGCAGAGCAACACCTTGAACAATTCAATGAGCTTGAAGAGTTAGATAAAAAGGAAATTGCTGAGGCTTCGGTGCAGCAAGAAACTTTTCAGCTTTTTTATCCTATAGCCCCACTGAGGATCCACGGAAGTTTTGTTTTTTCTTATTCTTTGTTGTTGCTGCATGTTGCATTGGAATTGCCTGAAGCAGAGTTTGCTGAACTCATTCAGGGGAAAAAGTTTTATCCTCACGAAATTGCTCATGCGATAGACGTTGGGCTGCCAGCCGGGCATATAGCTTTGTTAATCCGCAACAGCATTACACTGCAAGGAGTACCTGCTTTTTACACCCTTACCAGCTCCCCATTTGGTGCATTGAACCTGGCGGATGTAGCTGCGGCCAGATGGCGCACTGACGTGCTGAAGCTGTTGAAAGAACAGAATATAAAACCCAGCAGCATAGAAGGTATGGTGACAGGACTGGATTATGCTTTGTTTGGTAGTCCTGCAACTGTGGGCACTGATACTCAGGTGCAGGTGGTGCAATACCTGATTGCTGAAGGTTATAAAACCCATCTGCAACCAGTAGAAGAGGATTTCTATGAGGTTAACAGCGAATTTTTATCAAGCCGAAACCTTCAGGATCCAGAACTTCTGGCACTGATAAAAAATCAGTTAATCAGCCCCTCACCCTATGAAAAAACTCAGCCACCTGAAGCATTAAATGTGTTGTTTCGCAGCATCAGTGAGCAGGGAGAACTGCTCACTGTAAAACGACAAGAATGTGATCAATTAGAACATCAGCGGAAGAAGCATGCTGAGTTGTTGTCCCGCGATGAAATCTCCAGTTTAATCAGAACTTCATCCTCAGAGCCAGAAGGGAAAGTCTCGCTGGCAGAACTGCATCAGCTTGACCCTGCCCTGGTGGATCGGTATCTGACGTCTTTTCTCAATACAAACATGCTTCGTCAGGACGTTGAGCAGAGCCTGATCACATTAGCCGGAGACGGCTATGCGCTGCAGGAGTTTACTGCCCGAACAGCACTAAATGCTGCTGAGACTGCTGTACTGCTAAATATACTCAGCAGTAATTTAGCTCTGCTTCCTGCCTGGCAATTCAGGAAAGACCCTGTTGCTCCAATGAATTTGATGGCGTTTTACAGCAAACCAGCAGAGTTTTGGTTGCAACTTCGGGAATCAAAATTTGATCTCCATCTGCTGGATAGTCAGGATCAGAATTTATATCGTATGGCATTTTCAAGCTCTGTCGAAGCGGTAGAGCTATTGATAGAACAAGGCGTTGATCCTTTGCGTCCGCAACTTGGTTCGGATGCTTTGGATTATGTACTGGATCACAGTTATATCAACGCCACTTTGCATCCTTTGTTGCCTAAGATCCTTCACTTTGTGCAACAGCCTGAACCCAGCCACTTAGCCAGAATGAAGCGGCTGCAAAAGTTTCAGCCAGAGATGTATCAACACATTATTCGGCTAAAGCCCGAGTTAATACCAGAGGACAGTCAACAAATGAACAAGGTATTAAGCAGTCCACGACTGTCTGGCCCAGAGTAGTTTTATTTAAATAAAAAGGAAGTTGTAGTGAAGACATCGATGTTGTTCATTTTATTGAGCCTAGGGGTTCATCTGCCTGCTTTGGCTGAAGCAACAAGTACAGCGCCAAAGGCAAAAGCTCCGGCCCAAACCGAGCTCTTTAGCACTGCGCCCAGTCTGCAAAAAAGCCGTAGCTGTTTTAGCGGGCCTTTTCAAAGTTACGATAGCTATATTGCTTTTCGGCTCAAAATGGCAAAAAACCGGCCAAACTTTTCCGAAGCCAAACTGCGGGCTCAACTGCCTCAGGCTGATTATGAAGGTTTCATACAGAAGCTGGATTGTCAGGAGTTTGTTTACAAAGTAGGGGATGTGCCCGTTATTGGTTTTATGATTAAACCTAAGCAGATCAGCGGTAAAGCTCCTGTGGTGATTTATAACAGAGGCGGTAATGCCGGTTATGGCCAGTTGGTATTTGGTTTTGTAATGCATGAACTGATGCCGATTGCTGAACAAGGTTTTGTCGTGATTGCCAGCAACTACAGAGGGCCACATAACTGGGGCAAACCAGCAGTCATGAATGCCGGAGCTGATGAGTTTGGTGGCGCTGAATTAGCGGACGTAAAAGCCTTGTTACCTATAATTCAGGGCATGAAACAGGCTGATGCCAGTCGTCTGGCGATGTGGGGCCATAGCAGAGGTGGCATGATGACCTATATGCTGGCCAAATCCATGCCTGAGCTGAAAACCATAGTAGTAGGAGCTGGTGCTACCGATTTAGCTAAAGAGCTGGAAATTCGTCCTGCGATGGAAAAAGTGTTTGAAGCACGGATCCCAAACTACAGCAGCAATAAAGCCGCAGCTTTAGCTGAGCGCTCAGTGTTGTTATGGCCTGAACAGTTACCGGCAGACTTGCCAATTTTGATTCAACACGGTGATCAGGATAAGCAGGTGTCGGTTCGAAATGCAGAACAATTAGCCTTAAAACTGAAGGAATTAAAGCACCCGCATCAACTGCTGATTTATCCGGGCGCTGACCATGGTTTTAACCCTGTGCGGGCCAAAGCGCAGCAGGATATGATCAACTGGCTTAAGCGGTATTTAGGCTAAGCTCTCTAGGGTAACTCTAAGGCAAAGGGGGAATTATGTTTAAAACTAGTGTATTGATACTGCTTGGTTTTTTATCTTTCTGCTCCTTTGCAGCAAAAGCGCAGCAACTTCAGATCCAGTTGCCTGATCAACAACAGCAATGGACGCTGGCGCAAATCAAACAAAAAGTGCCAGTACAACAGATCAAGCTATTTGACCCTGTCTACAACAGCGACAAAAGCTTTGAAGGCGTGTCTTTACTGCAACTGTTAAAGGCTGCAGGTTATAAGCAGGGTCAATCTGCCGATGAGGTGGTGCTGACCGCCTCTGATGGCTATGCGCCCAGCATGCCACTTGAGTATTTGCTGGACGACCAGGCTGTGCTGGTATTTGCCGAAACCGGTAAAAAAGATTTTGACTTTGCCCCAGTCGCCCAGGGTAAAGCTATGGTGTCGCCTGCGCCATTTTATCTGGTGTGGAAACAAGGCAAAGCAGTAGAAAAAACCAGACCCTGGCCTTATCAGTTGGTAAAGCTGGAGCTGATCAGTTTCCAGCAACAATACCCCAAGCTATACCCAACCAACGCAGCCCAAAACTCAGCGGCATATCAGGGCTTTTTGCTGTTTAAACAAAGCTGCATCAGCTGCCATTCCATCAACCTGCAAGGTGGCGAATTAGGCCCGGAGCTTAACGCGCCAAAAAACATCACCGAATACTGGACTGACGATCATTTAAAGGCCTTTATTCCGAACGCCTCGGGCTACAGATACAAAAGCAAAATGCCGACTTTTCCGCAGTTTAGCGCAGAGGATATCGACCACTTAGTGGCGTATTTAAAGCATATGAAGGATTATAAAATTCAGTTGCCTTAGTGGTGGGTAGTTAATGACTCGTTCAACTTTTATTAGCTCAAACCAACGGATAAATATCCAAGTGTCCAGCTTGAGTAAACTCAAGAACAACTAGCGTACTGCCTGTATAAATTTTGTCTGTCTCAAATTTACAGATTTCAGAAAAAATTGTTGAAATAGAGGTACGTCAGAGTTAGTTTGGTATGAGTAAAAATCAGAAAAGAAGGCAGAAAAATGCTCGACTTGCGGGTGGACTGCCTTTGAAAATGGATTGTTAAACCTTAAGGGATGTCATGCAGCAAGAACCTGAAATGCGAGATCTGTCTGAATTTCTGAATGAGTTCAACAAAGAAAGTGACAGAGGTGCAGCCCTAAATGCAGCTGCTGTTTTGGATGATTGGCTGGAAAATATTCTTAGGTCTTTCTTTGCTGATAACAAATCAGGAAAAGAGCTTATCAACGGGTTTAATGCGCCCCTTGGTACATTTGCAGCGAAAGCAGCTGCCGCTCATGCGCTCGGACTTTTGCAAGATAATGAATTTCAGGAAATTACTTTAATCCGAAAAATTAGAAACGAGTTCGGTCATAGCTGGAAAGGCGTCAGTTTTGAGTCAGAAAAAGTAGCGGGCCTGGTCAATCAGCTTCCTTGGTGCGGCCCAGTTGAGCTTGAGGAAGAATCAACGCCGAGGGCACGCTTTAATTTTTCCATTGCAATTTTATTAACAGATTTAATGTGGCGCGCCCGACTGGTCGCCAAAGAAAAGAGAGCTACTAAAACGTGGCCAAACAAATCAAGAGCTTAAGGCTTAACAAGGCCAGGCACGGCGACGGCTTTTCCGTTGCGGCTACGCCTCCACTACAAAGCCGCGCGTGCTGGCGGCGTTATGTTTTATAGAAAATATCAGCAGAAAGGAAAATGTAAATGACTAGGCCAACGAGACAGCCACGTGATGGAGTCGTCGCGAACCCAAATACGTTTCAAGTAGCTCGACAAAGTCTAGGAAACGATGTGCAACACTTCCAGACAGCTGCAAGAACGCCTTTTACGGCAGAAGCGCACGTTCCTGCAAAAGGTGGTCATGTTGGGGAGCCATGTATTTGGATAAAAAACGCAAATGGTAGCGTCGCATATATATTCGAAGGATGCTGGGGTCATGTCACAAACTACGCTGGCGTGTATATTGATGTATATACACCTGTATTGTAGAAACATAACAAAGCCAAGCGCAATCGTGCAATGTAAAAAACGCATTGCACTGGATACTTCCTGGACCTCGCTTCGCTCGGCCTGTGCTGCGAGCGTTAAATGTACCCAAGCATGAAGATCGCAGATATGAAACCCGCAGTAATAATGATATCGGTATGCGCACTGATCGGAGTGGCTATAGACTACTTCACTGGGTTTTATTGGTTAACTGTGATGCTGATCGCGATGATTGCAGCTTTGATCAATGGCTTGGTCATGTTTAACGAAGATCTAGAGCCGGATGGTTTTGATTATGAGGCAGGGGTTAGCGACACAGACCTTGCAAAATTGGAGCAGCGTAAGGCAAACCTGATTCAGATATCCATAATTATTGTTTTAGTTATAGGTGCTATATGGTCCCACATTTAACAAGCGCATGTTGTTCGCCCCTGCGGGGCTTGTTGCACCTTGCCCCAAAAGACTTCATTGATTTAGTTTCAATGCGTTTAATGAACGTAAAAACAGAAAAGAACAGAGAGAATAGCTAACAAATCTGGCTTAAATTTAACGGGGCAAGATTCAAGATCTGGCCCTGATAGGTTTGTACCAAGACTTTAAGCACTGAGTAAAGCCCAAGATTGTACCTCCACATAAATGTGAAATAACAAACTGAATTAAAAGGAAAAAAATAAGTGATGGATCGTATTTGTATGTTCGTTATTCCGCTGCTTTCCATGCTCACTATGAGCAGCAAAAGTTATAGCCAAGATGAGTTTCCAGCGCTCAAAGGCCCTTACCTGGGGCAAACCCCACCGGGTTTAACCGCCAAGCCCTTTGCACCCGGCATTGTGAATACAGAAGAATGGGGGGACGCTGGTGGTTTCTCTCCTGATATGAACGAGTTTTTTGTCACCAGATGGAAACACTCTCGTGACGCCAGAGAACCGGAACCCGTCATTTTTAGAAAGGTGGGCGATCAGTGGCATAAGATAGCTGTGCCGGCTGGAGAAAGCAGACCCTTTTACGCCCCAGACGGCAAAACCCTGCATTATGGTGCCAAATATAAAGAGCGCACAGCTGACGGTTGGTCAGAGCTGAAAAGCCTTGGCCCTGCCTTTGAAGCAATACGCATTATGAGTCTTTCAGTGTCAGCCAAAGGTACTTTAGTTCTGGACGAGAGAGGCAGTTCCGCCCTTGATGGAATTCTTCGGTACTCAAGGCTCGAGAGTGGCAAATGGCAAGATCCGAAGCCGCTTCCAAGGGAAATCAATACCGGCAAATGGAACGCCCATCCTTACATCGCCCCTGACGAGAGCTACCTGATGTGGGACGGTGAAAGAGAGAGCGGGTATGGCGATGCTGACCTCTATATCAGTTTCCGGCAGAAAGATGGCTCATGGGGTGAAGCTATTAATCTGGGGGACAAGGTAAATACAGACGCCGGAGAAGGGGGCCCACAGGTCACACCTGATGGAAAATATCTCTTGTTCAATAGAATGGTGCCAAATGCAAACGGCAAGGCGGGCTCTCAATCCGATTTATACTGGATTGATGCGCAGATCATCGAAGACCTCAAGCCCAAAGAATAATCCATCTAACAATCGCAGAAAGTGCGACGCCCCGGATGGCGCGCCTTCTGCGTACTTTAGTACCTCTGGGGTAGGTTCTTGTTTCTTGAACAAAGATTAATTCTGTATGTCGCACTAACTGATAGAACGAGCTGACCCTCACCACTAACTTCTAGCCACTAAAGTTCACCCTGCAGCAACTTAGTGCGAATTTCTGCTAACTCTGCCCGGCGGGCATCAGTAGTTTCTGGGTAAGCTAAATCCAGTCCGGCCAGAGTTTCGTTAATAATGCTCGAGATAATTAAGCGAGCATTTTTCTTGTCGTCGGCCGGTATCACATACCAGGGTGCAACTTTGGTGCTGGTATTGCTTAAACACTCGGCATAGGCACTCATGTAACTATCCCAGTGTTGGCGTTGTGCTGTGTCGGCTTCGGAGAACTTCCAGTTCTTGTTGGGCTTGTCGATGCGGTCGAGAAAACGGCGGCATTGTTCTTCTTTAGACAGGTGCAAAAAGAACTTGATGACTTTAGTGCCGTTGCGCACCAGATGTGCTTCAGAGCCAACAATAGAGCGGTAGCGATCACGCCAGAAAGGCCCGGAGTTAAGGTTTTTGTACGGCAGTTTTTGTGCCTCTAGTAGCTGGGGTTGCACCTTTACAATCAGTACTTCTTCGTAATAAGAACGGTTGAAAATACCTATTTGCCCACGCTCGGGCAGGGCACAGTGGCTGCGCCAGAGAAAATCATGATCCAGTTCGGTGGCACTTGGGTGTTTGAAACTGTGTACCCGGCAGCCTTGTGGGTTAATGCCCGACATTACATGGCGAATGGCGCCGTCTTTACCTGCAGCATCCATCGCCTGAAAGATAATCAGCAGAGAATAACTGTTGTCGGCATAAAATAATTCCTGAGCTTTTTTCAGCTTGTCGGTGCTGGCGCTCAGCTGTTTTTTATAATCTTTTGAGGAGCTATAGAAGGGTTCAGCCAGCGTGGCATGCTGGTGTAAATCCAGTTTAGTACCTGGGGCTACGGCATAATCGGCACTGCTGATCGTTGGCTTTTTTGTCATCTGTTATCACTCGCTTTAGGTGAATTTGGGTACTGTTCTGTATTCAGGGTTTTCGTCAGATCGGCCTCTGGGTCAGGTTTTGTAGCGCAGGTCATTTATGCCCTTCGCTTTTAGTGTCGATTGATCAGACCTATTTAGATAGCACCCAATGGTGATAACACATAGCAGCCGCTACTACCACCACATCTTTAAGCAGGTGACCAAAACCGCTACCTTAGAGGCTTGTGCATTACTAACGGGCTGGTTTGGTTATACCTGCTCAACGGCAACATGCACCAACCTCAGCTGAAATAAATTTATGCCATAGTTGAATTTTTATATTGCCACTTAAACGATTAAGTTGTAGTTTTAAAGCATAAATAAAGAGGAATAATCTGACATGCCAGATGACGTTGTCATTGTGCCCTGGGGAGGGTAAAGCGTGCCGGGTACCATCGAAGCCGACTACACTCAGCATTGAGCTGATTGGGACGGTATTTCCTGATAAAAATCAGCATCGATAAAATCGAATGCGTTATGACAGGGTAGACCCATGCAACAAGTTCAAACTTTAAATGCGAGTTCTCCACCTTCATCCACAGCACCGCTGTCGCCTAGCGCTTTTACGCAGGTGAAGTGGATGACTTGCCTGATGTTTTTTGTCTTTGCTATGACCACAGATGCAGTGGGCGTCATTATTCCGCAAGTGGTAGCACAGTTTCAGTTGAGCTTAACTGAAGCCGCCGCTTTTCATTATGTGCCTATGTTATTTATTGGTTTATCCGGTTTGTTTTTAGGCCGGTATGCCGACCGCTTTGGCCGCAAAAAGGTGATCCTTGCCGGTTTAGCGCTTTACGCTATAGCTTGTGTGGCTTTTATTTTTGGCGAAAGCTTTTTGTATTATCTGCTGCTGTTGGGTGTCAGTGGTTTAAGCATAGGTTTATTTAAAACCGGCGCTTTGGCTTTAGTAGGAGACGTTAGTCCTGATGCCAACAGTCACACCCGACTGATGAACCGAGTCGAAGGTTTTTTTGGCTTAGGTGCTATTTTTGGCCCTGCTTTGGTGGGTTTATTGATAGCGGCGTCGCTGGATTGGACTCAGCTTTATCTGCTGGCTGGGCTTATTTGTGCTCTGTTATTGGTGATGGCGTTACGGCTGGATTATCCGGCTTATCAGCCACAACAACAAAGTTCGGTCTGGCAAAGTCTGGCCTTGGTGAAAGATAAACATGCGCTGGGGTTTTCGCTGGCTATCGCTTGTTATGTGGCTACTGAAGTCGCTATTTTTGTTTGGTTGCCTACGTTATTACAAAGTTACGATGGCAACTTCACTGTGCTGGCCGCCCACGCCATTACAGTGTTTTTTATTCTGCGCACAGCAGGGCGTTTCCTGGCTGAGTGGTTGCTGCTGCGTTTTAACTGGACGGCGTTATTAGCCTGGTTTGGCAGCGCTATTTTTATCTGTTTTGCTTTGAGTATGTATTTTGGTGTCGCTGCCGCTTTATGGCTGATGCCGCTATCCGGGCTTTTTATGTCGATGATGTACCCAACGCTTAATTCCAAAGGCATCAGCTGTTTTCCACGCCAGCAGCACGGTGCAGCAGCTGGTTTAATTCTGGCCTTCACTGCTTTAGCTGCGGCTTTAGGGCCACTGCTGATGGGCTTAGTTGGCGATGCGCTGGGTGATGTACGTTATGGTTTTTATCTGGCGACAGGTTTTGCTTTGCTGCTAATGCTGGGGCTGTGGTGGAATCATTTTGTGCAACCTGCCGCCAGACGTCTAGCGCTTGGGCATGATTAAGTTTTAGCAGGTTTTGTAACAAAGGCAGCCTGGGCTGCCTTTGTTGTTTTAGCTTAGAGCGGGGCGGCTTTACAGTATTGGTCTATATACTGTTGGTGAGTCGGCAAAGACAAAGCCGCAGCCTGCATCGCCTGACTGAGTTTAGCTAAGCGCTCTGTGCCTTCAATGCTGCGATACGCCAGTACCGCATCGGTTTTTTGTGGCGTATTAAACTGGCCTAGATGCACAGCCAGCCAACTGGTGTTGCCAAATAAATCCATTTCGCCCGGTATTAAGCGGCCCTGACGTTTAAATTGTTCTATCCGGTAATGGAGTGAGTCTGGTACTGGCATGGTGGCACAATAACGCCACAACTCACTGTCATCTCGCTCTGTCAGTTTGTAATGCAGAATGATAAAGTCGCGGATATTTTCTATTTCGCGAATCGCTACTCTGTTGTATTCCTCTGTCAGCAAAGGATCAAAGTCTTTATCCGGAAACAGCGCTAGAAGCTTGGCTATACCGGCCTGAATTAAATGAATACTGGTGGATTCCAGCGGTTCTAAAAAGCCACTGGCAAGGCCTATAGCCACCACGTTTTTATTCCAGAACAAGTTCCGTCGTCCTGTAACAAACTGCAGCATTCGGGGTTCAGCCAAAGCCTTGGCTCCGAGGTTTTGCAGCAGAATATCCTGAGCTTGCTGCTCACTCATAAAGTGGTTACTGAATACATGGCCATTACCAGTGCGGTGTTGCAGCGGAATACGCCATTGCCAGCCAGCCGCATGAGCTGTGGATTTGGTGTATGGCGTAAAGTCGCCGCGTTCACTCGGTACAGCCCAGGCTCTGTTGCAGGGCAGCCAGTGTGACCAGTCCTGATAACCGGTTTTTAGCGTATCTTCAATTAATAAACCGCGAAAGCCGGAGCAGTCGATAAAAAGCTCACCTTCAATCAATTGACCGTTATCCAGCTGCACCGCTTCAATAAAACCAGAGACAGAGTTTTGTTTTACCGCGCTGATTTTGCCTTCGATGCGCAGCACCCCTTTGGCTTCGGAGTACTGGCGTAGATAGCTGGCATAAAGGCCGGCATCAAAATGATAGGCATAATCATGGGTTGACAATACATGGCGTGGATCTGTGACTGGGGGCGCAAAACGGCCCTGTTGTGCTACTACCCAGGCCATAGAATACTGATCAAAAGCTTCGGCTTTACCTTCAAGCTTTGCCTGTAACCAATGATGATGCAGGCTGACCAAATCAAACTGGCGGCCATAACTGCCAAAAGGGTGGAAATAACTATGGTTTTGCCGCCCCCAGTTGATGAACTGAATGCCCAGTTTAAAAGAGCCCTGAGTGGCGCGGATAAAGTCGTTTTCGTTGATGCCTAAGCTTTGGTTGAATAAGCGGATCGGCGGAATAGTAGCTTCGCCGACTCCTACTGTGCCTATCTGCTCAGATTCAATCAGCGTGATATCGCAGCCTTGTTGTAATGCATTGCTTAAAGCTGCAGCTGTCATCCAGCCTGCTGTGCCTCCGCCAACTATCACTATTTTTTTAATGCTGTTGTTTTCAGAATGGGTCATCCGGGCTCTCCGCTAATAAAAGGCTGAGGTTCAATATCAAAGGCCAGAGTTAAACGTTCACCCGACTCAAAAGGCACAGTGTTATGCCATAAGGTGGATGGAAATAACACCAGGGTACCAGGTTGTGGTTGATGCTGAAGTTGAGGATCTAATGGCAGCTGAAGCTCAGCAGGTGGCGCGCCAAATTGCAGCCAGCCTGCGGGCGCTTGCCCCAGTTGTTCTGCGGCGGGGATCTCAAGGTGCAAAGCTGCACTGATCCAGCCTGATGGATGGGTATGGCTGACATTAAAACCCTGAGTTTTTAATAAAGTGGACCAACCGCCGCTAAAACGACAGCGGCCTTGTAAAGCCCGGTCGCGTGTTCGGCCTAACAAAGGGTGTGTTGCTACTGTGTCTGGCAGTTGCTCTACGTAGCTTTGCACTGCGGCTTTTAGCTTTTGTTTTAACTGTTGCAGCGGTTGTTCATGGCGCAGCAGAATATTCTGATCGGTTTGGGTACCACCCCGTACGGATTGCTCAGCAAAGGGCGCTTTGGCTTTGTGTAAAGAACGCAAAACAGTGCATAACACAGTTAATTCACTGCTGCTTAACTGCAAATCAAAGGTTTTTACCAACATAGGCTCTGTGTCGAGCCACTTGGCTTTGCGATCTCCCAACATACGCCAAATTAAAGAGATGTAAGGCCAGAATACAGTGGCTGATGCAGTTTCAAGCCAGGGCAGGGCACTTTGTTCTGAAGCTTTTACATCGCCCTGACGCAGTTGAAATCGGGTTAACGCCATAGCCCGCACCGGATCTTGTACCTGACTTGTTTCTTTAAATAACAGCGCGGCTTTGCTGGTATCACCTGACTCTGCCGCTACAAAAAGCCGGGCTAAGGTTAGTTGCTTTTGCTTACCACACTGCTGTTCGGCTAACCCTAAAATCTGCTCACACTTTTGCCATTGTTTTAACTGGGCATAACAGCGAAACCAGTCCAGCCAGAGTGTCAGGTTTTGAGGTTGTTGTGTGCAGGCTTGCTGATAACTGTCGGTAAAATGAATGGCATCACCTGATGTAAAACGCATACTGCTTAATAACTTGTGACCATCCAACCACAGCGGATGGGCGGCCAGATTTTGTATTAAAAGTTGCTCCGCCAGTTGCTGTTCACCATCAGCGGCCAACGCTAATGCTAAACCACGGTAAGCATGTAAATCGCCAGGAGTCAGACTGGTCAGTTGATAAAAACTATCTACTGCGGAATAACCGGAAAAAAACTGGCTTTGCGCCAATGCCATCAGAGTTGATGCGTCGGAAGGCTGTAAAGCTGCTGCTTTGCTAAAGGCAAAAACAGCGTCTGCTTCATATTGTTCTTCATGCCAGGCAAAACCTGCTAATTTCCAGGCGATAAAATCGTCCGGCAACAGCTCCAGATGCTGACGCAGCAGCGGTATGGCCAGATCGGCCCTGCCTTGTTGCAGATGCTGTTGTGCCAGCTGAACTCTGGTCATGCAGTGTCCTTAAAGCAATTACATCACTACGCATGAAACGGAAAAAGCTGGTAAAGCAATCTGCACTTTACCAGCCTGTTTTTCGCTTTTGCCTGAATGACAGCTTAGAAAGTCACTGTCACTGAAGCTGTGGCTGTGCGGCCAATCACAGGAGAGCCTGAAATCACTGTGGGCGTCGCTGAAGCGTCTGCTAAACCGCCGCTGCCACGAATATCAAATTCATCGGTCAGGTTATATACCTGAAAGCCAAATTCCAGATTATCAGTTGGGCTGTATCTAAGACTACCACCTAAAGTGTAGTTACCCGGATATTCATTTCCAGCACCGTCAATAGCTGTTGTCTGGCCTGTAATATTTAAGCCCGTCACCCATTGATCATTAATATGATAGTTGGAGGATAGGGTATAAATTAAATCAGGAATACCGTCAGCGCGGGTCCAGTTGGTGGTTCCTGCCGACAGTTTTTCTGCGTCTGAATAAGTGGCATTACCCACCAGCGAGAAATCGCCAATGCGCACTGTACCGAGAATTTCAGCGCCCTGAGATTTGTATTCAGCGTCTATGACACAACCCCCAGCCGCACCATTACAAAGGGTCGCAGATAACTGATAGGTGCTTTGTTTAAAGTCACCTTTGAGTAGAGTCAGCTCAAAAGTGTAATAGCCATCCATCACTTCACCGCGGCGTTTTAACCCCAGCTCGTACTGATTAACAAAGTCGACGGCTGAGGTCTGGCCTTGCTGATTCAACGAACCATCGGCATTAATTTTGCCACTGACAGTCTGCCGGTCACCATTAAAACGGCCACCTTTGGAAGCTCGGGTAAAGAGGCTGGTATCTTCGTTGAGTTTATACAAGCCACCAACTGTCCATGAAGTGTAACTGACAGAGTAGTTCAGGTTTTCGCGGGCACCATTGGATATCAGGGTTGGAATAGCAACACCATCAACCACAGTGTTAAATACTTCTCCACCCGCAGCTGTCCAGCCTGAAGCGTCGACTGTATCGCGACGCACACTGGCATCCAGCGTATAAAGATCAGTGTCAAAATCCAGCGCCAGATAAGGGGCTGTATCTGTGTAGGCTAAGTCGTAATCACGGGCGTTGGCACTGCCCCAGTTGTCGTTAAAGCCTGCTATACCATTGGCAGTCAACTGATTGCCCGCGTCATCAAATAAATCCAGCATAGCCGGGTTATCGCCACTGAGTTCAGAATAAGTTCTGTTGGTATGCCAGTCGGCAGCTACATTCTGATTCATATAAAAATAACCAGCACGGGCGGTAAAGGTGTTATCACCTACAGCAAATTCTTTAGAGATGGCTAAATCGTTGACAAAGCTGCCGACATCACGAATGTTGGTGTTTACATTGGTGTTGTTGTTCAGATAAGCCGAATCGTATAGCTCACCTGCATTAGGGCCGTTGGCGAAACGAATACTATCGACTACTGCACCATTGACGGTAGAGCCTAAAACACTGGCTGTTGTGGCGGCATTAAAGAATGGCGAGGTGAAACCACCGCTCATATCAGTCCAGCGCATTTTGTTATCCAGTACTATTTCGTTTTTAAATTCGTAATGCAGTTCATTACCCAGTGAAAACGACTCTGTGGTAATGCCTGACATATCCACACGCTCTGTTACACCGTCACGGTTGACGATCAGGAATTCCTGATTGTGGATAGAGTAGTTCGATTGATTACGGCCATCAAAACCAGGGTAGGGGCGCAAATCCGTGAAGCTGTTGCCATCATAGTTGGCCAGAGCAGGAGCTCCTGTGTAATTTGGCTCCTGAGTGTCTGCAAATTTGACCAGTACACGGAAATAGCTGCTTTGGTCTTCAAAAAACTTAGTGACGTTGGCTTTTACCTGCGCACTTTCGCTGACATTAAAAGCTGCGTCCAGTGGGCCTTTGCCTTGTTTTACATAACCACCGACATGGAAATTCACACTGTCACTGGCTGCACCACCGTAACGGAAATCAACTTTTTTCTCGTCATGGCCTACGCCGGTATTCAGACGAAGCAAACCGCCGTCTGTGTCACCATAATTGCTGATGTAGTTGATAATGGCGCCTGGTGATTGAGAGGAAAAGGTTCCGGCTGTACCACCACGCACGCCTTCAACCCTATCGACACTTGAATCAAAGCGGGTCCAGTAGTCGTTATTACCAAACTGCAAATCACCAAACAGCACTGTAGGTAAACCATCTTCCTGAATTTGTACAAAAGGTGAACCACCAGTAGCTACCGGCAAGCCCCGCACCGCAATATTGGAGTTACCACCAGGACCGGCTGTACCTGCTACCTGAATACCAGGGATCATGCGGAATACTTCAGCTTCTGAGCTGGGCTGGAAATCTTTGATCATTTCCGCATCTACGCTGGTGACCGCAATAGCAGATTCAATCTGGGTTCGGCCCGGCACACTGCCTGTGACCACTATGGTTTCAAAGGCTTCGGTTTCAGCTTTTTCTGTGCTTTCAGCTTCTGTAGTTGCAGTGCTTTGTGCCCACAAAGGGCCTGATGCAATAAGGGTAGATGCGAATAATACCTGCCGTACTGCAATTGAAACTTTCTGTTGTTTGAACATTATGCTTGCCCCCTGTCGGGTTGTTACTTAATCGATTAAGTTATTTTTTTATAAAAAAGCAACTGCCAGCTTTTTTGCTATAGAGTCGCTTTTTTGAATCATGGGATGAAGTTTTTTAATTCATCTCTTAATCGTTTTACTTCCGAATTAAACTGATGTCAAGCCTGTCCATAAAATAATCAATGTTTAAGCCGGAGTTTGCTGCATAAAAATACCAGTGATGAAAGGCCGGGAATGAAACCCCCCGGCTTTGCTGGCAGCTTTTACAGCTTGTTGTATCAGGCTAAAAGCGTGCTGAGCGCACTAAAACCCTGACGAATGGTTTCTACTCTGTTGTCGGTTTGGTCGCGCTCAACAAAAGCGTGTTTTAAACCTGCCTGGTTAGCTTTAGCAAAAATAGGTTTGAAATCAATCACGCCTTTGCCTACATCAGCAAAACCACCGGCTTTGTCCATGTCTTTGACATGCCAGAGCGGGAAACGGCCTGGTTGTCTGGCGAATAAATCCAGAGGGTTCAGGCCAGCTTTCACCACCCAATATAAATCCAGCTCCATTTGCACCAGTTTGGCGTCTGTCTCATTCAGCAATACATCGTAGGGCACCTGATCAGACAGTTTAAAGAATTCAAAATCGTGATTGTGGTAAGTCAGCTGCATACCTGCGGCTTGAATACGTTCACCTGCTTTATTCAGAAAAGCGGCTAAGGCTTTGTATTGATCTAAAGTTTTACGTTGTTCATCTGTCAGGTAAGGCAATACTATAAATTTGTGACCCATGACCTGGGCTTGTTCTATCACCAAATCCAGATTTTGCTGCATTACTTCCAAAGGCACATGGCCTGATGGCGCGGTCAGGCCTTCATTGTCCATGATGTGTTTTATTTGCTTGGGTGTTTGATCAAAATACCCGGCAAACTCGAGCTGGGTATAACCCACACCTGCCACCAGTTTTAAGGTATCGGCCACACTTTGTGACATCAAATCGCGCAGTGTATAAAGCTGCAAGCCAGGTACTACTTTGGCTGGCGTAGTTGCAACTTTCGTTTCTGCTGAAAGCGGCAACGAGGCCAGGCTCAAACCTGCCACGCTCAATGCACTGAGTTTCAGAAATTTCCGTCTTTGCTGATCCAGCAGTTCTGGCTTTTGTTTGAAGATCGAATGGTCGTATGGCATGTGTAGCTCCTGCTCTGGTGGCGTCCGCCAGCCGGTTAGATAAGGTCAGCTGAACCCTGCCGGAGCAGGACCTGTGCTGGCACGTTGAATAAGGTCAAAAGGTAAAATGACTTTAGGTGCTTTACCCAAACGACCTTCGAGTAAATCTATTAATAAGCTGACTGCTGTGCTGCCAAATTCTTCAGCGGGCTGAGCTATGGTGGTCAGCGGTGGATCGGCAAAAGCGGCAAAAGAAATATCATCAAAACCAGCTACCGATATATCGCCAGGCACAGTAAAGCCTTTTTGTTTAATGCCTTGTATTGCCCCTATTGCCATTTCATCGTTTTCACAAAACATGGCAGTAGGTGGATTGGGTAAGTTCAGTAGTTCAGTGGCGGCTTTATGGCCGGATTGCAAAGTAAAGTCGCCTGGATAAAGCAGGCTTTCATCAAAAGTGACACCAGCTGCATCTAAAGCATCCCGATAACCAGCCACCCTGTCACGGGTCAGCGGGCTGCGTGGTGGGCCTTTGATCATGGCTATACGTTTGTGCCCCAGTTGCAGTAAATGTTCCGTCATTGCGCAGGCTGCAGCTCTGTTATCCAACAGCACAGTAGGGCAGGCGATACGGTCCAACACTTCACAGGCATTGACCATAGGCAATACAGTGCCGGTTTTCATTTCCAGTTGAGCAAAAGGATTATAAGCCCGCAGCTGAATTAAACCGTCCGCTTGTGAGGTATGCACCATACGGGCATAACTTTGTTCCATTTCCTCGTCAGCAAGCGTATTGCATAACAACAAGGAATAGCCTTTATCGTGGGCAGCCTGCTGCATACCGCTGATCACCCGGGCAAAAAACACGTTAGCAACAGTAGGCACCAATACCACTAGATTACGGGTTTTGCCTGAGCGAAACTTCACTGCCATCAGGTTAGGTTTGTAATCCAGCTGTTTGACTGCAGTCAGCACTTTGGTGCGGGTTTTTAATGACACCAAATCAGGCTGTTGCAAGGCTCTGGACACTGTGGCCACAGATACACCGGCTTGTTGTGCTACATCACGAATAGTGGACATGAATACTTTTCATCTTATGGGTTTGCTCCGGATTTTATCTGGATATTCAGTACTCTGCATCTGTTTAGCCAGCGAAACTTCAACGGCTGACTTTTCTATAATTGCTGATGTAACCGATATCATTTATAAAACACTTTATGGCAAAAGTGAAGACGATTTCGACAAATGCCTCTACCTGATTTAGTGCGAATGCTCTTATTTGGTGCGGCGTTTTTCTACTTTTGTCTAATTAAAGTGCATGATTTGCGACAAACAACGGATTTTCTATTGACGACACAAAATGTAATCCGTTACATTTTTTACAGCTTCGATTTTTGATCTACAGTCTGAACAGCGTATCAGGCTGTAAACCACAAGGAAAAACCATGAAAGCCCCAGGCAAGCAAAAAATCCGTATGGGTATGGTAGGAGGCGGAGAAGGCGCCTTTATTGGTGCTGTGCATCGCCATGCAGCGGCTTTAGATGGCCAGATTGAATTGGTATGTGGCGCTTTTAGCCGGGATGCCGGTAATAACCAACGTACAGGTGAAGAGCTGTGTATCAATCCAGACCGCCTTTACAGCGACTGGCAACAATTACTGAAGCAGGAAGCTGCATTGCCGGAAACTGAGCGTATGCAGTTATTGGTGATAGTCACGCCGAATCAATTGCATGTGCCCATCAGCCGTGCTGCTGTAGCAGCTGGTTTTCATGTGTTTTGTGAAAAACCAGCTGGTGTCACGCTAGCTGAAACTCAGCAACTGGCAGTGGATTTAATTTCCGGCAACAGCCTCTATGGTTTGGCTCACACTTACCTTGGTTATCCTATGGTGTGGCAAGCCAAAGAGCTGGTGCAAAACGGCACTTTAGGCACTATCCGTAAGATTTTCGTGGAATACCCACAAGGCTGGCTGACCGAGGATTTAGAAAGCAGCCAGAACAAACAAGCGAGCTGGCGTACTGATCCGGCTCAGGCCGGTGCCAGTGGTTGTATGGCTGATATTGGTACTCATGCTTTTGGTATGGCTGAATTTATCAGCGGCCAGCATATCACCGAACTTTGCGCCGAACTCACAAGCCATGTACCAGGCCGTCGTCTTGATGATGATGGTGCCGCTTTATTCCGCACTGACGGTGGTGCCAGTGGCGTATTGCTGGCCAGCCAAATTTGTGCCGGTGAAGAAAATGCACTGAAAATCCGTATTTATGGTGACAAAGGCGGGCTGGAATGGCATCAGATGGAACCTAACACGCTGATCATTAAACCTCACGGTGCTCCTGTTCAGGTATTGCGTGCCGGAGCTGGTCAGGCGGGTTTAGGTGCAGAAGCTTCACGCCGTTGTCGTTTACCTGCAGGTCATCCGGAGGGTTATCTGGAAGCTATGGGTAATTTATACCGTGATTTTGCTGCTGCTATTCGTGCCGGCGAACGTGGTACTCCAACTGGTGTACCAGGCATTAAAGCCGGTATGCGTGGTATGGCTTTTATTGAAACTGTTAGCAGCAGTCAGCACAGCAATGAAAAATGGCTGTCTTTGCCTGTCATCGACTAGGCAGATTTTCACTCACAAAGCAGAGTTCAGTTTTTGATTTGCCAGAGCGCTGGCCCAAGGAATACGAATGAATAAGATGAAAGGTCCGGCCATATTTTTGGCTCAGTTTATGGGCGACGAAGCGCCGTTTAATCATGTGGTTAGCATGGCAAAATGGGCGGCAGATCTCGGCTACAAGGGCATTCAGGTGCCGACTAATAATCCGGCCTTTTTTGATTTGGAGTTAGCGGCCAGCAGTCAGGCCTATTGTGATGATATTCAGGCTCAGTGCCGCGCCGCAGGTGTTGAAATCACAGAGCTGTCGACTCATTTGCAGGGTCAGCTTGTTGCTGTGCATCCGGCTTATGATGAGTTATTTGATAACTTCGCACCAGAAGCGTTGCGTGGTAAACCAGCAGAGCGCACCGAATGGGCTGTCAAGCAGCTAAAACTGGCTGCCAAAGCCAGTCAGAATTTAGGCTTAAAAGCTCATGCTACTTTTTCCGGCGCTTTACTCTGGCATTTAGTTTACCCATGGCCACAACGTCCTGCGGGTTTGGTTGAGCAGGGTTTTGCTGAACTTGCTAAACGCTGGTTGCCCATTCTTGATGCGTTTGACGAAGCAGGTGTGGATGTTTGTTATGAAATTCACCCGGGCGAAGATTTACATGACGGCGCTACCTTTGAGCTATTTTTAGACGCCACTAACAACCATCCGCGCGCCAATATTCTGTTTGATCCAAGCCACTTTGTACTGCAACAACTGGATTATTTAGATTTTATCGACCGCTATCACAGCAGAATCAAAATGTACCATGTCAAAGATGCTGAGTTCCGTCCTAATGGTCGTAGCGGTGTGTATGGTGGCTATCAGGATTGGGTCAACAGACCAGGGCGCTTCCGTTCTTTAGGCGACGGTCAGGTAGATTTTAAGAGTATTTTCAGCAAGTTAACCCAATATGGTTTCGACGGTTGGGCCGTGCTGGAATGGGAATGTTGTTTAAAAGATTCAACCCAGGGCGCACGCGAAGGGGCTCCATTTATCGCGTCTCACCTGATTGAAAAAGCGGGCAGAGCCTTTGATGACTTTGCCGGAGCAAAAACAGACGAGGCGCGTAATCGCCGGATTTTGGGTTTAAAGCCGTAATCGCATAAAAAAATAACAAGCGCAGCTCTTACATAACGGGGAAGACAAAGATAATGAACAGCATAAAAATACGCTTATGCAGCATGATGTTTTTACAGTTTTTTATCTGGGGTGGCTGGTTTGTCACTTTAGGTACTTTTTTAAGCCAGAACCTGCAGGCCACTGGCCCACAAACAGGCATGGCTTTTTCAACTCAGTCCTGGGGCGCCATTATTGCGCCTTTTATAGTCGGCTTAATAGCAGACCGTTTTTTTAACGCTGAGCGTTTATTGGGTGTGCTGCATTTAGCTGGTGCTGTTTTACTGTACTTTATGTATCAGGCTAATGATTTCACAACCTTTTATCCGCTGGTTTTAGGCTACATGCTGGCTTATATGCCAACGCTGGCGCTGGTGAACTCGGTGTCTTTTGGTCAGTTAAAACAACCTGAACTGGAATTTGGTCAAATCCGCGTTTGGGGCACTATCGGCTGGATAGCTGCAGGTTTAGTTATTAGTTACGCTTTTGGCTGGGATGCTCAGCAAGCGATAGCGGATGGCGCTCTGAAAAACACCTTCCTGATGTGTGCTGTGGCTTCGTTAGCTTTAGGTTTATATAGTTTTACCTTACCTGCAACGCCACCAGCTGGCCGTGGTCAGCAACTGAAATTGGGTGAGCTGCTAGGGGTGGATGCTTTGGCCTTATTAAAAGATCGTAACTTCGCTTTGTTCTTTTTAGCTTCAGTGCTGATTTGTATTCCACTGGCCTTTTATTACCAGAATGCCAATCCTTTCCTGACCGGTATAGGCGTGGAAAATGCCACAGGAAAAATGACCTTAGGCCAGGTGTCTGAAGTGTTATTTATGCTGGCATTACCGCTGTTTCTTAATCGTTTTGGCATTCGCTGGACCTTATTAATCGGCATGGCCGCCTGGGTATTACGTTATGTATTGTTTGCTTATGGTGATGCCGGGCAGGGCTTATGGTTACTGGTGATTGGTATAGCTTTGCACGGTATTTGTTATGACTTCTTTTTTGTCTCTGGCCAGATTTATACCAACAGCAAAGCGGGCGTAAAAATCCGTAGTGCGGCTCAGGGCCTGATCACGCTGGCAACTTACGGTATAGGTATGTTGATAGGCTTTAGTGTTGCGGGCCAAATCACAGAGGCCTACAGCAGCGCTGAAGCGACAGACTGGACTTCTATCTGGTTATTCCCTGCAGGTTTTGCCGCTGTAGTGCTGGTGCTGTTTGCGTTGATCTTTAAAAATGAGCCACTGCAACAACAAGCAGAGGACAAACAGCCATGAGCCGTACTTTGCCCCGTCGTGAACTGTTAAAACAACTGGCAGCCGGGGCACTGGGTGTTTCGGTGCTGGGTTCTGGTTTAGTGTTCAGTAGCTCTGTATTAGCGGCTCCTGTGACTGGCGGTGCCCTGAAAGGCAATATCCGTCATTCAGTCAGCCGCTGGACTTATGGCGATTTATCCATTGAAGAACTTTGCCTGCTGGTGAAATCTCTAGGTTTTACCGCCATAGACTTAGTAGGGCCAGACGACTGGCCTGTATTAAAAAAGCACGGTGTCGACAGCTCTATGTGTAATGGCGCTGAGCTGAATCTGGAAGATGGCTGGTCTGATCCGAAGTTTCATCCAGAGCTGATAAAACGCTACTTAAAACACATAGATTTAGTGGCAGAGGCTGGCTATAAAAACCTGATTTGTTTTAGCGGTAATGCCCGTGGTATGGACAGAGAAACAGCCTTACAAAACGCAGTGAAAGGCTTAAAACAGATTTTACCTCAAGCAGAAAAGCGTGGTGTGGTGCTGCAAATGGAGCTGTTTAACAGCAAAGTGGATCACCCGGATTATCTGGCTGATAGTTCAGCCTGGGCTATTGAGCTTTGTAAGCGACTGAACTCGCAGAACTTTAAGCTGTTGTACGACATCTACCATATGCAAATTATGGAAGGTGACATTATCCGCACTATCAAAGATAACCATCAGTATTTTGGCCACTATCACACCGCTGGTGTGCCGGGCCGCCATGAAATTGATGACTCGCAGGAGCTGAACTATGTCGCTATAGCCAAAGCTATTCGTGATACAGGCTTTACCGGCTATCTGGCGCAGGAATTTGTACCAACACCAAAAACTAAAGAAGGCCGGGTGCAGTCATTGGCTCAGGCTATTCGTATTTGTGACGTATAAACCGGGACTAAGCAGCCTGACTGCTTAGCTATAAAAAAATGAAAACAGGACCTATACCCAACACGTTGAACGGAAAGGGTATAAGGCGCCGCCCAACAGGGGACAACAACAGATGACAGTTGCGCAGAATCATTACGACGCCATAGTGGTCGGTTCCGGCATCAGCGGTGGCTGGGCTGCCAAAGAGCTGACCGAAAAAGGCCTGAAAGTTCTCTTATTAGAACGTGGTCGTGACATTGAACATATCAAAGGCTATACCAATGCCTTTAAAGAAGCCTGGGACTTTCCACACCGCGACAGACCGACGGAAAAAATGAAGGAAATGCATCCGGTGTTAAAGCGGGATTACCCGCTGAATGAAAGCACTTATGGCATGTGGGCCAATGATCAGGACTCGCCTTATGTCGAGAAAAAACGCTTTGACTGGTTTCGTGGTTATCATATGGGGGGCCGCTCTTTGTTGTGGGGCCGTCAGAGTTATCGCTTAAACGAAGCTGATTTTGAAGCCAACTTAAAAGAAGGCATAGCGGTCGATTGGCCTATACGTTACGCCGATTTAGCGCCATGGTATGACTATGTAGAACGTTTTGCTGGCATCTCAGGTAACAGGGATGGTCTGGACGTATTACCTGACGGCCAGTACTTGCCTGCTTTTGATTTAAACGTGGTGGAGCAATCAGTTGCTGCTCGCCTGAAAAAATCTTTTGGTGGCAGCCGCCATCTGATCTGTGGCCGTACTGCGAATATTTCTCAGCCTAAACCTGAACAAAACCGCGTGAACTGCCAATACCGCAATAAATGCTGGTTAGGTTGTCCTTTTGGCGCTTATTTCAGTACTCAGTCTTCCACTTTGCCTGTGGCGATGAAAACCGGCAATTTAACAGTACGGCCTTTTTCTATTGTCACCCAGGTGTTGTACGACAAAGACAAAAAGCGCGCCCGTGGTGTGGAAGTGCTGGATAGCGAAACCATGCAGACCTACGAATTCACCAGCAAAATAGTATTCCTGAACGCTTCAGCTTTTAACTCGACCTGGGTGCTGATGAATTCAGCCACAGATATCTGGCAAGGTGGTTTGGGCAGCAGCAGTGGTGAGCTGGGCCATAACGTGATGGACCACCACTTAAATGCCGGTGCTTATGGTGAAGTAGAAGGCTTTGACGATAAATACTATTTTGGCCGTCGTCCAACAGGTTTTTATATTCCGCGCTTCCGTAACTGGGGAGGCGATAAACGTGATTACTTACGTGGTTTTGGTTATCAGGGCGCGGCCAGCCGTCAGGGTTGGCAGCGAAACGTCGCTGAGGTGGGCATAGGTGCTGATCTGAAAGACGCTTTAGCCGAACCTGGCAGCTGGACTATAGGTATGAGTGGTTTTGGTGAGATTTTACCGGATCACAGCAATAAAATTTCGTTAGACCGCACTGTCAAAGACAAATGGGGTTTACCAGTACTTGCGATGGACGCAGAGCTCAAAGCCAACGAAATCAAAATGCGCAAAGATATGATGCAGGATGGTATCGACATTCTTGAAGCAGGCGGCGCTAAAAATGTCCGTGGTTTTAACGAAGAATGTCATCCGGGTAAAGGTATTCACGAGATGGGCACTGCCCGTATGGGCCGCGATCCTAAAAGCTCAGTACTGAATGGCTTTAATCAGGTGTGGGATGCACCCAACGTCTTTATTACAGATGGCGCTGCTATGACGTCAGCTTCTTGTGTGAATCCGTCTTTAACCTATATGGCGTTGACTGCTCGTGCAGCTGCTTATGCAGTAGACGCACTGAAAAAGGGAGACCTGTAACATGGACAGACGTGATTTATTAAAAATGATTGCAGCCGCGACCGGTGTGGCTATGGTAGGTGGTGATTTATGGGCCGCCGACCTGAAATCAGCCGATGCGGGTAAGGCACTTTTTACTCAGTCTGATATTGCCTTTTTAGACGAAATTGCCGAAACCATTTTGCCAAAAACCAGCACTCCGGGAGCCAAAGATGCCGGCTGTGGCGCTGTGATGGCCGTAATGGTGGCGGATTGTTATGAGCTGAAGCACCAGACGGTGTTTTTTGAAGGCTTAAAAACCATTAAAGCTCTGGCCAAAAAACAATTTGGCAAAGACTTTATGCAACTGACAGCAGCGCAGAAACATGAATTGCTGTCGAAGCTGGATCAGGATGCTAAACAAGCTGCTGGCGGCCCGTTACCTCATTATTTTACCTTGCTAAAACAGCTGACTCTGATGGTGTTTTTTACCTCAAAACTGGGGGCTACTGAAGTGCTGCGTTATGTCGCAGTTCCTGGCCGTTACGATGGCAATCTGCCTTATAAAAAGGGCGATCGCGCCTGGGCGACCAACTAAGCAACAGATAAGGCGGGTCTCCGCTTTTTTGAGGTATGTATGATGAATTATGTATGGATTGGCGTTGCTTTGTCGTTAAGCACTGCTGCTATGGCTGCCACTGATATCAGCCAATTATCAGACGCAGAGCGCCATGCGTTAGCTGCTAAAACTGAAGTCTGGACTCCGGTGCCGCCTGTCGTCACTGCAGCACAAGGTCAGGCTCCTTCAGATGCTCTACAGCTTTTGGATAAAAACTTGTCGCAGTGGCAATCGGTAAAAACTGGTGCTGCAGCTCAGTGGACTATGACTGACGGTGTGTTAACGGTTAAACCCGGCACTGGCGATATCCGCAGTAAAGAGTCGTTTTGCGATATCCAATTGCATCTGGAATGGCGTGTTGGTAAAGATAGGATGGACAAAGAAGGTCAGCTGCGTAACAACAGCGGCATCTTTTTACAGGAAATGTACGAAATCCAGATCTTAGATTCGTATCAGAATGACACTTACCCTAATGGCCAGGCTGGTTCAGTCTATAAACAAACTATTCCGCTGGCGAACGCAACCCGTCCGACAGGGGAGTGGCAACACTACGGCATCATCTATAAAGCGCCGCGTTTTGAAGGTGAAAAGCGCTTATCGCCTGGTTATATCACAGTGCTGCATAATGGTGTTTTAGTGCAAAATCACACTGAAATTGCTGGTACCACTGAATGGATAGGGCCGCCTCAAGTCAAAGCACATGGCTGCTTACCACTGAAATTACAGGATCACGGCGACAGCGTCAGTTTCCGCAATATCTGGGTTCGTAAGCTGGATTAATACTGTCTTTATGGCAAAAAGGCTGGTGTTGACACCAGCCTTTTTCTTATCAAAACCTGCTGTTATTTCATATCTGCGATGATGGCTTGCAAACCTTTGAGTGACGCTTCAACACTTTGCATTGGTGTCATTCCTGCTGGGTAAGATTCCTGTTCTACCACCAGCCACTGAGTACCACCTATAGTTTTATTGGCGGTGATCAAAGCTTTCCAGTCGGTCGTGTCTTTACCAATAATAGGATCTTCAGTATTACCAGGCTCAGGTGCTGATGCTTTGTAGTGTGTGGTTACAGTGCGGCCCGGATAAGCTTTTATAAAATCCACCGGATCTTTGCCAGCAACTTCAGTCCAGCCGACATCTTGCTGCAAAATCACTCTGCTGTTGGTATTTTTACCAATCACATCCCAAGGCGTTTTGCCCATTTCGCCGAGCATTTCTGGTTTGTGGTTGTGATAGCCGACCTGCATACCTAATGGCGTCAGTTTTTCTTGCACAGCAGCTAAATCTGCAGCTACAGCTTTGGCTCCTTCGACAGTAAAAGCGCGCTGATCCATAGGAATAATTAAATAGTGACAATCTATGGCCTTATAAAAAGCGACTGTGGCGTCAAACTGCTCCGGGCTGAACTTTTCAAAAGGCACATGAGCGCCAGAGGCTTTTAATCCCAACTGGTTTAAAAATGCTTTTAAACCCGCAGCATCATTGGCGTATTTGCCAAAAAATCCTGCAAACTCAACACCCTGAAACCCCATGGCAGCAAGTTTGGTCAGAGTACCTTCAAAATCTGCCATCATGGCATCTTTGACAGACCATAATTGCACACTCAATTGAGGTTCAGTCGCTGTAACCGCAGCTGTATCTGCATAGCTATAGCCTGCTGCAGTACTGGCTAAAACCAGACTCAGTACCTGCGCAGTGTTTGTCAGTTTCTTCTTTAAAAAAAGCATACCCCTGTCCTTGTTGTTATCGTTGGAAGCGGTTTCAGAGTGCGTTATTTTTGTACTCAGATCAAGGCTAAATGCGTTGATTGGCGGGTTCTAAAAGGACTAAATAAATAGACTTCTCTCAGGGGGACTTGCTTTGGTAAAAGCCATAAAAAAAGCCCCTTTGCAGGGGCATCAAAAGTCAAACACTTTGGGGGAGTGTTATCAGGGAATAGCTCAGGAATTTGCCGGAGTTAACCACAGCACCTGATACGGATTTAACTGTAAAATGCCGGCGGGTAAGGTTTTATTGCTTAGCTCGTCGTGCCATAACTGGCCTGTTAATGAGCTGCAAAGCTGAGTGCGTTCAGTAAAGTTCACTATAGCCACTAAACGTTTTCCATCCAGTTGACGCTGGTATAAAAACAGCTGCGGATTGTCATCGTGCAGTAGTGTGGTACTGCCAGCTCCTAATAATGGCAACCTAGCTCTAGTCTGAATCAACTGCTGTAACTGCTGATAGATCCGGCCCGATAAGCTATCGGCTGACGTTGCAGAGGCGAGTTGCTGATCAGTGACTGCCACTCTGTTCACCCAGCGGCTGTCGTCTTTTTTCGCCGCGTCCAGCACATAGCTGTAATCATTTTTTAAGCCCAGTTCATCACCCATATACAACAGCGGCAAACCACCAATACTTAAAATGACAGAATTCAGCAGGAAGATGCGCTGCAGAGCATGCTCCAGATGTAAGGTATTGTTTTCGATTTCAGCTTTTTCCACCCCAACCAAAGACGACAACATACCAGCCACCCGGCAATCGCCCGTTACAGGGTTTTGCTGAAAAGGCACGCCAGCAGCAAAACTGCCTTCAAACTGACCTGTGTAAAACTGATTTAAAAACTGACGGTGATGATCAGGATTTATACCCAATTGCCAGGCAATACTGTCATCAAAAGTCCAGCCGATATCGTCATGGCAACGAATGTAATTGACCCAACTGCAATTGGGGTCAATGGCAAAACGTTTGCGCAAGGATTCTGTTAATAATCTGGTGTTGCGAGTGGCTAAACTATCCCATAACAGCGCCATTAACAGTGGGTTATACGACAACTGGCATTCTTCCGGCGCTATGTATTTTACCACTTCGTCCGGGTGCACTATTGCTTCAGATTTAAACTGCAAAGCCGGAGCTGCAATACGGGCGACCGCATTAAATGCCTTAATTAAACTATGGGCTTTAGGCAGGTTTTCGCAGTTGGTGCCCGCTTGTTTCCAGACAAAAGCCAAAGCATCTAAACGCAATACTGAAGCGCCCTGATTGGCCAGAAACAACATTTCTTCAGCCATGGCATTAAACACAGCTGGATTGGCGTAATTTAAATCCCACTGAAAGCTGTTGAACGTGGTCCAGACCCATAAGCCAGACGTCTTGTCCTGAGTAAAACAACCCCGGCGAATTTCCGGGAAAATTTCACGCAAGCTGGGCGCAAATTGATCGCGTTCTTGTTCCGTAAGAAAAAAATAAAACTCACGATACTCAGCATCACCGGCTTTGGCTTTTTCTGCCCAGCGATGTTCGTCGGAGGTGTGGTTAAAAACAAAATCCAGTACAGGTTTAATACCTTGCAAATGCAGCTGCTGCATCAGATCTGCTAACTGCTGCATTGAACCGAGCTGAGGCATGGTGCTGCGATAATCAGATACAGCATAACCGCCATCACTGTTAGGCTCCGGTGCTTTAAACAGTGGCATCAGATGTAAATAGTTAATGCCGCTTTGCTTTAAGTAGGGGATGCGTTTTGCAAGGCCTTGAAAGTCTTTAGCAAATAAGTCGACATAGCAGGCAGCGCCTAAAGCGGCTGGGTCTTTATGCCAGTCTTGTGGCTCTGCATCTTCTTTGCGTAAATAGGCCGGACGCTGCGCCGAACTTTTCGCCAGCAGCTTTAGCAATTGCTCCAGATGGTAATAGCAATCGTAATGCTCACCGTATAAGCTTAAATACAATTCAAGCAAAGTGGGCAGCTGTTGCTCCAGCCTGGTTTTCAGCTCAGGCCAGCTGTCTTTTGCTGCAGTTTTTAAAGATTGACTTAATCGTTTAAGTGTATTTTCGCTTTCAAATTGCAGCAGCTCTGGGTTTTTCAGCAGCTGTGCTGTGGTTTTTTGCATATAAACTGGTCCGGATCTACGGTGTGATATGCCTAATAGAACTTCATTTTCTCTGTTTTTGCAAGACTTTTAACGGTGAAATGTTTAAATTCAGTGTTGAATATTTACACTTCAACTTTAAATGGCTAAAGTTGATCTGAAACGTTTTAGTTTGTGGCCTCATTGTGTTGAGGTACTTAAGGGGATAAGGCTGATGAAACCGACTCCGGTTTGTTGTTTTGGTGAAGTACTGATCGACTTTTTGCAGGATAAGGCTCAGCCGGGTCTGTTTCATCGTTTTGCTGGCGGTGCTCCTGCTAATGTGGCAGTGGCAGTGGCCAGATTAGGTGGACATAGCAAATTTATCGGCATGTTGGGCAAAGATATGTTTGGTGATTTTTTGCAACAGGAACTGCAAAGTTATGGCGTGGATTGCAGTGCAGTGCGCCAGACTATGGATGCTAAAACAGCTTTAGCTTTTGTGGCCTTAAATGAGCAGGGCGACCGCAGCTTTTCGTTTTACCGGCCGCCTGCGGCAGATTTACTTTATAAAGTGGAGCATTGTCCGGCCGATCTTTGGCAGGACAAGGGTATTTTGCATTTATGTTCCAACAGTCTGACTGAACCTGACATAGCTCAAACCAGTTTTGCTTTAGTGCGACTGGCGCAGCAACATGGCTGGCTGGTGTCGGTGGATGCCAATTTACGTCACAATTTGTGGAGTGAAGGTAAAGCCAGCAGAGAGTTGGTGATCCAATTGCTGGAAATGGCTGACTTAGTGAAACTAAGTGAAGACGAGTTGGAGTATCTTGCTGATGGCCAAAGCACAGAGAGCTGGTTGCAGCATATCCTGGCTTTTCGCCCGACCTGGCTGGTGGTTACAGCAGGAGCCAATGAAGTACAAAGTTACAGCAAAACAGATTCGTTTTCTGTGCCAGTTTCCTCAGTTCCAGTGTTGGATACCACAGCAGCAGGCGATGCTTTTGTTGGCGCCTGGTTAAATCAGGTGGCTATGCAACTGACTCTGGGGCTGAATTTCGCTGGTGTGCTCAACCACAAAGAACTGCGCCAGCACATGATTGAAAAAGCTATTAAGGCAGGCTCGTTAACCTGTCAGAAATATGGAGCTTTTGCTGCTTTACCTACAGCACAAGAGTGGGATTGAGGGGGGGAAGAGCGGGCATCACTAAAAAAAGGGCTAACTTGCGTTAGCCCTTTTTTATTCATACCGAGATGTCAATATTCTGACCCAGGTTGCCGACAGAAACCGGACTTGGCGACTGCAATGCCGGAGACGAATTTACAGCGCTTTCCAGCAACTGCATGGTTTGTCTCCCTTCCTGTTTTTGCTGGGATTTTGCCAGACTGGCACCCAGTAGTTCATAGCTCTGGCTAACTGCAGCTGAGCCTACGGATTGTGTCATAGTCACTCCCATGCCATATTTCCATACATCATATCGGCAAAAGGATCGTGAACTTTAGAATTATTTTCAGGATCTGGAAAAAAATAAAGCCGCTCGTTGCAGCGAGCGGCTTCGGTCTTTAGGCGAGCGGAGTGACTTATGTTCCAAATGCCTGAAGTTGTTGAACTCTTTTCTACCAGTTCATGGTTTAGCAGTGTTGCTGCTAGTGGATCATGGCCGTTGATTGCGAACGAATGCCACGCTCCGGAATAATCGAAGGTAAAGTTGCTGCCTGAACCACTGGTTCTAAAGGGCGTATCGGCCGTGTCGGGCTTTTCTTAACTGTACCTTTTAATAAAGGCTCTGGTTTTAAACCACTCTGGCCAATTTTGGCAGCTAAACCTTGCTGGATATCAGCTATGGTATAACCGGCTTTAATTTTCATCCGTACGTAAGGAATACCCGCAGCTTCAAAGGCGCCGCTGACAAACCAGTCTGGCACAGCTTTATGGCCGTCTTTACTGTTGTTGTTGACCAGATCCACTGCAGCCACAATGCTCATATCGGCCGGATCACAGAGTACAAAATCCAGATACTTCGCATTCAGTTTTACTGAAGCCGCTATACGGGATTTGGCATCAACATTGCTTTTTAATTCAAGAATATCGGCCATTTTGACTCTGTTCATGACTTTGTACTTACCTTTAACGGCTTGTTCCAGCATGTTGAGGTAAGAGCGTTCGACCTGAGTAAAAAGGCTGCTTTTTTTACTAAATGGAAAAGGATTGCCATGGCTTATAAAACGGCTGGCTAAAAAAGCTGCAACCACAACCAACACGGCTAATACTAAAATTAAAACTTCCATTAATGACCTCCGACAAACTTTTGACTCTGCAGCTCTGAATTGTTGGCTGCACTTAGGGTAAAGCATAAGGCGTGCCAATAAGTTAGTGTATATGCTCTAAATTGTATAAGTTTGCTGAATGTCTGGCATATGGCCTATTGATGGCTGAAATGGTGGGGTTCGACCTCTGTTCGGCTTATAGTGAAGTGACTTCCTATTGCTACAGACAAGGAGCAACACAATGACAAGCAGCAACACTGCAGGATTAGACATCAAAGGCCGTTTACCAGCCGAATTCCAGACTATTTTAACGCCGGAAGCTTGCCGCTTGGTGGTTGAACTGACACGCGAGTTTCGTCCTGCTTTAAAACAGTTACTGCAGCAGCGTACAGCAGAGCAAGTGCGTTATGACGCAGGCGCTTTACCAGATTTTCGTGCTGAAACTGCCGACATCCGTGCTGGTGACTGGACAGTAGCTGCTATTCCAGCTGACTTGCAGGACAGAAGGGTAGAAATTACCGGCCCTGTCGATCGCAAAATGATCATCAACGCTTTAAATGCTGATGTAAAAGTATTTATGGCCGACTTTGAAGACTCGCAAGCACCCAGCTGGGATGGCGTGATTGAAGGCCAGATTAACCTACGAGATGCCAACTTAGGCACTATTAGCTACAGCGACCCACTGTCAGGCAAACAATATGCGCTGCGGGACAAACAGGCGTTATTGATAGCCCGTGTTCGTGGTTTGCATCTGTGGGAAAAGCATTTAGAAGTGGATGGCGAAGCTGTACCAGGTTCGTTGGTTGATTTTGCTTTGTACTTTTTCCATAACTACCAAACCCGTTTAGCCAATGGCTCTGGGGTTTATTATTACCTGCCGAAGCTGCAAAGCTATAAAGAAGCGGCCTGGTGGGATGCGGTATTCCGCTTTACGCAAACTAAATTTGATCAGCCTGTTGGCACTATCCGCGCCACAGTATTAATTGAAACCTTGCCAGCTGTGTTTGAAATGGATGAAATTCTGCACGCGCTGCGTGAGCATATAGTGGCGCTGAACTGTGGTCGTTGGGACTATATTTTCAGTTATATCAAAACCTTAAAGAACCATGCTGACCGCGTCTTACCGGATCGTCAGGTCGTGACCATGGATCAGCCGTTTTTATCGGCCTATTCAAAACTGCTGATCAAAACCTGTCATAAACGTGGCGCTTTGGCGATGGGCGGTATGGCAGCCTTTATTCCGGCGAAAGACCCTGTTGCCAACCAGGCGATTTTAACTAAAGTGACCGCGGATAAAGAGCGTGAAGCCAGTAATGGTCACGACGGCACCTGGGTGGCGCATCCTGGTTTAGCGGCGACGGCCAATGGTGTGTTTAATCAATACCTGACGGATGGCAAAACCAATCAGCTGCATATCAGCCGTGCTGAGGATGCGCCTGTCACTGCCGCCGATTTATTGGCACCAAGCAGTGGTGAGCGCACAGAAGCAGGTATGCGTATCAATATCCGTGTGGCTTTGCAGTACATAGCAGCCTGGATCAGCGGCAAAGGTTGTGTGCCTATTTATGGTCTGATGGAAGATGCAGCAACGGCGGAAATTTGTCGCACCTCGATTTGGCAGTGGATTAAACACGGCAAAAGCTTGAATAACGGCCAACTGGTGACCAAAGATTTGTTTGCTCTAATGCTGCAGCAGGAAGCTGCTGTGGTACGCGAAGAAGTAGGAGAAGAGTTGTGGCAACAACAGCAGTTTGAACGCGCTCAGGCACTGCTGTTGCAAATTACCACAGCCGATCAACTGGTGGATTTCCTGACCTTACCAGCTTATGAGCTGTTAACGGCTTAAAAACTAGGTCAGAGCTTAGGCTCTGACCTACATATTGAATACAACTCAGGGTCCAGTTTTGGGATAGTGGGGTCAGAGCCGATGGCTCTGACCCCCTTATAAATGCAACTCGTCTGCCACTTCTGTTATTAAGCGCCGCAGCCAGATATGACTGGCATCCTGATGCAATAACGGACTCCAGATCATTTTCAGCTCGATAGACGGAATTGGAAAGGGCGGATCCAGCACTTTCATACTGGCGTCATTTTGATATAAAAGCGCAGCCCGCAGCGGCAAGGTCGCAATCAAATCTGTTTCGACCGCTAAATGCATAGCCACATGATAGTTACGGGTAAATACGCTGATGGTGCGCTGTTTACCAAACTTTGCTAAGGCCTCATCCACCCAACCGAGTTTTTGCACATCGGCCGGATCCATACCCACACCTACACCAAAACCAGTTTTACTGACCCAGATATGCTGGGCTTTTAGGTAAGTGTCTAAGTTAAAGTTGCCAAGAATAGGGTTTAAGCTATTGACCAGGCAGGCAAAGCTATCGCGCCAAATGGTCTTTTGATGAAATGACTGTGGCAGTTGATCAAAGCGGTTGATGGCCATATCCACCTTGCCGTTTTCCACATCATGAAAAGTCACATCCGATGGCGTCATAATATCCAGCGAGGTGCCAGGCGCCTGAGCCCGTAGCTTTTTTAACAAGGCCGGAATAAGAGTAGAGGCCGCATAATCACTGGCCATAATACGAAATACCCTGTGGCTATGCTCTGGCTCAAAATCTTTGTTCGGTTGTAAGGTTTCCTCCAGGGTGAGCAAAATACCCCGTACTACAGGCGCTAATTCCTTGGCTCGTTCTGTTGGCACCATACCGTCAGAGGTGCGCACCAGAATTGGGTCGTTTAGCAAATCCCTCAGCCTTTTTAGGCCATTACTCATAGCAGGCTGGGTGATATTAAGTTGATTGGCAGCACGGGTGACGTTCTTCTCCCGCAGTAATACGTCCAGATACACCAACAAATTCAGGTCAATTTTACTGATATTCATCTGCTTCCACTTCTTATGGCTAATTCGCTGCTGATTAAGCGCTGATTGGATGTTTTATATATTCACACAATGAATGATGAGAATCAAAAAAATCAGCTATATGAATTTTCATTTTGAAACCTATAGTGAATGTCAACAAGGGCACTTACCAAATGCCGGGTAAACAAAAGACAACATAACGAGGATGCATCATGTCAGCTTATCAACAGATCATTAAACAACTGGAACAAAGCTGCAAAGCGCAAGGAACAGGCTGGGCCGCTATTAATGCTGAGTCTGCTGCCCGTATGCAGTTACAAAACCGCTTTAAAACAGGTTTGGATATAGCGCAGTACACTGCTGATATTATGCGTGAAGATATGGCAGCTTACGATGCGGACAGCAGTCAGTACACTCAGTCTTTAGGCTGCTGGCATGGCTTTATCGGCCAGCAAAAACTGATCGCTATCAAAAAACATTTTGGCAGCACCAAACGTAAATACCTGTATTTATCCGGTTGGATGATTGCAGCGCTGCGCTCTGAATTTGGTCCTCAGCCTGATCAATCCATGCACGAAAAAACTGCAGTGCCTGCGTTAATTGAAGAGTTATACACCTTCTTAAAACAAGCCGATGCCCGTGAGTTAGGTGGTTTATTCCGTGAACTGGACGATGCCCGTGCCAAAGACGATCAAGCTAAAGCCGCTGAAGTGCTGGCTAAAATCGACAACTTTGAAACTCATGTAGTGCCTATTATCGCCGACATAGATGCTGGTTTTGGTAATGCCGAAGCCACCTACTTACTGGCGAAAAAGATGATTGAAGCCGGTGCCTGCGCTATTCAGATTGAAAACCAGGTGTCGGACGAAAAACAATGTGGTCACCAGGATGGTAAAGTGACAGTGCCACATGCTGATTTCTTAGCAAAAATTAACGCAGTACGTTACGCCTTTTTAGAATTAGGCATTGAAAACGGCATTATCGTGGCCCGCACTGATTCCTTAGGTGCCGGTTTAACTAAACAAATTGCTGTCACCAACGAAGCCGGTGATTTAGGCGATTTATACAACAGCTTCCTGGATGGCGATTACATCCAAAGCGCCTCTGATATTCAAAACGGCGATGTGGTGGTTAAAGCCAACGGCAAGTTGTTAAAACCAAAACGTTTAGCCAGTGGTTTATTCCAGTTTAAGCAGGGCAGTGGTGTGGATCGTGTGGTGCTGGACTGCATTACCTCTTTGCAGCACGGTGCCGATTTACTGTGGATTGAGACTGAAAAACCTCATGTTGGCCAGATTGCAGAAATGGTCAACCGTATTCGTGAAGTAGTGCCTAATGCCAAGCTGGTCTACAACAACAGCCCGTCATTTAACTGGACGCTGAATTTCCGTCAGCAAGTATTTGATGCGTGGAAAACAGCAGGTAAAGATGTATCTGCTTATGACAGAGCCAAACTGATGAGCGCAGATTACGACACGACCGAACTGGCGTTGGAAGCGGATAACCGTATCCGTACTTTCCAGGCTGACGGTGCCCGTGAAGCAGGTATTTTCCACCACCTGATCACTTTACCAACTTACCATACGGCTGCCTTGTCGACTGACAACTTAGCCAAAGAGTACTTCGGTGCTGCTGGTATGTTGGGTTATGTGGCCGGCGTGCAACGTAAAGAAATTCGTCAGGGCATCGCCTGTGTCAAACACCAGAATATGTCGGGTTCGGACATTGGTGATGATCACAAAGAGTACTTCTCAGGGGAAGCTGCGTTGAAGGCCTCAGGGAAAGACAACACCATGAACCAGTTCTCCTAACCAACTGGTACATGGCCGACTATATCCAATGTACTGAAAGGACAAAGGGTGTACGTCTCCAACGTAATTGCTGATTTACGTGGTCGGGTTACACTGACATTGGCAGCCGCAAGGCTGCCTTTTTTATTTTGCCGGATTTAACCGGATCTGATGCTATCGACAGCACAGTCTCAACTATTTGACCTTCCTGCATTTTTCTGGCAATTTTTTATAAAAGAGAGTTGCTGTAGCCTGCAGCCGATTTAACTAAGTAAGGACATTTCTGATGATTAGTGCAGTACAAAACGCAAAACGTAACGACTTAAAAAGCACATTAAAATTGGTTTTTATTGCGTTGCCTGCTTTAGGCGTGATGTGTGGGGCAGCTTTAGGTGTTGGTTTAGGTATGACATTCCACACAGGCATATCCAAGTCACCGCTTTTTATTCCTTTGATTCTAAGTGGCCTGGGATTGATGGCCATAGGTTGGCATTACGCAAGAAAACTCGACCAGCTGTAAAGCTGCCGTAGCTAAGTTCTGCGCCAATAAAAAAGCCGCTTGATCTTAATAAAGAACAGCGGCTTTTTGTATTGATTTCAAACTATTACAAGGACTGTAAGAATGTTTTTACTGCAGTACGTTGTTCAGCAGTCAGGTTTTCATACAGGCTTCGGCTTTGAGTGGCTTCGCCACCGTGCCATAAAATAGCTTCGTCCAGAGTACGGGCACGACCATCGTGCAGATAACGTACTTTATCCTCGCCACCCTGCACATACTTCAGGCTGCCTAAACCCCATAAAGGCGCAGTACGCCACATAGAACCAGAGGCTTTACCTTGTGGCAGGTTGTCCGCTAAACCAGGGCCCATATCGTGCAGTAATAAATTGCTGTACGGTTGGATTTTCTGGTTACGCAGCTCAGCCAATGGGTGAGTGTTGCCTGTAGTAAAGCTGGCGGTGTGACAAGCTACACATTGGCTTTGCACAAACAGCTGTTTACCTTGAGCTATCAGCTCTGGGTTTACGTCATGTTCAGGCGATATGCGGCTACCGTCAGGGAAACCACTGCGTAAACTTCGCTGTGCCGGTACACCTAATAAACCCAGATACTGAGTTAAATGTTGTAACTCGCCTTCAGAGATATGAGTAGTGCCTGAAGGTTGCTGACAATCTGCAGCGCCTTTCTGGCATGAACGTTGTGGATACACAGGCGACGTCACACCTATATCCTGAACTAAAGCTTCTGCTGCCTGATGGCGTGCACTGACTTTAGTGGCTTTCCAGCCAAAACGACCGAGCTGAGTTGCACCTGTTTCCGGGTTTTCTACCCAATGCGCCACACCTTTAACGCCATCACCATTGGCGTCATTGATGTCCACATTGGCCAGAATGGCCTGCTCAGGAATAGCTTCTAACAAGCCCAAACCTATCACTTGTGGCGCCTGACGTACTGAATACAGTTCTGGCACCGGACCTTTAAACTCATACAAAGGTTTTTGCAATTCGACTGCAGTACCATCCGGCAGCGTTTTCACTTCGGTCTGATAACCAGCTACGGATACTGAATAATCATCAGCATTAGCAGCTCTGGCTTTGGCCTGAATAGTTAAACCGTACAGTGGGTCTGCCACTACTTTGTTATCTGCTAACATGCCGGTAAAAACAGAGTAGGTATCGAGTTTAGCGCCAGCTTGTAATGCCAGGCTACGGCCGTTGTTCAGGTGACAACCAATACAGCGTTCGTTGTTATAACGTGGTCCTAACTGATTCTGGTGCTCGGAAAATACCGGGTTTTGGGTGGGGGATTCTGAGTGAATACCTGATGCAAAAGAGGTATGAAACAAACGACGGCCTTTGGCAAATCTTAAGCTATTGCCTATACCAATATTGTTAGCCATTTGCTGGAACATACGGAAAGGTTCTTCCGAATAGTTGTACGACACGCTGGTTTCGCCGCCGAGCAGAGTATGGGTTGGCAGAGGTTCTGAATCCAGGTTTGGCGCTATACCGTACCAGGGTCTCATACCTACACCTACAATATACAACTGTTCAAAGGAGTAATACCGCTCACCACCACCGTCCAGCACAGGTGCTAATAAACGTGGCGCTGGTGCCAGTTCAATTTTGTCACCCACTTTCAGCGGGCTATGAGGGCTGGTACGCCAGTTTGAATTAAAGCTCATCATGCATTCACGTTTACCTGAATGACATAAAGGTTGACCACCTTCATTTGGATTATTAAAGCCATAGTTCAGCGACCAGCCAAAATCCCGCACATTTGGATTTTCGATATTACGGAACAAGCTGAAGGTGGTGCCACGGAAGCTGCCTTCGTTAACATGCAACCAGACTTCGATGCGGTTACCACCGGCAGGAATAGTGTCACGTATTTCTAAACCAAAAGTACGGTTTTGGAAGTAAAAGGGTGGGAAGGTCAAATAACGTCCTGGCCCCTGATCAGGTGCATCCCAGGCTTCACCCCGTTCGCGGGCATGACGTTCTGTCGGACGAGCGCCCATAAAGGTCACTAGCGTACCATCTGCTTCTTTGTACTGAATTTGCTCCACCACTTCGGTGTTTTCAGGGAAGAGTGGCAAAGCACCTTCAGGTAAAGGCACAGGTTCATGGCCTGGTTCTGTTGGATCCGTTGGGTCTGTAGGTTCAGTCGGAATAGTTGGATCGGCAGGGTCCGCAGGATCAGCCGGATCCGTAGGCTCAATGGGCGGAACTTCGCCAGTCTGGCCAAATACTTCCAGCTCCCGAATTGAGTACCCCCATGCATTGCCGGAGCTTGGTGTTAAAGCATTGATGCGGATATAGCGGTAGTCACCAGATAGATCCCATCTGTCTGTTCTATTGCCAAACTCATCCACATAAGGAGTAACTAAGGTAGTCCAGTTGCTGTTATCCAGCGAGCCCTGCACTTCATAGCTGGCAGCGTTAGCTGCTTCCCAATGAATAGCCACTTGCTCTACTTTACTGACTGAACCTAAATCGACCGACATCCATGAAGGAGATTCCTGGTGATTTGATTCCCAGCGGCTGTCTGTATTGCCATCCACTGCTTTTGCAGAAGATTGCAAATGGCTGCTGGCATAAGTAGTTTTGCCTTTGGCTATATTGCTGCTGCCTGCTGGCGGAGCATCAGGTGATGTTGGTGCGTCTTCACCAGCAGTACCTATTACTTTCAGCTCCCAAATGGAAAAACCATAGCCGTTATTGGCACTGTGTTTGGTCGCAAAGATACGCAGGTATCGGTACTTAGCATTGAGCTCAACAGTATCTGTTCTGTTGCCTTTTTTACCGCCAGTCTGCACTGATAAAGTTGTCCAGTTGCTGTTGTCGTCAGAGCCCTGAATTTCATAAATTTCAGCATTGGCATCTTCCCAGTCAATCTGCACCTGGTCGATATGGCTGACGCTACCTAAATCTATAGCCAGCCAGCTTGGAGCCACTTTGTGTGCTGACTCCCAGCGACTGCCTGCATCTCCATCTACTGCCATTTTTGCCCGACGTAATTCGGTGCTGGCTGTGACTTTTTTATTTAAAGCCAAGTTAACTGGCTCGGCATAGGCGGTGGTGCTAAGCGCTAACAGCAAGGCTGAACTCAGAGCTTTACGCATGCCTGACAGCCCCGACCCCAAGCTGGGTTTTGTTCTGTATAGGATGAGCGGATTCATCTTCATCTCCTGTGAGATTGATTGTGTGGGTGGTTTATAACGCCAATGTACTGCTGTGACCTGTGTTTTGTTGTTAAAAACTGTACTGTTTTTCAAACGGCTACTTTTTAAAAAAGCAATACAGTTCAAAGATAAAGCGACATGTATTAAACAAAACTGAATAAATTATGTATCTAATTTGGGGTTTTGGTGCTGAGTGGATGATAAATAGGCACTAATGACAATTTTGTGACGGGACGCTATGTTCTTTTAAGCAGGATTAAAGCCTGTCAGCTCAGACAAAAACTGAACTGACAGACCAATTAAGTACCAGAACTTGCAGTGTAAAACCAAGGCTTAGATACCCCTGATTTTAAGGCGCCACCACATCAGAGATGGATACTTTAGAGCGACGTTCATAGGGAGCCAGCATATCTACTACTTTGTCTGCATTTGCATTGCGGGCAAAAGTAACTAATGGTTGTCCATTACAAAGGACCTTGTCGACTGCAGCTTGTTTGGAGAGTCTGTTGGCTTTCAGGGTTTTGTGCAGCCCTAAACGATCGTCGTTCTGAGCATGGCTACAGGTTGCGAGCAAAATATTGTAAATATGCGGAGTAAAAGAGTGCTCAGCGCTGGCAGTGGCAGACAGGGTCAGTGCGGCGGCTGCAAAGACTAATGATACTTTCATAGTGCTATCCTCTGGGTTAATTATGGCTTTTGCCATAACTGTATTTTGCTGCCCAAAGCCTTTATTTTCCTGCCTTCTGTGACCAAAGGAATAGTAAAAGTGACCGGAGGTAACAGCTTACTTTTTGTTACTTTCTGCATAAAAAAGATACAAAAAAGCCCGCCAGTTTCTAAACTTTGGCAGGCTATTTTCCGAGATGAAAATACTAGCGGGCGGGCAATAATTGCGCAGACCAATCTGCTTTAAAACGTCTGGATGCAGCAACAGTCTGGCCATTGGAAAGCAACAGCTGATAGTCGTTATTGTGGGGTTGCACCTTATGCACATGGTGCAAATTGACTATGGTGGATCGATGCACCTGAGCAAACTGATGAGGTAAACGTTGCATCAGCTCCTTAATGGTTTCGCGGATAATCAGATTTTCACTTAAGGTGTATACACACATATAGTTTCCGGCAGCCTCAATCATCAGAATATCTACATCATCGAGCAGCAAGGTGGATGCACCAGTTTTGAATGTCAGTTTGCTTTGAGGTATGGCTGCTGGCATATCCTTCTGTTTATCCAAAGCTGTTTTGGCATCCAGCAGAGTTTGAGCCAGTCGCTGACGGGAAACAGGCTTGAGCAGGTAATCAAAAGCAAAATGCTCATAAGCTGAAAAGGCATAGTTGTCGTAGGCCGTCACCAGAATAATTAAAGGGGCTGCCATGGCTGAGGATTTATTCAGTTGCTTTAATACTTCAATGCCTTTAATTCCGGGCATTTGTATATCTAAAAACACCAGATCCACAGCATTGCTTTGTAAATAAGCCAATACTTCATCGCCATTATCAAAGCAGGCATCGATCTGAATAGTGGGGTAGGTGGCCAGTTTGGCTTTTAAATTACTGATGGCTAACGGCTCATCGTCGGCTATCACAGTTTTAATCTGCTGCATGCAGTAACTCCAGAGGTAAAGAGATTTGTCCGGTAAATTTATCCTGCTGCTGACTGAAGCTTAAACTGGCTTTGCCATGAAACAGCAAGGTCAGACGTTCTGCCAGATTATGCAGGCTGCCAAAACTGGCTTGTTGTGGCCAACCCGCAGCCAACTGAGTACCGGGGCCATTGTCAGACAGCTTTAATACTAAGACTGAAGATTGTTGGCTTACTTCGACATCGATACAGGCATGACCTTTAAGTTCAGACACCGCATACTTGATGGCATTTTCAGCCAAAGGTTGCAGTAAGAGTGGTGGAACTTTTTGTTGCATGGCCTGTTCATCCAGTTGCCAGTTTACTTCCAGTCGCTCACCAAACCGAACCTGCTGAATAGCCAGATAAGAAGCCAGAGCATCCAGTTCTTCTTTTAGTGGGATCAAATGTTCGGTATGGTTTTTCAGTGAATGCCGTAAGAAGGTTGATAGCTGTAGGATCAGATTTTCAGCATCCTGTCCTTTATGTTGCACTATCAGTGAATTCAGCGCGTTTAAAGTGTTAAACATAAAATGCGGATTTAACTGATAGCGTAATACCTTTAACCTGGCAATACGTGCCTGACGAGCCAATTCCTGCTGTTGTCTGAACTCTGCTCTGTTGAGTAAGTTGGCTTTATAGACTAAAAACAACGCAAACCAACCCGCTATGGGCAACAACACCAGGTTAAAAGCCAGAGCATAACGCAGTGGCGAATCAGTTTCTGTTGCCAGCAAAGCGTAGTTCATCATCAAGTATTGGCGCACTGGTGTCAGCACTAACCAAAGTGGAATAAGCCAGCATGCCAGCCGCACCGCCTGCTGTTTGATGGTGATATTCAGCGCCAGCTCTTTTTGCCCCAGATAACCTGTGACTACAAAGTTCACCAGGCTAATCAGAGTGTAAATCATCAGATAAGGAAAGACATCCCTGTTATCCAGCGGGACCAGCACAGCCAAATGCACAAATTTGATCAGCAGGTAGCACAGCCAGAACATTAAATGCCAGTACCAGAATCTTTCCTTGTTGACCTCAAATACAGCCATTGAACTCATGCAGTTGCCCCTTGTAACGGCAGCTGAATACAGACCAGAAACCCCTGTTGTTTTGCTTGAACCACTAAGCTCGCTGCTGCACCAAAATGTTGATTCAGCCGGTTTTTAATATTGGTTAAACCTACACCTGAGCTTTGCCCCATTTGCTTGATGGCATGCTCTCCCGGGCCGTCGTCTTCAACTTGCAGGCAAAGCTGACCATTGTGCTGCTGTCCGGCAATAGTAATAGTGGCACCTTGTTGCTGGGTGGCCACTGCATATTTAATGGCGTTTTCTACCAGCGGTTGCAGCAACAACGCCGGGATCAAGTGCTGGCGAACATTCTGATCAATTTTCCAGTCGACTTTGAGTTTATTGCCAAAGCGGGTTTTTTGCAGGGCGAGATAGACTTCTATGGCGGCCAGCTCATCGGCCAGTTGCACCAGGCTGTCTGGTGAACTGCTTAAGGAGTATCGTAAAAAAGAAGCCAGTTGCTCAGACATCTGTTCGGCGTCCTCGAAACGTTCTGCTTCTATTAAAGCGCAGACAGAGTTCAGGGCATTAAAGGTAAAATGCGGATTTAATTGATGTCTTAGCGCCTGCAATTCAAGTTGTTGTATTTTCTGGCTTAAACGGGATGATTCGGCCAGACGGAAATGCCGTTGCTGGTTCAGAATGTAGGCCAGATACAGTGCTGTCCAGACAAAAAATGCCAGTGTGTTGCTGTCCAGATTGTTTAACAAAATGCGGGGATCAAAAGGTTCGTTTTTCATTAACACTAGCCAGAACGCATTTTCCAGAGGCACATAAATGCAAGTGAGTAACAAGGCTGTCACTACGAATTGCCACATCGCAAAATTGTGTTGGTTTATTTTGTATTGAGACCAGAGCAGCAAAGCTCCGGTGACCACCATAGCCGCTGCATCACTGCTAAAACTCATGCCCAGATAATGCAGCGCTTCAGATTTTTGCCAGATTAAAAAGTCCAGCGTCCAGCTCAAAACACTGAATGCAAAAATAATAAGCCAAAACAGGCAGTGGTAGCGCAGTAAAGGCTTGATTTGAAAACTAAACACTGGCTTGCTCCTGCGGCGGTTGTTGTAGCCAGTATAACCAAAGTCAGCATGAAATCGACAAGGGCTTTGGCTCACCGGACCTAAAGTTGTGACCAAAGGGTTTTATCTGCTTGTGCCCGTATCGCCTTGATAGCCATTGTGTTCGCTTCGGTAAAATAACAATGGTCCTGCGCTTTTTGCTGCGGTATCTTGTTGCAGTTAAGTAAAGTGTTGATCAAAACGACCGGAACTGCGAATTAACGCAGAACTCAGGTCAACCAGCTTGCTACCTAGCTATTCCGTTTTTGATATGGCAAATTATGTGGCGTTTTAACAGTTAAACTCAGAATAATTATAAGGAAGGGAAATGGAAGGCTTTATTAGTACGCTGAACAGCATCGTCTGGAGCCCCGCGCTGATTTACCTCTGCCTTGGTGCAGGCTTGTTTTACTCAATTCTTACTCGTTTTGCTCAGGTGCGTCATTTCAAAGAAATGTGCAAACTGATGTTGAATAACAATGAATCCGACAAAGGTATTTCGTCATTCCAGGCTTTGGCTGTGTCTTTATCTGGCCGGGTTGGTGTAGGTAATATTGCAGGTGTAGCTGCTGCTATAGGTTTTGGCGGACCAGGTGCTGTGTTCTGGATGTGGGTAGTGGCCTTTTTAGGTGCCAGTACTGCTTATGTCGAATCCACCTTAGGTCAGATTTACAAAGTCGAGGAAAATGGTCAGTACCGTGGTGGTCCGGCTTATTATTTTGAACGTTGCCTGGGCTGGCGCTGGCTGGGCATCTTGTTTGCAATTTCCGCCATTATCGGCTGCGGTATCTTTTTACCAGGTGTTCAGGCCAATGCGGTAGGTAACGCTATTACGCAAGTTTTTGGTGAAGGTACAGCGGTGGTCACCAGCTTTGGTGAAGTCGGAAGTAACAAACTTATTGGCCTTGCTTTTATCCTAATCATTCTGGCTTTTATCATCTTCGGTGGTATCAAACGCATCGCTAACTTTACCCAAATTGTGGTGCCTTTTATGGCTCTGGGTTACATAGTGCTGGCGCTGATTGTGGTGTTCCTGAATCTGGACAGAGTGCCTGCAGTTTTTGGTTTAATCTTTAGCGATGCATTTACTGCTCAGGCTGGTTTTGGTGCAGCTATAGGTTGGGGTGTGAAACGGGGTATTTATTCCAATGAAGCAGGTCAGGGCACAGGCCCTCATGCCGCAGCAGCGGCAGAAGTTGATCATCCGGCTCAGCAAGGTTTAGTGCAGGCCTTTTCTGTTTATGTGGATACTTTATTTGTCTGTACCGCAACGGCCTTAATGATTTTGATCACTGGGCAATACAACGTACAAACTGAAGATTTTAATGCGGTCACAGGTGCAGGCACTATGATAGTGCAGAATGTGGACGCAGCCACACAAGTTGCTTCACCAGCCTTTACTCAAATGGCTTTGCATAGTGTCTTTGGTCAGTTTGGTCAGGTGTTTGCAGGACTTGCAATTTTCTTCTTCGCTTTTACCACTATTCTGGCGTACTACTACATCACAGAAACCAATGTGGCTTACTTAAACCGTATATTAAACAACAAATTGCCTAACCTGGTCTTTAAGTTAGTGCTGATGTTTATGGTGGCCTATGGCACTGTAAACAGCGCTGGTTATATCTGGAATATAGGCGATCTGGGTGTGGGTATTATGGCCTGGGTGAATGTCGTTGGCATCTTGGTTATTTTCTTTATGTACAAGCCGACCATGCGCTGCTTACGCGATTATGAAGAGCAGAAAAAGAACGGCGGTCCTGTGACCTTTGACCCGGTGAAGTTAGGTATTAAAAATGCTACTTTCTGGGAAAAACGCTTGGAACAACAGCAGAAAGAGCTGAAGTAACAACAGAACTCTGCGAAATAAGGAGCCATTTTGGGCTCCTTATTTTTTAACTGAAAGGGAATTTATGTTGATTTGTAAAACCGAGCGTTTAACGTTGCGTGAACTTCAGCTAAGTGATGCTGAATTTGCCTTAGGCCTCTATAACGATCCCAGCTTCTTACAGCATATAGGCGATAAAGGTGTTCGTACTGTTGAAGATGCAGAACAGAATTTGCGACAAGGTGCGATCGCCAGTTATGCACAGCATGGCTATGGTATGTGGCTGGTTGAAAATCAGCAGGGCCAAGCCATAGGTTTATGTGGCCTGATTAAACGCGACTTTTTAGCCGAAACCGATTTAGGTTATGCCTATCTGCCAGAGTTTTTTGGTTTGGGTTATGCCTATGAAGCTGCAGTGGCTGTATTGGCTTATGCCGCAGAACAGACTGCTTTAAACACAGTAGTTGCTATAGTGTCACCCGCCAATCTGGCGTCTAAGGCCTTGTTAAAGAAACTGGGTTTTGATCAGGCTGGTCAGGTGCTGGTGCCGGATAAAAATGAAATGGTCGATTTTTACCGTATTCAGTTAAATAAATAACCTGCTACTTTGACAGATGAAGGTGCAAGCTTTTTGCTTCAGTGATGGGATACTGCAGTACAGCGAAGGAGAGGTGAACCCCAGAGTGCGTTTTTTATTGATTTTTTGACTCAGAAGCTGGTGTTGTAGGGGGCTGTTGCTGATTTTGTTGTTTTAAATACTCTTCATAAGTTCCGCCCTGACGTTCAAGACATTGAGCTTTAACCTGAGCCGGAAGCTGATTGCACTGAGAACGATGATCGCGTTGCATTCTTTCATACCACCATTCATCTGAGTTCCTAGGGCTGTATGAACAGGCACTTTGCAACAGAACCAGCAGCAATATGGCAAAACGCATAAAGAGTCTCCGATGAAATGAGTGAATAAAAGTATGCATGGCTTAAAGGCTGATTACCAGAGTTTTATCCCAGCGCTCTAAGGCCATTGCTGTCATTAAAAGTTCATCAAAAAAAGTAAAACGCCAGCCTTACAACCTTTTATTCTGGTGATAATTCAATTCATTGGCTTTGACTGTGCAAAACAAAAGACAACGTTCTCTGTTACCTGAACTGATCCGGCTGGAGGCGCTGATCGATACTTTACCTGCCACTGTAAAAGCCACAGAATTGGCACGCTTTCAAGCTGGCCTGCATTCATACCCCAGTTATCTAATTGAATTGGCCACTTTTGATGCGACTAAACCTACGCTGTTGCTAACAGGTGGTGTGCATGGGCTGGAGCGTATTGGTTCTGCAGTGCTGATTGCCTTTCTGGAAAGTTTGCTGCAAAGGCTGGAATGGGATCATGGTTTGCAGCATCAGTTAAGCCAGTTGAATGTTTTATTTTTACCTATGGTGAATCCTGTAGGTATGGCGACTCACAGGCGCAGTAATGGCAATGGTGTGGATTTAATGCGTAACGCACCAGTGCACTGTGAAGATAAAGCGGCGTTTTTAGTAGGAGGACAGCAGTATTCAGCTCGTTTGCCCTGGTTCAGAGGCAACCCGGAACAACCCGAAGCTGAAAATCAGGTGTTGTTTGAGCTGGTGCGGCAAAAGTTATTTCAAAGCTCTTTTAGCATGGTGCTGGATTGTCACTCTGGTTTTGGTCAGGTCGACAGGATCTGGTTTCCTTATGCCAAAAGCCGTAAACCTCTGCCACATTTAGCCGAACTCTACCGCTTACGCCAGCTATTGTTTGACAGCTATCCGCATCAGGCATACCAGTTTGAACCTCAGTCGCTGCATTATTTATGTCATGGCGATTTATGGGATTATTTGTACGACGAGTCGTTGCAGCACAGCACAGTGTTTTTACCTTTAACTCTGGAAATGGGCTCATGGAACTGGGTGCGCAAAAACCCCTTTCAGTTGTTATCCAGTTTAGGTTTGTTCCATCCGGTTAAACCACATAGGGTAAAACGGGTACTGCGTACTCATTTAACCTTGTTTCATTTTTTAATAGCAGCCACAGCGTCACACCAGCAGTGGCGGCGGGCGATGCATCCACGCATGCTCAGGCAAGAGGCAATGGAGCTATGGTACTGACTTATGGTACTGACCAGATGGAATTAACTGCGGATCAAACCCCGGTGCTGCTGCTGCGTGGCTTATTACGTGAAAGCAGGCACTGGCTGGACTTTCCAGCCTTGTTAAGCGAAAAACTTCAGCGGCCGGTATTGACGCTGGATTTACCTGGTTGTGGGGTGTTAAACCAACAGAGATCTGCCACTTCAGTGCCTGCGTTACGGCAACAACTGCAACACCAATGGGCAGAGCGCTACCCACAGTATCAGGGGAGGCCGCTTCATCTGGTGGCTATATCCATGGGTGGTATGCTGGCGCTGGACTGGGCGCTTGATGCGCCACAGCAGGTGAAGTCTCTGTCGATGATTAACAGCAGTAGTGCCGGTTTAAGCCCGTTTTGGCACAGACTGCAGATGCGTAATTACTTAAAAGTATTGTTATCTGTGTTGGCAGGCCCGATACAACGCGAAGAGCTGATATGGCAAATGACGGTCAGTTCAGCACTGCAGCCTGAGGTTTTAAAACAATGGCAGCAATGGGCTATAGAACACCCCGTCAGTCGCATCAATGCATTACGTCAGCTTTGGGCTGCCAGTCGTTTTCGCTCTGAGCTCAGGCCACTATGTCCGGTGTTTATTGTGTCTGGTCTGGCGGATCAACTGGTGTCGCCCCTGTGCAGCGTAGCTTTAGCCAATCAACTCAATGCACCTTTACTGACACATCCTACTGCAGGCCATGACTTGCCTCTGGATGCGACCCAGTGGCTGGTCAGCGTTATAGATCAAAATTTAAATGAGGTTTACCGGCAATATAATTGCGCCTGAAGGTGGTGAAATAGGCTGCTAAATCCTCACTTGCCTGCTGATCTCCGGCCAACTCCAATACGGCAATGCCTACTTCAGCAGTACAAAGCTGATGTTCATGGGCGGCTTCGCGCAACTGATACAACGAGCTTTTTTCTGGTTGAATGCCAAGCACAGGAAAACCATCTAAATAAGGGCTTTTGCTGAACATCTTCTTAGCTTCACGCCAGGTTCCATCCAGCATCACAAAAAGTGGAATTTTATCGCCAGTCTTGACCTGGTTGATACAACGCTCAGCCGCCGCGTATTGCTGAGGGAATACCACTATCGGGGCGTAACGGGGATTTTCCAGCAAAGCTAAAAGCTCTGGATCAGGTTGGGTTCTGTCCCAGACAAAGGCAAAGTTTTCCGGCGCTACATCGGCAATTAAACGCCCTGTATTGGTGGGCTTATAAGCTTCGCCTTTGTACATAACAAAACAAAAGGCACTGCGGCTGGATGGTTTGGGTTTGGCTGCGCAAATACAATCCGGCACCGGCAATAAACACAAAGGGCAGCGAATAACACGGCTACCACGGGCATTAAATACCCGGACCGTTTTTTGTAATTCGCGCTCTCGCAGCGCCATCACTGAATTGATATGAGACACAAACCGGATCCTTTCTTACCGCCAGACACCATGCCTGAACGGGCGGCGGCATTGTACTTAAGCCTTAGTCTTTTGCATACTCTGCTTCATACAAAGCTTTAAAACGTTGGCTTTGTGGATAAGGAAATACATCCTCGACCACGCCATCACGAATTCGCTGTTGTTTCTCCTGCCAGTAGCTTGCATCCATCAGTTCAGGATGGCTTTGAATTAACATCTGGCGGATATCATTTTGTGCTGTGACATAAGTGGTAATTTGTTCAGGGAATACATCACCAGGGCCCACCGAATACCAGGGCTCATTGCTTAACATATCATCGTAGTTATCGGTTTTTGGAATAGTGCGGAAATTGACATCCAGCAGGTACTGCACTTCGTCGTAATCATAAAAAATCACCCGGCTGTGGCGGGTGACACCAAAGTTTTTCAGCAGCATATCACCAGGGAAAATATTGGCGGCAATCATGTCTTTCAGCGCCTGACCATAATCCGCCATCATCTTCGCTTTTTGCTCATAGCTTGCCTGCTCTAAATACAAGTTCAAGGGCAGCATGCGTCTCTCAATATATAAGTGTTTGATAATGACTCTATCGTCTTCAATCTGCATTGAACCAGCTATGCTCTGCTGCAATTCTTCCAGTAGCTCCGGGCTGAATCTGTTGAGCGGCAGGGCAACGTCTGAGTATTCCATGGTATCGGCCATACGGCCCACTCTGTCGTGTTTTTTCACCAGCAGATAACGGGCTTTGACGGTGTCACGGCCAAATTCTTTGGTTGGGGCAAATTTGTCGCGGATCACTTTAAACACATAAGGGAAAGAGGGCAGGGTAAACACCATCATCACCATGCCCCTGATACCTGGCGCTGCGACAAACTGATCGCTGGATTTATCCAGATGTGTCAGCAGTTCACGGTAAAACTCGGTTTTGCCTTGTTTATGCAGGCCAATGGATGAGTAGAGTTCGGCCAGAGTTTTATGCGGCAGCAGCTCTTTCAGAAAATGCACCAAAGCCGAGGGCACCGTCATTTCCACCATAAAATAAGCGCGGGAAAAACCAAAAATAATGGTCATTTGTTGTGGATCTGTGATCAGCGTATCGACATAAACACCCTGATCTTCATCATGCAGCAGCGGAATAATAAAAGGCTGCTGCCCGTCTGGAGTTACCACCCGCCCCACAATATAAGCCGCTTTGTTGCGGAAAAATAACGATTTTAAAATATCAAAGCGCACCAAGTGCACAGGGAAGTGACCATGGCTGGACTGACCGATAAAAGTGCGGACCAGCAGGCGGATATCCCGCTCTAAATCAACAAAAGGTGCCTGCAAATGAAAGCTGGCAACAATAGCTCTGATGCTTTGTTTTAAGCCATATTGAGCCGGAAAATAACTTTCATACACCGAAGCTATTGGAGCGGGCAGGCGTTGTTTGCTTAAGGTTGATTCGACAAAAATATTCTGATTATGAAAATACTTACGCTCGTACAAACGGCAAAATACCGAGTTATAAAAGGTTTCAGCCAGCTCAGCCTGAGGATGAAATAACAAATACTGCTGGTACTGTTGCTTCACCTGTTGCCACAAACAGTCATTTAATTCAGTGCCTGTCAGCTTTTGCTGCAGTAAAGCCAGGGTTTCGCTCACCCTTAAATCGTAATAAGAAATACGTTCTGAGCTGATACGTTGTAATTCCAACCAGTTCTTTTGGGCATAACTTTGCTGGGCCAAAGCGGTGATTTTTTGAAACAAGCTAAAATGGCGGCGAAAGCCCTTTAAAATAAGATCAGCTATTTCTGTAGCTTGCAGCATAACCACATTTCCTGAAGTACCTTAGTTCAGAAATAACTGAAATCCGACCAGATATCAATTGTTGGTTGCGTTGCTCCTCCTAACTTTTTAACTGTCAGTGAAGCTTATAGCCCACAAAAATGGTGCGAAGGCTAGAGTGTGCTGATGTTTTAGCGTTTTACCCTTTATGGGTTCTTAGAAGCAAATGCAGGCTACATTATCAGGAGCAGTTGTTGAGTTAACAACAACTGGACTCACGCAATAACGTTGTTTATAGTCGTTTTATCAAAGGTATAGGGACAACCTGATGTTAAAAATTGCTGTTATCGTTGCTTTGTTTGGATTTCTTATAGCGTTGTATGCTGCCCGACGATATAAAATGTGGATTTTTTCAGCACTTCTAGCGGTACTACTGGGCATGATGTATGGTCCGCCGCGCTACGTGCTTTTTTCAGACACCACTCGCCCAGTGCAGTATCAAGGTGCTAACGATTGGGTTACCTATGGCTGGCAGATTAATCCATTATTTCCGAACGAGAAGTATGCAACTGCTATTAAGTTTCGGCACAACAGTAAGAGTTATTCTCAACTAAATCCAAATGAAGTTCGGCAAGCGGCTATGCCTTTTGGGGTACCACGAGGCCCACTGTCAACTTACTTATGGTGGCTACTGGTGCCGTTTTGGTTGGCTTTTAATTTGTCGCTAATGGGTTTGCGAAGATTATACCGCTCGCTTCGGGGTTATCGACAAGCCTATAGTACAGCTTGTATGCAAGACACAATAAATGCTTACCAACACTTTATTCAGCAGCACAATAGGGGCTTATTGCGGCCATGGCGTTTACTCAAAGCTGCGCAAACGCGGCAGCATGCTGTGTATCAAAAGTACGCTGACCGGTTGACCTTTTTACAGCATCTCAATAGTCGGCGAGCGGAACACAGCGATCCGAATGAGAGGCGGGAAATACATCGTTATGGCGCCTTATTAAACAGCATCTGGGAAATGGTGGCTTGGAATCAGTCACAACAACAACTCGGCTTGCCGCTACAACTTCAGATTATCAGCGAGATACGCTGTACGATAGGGAATGGCGTTATTGATTACCCGAGTATTTCGGATTACTTAAAAGCGAGCCTGTCTCGACAGGAGCGTAGCTGGCTCGAACAATATGCCGCGACCAGCGGTATCGGTAGCTTAGATTCCCTTGTAAAGCGACACGACATATCCACCCAGCAATACGCAAAAGCCCTAATGGCAAAAGATTGGAGTGAGCTGACAACTTGTGTGGCTGATTTTAGGGCGCGCTTGAAGGCGGATCCATCGCTGCAGTCTTGTGAAAATATAGACAATGCGCTGGATATAGCTGGTCACTATCTCCGGCTAGCTGTTTTATCGGCCCTGCCAGTAGACACCAGAGAACAATACTATCGTAGGCAACATAAACGGATTATCGCCCGGCTGTTTAGTGAGGCATTGTCACGCTTTTTACCCGATGAATTCAGTCATATAAACGGCAACCCCAACTTCTTTATTTCTCCGGCTGGTGCAACTATATCCAAGCTTGGTAGTTTGAAAGTGCAGTTGGTATTTGCTGGCAGCATGTACAACGATGGCACCCCTCGTTTTACGAATCAATTTGAGCTGCAACTGGACTCTGGTGCTGAATGGACAATGTCCGGGCAGTTATTAAGTGAGCAGACAAAATCAAGTTCCGACCAAGCTCCACTTCGAGATACAACTATGAGTGTCACCAGCGCGCTGAAGCCGCCGATAAGACGCGTTAACGCGCGGGTAACTGGTGCGTTGAAACAAGGTCCGGAAGCCCTTAAGGTGATACTCCAAGAAATTGATGAGGCGGCGAAAGCATTCGTAAAAGATGAACTTAAGGAAGAACTCTTTGGTGATGCAATCAATGCGGCAGAAGCATTTGTTAGTGAGCAGCTAGAGTTTTTTAGCGAGAGTATATTGAACGCATCAGCCAGCGCATTGGATGGTTTGTTTGGCTTATTAGACGAGGAAAATACATGAGCAGAGGACGTTTCAGTTGTAGTATCGTTGTCTCAATAGGCGGGTTGGTATTGGTGGGGAATGCGTATGCGTCGACCGGTGAGCGTATAGGCAAATTTTTAGGTGAACTGCCATTAATTGATTCTGTTATTGCTCAAATCAAGGAAAACCGCGTAGCAGTAACAACCAGAGCTAACCTTAGTCAATCCCTGACAACCAGACCTGGAGGAGAGCTGAATGAAGGCATCACGATGCAACCCACAGTATGGGTTCGTGCCGATCTAAAGCCCCCCAGGGCTAATTTGCGTAAATATCCAAGCACTGCCAAAACAAGTCAAATAATTGGGCAAGTGACGTCCGGCTCCCGATTACAAGTCAGAGCCAAACATAATGAAGGCACTTGGTTAGAAATCACGGACGATCGCGGCTTGCAAGGTTTTATCCACGGCTCTCTGGTGACTGTTAAAAATCCGCATAACAATGCCACAAAATGAAAAACGTGAAAAAGGGGTCAGGTCCTGAGGGATCCCCACGAATTTAAGCATGTAAATCATCTGTCCCGTTCATACCGTTCACACGATCTGGGCTCTTAAATTCAACAGGTTTTTGTTCGAAACTTAGCCATCAACCGGTTGTAACTGCTAAAAAATCTGTCAACTTTGCCGGATTTTTTTATGCCTGTTGCTTCTGGTTTGCCGCTTTTCTGTTTTTTAGGCAGAGCAAAGCTGCATTCTATGTGAACGCTGTTTTGGCCTTGCCGAAAAAACTACCTCTCAGCTATTCCGGAACATAATACCCACACAAAACCCCATGCCACGCGCTCACCCACTGCGCTTTTTCTGCATTTTTATTCCGCTTGCCTTTCCATACTTCGGCTGGTGTTAACCCAGCTAAATTCTGGTGCGTGCGGATGTGGTTATACCAAGCCCGATAAATATCCAACTCGGTTTGCAAGTCACAATGACCAAAATCCAGTTGCCTGAATTTCTCTTTAAAAGTACCAAAAAATCGCTCTATACGACCGTTTTGCCAGGGGCTGGCGACGGCAGTTGTTTGCTTTTTTATCCCTAATAATTTCAGGCAGCTCTTCAGCCACCAGGAATTAAAACAGGATTCGTTGTCTGATCGGATTAATTTTGGCAATCCGAATTGCCGGATCGAACGACAAATTTCGAGTAGCAGCACATCGGAATGTTTGGATTTTAGCTCCCGCAACGCAATACTTAGCCTTGAGCCGTGATCTACTATGCCAAGAACCAGCTTCTGCTGTTTATTTAGAGTGACAGTCGTTAAATCCATGCCCCAGGTTTGATTAACAGCTACTGTTCTGGGGGGAGTATTTTTCATATTTCTTCGCAACACCTTGATTTGATACTGCTGATTTTTCATCTGGTAGTACACAAAGGTTTTGCTGACGCTATCGCCGTTGTGGTTGTAGCGCTGGTTAAACAATTCAGCCACTTTGCCAGCGCCATAGCCAGATATGGCTGCCAGATACAGCACTTTATCAATCACCCACAGCGGCTTTTTACGGTTTCTGCAAGAAGACGGAGCAGGTAAAGCTGCTTTGATGGGGCTGGCGTAAAAGTTAGGTTTGAGTGGTGTTACTGTCAAAAACAGTCGAAACAAAAGCAAGAGCAAAGCCCGCAACGGAAGTTGCAACAACAGCAAAAAATACAACATAAATCCCTGAAATCGTTTGGCTTGGTGTGTCGATTTTATGGTGTAAAGGATAAATGATGGGAACTGTGGACTGCACGTCCCTGATGAGCGGGGGCATCCAGGTCAAATCAGCAACAAGCGCCGAAGTGACGCACAGAGTGGTTATTCTTTGACGTATAAGCCGTGGGTGACTCCACCCTCAGCATCAAAGCAATGCTTAATAATATCGAACCAGCGCGGGTCATTATGCTCGAAATTGCGGAAAATGGCGTAAGCCACAATGTCTGCCAGTTGGATCAGGCGTGATGCCTTTGAATCCAGAAATACAGGTACTTCGGCGTAGTTTTTGGTTTGGCCCCATGTATGGCCAGAGTATTTAAACTCGCGTGCTAAGTTCTGGATCCGCATTTCAGTTGAGGATTTATCCAGAATCATCAGGCCACGTTGTGGATCATCATATTTTTGATAAACCCGCTTGAGAAATAAATCAAAACGACTGACTAACTGTTCAAAAGCATGCTCAACAGGATCGACACCAACCAAGGCTGATTTTTTAACTACTGCACCAAATAACCGCAAAGAACGCCCATGGTGGGCCACTACAGCGTCCTGTAGCACTTTATCAAGAGCACTGAGCCGGTCTAGCAGTGCGTGAGCTTTCCAACCTTCACGGCCTGAACGCATGGGGGAACCGTGTAGTTCAACAGACCAGGGATCTTGCACATTAAAAGACTCAGCGACAGTATTCAGTGTTTGCTCAACCCAGTGTGTTTTAGTTTCAAAGATAGACACTCCGGCTAACACAAAGTATTGCTGGTTAGGATCGGCGACAGAGCCTGATTCGTCGATGTAGAGTAGATGCATAGCAAGTTCCGGATGTAAAAAAGGCCGCGATATCGCAGCCTTTTATGGATTAGGTAAGCCAGGCGAAGAAGTTCTTCATTGCACCGCATAATGGTCAGCGCAGACCCGACTTGAAGCTAAGGTTACTCCAACCTTGCACCTTATGCAACCCAAGCAATGCATCCATGATTTGATCCATGTAATAAGAAACAGACATCTTTCAGAAAAAAACATTAACTCAGAAGACTACCTGCGAAGTAGTAGCTTTAAGACGCTACCACAGCGCAGCAACAGGCCGTTATCCCGAAAAATAACAAATGTGTTTCTGACAGAACAGCAGACGCAGTTGCTAACCTCACAGGTTCTTTGGGTCGACTTATCGTTGCACAAGCCACAGTAGGTTTATCGATCAACAGCTTTAAAATCCTGCGGCTGGAACCAGTATCTGCTGTTATTTACCGGAGTATCTGGGCTTAACAGTGGGTTTGTAATACTGATCCACTGCTCTGTGGTTTGATGTTGCAGCGGAAATACATGGCGTGTCAGCTCCTGCTGTTGCATATGTTCCAGCAGTTCGCCGTCATCGATCATTTGTTCCAGCCCTTGTTCAATCCATAAAGCCAAAGCTTCGTTATTTTTATGGGTGAAAAAGTAGATCGCAAAAGGGTAGTGCAGCATCAATGAGTCATAACGTATCAGTTCTGGGTATAAAGTGTGGCGTTGTTCCAGCTCAATCACTCCCTCGTGCACACCGCGTGGAAAATAATCACAACGTTTCGCCACCATTTGTTTAAAGATGTTTTCGTAGACAGGAGCTTCTTCTACTTTTAAGCCTGAGTTTCGCATAATGTCGACGTCGGGCCAAAAAGCACCCTGACAAGCGGTGAATTGCTGCAGTTGTTGCAGGCTACGGATGGTATTAAATTTTGCAACTGAGTCTTTATGCAGAATAAATTTACGAAAGCCCATTAAGCCACGTTCCAGCGGAATACGGATAGCGCGGAATTCCTGCTCTTTTTTCAGATCTGTGCCTACCCAAAACACATCCAGAGATTGTTCTTTGTCCAGCTCGCGTAAAGCACGGCCTTGTTCCATCACAAAAGTTGTTTTGAGTTCTGCTACTGTGCGCCCGGCTGCAGCTTTAGTCAGAGCTTTTTTTAATAAGCTGGTGTAGTACTGATGATTGATATCAAATTCAGAACGTGGTTTGGGGACCAATATCTGATGTGGTGTTTCTGCATTGCTGGCTTGCGTTTCAAAACAACATATAAATGCGCAGACAAGCGTCAGTAAAAACAACTTCATAACGAAACCTCAAAGCATCAACACTACTAAGTGTAAATGCCTGCAACATAAAGGACTAGATTTATTGGCTGGCTTTTTAGCCCTGAGCTCTGGTTTTACTGGATACCTCATTTAATTGTTAATAAATTGAATATTATTCTTTGATGGTCGCAAAAATCCGTTAAGCTATAAGGCAGATTTAATTAGTTCATTCTTAAGGACAAGTTATGCTCGAAACAAACTTAATTGTCACTGCAGCGCTGGTGCTGGCTGTGTTAATACTGATTGGCAAAACTGTCGTAATTTTGCCACAAAATATGGCCTACATTATTGAGCGTTTAGGCAAATATTATGAAACTCAAACTGCAGGTTTACAGTTTGTTATTCCTTTTATTGATCGTATTGCCTACAAGGTGTCATTAAAAGAAAGCGCTATTGATATTCCAAGCCAATCTGCTATCACCAAAGACAATATCAGTCTGACGATTGACGGTGTGTTGTATATCAAGGTGATGGAACCTTACAAAGCCTCCTATGGTATTGATAACTATGTGTATGCTGTGATCCAGCTGGCACAAACATCGATGCGTTCTGAAATTGGTAAGCTGGATTTAGATAAAACCTTTGAAGAGCGTGACAGCCTGAACGTCAAAATCATCCATGCTATTAATCAGGCCTCTGCGGCCTGGGGCGTGCAGGTGATGCGTTATGAAATTAAAGATATTAATCCTCCGGCTTCTGTATTGGATGCGATGGAAAAACAAATGCGTGCTGAGCGGGAAAAACGCGCTTCGATTCTCGACTCCGAAGGTAAACGCCAGGCCGCTATCAATATAGCCGAAGGTGCCAAGCAAGCGACAGTGCTGTCCGCTGAAGCCGAAAGGGAACAGCAGGTATTAAAAGCTGAAGGTGAAGCTCTTTCTATTACCTTAGTGGCCGAAGCAAAAGCCAGGGCGTTAACCATGATAGGCCAGGCCGCTGCTACTACTGAAGGTCAGGCCGCCGTGTTGCTGGATTTAGCCACAGAGGCCATTGCTGCGAAAAAAGCCATAGCTCGTGAATCTACAGTGGTACTGATGGATAACGATAAATCTTCAGCCGGAAACACAGTAGCTGAAGCTTTAGGTGTAGTGGCTGCGATTCAAAAATCCGGGGTTTTATCTTAAAGCGCTATCTAAGGACTATCTATGGAACTGAATCTGTTATCTGGCTTATTACTTCTGGCTTTGTTGTGTCTGGCGTTATTGCCTTTTGCTATTCCGGGTGTGCTCGAAGTTCTGCTGTCTTTGGCTATTGCAGCCTTTGTCAGCGCCGCGCTGATGTGGTTTGGCTGGTTGCCGGATGAAACCAGTCTGGTGCTGTTAAGCCTGGCTATGTTAACGGCTTTGTCGGCTGTGTTGTTGTGGAAACCTTTGCGGAAACTGCAAAAAACCGGCATTAGGTTGCAGGAAGACAGCGCTATTTCTGATTTTGTTGGTACAGAACTGGTGCTGACAGAACAAGCCCATAAAGACAGTGATAGTCATATTCAGTTTTGTGGTCTGGAATGGCGGGTCAGATTGGATCCGGAAGAAACGGCGTTGGCGGTTGATCCCGGCCAGACAGTGGTGATCAGTTCCGCTATGGTTGGACTGTTGCTGGTAAAAAGCAAAACCAGCTGATGCTGTTGTATAGTCTGACGTAAAGCTGTTGCAGAGGCTAACTTATACCAGCCCCTGCATCAGCTGCTGCCACGGGGACTTGGCTTAGGAGCTTAGCTTAACCTGAAACCTTGCTGTTCAAAATCCATCAGCCACTGGCTAAAAGTGGCAAATGGCATAGGTTTAGCCAGCAAATAGCCCTGTACCGCATCAGCGCCTAAACGTCTTGCAAACTCCAGCTCTTTTATGGTTTCAACCCCTTCAACCACAGTATAAAGCTGCAAGGATTTACCCAGCATCACAGCGTATCTTAATACCGTATCGTCATTTAATCGTACCGCCTGACACAGCAAGTCCCGATCAATTTTAAGTTCACCCAAAGGCAAGCCCTGTAAGCGGGCTAAGGACGATTGGCCGACACCAAAGTCATCTAACGAGATCCGAATATTAGAACGCTCCAATAATTTAAGAGCCTGTTCTGAATCCTGGACTAAATCAACAAAAGCCGTTTCGGTCAGCTCCAGTTGCAGTGGCACAGTGGAATAACTGGTACTTTTGACGGCCTCTATCACCCGTGAAATCAAAGCAGCATTACGTAAATCCAGCGGAGAGATATTCATCGATAAACGCAAGTTTGCGCCAGCATCTGCCAGTTGTTTTTGCAGGATCAGGGTTTTATCCAGCACCCACTCGGTCACCTGACTGATCATGCCGGTTTGTTCGGCCAAAGGTATAAAATCAGTTGGAGATATTTGGCCCATTTTTGGGTGATACCAGCGGATCAACAGTTCAGCAGCATGAATTTTCTGTTGTTTCATATCCAGTATCGGCTGCACATACAGTTCCAGTAAATCATCCTGCAGTGCAATATTAAGCTCTGACAATAAGTGGATATGCTCCAGGTTTTGTTCCAGATACAAAGGCTCATAAGGCAGGTAGTCGCCAGCTCTGTCGGCATGTTCTATGGCCGCTAAAGCTAAATCCAGCGTATCTGCAGCTTTGGCGCAATCAGCCGGATAGTGCACAGAGCTGTACACAGTGCCTAAATCCAGTTGAAGATTGTCTACTTTTAGCAAGGCATCCAGTTGGTGACGTAGTTGTTCAAACTGCGAGCGGAAATCTGTTGGGGCAATCAGCACTGCATAACTGTCACGCTCCAGCGCAAACAAGCTGGGGTAGTGCGATTCTGTCTGGCGTTGTTGCTCGCCCCAGCGCTTGAGTATTTTGCTAAAGCCAATGATGGTGTGATTGGCTTCCTCCACTCCTAAAGCCCGTTCAATCTGCCGAAAACGTTGGTGCTCAATCATCACCAGATAAAAATCACTGTTTCGTTGTTGATCCAGCTCTTCCAGCCTGTTCAGCAGCGCCTGTTTATTCGGTAAATCAGAGATATGATCTTTCAGTGCCTGTGCCAGCGCTTTTTGCTGAATACTTTGAATATGCTGTTGCTGATCAAGAATTTGCTGCTGGAAGGCAATTTTTTTATTCTTTTCCAGATACAAATTTTGCAGCATCGCAAAGACAAAAAACAGCGCCGCTAAGGCATTGCCTATTTCCATGGCTGAATTGGTAAGAACTACCGCAGGAAGGTAACCTTTGCTGCGTAGTATCATCACAGCAACACCTGTCAGCATGGTCAGTAATGCCATGGAAAGAAACAGAGCATTGGTATGGCGTTTATGCAGTAACCAGAAACTGGCAAGCAGCATCAAACCGCCTGTCAGAGCAGTCAGCTCTACCCCTATTTTTTTTAACCAATATGCACCCAGCCAAGGGCTGGCCAGAAGCAACAAAACAGCAAAAACTCTGATCAACTGAAAAGGCCACATTAACCAGTTGGGGGTCAGGGTGTTGCGGAAAAACGACAACATAAAGGCTGATGCAAGCAAAGATCCCAGCACAGCGCCATATTCAATGACCAGGTTGTAGTCCGGTGAGTTTGGCCAGACGTAGGCGAACAACAGGCCGTTAAGCTCTAACTGGATCAATACAACAGTTAAAAACATGCCGGAAAAAGCCAAAAAATAGCCATGACGATAAATCAGATAAAGTCCGGCTGAAAGCGCAATCAGACACAAAAAAATGCCGCTGAACAGGCTTTGTATAAACACGGACAAGTGTTCCTGTTGCTCCATTTCCACCATGCTACTGCGCTGCAGCGGGAGCATATTGGCGCCCTGATTGGTCACTTTGGCAAAAAGCCATAAGTCTTCGCTACTGGCAGGCAATGGAATAACAAAGTTCAGCGTGGGTAAAGGCCGCAGGCTATAGAGTTGCTGATCTCCGAGCTGATAACTCTGCAACAGGTTTAATTGTTGATCCACGATATAAAGCTCAAGTTTGTCTAAAAAGGGCGCCAGCACAGACAGAGCTGTTTCTGTGTTGTTGGCGGCAAGCCTGGTTTTATACCAGTACGAACTTTGCTGATAACCCAGACTGGCGATGGAGCTTGGCAGCAGTTGCCATTGATCGGCGGGCTGGAACATTAACTGCTGTAATTCTGTGGTTTGTTCAGTAACGGGAAAATAATGCAGTGTATTCAGTGGCTTTAATATGTGTTGTGGAACCAGATGAACCAGCAGCAATGCGATTAGCAGCAGTCCACATAAGGCCAGAAAAAACAAAGTATGGAACAAAGGGTTTTGGCGGAAGGTCATAACAGCTCAGACAGAATATACCTGATCTAACCTTAGCTGGCAGAATGGCAGATGCAACGCGCAAATTGACAAATCTAGTAAATTTTCCACAGGTAAAAACTTTGTTCGAGTTTATTGAACAGCCTTATCAATTTTTATTGCTTTTTAATTGAGCAACTAAGGCTGATACTTGCGCCACAGATTGATTGCAAGGCACAGATCCTTCTCCACTTCTGTCCGTATTATTTCAGGCAGCCAATTGCTGTCAGATTGTTAGTAAAGAGGATTTTTATGCGAACCATCACCGGGATCAAAGCTGCAGGCTTAGCTGCATTAACAGGTATTTTGCTGCTGTCTTTAGGCGGCTGTTCGCAAAAGCAAGCCTTAAGCTCAGTGGTCTGGCAACAGCAATTGAATTTGCCTTCAGTAGTGCATTCAGCTGAAGTGGCACAAAGCTTATCGCTGAATATCGACGAAATCAGTTTTGACTGGATGGATCAAAGCAGAGAGCGGGTAGTACCTGCTTTGTTGTTTAAACCTGCCCATCAGAAAAAAGCCAAAGCCTTAATCGTATTTTCCCATGGTTTAGGCGGCTCGAAAGAACGTTACGCCTATTTAGGCCAGTATTGGGCCAGTCAGGGATATGCCAGTTTGCATGTGCAACACGACGGCAGTGATCGCAAAGTATGGCGTGGTAACAGGTTGTTATTGCCTTTGCGTTTAATGGATGCTGCGGATGCCAGCGAAGCTTTGGCCAGAGTGCAGGATGTGAAGTTTGCTTTGGATAAAATTCTGGCCTCTGACTATGCAGCAGATTTTGATCATCAAAACATTCTGATGGCAGGCCATTCCTATGGCGCTAATACCTCAATGTTGTTAAGTGGCGCTCAGGTGGAGCAAAACGGTGAATTAGTCAGTCTGAAAGATGACAGAATTAAAGCTGCTATTTTAATTTCAGCTCCGCCTTTTTATAACGATCAACCGCTGGACCAGGTGCTGGCAGAAGTGACCATCCCGACTTTGCATATCACCACCACTGAAGATGAAATTAAGGTACCGGGTTATTATTCATCTCCGGCAGACAGATTTGAGCTGTATTACGCTATGGCCAGCAGCTACAAAGTACTGGCAGTGTTCAGCTCAGGCAGTCACAATATTTTTTCAGGCTGGCGCAGAAGTGAAGACATAGCACCACAACAGCAAGTGATCAAAGCTGCTACTCAGGCTTTATCCAGTGCCTTTATCGAACAAGTCACCACGGGCGATGGCCGTGCCATGAGCTTGTGGGCGCAACAACATCAAGCTGTGTTATCTGATTTTATTCGCTCAGATTTAGTAGCTGTGGTGAATTAAGTGGTTAGCCTTAGGCGCTGAGTTGGTCTCCCAACAATTCAGCGCCTAAATGTCCCACTTTGACATAAATCAGCGCACCTTCAGCACCAGTAAAAGGCTGGTGCTTGCTCCAGCGTGGGCTGCGTAACCAGCTGCCTTTTGGGTAACTGCCAAACTCGTCCTGAAACACACCTTCGAGTACATAAATTTCTTCACCCCCAGCATGCACATGAGGCTGGAATCTGGTGTTGGGTGCCCAGCGCACTAAGGCTGTGTTGATGCCATCAAACTGATGCAAAGGTAATACTTGCAAACCCGGTACTAAACCTGGCTGCCAGTATTGCTGCTCTGGTCGGAGGCAAAGCTGTTCTGTGTCGCCTTGGCTAAATTGCCAGAGCTTCACCAGTAACAAACAGCCTTCTTTGGAAAAAGGGGCGTGTGAAGTGCCGGGTGGGTTACGTAAGTAAGTACCAACTGGGTAGTCGCCGTATTCATCAGAAAAAGTACCTTCCAATACCAGAATTTCTTCGCCGCCACCGTGTTGGTGTGAAGCAAACTGACTACCGGCTAAATAGCGCACTATGCTGGTAGCTTTGGCTACTTCTGCGCCTATTCTGTCCAAAGGCCTTCTGTGAATATCTTTGGCAGGAGACTCATACCAGAGTGCCTGCTCTGGGGTTTGCACTATGCGCTGACTTAAATCCGTATTGATTTCGGCGCTCATTTGAGTCCAGGGTAATAAGGTCATGGTGTTGATTTATCTCTTGTATTGAGTCGGACAGTAGCCACGATTAATTTCAGGCGATCTTAGCTTTAAATGTTTAGTTGTGCGGCCTGTGGTGCGTTTACGCCATAATTCAAAGCCGCTGCGTTTTAGCTCTTTACGCATCAGCTCAATCAGCTGGTGCTGGTTTAAGCCATATAAATTTTCGATGGCTTCAAAAGGTGTTCTGTCTTCCCATGCCATTTCAATAATGCGGGATAAGTCTTCAGGGCTATATTCAGTATTAAAAGTACTCACGCTATTGTTACTTCTGCTATCAGTCAGATATTTTAAATACGTTGCTTCAGGTTAACCGGACCAATAGTACTACCACTTAGCATAATGATCTTCTGCCAGGCCTTTTACTGCATTCAGTTGTAATTTTGTGCCGTTTTGAAGCAACACAAAGCCCGTATAAAACCCAACATACTGGCGGAAGTTACTGGCCAGTAAGCCAATATTGACCTTTTCCTTACGGCAATACAAAGGCATAAATTCAAGCTGAACTTCGCCGCAGAGACAGCTGACTTGCCAAGGTTTTTTATCGTCTTTGCGATCAAAGACAAAAGATGCAGGGCTTAAATGCTGGATTTGGCCATCAAACCAGAGTGCATTTTCACAAAGCCCGGTTTCGTTAACACCTGCTGCCATATTCAAACCAAAAGCTTTGCCTTCGACCATGGCGTTGATACTGGCCCAGCGCCAACTGGTTTGGCGACGCATAAAACCTGCCGAGAAATCATAACCTGCTAACGCCTGGGTTAAATCCAGAGTTTTGCCCTGAAGTTCGAGTGAGCCTGACACCTTTAAGGCATTGGATTTTTCTGTGTAAGTAAAGCCGTTGTAGCCTGTTGGAGCGTTTAAGGCCAAAGGCATTTGTTGAGCTTTTTCTATAGTTAAATTAGCTTTTAACTCTTTAGTATCAATGCTTAATTGCCAATTCGTTGAGTTGGTTTTTATTGCAACTTTATAAGCACCAAACTGCTGTTTGGCCTCTCCGGAGCAGGGCGAATCACTCATCTGATTACCCAAAGCACCAGGCAATAACAACCCTTTGCTGATAGCCTTGTTGCTGTCAAAGCTATACAAATAAGCAAAACCTGAATTGGCATACCGAATATCAGCAATAGCTACAGCCAGTAACCAGTCAGCACCTGTGACACAAATAAACTGAAACTGCTTGTAGTTAAAATAACGGGCGAGGGCACTGGCCTTTTTGTCCATCAAATTCTGATAAACAAAATCCTGCAAATTAAAATCCACAATTGAGCCGTCAAACAAGCCAAAGGCCGGTTGGCCATTGACTTGGATCAGTTGTTGTGGTGCTTTTGTCAGGAGTGGCTGATAACTGCTCATAATGCTTCTTAGTAAAAACTTTGTTGTACTTTACTGCAAAGCCATCACTGACTGCCAATTAAATCCTTTTGCTGCATCAGCTCTGCCAACTCAGGTAAACAGGCCGGGTCGTCTATAGTGGATGGCACGCTGTAGTTGCTGCCTGTGGCTATTTGTCGTAGCAGTTTACGTAAAATTTTGCCTGAACGGGTTTTAGGTAAACGTTTGACGATAATAGCTTTTTTAAAGCAGGCCAAAGCGCCTATTTCTTGTCGCACCATAGCAACAAGTTCAGCCTCAAGCTGGCTTTCACTGATATCCACGCCATTTTTTACCAGCACCATAGCCAAAGGTTGCTGGCCTTTAATAGCTTCGTAAATACCTATGACACAACATTCGGCCACAGCAGGGTGACTGGCAACTATTTGCTCCATTTCACCTGTGGATAAACGGTGGCCTGCGACGTTAATCACATCGTCAGTACGACCCATGACAAATAAGTAGCCGTCGTCATCTATATAACCACCATCGCCACTGGCGTAATAACCAGGGAAAGTGGATAAATAACCATCAACAAAACGTTCGTCATTGCCCCAGATACTGCTTAAGCAGCCAGGAGGTAAAGGCAGTTTTAGTGCTATAAAGCCTTGCTGATTGGCAGGCACAGGTAAGCCGCTTTCATCCAGAATTTCTACGTTAAAACCCGGTACAGGCACTGTGGACGAACCCGCTTTGGCATTCATGAATTCAAGCCCAGCCGGATTGGCGCTGATAGGCCAGCCTGTTTCAGTTTGCCACCAATGATCGATCACTGGTTTGCCAATCTTTTCGACCACCCAATGGTAAGTAGCAGGGTCAAGTCGCTCTCCCGCCATAAAAATATACTTCAGTGCGGATAAATCATAAGTTTGAAGCGCAGCTTCCGGATCTTCTTTGCGTATAGCGCGAAAAGCCGTTGGGGCAGCAAAGAGCACATTGACTTTATGTTCGGCGCAGACTCGCCAAAAAGCACTGGCATCAGGCGTAAATACAGGTTTGCCTTCGTATAAAACAGTAGTGCAACCAGCGAGCAGGGGCGCATACACAATATAAGAATGACCAACCACCCAGCCCACATCTGAAGCAGCCCAGAATACATCGCCAGGCTTCGTATCATACACAGCCTGCATGCTGTAACTTAAAGCTACAGCATGGCCGCCATTATCCCGTACAACGCCTTTAGGTTTGCCGGTAGTGCCTGAGGTATAAAGAATATAAAGCGGATCTGTGCCAAGCACAGGCACACAAGCAGCAGGTTCTGCCAGTTGCATTTGCTGTTGCCAGTCCAGATCCCGGCCTGCAACTAAATCACAAGGTTGCTGTGCTCGCTGATAGAGAATACTGCAATGCACCTTGTGACTGGCTTTTTGTAAAGCTTCATCCAGCATAGGCTTGTAGGCAATAATGCGGTTAATTTCGATGCCACAGGAAGCGCTGATAATGAGTTTGGGCTCTGCATCATCAATACGCATCGCCAGCTCATGCGAGGAAAAACCACCAAACACCACAGAATGCACTGCGCCTAAACGGGCGACTGCCAACATAGCTATGGCCGCTTCTGGGATCATCGGCATATAAATTACTACCCGATCGCCTTTTTCCAGGCCATTGGCTTTGAGTACTCCGGCAAAAAGCGCCACTTGGTCCCACAGTTGTTGGTAGCTGTATTTTTTGCTGGTGCTGGTAACAGGAGAATCGTAAATCAGTGCCGTTTGATTACCACGACCTTGTTCAATCTGATGATCCAGCGCCATATAACAGGTGTTCATCACGCCGTCGCTAAACCATTGGTAATGATGTTGATCGAGCTTTTTTAAGATAGTGGCTGGCTTTTGATACCAGGCCAGTTTGTTGGCCTGCTCTTCCCAGAACTGCTGCGGAGCTGTTTTTGCGAGCTCGCTATGCTGCTGATAAAGCGATGTGCTTGGTGTCATAGAGCTACCCTGTCTGTTTTTAGTTATAGCTGTGCTTTTATTATCGCCTTACTTTAGCGAATTATGATGTAAAGCGAACTTAGACTTAAGGTGCATAGACTTTAGGTGTAGCCGAAAATGCGATCGAACTACTTGAATAAATGCATCTCGCCCGGAGCCATCCGTGAAGTGATGTCTCTTTTTGTCGTATTAAGGTCTGATACGACAGAGTGAAAAGCAGTAGATTAGCTGTAAGGGAGAAATCTATGACAAAACACTTGGTCTTTTTTATCGCGGACGGTTTTCAGCCTCTGGATCTGTTTGGTCCGCTGGACACCTATCTGGAAACCAATTCTATAGTCCCAAATGCCTATCAGGCTGTATTAATGGGACTGCAGGCAGGACCTGTAAAAAGTGCTTCGGGTGCAGTGGTGATGGCTGAAGTTGGTTTAGCTGACACTTTGGCTATTGATTACCTGATTATTTGTGGCGGCTCTGGTATGCGTCAGTTGGCACTGAAAAGTGAGCAGCAACAAAAGCTAAGAACATTGGCAGATAAAGCAGATAAAGTTCTGAGCATTTGTACTGGCGCCTTTATTCTGGCCAAGCTTTATCAGGACCGCAGCTTCACTCTGACAATCTGCCTATGGATAAAATTGCTGCTATCGCAGGTTTTGCCAGTTACGACAGTTTCCTAAGGGCTTTTGCTGCTCATTTTGGCGTTTCGCCTTCGTTTTCCCATCAGAATAAGTGAAAACAAATGAAACATAAGTTAGCCGCTTTTTGGCTGCTTTTTTGTGTGCAGGAAGCTCAGGCTTTAAGTGGTGAAGAGTTAAAGTTGTGGCGGCAAAGTAACAGCGAATACCGCAAGTAGTTTATTGATCTTTACCATGAAAGGTCGCAGCTGTCAGTCAGTAAGTTGAAGTCTACTTTGGGGATTATTGTCTTGAAGCTAACTCTGTGTTTCCAACTGTTTACCCGACTATCTAAATGAAAGCACTGAGCGAGGATGTTAGCAGTATTCAATAACAAATGGATAAAAGCTGACCTCATGTAAAGAGGCCAGCTCAAATCAATTTAATCGTAATTATTGTGTGGCTTTCGCTGATAAAGCGGTATTTACTGACTGGTCTGCACCATCCTGCTTGTGACGAGAATGATATTTTCCTACAGGTAGTGTATTGATTACTGAAGCATTCACCATTCTTGCTACAGGCACATAATCAGTAGTCGCGGTAGTGATGGCAGTGCTTATAATATCTGCAATCAGATTACCGCTATTACCAGAAGTGTTAATCACCACGACGTTCTGATAATTCCACAACGACTCGCCAGAAGATGTAGACACCAAATCGAATTCGGCACCTACAGTCACATTGCCACCAGTGACGAAGTAATTGGTATCCCATTGATTAATAGTGACAAAAAGTACAGCATCAGCGCCGAACATATGCTTAAACTTATCAGGACTTACATCTCGGAGCTGAGCACCATCTACGATCCCTTCCTGTTGCAGCAGCATAGCTGACAAGGGGATAGGTAGAACGTAATAACCTGCTTCAGCCAAAGGCTGGGCAATAGTAGTGGAGTACAGATCCGGTGCGTCTGCTGCAGTTGATTTATTCACTGCAGGCACTACCAATACAGACAATGGCGCAGCATCATACATCTTAGGGAAAGCTTCTTGCTTGCTGACAATTTTGTGCGTCGCACAACCTGATAGCATGAGTGCAGCTAGCACCAGAATACTTTTAAATGGAGTTTTCATTTGTTCAGCCAGCCTTATTCATTTTATTCAACATTGCATCAATCAGTTGCGCCGATTCAGGAAACAGAGCTTTTTCTTGCTGTAAGTAAGCTTGTGCCTCACCAACGTTATTCATTTGAAGTTCTAATGTCGCCAGCTCAGCGTAGATGCCAGGAGGTATTTTTTTGTTCTCTTTAGCTGCGTTCGCGATGATATCTAACAGTTCTTGCTTATGTTTTTCGCGAGTTTCGTCAGAGGGTTCGTTCTTATGGTTATAAGCCGTCTCTGAATAGTCACCCCAATGATAAATAGATTTATTAGTGCTGGCGCATGCAGACACACCAACAACACAAACCAAAATTAGTGCTTTCTGTAAACCATTTTTCATGGAACTCTTACCTCAAATACGTTGCCATTTGTGACATAAATTTTTCTTTTCACCAGAACCTGCGAGCCCCTTCTGATTTCGACCTGATGACTACCAACACTTAAATCAAACTTTGCTACTGCTTCGCCATCTAGTTTAAATGTATCAGCATCATCCAGTTGCACTGTGGTGGAATCATCAAGAACCAGAGTGGTGCCCTGAATGTTGCCACTCAGTTGCAAGTAGGCTTTATCGTCTACTTGTTTAATCTCGGAAAAGCTCGTGCTACAAGCAGACAAAAAAAGAGAAAAAACCAAACAAATCATATATTTCATTTAATTACACCTTCCCTTCTTCACGCACTACCACTTTGCTGATGCTTTGCTCGTTGATCGAGCCCGAAACCAGTTCACACACCGACAATTCATCACTACCCTGACCAACAAAGCCTGTGACTCGTAAAGTTGCCACTTTCTGTCCGGGTAAATTAATGAGCATTCCTGTTTGTGGGTTTTTGACTTGCTGACCAGGACTGACGACGTCAAACGTATCATTCACTTTGATACCTTGAGCAGAGCCACCAGTCATCAAAAATTGACTGCCTTGCTTACTGATCAAATAGGCTTGCCATGGAGAATCTAATAAATTCTCGGAGATATTGCTAACCAACTTTGAAATAGCAGCAGATAAAGCCTTGTCGTTGATTGAAGTATCATAAGCTGCGCGCTCACCAACACCCATCACTGAGTTAGCTTCAACCCGTGCTTCACCTGTAGCTTCCTCTGAATACATGATTTGTCCGGTTTTTGTGTTAACTAACCGGACATTCACCGTGGCTGTAGCTGTCTGAATTTTATTCCGGCTAAATACGCCAACCTCACTATTTGTGGAACGACCAAATTCGGAGACTGAACCGACAATTAAAAAATCAGAGCCTGCAGTTTGGACTTGCTCACCTTTGAAGGCGTTTTCACTGATTACTTTATCCAAATCGGCACGCTCAAGCATGATGAACTTGTTAGTTTCAGTAAGACGTGCAGCGAGAATATCCGAGGCTTGTTTCCCCAACCTATCGCCATTCTGCTCCAACAAAAAGGCATTACCCCTTTTTGTTTCATCAGAAAAACGGGCTATTGCCACCACTCGTTTTAACGAGAGTTCAGGAGCTTGGCTAAGCACTGGGCTGATAGCAGGTGTTGCCGTAGACAAAGAATTAACAGAACCACGCGTCGCCGAAGTACAGGCTGTTAAAACAGCCAAACTAAGCAGCACGATAGGGAGTGCAATTTTTTTCATCATTTCCTCATGAATTGTAATAAATTCTTAAAAGGTTCAAGAAATTCAATATGCAAGGATAGATAACAACGCAAAAGGCAGGACAAAGAATGATTTAATCCATTAAATCGCAGAAGTTATAACTACACTTGAGTTATCCAAGTATTAGTACCTGAAAGTACTGACTGGACTGTAACTAAAACTATAATTAATTAAAAGACATATGTAAAAATATAACGGCGTAAAAACAAAAGGGCACCAATGTTAGCTGATGCCCTTTATTCACAAATGCTCTCAAAACTCTTAGCCAAAGTAATTGATGTTGCAGCCAGGCGACACTCTTTGGCTTGTATTCGAACGCGATACGGGCGGGGGCAAGCCCCGCACCCTACAGCAAGTACGAAGGCTAAAATCAGACTTGAAGGTAATCTAATATACCCTCAGCGGCCTTACGGCCCTGGGCTATAGCTGTGACTACCAGGTCTGAGCCTAATACCATATCGCCACCTGCGAAGATTTTTTGCTGGTTGGTCTGAAGTGGGTAAGTGCTTTTTTCGCTGGCTACTACGCGGCCTTTGTCATCGAGCTCTACACCCATATCTTTTAACCACTGTGGTGGGCTTGGCTGGAAACCAAAAGCGACAATCACAGCATCCGCTTCTAATACCTGCTCTGAACCTGGCACAGCTTCGGCGTTACGGCGGCCTTTGGCATCGGCTGCACCCATAGCTGTAGTGACTACTTCGATACCACAGGCATGGCCTTCGTCGTTTAACTTAATGCCAAGTGGCTGCAGGTTAAACATAAATTCCACACCTTCTTCACGGGCATTTTGTACTTCTTTGCGTGAACCCGGCATGCTGGCTTCGTCGCGGCGGTAGGCTAATGTGACTTTGCTGGCACCCTGACGAATAGCGGTACGCACGCAGTCCATAGAGGTGTCACCACCGCCTAATACCACTACTTTTTTACCGGCCAGATTTACATACTGGTGTTCTGTCTGCCAGCCCATCAGATGGTTGATATTACCAATCAGATAAGGCAAAGCTTCATAGACACCAGGGGCTTTTTCGTTAACCAAACCACCTTGCATTGGGGTGTAAGTCCCTAACGCCAGAAACACAGAATCGTATTCCTGCAGCAGGCTGTCAAAGCTGACATCCACACCGACTGTGGTATTTAAACGGAACTCAATACCCATAGCAGTGAAGATTTCACGGCGTAATTTCAGTACATCTTTTTCTAGTTTAAAAGGCGGAATACCAAAGGTCAGTAAGCCACCAATTTCCGGATAACGGTCAAATACCACTGGGGTAACGCCATTACGGATCAGTACGTCAGCACAAGCTAAACCCGCAGGGCCTGCGCCTATCACGGCAACTTTCAGGCTGGTTTTGACTACGGCTGATAAGTCCGGCCGCCAGCCCATTTCAAAGGCTTTGTCGTTAATGTACTTTTCAATAGAACCTATGGTGACTGCACCAAAACCTTCGTTGATGGTACAGGCGCCTTCGCACAAACGATCCTGCGGGCAAACCCGGCCACAAACTTCAGGTAAGCTATTGGTTTTATGCGACAATTCTGCCGCTTCAATAATCTTGCCTTCGTTGGCCAGCTTCAGCCACTGCGGAATATAGTTATGCACAGGGCATTTCCATTCGCAGTAAGGGTTACCACAGTCCAGACAACGGTCAGCCTGACCTGAAGCTTGCGTGTCTGTCATAGGCTGATAAATTTCTACGAACTCAATGGTCCGCTCACGGTGTGACTTCTTTGGTGGGTCAACCCGCTTTACGTCGATAAATTGATAAACATTCTGTGCCATAGTTGCCTCCCTTACATCGCCTGAACCCGCAGCTCATCGGAAGAGCGTGCGCGGTGACCAAGCAAGGTATTGACGTCACTTGTTTTGGGTTTAACCAGTTTGAACTTGCTTAAGTAGTTGTTGAAATCCGTCAGGATCCGGTGCGCTTTTTCGCTGCCGGTGGCCTCAACGTGTTGATGCAACAAGCTACGTAAGTGTTCCTGCAGAATTGGTGTGCTGACATCCAGCGCTTCCACCAGTTCAGGGTTCACCCGTAGGCATAAGTCATCCTGTTCATCTAATAAATAGGCAAAACCGCCTGTCATACCAGCACCAAAGTTCACGCCGGTCTGACCTAATACCATCACTACACCACCAGTCATATATTCACAGCAGTTATCGCCTGTGCCTTCTACAACCACTATGGCGCCTGAGTTACGTACGGCAAAGCGCTCACCAGCTCGGCCAGCAGCGTAGAAACGGCCGCCAGTTGCACCATATAAACAGGTGTTGCCTGCAATAGTGGCGTCGTCTTTGGCGTAGCTGACTCCCTTAGGCGGGAATATGGCAATTTGGCCACCTGTCATGCCTTTACCTACATAGTCGTTGGCATCACCTTGTAAGGATAAATGCAAACCACCAGCGTTCCAGACACCAAAGCTCTGGCCTGCAGTACCTATGCAGTTAATCACAATAGGGTCTGTTGCCATGCCCTGATTGCCATGATGACGGGCAATAAAACCAGACAATGCAGCACCGACTGAGCGGTCTGTATTGCGGATAGGCACAGTTAAGCGGCCACCGGTTTTATGCACAACCATCTCTTTGCAGCGTTTCACCAGTTCCTGGTTTAAGGCGCCATCGTCGAACGGGTCGTTGTTTTGTACGCAGAACAAGGATTTATCTGATTTGACGCCAGAGGCCAATAAAATTGGGGTCAGATCTAATTTCAGTTGTTTCTGCGTTTGGCCTTCGCGCACCGATAACAAGTCAGTACGGCCAATCAGTTGCTCTAACGAAGTAACACCCAGTTCAGCCATCAGCTCACGCACTTCATGCGATAAGAACTTAAAGTAGTTCATTACCATTTCTGGTAAGCCGTTAAAGTGGTCGCGGCGTAAGGTCGCATCCTGAGTCGCTACACCTGTCGCGCAGTTATTCAGGTGGCAAATCCGTAAGAATTTGCAGCCTAAAGCCACCATAGGGCCAGTACCAAAACCAAAGCTTTCAGCACCTAAAATAGCGGCTTTGACGACGTCTAAACCGGTTTTCAAGCCGCCATCGACCTGCAGCCGAACCCGGTCACGTAAACCGTTTTCAACTAAGGCCTGATGCACTTCCGCTAAGCCCAGCTCCCACGGCGAACCTGCGTATTTAACTGAGGTTAGCGGGCTTGCACCTGTGCCACCGTCATACCCTGATACGGTAATTAAATCGGCATAGGCTTTAGCCACACCGGTCGCAATAGTACCGACGCCTGGTTCAGATACTAATTTCACTGAAATCAGTGCTTCAGGGTTGACTTGTTTTAAGTCAAAAATCAGCTGAGCCAAATCTTCAATTGAATAAATATCGTGATGCGGCGGTGGTGAAATTAGTGTGACACCAGGCACCGAATAACGTAAACGAGCAATTTCAGCTGTGACTTTTTCACCAGGCAACTGACCACCTTCACCCGGCTTAGCACCTTGGGCTACTTTGATCTGAATCACTTCAGCGTTCACCAGATAATGTGGTGTGACACCAAAACGACCTGAAGCCACCTGCTTAATTTTGCTGTTTTTCTCAGTACCAAAACGGCGTGGATCTTCACCACCTTCACCTGAGTTAGAACGGCCACCTAAACGGTTCATCGCTATAGCTAAAGCTTCATGAGCTTCAGGGCTTAAGGCGCCAATAGACATAGCCGCGCTGTCAAAACGCGGATAGAGCTGCTCAGCAGCTTGCACTTGCTCCAAATCGACCGGAGTGGCATTGGCTTTGTTTAAGCTGAATAAGTCGCGTAAATGCGCTACAGGGCGCTGATTCACAAAGTCGGAATAAACTTTGTAATCGGCATATTTGCCACTGCGTACAGCTTTTTGCAGGCTTTGCACTACATCAGGGTTATAAGCGTGGTATTCGCCATCATGCACATATTTCAGCTGGCCACCGTGATTCAGTGGTTTGCGTTTTAACCAGGCACTGTTGGCGCGTATTTGCACGTCTTGCTGGAAGTCAGCAAAGTCGGCACCCTGAATACGTGAAGGTAAATCAGGGAAACACAGCTTCATCACGTTCTGGTTAATACCTACAGCCTCAAACAGGTTCGAACAGCGATAACTCGCTACAGTCGAAATACCCATTTTTGACATGATTTTGTACAGGCCTTTATTGATACCTTTGCGGTAATTCAGCACGGCCTGACGGGCCGTCATATTCAGGCTGCCTTTTTCCACTAACTGCTCGATAGTTTCATAAGCAAGGAATGGATAAATACCTGTGGCTCCTAAACCGACCAGCACAGCAAAGTGATGCGGATCACGAGTGGTTGCGGTTTCGATAATAATGTTCGAGTCGCAGCGTAACTGGTTATCCACTAAAGCGTGATGCACTGCGCCCACAGCCATTGCAGCCGGAATAGGGATCAAGCCTTGTTCGATACGGCGGTCTGTTAAGATCACCAGCACTACTTTGTCTTCACGCACCACACGCACTGCTTCAGCACAAACACGGCGCACTGCAGCTTCCATATCTTCGTCGTTAGGATCGAAGTTCAGCGAAATAATATGGTGTTTGTAGTATTTCTCGTCAGCCGCTTTTAACTGTTTTAAATCGCTGTACATCATCACAGGCGATTCAAACTGAATACGGCGGGCATAGCCTGCGGTTTCGCTGAACACGTTATGTTCACGGCCTATGCTGGTCGCCAGCGACATGACATGAGCTTCACGTAATGGATCTATAGGTGGGTTAGTGACCTGTGCAAACAACTGACGGAAATAGTCGTAGAAAGTACGGGTTTTTTGCGACAACACAGCCATTGGCGTATCGTCGCCCATAGAACCTACAGCTTCCTGACCGTCTTTCGCCAGTACTGTTACTACCTGTTCAATTTCTTCATAGCTGTAGTTAAACAGCTTATGGAACACCATCATCTGATCGTCAGTAAAAACTCGTTTGCCTATTAAGTCAGTTTCAAACTGCTCGTAAGGCACTAAACGTTGCACGTTAGTGGACAACCATTTGCGGTACGGGTGGCGAACCATTAAATCCTGGTCAATTTCTTCTGAGCGCCAGATTTTTCCTGTCTGCGTATCCACAGCCAGCATTTCGCCCGGGCCAACGCGGCCTTTTTCCTGCACTTCATCAGGTGTGTAATCCCAGATGCCAACTTCAGAAGCCAGCGTGATTAATTTATCTTTGGTAATAACAAAGCGGGCAGGGCGTAAGCCGTTGCGATCTAAGTTACAGGCCACATGCTGACCATTGGTCATAACAATACCGGCAGGACCATCCCAGGGCTCCATATGCATGGAGTTAAACTCGTAGAAGGCTTTTAAGTTATCGTCCATCACTTTGTTGCCTTGCCATGCTGGCGGCACCAGCAAACGCATAGCACGGAATAAATCCATACCACCGGCCAACAGCAATTCCAGCATATTGTCTAAAGAGCTGGAGTCTGAACCCGACTGGCTGACAAAAGGTGCAGCAGTTGGTAAGTCAGGTAACAAAGGCGACGAAAACTTATACTGACGGGCGCGGGCCCATTGTCTGTTGCCTGTAATGGTATTAATTTCGCCGTTATGCGCTAAAAAGCGGAATGGCTGAGCCAAAGCCCAACGTGGCATAGTGTTAGTAGAGAAGCGTTGGTGGAATACGCAAATGGCGGTTTCCATCCGAACGTCTGCTAAGTCCAGATAAAAACGCGGCAGATCTGCCGGCATCATCAGGCCTTTAAATACGGTCACCAGACAAGAAAAGCTTGGGATATAAAAATCCGCATCATCTGTCAGCTGCTTTTCGATACGGCGTCTGACCATATAAAGGCGACGCTCTAAATCGTGTTCGTTCCAGCCTGGCTGGGCACTGACAAAAGCCTGCTTAATCTGAGGCATAGAAGTGAGTGCTAAATCACCCAGCACTGATGTGTCCGTTGGCATATCACGCCAGCCGACTAATGTCAGTGTCTCACGGGTAATTTCCTGTTCAATAATAGCGCGAGCCAGTTCGGCCTTCACCGGATCCTGACTAAAGAAGAATATACCCACCCCATACTTTTTGCCCAAAACCCAGCCTTTCTCCTCTGCAACTGCACGGAAAAAACTATCGGGTTTTTGCATTAACAGGCCACAACCATCGCCTGTTTTCCCATCCGCTGAAATTCCACCCCTGTGCTGCATGCGGTCTAAACCGCTAATAGCAGTGCGCACAATACGGTGGCTGGCGACGCCTTCTAAATGAGCGATCAGACCAAAGCCACAGTTCTCTCTTGCCTGACTGTGGTGATACAACGCCATGACTCTTCCTCCAACCTGTCCTGTATAAAATAAATATACCCTTAGTTTATGAAGCTGCCGCTTGATTAACTGTGCTCTATCGCCCGAATGACATAGCAAGGCTATGTTGGTAAGAGCTCTATTACTGGTCAGTTAGCGTTAACTTCAATAGATGCTGGGTAAAAATGTTAAATTTATGAATTATTATTCTTGTATTTGGCGTTTTTATCCCTGAAAGAAAACAACAGCTCTGCTTTCAGTCAGTTAGGTGGTCCGCATAGTTGTTTTTATGGCGTTTAGACGTCTATCCATAAATAACCAGTTAGATATACCCAGTTCAGGCAGAAATTGCAAGACCAGTCTGGCGCATTTAACCGACTATTTTGTCTGAGGCTGTGAATAAGCAGGTTTGTAATTAAATTACAGAAATAAGGCTTTTTTGTGGCTTTTGGCTAGTGTGGCAGAAAAAAAAGGCCGCTAATGCGGCCTTTTTTTGTAATTTAAACGATATTTTTATGCGGAACTTATGCGTGATAACCGTTTGAAACACCTTTGACTGTCACTGCAACCGCATCATGTGCATGCAGAGACTCATAGTGGTTCACCCGCAGCCAAAAATCGTCAAATTCAGACAACTGGTTCAGGGCGTGTTTTAAACGACGGGCTGCATCTTCGCAGAACATCAGGTTTTGACCATTTAAGCGGGCAAACTCTTGCTCATCAGCGCGTTTAACTGCGGCCTGGACCGGAGTTTGTAGTGCATCTTCAATAGCATCTATTAAAGCAATAACAGGGAAGTCAGCCACTTTATTATTCAGCTGTACTTTTATTTCAGCAACAGAGCGCTGGCTGTGTGGTGTAGCCACTATACCCTGAGTGGTGCCTAACCAGTCTTTGACTTGTTCTGCATTCACTTCTGCGTGACCTGCAAATTTAGCCACAAAAGCTTCCTGAATAAGCTGACGAGCTAAAGCAGCCGAACAAGGACAAGTTGAAGAGTAAGGCACGTCGACCTTCATCTCTACGCCTAATTTGCCCTCTTTCAGCTGGCCTGTGATAGTCACAGGATAAGCTTTCCAACCTTGTTTTTCAGTGATCAAAGCTTTACGGCGTAAATGCAGTTCGAAATCAAACTTCACAAAAGCATGAGTACTTAAGTCTTCATGACTGCTGATAAACTCGTGCAGCAATTCACTTAAGGTAACAAAGCTCAAACTGGATTCTGTCGACAGCTGATCCAATAACAGATAAAGCCGTGACATATGAATACCTTTAGCCTTTGGATCTTTTAAGTTCACAAAAGCTTCTACTTTGGCGCTGACCTGGCGTGGTGCTTCGCCTGCCACACTAAACATCAGTGGCAGTTCAATATGGCTCATGCCAACCCAATCCAAAACACCTTCAGTGGTGGCGGAAGAATGGTTAGCTACATCTGGCATAGTGGTCGGCATGAATACTCCAATGTCCGTCAAATGCAAAGATTTTCTATCTCCGTCGTTCCTGAAGCCGCAGCATCAATTCGTGGGGGGTAGAGAAAAACCTTGCTGAAAATTTGGCGCACTTTATACCATATTTTGCCGCGCGGGCCGGTATAAAATCTGTGCAATATAAGCTGATTTTTTTCGAACAGCTTAAACGAAAAAAGCGAATACCCGACTAAATTTGTCGGATATTCGCTAAATTGGGATGCAGTCACGGAAAATCAACTCTTAACAGCGGCTTTTACTTTTCAAAAGTACCTTTTACCAGCGCCTTGCCGTCTTTTACCAATTGGCGACCTTTGGCAAAGACATCACGAATTGTTAAATCACTTTTATTCAAAAGCACTAAGTCGGCGTCCATTCCTGCTGCAATACGGCCTTTGTGTTTTAGTCCAAGCACTGCGGCTGGTGCTGCAGTAATAGCAGTGATTGCATCTGATAAAGGCACCTTATATTCAAGCACGGCCTGGCGAGCCACCTGATATAAAGTTTGCACCTGGCCTACCTCAAGCCCAACTAATTCTCCATGATCGTTATAGACAGGCAAGCTGGCATTGCCATCTGAGCTTAATGTCAGATTCATTGCCGGAACACCTGCTGCTAAAGCTCTGGCTAAAGCTGCTGCAGCTGCTACTTCCCCATGTTGTAAGTCGTAACTTGTGGTGCTGGTAGTAAAATCAATCACAGCTCCTGCTTTTGCAAACTCAATACCGGCCTGAAACACAGCCTCATTGCGGTTGATATGAGTTGGGTAGAATTGCGACAATTTAAGCTCTGTACCTTCTACAGCTTGCCACAATGGTTGTAATAACGACTCACCGCTACCTACATGCACACTGACTACACCGGCTTTGCCTGACAAAATACCACCTACTTTAGCCGCAGCTGCCACTTTGCGAATTTCATCTATAGTGGGTTGAGAAGATCGGAAATCGCTGATGGCTATTTCGCCTACTCCGATAAACTTGTCGATTAGGATCAGATCATCGGTGATATTACCCATTAAAGTCCGGCACGGAATTTCGTAAGAGCCTGTATGGCAATAGGTGCTGATACCTTCGGTTTCCAAAGCATGAGCTTTGGCCAACAGATTAGTTAAAGTTCTGGTGGTTGCGTCTGTGCCCAACACGCCAATAGCAGTGGTGACTCCACCTAAAGTGGCATCTGTTAATTGCATTTCAGGAGTGCGGCTGGCAAAACCACCTTCACCGCCACCACCAATAAAGTGAACTAACGAATCGACAAAACCTGGCACTAAATAACAATCGCTGGCATCAATCACTTCAACAGGCAAATTACTGTTGCCTGCAGCAAAATCATGCTGCAATGCTGCTATCTCTGAACCTGCGACTAAAACATCTATTGTGCCCAAATCCGCAGGGCTTATGACATGGGCATTTTTAAATAGCTTTACTGCACTCATTTTATGTCCTTATTGATAACCAATGGCGACTGCGACCAGCACTGCTGTACTTGCAAGAGCGAAAAGCCAGAGCTGCAAACGCCAGGCAAACTTTGCCCATAACATCCAGTCAACCCGCACTACACCCAGGCAACCAATTAAAGAAGCGGAAGTGGGCACTATGCAGTTGGTTAAACCATCACCTAATTGAAAAGCTAAAACTGCTATTTGGCGCGACACGCCAACCAAATCAGCCAAAGGCGCAACTAATGGCATAGTTAAAGCAGCCTGGCCTGAACCTGAGGTAACAAAGAAGTTAAACACCGATTGGAAAATCAACATAAACCAGGCTGAAGCATAAACTGAGAAACCATCAAAGCTGCTACCAGCATAGTGCAGCACAGTATTCAATACTGAAGGCTCTGTGGCATTGTCGCCCCCCAGCAGCAGCACTATGCCTTTCGCCATACCCACTATCATTGCGGCAGGTAATAATTCTGCTGCACCTTGTTTAAAGGCGTCAGCAGCTCCATTCACAGTCATCCGTTTGCCAACAATACCTAAAATGGCTGTGGCTATACCTAAAGCAAAAAACTGAGTGGCAATTTCAGGAATATAATAACCACGGGCCACTACGCCCCAAATCACCCAAGTGATACCGGCGACAAAGAGCAATAAAATGGCAGCATCTAAGGTACCGAAGCTAGTGCTTTGTTGTTCTTGCTGTTGGGCGCGCAGTTTTTGATCTGATGCAAAACTGACAGAAAGCTCTGGGTTCTTCTTGATTTTTCTGGCATAACGCATGGTGAAAATAATGCCAAACAAGGTGAAAACTGCCCAAAGTGCAACGCGATATTCGGTGCCTGACATAGGGGGTAATCCCGCTATACCCTGAGCTATAGCCACACTGAATGGATTCATCCAGGAGGTTGCAAAACCAATCTGAGTGGCGATGTAAGTAACCAGCACAGTGGTAATAGCGTCGTAGCCTAAAGCCAGCATCAAAGGCAGCAGCACAATACAAAAGGCGATGGCTTCTTCACCCATGCCAAAAACTGCACCACCTAAAGAAAACAGCAAAAACATTAAAGGTATAAATAAATAATCTATATCTTTGGTTTTGGCTATTAATGCCAGAATACCGTTGTTAACAGCTCCTGTTTTCATAATGATGCCAAAGGCACCACCTGTCAGCAGAATAAAGGCTATCACGCCTATAGCTGCGCCCATTTTGTCGCCAGAGACCATGCCTTCAAAGGCATAGTTTAAAAAGCCAATCTGACCGCCTTCACCAAACAAAGGCACTGCTTTGTTTTGTTCCTCAGCAAACTGGAAGCTGTTTGGGTCAATGCGGGCTTTAACAGTTTCACCTGCGGCGTTTAGGGTTTCCGGTAACATCTGAAAATAACCAGCCGGAATAAGGTGGGACGCAATAGCTGCGGCTATCATCACAAAAAAAAGTATGACAAAAGCGTCCGGCATGCTGACCGGTTTTTTGCTTGTAACTTGCATGAGATTTACCTGTTAAATGCAGCCGGGCTAAAAGCCCGGCTTCTATTATTCGCTTCGCGTGCTGTTAAAACTTGTGGCTTAGTGCAATACGGAAGCTACGACCTAAAGCATCATGGTTAATAGAATCAAAACCACGGCTTGAACCATAAGCTGTTGGTGGATCCCGATCAAACAGATTGTCGATATTAAAGCTGATCGTGGTTTGGGCAAAATCATATCCCAAATTCATTCGCCATGTAGTCCAGGACGAGACCTGACGGGTTCCATCTGCGTTTAATTGACCTAATTCATCCAGCTCGTCCAGTTCACGGCCACGCAGTCCTTCAATATCATCTTCATAGGAATCCGTGTAATTCGCCGAAATGCTGCTGAAAAAATCACCTCTTGACCAGCTAAAACGCACGCCAGCTACAGTTTCAGGGTAACGCCAGGTACCAATCAGCTCTTCGATTTCATCAGAGCCTGCTTTATTGCGCTCAAAAGACAAATAATGGGTGGCATCCAGGCTCAGGCCGAAGGTTCCAACTTCAGTATCAAATCTGTGGTCGTATGCCAGATCTATACCGCTGACAGTTTGCTGACCGGTATTTTCCAGCAGCAATACGTGGTCACGGAACAGTGGTAACTCAGCAAAACGTGGGTCGTCGTACTCTACCCAGGCATCCAGTATTTCTGTCATATTGGCGCCGTCTTGTTCAATAGTCAGACCTGCGTTGTCTGTTACATCACAAAGGGCTTCATCAAAAGAAATACCCTGACTACCTTCAGGTACTAAACCACAATGGCGTAAAGAAGCATCCCCAATAGCGCGTGCCAGAACACCAGTCATATTGGTATCGACCAGATTTTCATGTTCAAAGCGCCAGTAATCCACTGTTAATGTGCTGTTTTCCGACAAGCTCAAAGCAAAACCCAAACTGATGGAGTCAGACTCTTCAGCCTGCAGTTGTGGGTTACCCAACTCCAGCACATTGTTGCTACGTTCATCACCAAAACCTTCGCAGAATAAATCTGCAACTGCCTGGTTAGCGCCACAATCAAAACTTGCTGTGGTGGTTCTGAGTTTTACTCCGGCCTGAGTTAACGAAGGTGCACGGAAGGACGTGGCGTAAGAAGCTCTGACGATCAGCTCTTCTACGGGACGGTAACTAAAGCCAATTTTTGGGTTAAAGGTGCCGCCAAAATCATCAAAGTGATCATAACGTGCAGCAAGCTGCATATCTAAAGTACTGGCCAGTGGCACATTAAATTCAGAGAATGCCGCCCACTGGGTACGTTCTGCAGCAGACAAACTTGAACCAAAACCAAAAACATCGACCAGATAACCGTTTTCAGCGCGTGCTATTGCATTGTCTGAAGGAGTATCCGTGATTTTTTCTTTACGAATTTCAAGGCCAAAAGCAGAGCTAATAACGCCATCGTTAAATTCCATTAAATCGCCATTAAAACGCGCATCCCAACCTAGTACAGTACTTTTACCTTTGCGGTTTGGCATTTCCTGCGCAAGCGCCAGCAAAGCTTCGTTGCTGCTATCGTTTTGCAGGAAAGGGTTATAGATAGCGCCTAAAGAGCCGCTGCTGCAACTTAAGCTATCGTTGTCAGCGTCATAGCTGGCAATAGTGCCGTTAGAGCAAAGCTCGCCTGCTAAAGCGGCGTGGTATTTATATCTGTTGTAAACGCCTTTAGTGGCAACCTGATCAGATTTTGATTCAGAGTAAATAACAGCCGACTCCCAACCCCAATCACCCACTGAACCTGATAAAGCACTGACTAAACGCAGCGCGTCTGTTTCCACTTCTATAGTGCGTGGTGTGCCAAAACGGGCATCAAAAGCAAAACCATAAAGCTCGCGGCCAGCGACTGTATCAAAAGGGTCTATATACAATTGATCGAGTAACTCATCACGAAGGGCTGGGCCAAAAATATCCAGAGTGCTTTCGTCTGCATAAGGGCCTTCACTGTCATCCAGTTGATTAATAGGAGCTGGGCTTGAGAGGGCGACAGATTTGGTATTGCTGAAAAACACATCGGTATTCCAGCTGATGTCGCCAAAATCTTTCTGGAAAATAGCTCCAGTGGAGTAACTGGTTAAATCTGAGTTCAGTTGGTCGTCTTCATTCGGATAATAAGCGCAAATTTCTTCACCAAACTCTGTAGTCACAAGCTCGGTAGCGCAGCCTGGCGTAGCCAGTTCATTGCCAGAGCGTACAGAGTTGTAATAAATATTGGGTGTGTTTTTTGGCAGGTAAGAGTACGAACTTTGTAGCAGGGGAGAGCGGGTAAACTCTCTGTCCTGAGCGCTAAAAGCGTTACGGTCAAGATAATCAGCGAATACAGTTAGTTGACCACCAGCGACTTGCTGGCCAAACACCAGATTCAGGTTACGGCGGCTCTCATCACTGGACGCCGCACTGTCACCATAAGAGGCATTAAGCTCCATGCCTTCATAATCTTTTTTCAGTATGTAGTTAATCACACCAGCTACAGCATCTGCCCCGTAGATGGCCGAAGCGCCTGTGGCTAATACTTCAATACGTTCAATAGCAGCTAAAGGAATGCTGTTTACATCAACAAAGTTCTGAGTGCCTGCAGCAAATGAACTGGCAGCAACACGGCGGCCGTTAATCAGCGTCAAAGTGGAAGCCGGGCCTAAACCACGCAATGAGGCTGCTGCCTGACCTGCTGGTGTTGACGTTGAGGTTGCACCACTTTCACTGGTGGAAAAGGTGCCGTCACCGCCTCTCAATTGACCTACGTCTTTCAATAAATCAAAAATACTATTGGCGCCGGATTTTTTAATATCGTCACTGCTGATCACGACCAGCGGCTGAGCACCCTCTAAATCAACCCCCTTGAGGCGGGAGCCTGTGACTTCGATTTTTTCTATTGAATCGTTTTCAGTTGTAGTTTCAGTTTGAGCAGATACGGAAAAGCAGCAAGCCGCAACGGCCAGCGAAAGCATAGATGGTTTAAACATTTTTTATTACCTGTTGCTTCATTACAGCACTGTCTGCTCTGGCAACCGGGTTGCAGAGTGATATTCAGCAGGCTGTTAATTGTTATGGTTTAGTTTTAAATAGCAAAACACCCAGCAATGAGCTGGTGGTTTGGCTACTCGTTAAACCACTCCGACAGGTAGTAGGACGAGTAGTAATATGTTGAGAGCGAAACCGCTTTTTTAAGCATATTACTTTGCAGATGATTAAATTCAGATGGCTTTAAGATTTAACCGCTCTGTCATCTTCTGTCAATCATTCTTCGTTAGTAAAAACGATATCTGGTTGAAAAACACTCAATACCCCAGGTTTTTACCTGTTTTGGCTCAGCCGACAACAAAATTTAGCAGGACAAAAAGCTGCAGGATCTGGCAGACTTGCTGAACTAAAAGCAACAATACTTTTCGGGTAGCTTACCCCTTGTTGTGAAGAATTTATTTTCAAAGGCAGATAATGCAGCAAAGTGTTCACCCGCTAGTCCGGCGTTTGGCTGGCTTCTTAAAGCAATGGGGCTGGTTACAGTGTTTTTGCCTGTGTTTTATTTTATTGCAGGCCTTAACCGGAGTCATTACAGGCTTATATAGTCTGTTGATCCACGATATGGTGCTTTGGTCCATGGTGTTGGGCGCTTTGCTGTTTTCCGCCTCCATAACACCTGCCTTTTTACTAAGTAGCTTTTATTTAGTTCGCCATCTGGATGAAGCGCTGTTTTATTTGCAGGATTCGATACGACAGGAAAAACTGCTGAACCAGAATATGCAGGAAACCATTCGCCAACTGAACTTTGAAATTGAAGAGCGGAAAAAAGCTTTCCAGGCCAAACGCCGAGCTGTAGACGAACTGCGCCGTGAAATTACTGAACGCCGCAAAACTCAGCAGGAGCTGGAAGAGCAAAGTTTATTAATCCGCTCTATAGTCGACAGCTCTCCTGACTTATTTTATTACCGCGACGAAACCGGGCGCTTTGTCAGTTGCAATAAGATGTTTGAAGTCATTATGGGCAAATCGGCGAAAGAGCTGATAGGCCATTATCCGGCAGAACTCTACGATGCTGAATCTACCCCTATAGCTATTCTGACCGATCAGGAAATCTCGGCCAGCCGGGTAGAGCTGACTTTAGATGTGGACTATCAGACCCCTGACGGCCGCATGTTATGGTTTGAAATGCGCAAAGTGCCGTTTTTTGATAAACAAGGCCGTTATATAGGTTTGCTTGGTTTTGGCCGGGATATTACCTCTCGTAAACTGGCTGAGCAGGCGCTGGAAAAAGCTTATCAGGATAAAGGTAAATTTATTGCTACCTTAAGCCATGAACTGCGCACGCCGCTAAATGGCATAGTAGGATTAACCAGACGTTTACTGGAAAGTCCGTTGTCCACAGAGCAGCGCAGCTGGAGTAATACCATCTTCAGCAGTGCTGAGACTTTAGGTAATATTTTTAACGATATTATCGACTTGGATAAAATTGACCGGCAGGATTTAGATATTGTTTATCAGTCGGTGCAACTCAATGAATTTGTCCATGATATTTGCAATTTTGCCCATCTAATCTGCCAGCAAAAAGGCCTGTTGTTTATTGAACCTGAAGTTGTGCCAGGCCAGCTTTATGTCCGTCTGGATCCAACCCGGGTTCGGCAGGTGTTATGGAACTTAATTAATAATGCAGTGAAATTTACAGCCCGCGGTTCTGTGCAGCTGGATGTATCCATCACTACTGATAATCCGGCAGAGTTGTGTTTTAGTGTCACAGATACCGGCATAGGTATTGTTGAGGCTGAGCAGCAACGTATTTTTGATATGTACTATAAATCCAGCGATGGCAGGCGTTTAAGTATAGTGGGCTCTGGTATAGGTTTATCTGTATCCCGGGCTTTAATCGAAGCTATGTCCGGTCAGATCAAACTGAACAGCGAACCAGGTCAGGGCAGTACTTTTACTATGCTGTTGCCGGCAGAACTTACTTGTGCTCCTGCTGCTGCGCCACAAGTTGTGTATCCGGCTTTAACCATATTGCTGGTGGAAGACGTGCCTTTAAATGCTGAAATAGCCACTAACTTGCTGGAACAACGGGGTCATCAGGTGATCCTCGCTGAGACTGGCGAGGATGCGATGGCCTTACTGGAAACAGAAGACGATATAGATTTGGTGTTATTGGATATGCAGTTGCCGGATATGTCGGGTGATCAGGTTGCACGTTTTATCCGCTCTGAACCTGCTTTAGTCAAACTGCCAGTGGTGGTATTAAGTGCTAATGTGCGTAAAGCCGAGCAGCAGTTAAAGGATGTTCGGGTAGATGGTGCTTTGGCCAAACCTATTAATACCAATAAACTGGACCAGATTTTACATCAACTGTTTGGCGCTCCTGCGCCTAAAGAGATGACAGCTGAAAAAGCTCATGATCAGCAAATTTTGGATCAGCAAACTCTGGATGATTACCTGCAGTCTTTAGGTAAAAAGACCATGTTACGCAGTGTGCAGTTATTTACCCAATTGTTGCCAGGTTATATTAATAAAATGATGGAAACCGCAATGCAGCAGGATGTCACTGAGTTTCAGGAGGCGGCTCATAAGCTAAAAGGTGCTGCGGCTTCGGTCGGATTATTGTGGGTGCAACATCAGGCAAAATTACTGGAACAAAGTACAGAATTGCAAGGCATAGAAAAGCAGCTGATCAATTTTCATATAACAATAGAGCGGCACTTGGCCGCTCTAGAGGAGTATATCGAACAATCTGTTTAACCCGTCAGCATCCTATTGGAATTATAGAAGGCCGGTTGTGCCGGATTATTTTTCTAACTTACCTACGAAGCGGTAACCTTCACCGTGAATGGTGCTGATTAACTCAGGGCTTTCTACGTCGGACTCAAAATGCTTACGGATACGGCGAATAGTGACATCCACAGTTCTGTCGTTAGCTCTGAGTTCGCGGCCTGTCATATGGCGGATCAGTTGTTCACGAGTGAAGATTTTACCCGGACTGTCCAGCATTAAACGTAAAGCACGATATTCACCTTTAGGTAAACGGCGTGACACACCTTCAGGAGACGTCAGGTTACGGCTGTTTTCATCCAATACCCAACCATTAAATTTCACCACACTTTTATGCTCTTCCACTACAGGTTGAGATACGGTGCGGTTTAACAGGTTGCGGGCACGGATAGTCAGTTCACGTGGGTTAAAAGGTTTGGTCAGGTAATCGTCTGCACCAATTTCCAGACCTAAAATGCGATCGACTTCACTGTCACGTCCGGTCAGGAAAATCAGACCTACGTTTTCTTTCTGGCGTAATTCACGAGCCAAAATCAGGCCGTTTTTGCCAGGCAGATTGATATCCATAACAATCAAATTGACTTTGTGTTCAGACAGTTTCTGGTTCATTTCTTCACCATTCACTGCTTCAACCACATCATAGCCTTCGCCTTCAAACAGGCTGACCAGATTCAGTCGTGTTACTTCTTCATCTTCAACAATCAGAATAACAGGGGTCTGCATTATGCTTAAACCTTATGTGAACGTAATTAAGTATTTGATTTGTATCTTTTTAGAAAGAGAGTGACCTATGGTCATTGTCTGAGCAATTATATAGACCACAGATTTTGTTAACAAGTTTATTTGTTAACAATTAGCCTAAGCTAATTTAAGTAGTTGAAAAATATGTTGTTGTTCAGGCTGTTATCTTATTTGGGGATCACCGGAAAGTCGATTTGAATGTCGATGCCATGATCCAAAGAACTTTCCAGCTGAATTTTGCCGTTTAGAGCCTGAGTCACCAGATTATAGACTAAATGCATACCCAGACCGCTGCCACCTTCACCTCTTTTGGTGGTGACAAAAGGGTCAAAAATGCGTTTTTTAATATTCTCCGGCACACCGGCGCCGTTATCCTGATAATGCAGGTAACAACGACTATTGGCCAGAGTCACGCTGATGGTCATAGTGCCTTGTTCTTTATTTTCAAAGGCGTGGATCAGGCTGTTCATAATAAGATTAATCAGGATCTGGCTGATAGGGCCTGGCTTACTTTCCAGTTCTAAACTTTCATCACAATTCAGTATCACCTGATGCTGAGTTTTTTTCAGGTTAGGCCGCAGTGACAGCAGTACTTCATTCAGCAACTGGTGCATGTTGAAGTATCTTCTGTTATCGTTGGATTGGTCTACTGCCACTTGTTTAAAACTGCGGATCAGGTTAGCTGCACGTTCAAGGTTACGGTAAATAATGCCAAGATTTTCAGCGCTGTCGCTAAGGAATTTGGCTAACTGATTGGAGGTTAGCTTCTTATCATCAAAAGCTTTTTGTATTTCTGCCAGCTTATCCTGCATTAAAGTTGAAGCTGTCACCCCAAGCCCTATAGGCGTATTTACTTCATGCGCCACCCCTGCCACCATCTGACCTAAACTGGCCATTTTTTCAGTTTCAACAATTTGATTCTGATATTGGTGCAAGGTCGATAAGGTGTTCAATAAATCCTGATTAGAGGTTTTTAAAGCCAGGGTTCTGTCACTGATTTTTTGTTCCAAATCCTGGTTGAGCTGGCGTATTTCACTTTCGGCGCTGCGCAGTTTAGTCATTTGCTGTTCAGTTCTGTCCAGCATAGTGTTGATTGCCCGGCCCAGGTTATGAAACTCTACTATTTCCATAGTGGGCACACGGATTTGATAATCTTTTTCTTTAGAGATTTTTTGTACTAAAGCCAGCAAGCTGTAAAGCGGTTTGGTAAAACGACGTTGTAATCTGTTGGCGATAATAAAAGCACCTATCAAGGAGCAGAGCGCAATTAATATGTCGAATATCACCCGGTTTTGCACATAACGGCTCAGTTCAGCCAGGCTGGCGCGTATGTAGACATAACCTATTAATTTACCACCAGATTCAATTTTTTTAGTCAACTCCATTACGCCATCACCTATGGTGGCATTTTGGTACTGTTCTACTTTATTAAACTGAGTAGGGTAAGGGCCAACATCTCTTCTGTTGTAACTGGCAAAAAAACTAAGCTCGCCGTTTTCTTGAACTTTATAAATATGGATATTATGCAGACGGGATTCGGCAGCAAAAGACGCGATACGTTTGTCTTCAATTTCTGAGTCATCTGTTTCGATAGAACCTACGGCGTTAAAGGCAATAATGGCGGCGTAAGAGTGAAGTTGTTCAGACAGGTTTTTCTTTTCAGCTTTAACATCTTGTATGGTAGCAATGGTCAGGGACACACACAGAGTTATGCTGCAAATCAGCATCACAACCCAAATCAGTGCGCTTTTGATTGAACTCGCTTTTAACGCTGGACCCATTAATCCTTCCGCCATCCGTCAATCTGTTATCAAAGCTATAATATTGAAGTTACACGCATTTGCAAACTTTCACCAGTAACTGCAGCTAATCCCCTGACAAAAAATAAAAACAGGTTTATAGTGATTGCACTTGTGGCGATGAGATAAAACCATGGACTTATGGGATAACTACAAAACGAGTGTTTTTTTGTGCCATCAACCCCTTGGCGATCAAATTAACTTTGCTATTATCAGTGCCCAAAACCCTTGTGGTCATGTACAAAATCCTTCCAGAAATTTATTGCTTGATAATCACTTTGCCAACACCCTCGACAGCATGAATGTGCCTTACCGTGAAATAGTCGGTTGTTCACCGGACTTGAGTTTTCAGGAAAAAAGCTGGGCTGTGCTTTGTGATAAATCCAAAGCTATTAAGCTGGCTATTATGTTTGAACAACATGCTATTTATTGGGTTGAGCAGGGTAAGTTATTTTTGGTACCGGCGCTGTTACAACAAGCCGAAGAGTATTTGGGCGAGTTTAATCCACGACAAATTGTAGTGGGCCAGTAGGCAGAGTCAGTCTCTTAATACTTGCAGGATAGGCTCAATTTTCTGACCTAAAGCGTATTCCAGCTTCAGGCGTTTCAGCTTTTGTTTATGAGCTTCGTCTTCGTCGGCTGGCACAGTCAGGAACTCTTTAAAATCTGCAGCGCAGATACATAACATGCCGGGTTTTGCCATGTTTTCCAGTTGACCAAGCCGATAGACCTGATGAGGACAAGCTTGTGTTCTTTCTGGCGACTGAATACAGTTCGCCAAAGCGCCAGTGCTGAAGGTTAATCCAGCCAGAACAACAAAAACCAGTCTCATCAGCAGATCCTTTTATTTGCGGTCTTTTTTACAATAATAAACCACAAAACCATCGCGACGACCAAGCTCTTTTACCTGACCAAAGATTTCAGTCAACTGAGCCACATAAGGTAAATGCACGTTCGCCACTAAAGTTAAAGTGCCGCCAGGCTTTAACTCATTAAAAGCATCCCGGAAAAACTGCTCACTAATATGGTAGTCCGTTTTTAAACCTGTGTGGAAAGGTGGGTTACTGACAATATGGTCATAAGCCGCACTGCGTGACGGAATGCCATCAGCTGCAATAGCTTCGCCCGGCAGCTTATTCGCTTTTAAAGTGGCAGCTGTAGAGCTGACAGCTAAAGTGCTGATATCAGAAGCCGTTAATTTGATTTCCGAGTGTCTTTTTACTAAAAATGCACCGATAAAACCTGCACCACAAGCAAAATCCAGCACTTTACCTTGCTGAATATGGCCTAAATGCTCCAGCAATAAATTAGTGCCTAAATCTAATTTACCATGATTAAACACGCCTGGCAGAGAACAGAGATTTAAGCTGATACCAGCTTTTTCGATACTAAACTGATGAAACTCTGCGGTTTTGAGCTCGCTTTGTAACAGACCATCCAATTCAAACCATAAACAGTGTTTGGCATTGTCGTGTTTAAAGGCTTTTAACCCCAGCTTTTCAGCCTGATTACCTAAGCTTTTAATACCGCCTTTGTTATCACCAACCAGATAAACTTCAGTTTTGTCGTTCAGTGCTGTTTTAATTTGAGCTAAAGAACTTTGCAGCTGATCTTTGCTTTTAGGGTAAAACAGCACCACTCGGTCTACTGTTAAATCTGCTGGCAAAGCATCACCCAAATAACAAGGGCTTTTGCTTTGCTGTTGCCAGTTATTAGCAACAGCTATATTGGAGGTTAAACAAAACAGCTCCAGCTCTGGCGCTTTTTGTTTTAATTCAGAAGCCAGACGGTCGGCCATAGGTTCTACCAGCAGCACTTTGCCTGATAAAAAATCAATATTACGCAGCAACAGCTGACTGGTATTGTCCAACATATTAACTTTCCTTCCTGAACATCAAATCCCAAACACCATGGCCTAAATTAACACCACGGTTTTCAAATTTAGTCAGAGGTCTATGGTCAGGGCGCGGCACGTAGTCATTGGTTTCTGACAGATTGCTGTAACCTTCGGCAACTTTCATCACTTCCAGCATATGTTCAGCGTAGTTTTCCCAGTCAGTGGCCATATGAAATACACCACCGACTTTTAACTTACGGCGCAATAACTGGGCGAACTCAGCCTGCACAATACGTCTTTTATGGTGACGTTTTTTATGCCATGGATCAGGGAAAAACAGCTGCACAGTGCTTAAGCTGTTGTCTGCAATGGAGTCGTTTAAAATTTCGATAGCATCGTGTTCAAATACCCGCAGGTTTTTCACGCCTTCAGTTTCGGCTTCACCTAAACAAGCACCTACACCGGGTTTATGTACTTCGATACCAATAAAGTCTTTATCTGGCGCAGCTTTAGCCATTTGCACCAAAGATTTGCCCATACCAAAACCAATTTCCAGTACTAAGTCGGCTTCACGGCCAAACACTGCTGTCATATCGTAAGGCGTGGCCTGATGCTCAAGACCCATAGTTGGCCAGAATAAATCTAAACTGCGCTGCTGGCCTTTGGTCAGACGACCTTCCCTTAAAACAAAGCTACGAATACGGCGCAGGTATTTGTTTTCCTGAAGCTCTTCGTCCTGTGGCTCTGTGTTTGGTTGTTCCGGGTGGGTCATCTTGGTCTCCAAAAAATGTGATGCAGCCTGTGTTTATAGCGCTGCGAATGCGGCGCACATTATCCTTGTTCTGCCGCCAATGCTCAACCGCTAATCTTGATTCAACAAAAACAGCAAAAATGCTAGGCTATGTATCGTTTTGAATTATTGAACCTGAGTAGTGATAGCTGTGCTGAATTCTGAGTATTTAACTTGCCCTGATCTTTTTGCCGATACTGTTGTCGACTGGCAAAAAATCGATGGCCGTAATGCCTTGCCATGGCAACAAGATCCCAGCCCTTACAGAGTGATGGTCAGCGAACTGATGTTGCAGCAAACTCAGGTCACTACAGTGATCCCTTATTTTCAGCGCTGGATGCAAAAGCTGCCTGATATTCATGCCTTAGCAGCTGCTGATACCGACACTGTAATGGCGTTATGGCAGGGCTTAGGTTATTACGCCAGAGCCCGTAATTTGCATAAAGCCGCTAAATACATAGTGCATGATTTAGGCGAGTTTCCTTTTGAATTAAATGCCTTATTAACCATTCCTGGTATTGGCCGTTATACAGCTGGGGCTATCCGCTCTTTTGCCTACGATGCTTATGGCCCGATTGTGGATGGCAATGTAAGGCGTTTGTTCTGCCGTTTATTTGGCATCGAAGGTGTGCCAACCACTTCTGCTGTGGATAAAAAGTTGTGGGCTTTGGCCGATTTATTAACGCCAAAACAAAACAACAGACGTTTTGCTCAGGCCTTGCTGGACTTAGGCGCTACGGTTTGCAAACCCAAACAAGCGGATTGTTTAAGTTGCCCGCTTCAAACTCAGTGTGTGGCTTTTAATACAGGCCGGGTAACAGAATTACCAACAGCTAAACCTAAAAAGACCACTCCAACCAAAGCAGGTCATTTTTTGTGGATAGAGCAAGGCGATAAACTGTTGCTGCAAAAAAGACCAGACTCCGGTATCTGGGCTGATTTATGGTCTTTACCTCAGGTGGATGAAACTGCTGAAGCTTTGTTACAAGCCAAACTACAGGGCCAGTTTCAGCATGTGTTTTCACATTACAAGTTAGATGCTTCGGTCTGGCATCCGGTGTCTGGTATATCTGAGCCTGCAGGTAGCAGTTGGTATAACAAAGCGCAAGTAATGGAGATTGGTTTACCTGCTCCAATTCGTAGCTGGATTGAAAAAAACTGGCTGAATAAAAGCTAACTGCTTGCGATGAAGTCGTTTACAATATCGGCCTTTTTAAAAGCTAAGTTTTGAGGTGAATAATGTCCCGTCAGGTATTTTGTGTTTATTTGCAAAAAGAAGCAGCAGGTTTAGATTTTCAGCTGTACCCGGGTGAGCTTGGCAAAAAAATCTTCGACAGCATCAGCAAAGAAGCCTGGGCTTTATGGCAGTCAAAACAAATTATGCTGATCAATGAAAAAAAGCTGAACATGATGAATCTGGAACACCGCAAATTGCTGGAAGAACAGATGCAGCAATTTTTATTTGAAGGCAAAGAAGTTCAGATCGAAGGTTACGTTCCTAAAGCTAAATAATTCCTGTTAATCCCGAAGGCGTGACTGGTTTAAAGTTGCGCCTTTCTTTATAATTCGCATTAGAAAAATTAATTCTATTTTACCTAAGGCTGCAAGCTATGGCTCGGCGCTTACCCCCTCTTAATGCGTTAAAGGCTTTTGAAACTGCGGCCCGTCATCTTAGTTTTACTAAAGCGGCAGAAGAGATGTTTGTTACTCAGGCTGCTATTAGTCATCAGATCAAAGCCTTGGAAGATCATTTAGGTTTAAAGCTGTTTATGCGGAAAAACCGCTCTTTGCTGTTAACCGAAGAAGGGCAGAGCTTCTTTTTAGATATTAAAGAAATTTTCCTGCAGCTGCATGAAGCCACAGAGAAGTTATTAGCCCGTGGCGCTAAAGGCTCATTAACCGTCAGTTTACAGCCAAGTTTTGCGATTCAGTGGCTGGTGCCACGTTTAAGTTTATTTAGTGAAGAACATTCTGATATAGACGTGCGGATTAAAGCGGTCGACTCAGACGAAGGCTCGTTAACAGACGATGTAGACGTGGCGATTTATTATGGTCGTGGCAGTTGGCGTAATCTGCATGCCGACAAGTTGCATACTGAATATTTGCTGCCTGTCTGTTCGCCTTTGTTATTAAATGGCAGCAAGCCATTAAAAGATGTGGCCGATTTACGTCACCATACTTTATTACACGATGGTTCGCGCCAAGCCTGGAAAGATTGGTTTGTCAGTCAGGGTTTTAAGAATTTTAATGTGAATCAGGGGCCAATTTTTTCGCATACAGCTATGGTATTGCAGGCTGCTATTCATGGTCAGGGTGTGGCTTTGGCGCATAACGTGATGGCTAGACCTGACATTAACTCAGGCCGCTTAATAGTGCCTTTTCACCATGTATTGCTGAGCAAAGACTCGCATTATCTGGTGTGCCGTGAAAACCAGACCGAGCTTGGTAAAATTGTTGCGTTCAGACAGTGGATGGCGAAACAAGTTGAGCTGGATCAGCAGGATTTTGCTGAGCAACATTTTAATAATTCGACACCGGATTAATAGATGCCAGAGTTGTTAGCCCAGAGTGTTCTTGTTAAAGCCCCAAATCCTGTCGCCAGATTGCTGTTATCTCATGGTGCCGGAGCGCCGGTGCAATCAGAGTTCTGCCAGCTTTTAGCGCAGCAGCTTGCAACTCAGGGCATAGAAGTCTGGGGTTTTAACTTTGTTTATATGCAAAAGACCCTTACTGGCCACAGGCAGCTACCGGCTAAAATGCCGGTATTAATGGCTGAGCTGCTCGAACAAATAAGCCAAATGCCGACAGATTTACCTTTATTTATTGCTGGTAAGTCGATGGGGGGCCGGGTTGCCACTCTGCTTGCAGCATCTGACTTGTTACCTGCGCAAGTGAAAGGGGTGATAGCTTATGGTTATCCTTTTCACCCGCCGAAAAAAGACAATTGGCGAACAGCACATTTTGCTGATTTAAATAGGCCTGTATTGGTGTTGCAAGGGGAAAGAGACCCTTTTGGCAGCGTTCAGGAACTGGCTGGTAAAAGCTGGCCTTTAATAGAGATTAAGTGGCTGGAAACTGGCGATCATGATTTTTCGCCGCTGAAGAAATCAGGTTTTAGTCAACAGCAGCTTATTGAACAAGCCTCTTTGCTAAGCAGGAGCTTTATTAATGAATTTATTCTGGAAAATTAACACTAGTCTGGCCGCTTTTTACGGCGCCGTGACTGTAGGTTCAGCCGCTGCTTTGATGCATTTATGGCGTGGCACCATAGCGACAGATCAACTGGCTGTACTTTTAAGCGCTGGTTTTATTTTAGCTTTTCATGTTGTGGCTTTATTGGCTTTATCAGCCTTTGACAAGCTGCAACAACAAAGCCCATGGCTAAGCCGCATTGCAGTAACTGCGATGCAAATTGGGCTTTGGTTATTTGTTTATACTCTGGTGGCTGGCGTATTTAAGCTACCTTTACATTTTTCAGCTCTGGCGCCTTTAGGTGGTCAGTTGCTTATTTTAAGCTGGCTGGCTTTGGCCATCAGCCCTTGGATCAGGAAATAACATGAAAAATTGGCAGGATAGACAATTTTCACAGCCGCAGGCTGCCAGTCAGGGTACGGCACAGGGAGGTGCCGTATGAAAAATTGGCAGGATAGACAATTTTCACAGCCGCAGGCTGCCCGTCAGGGTGCTGCACACGGAGGTGCAGCATGAAGCAACTTTTGCTGTACTGCCGTTCAGGTTTTGAGAAAGAATGTGCTGGCGAAATTCAGGATAAAGCGGCGCAGGAAGAGGTGTTTGGTTTTTGCAAACTAACCAAAGACGCAGCTTTTGTCATTTTTGAAGCCTATGACAGTGAGGCGTTAGCTGCCTTTTATCGTGACTATGATTTTACTAACTTTATCTTTGCCCGCCAGTGGTTTTTGCTGGTGGAAGATATGCTGCAACTGGATCCGGCCGACCGCATTACTACAGTGGTCGAATCGGCAATAGCTGCTGAATTATCTGCTTTTGGTGAGCTGCGGGTGGAATACCCTGAAACCAATGACGGTAAAACTTTATCTACTTTGGCCCGTAAACTGACAGTGCCTTTGCGCCAGTCATTACGTAAAGCTGGCGTATTGCTGCAAAAAGAAAACTCCCGTGCCCCAGTGCTGCATTTGTTTATGCAAAGTGGCAGCAGCGCTTATTTAGGTATTTCTTACCCTGAAAACAACAGCCCGCTGGAAAACGGCATTATGCGGCTGAAGTTTCCATCTGATGCACCAAGTCGCAGTACTTTAAAGCTGGAAGAAGCTTTTATTCAGTTTATTCCAAAAGACGAATGGGAAACCCGTTTAACTTCAGGTATGAGAGCTGTCGACTTAGGCGCTTGCCCTGGCGGCTGGACTTATCAGCTGGTTAAACGCAGCATGATGGTCACAGCAATAGACAACGGCATGATGGCGCAATCCTTAATGGATACAGGCCAGGTAAAGCACTTTCAGGTCGACGGCTTTAAATTCAGCCCGGACAAACGCAATGTGTATTGGCTGGTCTGCGACATGATTGAAAAGCCACAACGTGTTGGCAAACTGGTCTGTGACTGGCTGATCAACGACTGGTGTCAGGAAAGTATTTTTAACCTGAAACTACCTATGAAAAAACGTTACGAAACTGTGGTTGAAGTGCTGGATATGATGCAGCATAACTTCAACGAAGCTGGGCTGGACGTCGAAATTCAGGCCAAGCACTTGTACCACGACCGCGAGGAAGTGACAGTGCATGTGCGTAAGGTTTAAAGCTAGTTAAACGAAGAGGGCAGGGATAAAACCTGCCCCTTAAATACCAAATCCCATCAAACATAAGGCTTAACCAGGCCATCATAATCCATCACTTTTTGTACTGCAGGGCGGGCTAATACCTTTTGTACCCAGAGGGCTATAAAAGGGTAATCGCGGGCTTTTTTGTCATCGAAGTGACGGGTCCAACGGCATAACATCATGGCGTAAATATCCACCAGGGAAAATTCTTCGCCTAAAAACCATGGGCTGCAGTGGCTGGCTAAATGTTTGTCCATTTGCTCTAGCAGGCCTTGGGCTTTTTGCTGTGCATGACGTTTTACCTCTACCTGATTTTGCTCACCACTTACCCATCGTTCAGGATAAAAATACACTACTAAGGTGCTTTGTAAGGTGGCGGATAACCAAATCAGCCACTTGTAAGCTTCAGCGCGTTCAAGAGTTCCTGGGGCTGGGAATAAGTTCTTTTCCGGGTGGCTATCCACTAAATGCAGGCAAATGGCCGCGGTTTCAAAAATAGCCTGACCCTGGTCTACTAAAGTTGGAATAGTGCCATTAGGGTTTAACGCCAGATAGTCAGCTTTTTTATGTGAGCCAGTGGCCGTATCTGTTAAAACCAGCTCGTAAGGAACAGAGAGTTCTTCCAGCAGAATATGCGGCGCCATGCTGGCGGTGCTTGGTGAATAATACAGTTGGTACATCAACATAACTCCTGAAAAGAAAACTTATCAGAGCATAGTATTGTGAAGCGCAGATGATGGCAAAACTATCTTGGGGGCGTATTGGGGTCGGAGCTAGAGAATAAATGGGTCAGAGCCAAGGGGCTCTGACCCAAAGTATCAGAGACGTTCCAGCATGGCCGCTGTAAAGTCTGTAGTGCCGTGGCTGCCACCTAAGTCGCGGGTGGTGCGGTCACCTGATGCAATCACATCAGTTAAAGCGGCCAGAATTTTTTCTGCTTTGTCTTTCATGCCCAAATATTCCAGCATCTGGATAGAAGCTAAAATTACTGAGCTTGGGTTTGCCAGGTTTTTGCCTGCAATGTCCGGCGCGCTGCCGTGTACTGCTTCAAAAATGGCGCAGTCTTTGCCGATATTGGCGCCTGGCGCCATACCTAAACCACCGACCAAACCAGCACATAAGTCAGACAAAATATCGCCAAACAGGTTGGTTGTGACTATCACATCAAACTGTTGTGGGTTCATCACCAACTGCATACAAGCGTTATCAACGATCATCTCGCTGGCCTGAATATCAGGGTAACGCAAAGCTACTTCACGGGCGGTTTTTAAGAACAGGCCGGAGGTAGATTTCAGAATGTTGGCTTTGTGAACGATAGTTACTTTTTTGCGGTTTTCGCGACGAGCCAGTTCAAAGGCGAACTCAACAATACGTTCAGAACCTTCACGGGTCACTACGCTCATGGCTTCTGCCAGCTCGCCTTCGTTTTTCACGATTTGGCCAGCACCTGAGTACATACCTTCAGTGTTTTCACGTACTGTAATGATGTCGATATTTTCGTAACGAGCTTTAGTGCCTTTGAAAGAAATTACCGGACGTACGTTCGAGTACAGGTTGAATTTTTTACGTAAAGTTACGTTGATAGACGTGAAACCTTCACCTACAGGCGTAGTAAGCGGGCCTTTTAAGGTGATTTTGTTACGGGCGATCGCATCAAGGGTGGTTTGAGGCAGCAACTCGCCAGTAGTTTCTAACGCAGTTAAGCCAGCTTCAACATATTCATAGTTAAAGTTACAGCCTACTTTATCCAGAACCTGGATAGCGGCTTCTACTATGCTTGGACCTATGCCATCACCTTTGATGACCGTAATAGTTTGTGAACTCATAACGTTCCTTTATAACTTTTAATGCGACATGGATTGGTTGTACTAAACACAAAGCTGACGTTTATACATTCTTCTTGTGACAGCTGTTGTAGCTGAGCTTGTGAAAAAACGCCGAAAATATACCAGTTTTGGTGTTTATTTTCCAGTTTATGCCGACATCTGCGACAAATCTGTCACTTCCTGCGGCATAACTTTAGAAAATGGAGAAATAAAACTACAACTGGCAATAAGTTGGCTGAATGGTTGAGTTTGTTCAATTAACAGGGCCTGCCAATCCGATGCAGAGCATAGCTGTGCTTCCAAATGTGGCTCTACAAATTTATAACTATGATCCAGCCTGTTTTTATCGTCGCTATCGGAAAATACAGAAGCTGCCAGATCAAAAGTAAAAGCCAATACAAAAGCCATAGGGTAAGAATGCGTTGAGGTCGGTAAGGCTCGATAATGCAGGCAGGCATCTTGCCAGCTTTGATTAAACTGCAAATGTTTCAGCGTTTTTAGCGCCAGTTGCTGATAGTGCTCACTTTGCCACAACTGCTGTTTTAACCATGGGCTGATAAGACTGACGGGCTGTGTTGGATGAGACAAAGCCAAAAATCGCAGATCGGACTGTTGCCACAAAGGCCAGCATAAACACCAGGCCAAAAGCTCAGCTTGTTGCGACGTTAAAGCATAAAACTTCACGGGCTGAGTTAATAAATACAAAGCTTTGGCTAATACCCGTCTGAACTCCAGCAGCCAGTTATGGTGGGGCTGATGTTGTTGCTGGCAATGTTGCTCCAGCCAGGCTTGTTTTAATAACGGCAGCAGTTGTTCCTGACCCAGCATGGCAATAGCATGTGGAGTGGACTGAATTTTTTGTTGTTGCCTGCTTTGTGCTGATGCCTTTTCCCGCAGCTGTTGCATCAACCACGGATGTTGCTCTATCAGTTCTGCTTGCTGACTTACTTTTGCGGCATGACTCAGTTGTTGTAGCCAGCTTAATGCAGGTAAGTCTGCAGGTTCGGGCCATTGCGGCAGCAGTTTATTATCTTGTTGCCAGCCGTTAAGCCAGTCGTCCTGGTTGTATTGTCTTGGGTTTAATAACTGCCAGTCTGCTGCAGTTGCTGTTTGTGCTGGCAACAGTTGTTTTGTACTTTTGTCATAAGGCTGGACTAACAGCTGCATCTGCTCTGTGCTGGTAACCTCACACAGCAAGAGCGCAAGGTTAGCATCAGAGTCCCTTACAAATCGCCCTGTGCTGTAGCTGCTGCTGTTTAAACAAGACAGAGCATGCCAGAACTGCTGCTCTGTTACAGTGGCTTGTGGCAGCAGCATAACGGCTATTTTTTCCAGTGCTATTAATTTGCCTGCACCAGGTAACATCAAACGTGTAACCTGCCAGCAAAAACTAATCAACTGGCTGAAATAGGGGCTTTGCCAGGTTGCCAAGCCTTTGTTTTTACCATAACACTGGCGCAGCAAGTTTAATACGCCGGCTTTTTCCGCTAATTCTTTGTGTTGTTTAATAGTCACTACAGCGGGGAACTTCAGCTGTTGTTGTTCTAAAGCGCTTAGCTCTTCAGCTTTGGCCGACTTTTCCAATAAAGCAGTGACAGACAAATGCTGCAGCAGGCAGCTTTTTAAAAGCTGCACAAATAATTCTTCAGGCCAGCGCCCGGCCATAGCAATAGCTGTTAATAAAGCCGCTTCTTTGATAAAGATTTTGCTTGAAATGCAACCAGTGGCTGGAGTCAGGGATAACTGAGATAACATCAACAAAGGAGATTGATAGGCCAGTTGGGCTGCAAGCTTGCAAATCTGTTGCAGCAATTCCAGTTGCTGCAGTGCAGTGAGCTCGTGCTTTTCTGCATAAAATTTAGTGCAGTGTTGATAAAGCCCTGTTAAAGATCCCAAAGTTGCCATCTTAATCCAGTTGGTTAAATTGCTCGACTGCGGTTTCACCTATAGCAATGAGTTGCTGATTTTTAAATAAAATAGCAGTGCATTCATCTTTGGTGGTAATGCCGTCAGTTTTTGTTCTGTGAGTGCGGTAATACAGTACCTGATAAACTTGTTGCTGGTGCTTTTTGGCTTCAGTAATGTCAGGTCCACCCAGAGAATCAATCACCTGATTTCGGCTGATGGCTTTGGTTAAATCCAGTTTATAAATGTATTTGGTGTTAAAGGCTTCTCTGTCCTGCCAGTTCATCTGATCAGGGTCGTCTTTGTAAAACATCAGGGTAATACTGGTTAAACCGGCATACAGCACTAATCCTGCAAGTAAGAAGGCTATGGTTTTTACTTTCATCTTCTGCCTCAGCATGCTGTAAAACGTACTTGCTGTAAGTTAAGCCCCAACTGTAAATCAGTTTTCAGGCTTAAGATCTGCATAAATAGCTGCAGTTCTGCACGTGACGCCACAATCTTGTCTTTTAGTTTGGCCGGACAATCCGGATGAGCCAGAGCCGTTTTAATATCTGGCCCCAGTTTTAACAGTTCTGTTGCCGTTTTTGGCCCTATACCTGTCAGACCACTAATGTTATTCGTTTTATCACCCACCAGGCTCCAATATCGGACTAACTGCTCTGGTAACACGCCAAACTTCTGCTGCACTGTCTCAGCGCTATGCTGCTGGCGATTAAAATGGTCGTACACAGCCACAGCTTCAGCTAATAAAGGTAAATAGCCTTTGTCTGTCGACACTATAGTAACTTGCTGCTGATGTTTGCGCATTGTCATAGCAAGGCTGGCTATCACATCATCAGCTTCCTGATCTGGCATTTGAAAGCTTTCGATGCCTATATCTGCCAGTTTTTGTTTAAGTGCAGGCAAAGCCGTTTGTAAATGCTCCGGCATAGGCAAACGATCTGCTTTGTAAGCAGGGTACAGTTGGGTGCGCCAGTTCAGATGCGTCACTTCAAAGACTGCCAGAGCGTGGCTGGGCTTAAATTGCCGCGTTAGCTTGACTACGATTTGTTGCAGTTGCTCAGCGGTATTGTGCAGCAGTTGCTGGCCTGTAGCTTCGCTGTAAGGAGCAGGGGAGTTATGAAAAGGGCGTTCCTGTGCTGCGTATAAACGACGGACTAAGTTTAGTCCGTCGAGTAATAACAAATGTGCCATATCAGTTCAGAATTTGATAACAAGGCTCATATTTTGAACCAGGCAATTTCATCCGGCCCTGAGCAACAAAAGCCTGCAGCAACTTATCCATCAGGTTCATTAAAGCAGGTTCACCTGACAGCTTAAATGGACCATGTTGTTTGATGGCACGAATACCTTCATCTTTCACATTACCAGCTACTATGCCAGAGAAAGCACGGCGCAGATGAGCTGCTAATTTTGCTTTATCCTGCTCAAGGTGAAGATCTAAAGACGCCATATTTTGGTGAGTAGGAGCAAATGGATGCTGGAAGTCAGGTGCTATATGTAAGGTCCAGTTAAAGTGATAAGCATCACCCGAACTCTTACGATATTGCCGTACTTCTGTACAACCTTGTTTCAGTTTTCGAGCTACTTCAGCCGGGTCGTCTATCACTATTTCAATCAGATCCAGCGCTTCTTTACCTAAAGTTTGTTCAATAAAACTGGCCAGTTCAGCAAAATAAGCGGCGCTTTGTTTTGGTCCTGTCAGGATCACCGGCAGCTTCTGCTTTTTGTTTTTTTCGTGCAGCATAATGCCTAATAAATACAGCAACTCTTCAGCTGTGCCTGCACCACCTGGGAAAATAATAATGCCGTGAGCAACGCGGATAAAAGCTTCCAGACGCTTTTCTATATCAGGCAAAATTACCAGCTCGTTGACTATAGGGTTTGGTGGTTCAGCGGCAATAATGCTTGGCTCTGTTAAACCTAAATAACGGCCTTTGGTATTACGCTGTTTAGCATGACCAATAGTTGCACCTTTCATTGGGCCCTTCATAGCGCCAGGGCCGCAGCCAGTGCAGATATCCATACCGCGTAAACCTAATTGATAACCCACTTCTTTGGTGTATTTATATTCAGCTTCGTTAATAGAATGACCACCCCAGCAGACAATCATATTGGGTTCTACTGCTGAATCTATCACGCGGGCATTACGCAAAATGTCGTATACCGTATGAGTAATATGATCGCTGTTTTGTAAATCCAGCCTGTTGGCGTGGGTCAGCTGAGTATGAAAAAACAGAATGTCGCGCAAGACTGCAAATAAATGCTCATGAATACCACGGATGATCTGACCGTCGACAAAAGCGCTTTCTGGTGGATTAAAGAGTTCAATTTTGATACCACGTTCGCGGGCTAATAAATTCACGTCAAAGTTTTTAAATTGATCATAAATTTCGCTGGAGCTGTCGGTATGACTGCCAACGTTCAGTACGGCAAGGCAACAATTACGGAATAAGCTAAAGGCGTCAGTGCTGGTGTTATTTTTCAGGCGGTCAACTTCAAGTTGAGACAAAAGCGCCATAGCGCCTAAAGGATTCAGTTGTACATGCATAGATTACTTCCTTATGACCCGGCTTGCGCCGTTGTTCAGCTTTTCAGCACGACTCGATCCCTGCCTGCACGTTTGGCTTCGTATAAAGCTTCGTCTGCACGGTCAAAAGCAGCTCTGTTGTTGTCAGATGTTTTGAGTTCAGTCGCACCAAAAGAAATTGAAATGGGAACGTTCTGGTCTTTGAATTTAAAGGGGATTTTCTTGATCCTCTCCCTCAGATTATTCAGAGGCTGTTTAAGTTCAGATAAATGTGTTTCCGGGAACAAAATAATAAACTCTTCGCCACCATAACGGGCAATAAAGTCGGTTTCGCGTAAGCTCTGTTTTAACGCCTGAGCTATGACTTTTAAGGTTTTATCACCAGCACTATGGCCATAGTTATCGTTAATTTGTTTAAAGTGATCTACATCAGCCAAAGCTATAGCCAAAGGTTTGCCATAACGCTGAGAGCGGCGAATTTCCAGCTCAAAACGTTCGTCAAAAGCTGCTCTGTTGGGCAATTCAGTTAATGCATCCTGCAAGCTTCTGAATTTCTGTTCAGCCAGACGTTTTTTAAATTGGGTCGCTTCCTGTTCCAGCTCTGACAGACGGGATTCCATATGACGTAAGGTGGTGAGCATCAGCTCACGCTCATCTCTTTCCAACTGCTCTTTTTCACGCAAAGAGTTAGTAATGGCGCCAAGTTTAGTACTGACCAAAGACTGCAACTGCTCCAGTGAAGTGGCTGATTTAGTGTCTGCAGTTAAGTTGGTAATTTGCTGCTCTATTTGCTGGTTCAGCAGCAGCATTTTTTCTTTGATATTGTTTGATGTATTCAGTGACGAAACAACAGCTTGCTGCACCCCGGTCAGGGCTTCGTTTAGCTTTAGCAGGAAATGTTGAGCCGACTGACGCTCGTCAGTCACTGAAGCAATAATAATTTCAATAGTGCGTAAGCAGGATTCCAGCAGCGCTTCAATGCTGACATCAGACAATAAAGTTAAGCGAATTCTTTCTATGTCCTGGCCATATTTACCTTCAAAAGCCAATTCGCTTAGCAGGTTGGTCAGTTCAATAGAGATTTGCTTGCAAATAGCCTGATACTTATTGTCATCAGCCGTGTCGCCTTGCTCGTTCTGCTGTTTGGTGGCTAAAGCTGACTGATATAACTCTGTTAAATGGGTAATATGAGGCAAAAACGCCTGCACTGTAGCAGAGGGCTCTTCTACTTTAGTCAGTAAATCACGCAGATCGCGCCTTAACTGGTCTGGTAAACCACGTTGCTTTTGCAGCAATTTACCGGCATCAGTGATGGTGCTTTGTGCTTTCTTTAATTCAGATTGCTGGCGTGATTCCAGAGTTTTCAGAGTTTCAACGGCGCTTTCTACTAAAGGCAGAATTTTTTCCAGATCTGTGCCTTTGGCAAATTCCTGACGTAAACGTGCCAGCTTATTATCCAGCTCAATATCTATGCCTTTACAGGTCAAAGACAACCTGGAGACAAACTGAGATAAAATTTTAAACTGACTTTCGTAGGTATCTTCCAGCTGCTTGCGCGCTTTTACTGCATTTGCCAGCTGTTGTCTTACATCACTTTGCTGCTCGGCCACCAGAATAATTCCCCAGGTACAAACCCGCTCGGTTTGAGCTAAGTATATCTGCAATAATGATAAAAGCGACAGGATATTCTGGCAGGAAATGAAAAAAGCGGACTAAAAGTCCGCTTCAAATCAGCAATTATGTAGGGTATTTTTTTGTGATTACTTTTTGGTTAAATAGTAAGGTAACCAGCTTTGTTCTTCAGCAGAGGTCAGATAGTTCATCTTGTTCACTTTTAGTCTGAAGTTAATAGGGTTGTCCCTGTCAGGACGCTGTGCATTAAAGCAGAATTTGATCTGAAAGTAAAAGTTAAAATGTAATAGTACGAAATGGGTTACATAATTCTGATCGCTTTTATCTGGCTTTTGGTGGTGTTTTATTGGCTATTTGTTTGAATTTATGGTTGTTTTTCATTTTTGGTTTTGGAGGTTACAGCGTGAAGTTTCTGAAAGTATTTTTTGCACTGATCATAATTAGCAGCTCAGCTTACAGTTGGGCACAAGTGGATTATCAAATCAGTATCACTGAACCAGAGCATCATTTAGCAAAAGTCAGAATGGAGTTGAATGTGGCGGAGGCCAAAGCTCTGACTTTAATGTTGCCATCCTGGCGCAGTGGTAAATATAAAATTTTAGATTTAGCCAATGGCATCAGTGGCTTCAGTGCTGTGGATGCGCAAGGCCAAGCCATCAGATGGCAAAAAACTGAAAAAAGCAGCTGGACGTTAGAGCCTGCAACAACAGGTAAAGTGGTAGTGGAATATACAGTCTATGCCAATCAACTGGTGGAACGCACTCGCCATATTGATGAAACTCATGCTTATATCAACGCCAGCGCTTATTTAATGTTCAGCCAGCCACACAAAGCTGAAGCTGTATCGGTGCAGTTGGAAGTACCAAAAGGTTGGCGCTCTTTCTCTGGTATGGATAAAAAGGATAACGAACACAAATTTGTTGCCGCTAACTATGATGTGCTGGCCGATTCACCTATAGAAACAGGCATCAACCAACACCACAATTTTCAGGTGGATGGCCGTGATTACGATCTGGTGATTTGGGGCGAAGGCAATTACAACGCGACCCAGATGCAAAAAGATTTAGCAAAGCTGGTGCAGCAAACGGACTCTATCTGGCAAGGTTATCCTTATAGCCGTTATGTGTTTATTGTGCATGCCACAGACGGTGTGCGTGGAGCCACTGAGCATTTAAATTCAACTGTGATCCAACGCGACAGATTTACTTTTGCACCCCGAGCTAATTATCTAGAGTTTTTAGGTACGGCGTCACACGAAATAGTGCATACCTGGAATGTCAAAGCATACAGGCCAGCTGAGTTAGTGCCTTATGACTATATCAACCCTAACTACAGCAAGCTGTTGTGGTTAGCTGAAGGCTCTACCAGTTATTTCCAGAACCAGTTGTTACTGCGTGCTGGTTTAATGACAAAAGCAGAGTTTTATCAGGACCTGACCAAACGACTGAACAGATTTACGCATAGCCCTGGTCGTTTAGTGCAGTCGGTAGCCGAAGGCAGCTTTGACAGCTGGATAAGCTCTGGCGGAGATCACGGCGCTAATTTTAATGTCAGTATTTACTCTGAAGGTTATATCGCCAGCTGGCTGCTGGATGAATTAATTTTACGGCAATCAGGCCGCAAAGCCAGCTACCGCGAATTGCATAATCAGCTGTATCAGCGTTTTGCTAAAACCACAGCTTTTACCGCCGAAGATGTGATCCAGATTGCTTCCGAGCTGACAGGAGAAGATCAAAACTTATGGTGGCAGCAACAAATAGAGCAGCCGATGAAATTTGAGCCTGAGCAGCTATTAGCCAGCTTTGGTTTGCAATGGCAAAGGGGCAAAGAACGTGAAACCTTTGCTGGTATTGTGGCTGAGGACAAAAGCGGTTTTGCGTTGGTGCAAAGGGTTGAACGTGATAGCCCGGCCTGGAAAGCGGGTTTTACCTCTGAAGATTTAATTGTTGCTATTAATGCTTTGCAGTTAAAAGGCGATTTAGCCCATCGTTTGCAGGATTTTAAAGCCGGTGACAAGGTGCAAGTCAGTTATTTCCGTCAGGGCAGATTACAGCATCAACAACTGGTGTTGGCTGATAAGCCAAAAGGTATAGGTAAAATCGAACCTGTGGCTAAACCAAGCCGTCAGCAAAAGGCGATGCATAAGGCATGGTTGGGGGTTGATCTTTAGAAACTGTTGGGCAGGGTTTAACTCTGCCCGTGCTGTTAGAGCGACAAACGAAGTTCGTTTACAACTTCTTGCTTCACTCTGCAGTAACTGTTTTTAATTGCTACATTTTTTGCTTTAAAGCTTTCGCCGCTGGCGAGATACTTTCTTTTGCTTCGCCAAAAGAAAGTATCCAAAGAAAAGGCGACCCCAGGCCGCAGCGAAAGCCCGGCCCAAAATCGTGCGTCCAAGGCGACGCGGTAACTCGCTCGTCGCTACCGCTCCTTACTCAAACAGTCCGCGTCTTAAAACCTTGGCCACTCAATTTTGTCCGGCTTGCGTCCTAATGGGGATTTGGTGGCAGTAGTTGGAATTGAATTGCCACTATATACTGAAAAGCGCTTATTGCGGACGTTAACGCTGTGTTAAAGAGGCTAAGCAGCGAAGTATTCAGTGAATAATGCGAATGATCTTGAACACCTTGTTATCTCTCATTTTGGCCAAAGCTAAGGTTGTTCGTCATTCGATACATCAAGCAATTTTCTTCACCTTCCCACATTAGCTCTTTTGTAACGGGGTTTGCGAAAACTTGAACCACGCCACGTTTTCTAAACGTATGAGGGTCCAGTGGATGCCGTGCATAAGGGTTGTGGTAAATCTGTAAACCGTCTTGAAGCGTTTCAGAATAATCTTTTGCATCCGATACCCGTTTTTCAGGAACTCCATTTGGGCCATTCCCCCAAACCGTAGATATAATTCTCTTAACATTGGGGTTTTCAGTCATGGCATCAACTTTTCCCCAAGTAGCAGTACAACTAAAAATAACAGCACTAATCTCAGGGAAACCCCCGTTTGTAAAAAATCCAAGTTCAATTTCTGCACCATTGTCCTTTTCTACAAATCCCAAGCTTCGGCTTGGTGGACCATCTGGATACTTATGGGGGTTATCGAGATATGCATCCTCGTCGACATAGTAGTCATAAAGTAATGCCACTATCGGTCTGTTGTATTGCAAATTGAAATTGGGTTGTTCAAATGGTGCTATTGCAAGTATGAACGGTTTTCGCTTTACATGTTCGAGTTGACTGTACTTTCGCTTATATAAATCAGCCTTTGAAATAAATGAATTAGACAGTCTTATGATTGATTCTCGATTCATTTCTCCAAAACGCATATTTTGAAGATCATCTGCGGAGCGAGAATACTCCCACTCTGCGGTTTTCCCTCTACTGTTATTTGCTGTTGTGGCCTCGACAATAAGGTCCATTTTATCACTAAGAATTTGGAAGTCTGGTGAGGCCGAATCCCAGTTAAATTCAAACCCAAACTCCCTAAATAAAGCGTAAAGGTAAATTTCCCAGAAACAAGAATTAAAAGAAGTTTGAAACTCTCGGATAAACTTACCGTCTCTATCAGGAAAACCTTCAGCCCAACGTTGAAGTTCGGCTCGTTCCAAAGCCTTTGATTCTTTCATGATCGAGCGAAAATTTTTGTGGAGTTTTGCATTTTCAACGAGCGGTTCAAACAGATTCATAGATTTGTGATTCCAGTAAAGAAAGAACGCTTATTTAGTGGGTTGTTCCTTATTTAGGTTCCTGTTGGCCTGTGCTTGTAAATTTAATGCACTGAATATTACACTGCATCTTTAGAAATCATAACGAATTATAGGTAAGCGTGAGCAAAATGGGGTAAGGTCTTGCCCTTTGCCCCGCTCTTTGAGAGATGATTTGTTAGCAGTTTTCTATGGTTTTTTCTTTAAACTCACTGAAATTAAATCAATAAATTATTTTGGGGCAAGAGGCAAGACCTTAACCTGCTGGCTGCTCAAGCACGAGTTTAAATGGAGTAAATGATTAAATTCTTTTGATTTTCTTCCCAATGTCATATTGATGTCGCATTAATGACGCTACCGCGACGTTTTCAAAGGCTTAAAAAGCTTCAAAATGATATCTTTAGCAACTTGGGAAGGTAGCGGTTCATGTACATGCAAATAAACAGTAAAATTTTAATAGAGCTGAGAAAAAAGCGCGCTTGGAGTCAGAGTGAGTTGGCTGAAGTGACGGGGTTAAGCTTGCGAACTGTGCAACGAATCGAAAAAAGTGGCACGGCTTCGCTGGAGTCAGTAAAGGCATTTGCAGCAGTATTTGAATTAGCGCCAGAATCATTGCAGTTAGCTACAGTTGCAGATGAAGAGGCCGCGGATTCAAACGAAACCTGCGTTATCGTTAGCCAAACCCGCGCCACGTTTACCTTAAGCGACCAGGCAATTCAGCTCTCTTTAGCGCTGTTTTTACCCGCTTCAATGGTAATGCTGTTTATGTTGTTTACTAAAATCCCGAATGTAGACTGGATCCATACCACAAGGCTGACGTTATTTAGTGAGGTTTTGCCGCAATGGATAAGCTTGATCATTAATCTAACCATAGCTTTGTTGCCGCTTCTTGTTCTCTCTACAATAGCCGGAGTTTGTTGGGATTTATATAAACGGCAAGGGGTTTCGGACTTTATAAGGCAAATGATCAAGAGACCTTTCCCTCTAAGAGCACTGTTAAGTAAACTTCATACAAATTTGCGTCGAGCGGCCTTTTTGTTTAGTAAACCCGCTCTGTTCTCTGTTCTGCTATTAGTCCTGACGGTTAGTGTTATAGGTTTCACTATGGAGCCTTATCAGAAAGCTAATTTTAAACATTTCATTGCCCAAATTTTATATGCCAGCGACTAATAAGTCTTAGTGCTAAAACTTGGCCGCGCATAGAAACAATCAATGCCCAGAGGTTGATAGCGCCTAAACGTCATACCTAAACGTCATAATAGTGCCGCCAAGTTTGGCTGTATTGTGACACTTTGGGGGGCAATAAAACTTACCCCCATTCATCACTGTCGTGTCAACCGCAAGTTAGGCTGGTCGCAAGGTTCGCTGCTGCGTAGTGGGTTGATGTCCAGGCCGCCTCTTCTGGTGTAGCGGGCGTATACCATTAGAAATTCCGGCTGGCATAAATTCCATAAATCCAAATAAATCCGCTCTACACATTGCTCGTGAAATTCATTATGACTTCTGAAACTAATCAGATATTTCAGCAAGGACGCATGATCTATCGCCTTACCTTTGTAATGAATATAAACGCTGGCCCAGTCAGGTTGGGAGGTGATTAAGCAGTTGGATTTCAGCAAATGCGAATGCAGCTTTTCGTCCACCAAAGCACCTGTTGGGTTTAGTTGCAGCAGCTCTGGTTTGTAGTCGTAATGCTCAACTTCAATATCTAAATCGTCTATGCAACGGCCTGGCAACCAGGTCGGTTGAAAGGCGGTCAGTTCATTGACGTTATGCAAAGTCACTTGCACAGGACCACCGGCGCATGCCGATAAATCGGTTTTCATGGTGCGGTATAACTGGCTGATATCGGCAAATTTGCTTTGATTTAGGCTGTTTAAATACAATTTAAAGGATTTGGATTCAATCAGATTGGGTGTATCAAAAGGCACCACAAAAGTAGCCAGAGCCACCATAGGTTTGCCTTTAGGCGTCAGCCATGATAACTCGTAGCCATGCCAGGTGTCCTGACCAACAAAAGGTAATTCTTCGCCTAAACCTATAGCCTGACGGCCTAAAGTACGCGGCACAGCCTGCAATAATTCAGGACTGTAGTGATCAATATAAGCAGTGGCCTGGCCTAATGTCAGTCCTGCTAATTGTTCTGTTTGTATTTTTGTCATAACACCAACAACCAAGTTAGAATGGCGGCAATTTTAGCACAGAAGCGAATCACCATGCCGGGCCAATTCCATCAGCAATTTGCACAATTTGTAGAGTCTTATCAAAAACAACACCCGACACTTCTCAGTTGGCTTGACCCTGAACAGGATTCACCTTGTCAGTATGGTGAGGTGGTGGACGGTGAAGTGCATTGGTGTCCGGTAAAAGCTGAACCTGCTTTGGATTTATCCAACACTCAGCACGCTTTAGAGCTGGAGTTTCCACAACAACTGGTAAGCTTTTACACCAGCTATTTTGGTGGGGGTTTAAAGGTTCAGCACGAAAGGGGAGAGCTGGAGCTATTGATGAGTTGGCATCAGGCTGATTTTGAGCGGCTGCAGCAAAACATCATCGCGCATATTCTGATGAAAAGACGCTTAAAGCAGCGTGAAACTGTATTTATTGCCGCCACTGATCACGACGATTATCTAATATCAGTGTTAGTGGCGACAGGTGAAGTGTATTTGGAAAAAGTAGGGATGGAAGTCAAAGACTTGCTAGCGCCTGATGTAGCTACTTTTTTGCAGCAGCTAAGTTTCTGAGCTGATTCAACTCTGGCAGTCAAAGGCGATATTTGATACCAGTTGGCAAGGTTCACAACAAAAATCAAACAGGCCATGCCAGCTCTGACCTAGTTTCCAGTCAGAGCCACAAGATGGGCATTTTTTCTCTGTTTCAGTGGCACAGTCGGTACTGCTGCCACTGTACAGATAATAATAAACTGGCTTGTTCAGTTCTTTGCTCAGCGCTTTGGCCTGTTTATAACCTTGTTGGTTTAAGCCACTGTAAAAACCCTGCACACTTTGTTCTGCGCTTTTAAACAGCACTCTGGATTGCTGCATCTGAATCTCATCCAGTGCCTGATACTGCAATTGCCAGCGTACTAAAGGCTCAAAATCTTCACCTGATATTCGGCCCACTTTGTACAAAGGCACAGGGGCAAAATGTTCAGCGCAGTACAGCACTGAGTTGGTAGCTGAAAAACTACAAAATAAAATCAAAGCAGAGTGAGAAGGGCAGGGGTCAGTATGATTTGACATTAAATCATCGCCAAGAACCGTCAGCTTGGGATAACTTAAACCCACTTGCTGCAATTGCTCTAAAGCGTTGAGGCCAACTTTGCTGTGTGATTTTTTATCCAAAGCATCAGCTTGTGGCAAAACAACACGGCTGAAAAAACTGTCTTTAGCCTGATAAGTCGGGAATTCGCGGCCTAAGATCTGGCCCTGAAAAATCAGCTTTTCCAGATAATGGCGAATACCCTGTTCCGCTTGGTCAAAGCTGGTGTCGGCAATAATTTTAAATTCCAGCTCTGCAACTAACATCAGAGCCCCAGCTTTTTGATAATCAAATCAAGTTTGGCTTCAATGCGTGCCAGATCTGCCTGCAAATCTGAAGGCTGTTCACTCACCGGCTGAGATGCTTGCTCAGCAGTGTTTTGTACACTAACACCCCCATTACGCCAGGCCTGATAGGCCTGTAATAAAGCCGGACTCATAGTGGCTATACCTAAACGGGCTTTGACTAACGCCAGGCTGGGTTCTTTGCCTTCTTGCTGTAGTTGAGCCGCAATTTTTGCGACTTGTTGGCTTAGTTGTTCCATGAGTTTCTTTAGTTTCACTAAAATTTAGTGAAATTTACCACCTAAGTTATTCATATCACTAGCATGATTTTTTAAGTTATTGTTATTAAACAACTTTAAAAGTTGGCCCCAGTTTTGCTTTTAAAAAACAACAAGTTAAAACTCTAAGGACAAGCAATGAACTATTTAAAGGTATTAACAGTAGCAACAGCCATGATGGCTTTATCTGGTTGTGTGGTGGCTATAGGCGGTAAGGATGAGAATGGCAGCAATAATTCGTCCTGGAAAAAAACGCAAAAATTAAATAATCAGGTGATCAGCCAGTTAAATCTGGGCACTGAATTAGCTTCAGTCCGTGGTCAGTTAGGTACACCAGATTTCAGTGAGTCATTCCGTGAAGGCGACAATGAAACCGTAGTGCTGTTTTACCGCACTCATCATGAGCATAGCGACGGTGAAACCACTAAAAATGAATGCACTCCGTTGGTATTTAAAAACGGTGTGTTAACTGGCTGGGGCGAAAAAGCCTATCGCCAGCTGTAACAATCCCTGGACCAGGGAAGTGTTGCCAGTACGACAGCACTTCCCTTTATCTTAAAAGCAGTATTAGTGCCTTAACTGCACATTTAACTCATCAATCACAGCGCTCCAGTCAGCATCCTGCCGCCAGTTTTCTTTAAGAAAATTGGCCTGAGCCTCTGTCCAGAACGATGCTTCAGATAAAGATAACTCAGGGGTAAGTTTATGATTAGCGATAAAAGCTTGAATGTCCGATGGACTATTGTCTAAACCCAGCTGAGCAAAAAGTGTCGCCATGTCGTGTGTGGTCATATCCATCATTGTAATTCCTTAGTGGTTTGTATTAAGTGTAGTGGCTCGATCACTATGCTGCATTGGCAATCTGTATCTTCGCTGCTATGTTGATACTCAAACTACAAGAAATAACAGGGACATATCATGCCAAATCAACCTGCTCTTGATCTTAACCAGCTTAAAGCACAGTTGTTAACCCCCGATGAACTGAAACTAGCCGCTTCTTTGTTATATCAGTCTTATCACGACGATCCAGTGTTTATGGATATTTTCCAGTCGGAAAAAAGCGACTATGAACAACGCTTAAGAGCGGCCATCCGTGAGGAGCTGAATGTATTCTGGCAGGAAGAACAGCCAGTGATAGGTATTTTTATTGAGCAGCAGTTGTTAGGTGTGGCTTGTGTTACAGAACCAGGTTCTAAATTGAGTGGTGACAGATTCTGGCATTGGCGGCTAAAAATGTTACTGACAGCAGGTTTTGTTTCGACCAAACAGCTATTGGAAAAAGAACAACGAATTCATGCGGCTATGCCGGTGAAGCATTACCATATGTTGGCTTTTATCGCTATTTCGCCTAAGTATCAGCATCTGGGATTAGGTCATTATTTAATGCATGCAGTGGATTCTATCGTAGAACAAAATCCTGCTTCTTTGGGTATTGGTGTTTTTGTTACTCTGGATAAAAACAAAGCTTTTTTTAGTTCTGATCATTATCAACAAGTCACAGACTTGAGTTTCAGCAAAGTCAAAGGTACTTTAATGTTCCGACCAAGGCAAAGCAGCCCTTTAACGCTGGTGGAGTCATAACAGATGTCCGGCTTTCGTAGTTTTTCTGAGTTTTATCCCTATTATTTATCTGAACATCAAGACCCTGTCTGTCGCCGCTTGCATTACATAGGCTCTACTTTAGTGCTGGCGATTTTGGCCACTTTGTTAGTTACAGGTTCATGGAGTTACTGGTGGCTGATGTTAGTGGCAGGTTATGGTTTTGCCTGGGTTGGCCACTTTAAGTTTGAACACAATAGACCCGCCACCTTTAAATATCCTTTTTACAGTCTGGCGGCGGATTGGGTGATGTATAAAGATTTTCTGACAGGGCAATTGGAGCAGAAACTACAGAAATTGCCTTAGATCCGATAAGGCGGTAACTGAAAACTTAAATACCGCAAGCCGGATAAACGCAGTTCGGCCTGATAACGACTTTCGCCGTCGCCGCTAAAATCTACCTGATAGCTGGTAAACCAGCGCCATCTGTTGTCCAGTTTTGAAAACTGATGTTTGCCTCTGGCGCATTCCAGAAACTGCAGTTCCTGTTGCTTACACAGGTGTTTGGCCAGCTTTACGGCTGTTTCATCCTGCTTACGTTGCAGTAAAAACGCATAAACAAAAGCCATACCTAACAATAATAACCAGACAAAATCCATCATGACTCCTTTGTTATGAAACAGCATAATGGCGACGCTCTGTTGTTTTTGCAAGACAGTACAAGTTCTGGCTGTGATAAAATCCGCGCCAGGTTAAGTAGGATTAGCAGAAGCATGTACTTACAGGTCACAGATTTATTAAATCAGATTGAACGCGAATTAAAAGCTGCAGGGCTTTGGGCGCTTATCGCTCCAAGCGCAGAGGCCATGCAAAGCACGGCACCATTTTTTTGCGATACGATGCCATTGGAAAACTGGCTGCAATTTGTATTTTTACCCCGTATGCGTGCTTTAGTGGAAGGGAGTTTGCCATTGCCGCAACAAATTGCGGTCTGTCCTATGGCCGAAGAAGCTTTTAAACACTTAGATCATCGTACTTTGTTGCTGATTAATCGTATTGCGGATTTGGATGAATTATTAAGTGGTAAACGTGAGCAAAGCATTGCCAGAGCCTGAGTTAATAGCACCTCCTGTACTGAATATTTTATATCAGGATCAGTACCTTGTGGCGATCGATAAACCTGCGGGCATGCTGGTACATCGCTCGTTTTTAGACAGACACGAAACTGTATTTGTGATGCAAACTCTGCGTAACCAGATAGGTCAGCATGTGTTTCCGGTACACCGGCTCGACAGACCCACCTCTGGTGTGTTGTTATTTGCGTTATCTGCTGATGTCGCACGTTTACTGACAGAACAGTTAACGGAACAGCACTGGTGCAAGTTTTATCTGGCGGTTTGCCGTGGTTTTGTTAAACAAGCGGGCGTTCTGGATTATCCGCTCAAAGAGCAACTGGATAAAATAGCTGATAAATTAGCAGATCAGGATAAAGACAAGCAGGACGCTGTAACGGCTTTATGGCCTTTAGCCCAGGCGGAGTTGCCCATAGCTATAGGTAAATATCCGGTTGCACGTTATTCACTGGTGGCGCTACAGCCTTTAACGGGTCGTAAGCATCAACTGCGCCGGCATTTATCGCATTTACGCCATCCAATAGTGGGGGATACCACTCATGGTGAAGGCAAACATAACCGCTTATTTGCCGAGCATTTCAATAGCCACAGATTGTTGCTGATTGCCAAACGACTGGAATTAAAACATCCGGTGACAGGTATCGATTTAGTGATCGAAGCACCGCTTGGTGAAGTAAAACAGTTATTTACAGAATTCGGTTGGCCTGCAGAAGATAGCTGGTACAGCAAGTTTTTTGATCAGGCAGAGTTAAGTGGCTTGCCACCGCTTTAACGTACCAAATATAAAGCGACAGTTATAAAACAGAGGATTTATGAAAAAAGTAGCTATTATGGTGGGCACGGTTTACGGCGGTGCTCAGTTTGTTGCCGAAGAAGCAGAAAAAATTTTACAGGCTAAAGGCTATAGTACTCAGTTAAATGTCGAGCCTAAACTCAATGATGTATTAGCTTTTGCGCCTGATATCTGGCTGGTGATCACCTCCACCACAGGTCAGGGCGATATTCCTGATAATCTGCTGCCATTTTTTATCGACGTAAAAGACAGATTCCCATTATTAACAGGCAAACACTACGCTGTGATTTGTTTGGGTGACAGTGGTTATGGCGATACCTTTTGTGGGGCTGGCAAACAATTCTCTGAATTATTGGCAGAATTACAAGGCACAGCGTTAGCGCCGGCCTTAGAGATTGATGCAGGCGAAACCCTGCAGGCAGAAGATCTGGCTTTACCCTGGATAGAACAGCAGTTTTAAATCACTGTTTGAAGAAATGTGGTCAGGACACATTAGTTACGCATAACTAATGTGTTCTGAACCCATTTTCGTCTTAGTCTATGCTACGCAGCAGAGCGTTTATACCTACTTTAGCGCGGGTCTGGGCATCAACCTTTTTAACGATAATAGCGGCGTACAGGCTGTGTGTGCCATCTTTAGATGGAATAGAACCTGGTACTACTACTGCACCGGCAGGTACACGGCCATAAGTGATTTCACCAGTTTCACGGTCGTAAATTCGGGTTGACTGGCTGATGTACACACCCATAGAAAGCACTGCGCCTTCTTCTACTATCACACCTTCCACTACTTCAGAGCGGGCACCGATAAAGCAGTTGTCTTCAATAATGGTTGGGTTAGCTTGCAGAGGCTCTAATACACCACCAATGCCTACGCCACCTGATAAATGCACGTTTTTACCAATCTGGGCACATGAACCTACAGTGGCCCATGTATCGACCATAGTGCCTTCACCTACATAAGCGCCGATATTGACGTATGAAGGCATCAGCACCACGTTTTTATCAATAAAGCTGCCTTTACGTACCGCGGCAGGAGGCACAACACGCACGCCTTCTGCGACAAAACGCTCGTGCGTGTAGTCGGCAAATTTCATCGGCACTTTATCGAAGAAACGGTTTTCTGCGCCGTCCATCACCTTATTGTCATTGATACGAAAAGACAATAACACAGCCTTTTTCAGCCATTGGTGAGTGACCCATTCGCCTGCTACTTTTTCGGCAACACGGGCTTTGCCGCTGTCCAAAAGTTCAATAGCAGCAGTCACTGCAGCTTTCACTTCAGCCGTTACAGTGGCTGGAGTAATGGATGCGCGCTCTTCAAACGCGGCTTCGATAATAGATTTTAAATCTGACAAAACTTTATCCCTCTGTCACATGAGTTAATTGTTCGACAAGAACACGGCGCAGCTGTGATTGTTGATCGGCATCCAGCGCCTGATCCTGTCTCGTGGAAATCATAAAAAAGTCTTCGGCTTTTTCGCCTATAGTGGTGATTTTGGCGGCGTGAATACTGATTTCACATTGCTGGAATACCGAGCCTATATCAGCCAGTAATCCCGGCATATCCAAAGCAGTAATCTCCACCATAGTGCGGTGTTTATTTGAACCCGGAATAAAAACCACTTTGGGCGCTATATTAAAGGGCCGCATCTGGCGCGACAAACGGGGTTTACCGCGTGACAGCTCCGGTTTGCCGCTAATATAGCTTTCCAGTGCACGTTTGAGGCTTTGTAAGCGGGATGGCGAAGTCACCGGTTCACCATTTTGCTCCAGCACCACAAAGGTATCCATCGCATAACCATCTTTGTTGGTCATGATCTGGGCATCAAAAATATTGACCTTTTTGCTGTCGAGCGCTGCCACTAAATGGGCAAATAAGTTGTCTTGATCCGGCGTATAAACAAAGACCTGAGTGCTGCCACGAAACGGTGTTTTATCGACCAGCACCAAAGGCTCATCCGGATCTTTGTGACGCAGAATATGTTCACAGTGCCAGACAATTTGTTTCGGGTTATAACGGGCGAAATAATCCGCTTTGATCCGGCCCCATAACTGCAGCACTTCTTGTTCGGTAAAGCCTTGTTTTTGCAACAGCTTCATGGCCTCTGCCTGATTTTCGCGAATTAAATCGCGTAAATCCATTGGCTTCTCTAAGCCACGGCGGAAGGCTTTTTGTGTGCCTAAATAAAGTTCTCGTAATAACGAGCCTTTCCAGTCATTCCATAAATTGTCATTGGTGGCACGAATATCGGCCAGCGTCAGGCAATACAAATAATTCAGCCGGGTTTCATCACGCACTTTATCAGCAAATTCAGCGATAACTGCCGGGTCGTGAATATCACGGCGCTGTGCTGTCACTGACATCAATAAATGGCTTTCGACTAACCAAGCCAGCAGTTTGCTGTCAAAGTCACTTAACTTATGCAGCTTGCCAAACTCGCGTGCATCCAGTGAGCCTAATTCGGAGTGATCACCACCTCTGCCTTTGGCGATGTCATGGAAAATACCGGCCAGATATAAAATCTCCGGTTTTTCCATACGTTTGACAATGTCGGTACACAGCGGAAATTCGTTTTCAAAACCCGCTTGTGAATAGCGGTATAAATTTTTCAGCACGCGGTGCGTGTGTTCATCCACAGTGTAGGCGTGGAATAAATCGAATTGCATCTGACCGACAATATTGCGCCATGCCGGCAGGTAAGATGCCAGAATGCCGTGGCGATGCATCAGTGTAATGGCTCTGTCCATGCCTCGAGGGTGGCGGATGATGCTCATAAAAAGCTGACGGCAGGCTTCATAATCCTGTAAATCGCCCATCAGACGACGCCGTACTAAACGCAATAAACGAATAGTGTCGGAGTGAATGCCAGTGATATTGGAGTTATTGGCTATATGCCAGAACAGACGCAGAATATTTTCACGACGGGCAAAGACTGCATTGTCGGTGGCGCGGATTAAATGACCTGTCAATTCAAAAAAGTCATCCAGCTTTTGCTGCTTCAGTTTGCTTTGGCTATTGAGAATACTGCCGTCAAAATGCTGTAGCAGCATATCGTTCAGCTCAGCTACACGTTGCACTGTCTGGAAAAAACGTTTCATCATACGTTCAACGGACGCTTTACCGTCATCACCAAAACCCAGGCGTTTGGCAACGGCTGGCTGGTAGTCAAACAAAATACGGTTTTCGTTACGGCCAGATTCAACATGCAAAGCAAAACGCATTTGCCATAAATAAGCTTCACACTCCATCAATTCCTGATATTCATCTTCAGTTAGGTATTGATAAGCCACCAGCTCACGCATGGTTCTGGTATTAAAGTGTTTTTTCGCCACCCAGCCTATGGTTTGGATATCACGCAGACCACCAGGGTTGGCTTTTAAATTCGGTTCTAAGTTGTAGGCTGTGCCGTGGTACTGGGCATGACGCTGTTGTTGCTCGTCCCGTTTCGCCTGAAAAAATGCCTGAGAAGTCCAGAAGTTGTCTTTGCACACCAGTACCTGCAGCTCATCAAACAGCTCTTTGCTGCCGGTCAGCAGGCGCATTTCCATCAGGTTGGTGGCAATGGTGATGTCTTCTTTGCCTAAAGTGACAGACTCTTTCACGCTACGCACACTGTGGCCTACTTCTAAACGTAGGTCCCACAGCAAGGTAATAAACTGGCTGATTTGTTCTTTTTGCTGAGCGTCGAGTTTGCTGTCAGTCAGCAATAATAAGTCGATATCAGAGCAGGGGTGTAGTTCACCCCGGCCATAACCACCTACGGCTATCAGACTGATTTTTTTATGTTTATGCAGGTCAAAATGCTGCCATAAAGACACCAGCACCTCGTCGATAAAACGGGCACGTGCTTTAACCAGGCTGCCGACTGTTTGATGTTCAAAGGCATTTTTCAGCCAGTCATTAAACTCAACAAAATGTTTTTTATAACTATCGAGAGTACATAAACCAGGTAAAGACTTGTTAAACGCCAGCGCCATATTCATTTGCTTTACCTCAGGTCTTAAGCGGCCGCCGCTACTGCGGTATGGACTTACTCGGCCGTGACTATTCGTTCTATGGTGTCGTCGGATCTCAGAGTTAAAATTTCGCAGCCAGTCTCTGTCACGACAATAGTGTGTTCAAACTGCGCTGATAAACTACGATCTTTGGTGACAACCGTCCAGCCGTCTTTTAACAATTTACTATGACGCTCTCCAGCGTTGATCATAGGCTCTATCGTCAAACACATACCGGTTTTTAAGGTATCACCTGTGCCTGGGCGGCCATAATGCAGAACTTGTGGGTCTTCGTGGAATACCTGGCCTATGCCATGACCACAGTATTCACGCACCACAGAGTAGCTGTGTTTTTCGGCATGTTGCTGAATAACAAAACCAATATCACCTAAACGGGCGCCATTTTTTACTTTGCGAATACCCATATACAAGCATTCCTGCGTCACACGTATTAAACGGTCTGCCAGAATGCTGGGTTTACCAATAACAAACATTTTTGAGGTGTCGCCGTGAAAACCATCTTTAATCACAGTGATATCTATATTGATGATGTCGCCTTCTTTGAGTTTTTTCTCAGCGGACGGAATACCGTGACAAATCACCTGATTGACCGAAGTACAGATGGACTTTGGAAAACCGTGGTAATTTAGTGGGGCAGGGATAGCCTGCTGCACATCAACAATATAGTTGTGGCAAATGGTGTTCAGCTCTTCGGTGGTGACACCGGCTTTGACGTATGGCTCAATCATCTCTAATACTTCGGCAGCTAACTTACCTGCCACACGCATTTTTTCGATCTGATCTGCTGTCTTAATAATCGCGGCCATGCCATCTCTCTCTGCTGTAAAAATACACATTTCATTGTGTTTCAAGGGTGTCTATGGTATAAAGCGCGCCGCGATTTGGCAAATCAGATTCTGCTAAAAACGCAAAACGCAGATTAAAACTGCAATTAACTAAACAACACACATACATCGACACATAATCCGGGGTGCTGCAACTCATTGAGTTACGGTCGGTTTTATGGGATGTATGGAGGCCCAACCCCATTACTAAGGAATATTTATAATGGCAAAAGTTTCTATGCGCGATATGCTCCAGGCGGGCGTACATTTCGGTCACCAAACACGTTACTGGAACCCAAAAATGAAGCCATTCATTTTCGGCGCTCGTAACCGTGTTCATATCATCAACCTGGAACAAACTGTTCCAATGATGAACGATGCTCTGGCTTTCATTCAGTCTGTTGCTGCTAAAAAAGGCAAAATCCTGTTTGTTGGTACTAAGCGCGCTGCCTCTGAAGCAATCAAAGAAGCTGCTTCTCAAGTTGACCAGTACTATGTAAACCACCGTTGGTTAGGTGGCATGCTGACTAACTGGAAAACTGTTCGCCAGTCTATCAAGCGTTTAAAAGACCTGGAATCTCAAAGCCAGGACGGTACTTTCGACAAGCTGACTAAAAAAGAAGCTTTAGACCGTACCCGTGAAATGGACAAGCTGGAAAAAAGCTTAGGCGGTATCAAAGACATGGGCGGCTTGCCTGATGTTCTGTTTGTGATCGACGCCGACCACGAACACATTGCAATTAAAGAAGCCAACAACCTGGGTATCCCTGTTGTATCTATCGTTGATACTAACTCTGATCCTAAAGGTGTTGACTATGTGATTCCAGGTAACGATGACGCTATCCGCGCTATCCAGTTATACCTGGGCGCAGTAAATCAGGCCATCACTGAAGGCCGCAGCAAAAACATCGAAGTTCAGGCTGAATCTGAAAACTTCGTAGCTGCTGAGTAATTGCATTGTCTCTGTAGCCTTGTAACCAAGGCTACATATACCCTAAGTAATTGAAGTTGCGGCGCGGCGACAAGAGCGCGAGACCCCATGAAGATAGCTGTCTTATCTGATTGGGGCGAGAGATCGCAGGTAACAATGCGGCAGCTTCAAGGACGACGGGTATAAAGCAAGTTTAAACATACAGGGGCATAGGCCCCTGTTTGTCCACGAAAAAATTTTGCGAGGAACTCCCCATGGCTGTAACTGCCGGTATGGTAAAAGAATTACGCGAGCGCACTGGCGCTGGCATGATGGACTGCAAAAAAGCTTTAGAAGAAACTGCAGGTGACATCGAAGGCGCAATCGAATTAATGCGTAAAAACGGTCAGGCTAAAGCTGCCAAGAAAGCTGGCCGTATCGCCGCTGAAGGTACTGTAATCACTCGCGTTGGCAACGGTTACGCTGTTGCAATCGAATTTAACTGTGAAACAGATTTCGTAGGCCGTGACGCAAGCTTCCTGGCTTTCTCTAACGCTGCTGCTGATCTGGCTCACGCTAACAAGCTGTTCACTGTTGAAGAGCTGTCTGCTGCTCAACTGGGTGACACTACAGTTGAAGAAGCTCGCGCTACACTGGTTACTAAAATCGGTGAAAACATCAACATCCGTCGTATCTCTGTAGTTCAGGGCGACGTGATTGGTCAGTACACTCACTCAGGCCGTATCGGCGTGTTAGTAGTACTGGAAGGCGGTAACGAAGATATCGCTAAAGACGTTGCTATGCACGTTGCTGCTAACAACCCTTCATTCCTGACTCCTGAGTCAGTGCCAGCTGAAGTTGTTGCTAAAGAGCAGGAAATCCAGATCGAAATCGCTATCAACAGCGGCAAGCCAAAAGAAATCGCAGAGAAGATGGTTGCTGGTCGTATGACCAAGTTCACTGGCGAAGTTTCTTTAACTGGCCAGATGTTCGTAAAAGATCCTTCAATCACTACTGGTGAATTCCTGAAGCAAAACGGTGCTAAAGCTGTTAGCTACGTCCGTTTAGAAGTTGGTGAAGGCATCGAAAAAGCTGAAACTGATTTCGCTGCTGAAGTTGCTGCTCAAATCGCTGCTGCTAAGAAGTAATTTACGCTTTAGCAATGCTTTGAAACCAGCTAGAATAACCGCGACCTGACCTTCGTCTGTCGCGGTTTTTTTTGTGTACAGTTTAGGAAGTACGGCTGATTGTGTTTATCCAACACGCTGTATGACCTGACAATATGCAAGTAATCGACAGTAAAGGTTATACCTTCCAGATAAATGAGGACCTCATGAGCAATCCAAAACTAGCCTACAGAAGAATTTTATTAAAACTCAGTGGTGAAGCCCTGATGGGTGAAGAAGGCTTTGGTATTGATCCTAAAGTGCTGGATCGTATGGCTCAGGAAATCAAAGAGCTGGTTGAATTAGGTATTCAGGTCGCCATAGTGATAGGTGGCGGTAATATATTCCGTGGTGAAGGTTTAGCCAAAGCTGGCATGAACCGTGTGGTCGGCGACCATATGGGGATGTTAGCCACAGTGATGAATGGCCTGGCAATGCGTGATGCGCTGCACCGCGCCTTTGTAAACGCCCGCCTGATGTCTGCCATCCCGTTAAACGGTGTCTGTGACAATTACAGCTGGGCAGAAGCCATTAGTCTGTTAAAGTCTGGCCGTGTGGTGATTTTCTCTGCCGGTACTGGTAACCCGTTTTTCACCACAGATTCAGCCGCCTGTTTACGTGGTATTGAGATTGAAGCCGATGCGGTTTTAAAAGCCACTAAAGTAGATGGTGTCTATTCAGCTGATCCAGTGAAAGACCCTACAGCTACTCTGTACAGCAAATTAAGCTACACAGAAGTGTTGGAAAAAGAATTAAAAGTCATGGATTTAGCCGCTTTTACGCTGGCCCGTGACCATAATATGCAAATTCGTGTATTCAATATGAATACGCCTGGCGCACTGAAACGTGTGGTGCTGGGTGAAGAAGAAGGCACAGTGATCGACCACGCTGAAAAATTACAGTAAACTAACTGCCACTTTTTTGGTGTAGCAAAAAAAGGATAGCCAAAGTGATTAACGATATTCTCAAAGACAGCAAAACCCGGATGGAAAAAAGCGTTGATGCGCTGAAAAGCCAATTGTCAAAAATCCGTACCGGCCGTGCTCACCCAAGTTTATTAGACGGCATTCAGGTGTCTTACTACGGTGCAAACACACCATTACGCCAGGTGGCTAACGTGTCGGTGGAAGATGCCCGCACTCTGAGCATCAGCGTATTTGATAAAACTCTGGTTCAGCCAGTTGAAAAAGCCATTATGCAGTCAGATTTGGGTTTAAACCCAATGAGCGCTGGTACCACTATTCGTGTGCCATTGCCTGCTTTGACTGAAGAACGTCGTCGTGATTTAGTTAAAGTAGTACGTAACGAAGCTGAAGGTGCCCGTGTTGCAGTGCGTAACATTCGCCGTGACGCTAATGCTGATCTGAAGACTTTATTAAAAGATAAAGAAATTGGTGAAGATGACGAGCGTAAAGCCGCAGACGAAGTTCAGAAGCTAACCGACGCCTTTGTGAAAAAGGTTGACGAGGTTTTAGCTGACAAAGAAAAAGAGTTGATGGAAGTTTAATCAACCCCGCCCTGATTAGGGAAATAGCGCCGTGTAGGGTATACTTCGCGGCGTTTTTTATTATTGTGACAAGGTCAGATTCAGATGACAGAAGTGCAAACCGCGTTACAAAACGCGTTGCCACAACATGTCGCCATTATCATGGACGGCAACGGACGCTGGGCTGAACGGCAAGGCAGACCTCGGGTATGGGGTCATAAAAAAGGCGTTGACGCAGTGCGTCGTGCTGTGAGCTTTTGCCGTAAATTAGGCATCCAGTCTCTTACCTTATTTGCTTTTAGCAGTGAAAACTGGCGTCGGCCTGAAGACGAAGTCAGCGGTTTGATGCAACTGTTTTTACTGGTGTTACAGCAGGAAGTGAAAACCCTGCACAAGAATAATGTACGGCTGAATATTATCGGAGACTTGTCTCCCTTTAGCGACAAACTCAAACAACATATTAAAGAGGCGCAACAGCTTACAGCTCAGAATACAGCTTTGACCCTGAATGTTGCCGCTAATTACGGCGGACGTTGGGACATAGTGCAGGCAGCACAGCAATTAGCGCAAAAAGTAGCTGATGGTGAGATGACCGCCGCACAAATTGACGAACAATTGTTATCAGGCTGCATGCAAATGCACGAACAGCCGGAACTGGATCTAATGATCCGTACCGGTGGTGATGTACGCATCAGTAACTTTTTGTTGTGGCAAGCTGCTTATGCTGAGTTATGGTTTACCGAAACTTTATGGCCTGACTTTGATGATCAGGTGTTTTCGGAAGCTTTGGCCACCTACGCCAGCAGAGAGCGGCGTTTTGGTTGTACCGGAGCACAAATCCGTGAGCTGGCAATGCGTCCGATACAAGGATAACCAATTTGTTTAAGCAACGAGTTATTACAGCCCTGATCATGGCGCCACTGGCGTTAGCCGCAGTTTTTTTTCTTCCTTTACATTATTTCGCTATTTTTATTGCTGCAGCTTTTTTGATCGGTGCCTGGGAGTGGAGTTTATTTTGTGGCTACAACACCAAAGCCAGCCAATACGGCTTTGTTACTGTAGTTGCTGCGAGTATGGCGCTGATTTATTGGCAATTGCCTGATACGACCTACTGGCCAGTGCAAATGGATGTGCTGAGCAATAGCCTGTTGGCGATGGGCGTGGTCTGGTGGCTGATTGCTGTACTTTTGGTATTAAGTTACCCAAGAAGCAGTCAAAGCTGGGCTAAGGGGCATTTACGCCGTGCTTTGATGGGCTGGTTAACTTTGGTTCCCGCCTGGACAGCTTTATTATTAATACGTTCTGTTGATTTTCATCAATCCAGTTATACCGGCGCCTGGTTGATTTGCTTATTACTTGGAATAGTCTGGGCTGCTGATATCGGTGGTTATTTTATTGGCAAACCTTTTGGCAAACGTAAACTGTTGCCCGCTGTCAGTCCTGGAAAAACCCTGGAGGGCATGTTAGGTGGTGTTGGTTTTGTCATGCTGCTGGTCACTGCCGTAGCTTATTACCATGGTTTTCCAGAAGAGGTTGTCACCTGGTATTTGGCGGCTTTAGTACTGACAGTGTTATCTGTGTTTGGCGATTTAAGCGAAAGCATGTTTAAACGTGTGGCGGGCTTAAAAGACAGTGGTTCTATAATTCCTGGTCATGGCGGCATATTAGACCGTATCGACAGTCTGACGGCTACAGCACCGCTTTACGCAGTCTTGGTTGCTCTGATTGGAGGTTTCGCGTAATGCGGACTCTGGTGATCCTTGGTGCTACGGGGTCTATTGGCTGCAGCACTTTAGATGTTGTGGCTAAGCACCCGGATGACTATCAGGTGCTGGGCTTAACAGGTGCCACTCAGGTGGATAAGCTGTTTGCGCAAATTCAGCAGTTTAAACCTCGTTATGCGGTGATGACAGATACAATAGCCGCAGACCAATTACGTCAACTGGTAAAAGACGCTAATCTTTCCACTGAAGTTTGGGCTGGCGCTGGGGCACTTTGTGATTTAGCGGCTCACCCAGATGCAGATATGGTGATGGCGGCTATTGTCGGGGCAGCAGGTTTGTTACCCACTTTGGCTGCGGTAGAACAAGGCAAAACTGTATTACTGGCAAATAAAGAAGCGCTGGTGATGAGTGGTGAGCTTTTTATTAATAAAGTGCAGCAGTATGGCGCTACTTTATTACCAATAGACAGTGAACATAACGCAATCTTTCAATGTTTACCTGCGCAATTACAACAAAATACCGCGACTCAGAAACTGTCTGACTTTGGTATCAGCAAGCTGTTACTCACTGGCAGCGGTGGTCCGTTTTTACGCAAAGATCTGACAGAGTTTTCCGCTATTACGCCAGCTCAGGCTGTGGCGCATCCAAATTGGGTGATGGGGCAGAAAATATCAGTCGACAGCGCCACCATGATGAATAAAGGCCTGGAGTTTATTGAAGCGCGCTGGTTGTTTAATTGTGCTGCTGACGATATTCAGGTGGTGATCCATCCCCAAAGTATTATCCATTCAATGGTGCAATACACAGACGGTTCTGTGCTGGCGCAATTAGGTCAGCCTGATATGCGTACCCCTATAGCTCATGCTTTGGCTTTCCCCAAACGTATTCAAACTCAGGTAAAGCCACTGAATTTCTTCGAGCTGGCTGACTTTAGTTTCTCACAACCAGAACCAGCGCGTTACCCGAATTTGTATCTGGCAATAGCTGCTTGTGGTTATGGGCAGGGTGCCACGACAGCGTTAAACGCAGCGAATGAAATGACTGTGGCCGCCTTTTTGGCCGGGCAAATCAGCTTTACCAATATAGCTCTGCTAAACGAAAAAGCATTGGAGCGTTTTGCCACAATAAAAGCGCCTGATTTAGAAAGCATTCTGGCTCTGGACCAAGAGGCCAGAATGTTCATGCAAGACCAATTGAGAAAGGTGAGTTAATGTCGGGTTTTGTCTGGAATTTAATTAGTTTTGTGGTCGCTATTGGCCTGCTGGTCACTGTGCATGAGTTTGGCCATTTTTGGGTGGCACGTAAAAACAATGTACTGGTCAAACGTTTTTCTATAGGTTTTGGTAAAGCGCTTTACAGCTGGCGTGATAAACAAGGCACAGAGTTTGTGATTGCGATGATCCCTTTAGGCGGTTATGTTCGCATGCTGGATGAGCGGGTCGATCCTGTATTGCCACAGCATAAAGATCTGAGCTTTAACAGCAAAACTGTCTGGCAACGTATGGCTATTATTGCGGCTGGTCCAATCGCCAACTTCCTGTTCGCTATTCTGCTGCTGTGGGGGATGTACCTGATAGGCGTGCCCAATATTAAACCTGTGATAGGGCAGGTGACGGCAGAATCTATCGCGGCTAAAGCTGGTGTGCCTTCAAATGCGCAGATCACTGCTATCAACGGAGAACCGGCCGAAGACTGGCGTGCCATCAGCTTATTGCTGGTTGAGCAAGTCGGCAGTCCTGCTGTAGATATTACAGTGCAGCAACTGGAAGGCAGCGACCAAAGTTATCAGCTGGATTTAACCGAATGGGTATTTGATCCGGATAAACAAAGCGTATTTGGCAGTTTAGGCTTAGAGCCGCTACGTCCAGAAGTTTTAAATGAAATCAGTCAAATTCAGGCTGGTTCAGCGGCAGAAGCAGCGGGCTTGCAGTTGGGGGATAAGTTGCTTTCCGTCGATGGCAAAACTGTAGCTGATTGGAATGCTGTGGTTGCATTAGTACAAAACAGCGCAGAACGGCCACTGCTGTTTGGTATTGAGCGTGCTGGACAAGCGATGGATATTCTGGTGACGCCGCAAAGCCGCGAAACTGCGGATGGTTTTCATCAGGGCTACCTTGGTGTCAGTCCAAAAGTATTGCCCTGGCCTGAGCATTTATTGTTCACTCAGCAGTATGGCCCTGTACAGGCGGCTTGGGTTGGGGTAGAAAAGACTTGGCAATTGGTGCGATTAAGCTTCTCAATGATTGGAAAATTCATTTTTGGTGATATTTCTGTCAAACATTTAAGCGGGCCAATTTCGATAGCGCAAGGCGCTGGAAGCAGCGCAGATATTGGCCTGATCGCCTTTATCTCCTTTTTAGCACTGATTAGTGTCAACCTTGGGGTGATAAATTTACTGCCTCTGCCTATTTTGGATGGTGGTCATTTAATGTATCTTGTGCTGGAACTAATACGCGGCAAACCTGTCTCTGAGAAGGCGCAGGAGCTGGGTTTCCGGATCGGAGCTCTGTTGCTGCTGACATTAATGGGAATTGCGCTGCTCAACGATATTTCTCGTTTGTAATAAACTAATCAAAAGTAGTCCAAAACAATGACAATTAAACGATTAGTAGCTGCGATGTTACTTGCTGGTTTAAGTAACTCGGTGCTCGCTGAACAATCATTTACAGTGCAAGACATTCAGGTTGAAGGCTTGCAGCGTGTTGCGCTTGGTGCAGCATTAAATAATTTGCCGTTTAATATCGGCGATACCATCACAGAAGCCTCCTTATCGCGCAGTATCAAAAGTCTGTATGCGGCAGGGCACTTCGACGACATTCAGGTATTTCGTGATGGCAACACCATCATCTATCGCTTAAAAGAGCGTCCAACCATCAACAGTATCGAGTTTGATGGTAATAAAGACATCAAAGAAGAACAGCTGAACGAAAGTTTAGCTGATCAAAAAATTATTATTGGTGAGCCTTTAGATAAAACAGTGATCAAGGAAGTTGAAACTGGTTTAACAGAGTTCTACCACGGTGTAGGTAAATACAACGCTCAAGTTGAAATGAAGGTCACCTACCTGCCTCGCAACAGGGTGAACCTGAAAATCGAATTTGAAGAAGGTGATGCCGCTTCTGTTCGTCAGATCAATATTGTCGGTAACGAAATATTCGGTGACGAAGAGTTGCTGAAAAATATTGAATCACTGTATGACTTGCCCTGGTGGCGTTTCCTGGCTTCTGATCGTTACCAGAAACAAACCTTACAAGGCGACTTTGAAAAAATTCGTAGCTACTACTTAGACCGTGGTTACCTGCGTTTTAACATTGATGCCAATCAGGTGTCTGTCAGCACAGATAAAACTTCAGTTTACGTGACTCTGAACGTGACCGAAGGTGAGCAATACACTATTACTGATGTTGATTTTGTCGGTGATTTAATTGGTCAGGACGCTTTTATCAAGGCGTTATTACCGTTAAAAGCAGGTCAACTGTATAACGGTGCTCTGGTGACTTACACCGAAGAGAGTATTGCCAAGTTACTGGCTCGTTTTGGTTATGCCAACTCTAAAGTCCGTACCATTCCGAATATCAAAGACGATACCAAAGAAGTAGCATTGACCATCAGTGTCGACCCGGGTAAACGTGTTTATGTTCGTCGTCTTGACGTGACAGGTAATGCTTCAACCAAAGATGAAGTTATACGTCGTGAAATCCGACAAATGGAAGGCGCCTGGTTATCCAATGATGCGCTGGAATTGTCAAAAGACCGTATTCAGCGTCTGTCTTACATTGAAAAAGTTGACTTTGAAACCAAAGAAATACCAGGTGTTGATGACAAAGTTGATGTCACCTACAAAATTAAAGAACAGCCTTCAGGTAACTTTAATGCCGGTATTTCTTACGGCGACTTCCAGGGCTTGTCCTTCCAGATTGGCGTCGAGCAGCAAAACTTCTTCGGTACTGGCAACTCTGCAGGTGTCAATTTAAGTACCAACAAATACAACAAACAAATTCAGTTTTCTGTTACCGACCCGTATTTCACCTTGGATGCGATCAGCCTGGGTGGGCAGGTGTTCTACTCAGATACTGACTATTCAAGTTTGTCGTCTAACTTAGAAGCCTATAAGCAGAAACGTTATGGTTTTGGTGCTTCCGTTGGTTATCCAATCAATGAATACAACAGATTGAACTTCGGTACCAACTATGCGGTGAACGAAATCAACTCCTTGTCTGAATACGACCAGTTGCGTCATTTCAGAGCAGTGTTGATGGATAAAAATGACCCGGATGGTGGTTATAAGTTTACTAACTATGAGTTGGTTGCCAGTTGGATCCAAAGCACGTTAAACCGCGGCTTATTCCCAACTGCTGGTCATGAAATGGTACTGAGTGGCCGTATTACCACACCAAATTCAGATTTGCAGTATTACAAAACCACCTTTAATGCCCGTAAGTATATTCCGCTGAGCAATGATCACCGCTGGTCATTCTTAAGTAAACTGGAAGTAGGTTACGGTAATGGTTATGGTGATAAAGACGGCTACGACTACACCTTGCCGTTCACCGATAACTTCTATGCTGGTGGCCAGAACTTACGTGGCTTTGAAGCGCGTATTATAGGTCCGCATGCGATTTATCGTACTGCGACCCAAGTGCCTGGCTTGCCTAGTCCAATAGGTGGCTCAGGTTCACTTCCTACTGATCCGAGTTTTGACACTTATTTAGTGTCACCACGATCAACGGGTGGTAATGCGATGGCTATTGCTACCCTTGAATTAATCACACCAACACCTTTTGTTGGTGAGGATTATGTGAACCAGATACGCACCAGCTTATTTGTGGATGCGGGTAACGTCTGGGACACAGAGTTTGACCTCAGTCGTTACGACAACTTAAGTCCAGGTTCTAGTCAGGGGTTCAACAGCCCTCCGCTGCTTGATTACTCTGACGCTGGCTTAATTCGTGTTTCGGCTGGTGTGTCTTTACAATGGATCTCACCTATGGGTCCATTGACATTTAGTTTGGCGAAAATCATCCGCAAAGAAGAGGGTGATGAGCAAGAGAACTTTAGTTTCAATATTGGTACTACATTCTAATTTTATGGGAAAGGGAAACACATGTTTAAGCAAAGCTTAGCAAAAACTGCATTGGTATTAATGGCTGGCCTGTTAATGGCCGGTACTGCTGCAGCAAAAGAAATGAAAATTGGTTTAGTGGACGTGCAAGCTATTGTTGCTCAGTTACCTCAGACCACTACTATTCAAAATACATTAAAAGCTGAGTTTGAAGGCCGTATTGCTGAAGTGCAAAAGCTGGAAAAAGACATCGCTTTTAATCAGGAAAAATTAAAGCGTGATGGCGCGACCATGAACGATCAGCAGAAAAAAACTCTGCAAGCTGAAATGGAAAAGCAAATGCGTAGCTACGAGCAGTTAGCTCGTCCTTTGGATGAAGATTACCGTAATCGTCAGGCTGAAGAGCGTAACAAGCTAATGGCTTTAGTAAAAACTGCCATTGATGCTCTAGCGAAAAAAGACAACTACGACCTGATCTTAAGTGCTCAGGCTGGTGTGTTTGTTAAACCTGAATATGACATCTCTAATGCTGTTGTAGCTCAGGTGAGCAAAGCCAAATAATGGCGAAGCTTACTTTAGCTTTTATAGCTGAGCAGTTAAATGCTCAGCTAGTTGGAGACGCCACGGCACTGATTAGTGCCGTTGGTACTTTGGAAGATGCGACAAGCCATCAGATCAGCTTTTTATCCAACAGCAAATACCGTAAATTTTTGCAATCGACTCAAGCCGGTGCTGTGCTGATTAAAGCTGAGGATCAAAGCTATTGTCCGGTCAATGCACTGATAGTGAATGACCCTTATGTGGCTTTTGCCAAAATAGCTCAGTTATTAGATTCCACACCTGCTGCCGCTTATGGGCGGGGGCAGAATATAGTGATAGACCCTTCAGCTACTGTGCCTGATTCAGTTGTGATAGGCCCCAACGTGGTGATTTCCGCTGGTGCCGTCATTGGTGAAAACGTACAAATTGGCGCCGGTTGCTTTATTGGTCAACAGGTCCAGATAGCGGATGGCTGTAAAATCTGGCCTAACGTCACCTTTTACCACGGTGTACGGCTTGGTAAAAACTGTCTGGTACACAGCGGTGCTGTGATAGGAGCTGACGGTTTTGGTTTTGCCAATGAACGTGGCCGCTGGTTGAAAATTCCTCAGGTCGGTACTGTCATCATAGGTGACGATACAGAAGTAGGCGCCAATACCACCATAGATCGTGGTGCTTTAGGCGATACTGTCATTGGCAAAAACGTGATTCTAGACAATCAGGTACAAATTGCTCACAACGTACAAATAGGTGACCATACAGCTATTGCAGGTTGCACAGTAGTGGCCGGCAGCACTAAAATTGGCAAGTATTGTATTATCGGTGGCGCCTGCGCTATTAATGGTCATATGGAGATTTGTGACGGTGTGCAAATCACTGGCATGTCGATGATCATTAAATCTATTACCGAAAAAGGTATCTATTCATCCGGTACTCCGGCCAGCACTAATCTGGAATGGCGGAAAAATAGTGTCCGGTTTCGTCAACTGGACCAGATGTATCAAAAATTACGGGAACTTGAGCAGCAAATGGCCGCTTTTTCCCTGCCGCCTTCAAAAGACGAATAAAATATAAGAGGTTCACTTTGGCTAACCAATTGAATATCCTTGAAATACAGGAAATCATGGCCTTGCTGCCACACCGCTATCCATTTTTAATGATCGACAGAGTATTGGATTACACACCTGGCGAATCTTTAACTGCTATTAAAAATGTCACTATCAACGAGCCGATTTTTACCGGTCACTTCCCTAATATGCCTATTTTTCCTGGCGTGTTAATTCTGGAAGCGCTGGCTCAGGCAACAGGCATTTTAGGTTTTAAGACGGTGACAGAACGCTCTGAAAACGAGCTGTATTTATTTGCTGCTATAGACGAAGCTCGTTTTAAAAAGCCAGTAGTTCCAGGTGATCAAATGGTGCTGGAAGTGAAATTTTTAAAAGAACGCCGTAATTTGTGGAAGTTTTATGGTGAAGCCAAAGTGGATGGCCAGGTCGTTTGTTGTGCTGAACTGATGTGTGCCAGAAGAGAGCTTTAATATGATCCATCCTACCGCTGTGATAGAACCCGGTGCCGTACTTGGTCAAAACGTCAAAGTTGGACCATTTTGTTATATTGCCGCTAACGTGGTGATTGGCGATGACACAGTGCTTGAATCTCATGTGGTGCTGAAAGGCCCAACCGTCATGGGCAAAGGCAATCACTTTTACCAGTTCACCAGCATAGGTGAAGATTGTCAGGACAAAAAATACAACGGCGAGCCGACAGAACTAGTCATTGGTGACAACAATGTATTCCGTGAAAACTGTACTGTGCATCGTGGTACTGTTCAGGATAAAGGTATCACCCGCATTGGCTCGAATAACCTCTTTATGAACAATACCCATGTCGCTCACGACTGCGTGATTGGCGATAACGTGATATTTGCCAGCGGCGCTCAGTCTGCTGGTCATGTACATGTTGGAGATTGGGCTATTTTAGGTGGCATGACAGGTATCCATCAGTTCTGCCATATAGGCGCTCATGCCTTTATTGGCGGTGGTTCTATAGTGGTCAAAGACGTACCTCCATACCTGATGGCTCACGGCTCACATGCTGTACCAGCAGGTTTAAATGTCGAAGGTTTAAAACGCCGTGGCTTTAGTGCCGACGCTATTTTAGAAGTACGCCGTGCTTATAAAGAAGTCTACCGTAAAGGCTTAACAGTGCAGGAAGCTTTGGATGCTCTGGCAGAAAAATCTGCAGAATTCCCGGAAGTCAAAGCCTTCACTGATTTTATCGCCAACTCCAGCCGTGGCATTATCCGCTGATGGCTGAGTTGCAATTCAAGGTTGTTCCTTAGTTGCCGGAGATGGTTTCGGCACTAAGGAGTGACACTGCAAGTTTAAGATCAATCCGGAACACTCTCCTTCATTACCACCTTAGTTTATTGCTATTGCCTAGAACTAATCGGTGCAGAAATAACCGAAAAGAAAGCAGGACAGCGACGGCGGTTTATCTGCGTGCATTAATCTTTTGAAGGTAAGATTACATTCGT
>NZ_JAJOYU010000070.1 GCF_021290985.1 Rheinheimera soli
AGCCCTGAATTCAACACCAATCTGCTGTTAAAGTAGTTCACCGCCCCAAATTCAACACCAATCCGCTCTTCGCATTCCAAACGGGCGCCCACAAGGGGTGCCCCTACAGTTCACAGCCCCAAATTCAGAACCGTTCTGCTTTTCACATTATTCAGAACCATTCTGCTTGAATGACGAACCAATCCGCTCAAACCAACACCAAAACCCGCTCAACAATCCAACAAAAATCAAACACGGCCACCCACAAGGGAGGACCCTACAAAAACTAACCCCTCCCCAAAATCACCCGGCTGCACCAAAATAACTCATTAATACGCACCAATCTGATACATCTAAATCATTGATTAATTTCACTTATTCATCAAAGTAAATTCAATGGTAAAACCAGCTGCTTTATGTTTTTATGATGTTGTATCTATTCGGGGGCTAAGATGTCTTACATTAAAAATCTATCCATAAAACAAAAACTATTAATGGCGGTAGGTGGCTCGGTGGCTGTGCTGTTAGTGCTCTCTGCGCTTTTTACTGTGAACCATTTAAGCCAACTGACACGCCAGCAAGTTCAGGCAGAAGTTGACTCATTGGTTACAACTGAGTCGGTGAATATAGGCAAATTTTTTGCCGAGTACGCTCAGGTTGCCCGTACTTTTCTGGAAGCGCCGCAGTTTCAAGCCTGGTTTAAAGCTTATCCAGGCCGCAATACTGAATTGAACTCAGTGCCTGGTTATCAGGATATCAATAACAGTTTTATTAAGATCAGTGAGCGGGATCCAAATATACTGTCAGCCTTTTTTGCACTGGATCGCAGTGCTGAATACTTCAGGGAAAACTCCAGAACTGGTGTAGACAAAGAAGGTCCGGATGCAGGGGATGTCAGCAAAGGCTACTTTGCAACCCAGCGTCCCTGGTACAAGTTAAGCCTTGAACATAATAAGTTTTTTGTTGGTTCACCTTCTGCTGATTTCACTACTGGTATTGTGTCTGCAGTGGTTGAGGGACCAGTGTATTTGCCCGATGGGACTTTATTGGGGGTAGGTGGTCTGGATCTGCATTTGGATAAGCTTGGTGAGCAAGTGGAACGTATTCGTTATCAGGGCGAAGGTTTGCCTTTTTTGCTCGATAGCGTGGGGCAGGTCGTGCATTTCTCAAAAGCTGCAGGTCTTGAGATCAAAGCCAATGATCCGCTGGAGATGTTAGATAAAAATATCGCCGATACTTCCGGTTTCAGCACATTGGCACAAGCGGCCAAAGAGCAAAAGTCCGGTTTTGCCAAAGTTAGTTTGTCAGGCAAAAGTTATTATGTGTCGTATCAGCCTGTCAGTCTGGATTTTCCTAAAATGAACTGGCTGGTGGGGTTGCTGATCCCGGCTGAATTGATTGAAACTCCCGTGCAACAAGCCACCGGCTGGGCTTTATTCTTAACCTTGTTAATGCTGGCAGTGATTACGCTGGTTGTTGTACTGACCACACAACGTATTATTCGCCCTCTATCAGATTTAACCGAGGCGATGAAAGATATTGCCAGTGGCGAAGGTGATTTAACCCGCACTCTGGCTATTCAAAGTTCTGATGAGGTGGGGGTTTTGGCTCAGCATTTTAATACCTTTATCAGTAAGTTAAGAAACTCTTTGCAACGCACCTCAGAGCAGTCTGCTTTGGTGCATCAATCGAGTCAAAAATTAAATAAAGTGGCAGGTCAGACAGACGCTGAAATTCAGAGCAACAAGCTGCAAATTGACGCTGTTTCTGCCGCAGTAACTGAAATGTCAGCCACAGTGCAGGAAATCAGTCACAACGCACAGCAAACCAGCTCTGCTGCGTCTCAAGCTCAGCAACGAGGCATAGAGGGTGCTTCGTTATCTCAGGCCGCTGTGAAGGATATGAGTCTGTTGGCGGATACTATGACAGATGCTGTGGATGTGGTCGCTGGATTGGCAAAAGAGTCTGAAAATATTGGTGCTGTGGTGGATGTGATTAAAGCCATAGCAGACCAAACTAATTTACTTGCGCTTAACGCAGCTATTGAAGCCGCAAGGGCGGGCGAACAAGGCCGTGGTTTTGCTGTTGTAGCTGATGAAGTTCGTTCTCTTGCGGGCAGAACCAGTGAGAGCACAGGTCATATCCGTACTATGGTTGAAAAGCTGCAGGCTATTGCCAAAGATGCTGAAGCGAAGATGCAACAAGGGCGTGAGCAAACGAAGCTAAGCAAAGAGCGTGCGACTTCTATGCAAAGTGCATTGGATGCTATAGGGCAGGCCATTGAAGTGGTACAGCAACAAAGTGCAGCTATTGTAGTCGCAACGCAGCAGCAAGGCATCGTAGCAGAGGATATTAATCTGAATATTCATCGTATTACGCAATTGATAGATAGTACGGCGTCCCATACCACTGAGTTAAATACGGAGTCTAATCTGTTGAATCAGGCAGCGCAGCAACTGAAAACTATTACGGGGCAGTTTAAACTGCACTAACACAGCACTAGAACAAAAAAGGCCACAGCTTTGTGTGCTGTGGCCTTTTTCTTTG
>NZ_JAJOYU010000071.1 GCF_021290985.1 Rheinheimera soli
GTAAGCGTAACAACAACCACACCTTGCGGTCTGGTTGTTGTTCCGTTTAGTACGGCAGTAGTTTAGCTAATGCTTCAGGCGTGTTTGCTGTTGGTAGTTGTTCAAACAACTGCGTTAGATAGTGATAAGGCTCTAAGCCGTTGATTTTTGCGGTTTCGACCAAGCTGTATAGCGTAGCACTGGCTTTGGCTCCGGTTTTTGTGTTGGCAAACAGCCAGGCTTTTCGACCGATAACGAACGGCTTCACTGCCCGCTCGGCTCTGTTGTTGTCGATGTTCAGCTGCCCATCGTCCAGATAGCGTATCAACTTCGGCCACTGCTTCTGTGTGTAGCTGATGGCTTTGCTGACCAGACTTTCTTTGGGGATGGTGTCTTTGGATTTTTCCAGCCAGTCCCAGAGTTGTTTCAGAAGTGGTGCGGCAAGCTGTTGACGTTGCTGCTGTTTGACATCGAACGATTGGTTTTTCAGTTTGCTCTCCAATGCATACAACTTCTGGATTTGGTTGATTGCCCAGTCAGCTTTACCGGTTTTACCTTTGCCTTGCGCCTGCTGCGCTTCGATAAACTTACGACGCGCATGTGCCCAACAACCGGCTAAGGTGGCCGGGGTTTGTTCATAACCGGCATAGCCATCGACTTGCAGGTAGCCAGTGTAACCAGCAAGGAACTGCACAGCATGCGCTCCGCTGCGACCATCCTGGTAGTCGAACAGCACCAGTTTTGGACCTGCTGAACCTTCGACGCCACAGCCGTACACCCACATGTAACAGGTGCTTTTATCCACCTCCAACACATCTAATGTAGTCTCATCAGCCCACAACACTGATTGCTTTAACAGCTCCGTTTTCATCAGCGCTAACAACGGCTCCAGCTTGTCGGCACAGTTTATCAGCCAGCGGCTCATGGTCTGGCGATTCAGTTCAATACCTGCCTCGCTAAACATTTTTTCCTGCCGGTACAGCGGCAAGCCATAATGCATTTTGGCGCTGATGATTTGGGCCACTAAGCTGGGGGTTGCCATGCTTTTGGGGAAGAGCGTGTCAGGGACATCGGCAATCTGTATTGCCACTTCTGTGCCTTCACGTTCACAGGTGCGGCAGCTGTATTTTGGACGCACATGCTTTATCACTCGGATTTCGGCAGGGATAAACTCAATCTGCTCGCTGACTTCCTCACCCATCCGATGCAATTCATTCCCGCAACAGGCGCAGGTTTTGCTGTCGATATCGTGCAGCACTTCACTACGTGGCAGCTCTGGTGCAATACGTGGGCGCCGAGGCTTGGCGGGCTGTTTCTCTGTTGTTTCGTCGGCTGGCGTTTGCGCTTCTGAGGGCTGTTGTGCTTCAGTTTCAGCGACTTGCTCCGCTTCGTTAAAGACCTGACCATCGCCTTCGTAAGTTTCGCTGCTGGGACTAAATCGCTTGTGCTGCGCAAGGTTCAGGACTTCTTCAAAGCGCTGTACCCGCTCAGTCAACTTTTGAGTGAGCGTTTCTAATTTGGCGATGCGCTTATCCCGCTCCAGTAACATTCGCTTGAGCGTTTCGACATCATCAGGTAATTCGGCAGGCGTTTTTTTCATGGCCGTTATTGTAACGGTCTGTTTGGCTAAGTGCTTGTCCTGATTTAGATTGTTTCATCTGCGATCCAAAGGATTTATAGCTGATCTGCATATCAGCCCACACTTTGGTAACTCAGCGGCTGATGCGGGGTTAGCTTTTGGATATCAATGCCTTGCAACAGCCAGTGCCACTGCTGCTCGCTAATCGACAGCACCTTACCCGACATCAGACGTGGCCAGCGGAATTTATCTTTTTCCAGTCGTTTGTACCACAGGCAGAAGCCTGTCTGGTCCCAGTACAGCACTTTTAAGCGCGAACGCTGCTGATTGCAGAACACAAACAAAGCACCGCTAAAGGGCGACAACTGCATTTCCTGCTCAACCAACAGCGACAAGCCATTGATGGATTTTCTAAAATCGACAGGCTGTTTGTGCAGATAGATTTTTGGCACATCGATAAACATCTTCATCACGACATCGCCCTGAGCAAGGTGGCGAGCCATACGGCATCGGTGCCAGCAGGCAGATGCAGTTCAATATCCCGCTTTCTGAGCAGTATCGGCTGGCAAAGCATCATGCCGTGCGGTGTTAATTCTACAAAGCCGTCATTGTCGTCTTGCTGCCAGGCAAGCAACTGCCGCTTACGCAGA
>NZ_JAJOYU010000072.1 GCF_021290985.1 Rheinheimera soli
ACACGGGCGGCGAGCCGCGCAGCGGGTTGACGTCCCAGCGGCCGCAGGCCGCGAGTGATGCGTCTTGTTATGAGGTGTTGAATTACACCAATGTTGATTTAAAAAACCTGGCATAAGCCAACCTTAAAATATTACCTAATACGAGATAAAAACCGCCATTTAGTAAGATGATCACCCCAACAAAAACGTAGTCACCAGCACCAATTAATTGACCACCGAGAACCAACAAGAAAAACCCTGTTGGCCATAAAAACAATGTGAACGGTGACATATCAACTTTAAGCAATAGTAACAAAGCCGGAGCAGCTAACCCTGCGATGAACAACAAGAGGTTGTGGTTACGCAATTGTTTTCACCTCATAACGCAGAGTGCAGCGGCAGTTTGAGGAGTGGTGTTTTGTGTTACAGCGTAGCGAAAACACAAAAAAGCCACGGAACAAACTGTCCGACTGGCACGTATTGTTAGCGCATTCTGTTCTTGATTGGCGATCAGTGCTTAATCTTGGAAATGAGCTTTGGGTTTTTAACTAGGTTTCTTACGCCATGAGCATGATCTTCGTTGAAGACATTTCCTTTACACCACTCGCCCACAGAGCTGATATTAACCTTAGCAACTTTAGGGCGAACGCTCCAAGAGACTTGGAAAGGAGAGCCTTGTTCGTTGTAACTTGGGCCAGTCGTAGAACCTGTGTATTGAATCGGGTTTCCAGTATTACTTGGAATACCCAAGGCTTGCTGAAAACCATTCTTCTCGCCATGGGCTGCCAGTTTCGTGAAATCCAAGGCATTAGAATCATTCACCAAGACATAGACTTGAGTTTCAACTCGTAATTGCGGGTTCTTGATGGCTTCGCTCAGACATGCACCTAAGGTTGGGCCAGGCTTTACTTGGGCGGACGAGTGAACATAATGCACTTCGATTGTGTCTCCAGACTGCAGTCCACCATGTTCACTAGGGCAAACCTCATGATCAAGAGGGCTTAACTCGGTCTTGGAAAGAGTACCGGAATATTTGAAACCTGATTGATAACCATGACCATCACCATTACCTGCGTATTTGGTAAATTCACCGCCTTTGTGCTCGGCATTCTTGTGGAAATGAATGTTGCACAAGTTCATAGCCGTGTATTCTGGTGCTGTACCGAACGAAACCGTATTGCCACCTACAATCGAGTCAATATCCCTTGGAGATTGTGGCCCAAAACCCTTTCCATCGGTATTTTTCTCCAAATTCTCGCGTTGATGTGCAATGACTTCATCTGAAACCATTGCATGACCACCAGAATAGCTATCTTTAGCAAGAGCGTTGAGTGGTAAGGCTATCGCCGCAGCTAGAGTAATTAGAATCTTTGTTTTCATGGTTTCACTCCTATAGTGTTATTGCGGTTAAAATTTGAACTAAATCTATTATTTGCTATGAGTCGCTAACAGTTATTATGTAGACCTCTCAGTAACATCCGAAAGGCAAAACAAATTTATACCTATGAGTTTACTGAAGATCAATAACTTAAGAAGCTAGTTAAGGACTTAATTTACTTTTAATTTACGACATTACTGAGACTTCTCAGTAATGTCTCCACCCCAAAACGGGGTAATATTATTAATATCAATGTCTTATCTTGATTTAGCCTCCTTATCATCAGGTGTTACTGAGAAGTCTCAGTAACACACTCGATAATCAACAAAGGAGCTTACATGACTCGTTCACCTTTCCTTGAAAGCATCAGACAGGTTATGCGAACCAAGCATTACTCAATTCAGACTGAAAAAACCTATTTACTTTGGATAAAACGCTTCATTTTGTTTAACAAAAAACAGCATCCTAAGAACATGGGGGAACAAGAGGTAACTAATTTCTTGACATATTTAGCCGTAAACCGACAAGTTACGGCGTCTACTCAAAACTTGGCGCTTTGCGCTATCGTCTTCATGTATAAACATATACTTCAGAGAACTTACTTTACTACCTGATACGATAAAAGCACGCGCACCTAAACGGGTTCCATCCGTCTTATCTCATAACGAAGCAATGAGTATCATCAATCAGCTATCCGGTAGCTATAAACTGATGTTTTCGCTTTTATATGGTTGTGGGCTAAGGAAAGCAGAACTATTAATGCTAAGAGTTAAAGATATCGATTTTGAGTCAAGGAATGTC
>NZ_JAJOYU010000073.1 GCF_021290985.1 Rheinheimera soli
ATTATGGTCTCGTTCGCCCCGGATTACTAAGTTCGAGCAGGCCTTATCTATAGCCACGAACGTTCAGTATTACAGCCGTTGAGGAGAATATTGGCAAGATTCAAATTTACCCAGAGGTAGTGCAGATAATTTAATCGAAGCCCCAATACCTGCTTATCAGGTGCTTGATCTAAGTACGGAGTATCAATTGATTCAGCAATTGTCTATATTTGCCGGCATTAATAATGTGCTGGACGAAAATTATTACCGTCGAGTTCGGACTGATGGCATTGAACCTGCACCCGAGCGAAGTGTCTATCTGGGTATTCGGTTCAGTCTTTAATCCTGAATGTGGACAACGTCTTTTACATGCGCGGTGTCCGCTAACCAAATACAAGTCATCAAGAACGCTGACAAGCAGCGTCGTGTAGAAGAGGTTAACATGAGAAAATCGGTATTAATACTTGGCTTAGCTATCCTGCTCTCAGGTTGTGATAGCGCCAATCAAATGATTGATAAAGCGCAGGAGACGGCCAATCAGAAAGTGGAGTCGCTTCAATCAAAAATTGAGAAGCTAGATATTGAAGGGCTCAATAGTGAGCTATTCAAGAATACTCCTCAACTTGTGTCGCAATTGACAGCGGCAATCAATGATGCAAGTCAGGTTGATTTTAACAACCCCGTAGCAGTTGAAGAGATTAAAGGGAGAATTTCAAACATTTACGCATGCCTTGTTGATGCATCTTCTGCCAGCAGCGCTCAGGGGGTGATGGATAAGTTATTAGAGAGCATTTCTAATGCAGAGATGCAGCAGCTGATTGAAAGTGGTATTGCAGAGGGCAAAAACTATACCGCCTGTGTAAAGTAATGCAGTGTGTTTCAAGCAAGTAAGAAAAGAGCGGGGGATTATCTCCCGTCACCAAATCGATAAATATGATTAAATTAACTCAGGACTCTGCGCCTAATAAGTCAGTGCAACCTTAGATATCTGCTATTGTGGTGAAAGCCGACTTTCTAATGATCACTATGATGCATAGAGAAATTTCCGCTTTTCGCTCTTAGTGAAGATCGTCACAGTGTGCCAAAAACGGACATTGACTTTGGCTGTTACTGAATTGCAGGTTTTAGTTAATCCACGAATAAATCTCCCAAACACCTGCACTATCCATCAACAGTATAAGCTGATTTAACGTTTAGCATTTCTTATTAAGTTTTTAACCACGGTCTTGCGGGCGCGAAACCGCTAGAGCGCTTACTTAGCGAAATGATGTACGCTTGGAAGCAATTGATTTAGCGTGGATTAAAGGTTAACTTCTTCTGAGTAAAATTCATAAAAGAAGGCAATAGCATTTGCGTCTTGCTGGTTCTTTGAGTAAAGGATAAAAGCTATGCTGGTGATAGGTATTACGAGCATAGGTGCGCAAGGCGCCCCAAACTTTGCGTTAGGTTCGGCCTTGTGAAGAGCCTAGATGAAGTACCGAAAAACGAGAAGTGACAACGAGGACGATGGAAATGTGGCAAGAGATATGGAATATAGTGCTATCGGAATTCTCCGATGTCCCGGATGCGGAGCAAGTTACACGTATCACACTGCGTCTTCTCGTTGCTGCAACCCTTGGAGGCCTATTGGGATACGAGCGGGAGCAGCAAGGCAAGAGTGCGGGGGTGCGAACACACATGATGGTTGCCATAGGGGCGGCACTGTTCGTCCTCATTCCCCAACAAGCAGGGGCATCAAGCGCAGATCTGAGTCGGATATTGCAAGGTCTGATTGCAGGTGTCGGGTTTCTTGGCACCGGAGCCATCATTATGGGAAATAGAGAAGTAGAGACTCGGGGGCTGACGACGGCGGCAAGTATATGGGTAACAGCGGCAATCGGCGTCGCTGCAGGAATGGGACGGGAAACGACCGCCGTCTTGAGCACTCTTATAGCTTTACTCATCCTTTCTGTAGTTCCTTGGATTTACCGGACTAAAAACCAAAATAAAGAGTGATGCGCAAGAACAAAATTTGCCGTCTAACAATTAGCTATCCTTTCAGTCGCTTCGAGCCGCAGGTAAACTCAAGCGTTATTTCTG
>NZ_JAJOYU010000074.1 GCF_021290985.1 Rheinheimera soli
TTCAGGAGTGATACGATAGCCTCTGTTGTTTTTACCACCGATAGCGACAAGTAGTTTGCGTGATGTCAGAACGTGGATGTTTCTAGAAACAAAGCGTTTTGCCTGAATGTTGGTAAGCCGAAGCAGTTGCTCAGTGGTGCTTATAAGCTCTAGTCTGCTAAAGGTCTTGTCTTTAATTTCCAATAGTACGTTTTTAAATTTTTTATTTATGGGTATCGTTTTGTCGGTCATTTCGGGTTCCGAAAAAATCTCATGCTTAGGATTGCTAAGTATACAGAAATAAGCAAAACTTAGACAATCTAAGTATGAGGGTTTTACGATGAATAAAAATTGCATATCAATCCAATCCCAGAGCGCCTTAAGCAGGCCAGAAACAAAATCGGTATCTCTCAGCGAGAGCTTGGTATAAGAATCGGTACGGATGAAAGCTCAGCTAGTGGCCGCATGAATCATTATGAAAAAGGTAGACACGTCCCTGATATTCAGACGTTAAAAAAAATGGCGGATGAGTTGAAAGTGCCGCTAAATTATTTTTTTTGCGAAGATGCTCAGAGTGCTGAGATAGCTATTTTAGTTGCTGCTTTAACAGCTGAACAAAAAACGCAATTAATTGAAGCGCTTAGTTGTTCTGAAACCGAATAGCTAGCAAGTCATCCAACCGATCATGCCTTGTCAGACTCGGTATGATTTTCCAGTTCCCGTTGCCGCATGAAGATGAATTACTGGTAAGTATTCTGGCGCGTTTCGTTTCGCGCCAAGGACTAAGAGACGATAAATCAGCTCTAAACATGCTGTTTGGTTCAAGAAATATTGTGCCTTCAGCGTTAATGCAGGGGCATCTTCAAGATTTTCTCTTACAGGTTGGACATATCTGGCCAGTTAGTGCTGAATACATCATGGAACACCATTCAATACTACCGTTTTTTCGTTCTTTCGTGGAGCCTGAACGGCTTGAGGTGGTTCAAAACAGCCTGAAATTAAGCGATAAGTCCCATGTTATGACCAGTATTGGTATTAACGCATCGAGCATTAAGTGGCCAAGATTTTACCGGTTTTGCCCTGTTTGCATTCAAGAGGATAACCAAAAACTGGCTTATTCCTACTGGCGTCGACTATTTCATTTACCAGGTGTCATGGTCTGCCCAAAACATCACTGCCTTTTGCAGGATAGCTTTAAGTTACTTCCTGAGAGACGACATAGGTTTTTAGATGCCTCCGAGCTGGTTGTAAATCAAAACCTACCGGTGATCTATGTAGAATCAGATAACCCATTGTTAAAGCTTGCAACAACCCTCTCGCATGTTTTAAATACACAGACTTCATACGTAGCTCCGGCACAGTGGTCAGTATTTTATCTTCGGCAATTAATTGACCATCATTTTTTTGTAGGGCGCAAGACTGATCATCTGAAAATTAAAAAGGCCGTTACCCGATTCTGGGGAGACGCGTTTTTAGCTGAGATTGGCTTAGATTTAACAGCAGAAAATAACTGGCTATTAGATTTTTTTCGTAAGCAACGCCGCCACTATTCTGCATTGCACCATCTGGTATGTATCATGGCGCTATTCCCATCATACTCTCTTGCACAAGCAATTACTGAGGCAGCAACAGTAACCCAATCTATTCGCAAGGTTAATGTTTATAAAAATAGTAAAGCAGCAGAAAGGGTGCAGCACTATCGACAAGCGTGGTTAAAGTTCATCGCTCAATCAAAAACACTAAAGGAAGTTAGAGATACGAAGGATGGTGAAAGAATTTATTCTTGGTTGTTTCGGTTCGACAAAGCGTGGTTACAGAAAAACCTCCCTGTTCGTGTTCGTATTTCAGTTGGCAGCTTGGTAAATTGGCAGAAAAGAGATCTTGA
>NZ_JAJOYU010000075.1 GCF_021290985.1 Rheinheimera soli
CCGCATACGGCGGTTCATGTTAACACTGGAACTGTCGGTGACAATCCAGCAGTGATACCAGTCCCAGCCTCTCGAACCCGTTCTTCTTTAAAGCCTGATTCATATGGCTGGCACCGGAGTTCCACCACGGCCCCCGTTGGTTACAAGCTGAACTCCATGCTCTGATTTCATCCAGACCTGCTTTCATCAGTTGTTTGGCTCGGGTAAAAGCTCGTTTCCATTGTCGCCAGTAGAGGCAACGTAGTTTGCGCCTTATCCAGCCATCTAACTCTTCCAGCACACCTTTGATTTCGGTCAATCGGAAGTAGCTTATCCACCCGCGCAGTACCGGTGTCAGTTCACTGATAACTTTTGCCACTGATTTTGAACCATTTCCTGTGGTGAGCGTTCTGATTTTCTCTTTCAGTCTCGCCACGCTACTGGCTGCAATTTTCAGTCGGGCCACTTTGTGCCATGTGAAGCTATAACCAAGGAACTTCCGTTCTGATGGTCTTGCCACTGCACTCTTTTGCACATTCACCTGAAGTTTCAGTGTTTTCACTAAGAATTCACTGATGTCTTTCAGCAGATGTTCACCCGCCTTTTGGCTGCTGACATAAATGTTGCAGTCATCGGCGTAGCGGCAGAAGCTGTGGCCTCGCCTTTCCAGTTCTTTGTCCAGTTCATCCAGCAGGATATTCGATAACAGCGGCGACAATGGGCCACCTTGCGGCATGCCTTTATCGCGTTTTATCACCTCTTTTCCATCCACCATTTCTGCTTCCAGATAACGGCGGATGAGTTTGAGGAGCCGCTCATCTTTGATAGTCCGTGCCAATCTCGACATCAGAATGTCGTGGTCCACACGGTCAAAGAATTTCTCTAAGTCCATATCCACAACCCAACGTTTGCCGCTTTGAATGAACTGCTGTGCTTGGCGCACCGCTTGCCACGCATTGCGGTTGGGTCTGAAGCCGTAGCTGGATTTTGAGAACGTCGGTTCTACATAAGGTGTTAATGCCTGTGCTATCGCTTGCTGAATCAATCGGTCTGCCACGGTTGGGATGCCCAGTGTTCTCACATCGCCATTTGGCTTTGGGATATCCACTTTGCGGATTGCCCGTGGCAGATAACTGCCTGCCGTCAGTGTACTTTTGACGCTCGGCCAATACTGTTTCAGCCATGGTTTTAACTCCAGCACACTGAGGTTGTCCACCCCCGCCGCACCTTTGTTTTCCACCACCCGCTGATACGCCAGCATCAGGTTCTCGCGACTTATCACTGCATCTATCGTTAACGACATTTCCGCTTTCGTTCGCCCACTGGCCGCCGTGTTGGTTTCAACACCATCAATCAGCACCGGCGAATTCTGTTCGCGTCCTCTGTTCATGGCCGCAGTCGCCTGCGCTTGTGCATCATCAATCAACATCGAGGTCCACTGTCCTAATCACGGTTAACTATGTTCAGCCCTTCATGCTATCGGTTAAAAGCACTACTACGGCCTCGGCTGACTTCTGAACCTCCATCCCAACACCTCCCGATGTCAGTAGCACTGTGGCAGGTGTTCAGACCTCCCAGGGTAATTCGCGCGACCTTCCTGCTTATACCTGTCGACTTTACGTTGTAGCATTCCGTGCAAGTATTGGGCTTTAGTGATATTTGCCACCTTACCCTGCTACAGCGCCTAAGCCGCTTCCTGTTCGTCAGGCCAGCATTTTGCTTTCAGCTTCCTTCAGATTTCATCTCACGATGAACACCCTTGCCGTTCAGCTAACACTTCCCCTTGCCGGGTGTGTAGAGGACTTACACCTCCAAGTCACCAGTTTGACTACCACAGTCAATCTGGCTGCGCTTACGCGCAACGCGCCATGCCTGGCGCACT
>NZ_JAJOYU010000076.1 GCF_021290985.1 Rheinheimera soli
TAACGAGCCTGTAGAAAAACCTGTTTAGAACACTGCTTTTCTACTCGGCTATTCTGTTTATTGTTTGTTACCAACTCTGCATACTTTTGGCGGGAATTTCAAGACAAGATTGATTTACTGCAACTTCATCTAAACATTCGGTATATCGAGCCTGATCCAGCCCTATTTTAGTGAACCGCAGTCTAACTTACCGTATCTACTCACTTTTTCCAGATTATGTACCATACAATACAACTGCCATTGGCCTTGCACCTTGGTTTTGCCGCGTAAGCTAAACCGATTGAGTCTTTTATTGGTGCCGATATTGCCAAACACCGGTTCTACTACTGACATCCGATGGCTGTATATCTGTTTGCCCACATCGCTATCGACACGTTGTTTCATCCAATCGGTGTAATTCGGCGGTGCATTGGCTTTGAGTAAAAATGACACCTGTCGGCCGCTGCCTTTTCTATGATTGGCTGATTCTGGGTTTTCCATGCATTGCTCTTTTAAATCACAACTGCGGCACTGCAATAACTTGCCTGTAAACAACGCTCGTTGTTGGCCATCAGGTTCCTGCCTGATCCCCCGGCTCGACAGCAACAAACCCGAGGGGCAAATACAGCTCATTGCTATTGGGTCAAATTCAAAAGCGCTGGCTGGGATCACAACCTTTTGTCCAACCGCCTTATCCTGGTGCCGCTTGCCATACTTTTGCTTTTGGTCACTGAATTTCGGATCCCGTTTTCTAAACTGGTTATCAGGGATATAGCCATTGATTTGCTGTTGATACAAGTAGCTATTGTTCGCTTCATTGGCAAAACCGGTATCAGCCGTCACGATGGTTTTACCGGCGAAGATATTCTCGCTGATGCCCATACTTTTATAACGCTGCTTTATCTTTTCCAGCATCGGTACCAACGTATGATGTTCTTGCCCTTCACCAAAGGCTTGTGCATCGACAATTATCTGGTGCTTTTTATCCACCGCCGCCACGCCGTTATAGCCTTGGATCGTGCCTTTGCTGGTGGTCATTTTGGCGGACTCATTGTCAGTGATGTTACTTTTTACTTCCTTGACTCTTTTACCTTGGCCCATCCGTGGACTGGCGGTCTTTAAAAAATCAGTGATTTTGTCATGCGCTTTATTCAACGTGTCGATACTTTGTTGATGTCGCGCTTTACGTACTTCATCTGCATTGGCTTGTTCATCCAACTGCTTGTGTTGCTCCAAATGGTAGCGAATTTGTCGTTTGAGTTTATCTCGTTTGGCAGTGAGTTCTTTTAAGGTGCCGGACCATTCTTTGGCGGCGTTGGACGGCATTTTGCAGCCGTCTATAGCAAACAGTTCATTTCCCAATAAGCCCTGCTGATGGCATACCAGCAACACCTGCTCAAACAACTGCGCAATTTGCCCCGATGAGCCACTTACAAAAGCCGCTATCGTCGTAAAGTGTGGCACCGTATCGCACGACAACGCTTTAAAAATGATATTGGTTTCGCAGCACCACTGGATCTCGCGGCTGGACGTGATGCCTTTGGAGTAGGCAAACAAAATGATTTTAAGCAGCACCGCAGGGTCATACGCAGGGCGACCGTTGTCTTCATTCTGGTACTTGTTGTGGAATATCGACAGGTCGAGTTTGTTATCAATCAAGTAATGGATGGCATGTTCAAAAGTGCCAGGCTGCAATTGGTCGAGATAATTAATCACGACCATCGCACTTTGGTTGTAATCGTATGGAATGAATTTAGGCATTAGGCGCTGTCCATTTTTTAATCAGACAACGCTATTTGATCACAAACCTGATCGGGTGAAAAGAGGTTTTTCTACAGCCTCAAC
>NZ_JAJOYU010000077.1 GCF_021290985.1 Rheinheimera soli
AGTTCAGGTGCTTTTTCAGTGCCTGACCAGCCTGGTCCAGTGCAGCTTGTGTACCTGGTACATCAGACAGCACATTCAGCAAACCAAAGTCGTGGATCATGCCGTTGTAGCGCACTGAAGTGACTGTCACACCAGCAGCATCCAGTTTATTGGCATAAGCTTCACCTTCGTCACGCAGTACATCTAAGCCCGCAGTCTGAATTAAAGTTGGCGGTAAACCTTTTAACTGCTCTGTGGTTGCACGCAGTGGTGATGCATAAATCTCGTTACGTTGTGCTGGGCTCGTGGTGTAGTTATCCCAGAACCACTGCATCATGTTTTTGGTCAGGAAGTAGCCGTCTGCAAATTGGTTGTACGAGCTATTCTCAAAGTTCGCATCTGTCACAGGCCATAACAGCAACTGGAATTTCAGTTTAGGAGTACCAGCTTCTTTGGCTTTTAAGGCGACTACTGCCGCCATATTGCCACCGACACTGTTACCTGCTAATGCCAAACGTGAGCTGTCGATGTTCAGCTCTTTGCCATGCTCTGCTACCCACTTCGTTGCAGCATAGGCCTGATTAATAGCTGTTGGGTATTTGGCTTCTGGTGATGGCGTGTAATCCACATAAACAGCTGCTGCACCAGAGCGGCTGACTAAATCACGGATTAAACGCTCATGGGTTGGAAAATCGCCTAATACCCAACCACCACCGTGGAAGAACATAAAAGCGGGTAATACACCTTTGCTGCCTGCAGGACGAACCACCACCAGTTTTAATGGTTTGCCATCAATCGTGATGGTTTTTTCACTGACATCAGCGGCTGGTAATTTGGCACCAGCCTGAGCACCTGTTAATACGGCGCGGGCATCTTTAGGCGACAGTTGCTCTAAAGGTTTACCACCGCCCTGAGCCAGAGCATTTAAAAAGCCCTGAGTTTGTTGTTCAACCTGTACATCAAGAGCAGGACCACCAGCGGCGAATGCACTGTTAATACCTAAAGCAATGACTGTTAAACCTAAAACTTTACGAAATGTGTTCATGTGAATCTCCTCGCCTCAGCGGTTAGTGGGTGGCGATAACAGGATGCTTATTCATCTAACTGTTATCGCGATACGTTAATGGTTAAAAAATTCAGTTTCTTTGGCTTCGTTTCGAGTTTGGCTCAGTGCTGTTAGCTGACAATGACTAAACGCACATCAATATTGCCGCGAGTTGCGTTTGAGTAAGGACATACCTGGTGAGCTTTCGTCACTAAGTCCTGTGCTACTTCCAAGCTTAAGCCTGGCAGGCTGATTTGCAGTTCGATATCCAGACCAAAACCACCTGGGATTTGACCTATACCCACTTCAGCTGTGATTTTTGCATCGTTAGCAATCAGCACTTTTTGTTGTGAAGCGACATATTTAATGGCACCTAAGAAACAGGCTGAGTAACCAGCGGCAAATAACTGCTCAGGGTTAGTGGCTGCACCACCTGCGCCACCTAATTCTTTAGGAGTGCTTAATTTCACATCCAATACGCCGTCTGAAGACACTGAACGACCGTCACGACCTGAAGTTGAAGTTGCTACTGCTTTATAAAGTACTTGCATGATGTATTCCTCTGTTAAGTTCATTTATTTGCGATATGTATTATCGCGATAACTGTATGATTTAAAAAAATGGGTGAACTCACCCGGTTTTACTGCTGTTACTGCCAGTCCTTACGGACCTATTCTTACCTTCTGTATTCGGTCGTTTTACTGCTGTTGAACCAGCTGTTCGGCCCGAGTTGCGATTATATTATTGCGATAACTATTATTTCGCAAGTTTAATTTTGAGATTTTTT
>NZ_JAJOYU010000079.1 GCF_021290985.1 Rheinheimera soli
TGCGACTTTAGGGCGCTATTTGCAGAGTGACCCTATTGGTTTGGCGGGTGGGTTGAATACTTATGGCTATGTTGGGGGAAATCCGCTGAGTTATGCCGATCCTTATGGACTGTTCTGTATATCGAAAGATGCAAAAAATGGGCTCTCTGGTTTTGCTGGAGGTACTGCTAGTGCTTTGATCAGTGTCAGAGATCCGAAGTTAGCGCTCGCTCTGGGTGCAATAAACGGTGTTGTTGGTTATGTCTGGGGGCCTTCTGCGGGCGGGGCTGTGACAGGGGCTATTTCTGGAGGTCTCAGTGGGCCAACTGCTTCTTTCTGGGGAGCAACTGTTGGGGGGGCAACAGGCGGATTATCTGGTTGGGAAGGAACAGGGCTTGGCGGTTTATCTGGTGGTCTTCTTAGTGGTATTTTGCATCCTGACTACGGTAAATATGGTGGAAACAACTGGACTCGATCGGGCGGTGCTTCAATGGTTAAAGGCGGACTCTCAGGTATTGTAGGTGGTTTAGCAGGCCAAGGCACAGAGTGGACTGTGGATCAATTAAATAAAGAATACGGGGACTGTGGCTGTGCAAAATAAAACTAAATCAATCATGTTTTATTGTTGGTTGCTAATTGTCACCGCCCTATTAAGTTCTCTGTTCAAATGGTTAGAGCTTTACTTTTTAGAGCGTTATCCGGAGCATGATTTTTGGTTGCAAAAGGTGCTTATATTCATATTTATCTTGTTACTAATTCCATTAGTAATCAAACCTCTGCTTAACATGTTTGGTGTCAAGATGAAGCGGTAGCTGTATACCTACTGAATGACATAAATAACCGTTTCGGAGATGATCATTGTGGTTGCCAGAAATAAGGTTGAGCTTCTACTTAAAATCGCATTTTTCCTGTTCAGCACTGCCGTGATTGCAATAGGCTATAGATTTGCAGATGAATATATTAAGGTAGAGTCCGCATCTGGTTATCACTGGCTTGAAAAAGTAAACATCATTGTGTTTGGTGTCACTTTAGGCCTTGTAGTTATTAAGCCGTTATCTGAAATACTAAGAAAAAAGTAACTTCAAATATCGACTGCCATAAACGGGGTTGGTCTTATACCTAACCCCTGTTTTTCGCTTTTAACGTTTAACAGGCATTAGCAGCAGTGGTTTGGGCAATCATAGTTTTGGTTATGATGCGTTGGGTAACAGAACCAGCCGCAGTGGAGCTGTGAATGAAACCTACGCTATAGCACCCAACTCGAACCGTTTATCTTCAGTGACCAAAGGCGGTCAAACGAGAATTTTTGGTTATGACGCTAACGGTAATGTCACCAGTGAAAAACGCTTTGATGGCAGTACAATCACGTACAGCTATAACAACGATAACCGAATGGCGAGCGCAGGTTCAGCTCAGTACAGATACAACGCGATGGGCCAGCGGGTGTATAAAAAAGTCGGTAGTGTTGAAACGAGGTTTATCTATAGCCCACAAGGCCAGTTGTTAGCCGAAGGCACCAGCAAACAGTACATTTATTTTAATGGCCAGGTGGTGGGTTATATTCTGAACAACCAATTGTATTATGTGCACAACGACCATTTGGGT
>NZ_JAJOYU010000008.1 GCF_021290985.1 Rheinheimera soli
TGCGAAAACACTTCGTTGATAAGCCAACCTTCGTTTCACTTTTGGGCATCACAGTCGAACGTCTGGATCAGCTTATTGCCGCCAAAGCCGTTCCGGAACCTACCTACGTTTGCAATGGAAACACTATAAGCTCCGCAGTTTTTGGGGTTATTGAGACTGAAGAATCTATTTATGGCGATTACTTTCGTGCCGAATGCAGCAGATGGGTCAAGATTGCAGATCAAGCCGCGCCAGGCCAAGAGCGTGATGCGGTGTTCTCAGTATTAAGCCATGAGCTGGAACTTGGCTTACAGGACTACTTCAAAGAGCCTGAAATTATTGAAAAAAAGATCCAGGACTTCCTGCCCTACTTTTTGAATGGCACTTTTGGCCTATGTATTGCCGATCCATCCAGCGGAACCGGCATAGCCCGAAAAGAAGTTCTTCAGCATCAACTGACAGAGCTAACAGAAAACGGCAGCAATCCATCACCTGAAGCTATGTCCAAAAGCGAACTTCTCCAACTGATTGACGACTACGCTAGCTCCAGCATGCCCTTTTCACCCGCTGAGTATGAACGTAGCAGTCGAAAACGCTTGGTTGATGATTTGCGTCTTGCTGTTGTAAACGCTTGACCCACAAACGCTGGGGGGCACGAAAAACGGGGGCAAGTCTTGCGTCTTGCCCCGATTTTCATAGCCAAGCAGAACTAAGCCGCAGCCCTATAGTTATCCAACATGGTATAACTTCGGGCATAAAGCGCAAAAACAGCAGCTGCCACTAAAGCAAAACCTGCGAAGAAGAACATTAAAAATGCGGTTTCCGATAAGCCTGTCGCTTCGACTTGCGACAATACGGTTTCACTACGAATACTGCTATTCGCCAGCAGCACCCATAAGTTACCTACTGTTACCGACAACTGCCAGAAGCTGGTAATGGTGCCTTTCATGGCAGCAGGTGCCTGGCTGTAGGCAAACTCTAAGCCTGTAGCCGATACCAATACTTCGCCAAAAGTCAGCAGCGCATAAGGCAATACCTGCCAGACAATAGACATCACAGTGCCACCGTCCATCGCCAGTTGTACCGAACCAATTACAATCCAGCTTAAACCAGCAAAGGCAATACCAGCCCCCATACGGCGCAGCGCTGTAATACGCACACCACAACGCTCCAGAAGCGGATAAAGTACCATATGGTTAAAAGGGATCAGCAGCATCACCAGCAGCGGGTTTAACGCCTGCATCATGGCAGGTTCAAACCAGTCGGGTTTGCTCATATCATTGGCTTGTAAAATCCAGGTCGAGGCTTTTTGATCAAACAAAGACCAAAAGGGTGTAACCAACGCAAACAAAATTAAAATACGCAGCACTGAACGCACACCATCTACGGCTATATCAGGGTGCACACCCCGCGCTCTTTCCAATTGCACAGCTGCACCAGCACCACCAAAACCCATCACCAGCACTAAAGCTAAACAAAAAGCTGCGACAAAACCTAAAGTTGGGGTTTGGCTTAAACTAAAAATCGCTAAAGCAAAACCGACCAAAGCCAGATACAAACCGCCATTGGCCTTGCCTTGTTCTTTGGCGAATAAAGCGGTTTTCACTACCTTTAAAAAGCTATGCGGGTTTTTAGGCTCTGGCGCTATATGCACATAACGTTTACGGCCGAGCCAGAAAAACAAAGTGGCTAATGCCATCAGTATGCCTGGTATACCAAAAGCCACTGCAGCACCAAAGTGCTTTAAGGTCAGTGGCATCAGCAAGGACGCAAAAAAGGAGCCGAAGTTAATAGTGAAATAGAAGATATCAAAAGCTTTTTGCGCCAGCTTTTTATTACTCTGGTCAAACTGGTCGCCCATAAAGGCCGAAACTAAGGGTTTAATGCCGCCCGACCCCAGGGCTATTAAAAACAAGCCGGTGTAAAAGCCTTCCTTACTGGTTTCAAACAAGGCCAAAAACAAATGACCAATACAGTACACAATACTCAGCCATAAAATGGTGTTGTATTTGCCAAGGTAACGGTCAGCCAACCAGCCGCCTAATAAAGGGAAAAAGTACACACCAATCACAAAGGAGTGAAACACTTCTTTCGCCATAGAGGCGCGCATTTCTTCAGGTATAGATAACAGCAGAGCTGTCATTAAAAAGGGCGTTAAAATATTGCGCATACCGTAGAAGCTGAAACGCTCACAAGCTTCACTGGCAATAATAAAGGGGATTTGCCGTGGCCAACGGGCCTGTTTTACATCTGTGGACATTGGTTTTCCTCTTACTGACTCCATAGCTGTGGAGTTTATTTTTTAGTTTTAATAACAAACCGATACTACCCCATCAGTCGTATAAGCCCAAGTACAGAGCGGAAAAACCGAAAAAACTGGTTGTGTTGACATCAACTTGCATAGAAAACCAGCAAACAAACCGAATAGACAAAGATGTGGTAAAAAAACGGTTGACGCAAAAAAGCCTGATGAGCATAATACGCGCCACTTGCTTAGGACAACTAAGACATAGTGGCTACATAGCTCAGCTGGTTAGAGCACAGCACTCATAATGCTGGGGTCGCAGGTTCGATTCCCGCTGTAGCCACCACTTAATTTGTTCGTCCAGTGTTTGCGGAAATGGCGAAATTGGTAGACGCACTGGATTTAGGTTCCAGCGCCGCGAGGCGTGAGAGTTCGAGTCTCTCTTTCCGCACCAAGCAAGTAAGAATTCTGCAGTTTCTGCAGGGGTATAGCCAAGCGGTAAGGCAGCGGGTTTTGATCCCGCCATTCTGGGGTTCGAATCCCTGTACCCCTGCCATTTAATTGAAGTGGCAGTGTAATCATCAAATTACACAATTTTAGCTACAACAGTTCTGCAGGGGTATAGCCAAGCGGTAAGGCAGCGGGTTTTGATCCCGCCATTCTGGGGTTCGAATCCCTGTACCCCTGCCATAAATTGGAACCCAGCCTCGGCTGGGTTTTTTCTTTTCTGCAATACCTGTTTTGCTAGTTCTGCGAACCCCACACCGCTTTACCTTCAGTGGATAAGGCACTAAAAGTCACAGTCCATTTGGCTGGTGTTTCATGCCACTGCCGTGATACCACACCTTCATAACTGCCACTGCCATCCAGGTTAATACTGATCTGCTGATTAACTCCATACACCCAGCTACCTGTTTTATCACCACTGATAGTGCCATTGGCTAACAAATTAATACTGACCGGCTTTTTGATTTGCGCTGAAATGTCTTTACCATGCTCAATCAGCTTATAACTGCCAGCTAACTGCTCTGCTGTCACTGCTTTGTCGGTATGGGCGGCATAACGATGTGGAGCTACCACAGGCCAGCCGTTTTTGTTGATAAACATCTGATGCACCCGCACCTGATGCTGCTCTCCCTGTTGTGGAAAGCGGGTGTGGAATATCAAAAAATACTGACCAGAGCTTTCGTCATAATAAGCCGAGTTATGGCCAGGTGACACATAACCAGTGCCAATGCCAGTGCCAGCCTCGCTGCTTTGGCGTTCAAACAGAAAGTTACCCATTAATTTTTCGGCATAAGGCGCTATGCTGGCATCATCAAATAACGGCAAAGCCGGGTTGGATTTTACGTCAGCCATAGAATTACCCAAGGCATCGAAATAAGGGCCTTCAGGATTACTGGAGCGCGCCACTCGTATGTTATAACCGCCGTTCGCATCCAGGCCACCAAAAGATACAAAGAGGTAATAATAATCGCTGTCCGGACTGTACAGCACGTATCCAGCTTCTATCCTGCTGTGATTACCACCCATCAGGTGTTTACCATAACCTTGATCGGGTAAGGGCAGGCCCGTGATTTTATCCAGCTCCAGAATAAATAAGCCGCCCGAATAGGAACCATACAACATCCACAAGCGGCCGTTTTTATCAAAAAACACATCAGGATCTACCACATTGGGGTGAATGGTGGCATCGTAAATTGAGCCATCTTCACTGGCTTCACCCCACATACCGGATTTCAGCAACAGCTGCTGGTTTTTGTAAGGCCCTTCGACTGAGTCTGCCACTGCAATACCTAAAGCCGAGCGTGGCGAATCGCCTTTGCAGGCGTTGTAGTACATATAAAACTTGCCACCAATTTCAATCACATCGGCAGCCCAAAGCGTTGAAGTTTGAGCCCAGTCAAAGGTTTCTTTCAGCTCTATTGCGGCATTGGGCATCAGCTTATTGTTGGCGTTGACACCATCAGCCACTAAGGTCCAGTTTTGTAAATCAGTGGATTTAGCCGCAGCTAAGTGAGAGCCAAAGATATAAAACTCTGAGCCTACCTTGATGACCGAAGGGTCGTGTACTGCCACATTGCTAAAAGCGGGTGCATTAGGCACAGGTGGCGGTATCACTACAGGCGGCGGATTGCCTATAGTTGGCGGAGCTACTGTGGTTTCAGAACCACCACCACCACAAGCGCAAAGCAATACCAGATTCAGCGCCAGCCATAAAGGCGCCTTTTTAAAAGCGGGTCTTAAAGTAGATCGTAAAGTAAAAGTCGTCATAAAAATCCCCTGTCATGTTGAATAGAAAGGCCAGCTATGCTGCTGGCTCGTCTGAAGCAGACAGGGTTAATAATAATTCAATATTATTGTATTACAAATATAACTCTCCAAAAGAAATCAGTCAGGCGCTATAAAGCCCTACCCTGTTTTTGCCTGCGCCGCCAAAGCAAAGCGCCCAGTCCCACGACCACCAAAACAGCAGCTGCATAAATCGGCATTTTAAAAGGCCGGACGGACTGGCGTAGTTGCTGTTGCCAGTTGTCGTATTGCCGTTGTTTGGCTGCGACAAAATCAGGCTCTGGGCAGTTTTGGCCAAATTCAGCTCCCCAGCTGACATAAGGCCCATGTTGCAAATAGTGCTGATAATAAGCTTTGGCCAGTTCTGGCTGACGTATTAATAACCATTTTGTCGAATGACACAAAGTGGCCACAAAAGCCTGACTGTTTTGCGGTACCAGCTCTGCAGCTTGTGCCGACAAGTCAGCGGCAAAGTGCCGGTAATGAAACCTGCTGTTGTATTTTGGCGCTGAACTGCCTAAACGCTGTAACTCAGCCAGAGGTAAAGTGGCTGCTTTCACATCATCTTCGTAAGGTTCAAGCTGGCCATAAAACACTTGATAATCTGGTGCCAGTTCAAAGCCCAGTAATTCCAGGCCGTGCTCTCTGGCCAGTTTCGCCTGTTCAAACAAAGCCTGGGCTTTGGCATTATCAGTCCAGCTGCTTTTTGCTGCTTCGGCATAGCTCTGATAGCGCTTTGCCAGTTGCTTTAATTCCGGATCGACAAAATAGGCCTGAGCCTGCTGGTAGTGACCAGCGCGCATCAATCGTCTGGCCGTTAAGTGATGCAACAACAGCTCGACTGGGGTATCACCAAAATAATGCCACTCAGATTTTTCCGGTACCGCAGCCACAGGATGCAAAGCCACAAAGCTTGTCAGTTCATCCAGCGTCAGTACCCGCTCTGCGATATAAGCCGTATCTTGCCAATACTCCATACCGGCAGCCGTTAGCAGAGAAATCGCCTGCAGATAATCGCCACGGCTTAATTCGACAATGCCGTGTTCGGCCTGCACACGACAATAGTGCTGCCTTTGTAAGTCTTCGATTGAAAGTTTGCTGTAGTAGTCTTGCTGTACCGGCACCACCTTTGTTTGGCTGAGCTCTGGGGCAAAAGATTTACTGGCTTTGGCATAAAACTCCGCGGCTTTACTGCTGTCACCGGCTTTTAATGCCATTTTTGCCCGCAGAGTAAAAGCCAAAGCCGTTTGATCCAAATGAGGCAATAACTGCTCTACCAAAGCAAACTGACCTTGCTGATAGGCGGCAACGGCCAGCTGTGTTGCATTGTGCAGTTGAATATCCGGCACCTGGTTCAACACAGCAAGCAATCGCTGTAACTGGTCTGGATCCATATAACTTAAAGCGCTGAACTGTGTCATCAGGTAACGGCTTAATAATCCAGCCACAGCTGGAGTTTGCACTAAAGGCATTAACTCCTGGTCCGGCATAGCGGCCAGCTCTTTACTTAACCACAATAAAGAAGCGCGACCACTTTCGCTCCAGCGGCTTTGCGCTGCATACAAAGCTATAGCTGTAGTCCAGTCACCTTGTTGTTTCGCTAGCTTTGCTTGTTCACCTAAACTGGCCACAGCCAACTGCAAAGGATCGGCAAGGCCAGCAGCGACTTCTTGTTGCAACTGGTTATATAAAGTAGCCACTTCGGCTCTGTGATCCACATCGTATTGCCGTAGTAAAACCCGGCTCAGTGAATACAAAGCCCAGCTGCGTCTTTGCTGCTGTTGCTCCAAAGGCAAAGCCAGCACCTGACGAAATAAGGCAATGGCCTGCTGATCGTCTTTTTGTGCAAAAGCCACAGCAGCTGCAGTGTAGAAACGCAGTTCAGCAGCTAAAGTTTCCCCCGCAGCTAAGGCCTGCTGCACTGTGGCGCTTTGACGCATTTGCTGCACTATCAGGGCCTGCTCTTTACTGAGCAACTGCTGCTCTGCTTGTTCTGTGGCACTGACCCAACGCTCGTTCTGATAATCATAACTGTCTGCAAAAACCGTATCGCCTGGCTTTGATGGCTCAGAGACAAGCGAAGGTACTGCTGCCGCCAAAGCCTGAACTTCCACTAAAAATACCGGTTCTGTTAGTGCCGCAAAGGTGTGAGCCCGGTCTGAACTCAGCATCATCGGAAAATCCGGACCACAGGCCCAGGCACTGCTGCATAAGGCAAGGCTGCTGAACAGCAAGCTTCTGTTAAATTTCAGCATAAAATCATCCTTGAGAATGAAAGAGGGTTAAGTTTTTACATAAAGCCCAGCCTACCACTAAAGATTGACCAGGTTGCAGCACAGCCTCAGTTTTGGTTAAAACAAACTGTAGCTGATTTTTATCTGCTGAAAAGTCTAACTCGTAGCCTGAGACCGCATCAGCAGCACTGCAGGAACTGCCCGACAAGCGGATTTGGGCTGGCAACTGAGCCGCCACAAAACCATGGTTTTCCGCCACCAGTTCAAACTGTGGTGCTGTACCCCGCACACTTAGCTTTAAATCGGCGGTCAGAGGTTTGCCCGAACTAACCGCCTGCAACTGCGCATAAGACCAACTGCGATTGTCGGATGGCAAAGGTAAACGAAACCAGACCAACCCTTGCAGCAGCGGCCAGTTTTGTTGCTGCAACCACAGACTAAATTGCTGTACTGCAGCCGCATCCAGCCATAACTCCTGCCGTTTGGTCTGACTTTGTAGTGGCTGTTCACTTTCAACCAGCCAGCCGTCAGCTTGTTTAAGCAAAGCCGAATGATACGAAGGTACTGCAATATAAAACGGCTTTTGCGCCTCTGCCGCCAATTGTTGCGCCCAACCTTTGGCGAGCTCTGGCTGAAACAAGCCTTGTTCAGGCGATATAACCGAATGCACCTGTAAGGTCAGTTCATCAATCTGCTGTTGCAATTCAAGCCAACCCGGCTTGCCTAACCAGTCAGGTAAAGCTGTAATGCTTAAAGCCAGAGTCTGAGGCAATAGCTGACGTAACTCTTTGATCCAGCCAGCATAAGATGCAAGCTGACTGCTGGCACAGTCATAATCCAGCTCCAGTTGCGTGACCTTCACCCCTTGCTGTTGCCATAATTGCAGCAGCGTTGTGAGTTTTTGCTGCACCAAAGCTGTTGGTAATTGTTTTAACTGACCATCGAGGCGTACCACCAGATGCACAGCGCGCCCATCGCCAGCCAGCAGCGGTAAATCGACCTTCGCTTCTGTCCAGACTGGACCAGCTTTAGCCTGATGCAGCTGCAAAGCTAAAACCCTCAGCACAGTGAAATCTGCTTTGCTTTGTGCCAAAGCCCCGGCGTGTTCAGCTGTCCAGAGTCGCTGCCAGATATAAATATGCTGAGAAAAAGCAGAGCTGCCCTGTGGGCTACAAGAGCACAACAAGCAAAGGCTGAGCACCAGACTGAGCAGTTTGAATTGAGACTTCAAGCGCTGTACTTATTTAACGAAGGAATACCTGGAGTATAAGGCCCTGCGCAGCGGCAGGGCCATAGCTTTATACCATTCGTCTTTCAAAATGCGCGGGTGTTGGCTGCGTCTGTTCACCCCAATCACTTAGTACAGCTAAGCTCATGGGGATGCACAGCCTGGCCGCCTACGCCCATGTCGAAATCCATTGGGTATAGATCAGAAACTATCTGCGGTAATTTCCACTTGTTTGACTTCACCATAAGTTTTGGCAACGTCTTTAATAGCTTCAGCTTTGCCAATCAGCACAAATTGCAGCTGATCTTTAGGGAAATAGCTGTTGATCAGGCGTTTGCTTTCAGCCACTGTCAGTTGATCCACTTTGCTTTGGAAACTGTTGATATAGTCCTGATTAAAACCATACAGGTACATATCACCTAACAAGCCAGCTAAGGCCGTATTGGTTTCAAAACGAGGTGGAAACTGGCCTTTGACATAAGCTTTGGCTGAATCCAGTGTGGCTTGATCTATGCCCTTATCCCATAGACGCTTATAGGTTTTCAGGGCTAAATCTACAGCAGCCTGAGTACTTTCAGTTTTGGTAAAACTGCCGATATTAAAAGTACCGCTGGCTGAATAACGATCAAAACCTGAGCCAGCACCATAAGTTAAACCTGAGTTAACCCTCAGCTCGTCGTTCAGCCAGGAGGTAAAACGACCACCTAACACTGTGTTCACCACACTGATGCCGACATAATCGGGGTTGTCCTGTTTAATGGCGATACCACCAATACTAAAAGTGGTTTCTATCGCATCGGCTTTATTCACCAGCAAGACTTTGGCTTTTTCTGCCTTTGGCAAAGCCGCAGTTAAATCAGGTTGCTGCACTGCTGCACCGTTTTTCCAGCTGGCAAACAGCTTTTGCAACTGAGCTTTCATCACTTCAGCTTTGAAGTCGCCCACTATGCTGATAGCGGTATTATTGGGCTGATAATAACTTTGGTGGAAGTTTTTCACCTGCTGCTGGCTGATGCTCTGTAATGAAGCAGCAGTGCCTGAAACCGCGTTGCCATAAGGGTGAGCGCCAAATACCAGCTTATTAAAGTACTGATCCATCACCATGCGCGGGCTTTCTTTGGCCTGAGCCACTGCAGCCACCTGACGTGCTTTTAACTTGTCAAACTCTGTGGCATCAAAAGCAGGCTGAGTCAGCACCTGATGAAATACAGCGAGCATTTGTTCTGTGTCTTTTGCCATAAAATCAGCACGCAGACTGGAACCTTCCATAGAGCCATCACTGTTCAAACTGGCTCCTAAAAAATCGACCATCTGTTCAATTTGCGCCTTGCTTTTACCACCAGCGCCCAACAATAACGCCTGACTGGTTAACTGGGCTAAACCTGCCACCTTGTCGTTGACGGCACCAGCGCGCACTGTGGCCTGCACTGTAATTAACGGCACTTCGTGTTGGGGCAATAAAAATACCGTTAAGCCGTTATCCAGCTTCAATTGCTCGTAGGCCGGTAACTGGAAACTGCCCGGGTTTGTGCTGCGATTTGAGTTTTGTTCTGCCATGCTCGGCAAGGCAAAAACAAAAGAGCTCAGTAAAACCAGCGCCGCAGCTTTTGGAGTTTTAGTGAAATGGCTCATAGATCTTTATCCTCAGCAGAGTCCAGCACAGCAACAGTGCGGTTGGATTTTTTCAGGTAGGTTTGCGCCACTCGCTGAATATCAGCAGGTGTCACTTTTTGATAGTTTTTCGGCGCATCAAACAACTTCTGATAGCTGCCAAAATACAGTTCGTAGGTGCCGATAATATCGGCTTTGCCATTGATGGTTTCCATTTCCCGATAGAATTGCATCAGCTTCTGGTTTTTGGCTTTTTCCAGCTCATCCTGACTGACACCTTCTTTGGCCACTTTATTAATGACACCAATCAGCGCAGTCTCGAGATCCGCAGCTTTGACGCCAGGATTGGCTATAGCCATCATATAAAATAAGTTCGGGTCAAAGGACATAGGCAAATAACTAAACACATCCACCGCCAGTTCTTTGTCGACCAGGCCCTGATACAAACGTGAGCTGTTGCCCTGACTCAAAATAGAATTCAGTAAATCCAGCGCATAATAATCCGGGCTGGAGCTGGCCGGAATATGAAAACCTAAGAGTAAATTTGGGCTGGTGACTGAAGCTTTTTGCACATAAACCCGGCGTTCACCTTTTTGTTCCGGCTCGACAGTACGCACAGCTTCAGGTTCTGGCTGAGAGGGAATAGGTGCAAAATACTGCTCCGCCAGTTTTTTCACTTCGGCTAACTTCACATCGCCCGCAACCACCATCACAGCATTATTTGGTGCGTAGTAGGTTTTGTGGTAACGCTTTAAGTCATCCAAAGTCCAGGCTTTGATATCAGACTCATGGCCAATCACAGACCAGCTGTATGGATGGGCTAAAAAAGCCACACCTTTTAATGCTTCCTGAATAGTGCGGAAGTTAGAGTTTTCAAGGCCAGTGGAGCGCTCAGAGGTAACGACGCCTCGTTCGCTTTCGACCATTTTGGCGTTGATATCCAAATGCCCAATGCGGTCTGCTTCTAAATCAAAAATAGTCTCCAGAGCGTTGGCCGGGAACCAGTTGGTATAGACAGTTAAATCTTCAGTGGTATAGGCATTATTGGCGCCACCTGCTGCTTCCATGCTTTGGTCAAACATCTTTGGGCCATATTTTTTGGCGCCGTTAAACATCATATGTTCAAAAAAGTGTGAGATACCTGTAATGCCAGGGTATTCGTTGCGTGAGCCTACTTTCCAGAATAAATAGCTGTTGGCATTGGGAATAGATGCATCTTCCAGCACCAGAATTTTCATGCCATTTTTAAGCGTAAAGCTTTGAATATCTTTAGCTTCTGTTGCCTGAGCTGAACTGATCACCAGCCCAAGCATCAGCGCCAAAGCTGACTGTTTTAACTTCATACTCACTCCCTGCCTGTGTTTTACCAAAGCTTTGCCCTACGCTCACTTCTTGGCGTAACGAAAAGAGAATGAGCAAAGCAAAAGTCTAAGACTAATCGAAAAACAAAAACGCCCTGCAACAAAATTGTTACAAGGCGTGTATTTTTTGATGACGCACGGCGGAACAATGAGTTAGTCAGGTTTGTCCTGAGCAAAATCTAACTCGCCTTTATCTGTCCAGTACAAGGGGCGGACACGAGTATGGCGATTACCGTCCTGCAGTGGATTACCCTGAATCTCTTTGTAATCACGGGCGTGGTACAGCATTAAGTCAGTGACGCCATCTTCGGCCACTACAAAGCTGTTATGACCAGGGCCAAAACGTTTGAGGCTGTCGTTGGTGTAAAACACAGGTTTGGGCGCTTTGGTCCAGCTTGAGGTTTTCAGCAAGTCGGCATCTGCTGGCGCTGTCAGCAGCCCCATCGCATATCGATGATCGGTGGCACTGGCGGAATAAGCCAGCCAGATTTTGCCATGTTTGATCAATACTGCAGCGCCTTCATTGACTTTATAACCTAAACGCTCCCAATCCAGAGTGGGTTCTGTCAGTAAAGTGGCGGGTAATTCAAGCTCTGTGGCGCTGCGCATTTTGGCTATCCACAAAGCGCTGTTATAACTTTTGTTTTTATCCTGCTGTGCCCACACCAGATAATGCTGGCCCTGATGCTCAAAGTGAGTGGCATCCAGATTAAAACTATCCCAGCCTGTGTTGAGCGGCCCCAGATCTTGCCACTGGCCTTGCAATGGATCAGCAGAGCTGTTTTTCAAGACATAAGTGCGGATATGAAAAGCTTGATCGGCCTGACCCGCGGCAAAGTAGATATACCAGGCTCCGTCTATACGATGCAGTTCAGGAGCCCAGATATTAGCGCTCATTGGGCCTTTGTCTTTTTTGCGCCAAATGACTTTAGGTTCAGCTTCCGCCAGCCCTTGAATACTTGAACTGTGGCGTAACTCAATACGATCAAATTCCGGCACTGAAGCTGTGAAGTAGTAAGAATCTGCAGCAGCTCTATACACCCAGGGATCTGCCCGGTTTTTAATCAGCAATCCGCTGTCGTTTTTGATCACATCTTGCGCCAGCAAATTAAAACTCAGCAGGCTTATCAGTAAAAAATTAACCAGCTTCAACATAAAGACCTCCGCTTTTTTGTATGGCAGCCCAGTCCAGTACCGCCAGTTCAGACTCAGGCAAGCCCTGATAAGGCGACTGATAGATCAGCAAACTACCGGCATCTGGCTCGGCATTTAACTGTTCTTCAGTTAAACCTTGTCGCGCTGTGGTAACAAACAGCAGGTTTAAGTCAGGCCCACCAAAGGCCAGGCAAGTCGGCTGACTGACAGGCAAAGTGTGTAATGCAGTTTGCTGTCCTGAAGGCGAAAAACGGGCTATAGCAGCGCCGCCCCATAAAGCACACAACAGATGATCCTCTGCATCTATCACAGCACCATCAGGTTCTGCGCCCTTGGGTACTGTGGCAAACAACTGCGGCTGCGAAGCTGTGCCTTGCTCTGCATCAAAGCCATAAGAATAAATCACGCCTGTGGGTGAGTCGGCGTGATACATCAGGCTGCTGTTGTTATTCCAGCACAGGCTATTGGGAATTTGTAAGCCGGTTATCACCGCATGACAACCTTGCTGATCCAGCCGGTATAAAGTGCCATGCTGGCCGTGATCATGCTCTTTCATAGTGCCAGCCCAAAACCGGCCCTGACGGTCGATTCTGCCATCATTCATTCGATTGCCAGATAAATGTCTTTCAGGTTTGATTAACAAAAACACCTGTTGTGTTTCTGGCTGATACAAAGCAAAACCTGACTCAAAAGCCACCAGCATCGAATAGTCAGAGCGCATTGGATCCGTGGGGTTTAATAAAGCAAAACAGCTGATGCGTTCAGGCAGCGGATAAGTATTAAGCTGTAATGAAGGCCAGAATAACTGATATAAAAAGCGGCCATGAATGTCAGTCCACCAGACCGAATCGCTGGCACCATGCCAGACAATGCCTTCACCTAATTTGTTTTTAAGCGGGATGCTGTGCAATAAAGTTAACTCGCTCATGCCTTGCCTCCGGCTTTACTTTGCCATTGTTTGCTCAGCAGCTTTTGCAAAGCGATAAAGAAAAACAGCAGACCGCCTATGACTATTTTGCTCCACCAGCTGCTTAAGCTGCCGTCAAAATTGATATAGGTTTGAATAAGGCCCATCAGTAAGACACCCAATACAGTGCCGATAATAAAACCACTGCCGCCTGTAAGTAAGGTACCGCCTATCACCACAGCAGCTATCGCATCCAGCTCTACTCCAACGGCGGACAGGGCATAACCTGAGTAGGTATAAAAACTAAAAATAATACCGGCCATGGCCGCCAGCATACTGCTTGAGGCGTACAGCAAAATAGTAGTGCGGGCGACAGGAACGCCCATCAGTTGGGCTGATTGACTATTGCCACCCAAGGCATAGACATAAGAGCCAAAGCGGCTGTAGTGAGTAAGTACCAACATCAGCAGCACCAAAGCTATGGTCAGCAAAGAGGTGGCACCCAGCCAACCACCATCCGGCAGTTCCAGTCCAAACTCGGCCACTGCATCATAAAAAGGATGCTCAATAGCCACAGACTCTTCACTTAATAAAGTCGCCACACCACGGGCTAAAAACATACCCGCCAAAGTGACAATAAAAGGTTGTAGCTGGTAATACTGAATTAAGGCACCCATACCAGCACCAAAGAGTGCGGCACAAGGCAATATCACAGCAAAAGCAACTAACGGATGCCATTGATAAGGCCCAATCAATAAGGCTGCTGCCACACCGCTTAAGGCAATAACAGAACCGACTGACAGGTCGATGCCGCCGGATAAAATCACCAGCGTCATGCCCAAAGCTGTCACCAGCAAAAAGGCATTGTCGCTAATTAAGTTAGTAACCACTCGCAGACTGGCAAAACCATCAAACTGGCTGGCCCCAGCGCCAAACATCAACAACACCAGGGCAAAAGTGATCCACAAAGGTAAATAAGTGCGGGACATCAGGCTTTTCCTCCACGCAGCTTGTTAAAACTAAACAGCGCTTTAAGCTGATTGCGAAACAGTTCAGACTGCAACATCAATACAAGCAATATCACTAAAGCTTTGATCAATAAGTTAAATTTGGCAGGTAAACCACTGACGACTATGGTGGTACTTAAGGCCTGAATAATCAGCACTCCTATCACAGCACGAGGCAGAGAAAAGCGCCCTCCTGTTAAAGCCGCGCCCCCTATCACCACAGCTAAAATGGCATCCAGTTCTAACCATAAACCCGCGTTATTGGCATCTGAGCCCTGAATATCTGCTGTAGCGATAATGCCTGCCAGAGCTGCACAGCCACCGGCCAGTAAATACACAGTCAGCTTAATGCCTCTGTCATCTATGCCCAAATAGCGGCTGGCTTTAGCATTACAGCCCACAGCTTCAATAAATAAACCCAAGGCTGTGCGTTTGAGCAGCAACTGCATAATAAGCAGCGCCAGCAAGACTAACCAGACTGGCACAGGTAAACCTAAAAAGGAGCCTGAACCTAAAGCGGCAAAGTCAGGGTTCTGAAAGGTAACAATCTGACCCTGGTTTAATAGCTGCGCCACACCACGACCTGCCACCATCAGCACCAGTGTGGCCACTATCGGCTGAATACCCAGATAACTGACCATAAAGCCATTGACCAGGCCGCAAGCTAAACCTGTCAGTACAGCCAGCCCTATCACCGCAGGAATAGACCAGTCGCCAAGCACTAATAAGTTAGCGCACACTGCGCCGCAAATCGCCATCACAGCGCCGACCGACAGATCAATACCGCCTGTGGCAATGACTAAACTCATGCCTATGGCCAGTAAAGCCACGGGCGCACTGCGATTGACAATATCAATCAAAGGCCCATACAAGCGGCCATCCTGCCATTGCAAAGAGAAAAACTGTGGGTCTAGCAGCACATTCACCAGCAATAACAAAGCTAAAGCCAGCAACGGATAAAGGTATAAGCTAAATTGATGCGCCGACTGGCCAGGGCTATAGCGCGCCTGCCTTGCTGCTTTTAATTGTTCGGCTTTTAATTGGTCAGACTGGGTAGAATTCAAAATTGTTGCCTCGTTCGTCATACGCTGGCTCCCGCTATAGCAGCCATAATGCGATCCGGGTTCAGATCTTCACCACTTAGCTCTGCTACTTTTTTCCGGTCACGCATGACCACTACTTTGCTGGAAAAGGCCGTGAGTTCTTCCAGCTCAGACGATGTCACCAGCAAAGACATACCTTGTTGACAAAGCTGCCGGATCAGCTGCAGAATTTCTGCATGAGCACCAATGTCGATGCCTCGGGTGGGCTCATCCAGTAACAACAGCTTGGGCTCCACCGCCAACCAACGCGCCAGAATCACTTTTTGCTGATTGCCACCACTTAACTGGCCTATAGGCTTATCCGCATCTGGTGTGGCAATTTGCAGTTTTTCAATATAAAAATCAGCCAGTTGTTGCTGCTTCTTTTTAGAAATCACCCGCCACCAGCCTTGTTTGGCTTGTAGCGCTAAGCTGATATTTTCACGAATGGATAAAGGTGCAATTACTCCTTCGGTTTTACGGTCTTCAGGACAAAGCGCAATACCAAGGGCTATGGCTTGTGCCGGATTACTCAGTTTAATGGGCTTACCTGCAAAACTTAAAGTACCGCCATCGGCTTGATCCAAACCAAATAACAAACGACAAATTTCAGTACGACCTGAACCTAATAAACCCGCTAAACCCACAGCCTGACCCGCAGGTAAATCCAGATCCAACTGTTGCACCGACTGACCAGAATTTAACTGCCGCGCTATTAAAATAGCTTCTGAGTGTTCCACTGCGACACACGGCGCTTGATGACGCTGCTGACACAGCTCTTTACCCAACATAGCGGCAATCAATTCGGCTTTATTTAAATGGGCAGTCTGGTATTCACCGACAAAACAACCGTTACGCATGACCGTAATACGGTCGCTGATTTGATACACCTGATCCAAAAAGTGGGTGATAAAAACGATGGCCACGCCCTGCTGTTTCAACTGGCGCAGCACCTGAAATAAAGTTTGTACTTCATCGGCATCTAAACTGGCTGTGGGTTCATCCAGCACCAGCACTTTGGTGCAAGCGGCTCCGCGTTTAGGGGCTACACCACGGGCAATAGCCACCAGCTGTTGCACTGCAACTGAGAACTCAGATAAAGGTGCAGTGACGTTGATATCAAGGCCAAAAGTGCTTAATAACTGCCGTGCCTGATTTGCCATGGCTTTTTTATCAATTAAGCCAAAACGCTTAGGTTCTGAACCTAAAAACAGGTTATGCGCTACGGATAAATTTGGCAGTAAATTCACTTCCTGATAGACGGTGCTGATGCCTGCTTGCTGCGCATCTTTAGGTGTATCAAAATTTAAAGCTGTAGAATCCAGCAACAGTTCGCCGCCATCTTTTTGCAGCACACCTGTCATCACTTTAACTAAAGTAGATTTGCCTGCGCCGTTTTCACCTAATAAGGCATGCACTTCACCGGCATATAAACTCAGCTGGGCTTGCTGCAGTGCTTTTACGCCAGGGAAGTTTTTGTTTATCTGCCGCAGTTGCAGCACTGGCGTAGCGCTGCTGTTGTTGCTCTGTTCTGACATCAGAAGCTCCTGAATAACCAAACTGAATAACCAAAATAGTAGGATTAGTTCAGGCGTCTTTTTTCATATTCAGCAGCAGCCGTATCCTGCAGGAATAAATCCCCTGTGGTACGGATCAGCTTTTCTGTGTCTTTTTTACCTTTCAGATAAGCCTCAATCACATCAAAAGCCGGGCCACCTAAATGCGGATTCAGCTCTACTGTGGCATTGGCATCACCATCGGCCATGGCTTTAAAATAATCAGGTACAGCATCCACAGACACCACCAGCAAATCTTTGCCTGGTTTCAGGCCTGCTTCTTTAATCGCCTGAATAGCGCCTAAGGCCATTTCATCGTTATGAGCCCAAAGTGCACAGATGTCTTTGCCACCCTGCTCTGCTTTGAGCAAAGATTCCATCACTTCTTTGCCTTTGGCTCGGGTAAATTCAGCGGTTTGACTGCGGACAATTTTGGCTTGTGGATGTTGCGCCAACACTTCGTTAAAACCTTTAGCACGGTCTATGGCAGCCGTAGCTCCGACTGTGCCTTGCAGTTCAATGATATTGCACTGCTGTTGAGCCTGGGGTTGACTCATTAACCAGGTCGCAGCTTTGCGGCCTTCTTCAACAAAGTCGGAGGCAATACGGGTGACAAATAACGACTCGTCCTGCACTTGCACATTACGGTCCACTATCACCACTGGAATACGGGCACGTTTGGCTTCTCTCAGCACTGGAGTCCAGCCGGTCTCCACCACAGGGGCAATGATAATGGCATCCACTCCCTGAGCAATAAAACTGCGCACTGCTTTGATTTGGTTTTCCTGCTTTTGCTGCGCATCAGAAAACTTCAGATCGATGCCGCGTTTTTTCGCTTCAGCTTTGACTGACTCGGAAAAACTGGTACGCCAGCCACTTTCCGAGCCCACCTGAGCAAAACCTACAGTGGTGGCAAAACTGCTGTGACAAACGAAACACAGGCCAAGACCTGCAACTATGGATTTGATCTTCATACGTCGACTCCCCTTGTCTACTGACAGACCCATGTAATATTTTTAAATGGCAGGCCTGCTGTGATTGAATTCTGTTTTTATACAACTGTTGTTATAAAACGTTAGCTATACCCCAATACAAAACGGCTGCACTGCCGGTACAACTGCCCTGCTTTAAGCAAAGCTGTTGGAAAATTTGCTTTATTGACCGCATTTGGATAGCCATGAGGCTCCAGACATAAAGCGGCGTATTTCTCTATTGGCTTGCCTTGGTTACCCACTATGCTGCCATCGAGAAAATTACCGCTATAAAACTGGATACCAGGTTGGTCAGTAAACAACTGCAAAGTGCGACCAGATAGCGGATCGCGCACTAAAGCGGCAGGGCGATTCTGATCGCGGTCTTTACTTAACACAAAATAATGGTCGTAGCCGTTTTCAAGCTGATCAATATGCTGGCCTATCGGCTTACCTGCTTTAAAATCAAAAGGGCTTGTTGCTGGCATTAACTCGCCTGTGGGCACCAGTTGTTTATCCAAAGCCAGAATAAAATCGGCATCTAGCTGCAATTGTTGCTCAAGCACAGTGCCTTTACCGACACCGCCAATAGCCCAATACGCATGATTGGTCAGGCTAACTGGCGTGTCTTTATCTGATACGGCGCTGTATTCCAGTACCAGCTCATTGTGCGCCAGCAAGCTATAACGCAGCTGCACATCTAACTGCCCAGGAAAACCTTGATCACCCTCTAAGCTGGTGATGCGAAAGGTGACGCTGACTCTGTCTTTTTGCTGGTCGATATCAAAACTCCAGAAGCGACTACCTAAACCATCAGGGCCACCATGCAATTGATTGGGCCCTTCATTGGCAACCAACGAAATTACCTGGCCTTTTTGCATATAAGCGGCAGCACCAATGCGGTTCGCCACCCGACCTATAGTCACGGCAAAATAATAAGGATTGCGGGCAAAGTGGCTTGGGTCCTGATAGTTTTGCAAAAGTTCTGTTTTTTCAGCGGAACCTGATTCAGGCATCAGCACTGACCATAAACCTGCACCCAGATTACTTAAGGTCACACTAAGTCCGGCCGGATTAGTCAGCTTAATCAGCTGCAAGGGCCGCTTTAAAGCAGCCACCTGCAAGGTGTCAGTAGTGACGACAAAGTCCATGTTAAGCGTCAACCGCAACGCTGGTTTTTACGCCATTGACCAGTCGTGGCAAGCCCCATGGATTGGCGTTTTGCAGCTCTGGTGGTAATAATTGTGCCGGGTAATTCTGGAAACAAATAGGACGGACAAAACGGGCAATTGAAGCAGTGCCTACCGAAGTAAAACGTGCATCAGTAGCGGCAGGGAAAGGTCCGCCGTGCATCATGGCATCACAAACCTCAACACCAGTCGGGAAGTTATTCACCACCAGACGGCCTACTTTTTGCCGCAATACACTAATCAATTCAGCCTGAGTAGCAAGCTCAGCAGCTGTGGCCTGTAAAGTGCCTGTCAGTTGACCTTTTAAAGTGCGCACTACCGCCAGCAATTGCGCCTGATCGGCACAGCTCACCAGCACAGAGACATGACCAAAGACTTCTTCCTGCAAATGTGGATTGGCTAAAAAGGCTTCGGCTGTGACTTTAAAGAGTTTGGCCTGAGTGCAGAAGCCTGCTTTGTCGCCCACAGCTTCGCCGCTACCGACCAATTCAACACCGGACTGAGCAGACAAATGCGCCGTACCCTTTTGATAAGCAGCAGCTATGCCTTCGTTCAGCATGACGCCAGCTGGTACTTTGGCTAAAGCAGCTGATGCTGCAGCGCAGAATCTGTCTAAAGCCGGGCTTTGAATAGCCACTGCCACACCAGGATTGACGCAAAATTGTCCAACGCCCAAAGTTAAAGAACCAACAAAACCAGCAGCTATCCCTTCGGCATTTTGTTCAAGCGCGTCTGGCAACAGAACTACAGGGTTGACGCTGCCCATTTCGGCAAATACAGGAATAGGTTCAGGCCTGTTATTGGCCAGTTGAAACAATGCCATGCCACCTGCTAAAGAACCGGTAAAGCCCACAGCTTTTACTTCTGGCGCTACCACCAGCTCAGAACCAACTTCGCGGCCAGAGCCCATAATCAAAGAAAACACACCAGCAGGTAAACCGGCTTTTTGCACAGCTTTATGCAAAGCACGAGCTACCAGTTCACAAGTACCAGGATGAGAGTTATGACCTTTGACAATCACAGGGCAACCCGCTGCTAAAGCCGCAGCTGTATCACCACCAGCTACAGAAAAAGCGAGTGGAAAGTTACTGGCACCAAACACCACCACCGGGCCTATAGGCTGATTGGTATAACGTAGATCTGGCCTAGGCAAAGGCTGACGTTCAGGTAAGGCGGTATCAATACGAATATTCAGGTACTCACCAGAGCGGATAGAAGAGGCAAATAAACGCAGCTGATTAACAGTACGGGCACGCTCGCCTTCACCCCGGGCTTTTGGATAACCTGTTTCCAGCGCCACACGCTCTGGCAATACATCCCCTAAAGCCATAATTTCGTCGGCGCACAATTCTAAAAACTCAGCACGCTGTTTCAGCGAAGTGGCCGCAAAAACCGGCGCAGCTTCTGCAGCAGCAGCCACAGCCTGATGCACCTGAGCTTTGCTGGCATAACTCATCACAGGTTCAATAAAAGCTGCTGCAGCTGGGTTGACCGCCTGGTATTGACCTGCTTCGCCTTGCACCCATTGCCCGTTAATCAGTTGTTGGCCTGTAATCATCATTGCTAAACCCTTGTTTACTCTTAAGTCATAAAAAGTGGTGGAAAAAAAGTGGCTGAATCACTGCAAGGCAGTTAAATCCAGCCACCGTCCACAATAAAGTTTTGTGCTGTACACAATTTGCTGTCGTCGGAGGCCAGAAACAGCGCCATAGCTGCCACATCTTCCGGCATCAGGCTGTCTTTGACGCATTGATTTTTTTCAATATCCCTTGCCGTTTCTTCGTTCACCCAGTACTTCAACTGACGTTCTGTCATCACCCAGCCCGGAGTTAAAGTATTCACGCGGATTTTATCCGGCCCTAAATCACGGGCTAAACCCCGGGTTAAACCCAAAACTGCAGCTTTAGAGCTGGTGTAGCCCGGCATACCGCCCTGGCTTTCATACCAGCTCATCGAACCTAAATTGATAATAGAACCGCCGCCCAGCTGTTTCATCTGCGGATACACCGCCTGAATGGCAAAAAACTGATGGCGTAAATTGATATTGACCCGCTGATCCCAGTACTCCGGCGTGACTTCAAGGAAGTTGTGTCTGGTATCGCTGGCAGCGTTATTAACTAATACGCTGATAGCGCCAAGCTGTTGCTTGACCTGCTCTATCACCTGCTTTAAATCATCAATATTCAGCAAATCACAGGCATAAAACTTCAGCTCTGCTCCCGGATATTTTGCCGTTAAATCAGCAACTAAAGCCTTAGATTCAGCTTCTAAGATATCAACAAAAGCCACTTTAGCGCCCTGAGCGATAAAAGCCTCTACCATGCAAGCACCAATGCCTGAACCACCGCCACTGATAAATACGGTTTTGTGACGCAGACTTGGATACTGATTGCTTAACGTCATAAGGTGTCCTTTCTAAATAAAATAATCGGCCCAGCTGGCACCACCCACAGGGCCGATCCGGCGTAAAGCCTAAACTAATGCGAATGAGCCGGTACCGCTGCACCACGACAGCCGACTAAAAAGTCGAAGTCGCAGCCTTCATCGGCCTGTAATACCCGTTCGCGATAAATTTCCATATAACCACCAGTGCGCATAATCACCTGCGTGGCTTTTAATTTCTCTAAACGTGCGGCGATTTCTTCGTCCGACACTTCCAGATGCAATACACCATTGTGTGCATCCAGCTGAATATAATCCCCTTCCTGCACCGCAGCTAAAGGCCCTAATTCCATGGCTTCAGGCGTCACATGCAATACCACAGTACCAAAAGCTGTACCACTCATACGGGCATCTGAAATACGCACCATATCTTTAATGCCTTTTTGCAGCACCTTAGGAGGTAAGCCCATATTGCCGACTTCAGCCATGCCTGGGTAGCCTTTTGGTCCACAGTTTTTCAGCACCATCACGCTGTTTTCATCAATATCCAATTCAGGATCATTAATACGGGCTTTGTACATATCAAAGTTTTCAAACACCACTGCTTTACCGCGGTGTTTTAATAAATGCGGACTGGCGGCTGATGGTTTTAACACAGCACCACGAGGTGCTAAGTTGCCACGTAAAATGCAAATGCCACCACTGGCGACCAGCGGATTGTCCATAGTGCGGATCACATCGTCGTTGTAGCATTCAGAGTCTTTGACGTTGTCCCAGATACTTTTGCCGTTGGCCGTTAACGCATCGTTATTTAGCATGCCGTTTTCGCCTAAACGGCGCAGCACTGCAGGCAAACCACCTGAGTAATAAAATTCTTCCATCAGGTATTTACCGGACGGTTGCAGGTTCACCAGGGTAGGAACACCTTTGCCGTGTGACCAGTCATCCAAAGACAAATCCACCCCAATACGACCCGCTATGGCTTTTAAGTGGATCACTGCATTGGTGGAACCACCAATAGCGGCATTGGTACGAATGGCATTAATAAAGGCATCTTTAGTCAGAATTTTCGACAGTTTTAAATCTTCATGCACCATATCAACAATACGCATACCGGATAAATGCGCCAGCACATAACGACGTGAATCTACAGCAGGAATAGCGGCATTGTGAGGTAAACTGGTGCCTAAAGACTCAGCCATACAAGCCATAGTAGAAGCCGTGCCCATGGTGTTACAGGTACCGGCAGAACGCGACATGCTGGCCTCCATATCCATAAACTGTTCCAGCGTAATACGGCCAGCTTTGTATTCTTCATGCGCCTGCCAGACAAGCGTGCCTGAGCCGACATCTTTGCCGTGGTGTTTGCCATTTAACATAGGGCCACCTGTGACCACTATGGTCGGTAAGTCACAACTGGCCGCGCCCATCAATAAGGCTGGAGTGGTTTTATCACAGCCGACCAGCAGCACCACACCATCTATTGGGTTACCACGAATCGCTTCTTCAGTATCCATAGCCGCCAGGTTGCGCGTTAACATGGCGGTTGGACGTAAATTGGATTCACCGTTGGAGAACACCGGAAATTCAACCGGAATACCACCTGCTTCACGAATGCCGTTTTTGACCCGTTCAGCAATTTGACGAAAATGTGCATTACAAGGCGTCAACTCAGACCAGGTATTACAAACCCCAATCACTGGCTTGCCCTGAAAGTGATGATCAGGAATGCCTTGATTTTTCATCCAGCTGCGATACATAAAACCGTTTTTGTCGTTAGTACCAAACCAGCTGGCAGAGCGAAGCTGCACTTTTTTCTTTTCGTCTTGGGCCATAGTTGAATCCTGAAGCAATTTGATTTAATAATATTGTATTACTAATACATCAAGCTGAAGCCAAAGTTCAAGCAGTTCGTAAAAAATTTTCACCAAAGCTGTGCAGATTTATTCACTCTGCATTGATTTAATTAGAATTTTTTCTCTGCCCCTGATTTGTGCAACTTTTGCACATCTGGCTCAAATTGGTCGTATACCCAAGTGACCAGATGCGCTGAATTCTGCATATTGAAGTTACTTGGGTATATTGGTAATACTATAAGATAATTATTATTAAATCACGACAGGGGTATTATGAAAAACGTTCAGATTTTTACCATTTTACTGTTCACCGGATTATTCAGTCTGGTTAGCAGCAGCCTGTGGGCTGCCAATCCGTTATTTACCGATGTACGTACTGCAGATCCGGCCGCTTTGGTGGTCGGTGATACCGTCTATTTGTACACAGGCCATGATGAAGCTAAAGACAATAAGACCTTTTTTGTGATGAATGACTGGTTAGTGTTTTCATCCAAAGACATGAAAAACTGGCAGGCTCATGGCGCTAAGCTTAAAGCCAAAGATTTCAGCTGGGCGAAGGGCGATGCCTGGGCTTCGCAGGTCATTGAAAAAGAGGGTAAGTTTTATTGGTATGTCACAGTACGCCACGCCACTATCAATGGTTTTGCCATTGGTGTTGCTGTAGGAGACTCACCGCTTGGGCCATTTAAAGATGCCCGCGGCACTGCGCTTATTACCAACGATATGACGACCGACACCCACATCGACTGGGATGATATAGACCCATCGGTCTTTATTGACGACGACGGTCAGGCCTATTTGTTTTGGGGTAATACCAAAGCCCGCTACGCCAAACTCAAAGCCAATATGACAGAGCTGGATGGCCCTATCCATAATCTGGATTTACCCAATTTTACCGAAGCCATTTGGGTGCATAAAAAAGCCGATTTGTATTACCTGTCTTATGCTTCGGGTTTTCCAGAAAAAATTGTCTACGCCACCAGCAAAAAAATCACAGGGCCTTGGGTTTATCAGGACATTCTGAATGAAGTAGCGGGCAACTCCCCCACTAACCATCAGGCCATTATTGAATTTAAAGGCAAAGATTACTTTTTTTATCACACAGGCGCAGCTCAGCCTGATGGTGGCGAATTCCGTCGTTCAGTCGCAGTTGACCGCCTTTATTACAATAAAGATGGCACTTTGAAAAGGGTCATTATGACCAGTGAAGGTTTAGATAAAGATCAGAACTGATGCGGCGGGCTGGGCAGGGGCCGCGGCTTGTCCCGGCCCGTCCATGGGCATCGCGGTGTCATTAGACAGGCGGGGATAAACCCCGCCCCTAGGTTTTATGGTTCTGCTTGACAACAGGTAGCAGAAAACAGATATTAATCTTATTGTAATACAAATATAAAATTAACGAGGATGTGCGATGCGTTTAATTCAATTTGTGACACCAGGGCAGCAACGCGCTGTGGCTCTGGTGTTATCCAGCACAGAGGTTCAGCCTTTAAGTCAGATTCAAACCGTCTATCAGCTGGCAAATCAGGCTTTGGCTGCTAAAAAGCCATTGCAGCAGTTAGTGACAGAACTGGTCAGTGACCAGCGACTGGATTATCAGGCGATAGTAACCGAAGGCCGTTTACTGGCGCCTTTTGATCATCCGGACAATGCGCATTTGCTGGTGACAGGCACAGGACTGACGCATTTAGGCAGCGCTGATACCCGCGCTACTATGCATGCCCAAACCAGCGGCAAAGCAGTGGCTGAACTGACTGATACCATGAAAATGTTTAAGTTAGGTCTGGATGGCGGTAAACCTGCTGCAGGTGAAACCGGTGTACAACCTGAATGGTTTTATAAAGGAGATGGCAGCATAGTGGTCCCCCCCGGAGCTGCGCTGCTATCTCCTTCTTTTGCTTTAGATGGTGGCGAAGAACCTGAAATTGTTGGTGTTTATATCAATGACGCTGAAGGCCAGCCATGGCGCATAGGTTTTGCTTTAGGCAATGAGTTCTCCGATCACAAAACCGAACGACTGAATTATTTATACCTGGCGCATTCCAAATTACGGCCTTGTGCTGTGGGCCCTGAATTGCTGCTGGGGGATTTACCTGCTCATATTGAAGGTACATCTCGCATTTACCGTGACGGTAAACTGCTGTGGCAAAAAGCTTTTGTTAGTGGCGAAGACAATATGTCGCACAGCATCAGTAATCTGGAACATCACCACTTTAAATATGATTTATTTTGCCGCCCAGGTGATGCCCACCTGCATTACTTTGGTACTGCCACTTTAAGTGTGGGTGATGGTATTGAAACTCGCTCTGGTGACGTATTTGAAATTGAAGCACCTGTCTTTGGTCTGCCGCTGCGTAATGCTTTGGCTGTAGATAGCAAACAACCTTTGAAAGTGAAGGCGCTTTAAAACGTTCGGCAGGCAGAGTCTCAGACTCTGCCTGCAATCATCTACTCCGGCTGTTTTGCCAGATTTTTCAGCGCATATTCCAAGTTTTCTTTCGATTTAGCCAGCAACTGGAACATCTCTATTTTTGCTTTAGCGGCATCGCCTGCAGCTATCGCCTGATACACAGCTTTATGGCCAGGCAATGAGTCAACATACTCTTCGGCAATAGCACTACTTAAACGGAACAAGCCCATCAAAGCCGTTTGTATTGTCATGCCTAGCGAGATCATAAATTCATTATTCGTGGCATCCAGTACCGCCATATGAAATTCCAAATCGCTTGAGAACACAGCATCAGTGCCAATTTCAGCTTTTTCCATCGCATCGTAGGCTGCGCCTAAAGTAGCTGATTGTTCTTCGCTACGGTTTTTCGCAGCCAACTCAGCAGCTGCTGGTTCAAAAATCTCGCGAATTTCAAATAAAGAGATAAAAAACTGCGGTGATGGTTTGGATTCAAAGCACCAGCTTAAAATTTCGCTGTCGAACATATTCCAGTGCTTGCGCGGCCGAATGCGGGTACCCAACTTAGGCCGGGATTCCAGTAAACCTTTGGAGGTCAGAATTTTAAAAGCTTCACGCAGCGCAGTGCGGGACACGCCTAACTCTTCACCTATAGTAGTTTCGTTAGGAATATATTCACCTGGTGAATAAATACCACTGACAATACGAGTGCCTAATTCTTCCGCCACCCAGCCATGAATACTTTGAGGCCGGCTTTTTAACTGATTTGCCATGCAGATCCCCTAAACATCGACCTGCAATTCAGGCCAAAACCAAATTCTTACTACAATAGGATTTATGTTAACCGATTTACTGTTAAAAAGCTTAACAGCAGTCTGATTTCATTAGTTTTTCATGATAAGCGCGAAAAAATCATAGGCATTAGGTTAGCAAATAGCAATAGCCACCTTTGCTGTTCCGCCTTGGTGCGTTTTTGCACAATCACAGCGCAAGCTTTCGATATTTCACTGTTACAACATCAACACAAACCAACCTAATCCAATGAAAAATATAAGGATTTAAAAGCTGGCATAAGAGCTGCTTTGTTTTTGTTATCGCATTGGCTGCGGTTAAATAATCATCTTTTGGCAAAGGCGCCATCTGTTTGTCTCCGGTTTTCGGGGCCAGACAGATGGCGTTTTTTTTTGAGGAAAACCTATGAGACTTTTAACTCTTACTCTATTGCTCGGCGCCTGTTGCCTGAGTCAGACAGAGGCTGCTCTTGCAGAAAAAACCGATCTGCGTTTGGGGTTTGTCAAACTAACCGATATGGCACCTTTAGCTGTGGCGCTGGAACAAGGTTATTTTGAAGACGAAGGGTTATTTGTCAGCGTGGAAGCGCAGGCCAACTGGAAAGTATTACAGGACAGAGTAACAGACGGCCAACTGGATGCAGCTCATATGCTGGCAGGCCAAGTGGTGGCTGCCTCTGCAGGTTTAGGCAGTCAGGCTAGGCTACAAACCAGTCTGGTGTTGGATTTACATGGCAACGCCTGCACCGTCTCTAAAACCATCTGGGATCAAGTGCCGGCGGCGCAAAAATTAGCTGCAGGTCAGGCACAATCAGCATCCACGCTGCAAACAACGCTGAAAGCTTATGCCGAACAAGGCAAAACCATGCAGTTTGGTACTGTATTTCCTTATTCCAGCCATAACTATGAACTGCGTTATTGGCTGGCTGCTGGCGGTATTCACCCTGGTTTTTATGCACCAGAGCAAGGCGATAACTCAGGCCAGTTGCAAGCGCAGTTACTGATTTCTGTGACTCCACCACCCCAAATGCCAGCCACTATGGAAGCTGGTACTTTGCAGGGCTTTTGTGTCGGTGAGCCCTGGAATCAACAAGCGGTACAAAAAGGTTTAGGTGTGGTGCTGGTGACCAATGAACAGCTACATGGCGCTATGGCGGAAAAGGTATTGGGCGTCACCGCAGACTGGGCCAAAGCCAATCCCAATACCCATATCAAACTGATTAAAGCCTTATTGCGTGCAGGTTACTGGCTGGATCAAAACAACAATGCCAACAGAGCTGCAGCGGCAAAAATGATCTCTCAGCCGCATTATGTCGGCGCTGACGTCGGCATTTTAAGCCGCAGCATGACAGGCACCTTTGAATTTGAACAAGGCAAAGCCAGCCAGCAGCAGGATTTTAATGTGTTTTTCCGCTATCACGCCACCTACCCCTTTTATGCCGATGCGATTTGGTATCTGACCCAAATGCGCCGCTGGGGCCAAATAGCTGAAGCTCAGGACGATGCCTGGTATTTGCAACAAGCTCAGCAGGTATTTCAGCCAGAGCCTTACCAACAAGCTGCGACTGCACTGATAGCCGAAGGCAAACTAAAAACGACCGACTTTGTTGATTTTACAGCCACCTATTTAACCAGACCAGGCAAAGCGTCCAGCTTTATCGACGGTAAAGCCTTTGACCCCAGTCAGCCTAACGCCTATTTGCAGCAGTTTGCCATTGGGCAACAAAGCGCTGCTACGCCAAACATGGCCACAGCCAAAAACTAACAGGAGTAGTTGATGAATATTCTGAAACACCCGGCCTTAAGCCAATGGCAAAACCAGTTCAGCTCGACTCTGTTCTGGCGTAAACAGCTGAAACAAAGCCTGTTGACCTTAAGCGGCCTGCTGGTGTTTGTACTCTGCTGGCAACTGGCGTCCAGCCAAATCCAAACCTCTTTGGGTCAGTTTCCCGGACCAGCTCAGGCGGCTGCTCAGTGGTCGCAGTTAGTCGACGAATACCAGGCTGAAAAACAACGTGAAGGTGCGTTTTATCTACGTCAGCAGGAACGTCATGCCGCTGCGTTGGCTGAAGATCCAACGGCTGAATTGACCAGCTTGCCCTACCGCGCCAGACCAACCTTTTTTTCACAAATTTTGACCAGCCTGCAAACGGTGTTAACTGGCTTTGTGCTCGCCAGCTTAATCGCAATACCGCTTGGCATTTTGATTGGACTGAGCAGCAACTTGTATCAGGTGTTTAACCCACTGATCCAGCTGTTTAAACCTATTTCACCTTTAGCCTGGTTGCCGCTGGTGACCTTAATAGTCAGCTCGGTGGATTTGAGCTCAGCCTGGGGCAGCCGCTCTTTTGTGGTCTCGGTCTGTACTGTGATGCTGTGTTCACTCTGGCCAACCTTACTGAACACTGCAGTAGGCGTCAGTCAGGTGCCACAGGATTTACTCAATGTCAGCAAAGTGCTGCGCTTAAGCTGGTGGCGTCACCTGCGCATCATAGTTCTGCCCTCTGCTGTGCCTATGATTTTTACCGGCTTACGTTTGTCTTTGGGCATTGCTTGGATGGTGCTTATTGCCGCCGAAATGCTGGCGCAAAACCCCGGCCTTGGCAAGTTTGTCTGGGATGAGTTTCAGAACGGTTCATCCGATTCATTAAGCCGCATTTGTGTGGCTGTGCTGGTGATAGGCCTGCTGGGTTTTGCGTTAGACCGGCTGATGTTGATGCTACAGCGCAAAGTGAACTGGGATAAAACTGCGGTCAGCCGCTAGGAGCTTGTTATGCAAAAAACACATTTAGAACTGACTCAGGTCGGTATCAGTTTTCCCACTGAAAAAGGCCCTTTTGTTGCGCTGCAAAACGTCAATCTGCATATCAAAAAAGGCGAGTTTGTCAGCCTGATAGGCCACTCAGGCTGCGGTAAATCCACAGTGCTGAATATTGTCGCAGGTTTACATCAAGCAACAGCAGGTGGGGTAATTTTAAATCACAAAGAAGTGACAGAACCAGGCCCTGAGCGGGCTGTGGTGTTTCAGAACCATTCATTATTGCCCTGGCTGACTGTGTATCAAAACGTTGAGCTTGCGGTAAAACAGCAGTCTGACGGCAAAAAAACCAAAGCGGAAATCCGTGATTGGGTGGAACACAACCTGGAGCTGGTGCATATGAGCCATGCACTGGATAAAAGACCCAACGAAATCTCAGGCGGTATGAAACAACGGGTGGGCATAGCCCGGGCTTTGGCGATGCAACCTGAAGTGCTACTGATGGATGAGCCTTTTGGCGCTTTGGACGCTTTAACCCGTGCTCACTTGCAGGATTCGTTAATGGAAATTCAGGCTCAGCTCAATACCACTGTGATGATGATCACCCATGATGTGGATGAAGCTGTGTTGTTATCTGACCGCATTGTGATGATGACCAATGGCCCAGCCGCCACTATAGGCGAAATTTTAACAGTCGATTTACCACGCCCGCGCCACAGACTGCAACTGGCCGATGACCCCAGCTATAACCATTATCGTCATCAGGTGCTGAGCTTCCTTTATGAAAAACAGCGCAAAGTGGAAGATCTGGGCAGTAAAAGAGCGGAAAAACAGCAAAGTAAAACTCAGGCCAGCGCTTGAAGGAGCGACAAATGACAGACGCAGATTTAGTCATTATTGGTAACGGTATGGCGTGCCACAAATTGCTGGCCGATTTGGTGCAACACCCCAACAGACCTGCCCGTATTCTGGTGTTTGGTGCTGAAACCAAAGCAGCTTATAACAGAGTCTTGCTGTCGTCTCTACTGGCGGGTGAACTGGCTGACGAAGCTGCAGAACTTAGTCCTGCCGACTGGTATCAGCAGCATCAGATTGAACTGGTTTTGGGCGATGCCATAGTGCATCTGGATAAACACAATAAACAACTGATTAGCCGAAGTGGTTTAGTAGTGCGTTATCAGCAACTGGTGCTGGCCCTTGGTGCAGAAGCCACCACACCACCTTATGCAAAAACAGCACTGCCAGGGCTTTGTACTTTCCGAAACTGGCAGGATTTAGAACAACTACGGCAAGTCGCAGCCAAAGGCGGTAAAGCGCTGGTGTTAGGTGGTGGTTTTTTAGGTTTGGAAGCCGCTGAGGGTTTACGTAAACAAGGCATGCAGGTCAGCTTGTTGCAGCGCAGCGGTTATCTGCTGAATCGCCAACTGGACCCAGCCGCTGCGATTTTATTGCAGCAACAGCTGGAGCATAGAGGCCTGACTATTTACACCCATGCTTCAGTATCAACATTGCTGCAGCAGGATCAAAAATTTAGTGGTGTGGTGCTTACGGATGGCCGCCAGTTGGAGGCTGATGTACTGGTGATGGCCCTTGGCATCACGCCGAATATTCAACTGGCACAACAGGCCGGATTAAAAACAGATCAGGGCATTTGTGTCGATGCGCAACTACGAAGTTCAGACCCTGATATTTTTGCTTTAGGTGAATGTTGTCAGTTTGGTGAACATACTTTTGGTCTGGTGGCCCCTATCGCCGCTCAGGCACAAGTGTTAGCCGCCGTATTATCAGGCCAAAACGCCGGTTATCAGCTGTCCGACAGCAGCACACAGCTAAAAATCAGCGGCATTCAATTAAGCTCCTGCGGTGATATTCCCGCCTTATTGCAGCAACAGGATTTACAGCAGTTTTGTTATCAGGATCAGCAGCACCATGACTATCGCAGGCTCTGGCTGGATAAAGAGAGCCGTTTGGTGGGAGCTGTTTGTCTAGGCGATACCAGCTTGTCCGGTTTTTATGCCGAGCTGATTAATCAGCAAAAAGCTGTCAGTTGTAGTACGGAGCTGCTATTTGGCCCTGCACAGCAAGCAGCGTAGAAAAAAGGATCCGTCATGCAGCACAAGCCACTATCCACTTCAGCCAGCAACAACAAAGCCTTGACCGACAGCTTTGGTCGCAGCTTCGGTTATCTGCGTTTATCTGTTACCGAACAATGTAATTTCCGTTGCCTGTATTGCCTGCCGGATGGCAGCAGTTGTGTGGCTAAAACCGAATTAAATCTGCAGGAAATTAAACAGCTGGTGACCACTTTTGCTGAACTGGGCACCAGCAAAGTACGGATCACAGGCGGAGAGCCCAGCTTACGTAAAGACTTAACCAGCATTATCTCTACAGTCAAAGCTATTCCCGGTATTCAGACAGTGGCTTTAAGTACCAATGGCTACCGGCTGCAAAAAGACGTCAGGCACTGGCGTGAAGCAGGTTTGGATCAACTGACGGTCAGTGTCGATAGTCTGGATGAAGCAACTTTTGCGCTGGTGACAGGCCAGGATAAATTGCCGCAGATCATGGCGGGGCTGGAGCTTGCTGACAGCCTGGGCTTTGACAGCATTAAACTGAACACTGTGCTGTTGAAACAACACAATGCCGCAGCTTTGGCTGATTTTCAGGCTTTGGTACGGCAAAAAAACTGGGCCTTACGTTTTATCGAGCTGATGCAAACCCAAACAGGTTCGGCCTTTTTTCGTACGCAGCATTTATCCGCCCAAGCGCTGGAACACCAGCTGCAACAACAAGGCTGGACAGTGTTAACAAAAACCGCCACTGCAGGGCCAGCCCGCGAATACCAGCATCCGGATTATCTGGGTCGTTTAGGTTTTATTACCCCTTATCAACAGGATTTTTGTGACAGCTGTAACAGATTAAGAGTGTCCAGCACAGGCCAGTTGTTTTTGTGTTTATTTGCCGAACAGCATCAAAACCTGCGGCCCTGGTTGAGCCAGCCCACAGAGCTACTCAAAGGTTGGCTGCAACAGCAAGTACAGCAGAAAAAAGCCAGCCATTTTTTACATCAGCAGAACCCGGGCGCCACCCGGAACTTCGCCATGATAGGTGGTTAAGGAGCAATAATGCTTGAGAACTTTGGGGCCATTTTACTTTGTGGTGGCAAGTCCAGCCGGATGGGGCAAGACAAAGCTTTGTTACGCTATCAGGCTTCAGCTTATTGCTGGCAAGGGGTAGCGCCAACCTTGCTGGAACATCAACAACTGGTGCTGATCCAATCCGGTGCCAGCGAAATTTTATTAAGTGGCAACAGAGCCGGAGCCATTGCCGATCACTGGCCTGATAAAGGGCCACTGGCTGGCATTCATGCCTGTTTAAGCCAAAGCAAATATCAGCTGAATCTGGTGATCCCTGTGGATATGCCGGGCCTAAGCCCCAGGTTATTGGAAACTTTAGTACAACGTCATCAAGGCGATGTCAGCACTTTTGCCGAAAGCACTTTGCCTTGTGTGCTGCGCCGATCTGAAGCATTGCTCGACTATCTGGAGCTGCAACTACAACAAGGCGGCTCCGGCTGTTCACTCCGGCAATTGCAGCAGCAATGGCAAGTGCTTCAAACACCCTGCCCGGCACCGGAGCAGCTTTTTAACCTCAATACCATCACAGAATGGCGCCAGCATCAAAGCGTCAGGGAGAATTTATGGCCTTTCAGTTCAGCAGCGTATTAACCCCTTTATCTGTGGCCGTTCTGACGGTGTCAGACACCAGAACACCAGATAACGACAGTTCAGGCGATTGCCTGGCCGAACGTTTAACCAAGGCAGGCCACCTGTTGGCAGAGCGGCGTATTGTCAAAGACGACTTGTATCAGATACGGGCTTTGATCTCGCAGTGGATTATTTCACCTGCTATTCAGGTGATTTTGCTGACAGGAGGCACAGGATTTACCGCCCGAGATTCGACACCTGAAGCGGTCAAACCTTTGCTGGATATAGAAATTATTGGTTTTGGTGAGTCCTTCCGGCAACTCAGCTGGCAGCAGGTCGGCAGCTCCACTATTCAATCCCGCGCTTTAGCGGGTTTAGCGAATAAAACCCTGATTGTCTGCCTGCCTGGATCGCCCAACGCCTGCGCCACAGGCTGGGATTTGATTTTACAGGACCAGCTCGACTCCCGGCATAAGCCCTGTAATTTAGTGCCCCATTTAAAAGCCTCTACTGCGGCTTTATGTCAACCAAGGAGCGCCTGATGCACGCATTCACTCATTTAGACAGCAAGGGTCAGGCCTTTATGGTGGATGTCAGCCAAAAAGCCGTGACCACCCGACAAGCCACAGCCACAGCTTTGCTGCAAACCACCAGTCAGGTGATCCAGCTGATAGAACAACAACTGGTCATCAAAGGCGATGTGTTGGCCACAGCCCGTCTGGCCGGCATTATGGCCGCCAAACAAACCAGCCAGTTGATCCCTTTGTGCCACCCCTTGCCGCTGAGTCAGGTGCAGGTGCATTTTCAGCTGGACCAGAATAAAGGCCAAATCCGCATTCAGTGCTGCTGCAAAGTCACAGCCAACACTGGCGTTGAAATGGAAGCCATGACAGGAGTTTGTGTTGCAGCTTTAACCTTGTACGACATGGTCAAAGCTGTGGATCCAGCTTTGCAGATCAGTGCTGTGCAACTGCTGGAAAAACAAGGTGGCAAATCCGGGCTATGGCAGACGCCGCATGTACAAAAGGAGACTGTAGATGCTTAAAGTGGTGTTTTTTGCCAGTTTGCGTGAAGAGCTGGCAACCCGTGAACTGGAGTTATCCCTGAATGGGCCTCTGACTGTAGCAGAGCTAAAACAACAACTGGCGTTAACCAGCCCTGTCTGGTTACGTCAGCTTTGTCAGCGGCAAATACTGCAGGCCGTCAATCAACAATTAGTAGGTCAGGATCATCCACTGCAGCAAGGTGATGAAGTAGCTTTTTTTCCCATGGTGACAGGAGGTTAAGCATGTTCAGCTGCCAGATTGAAGTACGGGTACAAACTGCAGACTTTGCCGTTGAGCCCATTTATCAGCAGTTGTTAAAACAAAGCCCGGACTGTGGCGCTTTGTGTTTTTTTGTCGGTAAAGTGCGGCAGTTCCAACCGGATGATTCAGGCCAGAGCCACCAGAAAACCAGCGCTTTATTGCTGGAACATTATCCGGGCATGACAGAGCTGGTATTACAGCAATTGGCTGAACAAGCCGCCAGCCGCTGGCCTTTGCAGCATATTCAGCTTATTCATAGAACAGGGCTGCTGGGGCCTAATGAGCAAATCGTGCTGGTGGCTGTGAGTTCGCCACACAGAGCCGATAGTTTTGCCGCCACAGAGTTTTTAATGGATCAGCTGAAAAGCCAGGCGCCTTTTTGGAAAAAACAACAAAACCAGCAACAAAGCCAATGGCTGGAGTCAAAAGACAGCGATCTGGCCGCGGCACGGCGTTGGTATAAACCGGAACAGTTACCGCTGCTGTTAAAACAAAAGGCTATAGATGCGCGGCCTTAAACTGGTTTTTGCCTGCTTTATTTTCAGTTGTAATGCTGCTGCATCACAGCTGATAGCTGCGGCTTCGGATTTACGGCTGGTTTTGCCTTTGTTGCTGGCGCAGTATCAGGCTGAAACTGGCGTCAGCATTCAGCCGGTATTTGCGTCCTCCGGCAAGCTCAGTCAACAAATTCAGCATGGTGCACCTTTTTCTCTGTTTCTGGCGGCCGATCCTTTGTACACCAACACCCTGCTGCGCCACTGCAGCGCCGAACAGCAATGTCAGACCGGTGTATATGGCCAGGGTCAGTTGCTACTTTGGTATCACAATCGTTTTCAAACTGCCGAGCAAGCGCTGGCACAAAGCCAACATATAGCGATAGCCGATCCAAACCACGCGCCTTATGGCAAAGCCGCTTTGGCTTATTTGCAACAGCACCAGCTCTGGTCGCAACTGCAAGCAAAAATACGCCGCACTGACAACGCTGCTTTGGTGTTGCATTTATTGCGTACAGGTCAGGCCGAAGTGGGAATTGTGGGTCATGCATTGTTGCCAGAGACCAGGCTGCAGCAATTGTTGCCACAAGCCCAGCAACAACAGTTGCAGTTATTACAACAGCTGGGCCGGACAGAAGTTGTGCCTGCACATTTATACCCGCCCATCCGTCATAGCTGGTTTTACCGGACTGAGCAGAAACACCCTGAAATCAAAGCTTTTTTAGACTGGATGCTGGCACCAGAACAACAGCAGTTCTGGACCGATGCTGGCTTTCGGGAGCACAACTAATGCTGTACCCGGCCGAATGGCAAGCCTTGTTACTTACCGTCAAACTGGCGCTTTTAAGCAGTTTTTTCTTACTGCTGCTGACAGCACCGCTGGCCTGGTGGCTCAGCCGTGGCCACAGCACAACACGTAATGCCATCAATGCGCTTTTGACTTTGCCTTTGGTGTTGCCTCCTACCGTATTAGGTTTTTATTTAGTCTTGCTGTTAAGTCCGGATTCCTGGTTCAGCCAGTTATTACGCCTTGCTGGTATTGAAGCTCTGGCGTTTCGTTTTGAGGGCCTGGTGCTGGCTTCTATGTTGTATTCGCTGCCTTTTGTGGTGCAGCCACTACAGCAAGGTTTTGCGCAAATAGCTCAGGAGTTGTTGGATCAAAACCGGGCTTTAGGTGCCAATAGCTGGCAGTTAATGGCTCAGTTAATTTGGCCTTTAAGCCGACCTGCACTTTTCAGCGCCTTTATTTTAAGTTTTGCTCATACGCTGGGCGAATTTGGCATAGTGCTGATGATAGGTGGCAATATTCCCGGTCAGACTCAGCTGCTGTCGATGTTGATTTATGATCAAGTCGAAAGCCTGAACTACGCCCGAGCTCATCTGTTATCCGGTTTGTTATTGCTGTTTTCTTTTAGTGTGCTGTTTTGGCTTTATCAACAACAACGGGGGCAGCAGCAACGAGGGCAACAACAAAGGAGCCAGAAATGAGTCTGCAATTAAAGTTGAACTGGTCAGCCAGCAGCTTTTGTTTGCAGCTGGAATTAAAGCTGGATAACAACTGGATTGGTATTTATGGTCAGTCCGGCAGTGGTAAAACTTCGATGCTCAAAGCCATAGCGGGTTTACAACCAGATGCCGCTGAACACTGCAGTTTTCGTGGCGAGTTATGGCAGCAAGGCCAGTATCAAAGGTCTTTATCCAGCCGAAAAGCTTTGTATCTGGCGCCTGAAGCTTTGTTAATGCCACATAAAACTGCGTTGCAGCATCTGCAACTGGCCAGCGACTGGAGCAAGTCGCCTGAAGATACAGCACAAATTATTCAGGATTTTGAACTGCAACCCTTATTGGCTTTGTATCCATCACAATTGTCATCTGGCCAGCAGCAAAAACTGGCGTTAGCTCAGGCTTTGATCACCAGGCCCCGGCTTTTGTTGCTGGATGAAGCGCTGGCCCATCTGGATCATCAACAAAAAACAGCGGTGCTGAAACAACTGAAACATTATCAACAACAGCAGGGTTTTATGCTGCTGTGGGTCAGCCATCAAATGGAAGATTTATGCCTTTATTGTCAGGAGATTGTCTGGTTAAAACAGGGGCAACTGCAGCAACAACAACAGCTGTGGCCGCTGCAGCAAGGCCAGACTTTTTTTGCAATTTAACGTAAACAAAAGGCCAATGGTTGCAACAGCACCTGCTCTCCGGCTTTTACGCCTGAACCTTCGGCAGGCAACACCACCAGGGTATCTGCACGCGCCAGTTCAATTAAGGCGGCAGAGCTTTGACTGGCCGCAGGCTCTACAAAACCCGCTTCGGCGTTCTCACTAAAACGCGCGCGTTGGAATTCCAGCCGCCCTGGCTTTTTACGAAAATCCACAGCTGCAGTGGTATAAAAATCAGCTGCAGGTACAGCCACTACTCCGGCAGCCTGTTCAAGCACTGGCAATACCAACTGTTGAAAGGTGATGGCCGCAGAGACCGGATTGCCCGGTAAACCAAAAAACCAGCAACGACCTAACTTGCCAAAAGCAAAAGGTTTACCTGGCTTTATCGCCACTTGCCAAAATTGCACCTGACCCAGCTCTATTAACACTTGACGGGTAAAATCAGCTTGCCCTACAGACACACCACCTGAGCAAATCAGCAGATCAGCCTCTGAACTGGCCTGTAAAAAAGCCTGCCTTAGTAATTCAGGCTTATCCGGCACTATGCCCAGATCAAGGGGTTCGCAGTCGAGTCGTTTTAAAGCGGCTTGTAACAAATATCTATTTGCATCGTAACAATGACCAGATTTTAACGGCTGACCTGGTTCTGTTAACTCATCACCACTGGAGCAATAGGCCACTTTGAGTTTGTTATACACTTGCGCTCCGGCCAAACCAGAAGCGGCCAACACGGCCAGATCCAAAGCCCCCATTCTGTGACCTGCAGCAAATAACAAAGCACCTGCTTGTAAGTCTTCCCCTAACCAGCGGATATGATCACCTTGTTGATAGCGCTGATCGGTGTCAAACCGCAGCTTTCCTTGCTCAACCACACAATATTCCTGCATCAGCACAGTATCAGCACCTTCAGGAATAGCGGCTCCTGTCATCACCGCCATGGCCTGGCCTGCTTGCAGCGGGTCTTGTGCTTGTTGTCCGGCTAATACAGTGCCCACTAACTCTAAAGCAACACCTGCGTTGATATCCTCATAACGCAGCGCATAACCATCCATAGCCGATTGGGTAAAAGCCGGCATAGCCACAGGGCTATAAACAGCTTCTGCCACTACTCTGTCTAAAAGCTCTGGCAAAGGGCAATACTGGTGTTGAATGGGTGGCGACACTTCACTTAACATCAGCTGCAACGCTTCTGCCATAGTCAGACTTTGTTGTTCCAAGCAGGCGCTGTGGCTCATAGGCTTTGTCCTTGTGTAGTGATTTCTGACGCAATCAAGGCTTTTAACTCAGGGATACAGGAACCACAGTTAGTGCCGCACTTAAGCTGCTGCCCCAGTTGTTGGTAGCTGTTGCAACCTTCACGAATAGCCGCACAAATTGACGCTTCCCGCACCTGAAAACAGCTGCAAATCACTGCACTTTGTGGCTCTCCAGAGTTACTGCGCCCTGTCAGTAGCTGACGCCTGTCGTTCAGACTGAGCTCTTTATTAAATTGCTGATCCAGATACTCCAAAGCTAAATTCAGTGGCTGTAGGCTGATAAAGACACAACAACTTAGCTGCTCTGCTTCAAAAGCTGCAGCTCTGTAATGGCCAAGACTTAACGCCTGACTACTCAGTTCTGGTTGAATATGTAAAGCAGATAACCACAGCTGCAGCTTGGTTGGATCCAGCCCTGAGTCAGCAGTAGTGGCCAGATCAGATTCAGCCAGCTGCAGATGGTAAAGCACTGTCTGGGCACTTTTTTGTTTGCTGGCATAGCCACTGCTGCGGCATAAAGGCCAAAGCAGTTCATCCAGTTCTGGTTTTAAAATCAGCCAGACCTGCCAGTGCAAATTTAAAGGATTGATTTGCACCTGCGCTTGTTTTAAGGCTGGCTGGCCTGAGACGGGATCGACCAAAGCTGGCACCAGCACATCACAACGGCCTCTACTGCTAAATTGTTCAGTCCAATGAATAGGCACAAAACATTCGCCGCTACGCTGAGCTTCGGTCAGCCGGACACGCGCATCCATCTGACCTAATGAATTCGACAATCTCGCCAAACCGCCATCAATCAAGCCCAGTTGCTCTGCGTCCACGGGATGAAGTTCCAGAAAAGGTTCGGCTCTGTGTTGCAGTAAAGAAGCAGCCCGACCTGTTCTGGTCATGCTGTGCCATTGGTCCCGAATTCTTCCTGTGTTCAGCAGTAAATGATCCGCTGCCAGCTCAGCGTTCTGTTGTTGTGAGACCGCAATAAAGCGTGCCTTGCCAGAGGGCGTATAAAACTGACCATCAGCACCTAAACGACTGGCACCCTTTGGGTATTTGTGATTCACCGGCCATTGCACAGGAGCTAAGTCCTGATACTGCTGCGCTGTTAAATGCATCAAACCGGATAAATCAAAAGCGCGCTGACCGCTGTTCTGATAGGCAGATAAAGCGGCATGTTCGGCGAAAATGGCGGCAGGCCCTGCATAAGTAAAATGTTCGGCAAATCCCATAGCTTTGGCAACATCACAGATCATCTGCCAGTCATGCCTTGCTAAACCAGGAGCGGGTAATAAAGTGCATTGCCTGGAGATACGCCGCTCTGAATTAGTCACAGTGCCGTCTTTTTCACTCCAGCCTGTGGCGGGTAACACAATATCAGCACAGGCGATAGTGTCGGTGTGGCTGACAATGTCGGAGACGATCACTAAAGGACAAGCTTCTAACGCGGCTCTCACTCTGTTGGCTTCCGGCATACTGACCACCGGGTTAGTCGCCATAATCCAGATGGCTTTAATCTCACCACGCTCTACAGCCTCAAATAAATCCACAGCTTTATAGCCGGGCTGATGGCAGATATTCGGCGCTTGCCAGAATTGCCGCACCAGTTCTATATCGGCGTTTTGGCTGTAATCCATATGAGCAGCCAGTTGATTAGCCAAGCCCCCTACTTCGCGACCTCCCATCGCATTGGGCTGACCTGTAAGCGAAAAAGGCCCACGACCTGCTTTGCCGATACGGCCTGTCGCCAGATGGCAATTGATAATAGCATTGACTTTATCTGTGCCGTTTTGTGCCTGATTCACCCCTTGCGAAAACAAAGTTAAGGTCAAAGGTTCATCAATAAAACAACGATAAAAAGCGTCCACTTGCTCTGGAGGCAGATCACAACCCAAGGCGACTTGTTCAATAGTGCCAGCTTGTTGTTGCGCACTGGCCAAGGCTTCAGAAAATCCTTCGGTATGGGCTTTGATGAAGTTGTGATCCAGTTGGTTTTCTTTGGCTAAAAAGCTCAGCAGACCATTAAATAACAACAAGTCTGTGCCGGGTTTGAGCGCAAGATGCAAATCAGCACCTTCGCAGCTGGCCGAGCGGCGTGGGTCTATCACAATAATTTTCCGGCCAGGGTCTTGTTGTTTACAGGCCTGAATGCGCTGAAATAACACCGGATGATTCCAGGCCATATTAGCCCCGACCAGAATGTAACAACGCGCCAGCTCAATATCGGCATAACAACCCGGCACTATATCGGCACCAAAAGCGCGTTTGTGGCCAGCCACAGTTGAGGCCATACAGAGCCTGGAATTGGTATCAACATGAGGGCTGCCAATAAAACCTTTCATCAGCTTATTGGCGACATAATAATCCTCCGTCAGCAGCTGGCCAGATAAATACATAGCGACAGAGGCTGGGCCATATTCGGCAACAATAGCGCTAAGACGACTGGATACTGCATCTATAGCTTCAGGCCAGCTCACAGTCTGACCATCTACTTTGGGTGCCAGTAGCCGGCCTTGTTCGCCCAGGGTCTGAGCCAAGGCAGAGCCTTTGACGCATAAACGACCATAGTTGGCCGGATGCTCACTATCACCTGATATCTGCAGGTCAGTCTGGCCTTCAACACGAACTCCACAACCTACACCACAATAGGGGCAAGTGCTTTGCAGTTGCATGTCTGCTCCTCTTTAAAATAAAAAACGCCCGTCTACGCCTCTAAGAAAAGAAACAGTAAGACGAGCGCCTTTGCTCATATAGTTGCTTAAAGCTTAAGCAAAGCCGATGCCAAGCTTCTTTTGAGGTGTTTTGTGCTCTGCAGGCCAGTGCGGCTGACGGAAACGACTAAAAGGGCATGATTCTGGTGCAGACTGACCTAAAAAAGTGCAGTGGTGTTGGAATTAAACTGCCACAGAACAAACAGGACAATGCGGGTTTTTAGCAATCTGCAGTTGTTGCCACTGACTAAACAACGCGTCAAAACACCAAAGTTTTCCGGCCAGCTCTGAGCCTAAACCTGACAGTATTTTTATAGCTTCCAACGCAGCAAGACTGCCGATAACTCCAACCAAAGGAGATAACACGCCTTGATCCAGACAATTGAATTCCTGTTGCGACAATGCACTGCTGTAACAGCAATAACAAGGGCCTGCAGCAGAGGCAGGAAAATAACTGATTTGACCTTCCAGCCGCACAGCGGCGGCACTAAGCAAAGGTTTTTGTTGGTGATAACAAGCGCGTTGTAACTGCTGACGGCTATCCAGATTGTCGGTGCAATCCAGTACTAAATCAAACTCAGCTAGTCTTTTGTTCAGGCTGTCAGCCGTCACTTGTTCAGACCAGCTTTGCAGGCTACAGGCCGGATTTAGCAACTGTAGTTTTTGTTGTGCCACCTGTACTTTTTGTTGTCCTACATCCGCATCCTGATACAACAACTGACGGGGTAAATTACTTAAGCTAATCTGATCAAAATCCGCCAGCGTTAAATGTCCAAGGCCGGAGCTGACCAGATAAGGCGCAGCAGCAGAGCCCACCCCACCCAAGCCCACTAACAAGACTTTTTGTTCTGCAAGTTGCTGCTGGCGATCCTCGTTCCACTGTGCCAGCAGAAAATGCCTGCTATACCTTAATTGCTCTGTCATCTGAAAGGCTGACCACTAAAATCAGGGGAAGGAGTCAAAAATCTGAGCATTTATTGTGCCAGCTCATGAAATTGATAAAAACTGTAATCCTGTATTGCCTTTCATTGCATTCTTGATTATAAAGCGGCTCGTATAAAACCTGAATGAACTCTACAGCAGAGGTTACAACTCCAGTGCCAGTGAAAATAGCGCCAAAAGATATCAAGCTGGGTTATGCCATTAAACTGCCGGTCGGCTGGATGAAACATCCATTTCTGACCAATAAATTGGTGGTGGAATCTGCGCAGCAGTTGCGGATTATTTTGTCGTTAGAACTGGACTATGTGTATTTTTATCCGGAGCGTAGTTCTGTTGTGGTTGATAGCACAGCGGATCACAACGAAGCTTCTGTCAGTCGGGATATAGAGGATCTGCAACTTCGCACCCAAATGCAACTGGAAAAAGAGCAACGTATAGAGCAAGCCAAAGCCCACAGACGCGAACTGCAAAAAACTGAAAAGGCTTTTGCCCAGTCCATGGCACAAGTACGTAATCTGATGACCAAAGTACAAGGCCGTCCGCTCAATGCCATCGAAGATGCCAGCCAATTGATCAGTAATCTGGCCGATACTATTTTGAGTGAAGACGCTTTGGTATTGCACCTGATATCCCAGGCAGGCAAAGAACAGGAGTCGATGTACTTTCACGTCTTAAACGTGTCTATTCTGGCGATGATGCTGGCAAAAAACTTAAACTACAGTGCAGACGAAGTGAAATGGACAGGTTTAGGTGCCATGTTTCACGACATAGGAAAACTGAAGATCCCCAGCCAGATTTTGCGTAAAACTTCAGCTTTAACCACTCCTGAGCTGAATTTCCTGAAACTTCACCCCAAACTTGGCCTGGAGCTGCTGGGCCTGACCCAACAATTTCCGGCTGAAGCCAAAGCTATAGTAGAACAACATCATGAGTATCTGGACGGTAGTGGTTATCCGGCTGCTTTAAAAGCCGGGCAAATTAATAAACTGGCCCGTATTGTCGCTGTAGTGAACGAATTTGATAACCTCTGCCATCCGCTTGATATGTCACAGGCCCGTTCGCCTCACCATGCTTTATCCCTGATGTATAAAACAATGAAAGGCAAACTTGGCGATCTGGAAATGAGAGTCATGATCAAGATGATGGGAATTTATCCACCCGGCACAGTGGTACTGCTGTCCGACAAAAGAGTGGGCATCGTCATGGCGGTGAACTCAGACTCTATGCTCTACCCCGATGTGCTGATTTATGATGCCGATGTTCCCCGCCTTGAAGCCGCTATAGTCACGCTGGAAGCCAATAAGCTATCGGTTGAAAAAGTGGTTAAACCTAAAGCCCTGCCACCTGAAGTTTTTGCTTATTTAAATCCACGAGCTCAGATCAGTTATTTTGTACAACAAAAAAACTGAATGAAGTCATAAGCTTCAGCATGCTTAGCTGGCTGAGATGGATATTCAGCTACGATAGTCTGGTATTTACCTCTATAATGTCAGACCAGTTACAAAACCTTGGTTGAGTGGCTGTGTACAAACCTCTTATCAGCTGTCAGGATGTATTAAGCTGAATTTTTATACTGCATGTTGCAGATGACGTAAAGCGTTCAATAAATTGATTTTATTGCCCGCCGGACAGAACTAAAAATTTATGATTGATCATCCTCCATCAGAGTTACTGCTGTCATTTATCTGGTTATTGGCATTAGTTGCCGGTATAGCCTGGTGTTTAATGGCCCATCCACTGCGTGTCGCCCCCAAAGCCAGTTTTCGGTTTTTTGCCGCCAATCTGGCATTAGGTGTTGGCATTTATTTACTGACCTTACGCACAGCAGACGCCAATTTACTGAACTGGTTTCTTGCCGATATGGCGATACTGAGCAGTTTTATGTTGATGGGCTGGGGTATTCAGCAGTTGTTTAAACTGCAATCAAGTGTGAAGCGGGATAGCCTGATCCTGTTGCTCACTGCTGTATTGATGCTGGCAGGTCAGTTACAACAACTGCATCCGATCTTTTTAGGTGTGGTGTTTTCAGTTACTGCTACTGTGTTTTCGTTTTCAGCCAGCCGCAATAATTTTCAGGCTATACAAAAAGATTTTGGTTTTGCTGCAGCTTGCCTGATGTCCGCGCCATTATTTGTCATGACAGCTATTTTCTTCGCCCGCAGCTTAATCCTGTTGTGGCCTGAACCCCAGGCAGATGCTTTTGTTGCCACTTACACAGATGAAGCTATGCCGTTATTATGGTCTTATGTCATTCTGACGCTGGCCATTAACATAGTGATGGTCGGAGGCGCGTTAGCGCGGCTGGTTGCCAAAATCCGCCAATTTGCCGAGCGGGACCAGTTAACAGGCTTATGGAACAGAAGAGCCGCATTAAAAAAACTGCAGGAAATACATGAACAATGGCAGAAACAACAACAGAGCTACAGCCTGATATTGTTGGATTTAGACCACTTTAAACTGATTAATGACAGCTTAGGCCATGACGCTGGTGATGCCGCTTTACGCCGCTGCGCTACCACTTTATCTGCTGTGGTGCGTACTCAGGATCTGGTCAGCCGTTATGGTGGCGAAGAGTTTTTATTAATGTTTCCCGGAGTGTCTGCTACTGAATTGCCTCTGATCGCCGAAAAAATCCGCAGTACACTGTCAGGCTGCCAGTTGATTTGGCACAACAATCCTATAGAACTCAGCGCCAGCCTGGGTTATGTCACTGTCTATCCTGGCGCTAAAGCCGAACATCTGCTGACGCTGGCAGACCACGCTATGTATCAGGCGAAAGCTGAAGGTCGCAATAAAGCCTGCGCTGCTGTTGCAGACTAACAAACCGGCATCAGGTGCGATTCAACAGATCAATCAGTTCTGATACTGCTCAGTAGATGTTGAATGATACGATCTGCCTGAGTTTTGTAGAGGGCCCATTGCAGATAATTGCCTTGAGTCAGTACCAACACCATATCCAGAGTTGGAAACACAGCAATGTACTGGCCTCCATCGCCTTCAGCTGTGTAATAAGAAACGCCATCTTGCTGTCGTAGCCAGAAGTAATAGCCATAGTCTCCGGCAGGACTTTTAGCCTGAGGGCTTGTCATCTGCTGGACCCAGCCAGTTGGCAACAGCTGCTCCCCCTGCCACTGACCTTGCTGCAAATACAAAATACCTAGTTTGAGCATGTCACGTGGTGTGAGCCATAAACGAGCCGAACCTTCGGGCACGCCGTCGGGTTGAGTGTCCCAGCGGTACTGGATAAATCCTAACTTATCAAATAGCTGCTGTTTGGCCCAAGGCTGCAGAGGCTGTTTTAACTGCTGCTGTAGTAGCTGCAATACCAGATTAGGTAAAGCACTGTTGTACGCCCAGCTTTTGCCCGGCCCTGTATTGGGCTGTTGCAGCAGGTAATAGACAAAATTCTGTTGCTGCCACAGCTTCACCAAATCCTGCCCTGTCCATTCATCCCAAACAAAACCTGCCTGCATCGACAACAGCTGATGCAGGCTAATACTGGCTTTTAACGGGTCCGATTTGATCACAGCATCTTGTGGTAACAACTGTGCCAAAGTGGCATCAACAGTCAGGCCTGTTTGCTGCAAGGCAATACCGGTTAAAGTGGCTGTGACAGCTTTTGTCACAGAAGCTACATAATGAGGTTTATCCGAAGTCCAGACAAAATCCTGCGACCCTTTCACCACCTTGATCCCTTGTTCAAAGTTGATAAAGTCGTTATTGCCCTTTTGATACTGCTCCAGCACCAAAGCACCGGACTTATACAGCAACAGACTATGTACTTGCTGATAACCGCTTACTGTCTTGTCCTGCAGCTGCAACAACAGCTGATGCAAAATCTGCTCATTCAAGCCTTTCACCTCAGGTCTTTGCACAGGCAAAGCCGGGTCTGGTGTGTGGTGCTGATGAAACTGGATTTTGTCCTCTAGGGGCGCGCTCTGCGCCAAAGCAGATAAAAAAGCACAACACAGAACAGCGCCTAGGATCAGCCATTTGCCTGCAGCAGATAACATCAGTCAGAACTCCACTGTGCGGCCAAGCTGCTGGCTTTGTTGTGCCAGTTCAATCAGCCGGATCCCTTGCAAAGCTTGTGTTGCAGAAACCGGGCTGGCTTTGCCTTGCTGCAATGCGGCCACCAGGTGCTGATAAAACAGCTGATAATTGCCAGCCAAGGTGGGATAAGTTCTTTGTCCGTCGGCTTTAGCCACCACACCATACAGAGCTTCAGGCTCCAAACCCCAGCTTTCCCCCAAAGGTTTTTGCCCTGCTCTTAATGCGTCTTCCTGCGGATCTAAACCCGTTTTATGATAAGAGCCGTTATCACCCTGCAGAATAAAACGAGTGGTAGGAAGCGCACAAAAAGGGCTGGAATGCAGCAGCACTTCTTTATCAGCGTAATGCAGCATCAAATGAAAATAATCCACTGTCTCACTGCCCTGCCGTAAAGCGCGACAACGGGCAGTTAATGCCTCTGGAGCACCAAATAACGCGATGGCCTGGTCAATCAGATGAGGGCCTAAGTCATACAAAATACCGGTGCCAGCTCCTTGTTTTTCACGCCAGCGTGGTCTTGGCACAGGCCGGAAACGGTCAAAATGCGATTCAAAATAACGGATAACACCGAGTTCACCGGACTCAATCAGTTGCTGTAGTGTCAGAAAATCTCCATCAAAACGCCTGTTATGGTAAACAAAAAGCTGGCGTTGCTGCTGGTCAGCCAGCTCAAACAGTTCCTGTCCTTGCTCCTCCGTCAGCACAAAAGGTTTTTCCACCAGCACATGTTTTCCGGCCAGCAAGGCTTGTTTTGCCAGTGGGTAATGACTGTCATTAGGTGAGGTGATCACCACCAGCTCAGCCTCTGATAAACGGATCAGCTCATCGCCATTTTGATAATGCTGTAACTGTGGATACTCTGATTTGAGTTCAGGCTGACTGCTGCTGATAGCCACCAGTTCCAGCTCTGGTTGCTGCACAATAAAAGGCAAATGAAAGGTTTTGGCGGATAAGCCATAGCCAATAACGGCAGTTTTGATCATAGATGCTCCTGTATGATTTCGGGCATAAGCAGGCATTGTAATACGACGGAAGCAGGGAAAGGGTGAAAAGATCAGAGAAAACGGCAGTGTATGTATATTTTAAAAGTGACAAAAAGTGTTTTTCCAGAAAGTCTGAGTATTCAGATCAGGATTGTCCTTTTTTGCCCAAAATCGGTTTCTTTACCCTACTTGTTATCAGAATTTGGTCCATAAAAAGCGGAGCAACAGCCGAAAATTATCCCCTAAAAGGGATTAATCATGAGTAATCCTTTACAGGGGATAAGCCATAAACTATCCTCAGAAAAGGATAAAAAAAGAGCAGCATTATGATTTATAGCCCCCAGCAGCTGGCCAATAAGATTAGGTTAATTCGTACCAGTAACAATTGGTCTCAAGCCGAGATTGCTAAAAAAGTAGGGATCAAACAGTCGACCTTATCGAATTTTGAAAACGATCCCGACCGCTGCCAATTACAGACCTTGTTTAAAATCTTGCAAGGGTTGCAGTTACATATGGAGCTGCTTGAACAACCACAGAAATTAGCCTCTGATCCAGATGATGAGAACTGGTAAATGCCGTCATTATCGCTCTATATGAACCAATCCTATGTCGGAGAGTTAATCCAGCAGCCAAACGGCGCTCATCAACTGAGCTACGCTCCGTCATGGCTTCAGGACAAAAAATCCAGACCATTGTCACTGTCATTGCCGTTACAAAAGGGAAAAATCAGCTCAGAAAAAGTATTCAACTTTTTCGATAACCTACTTCCTGACTCTCCATTAATTCGCCAGCGTATCATGAAGCGATTTACTGCACGGTCAAACCGCCCTTTTGACTTATTAAGCCATATTGGTAGAGACAGTGTGGGTGCAATTACCTTGCTAACTGAGCCTCTGCCGCCCATGGCATCATCAGAAAAACCAGAACTTCAGTTCGAGCCACTCACTGATACCAGGCTACAAGCGCTGCTGTTAGGCTATCAGTCTGAAAAACCTCTTGGCATGCTGGATGATGAAGATGATTTTCGTATTTCCGTTGCTGGGGCTCAAGAGAAAACGGCGCTGTTGCATTATCAGGGGCAATGGTGCATCCCCAAAGGCATGACTCCAACCACCCATATTCTAAAACTACCGATTGGAGAGATTAAAGGCCCCACAGCAACACTGGATTTATCGGAGAGTGTCGAAAATGAATGGCTATGTATTGAATTAGCCCGTGAGTGTGGCTTTGAAGTGCCGACCGTCGAGATTGTTACCTTAGACGACATCAAAGCCCTGGCAGTGACCCGTTTTGACAGACGTTGGACCTCTGCACACAACTGGCTTATTCGACTACCACAGGAAGATATGTGTCAGGCACATGGCATTTCACCTGCGCTGAAATATGAAAAAGATGGCGGGCCCGGCATCAGCGACATTATGAAACTACTGATGGGGTCAAGTAATGCACTGGCCGATCGAGACAGTTTTATGCGCTTTCAGGTTTTTCAGTGGTTGATTGGTGCAACAGATGGCCATGCTAAAAACTTCTCTATCTATCTTGAAGCTGGCGGTACTTATCGTTTAACTCCTTTTTACGACATTCTATCGGCTTACCCTTTACAGGGAGGAAAAGGCTTAGATATTCGCAAGCTAAGTTTGGCCATGGGTCTGACCGCCAGTAAAGGCAAAAAATATAAACTGGATTTAATCCAACCCCGCCATTTCATCAATACAGCTAAAGCCACTGGTTTTGACCCAGAACGGATGCAACAGATCATGGATGAATTTGCCGAGACCATGCCAAGCGCTGTTAGCCGGCTTCAGCAGCGTATGCATACACAGATACCGCAGCGGATCCAAACAGCAATTTTTGACCATACCCTGCGGCAACTAAAACGACTGCGGGGTGACTGAACTGCTGTCGCCAGACAGCCTTTCCAAATGTTAGACACAAACAATTGCCCGGAGCAATTGTTAACATCGGAACGAAGTGACGATGGCCCGATAGGGTGAGCGCCATGGACGGCGGCGAATAAAAAAACCAGCTCAAGGCTGGTTGATTTTTTTACTGGTCTTTACACCAGTAAAGTGGCGGAGCGGACGGGACTCGAACCCGCGCATCTTTCAACCTTGGGCGTGACAAGCCGGCCATGCTTTAACAGAGAGCAACCGACTGAACTGCTGTCGCCAGACAGCCCTTCCAAATTTTAGACACAAACAATTGCCCGGAGCAATTGTTAACATCGGAACGAAGTGACGATGGCCCGACAGAGTGAGCGCCATGGACGGCGGCGAATAAAAAAACCAGCTCAAGGCTGGTTGATTTGTTTACTGAGTGGCTAACCCAGTAAAATGGCGGAGCGGACGGGACTCGAACCCGCGACCCCCGGCGTGACAGGCCGTGACCACTTTCAATAGTGGCTATAATCTCAATAGATGAAAGTGGTAACTAACTGTTTTTAAATGATGTCAGTCCCCTAATAAGCCGGACATCAACCAAGATCTATTAACGCGGTGACCATGGACACAGGTGTCCAAAAAGCAGGCCGAGGGTCAGCGGTAAAGACTTTTTGGTCGGCTATGGTATGAAATTTCAGACCATAATTTTTACACTTTGCTGAAAATGAGGAGGGAACTTGAATAACTCTTTCATTGCGGTCTGAATATTCAGACTCAGTTCAACTTTGTCGGTAAAAATTTGACCATCAGAACGAAAACCATCGCTTGCCGCCACAGAACTTTATTTTCGCTTCAGATAAAAAAAGTCCTGCATTAATTAATTTTTGTCGATGTCAAATTCAAGCAGGTCTGACTATTCAGACCTTAATTTCAGCACTTTTCGCTCATTTTTTCTGCTTATGACTATGCTTGACCAAGCTCAAAATGCTTCTGCCTGAACGAGCCTATTTTTTAAATGGCAGAAAAACTGTATCGCCGGAAGGTCTGAAAAATAGGACCAGAAATTGAAGCCTACAAAAAGCACATCCTCAAAGCAGAATACTGGCTCACAGCTGGTTAATCTGCCGCTGCTTTTTTGCAAAAACGTATTACCGGACAGTCTGAAACTTAAGACTTTGCGGTATTTCAAAGACGTAAAATTTAAATCAACATGCACTGCACTTTGAAATCAGACAGCAATCATTCAATCACCCTTGCCACTTGATTTCAGATTGCACTGGCTTCGTACACCAAAGATCTTGCGCTGTATAGAGAACCAGCACCAAAGAACTTTGAACTGAGACAGCAAACCAAATTGTATTTATTCAATTCCAAACACAGCGGAAACAACAAGTGAAAAAAAGATGTGAAGGATCTAATAAATATCCTCCTGCAAAGGGTAAAAATAGAGCAGCCATATGATTTATTGTCCCAGCAACTCACCAAGAAGGTTAGGTTAATTAATGCCATCTTCAGATGAGGTGAACATGACTTGATTCTTCAATAAAGAAACAAATAAACGAATTCAGCCTCTAACATAGCCAAAGGCTGAATGGACGGAGCACATGCTTTTACCTGTTCGATACTTTAATACTTAATCAGTGACGAGGCCGATACATCAGATAATAAGCTGCAGGGATCACAAACATCGACAGAAGCGGCGCAGAAATCATTCCGCCGACCATAGGTGCAGCAATCCGCTGCATGATCTCGCTACCGGCGCCTGCTCCCCATAAGATGGGTAAAAGACCGGCCAGGATCACAGCAACTGTCATGGCTTTGGGCCGCACGCGTAACACTGCGCCTTCACGAATGGCATCCAGCAAATCAGCTTCACTGCTCTGATGTTGATCGGTTCGTGCCTGCCATGCTTGTTTGAGGTAAAGCAGCATGATCACACCGAATTCGGCAGCCACACCGGCGAGGGCGATAAAACCCACTACGCCAGCAACAGAAAGATTGTGACCGAGACCAAACAACAACCAGATCCCGCCGACCAGTGCAAAAGGCAAGGTTGCCATCAATAGCAAAGCCTCGGCAAAGTGCTTAAAGGTCAGGTAAAGCAGGATAAAAATGATCAGCAAAGTAAACGGCACAACCAGTTTTAGCTTCTCTGTGGCTCGTTCAAGAAATTCAAATTGTCCTGACCACGAAACTGAATAACCGGGTGGTAATTTGACCTGCTCAGCGACGGCTTGTTGCATCTCCCGCACCGCGGTGCCCAGATCCCGACCACGCAGGTCCACATACACAAAGCCCGCCAAACGTGCGTTTTCACTGCGCAACATCGGTGGACCGTCTTCTATACGAATGTTAGCGACATCACTAAGTATCAACTGCTGCCCTCTGGGTGTAACAATAGGCAAACTGCGTAACAGTGCTAGTGAATCGCGGACCTCACGTGGGTAACGAACGTTGATGGGGTAACGCTGCAGCCCTTCAATAGTTTCGCCAATGTTCATCCCGCCCACAGCACTGGCGACAATCAACTGGACATCAGCGATATTCAGCCCATAACGAGCCGCCCGCTCGCGCTGGATATCGATATTGACATAACGTCCTCCCGTCAAACGCTCAGCAAAAGCGCTGGTTACTCCGGGAATCTGTTTAACCTTTTGCTCAATCTCTTTTGTCAGTTGATTAATCACCGAAAGATCGCTGCCCAACACCTTCACCCCTACCGGACTTTTGATACCTGTGGCCAGCATATCGATACGGTTACGAATTGGCGGGATCCAGATATTCGTCAGGCCGGGCACCCGCACTGTTCTGTCCAGTTCTTCAATGATCTTTTCCGCCGTCATCCCTGAACGCCATTCGCTTTTGGGCTTAAACTGAATGGTGGTCTCAAACATCTCTAATGGTGCTGGATCCGTTGCAGTATCTGCTCTGCCCGCTTTTCCGTATACACTGGCAACTTCGGGTACCGCTTTGATCAGACGATCGGTTTGCTGCAGTAACTGCGCAGCTTTACTGGCCGACAGGCCCGGCAGTGCCGTTGGCATATACAGCACATCACCTTCGTCAAGAGGCGGCATAAATTCAGTGCCAAGATGTTGCAATGGCCATAAACTGGCCACAAAAATGACAAAGGAAAATACAATGGTGGTCCAGGGAAAACGCAAGACGATATTTAGTAAAGGCCGGTAAGCAGCGCTTAACCAGCGATTAAGCGGATTCTTTTGCTCATCAGGGATCCGGCCCCGGATCAGGTAGCCCATCAGTACGGGGATCAAAGTGACCGCCAGACCAGCACTGGCCGCCATCGCATAGGTTTTAGTAAAGGCCAGCGGCGAAAACAGCCGTCCTTCTTGTGCCTCCAATGTAAAAACCGGCACAAATGACAGCGTAATGATCAGCAGAGAAAAAAACAGCGCTGGACCTACCTCTGCAGCTGCATCGGCGATCACCCGCCAACGAGTTTCACCATGCAACAACTCCTCAGGATGATCCTGATGCCATTTCTCCAGATGTTTATGAGCATTTTCAATCATAACCACAGCAGCGTCAACCATAGCGCCTATGGCAATGGCAATGCCGCCCAATGACATAATGTTGGCATTGACCCCCTGCCAATGCATCACAATAAATGCAGCCAGAATACCCAAAGGCAAAGAGACAATAGCCACCAAAGCTGATCGGAGATGGAACAGAAACAGCGCACAAACGACTGCAACAACAGCAAACTCCTCAAGCAGTTTGAAGCTAAGATTCTCAATGGCTCTTTCAATAAGCCTCGAACGGTCATAAGTCGGCACTATTTCCACACCGGGCGGCAGACTCTTCTTCAACGCCGTCAATTTTGTTTTGACCGCCGCTATGGTTGTTAAGGCGTTCTCACCGGAGCGCATAATAATCACGCCTCCAACGGCTTCGCCCTCACCGTCCAGCTCGCCTATCCCCCTGCGCATCTCTGGCCCAATCTGAACATGGGCAACATCACCCAGCAAAACCGATACTCCGGCATCAGTAGTTCTCAGTGGAATGGCACGAAAGTCGTCCAATGTTTTCAGGTAGCCGGAGGCTCGTACCATAAACTCAGCCTCGCCCATTTCCAGTACCGATCCACCCGATTCCTGATTAGCCCGGCGAATGGCCTCGATCACTTGCTCCACAGGAATACGATAAGCAGCAAGTTTGTCCGGGTTCAGTACCACTTGATACTGCCGTACCATGCCGCCGATAGTCGCGACTTCAGCCACTCCGGATACTGCCTTTAATTCAAACTTGAGAAACCAGTCTTGCAAGCTGCGCAGCTGGGCCAGATCCTGCTGACCAGAGCGGTCGATTAATGCGTACTGGTAAATCCAGCCCACCCCAGTCGCATCAGGACCAAGCGCTGAGCTTGCGCCCGGAGGTAGCCGGGATTGCACCTGATTGAGGTATTCAAGTACTCGCGAACGAGCCCAATAGAGATCAGTCCCATCTTCGAACAACACATACACATAACTATCGCCAAAAAACGAATAACCACGCACCACCCGCGCCCCAGGCACTGACAACATAGTGGTCGTCATCGGATAAGTGATCTGATTTTCAATCAGCTGAGGTGCTTGCCCTGGCCAACTGGTACGGACGATTACCTGAGTGTCCGACAGATCTGGCAAAGCGTCCAGCGGAGTACGAAGCAAAGAGAAGACGCCCCATGCAGCTACTAGCAAGGTGGCAAGTAAAACCAGAATGCGGTTGCTAATCGACCAGTGGATCAAGCGGGCAATCATTGCTCACCTCCGTTTGCCTTGTTGTGTTCTGGTTGCCATTGGATAATCAGTGGCGCTTCGTCCTCCGGCAGGAGAAACTCAATTTGTATCGTGCTACCCACCTCAGGTTTGATGGATGAGTGATCAGGAGCCAACCTGAAATCCATCGTCATGCCAGGCCATTTTAATGCCGGTATTTCCGGATGCGTCAGCGTAAGGGTTTCATCGGCTACTGCTTCCACTAATGCAGATGTGTGGTAGCTTTGAGCCTCTGGTTTTACTGAACCTTGTTTCTTGTCTAAAGACCAACGGCCTTCAACACCTTTTAAGTTGGCTTCAGAGTCGATAAGGAATTGTCCGGAAAGCACAATTTTTTGCCCTTGCTTTAATCCTGACAAAATTTCAGTCTGACCATTTTGCTCGTGACCAATACGCACTTCGAACGGACGAAAGGCTTCATTTTCAACCCCAATAACAAGGGTTCGTTGACCGGTACGTACCAGCGCCTCTGACGGAACGACCAACGCAGTGCGGGCTGGTCCGCCGCTGAGCTTCATCTGCACAAACATGCCTGGCGCTAACAATTCGTGCGGGTTATCGAGCACCATCCGGGCTTTACGTGTGCGAGTCGTTGGATTAATCTCAGGCAATAAGGCTTGCACCTGACCACGGAACACTTCTGCTGGTAACGCAGCAGTTTGTGCCTCAACTTCTGAGCCAACCCTCACCTGAGCGGTCAGACTTTCCGGTATTTCAGCCTCAACCCACAGACTCGAAAGACTGTTGATGCGCATAAGCGGCGTCCCCATAGTTACTGTGGCTCCGTCACGAACCATCAATTCCGTGATAACGCCACTGGCCGGAGCGCTGAGCGTGATACGGGCATGAACCTGCCTTGTGCTTTTTACCTGGCTGATCTGAGTTTCGGTCATACCCGCCTGACGCATGCGCTGCAGGGCAGCTTGAGTAAGCCTCTCCAGCCCCTCTGTTTTCAAACCCAGAGTGGTCAGGTAATCTTGCTGCGCTGCTACCCAGTCCGGTACATAGAGCTCCAGCAATGACTGTCCCTTACTAACCGGATCTAATGCTGTGCGGACATGTAGCTTCTCCACAAAACCAGTTGCGCGAGCCTGCACCATAAATTGGCTACGGTCATTCCACGCCACTGTACCCACAGCTGATAGTTCAGGAGTCCATTGAGCCTGCATCACTTCACCTGTCCGCACGCCCAGATTCTGCTGAATACGCGAACTGACGGAGACTGTACTGTTGTCTGAGCTTTCGGCTCCGGCGTAGGTCGGCACTAACATCATATCCATAAAGGGAGATTTTCCCGGCGCCTCAAACTTGTTCCCCGGAACCATAGGATCGTGGTAATAGAGAATTTTTCGCTCTGTAACGGGATCTATATCTCCGGCCTTTAGGCCTGCTTCAATATGGCGCTTCGAAGCCACCTCTCCTTCAGAAATCCCCCAGCTTGAGGGGTCAACGACTTGAGTTGTTCTTTTAGTTTCTGCAGACCCGGCACTTAATGCATGTGCCTCTCCATTGCTGAAACCTAATTGATAGAAACTTAATCCCCCAGCCATGAGTCCGGCTGTCACAAGACCTATGAGCAGGATAGTTTTGCTATTCATGGCAAAGTCTCCTCAGCTGAGTGATTAGACGGATGGTATGAGTTGGCTGGTCTGCTGGGGTCGCGGGGAATAAGAAATTCCAGTTCAGCCCACCAGGCAGCCGTCTGTTTTTCAAGACCTAGCTTGTCCAGCTGGGTGTCGATCAGCATTCGCTTAGCTTCAAGTACTTCTGCCAAAGATGCTTTGCCGCCACGAAATGCAGCAATTAAAGCGTCAACGCGCTGGGTTGCCAACGGGATCAACCTCGTGTTGTAGTTCTCCAGGCGGGTCAGGTTGCTGCGCCAGTTGACAAAGAGTCTTTGAGTCTCAAAAAGGTGCTCACGCCGCAATTCTTCGCGCTCAAAACGCAGCTGTTCAACTTGCGCAAGTCTGGCTGCAACTTCTCTGTCCTGCTTATTCGCCCGATCCCACTGCAGAGGGATGGACACGCCAAGCGATACCATATCGCCAAACTGACTGCCTCTCTTGCTGTACATAAAAGACCAGCTCCAATCAGCATCTTTTTCCAGCTCAGCCAGGTCGACATCCGCCAGCGCAATACGCTCACGGGCATTCAGCACGGCGACATCCGGATGCAAATCAATGTCATCTGCTAACTGGTGTGCAACAAGACGAGTACTGTCAATGCGGGGCGGAGCTGCAAGTGGGTTTGAGGCCGCGTCACCAATCCAACGTTGCAAAAGTGCCTCAATGGTGCTGAGTTCCGCCCTCGCCTCCAGCATTCGGTTCTCGATTTGTGCCACTACAGAATGCGCAGTCAGGACATCTGCCTGACTATGACGACCGGCACTATAGGAGGATTCGATAGCCTCACTCACCCCTTTGGCTTCATCACGCTGACGTTGCAACAGTTCGAGCATTTGCTCTTGGTAATAGCGATCGAACCAGGCCTTGGCTGTTTGGGTGAGTAGCCATGCTTTAAGTAATGATTGCTCAGAGGAAGTCACCTCAGCTTCGCGTTCATAACGAACACTGCGCGCCTGACGTTTATCAGCTGCTGTAAACGTCTGCATCAGGCTGACTGAACGCATGGTCATAAAATCCTCAGTCAGACCGTAGCGCATGGCTCCTTCGACAGGCAGATTGTCTACAGACAAACGCAGCAGAGGATCAGGCAGGCGAGATGCGGAAACTGCCATCTCACGCGCAGCTCGTTTTACTGAATCCTGAGCCTGAAGTGTTGCAGAACGGCTTTCAGCAAGCTCCAAAGCAGCTTGCAGAGTCAGTGCTGTTGAAGATGATTGCGCTGCTGCAACATTGGCAAAACAAAGCAACAAACAAGCACTGATAACGAAGTTGTTTGAGCAGAGCCTATGGTGGCGAATTGGAGATAACAGAGACCCCCTGACGCCCAATGTAAAAATTGAATGCATTTACGTAATTCCATCAATGATCTTCGCCCAGGCTCTGCGAGCCCGGTTAAAAAGCTGTTGCCTGTATTGGTCAACAACCACATTCCTGGTTAGATGGGATTACTGAATAGAAGGAGGCCGCCAATGACTGGATGGATTACGACTGGCTGTCATGTTTGTTTTAGCTGATAGAGAGTCAGGGAGCTTCAAAGCTAAAGGATAATCGTAAGATGCAAATAAAATGCAAGCAGTTGCAGTGCTACAGGAGGTATCGGCTTTACAGAGCTTGCCGGTCATAGCAATTGTTTTGGCATCCTGACAGCAATCCGCAACGGGGGCTGTCATTTCATCGTTTTCAACGGACGATTCACTGACATTTTTCATCATTGGGCAAGGTTCTGCAGGCGTAAAGGGGGCCGCGAAGCCTTGGCAGGCCACGAAAAGGCAAAGCATGAAGGTGAATATGGTGCGCATTTGATTACTGTAGCAAATACAGAATTTCAATGAAAGTTTCGCATGACTTACTTTAGGAGTCTTTGAACACCTAAATCCGTTTCCGCAACGACTTTGACCTCGAACATTTAGACTTGCAAACAACATAAGAAGTCTTACGAGGCTTATTAACACTGGAATACTTCAATTTTCTACCCGTATCGGATAAGCGAGCGTTTACCGAAGATTAAGACATTCAGCTACCTATTTTGCACCTAAAACTACCACTTGGCGGCATCACTTTTTTTATTTATTTTTATTATTCTTGGCGTTAAAGCGAGGTCTGCAAAAACGATTCATTTTGAAAGAGAAATGAAGCCTCACTTACCAAACCAATGCTGACTGTGAGGCAAACATGAAACATGTACTCATATCCGCAGTATCAAGCTGCGGTAGCTTGCACGATCAGCTTCTGCGCGCAACTGCCTCAGCGCTGGTTGATAAACCTCTCGCCTCACTGCAGGAACTGGCTAAGTCTATTGATGTTAGCGAAGCCATTTTGCGTGGTTTTTGTTCAGACAGGGATAATCTAATTGAGCTGCTGTATAGCAGATCTTTAGGGCAGCTCCATATGGCAATTGAAGTAGCACATCTGGATTCTGGAGTAATACAAGAATCTTTTAAATCTCTCACTGAGGGTTTATTGAGATATAAAGAGCTCCTTATTTTTCTGACACATAGATTCGAACTAGATGAAGTGTCTAGCCCCCGAAAAGCTTCCTGGCAAGATTTTCAAACTAAAATTGATCGTTTTTTTCTGAGAGGCAAATTCGAAGGTTCGTTCCGCAACGACGTAAGTGCAGCCGCCATGAGTGATGTATTTATCGGTATGTTGCTGGCTTTAATAAATTCAGCACGAGTCGGTCGGATAGCAGAATCCGAAATACTCTGTAGTATGGAAACCATGTTTTTAAAAGGTGTTAATTCAGACTGTAAAGCCTAATAACCCAGCTGTCTCATTTACCATTAAAGAAAGCTGTTATCTGACAGAGCACCAGAAGTACGAGTATTGGGGAATAAAATCGTCTTATTGCGGGTGCCGCCAAATTGTCTAGTTGCAGAATTTTGACCCTGGACATGGCACTACTTAGCTCATTGGCAACATCTTTGAGCTCCCACTCATCAGGAGTTGCTCTGGATTTCTGGTACTGCTTAAGTATCACTCTCAGTGCAACATAGTAACCATCCATTAAAGCGCTTAAAAAAACAGGCAGGACTGCAACAAAAGTATAAGTTAGTTGATTGTTGTAAACTGCACCGAGCAAAATCGCAGCTACGACAGTAACGCACCAGGCTCGGTAATTTTCGCTATTGCTTGCAACACTCTGCTCCATACTCTGAATAATATCCTCATACCTTGATAATATAGAGTCATCTGAATTTTTGTGCCGGGGTGTAGTCTTCATTATCGATTTCCCAAACTCTCTTTTGGTTGCTCAATTTACCGTAAAAGAGTGAAAGCCAAAGAAAAGCGGACAACATTAACATTCTGAAGAGAAAAAATATCTTACCCAATGGGGTTATACCTCCAAAAGGTAAGCATTAAGTCATATAAGACAAAGAGTTCAACAACTAGAACTATTCACCAATCTGTTTGCATAACTGTAGTAAACAATTTAACAATGGACTGCTGCTTAAGCGTGGGCTCGCTAACCCCAACTCCCTGGGGAGAGTCAGCTCATTAAAGCTTTTCAAAACAATATCAGTACGCTGAGTAAATGCGTCAAAGTTAGGAACGAGAGCAGCTCCAACTCCGGCTGTTACCAATCCAACCGCATACTCTATGGTATGAATATCTGCACGAATGTCAGGCTTGATACCTTGCCTCAACAATTGCGGATATAAAACAGACCAGGCTTCGCAGGGGGTGCGTTTAATCATGGGTAAATTGTGGAAATCACTTAATGTTAACTGAGGCTTTAACATTAAAGGATGTTGGGCTGGCAGTGCTAATTGATATAGATCTTTCCAAAGCGGTGTAAAATCCTCCCCAGCACGCAAATGTTTAATGTTGATAATTCTAGCATCACAGGGATCATCAGGTTCTACAAGAACCAATTCCAGTTGTACTGAAAGATTCGCTGCCTGCTGTTGAAAATCCTTTAACAGCTGGCTCATTCGTTCAACTCCAAGCGCCTTTACCAATCCCAATTTGAACTGCACCCTTTCTGGCGCAGGTGAAAATGTATTTTGTACGGCTTGTAGTTGATTTAATAAATTACAGGCATGCCCATAAAGACGCTCAGCGTCCTCTGAAGCAACTACTCCTTTAGGAATACGCCTGAATAAACAAACCTGCAGTTGAGTTTCAAGTTGAATCATTGCGGCAGACAAAGTGGGTTGGCTAATACCCAGCCGTCGCGCGCCAGCGCTGACAGAGCCTGACTCATAAACCGCAATAAAATAATTTAATTGTCTAAAGTCCATAGATAAAAGCTATTGATACCAAAGGATACATCTAATTTAACTTTACATGGTCTCAAGCTAAGCTCCCAGCACTTTTTGTGTTTTCTATCTGGAGTCTAAGATGCGTGCAGCTTTTGATTGGCAAGACCCATTTTTATTAAAACAATTACTGTCTGAAGACGAGAGAATGATCTGTGATATGACGCATAGTTTTTGTCAGGATCGATTACAACCTCGAATTCTGGAGGCCAACCGTAAAGAATATTTTGATCGGGAAATCATGAACGAACTGGGTGAGTTAGGCCTGTTAGGCCCAACCTTACCAGAGCGTTATGGTTGCGCTGGCGTCAATCATGTTAGCTATGGCCTGATTGCTCGCGAAATAGAACGTGTGGATAGCGGCTATCGAAGTGCAATGAGTGTGCAGTCAAGTTTGGTGATGCACCCGATTTACACTTATGGTAGTGAAGCACAGAAACAGCACTACCTGCCGAAACTCGCGTCAGGCGAATGGGTTGGCTGCTTTGGATTAACAGAACCAGATTCAGGTTCAGATCCGGCGAGCATGCGCACAGTAGCCACACGCAACCAGGATGGGTTTACCATCAATGGCAATAAAATGTGGATAACAAACTCTCCTATTGCCGATGTATTTATTGTCTGGGCCAAGCTTGAGGGTGAAATTCGTGGTTTTATCCTGGAAAAAGGCATGCCAGGTCTGAGCACTCCAAAAATAGAGGGTAAGTTTTCGCTACGAGCCTCTGTGACTGGTGAAATTGTGATGGAGGATGTTCATGTGCCTGAATCTGCGTTATTGCCTGATGTGACAGGTCTAAAAGGTCCTTTCAGTTGCTTAAACAAAGCTCGCTACGGAATTGCCTGGGGCTCATTGGGGGCTGCAGAATTTTGTTGGCATGCCGCGCGCCAATATACTCTCGATCGCAGTCAGTTTGGCAGGCCTTTAGCCGCCAATCAATTGATCCAGAAGAAACTGGCAGACATGCAAACGGAAATTAGTATTGGCCTGCTGGCTTGTCTGCAGGCGGGACGATTAATGGATCAAGACGCACTCGCCCCTGAAACTATTTCACTGATCAAACGAAACTCCTGTGGCAAAGCATTAGAAATAGCGCGTAACGCTCGCGATATGCATGGCGGCAATGGTATTGCAGACGAGTTTCATGTCATTCGTCATCTGATGAATTTAGAGGCAGTCAATACCTACGAGGGGACACATGACGTGCATGCGTTAATACTGGGGCGCGCGCAAACTGGCCTTGCAGCATTTGCCAACTAGTTGAGGTCAGAAAATGAAGCACTCCCCCTGGCCCTGGGCGTCATTCACAGAAGACTCTGCTGATCATTCAGCAGAGTCTCAAAGTCATCCATGGTTTACCGATTTTTGCGTTCAACTGCAACAAGCAGACAACAGATTTTGGTCAGACTATCAAATCCATAGTCAAGAACCGGAAGCGGCATTGGACCAGGCAAAGTTCATGCAGATCTATCAAAGCCAGTGGCAAAGTCGTTTGCTGGATTTACGCTCAAGAACTTTGCAACGTCAGGGGCAGAGTTTTTACACTATAGGCAGCTGCGGTCATGAAGCTAATGCTGCCATAGCTGCCGCTTTGACGCCACAAGACCCAGCTTTACTTCACTACCGTAGCGGCGCTTTTTTCATGGAGCGCAGCAAGCAAGTGCCCGGACAAACTCCTCTGTATGATTTACTTTTGTCTTTCACTGCCAGCAGCCTGGATCCAATCTCTGGTGGACGGCATAAGGTGCTGGGTAGCGTACCATTAAATATATGGCCACAAACAAGTACCATTGCCTCGCATTTACCAAAAGCTTTGGGGGCAGCTTTCGCCATTGAATTAAAAAAGCGTCTTGATAAAAATCAGACGGACACCTCTGTGCCGTTGCCTGATGCCACTATTGCAGATCCAATAGTCATTTGTAGTTTTGGTGACGCATCAGCCAACCATGCCAGCGCTCAGGCAGCTTTTAATACGTCGGCCTGGACCAGTTATCAAGGGCTTGCTCTTCCTCTGCTGATGGTTTGTGAGGACAATCAGATAGGGATTTCAACACCCACTCCTGCCGGATGGATAGCCAGGCGCTTACAGAGTTATGCTGATATCGCCTATTTTACTGCAGATGGCAGGGATCTGTCCGCTAGCTATCATGCCGCAAAATCAGCTGCCGACTATGTCAGGTTTAACCGCAAACCAGCATTTTTACATCTAAAAACAATACGTTTGTTCGGTCATGCCGGTGCTGATGCCGAAGCAACCTACTTAAGTCAAAGCCAAATCGCCCAGAACCACGCCAATGATCCGCTGTGGTTTGGTGCGGCTTATCTTTTGTCCAAAGGCTGGCTGAGCGCTGCACAACTGCTGCACTGGTTACACAATCTAGAGCAACAAATAGTTCGGGTTAGCCAAAGTGTCATCAAGCAACCCAAACTACAAGGTGCAGAGACCATTACCGATAGCATTATTGCTAAAGTCCATTCGATAAAGACTAAAGCTCTGACAGCAGTTGACAGCCAACTCGCGCTGCAGTTTGACAAACATAATTTAGAAAAACCGCAACACATCGCCAAATTACTGAACTGGACTCTGCATCAATTGATGAGCCAATACCCTGAACTTATTTTATGCGGCGAGGATATTGCAAAAAAAGGCGGCGTCTATGGCATCACACAGCACTTGGTACAGGATTTTGGCTATAAAAGAGTGATCAACACTCTGCTGGATGAGCAAAGTATTCTGGGGCTAGCGATAGGTCTGGCGCAACAGGGCTTTATTGCCATGCCAGAGATCCAGTTCTTAGCTTATGTGCATAACGCTGAAGACCAAATCAGAGGAGAAGCGGCAACATTACCTTTCTTCTCCAACGGACAACTCCACAATGGTATGGTGATCCGTATTGCAGGCTTAGGTTATCAAAAAGGTTTTGGTGGCCATTTCCATAACGACAATTCATTTGCGGTGTTTCGCGATATACCGGGCCTTTTGGTGTTTTGTCCCTCGACCGGAGAAGATGCAGTTCTGATGCTGCGTCAGGCTGTTAGGTTAGCCTATGAGCAAAAACGGGTTGTGATTTTTCTGGAGCCTATAGCACTGTATATGATGCGGGACTTACATCAGAGCAAAGACGGCTTATGGCTAAACAACATGCCGGATATCAATGCGGCCTTACCTGAATTGGGTGCCCCCCGCAGTTATGGTGCAGGCAAAGATGTTGCGCTGTTAAGCTATGGCAACGGTCATTATTTATGTCAGCAGGCGTCAAAACATCTGGCTTGTCACAATATTGCTGTTCGTATTATTGATATCCGTTATCTGGTTCCTTTAGACATACATGCCATAGTGCAGCACCTGGAGGGATGTAAGAACATAGTGATCGTAGATGAATGCAGACGCCGTGGTTCATTAAGCGAGGAACTCTATACCCTGTTGCATGAAGCTAAACCTGAGCACTTTAGAATTCAACGACTCTGCGCTGTCGATAGTTTTATCCCTCTGGGCAAAGCCGCCTATGACGTTTTACCCAGCGTCGACGACATAGTGCATGCAGTTCTTTCTCATCTGTCGGTTCACGCTTCATCCTTAGCGGAGTCTGTATGAATTACTCAACGTTAGTGGTAGCTCCGGGAAGGGGCAGTTATCAGAAACAAGAATTGGGCTATATCAGCCAAAACCTGAGCGACACAGCTGCGGGCGCTGTATTATTAGCGGGCTTTGATCAGAGCAGAATAAAGCTTGGATTAAGCACTGTCACTAGCCTGGACCAGGCTCCACAATTTAATTTCAGGCGTTATCAGCAAGCGGACAATGCCGCCGCACTTATTTTGGCCAGTGGCCTGATTGATTATCAAACCTTGCAGCAAAGCTGTTATCAACCCGCAGTGATCACAGGGAATTCGATGGGATGGTACACGGCGCTGGCCTGTTCCGGAGTCTGGCATAGCACAGAGGCTATGCGGATAGCCAGCCTGATGGCTCAGTACACGTCCCAAAGCCACTATAAAGGTGACAATGGCGGTCAGCTCATTTATCCATTAGTGGATGAGCACTGGCGCCCCAAATTGGACTACCAACAACAGGTTAACGCTTTATTAGCCCGCTGCAGTGGTCAGCTGTATATGTCCATTCTTTATGGTGGTTATGCAGTATTGGCAGGCAGCAGTGAGGCTATCAGTCTGGCCATGCAGACTTTACCTAAAATTGACGAACGTTTTCCGCTGCTGTTGCCTGGCCATTCGGCCTTTCATTCTCCTTTTATGGCGCAAGCCTCAGAGCAGGCACTTCAGAACATAGGTCATTCATCCTTTCAGGCCCCTGCAGTGCCGTTGGTTGATGGCTGTGGCCGGATCTGGCAGCCAGATTGCAGCGATTTGAACAAGCTGCGTGACTACACTTTGCGACAGCAAGTAACAGAAACCTATAATTTCACCGCATCTATTCAAGTCGCGGTAAAAGAATTCTGTCCTCAACGTATAGTGCTTCTGGGGCCGGGTAATGGTTTAGCAGGTGCGGTGATCCAGGCCTTGATTGAACTGAACTGGCAAGGATTAAGCAGCAAACAAGATTTTATTGCTCAGCAGCAACAGCAGCCCTGGTTACTTGCCATGGGCACCCCAGTTCAACGCGCCATCCTGTTGGAGCGCCCCCCTTCAACAGAGGCAAAGAGGGCCTAAAGGCGACGTATAAAGCCTGAAACTGGTGAGTTAGGGCGAATCATCTATCAAGGTCCGATGCAGCATCACCCGATACAGGCAGGTAGCTTAAACAATGGCTTAAAATAGGACAGGCTTAAACTTTGCCAGATAAAACACCAGGAACAGAGACGAAATGGACAGCACAGAAAATATCAAACGGGTACGCCATCTGAATTTTTCCTTCATGGCAAAAAAGCCAAAAACTACATAACAAACAATAACTAATATCTTAATGCCTAACCATTGATGCACAAAGGGCTGCCAGGGGCCTATCGCCAACAAAACAAAAGCCAGAGTCAATAATATCGAATCATTAAAGTGCGGCAGATAGCGCAGAGAACTTTTACGCCAATCAAATTTACCTGTCAGATCCAATAGCAGACGAGCAATAAACAACGCGGCACTCAGATAAGCGCAAAACATGTGCAGCAGCTTCACATTTGGATAAAACTCCATAATCAGCTCCCAAAAAAACACTGCCGCCACCTTAAAGCAATTGATTAAGCCTTGCCTATATAGCTAAAGAGGTAAGGCTTCATACTTCCTTTTTACCATGGCAGGTACATTTGACCAAGTAAGGTATTTAGAACCCAAATTTAAATGGTTAATTTAACCATAGAATATAAAAACATAATAAAAACAACAATTTAAAATATGGCCCGTTTATTGATATCAGTCTGTGACCGACGGGAGGACCGTCCGTAATAGCACAACTGGAGTAAAAAATGAGATTTGGATACATCACCAACGTAGTGAGGGGGCCTCATGGCTGGATATCGTAAATTATGGTGGCTGTTAATTGCCATTCTGGCCATTACCTTTAGCGTGCTGGGCTATTTTGGTGCCGAGGTGTATCGCTCGGCGCCGCCTATTCCGGCCAAGGTAGTGAATGCGCATGGTCAGGTCATTATGACCAATGAGACTATCTTAAACGGCCAGACCGCCTGGCAATCTGTTGGCGGTATGCAATTGGGCTCTATCTGGGGCCATGGCGCTTACCAGGCACCGGATTGGACCGCCGACTGGCTGCATCGTGAACTGATGGCCTGGCTAGAGCTTGCAGCACAGGATGAGTTTGGGCAAAGCTACATTGAGCTTAACGCGGCACAACAAAATGGCCTCCAGTTCGCATTAAAGCAGGCCTATCGCACGAACAGCTATGATAAAGCTACGGATACCTTAGAGCTTAGCGATCGCAGGGTACAAGCCATAGCCCAAACTGCTGAACACTATATTGCCTTATTTGGTGATGATGCAGCGCTTAGCCAAACCCGCTCTAACTATGCAATGAAAAACAATACCCTGCCCTCTTTAAGCCGTCGGCAGGAAATGACGCAGTTTTTCTTCTGGACAGCCTGGGCAGCCAGTACTGAGCGCACCCCGGATAGCGCAACCTATACCAATAACTGGCCGCACGAACCGTTAATTGACAATAGACCCACGGCGGAAAACCTGATTTGGTCATTAGTCAGTATTATTTTACTGATCGCCGGTGTCGGTGGTCTGATTTGGGGCTGGGCATTTTTACGCAAACACGATGAAGAAGAGCCCGCAGTACCAAAATACGATCCTATCGCACAGCTTAAACTTACGCCGTCACAAAAAGCCTTAGGCAAATATATTCTGGTGGTGGTCGCACTATTTACCCTGCAGGTGATGTTGGGCGGTTTTACTGCGCACTACACGGTAGAAGGCGATGGTTTTTATGGGTTAAATACCACTGAATGGTTGCCTTACAGCCTGGCGCGTACCTGGCATATTCAGGCCGCCATGTTCTGGATTGCTACTGGCTTTTTAGCGGCTGGGCTGTTTTTAGCTCCGATTATTAACGGTGGTAAAGATCCGAAGTTTCAAAAACTCGGGGTCGATCTGCTGTTTTGGGCCTTAGTAGTGTTAGTGGCAGGCTCTTTTGCTGGTAACTACTTTGCCATTATGCAAATTATGCCGCAGCAATACAGCTTCTGGTTTGGCCATCAGGGCTACGAGTACATCGATATTGGTCGTTTCTGGCAAATTATTAAGTATGTTGGCGTCTTGTTCTGGTTGTTGCTGATGCTGCGGGCGATAGTGCCGGCCTTTAAAGCACCGGGGGATAAAAACCTGCTGGCACTGTTTGCTGCCTCGGTAATTTGTGTCGGCTTATTTTATGGTGCCGGGCTGTTTTACGGCGAACGTACGCATTTATCGGTGATGGAATACTGGCGCTGGTGGGTAGTCCACCTGTGGGTAGAGGGCTTCTTTGAAGTATTTGCTACCGTATCTCTGGCGTTTATTTTCCACAGCATGGGGCTGGTATCACGCAGCGTTGCCACCAGTGCCAGTTTGGCGTCAGCCTCACTGTTTATGCTCGGCGGTATACCCGGCACTTTCCACCATTTGTATTTCTCTGGTACCACTACACCGGTGATGGCGGTAGGCGCTACTTTTAGTGCACTGGAAGTGGTGCCACTGGTAGTACTGGGCTACGAAGCCTGGGAAAACTGGCGTTTAAAAAATAAAGCCCCCTGGATGGGCGATATTAAATGGCCACTGATGTTTTTCGTTGCGGTAGCATTTTGGAATATGCTCGGCGCCGGGGTGTTTGGTTTTATGATCAACCCACCAATAGCGCTGTATTACCTGCAGGGATTAAACACCACACCAACCCATGCCCACGCGGCGCTGTTTGGGGTGTATGGTTTCCTGGCACTGGGTTTCTGTCTGCTTATTCTGCGTTATATCCGGCCACAGCTGGTGTTTGATGAAAAGCTGATGAAAACCGCGTTTTGGTGGATGAACGGCGGCCTGCTGCTGATGTTGTTTACCAGCCTGCTGCCTATAGGTTTTATTCAGTTTTACGCAAGTGCAACAGAAGGACTGTGGTATGCCCGTAGTGAGGCTGTGATGCAAAGTGACATTCTGGTCACCCTTCGTTGGGTACGGACTTTCGGTGACGTTATATTCATCGTCGGTGCTTTAGCTATTAGCTGGCAAGTCGTCAAAGGTGTGTTTTCCAGCCCCCCTGTCAAAGAAAGCAAACAAAGCTAAATTGACAGCCTGACAACCCGCTGCGGTATGACAAATACTGCAGCGGTTTTACAAACGAACTCGCGTACTCAAGCCAACAACACGAAAGCGTCAGTTCAACAACAACTAACCCCTATGGGGAATATTCTGATTCTGTTACGCCTGATAGCATAAGGACACATTGCGTACAACGAGGTGCAAACAATGTGATGAGCAAAAAACCGGATTTGAAAACAGCAATGCTCCAGCTTATTGCAGAGGTCAAACAAACCCTTCCGCTCTACGAGCCATCCACTTTTGTTTGTGGCACTAACACAGATTGTGTCGGTTGCCCGAAGAAAATGCTGGAGATGGTTGACTCGGAACTTTCGTATTGGGAAAGCGCGATGAAAAGAGGCATTACGCCTAAGTTTGATGAGTTAAGGCGGTTTGGCAAATTATGCCAAAGCGTAAGACGCAGTTTGGTGCGGAACAAGATAATTCCCGATGTCATCACGCTGTCCTAAAGTGTTGTAGCTCCTCTTTGGCAGTTTAGCCGACAGGCTCCAATCTGACCTGGCGGTCGGTTGTGAGCGAATAGCAGAAATTTACCCCGCACCAGAATGTTCTGGCGGATGTCGGCTCGACTGCAAAATCGGACATATTGCCCGGTTTATTTAAATACGAAATTAACTAACTATAGGGCTAATTGTCCCAAATGATTATTGATGGATGACATGCGTAGCTCAATTTTGGAATGCAAATTTTATCAATTAGTCGGGCGTTAGGCGCTTGTGTTGCCGAGCTAAGTGCTATAGTGATTCGGAGTTGAAAGTCGATAATTCAGAATTAAGGGGGCACAAATGTTGAAGCAGCACAGAATGATCATGCTAGTGATTGCGGTATCGTTGGCTGCACCGGCGATGGCGCGCGCGGCAGATATCGGCTTTACCTACATCGAGGGCGGTATCGTCGGCGGCTTTGTCAACGACATCGAGACATCCGGAGCGGTCACGGGGAGCGTCCCACTCGATCTTGAAAGCGATGCTGATGGCGGTGGATTTATTGGCGGGGCGTGGCAGTTCGGAGATCAGATGCACTTGTTTGGCGAGTATGCATCACTTGGCCAAGAGCTTGAAATACGCAGCGGCACCAGCACTGCAGTAGGTGAGTACGACGTTGAGCGTTGGCGCATTGGTGTTGGTTATCAATACCCTGTCTCGGAAACGTTGGCTTACTACGGTCGGCTAAGCCTTGACCAGCTCGAGTTAAAGGATGCGCGCGCTACGGGTTTCAATCTAGATGTCGACGCTGACGATAGCGGCATCGGTGGGGAGATTGGCGCTATCTGGGAAGCAACCTCGACTTTTCATCTTCAGGGCCATGCACGTTACACCGTGGTCGGTGGTATCGCGTCCAGCGGTTCAGATCCCTTTGAATCCGACGTCCTGATCGGTGTGAACGGACGCTGGCATTTCCTTCCCAACATAGCACTGGTTACAGGCTACGAGTACGGAAAAATAACGACGTTGAACGTAGGCGTGCGTTTATCGTTCTGAGTGCTTCCCAATCACCGATGGAACAATAGCCTGCGGATTGAAGGTCCGCAGGCTTTATCTCAAGGTGATCAGGTTCTGAGCGTAAAACGGCTGACCTGGTCCTGCAACTGTTCAGCTAACTTAGCCAACTGATGACTGGTTGCTGCTGTTTGTTCTGCACCTGAACTCGTTTGGGTCGCTATATCACTAATACTTACAATCTTCCGGTTAATATCTTCTGCAACCGCGGCTTGCTCTTCAGTCGCTGAAGCGATCTGCATATTTTTGTCATTCATACCATGTATCCCTTCAAGTACTCCTGACAATATAGTTCCCGTCTCCGCAACTTTTTCTCGCCCGCTATGAGCCAAAGTGAGACTCAGGTGCATTGCATTAGATGCATTCAACGCATTATTCTGCAAAGCCTCAATCATTTGTTGTATGTCGCCTGTAGACTGTGCCGTGCGCTGTGCCAAAGTGCGTACTTCATCTGCTACCACCGCAAAACCACGCCCCTGGTCACCCGCTCTGGCTGCTTCAATGGCCGCATTGAGGGCCAACAAGTTGGTTTGTTCAGCAATCCCTCGGATCACATCAAGGACAGAAGTAATGGATGCACTATCGCGCTTTACACTTTCAATAACATAGGATGTATCTTCAACTTGAGTCGTTAACTGCTGGATCAGGCTTATTGTTTCCTCAAGCTTCAGCTGGCCATTCGCAGCGCCAGACTGCACAACCTCAGATAAAGACACGGCTTCAGCGGTACTACTAGCCACATCGCGCACTGTCGCTGTCATTTCATGCATTGCTGTTGCCACCAGTTCGGTGTCTAACTGTTGCCGTTGCACGCCCTTGCTCGTCTCTACAGCCACAGCTGAGGATTGCTCTGCGGCCGTTGCAACCTGAATGGTCGCCTCGCCAATCTCACCGATGACTTTCTGTAGCTCTGCAGCCATAGCGTTTGTGCTTAGTACGATTTGCCCAAATTCATCTTTTGAGCTGTAGGCACAGCGAACGGTAAGATTGCGATCGGCTAAAGCCCGAATGGTTCCGTCAACACTTTTCACGGCAGAGGTTATATTACGCACAGACACCATGGCGATATAAAAAACCACTGCTGCTATTACTAAAGTGAGGACAGACAGTACCCACAGATTAGTGACTGCTTGACGTTTAAGAGCATCAGCTCGACTTGTAATATCAGCATTAAGCAGTTTTTCAAATTCGGTCATATCAGCTAATCTTTTTGTAGCTATGTCAAACCAAAGACCATCATCAACATGCAAGGGCGCTTCCAAAGGAGTATTAAAAGCCAACTGCTGTAGTTTTACGACCTCCGAAAAACTATTCTGTAAAACAAGTTCTTTCCAATCATCAAGTCGTTCGCTAGACAACAATCGGGTAAAGTTTTCCGTTAAAGCATTGTATGCACCGAAATTATCACTGTATTTTGTTAACAAATCACTGTTAAAACTTCCTCTGCTAAATACTAAGCCTAATAGCGCCCGATCTCTGCCCGCCCGCTCTTTCATCTCAATAAACTGATTTAAAGTGGCAAGTTCTCTGGCCATATCACGATGAGGTACGTCAGCCTCTAATTGGTGATTGACCGCAATCATGGATTTTATAAGGTTGGTATAACGCTCAGCAGATTCAGTATTACTGATGATCAGTGAGTCAATCAGATTACGTAACTCAAGCACTGCGTCTAATTGCTGCTTCAAAGAGAGCAATTCTGGTTGGCTTAATGCAGCCACTATCTGCAGCTTCTCATCAGATTGAACACGTAATTGCTTCAGCCGATCGCCGAAACGCTGACCTTTGCTTGCCAAATAGACACCACTGGCCCCACGTTCAGCCTGTAAAGCACTGATTAAAGAGTTCATCGTGACCGAAGTGGTTATAGACGAGGACACATAGTTAGCCATCTGGTGCTGCGACCAACTCGCAACAAGACGCTCGCCCAGCAACCAAAGCACTACGCATACTGGGAATACTAATAATAAGCTGAGCTTTTGACGTATAGTCAAATCACGAATAAAGGAAGCCATGGGGTATACCTCTTGGTAGAAATTACCGTTATTTTAGGTAAAAACCACCAGAACCCCCAGAAAACAAAAGGCCTACCTCTATAGGATGAATGAATACTTCTTTTGCTCTCTTTATTTATCAATAAAACATGACTAACGCCTATAATTTCTAGACTACTTTTGAATAACTCTGCTGCCCTTGGGTAAGATAAAAATCAAAGCAAGCGCATATACTACGGACCCAAAGACGACCTTTCTCGGTCACTCGCAGATGACCCATACTGACTTCAACAAGCCCATCACTGATGAAGGGCTGGAGTTTTTTCATCGCATCGGCAAAATACAGCATAAAATCTTTGACGGGCCATTTAGTACAAAACGCTTTCAGATCCAGTTCAAAATGACAAATCAGCTGGCTGATCAACTCAGCCCGGATCTTGTCGTCAAGATTTAAGCAAAATCCTTTTTCAACCGGGATAGCATTGGATGCAATAGCTGCATAATACTCAGGCAATTCTTTGGTATTTTGCCAAAGCACGCCGTTCACCTGGCTGATACTAGATACGCCCAGACCAACCAAGGCATCCTGTCCAGAGGTGGTATATCCCTGAAAATTACGCTGTAGCTGACCAGACTTTTGAGCTTGGGCCAGGCTATCGTGAGGTTTAGCGAAATGATCCATTCCTATAAACTGATAACCAGCTTCTACAAATCTATTGATAGCGATTTGCATCAGTTCAAGCTTCAATGGAGCGTCTGGCAAACTGCTTTGTGGTATTTTGCGCTGTGACGCAAAGCGATCAGGAAGATGAGCGTAACTGAACAAGGAAATACGGTCAGGGTCCAGACGCACAATTTCCTCAACAGTTTCTGCGAAACTGTTGGTCTGCTGATGAGGGAGTCCATAGATAATATCGAGATTCACCGACTCAAATCCAAGCTCTTTACTTAATTTCACCTGACGACGTATCAAATCAACATCCTGCACTCTGTTGATGGCAATCTGAACTTTTTCATCAAGGTCCTGGACCCCAAAACTAACACGGTTAAAACCTAAACCTTTCAGATGAGCAAGTTTTTCATCACTGCAGCTACGAGGATCTATTTCGATACTCACTTCTGCATCTTTATTTAAAACAAAATGACGATGGATAAGACGCATCAAGCGACTCAATTGCTGTTCAGTGAGAAAAGTAGGTGTACCGCCGCCCAAATGTGCCTGATTGATCAATCTCCCCTTAAGTAGAGGTGAATACATTTCCATTTCTTTCTCAAGTGCATCCAGATAATCGTCAGCTTTATTTTGATGACGAGTGATGACTTTATTACAACCGCAGTAATAACAGAGCTTGTGACAAAACGGCAGGTGAATGTACAAACTCAATTCTGAAGAACTGGCTAAAAGCGTTTTATTAATAATCTGGTGTGAAAAACTTTTATCCATCGCAAGAGCTGTTGGATAGGAGGTATAGCGAGGACCGTTAATATTGTATTTGGCTATTAACTCAGGATCCCATAACAACGTATTCATGCTTACCTCGGCCCAGGAATGCTTTCGGTGGTGCTGCAAACCGCGACCACCGGAAAAAACTACTTTATTGCTTATTCTAACAAGCTAACCTGATAGGCTTGAAAATCATTGCGGGTACCTCCCAGTAACATTAGAGGTATAAACGAGTTTAAATCGGCTTTTATAGCTGGCAAAAAAACGGTAGCTAGCCATTTTGTAGCCATTCAGTCCGGTCTACAATTTGGTGTATTAGGTAGTTTTCAGAATGCACACTATAGAGTTGCACCAATTTAGTTCACAAAAACGCTGTACGCTTTGTTTTGGTGCAGTTTATGATAGCCCTACTTGCTTCCAACAGACCAGATTCACCAATGACTCCAGACACTTTGCTGCAACGACTGCTGCGTCAATTCGGACTATATCACCCTCACGAACAACGCTTGTCGGCCATTACGTTGCAACAGCGTTTAAAAGTAGTCTGCGCTGCATTTGTCGCGCTTGGTCTGGTCGCTCAGGTAAGTAGTCTGCTATTGGCCGGCAGCAGCTATACCCTATTACTTGCGTCAATGGGAGCTTCGGCCGTATTGTTATTTGGCATACCAAACAGCCCGTTGGCCAGACCATGGGTATTTCTGGCTGGCCATCTGTTCCCTGCAGCCATTGGCCTTGCATGCAGTCACCTGTTTAACAGTTTTCCACTGATGGCAGCGACCACCATTGCTGTGGTGTTATTTGTAATGTACCTGCTTGAGTGCATGCATCCACCAGGAGGTGCTACAGCGCTGGTCCCGGTGATCGCCACCACAGCAGGGCCTGCGCCTGGATTGGAATTCCTTTTTTATCCGGTAGGCCTTAATCTTTTGGTGATGCTAAGTTGCGCGCTATTTCTACAGCGCTACTGGCTTAAAGCAAAGATGACATCTGAGGGACCTGGCGCACCAGCAACAGCAGACGCCAAGCCGCTAGACAGGTTGCAGCTGCAGCACAGTGACTTAGCAGCGGCAATCAATAGCCTCGATCGGGTGCTGGATATTAGCGAAACTGATTTATTGCAGCTGTACCATAGAGCGCAACAGCATGCGTTTAGCCGCCACTCGCAGCTGTTGTGTCGCGATATTATGGCAAAAGATTTATTGACCATAACATCAGAAACACCATTGCAAACAGCCTGGCAACTGCTGCGTCGCCACAAGGTTAGTATGCTGCCCGTAATCGATCAGCAGCGGCAACTGGTAGGCATATTTACCTTGGTGGATGTAGTGAAAGACTTGACCGAATCTGATCTGTTCTCGTTCAGAACACAGATCCTCAGTTGGTTAAAACCACAGCCTGATTCTGCGCGAGCTACAGTTGGAGATTGGATGAATCGTAAGCTGGTAACAGTCAAAGAGACAGACCATATCGCGGCGTTGATTCCTTTGCTTGCACATAACGGCTTGCATCAAGTACCTGTGCTCAATGCCGCTCAGCAACTCTGTGGCATTATCACCCAATCTGATTTACTAGCTACATTGGTTCAGCAACAACCTCTGCGGCAAGCTATATAACATCCTAGGCGACAAGCGGTATAGCAAACTGATTACCCATAAAGTGGTAGTCAGGACAACGAATTGATTTGAATCAATTTTCTGCTGGCAACAAGTATTAGACTCGATAATCAATCTTGTTTGCTGGAATTAACTATGAAACATATTAGTGACAACAAGCCTCTTGTATATGCTTGTTCTGGTTGTTCAAACGTTGCGCAACTTGCTAATGATTTAGCCCTGATACTAAACAGGAAAAATCTGGCGGAAATGTCCTCTATTGCTGGTATTGGAGGCAATATCACAGAGTTGGTAAAAACAGCACAATCGGGAAGATCTATATTAGCTATTGATGGCTGCCCACTAAATTGCGTAAAACAATGCCTTGCGACAATAAATGTAGTTCCAACCTGGCATATCGAATTAACAATGTTTGGCTTAAAAAAGCGTGCCCATGATGACTATCTAGTAACAGACGCATACGACATACTTGAATTGTTCCCACGCGAAATTGTGACTGAAGACATTCGCGTCATCGATTAGAGCCACACACAGGACAATTTGGATCCTTAGCCAACTTAAATTGACGCCACTGGCCGTGAAAGGCATCAAAAAGCTGAAGAACCCCAAATGACGGAGATCCGACAGACGCGAGTATTTTTACTACTTCCAGTGCCTGAACCGCACCTATAACACCAACTACCGGGCTCAAAATACCAGCCTCCATACAAGTCAACTGCTGTTCTGTAAACTGAAGACTCAGACATTGATAACAAGGCATATCATCGTGCATATTAAAGCACACTACCTGACCTTCAAAACGAATGGCAGCTCCAGAAACCAGCGGCACGCGAGCCTTAAAACAAGCTTCATTTATCGCATTTCTCGTAAGTAAATTATCTGTACAGTCCAGTACCAACGAATAACCACCAACAAGTTTAGAAAGCTCTTCTGCATCCAACCTTCTGCAGAGCGCCTCAATTTCTATTTCAGAATTGAGCTCACGCAGAGCCATGCAAGCACGTTGCGCCTTGAGCGAACCCACATCACTTTCCCGATATAGGATCTGTCTTTGTAAGTTAGTCCGGTCGATCAGATCATCATCGACCAGAGTGATGTGCCCTATACCACTGGCGACAAGATAAGGAGCTGCTGCGCACCCAAGCCCTCCCATCCCCACCACCAATACCCTTGATGAGAGTAAAGTCTCCTGACCACGAAAGTCCATGGCAGGCAGCATCAAATGCCGACTGTAGCGTAAAGCTTCAGTTGTACTCAACTCAGCAGTGTCGCGGGATTTTTTTGTCATGTTGTTACCACTTTATTTTCGTCAATGATGATTATTTCAACCCGAGTCGTTGAGCTAGTTTATGCAAATTACTGGGGTCTAAATCCAGTTGGCGAGCAGCTTGGGACCAACTTCCATTATTTTTATCTACAGCTTGTCGAATAAGCGATTTCTGTATTTGCTCAACGCCTTGCCTTAATGTGACATGACTTAACTCGTCAACTCTATAGTTCTCAGAGTCTGGAAGATTCTGCATACCGTCAAAAATATCCAACAGGTCTGGTTCTATAGTAACAATGTCTGAACGTTGGGCGCCGCGGCTTAAAGCTTTGATAGCAGCTCTGCTAATGACGTGCTCAAGCTCTCTGATATTTCCGGGCCAGCTGTAATTGATAAGCCCGAGTTCTGCCGACGCAGACAACCGCAGAGCCCTCATTCCCAATCGACTTCGGTTTAGTTCGAGAAAATGACCGGCAAGTAATGGAATGTCGTCCTGTCGCTCTCTGAGCGGAGGAATAGGTAAAGGATAGACAGACAATCGATGGTATAAGTCAGCTCTGAATTCCCCCATTTTCACTTGTTGATGCAAATCCCTGTTAGTCGCGGCCACAATCCGCACGTTGACCTGACGCTGTTTGTCACTACCTAAGCGCTGAATCTCACCGTTTTGTAAAACCCGTAATAACTTTGCCTGTATAGACAATGGTAATTCTCCAACCTCATCGAGAAATAAAGTACCCTCATCAGCAGCTTCAAAACGTCCCATCCGCTCACCATGAGCTCCGGAAAATGCACCTCTGACATGTCCAAATAACTCGGTTTCAGCCAGGCTTTCTGGCAATGCTGCGCAGTTTACATACACCATAGGTTTATTTCTTCTGGACGAGCACCGATGTAAATGTCTGGCAAAAAGCTCCTTCCCAACGCCGGTTTCGCCCAACAGTAATACCGGAAGGTCTGAACTTGCCACTACGGTAAGCTCCTGCAATATTTGCTGTAAACCAGAACTTTGTCCTATCAGTTCGTATCGTTCAGGTAGTTCTCTATTTTGTTCCCCCTCATGCTGATGATTCAAACGCAGGGCCCGATTTGCCTGTTCCAGTTCAGTCATACGGACAGAGGCTTCAACCAATAAGCTATATCGCTGTAACTCGTACACAGCAACGTCAGTAAAACGGTCCGCTTCAAGTGCATCAAGAGTTAATACCCCCCAACACCGACCTTCTACATACAAGCTGATCCCCATGCAATCATGCACTGGCAGCGCTTGCCCTGGCTGATCAGCCAATAGTCCATCATAAGGATCTGGCAACTCTGAACCGGGCTCAAATCGAACGGGGTTACGGCTCGTAAGAATTGCAGCAAGCCGGGGGTGTTGCGACACAACAAACCGCCGGCCTAAAGCCTCGCGTACAAGGCCGTGCAAAGCCACAGGTTTGAGAACATCATATTCAAGCCGAAGTATACCTACAGCTCCACATGCGAAGTGACTGCGCAATGTGCTCACAAGCCGCTGCAAACGCACGGCAGCAGGCAAGTCAGTAACTAAATCGGCAATAAGGCTTTCTTCCAGCATGGTACTTTTTACCTTCGTGGTGCATTTAACCCAACCTCAACTGGGTGTAATTTACCATGCGGGGAAATAAACCTATATAAATCAAAGGAGGTATATCTGGCCTGAGTATTGCGATGTTTAAGCATGGAGAAACAACTCGTCCATATCAAACTCAGTCAATCTCAGGAGCTCTTATGTCATTACTAGATAAATCGTTAGGGGAAATTGCAACCACAATCCCTGGGGCCACTTCAGTATTTCATCAATACAAACTTGATTTTTGTTGTGGAGGTCATCAAAGCCTAGGCGAAGCTCTGGCGAAAAAACAACTGTCCCCCACTCAAGTTGTTGAGCAATTGCAGAAACTTCTCAATTCGGGAGAAACAATGATGGATTGGAGAAGCGTTCCCGTGAAACAGCTGATTGAGCATATCCTGGAACGTTACCATCAACGTCATCGCCAACAACTGCCAGAGTTGTGCCGCTTAGCCCGCCGTGTTGAACATGTGCATGCCGCAGCCAATGACTGCCCGACAGGATTGGCAGATCATCTGGAAGATATGTATCAAGAATTAGAAAGCCACATGATGAAAGAGGAACAGATTTTGTTTCCTATGCTTGCCAGAGGTATCTACCCTTCAGGTCCGATTTCCGTTATGGAAGAAGAGCATATTCAACATGGCGACGCATTGCAAAAGCTTGATGCACTCACCAACAATATAATGCTACCAGACGGAGCATGTAATACCTGGACCGCTTTGTACTTGGGTTTAAAAGAATTAAAAGAAGATCTGATGAATCATATCTTGCTGGAAAATGAAATTTTATTTGTTGAGTGGAATACCCCTGCTCAACCAGCCGAAAAACACATGTGCTGCGGCAGTTGCCAATAAATTGGAGCTACACCTCGAACTCTGCAGAGCCAAGTCGTGATTAATTAGTGAGGCATACAAATAAATGCCTCACTCTCAATATCCTCTTGAATACCTAATTTGGTGTATAGCCAGTTTATATTCAAAGAACACAGAATGAGAACATCCAGTGCAACCTAGGCAAACCAATATGACATTCGCCTCTAAAACAGACGACAACATCCTTTCAGCCCAAGACTTTACAGAACATAAACTCAGAACTCGCTTCTCTAAGCTTCAGAACGAACTTAAGACAACTCAAGACCCATCTAAACGGTATTTAGCCATGAGTGAAATGATGGCAATTAATTTAGATTTAGTGAAGATACGTCTGCTAAAACTCAGTGCAGAACTAAAATCTAGTGATTGTGCCAGCTAAATTAGCCCTACATAGCAGTCAAGTTCAGGCAGATCTGAAACAAATTCTGATGTTTCAAGACTATTATCTCAAATCCACCACACATTTAACTCAATAACGACAATATAAAATTCTCACTTAAGAAATACGGTAGCGAAATCTATTCCCTGAGCTTTAATAACTCAGTCGCTATATGTTGTTGCACACTCAACAACGAAGCTGGCACATGGGTTGTCGTATCAAAGCTATCGAGGAAGTTTTTCAGGTAAAGTCCAAGCTCAGTATCCCCCAACATGCTTAACCTGCGCTGGAAAAACAAAGTATCAGGATCCGCTTTAGCGCTGCAAAGAAGAAAGAAGTCCTCGCTGCTGGCCTTCACTCTTAGATCAGGTGCTGCCACCAAAGAATTCACCAGTAATTTTTGCTCAACTAAGCTCAGGCTAAATTGAAATTCAAAGTCACTCACTTCAATAAGAACTATTTTTCCTTTTAAAAAATCCAGCTCCCCTTCCTGGCAGGCGGTGAAAAAAAGCCGGTTCAAAACCTTACTGATCAACACATTTTTTAATGATGAAGGCAGCAAATTAGATAGGGTTTTACCGAACGCCGGCAATGCAACTATCACTTTTGGGGTAATCATTTTGCTTTTAAACATAGGGAACACCTCTCTGACACAACAACTTATACTGAATATCTGAATTGCGCACATAGTGTCACAGACAGGTTAAAACGCCCATCGGGCAAAAGAGGTAGTAGACATGGAATTATTATGTCCCGCCGGAAGTGTAGCGGCGTTGAAAGCAGCCATTGAAAACGGAGCTGATGCCGTCTACGTGGGACTTAGAAACGAAACCAACGCGCGTAATTTTGCAGGATTAAATCTTGATGATTTAAAGCTGGCTGAAGCAGCTGCCTATGTACATAAAGCAGGGAAAAAGCTGCATGTCGCAATCAACACCTTTGCACATCCAGACACATGGCAATTATGGCAGCACGCAGTGGATCAAGCCGTACATGCCGGAGCAGATGCACTGATTATCGCTGACATGGCGGTACTTGCCTATGCAGCTGAGCGTTATCCTGAAACCGAACTTCATTTGTCAGTACAAGCGTCGGCAACAAATCTCGCCGCTATAGAGTTTTATCGGCAGTACAATATTAAACGCGTAGTACTGCCAAGAGTCCTCTCCATTCAACAAGTAAGGGCTCTGGCACGCAGCACAGATATCGACCTCGAAGTTTTCGCTTTTGGCAGCCTGTGTATTATGGCAGAAGGTCGTTGCTATCTGAGCTCCTATCTGACAGGCCAATCCCCCAATACTTTTGGCGCTTGCTCACCCGCATCCTTTGTACGTTGGGAGGAAACAACAGACGGTCGACTTGAATCAAGACTTAATGGAATGCTAATTGATTGTTTTGAGAAGCATGAAACGGCAGGTTACCCAACCTTGTGCAAAGGACGGTTCGACGTCGATGGAGAGCGATACCATACGCTGGAAGAGCCAACCAGCTTGAACACCTTAAGCCTGCTGCCTGAGCTTTACAAAGAAGGGGTGAAGTCGCTCAAAATTGAAGGACGCCAGCGCAGTCCGTCTTATGTAGCCAGCTTAACCAGAGTATGGCGCCAGGCCATTGATTCACTTCTCACAGACCCAACAGCCTTTGAAGTTCAGCCTGCCTGGGACAAACTACTGGCGTCAATTTCCGAAGGCAGCCACACCACTCTTGGCGCTTATCACCGAGCCTGGAAGTAAGTTCATGACCAAAGAATCTATTCAACCTTTAAAATTTACTATTGGTCCGGTTCAGTACTATTGGACCAAACAGCAGATGCAACTGTTTTACAAGGAAGCTGCAGCTTCAAAAGCTGATGTCGTCTATTTGGGTGAGACAGTCTGCGCGAAAAGAAGAGAACTCAAGTTCTCAGATTACATGGACATTGCGATGATGCTGCGTGAAGCCGGCAAAGAAGTCGTCTTGTCGACCATGACTCTATTGGAGTCACCCTCCGAGCTTCGGGAACTTCGTCGCTACTGTGACAACGGCGAATTTATGATTGAAGCCAACGATGTGGGTGCTATCTCCATGTTGCAGGAGCAGCAACTTTCCTTTGCTGTAGGCGCTGCAGTAAGCGTGTATAACCATGTGGCGCTTCGGCAATTACTGCAGCTTGGAATGAAACGTTGGATCATGCCAGTAGAACTTTCGAGGGACTGGTTATCTAACATCCTGCATCAACCTCTGATCGCTGATGTCCGGGATTGTTTTGAAGTAGAGGTATTTGCACTGGGCCATTTACCACTGGCCTGGTCAGGTCGCTGTTTTACCGCCCGCTCTGAAAATAGATCTAAAGATCAATGCGAACTCTGCTGTCTAAAATACCCAAAAGGACGATTGGCAAATAGCCAGGACGGAAAGAAAATGTTTGTACTGAACGGCATACAAACCCAATCAGGTGATAGATATAACTTGCTCAATGATTTACCTTCCATGCATGGTTTAGTGGATTTAGTCAGGATCAGTCCAGAGCCGGAACATACTTTTTATTGGCTGGATCAATTTCAGCAAGAAAAACGCGCTGCGCTGCCACAAGGGGATTGCAACGGATACTGGCACCAATTAGCTGGGTTAAATCAGATAGAGGTTGAATAATTTCATGACGGACTTAAGTAAAGGCAATCAGCAGCAAAAGGCCAAAATTGGCATTGTCACCATCAGCGATCGAGCCTCAGCAGGAGTGTATGAGGATATATCTGGTCGGGCTATCATTGACAGCTTCACAGATTACCTGACAAGTCCATGGCAAGCGGAATATCGCGTGATTCCCGACGAAAAAGATCTGATTGAGAAAACGCTTTGCGAGTTAGTTGATCAGCTTGGTTGCGCTTTGATTGTAACCACAGGTGGAACAGGACCAGCGAAACGTGATGTCACTCCGGAAGCTACCGAAGCTGTTTGCGACAGGATGATGCCAGGTTTTGGAGAACTGATGCGGCAAGAGTCATTAAAATATGTACCTACAGCTATTTTATCCAGACAAACGGCTGGACTCAGAGGTAATAGTCTTATTATCAATCTGCCAGGTAAACCCTCTGCCATTCGTCAATGTTTGGACGCCGTATTTCCGGCTGTACCTTATTGTCTTGACCTGATGAATGGCCCTTATCTGCAAACCAATGAAGCCGTGATGAAAGTATTCAGACCGAAAAACTGACACCTCAATTGCTGCGGATCAAGAATAACCAGATCACCAAAAGCAGAGTGGCAAACCAAAAACCTGACATCATTTGCCAGAACAGCAGCCGGTTTGTTTTGTGTTTAGCCACCACCTGCTGCTGTAAAAACAGAGGATTAGGATTTTGCAGATCTTTCATCAGCAGAGGAACTGAGGCATAACGCTGGGATAAATCCAGGCTCACTCCAAGCTCTAACGCCTTGTCAAACCAAAGAGGGATCACAGGATTATGCAAATAACTGGGTTTGTAACGTAACTTCTGATAATCACGCATACTCTGGCATTCCTCCACTTTCGGACCGTACGGAAGCTCACCGGTAAAAAGTTCATAGCAGATAGTCGCCAGAGCGTACACATCCCCCTGCTCGCCTGAATTATGGCCGAGTAAATAATGCGGATCGGAATAGCTGGCAGTACCCAGCGCACTGTCCTGCGTAAGAGGTGAATAAATTTCCGCTAAGCCAGCGACATAAACAGAGCCAAAATCTACAAGTATCAACTGGTCATCATTGCGATACATGATATTCCCGGGTTTCAGATCCTGGTGTACAGCCCCTTGTCGATGAAACGCCAACAATGCTTCCGCAATTTGGCGAACCAGAGCAATAGCTTTTGTTGGTTTGATCGGCTTGCTTGTATTGGCAAACCACTGCTCAAGAGTTTCTCCGTCAATATACTCAAGCAAGTAATATAAAAAGGTTCTGGGACGCTTTTGCCTGTGAACCTGAACGACGTGAGGATGCTGTATCCTTAAACCAATCCACTCTTCCCGAATAAAACGCTCGATATAAGAATGATCCTCGCAGAAGTTTGTAGAGGGTGTTTTTAAAACCCAGGAAAGACCTGTTTCTGTATCACGGACCAGATATAAATGGCTACGACTGCTTGAAAACAACTCTCTTTCTATCAGATATCCATCTACTTTCATTCCAGGCACAAGTGCAGGTAAAAAAGGCAACTTCGTCAAACGCTCACTGTAATCATCCAGACTCTCTGAGGGTAAATTAATAATATCTACAATCAGTGCACTTACATTGTCGTCACTGCCTTTGGAGATAGCTATTTGACAGAGCTCAGCTGATAGTTCCTCGGCAGATTGGTTGGCACTTAACGCAGCAAATAGGTCTGACTCCTCAACAAAATCATATAAACCGTCACTACAAAGTAAAAACCTGTCTCCATTTTCAATGCTGATGCCATCTTGATCCCATTGGACACTTTGATCCATTCCCAAAGCCCGTCCGAGAAACTGCCTGCTCTCGCTAAGAACAGTGGTATGGTCCTGAGTCAATTGACGCAGCAGGCCTTGCCTCCAAAGATAAATACGACCATCGCCAATATGAAACCAATAGGCCGTCCGTGACTTGACCACCAGTGCATCAAAGGTAGTTAAGAAGCCTTTCTCATGATTGGTAAAATTATGGCTTTGTTTATAGAGTGCACTATTTATCGTGGCGATAAGTTGGCCAGCACTATAGGGCACTGACCAACTATCAGGGGTATTCAGGTACTCTTCTGCAAAATATTTAACTGCATATTCGCTGGCTTCTTGCCCGGCTTCCGCGGAGCTCACGCCATCAGCTAAGCAAAAGCAAGCTCCTTTGTACACAAGTAAATGCTTATCTGAAGGGAGCTGTTGGCTAATCGCATCTTCATTAGAAGCTTTGATACCAGCCAAAGTCTCACCACCAGCGGCAAGTTGTAACAACATACCGCCAGAACCAGCTATAACATCTGTGAACACTGAGCCTCCGTTCAAGCTAAGTAACTTAGATTAGCTGACATGTATATGATGCACATTGCCTTCTTCGTCTACCTCAGTCATGTGTCCCTTTGGATCATCAAGAAACATCACGGCCACTAATCCAACCAACGCAGATGCACCAATCACATAAAAGAACGTACTGTAGTCAACATAACTAAGTACTGTCAGATACACAACTGCTCCCACATTACCGTAAGCACCAGCCATTCCAGCTATTTGACCTGTCATTCTTCTTTTGATCAGCGGCACTATGGCAAAAACAGCCCCCTCACCACCTTGAACAAAAAACGAACAGGCCATGCTAACGAACACCGCAAGTGGCAACCACCAATGACTGTCCATCAAGCCCATCATGAAATAACCTGCAGATAAACCAGCTATCAATAACACCATGCTCTTACGTCGGCCAAATTTATCCGAAAACCACCCTCCCATAGGTCTGGATACCAGGTTCATAAACGCAAAACTGGACGCAAGTAAGCCTGCACTGACAGGACTCAAACCATCAAAGGTTTCCAGAAAGTACAAGGGTAACATGGAGACTACAGCTAACTCAGAACCAAAGGTTGTGAAGTACGCCAGGTCTAAAATTGCGACTTGTTTAAAGGAGTACTTTTCGTGTTGTGGTACACCTTTTCGTAAATGTTCAACGTTAACCCGCCACACCTGATGAGTTTGGACAATATACAGAATGACTAAGCTGGCCCAAATCAGATACATGTATTGTTCAGAAAACAGGTTGACTCCAGCAGGAGACATTTTCCAGGCCAACATAGCAAGAGCCAAATGCATCGGGATGTTTAACACAATCAGCAACCACAAATCGGTCCAACTTGTGACTTCCATTGCACCACTTTTTTTAGGTTTAAAATACACCGAGCCTTTAGGTGTATTGCGCGCCTGATGATAAAAGATAAAGGAATAGACAGCGCTGAGGACACCAACACTGATCAACGCATATCGCCAACCATCGGCCCCCCCAAATATCAACGCAATACTGGGGAGCGTCATAGCAGCTGCTGCTGAGCCAAAGTTCCCCCAACCACCATAGATACCTTCTGCGGTGCCCACCTGATGACTTGGAAACCATTCCCCCACTAACCTGATCCCCACAACAAAACCAGCGCCAACAAAGCCCAGCAAAAATCTGAATAATGCAAGAGTTTCGAAACTTTCAGCGAGCGCAAATCCAATACAAAAAAAGGAGGAAATCAGTAACAATAGACTGTACATGATCCGCGGACCGAACTTATCAACAAGGATCCCAACTACTATCCTGGCAGGTATAGTCAACGCAACATTTAAAATGAGTAAGGCTTTTACCTGTGCGTCAGTTAAGCTAAGCGCCAGCTTGATTTCAGTTAGCAGAGGCGCATGGTTAAACCACATGACAAAAGTCAGAAAAAATGCAAACCAGGTCAAATGCAGTGTTTTAATTTTTGCATCGCCAAAGTTCAGCAAATTGACCTTTCCGACATCAGCAGCGGAAGAGGACAGCTTGGACATATAAACCTCCATTGGGGAACCAATTACCTTTAAACAAGCTGAAGAATAGAGAGTCTGCAGACTAAAAACATTGACTTTGATCAATCAAAAAAATCCATAAACTTATGTTTTTAATTCAAATATCCACATATAGGTAGTTAGCCAATTACACCCAAACCGCCCCACAGCAACCCCCTCTACCACCTAGGAGGTAATGCAGCTCGTCATGCAGTTAAAACAAAAACGAAAGAGATACTCCCCCTGAAACCCCCTTAATGCTTCGAACAGGTTTATTATCTCGACTAACGTTAGAACAGAGGCTATCTGATGTCTCATCCACAAGCCCAAAGGGCTCTTATTAGCTCGATACTAGCTTTTGCCTGGTGCTTTGCAATCTGGAGTTTGTATGCTGCAGTAGGGCTTGAACTTGCCGCAGATTTAGAATTTAGCGCAACTCAATACGGGCTATTGGTTTCGGCCCCAATATTGACAGGGGCTTTACTACGATTTCCGGCCGGCTTGCTGACACAAACAACTGATCCACGCGCAATGTGGATGTGGCTTATGGTGCTGTTAATACCAGCATTACTGCTATTGCCTTATGCCCAAAGTCTGCTCAGTTTGCTGACTCTTGGGTTGTGGCTAGGGTTGTCAGGTGCCTCCTTTACCCTCGGCATTCAGTATGTTTCCGCATTTTACCCTCCATCTCAACAGGGCACTGTAATGGGGTTGTTTGGTACTGGTAATGCTGGCGCAGCGCTAAGCTTATTTCTAGTGCCACAACTTACAAAATGGGAACTTCCAGTCAGCATCGGCGCTGTTTATGCAATACTGACAACATTCGTTCTACTGTTTTTTTATTTATATTCTCCTGCAATGACACAAAATAAAACATCAGTGGTAACAACGGTCGAAGAAGCATCGGAACACTGCTTGATGTCAAGCCTTCAGTTGCTTAAAGATATAAGACTGTGGCGTTTTTCGCTCTACTACTATTTTGTATTTGGCAGCTTTCTTGCCCTTCTGTTGTGGTTACCGCATTACTACATGCAGGCCTATCAGCTAAGTGCATCAGATGCGATGACGTTCACACTCTTCTTTGTCGTTACTTCCAGTATGGCAAGAGCACTTGGAGGTTGGTTGGCAGATCAATATGGCGGCAGAGCAGTGAACTGGAGTGTGTTCTGGATTTGCCTGATTTGTCTGTTTATTTTGAGCTATCCACCCACCAGCCTGGTCATTCATGGCATAGAAAAAGAAGTAGTTCTGGAAATTAATATCAACATCTGGCTATTTACTGTTCTGATTTTTGTTATTGGGATTGCTCAAGGGCTTGGTAGAGCCAGTGTATTCAGAACGCTTTATGATTATTACCCGGAACAGTTAGGTGCCGCAGGAGGCATGGTTGCGGCGATAGGAGCTCTTGGTGGCTGTACTTTACCGCTGATATTCGGTTTGTCACAAGACTTACTGGGGATTCACACTGCTTGCTTTATGGTGCTTTATGGCGTCTTGGCACTTTGTATGATCCTTATGTTTTTCGCTAACCAACAACAACTTTATCAACGGGAACTATCTTTAGCCCGGGCTCATAATTTTTTATTGGATGATGACGCTTAAGTCGTCAACTTAACTACTGGAAACAGATATGCAAATCACTGACCTGGAAACTGAGCTTAAAATGCATCCGTTACTTAGACTGGCTTTTCGCCCACTTTTCTTGTTTGGTGCAGCATTTAGTGCTCTGGCAATATTAGTATGGGGTCTTGCGCTGTTCGGAAAAATCCACATTGAACCCGCTGGAAATATTCTATTCTGGCATAGCCATGAGATGATTTTTGGCTTTTCCTGCGCGATTGTGATCGGTTTTTTACTTACGGCTATGCAAAACTGGACGGGGCTAAGAGCTCCACACGGTAAGCAGCTATTTTTCCTTTTAACCATATGGGTTGCGTCGAGAGCGCTAGTGTTATGGGGAGCAGCCTTTCCTTTATGGCTAGTTGCCTTCATTGATATACTTTTTTTACCTTCAGCTGCAGTTCTGCTAGCCATTCCAATTCTGGCCGCAAAACAATGGCGGAATTTGTTTTTCATACCCGTATTACTGCTTCTGACTGTTTGCAATGCTATTAGTTGGCTAGGTTTATATCTGCACGACTATACATTACAGCAACATGGGCTCTACAACGCTGTCCTATTAATTACTTTATTAATGAGCATCCTCGGCGGCAGAGTTCTACCGATGTTTACCGCAAATGGTACCCAGACCAAAAAGGTTGAGCCTATTGTGTGGCTGGACCGACTTGCGCTTGGATCCCTATGGCTTATTTTCATTCAACAGTTTCTCAAGCTGGAGAATTATGTACCGCACCAACTGATTGGCCTGCTTTATGGTGTCGCAGCTGCCCTCTTAGCTATTCGCTGTGCTCGCTGGAAACTTTGGATCACCTTTAAAGTACCACTGCTCTGGTCTTTGCATCTGGCGTACTGGTTCATTCCTTTCGGACTGGCTTTCTTTGCTATGCATTATAGTGGCGTTGGTTTGAATGGAACTTTGATATTGAAGAGTACAGCAATGCATACATTGACCGCTGGCGCCATGGGATCGATGATTCTGGCAATGATGGCCAGAGTATCTTTAGGACACACAGGCAGACCTCTTCAGGTTGCTCCACTTATGGTGCCAGCATTTGTACTGATTCTAAGCGCAGGGATTAGCAGAAGCTTACTGGTCATCATTTTCCCAGAGCTGACTCAGACAATTCTTGCGCTCTCTGTCATATTTTGGGTTTTAGCTTACAGTCTTTTTTGTTTTTGCTATAGCAGAATACTCACAACTGACAGAGCAGACGGCAGACCAGGTTAACCCAAGCAGATAAACCAAAGAGAACAAGCTACCTATGAAGTAGTAGCTGAACAATAGAGTTGATTTATATCAATCTCCATGAGGCTCAACAGCCTAGACTGCATAGTAACTGTGCAGGAGATAAATATGGCAACGAAATCAGATAAACCTATAGTGTACGCTTGTTCCGGCTGTTCCAAAGTTGCTCAATTAGCCAACGACCTTGCAGTAGTGCTTGATCGTGAAGGAATTGCGGAGATGTCCTGCATCGCAGGTGTTGGGGGACAAGTAAAGCAATTGGTGCGAATAGCTAAGTCAGGGAGGGATATTTTGGCCATTGACGGCTGTCCGCTCAATTGCGTAAAACGTACACTTGCTTGCCATCAAGTCGTCCCAACATGGCATTTAGAGCTGACCAGCTTCGAAACAGAAGCTTTGGAAAAAGGTCAAAACGAAATTCAGCAGGCTTATAAACTGCTACAACATATTCAACAGGACATACTACCACCAGCTGCTTATACAGAATTGATTCGAGTTCAGACCATACATTAATGGCGTCACTCGAATAAGAGCCTATAAGTTCGGGCAGTCCTCAGGTATTTACCTGAGGACGTTATCACTCTTTCAGTATGGATAGAAAAATACATCTATGGATTTGAGTCACTTAAGATACGACGCATTTAAGGAACTACCCCCAAATAGGTATCCCACCCGCCACTTGAAGGTCATATCAATAAATAGCTTGGCACTCTAACATTCATCTAACGCCGAGCGATGCGGGCTAAGTCCGGAACACCGGATACGTGATAGCAAACAGCAATCCGTCTTCATCTGCCGTGGTAATAGTGCCACCGGGCCTGATTGGAAACATTCAGACCTCCCCACTTGGAAAGGTGTGAAATAATGCTTCAAGATCAATTTAGCCGAAGATTCAGCTACCTCAGACTATCGTTGACGGAAAGTTGTAATTTCCGTTGTAGCTACTGTCTACCAAATGGAAATGAATGCCATACACGTAGTAACGAACTCACATTGCCAGAAATAAAACGACTGGTTACGGCTTTCGCTATGGCGGGTACCCGGAAAATCAGATTAACAGGCGGAGAGCCGAGCCTTAGGCGCGATCTATGCGAAATTATCTCCATTTGCAAAGAAGTCCCCGGCATAGAAACCGTTGCAATGACCACAAATGGCTACAGACTAAAACGAGATATAAGTAGCTGGCTTGATGCAGGTTTAGATGCTTTGAACGTCAGTGTGGATAGTCTTGACCCTGCGACTTTTGAACTCATCACGGGACAGGACAAGCTGGCTGAAATCCTCGAAGGTATTGAACTGGCTACTGAACTTGGTATTAAAAAACTAAAGCTCAATACAGTGTTACTCAGGCAACACAATTCAGGTGCACTGCCGGACTTTATGGACTTTGTGAAACACCGCGCAGTCACACTGAGATTCATTGAACTGATGCAAACCGGTGATAACAATGCTTTCTTTGCGCGTCAGCACCTCTCGGGTGATCAAATCAAACAGCAATTATTGGCTGCTGGCTGGTTACAAGCGGTGAAAGACAAAGATGCCGGACCTGCGCAAGAGTTTTATCATTCATCCCACCAAGGTGGTATTGGCTTGATTATGCCGTACAGCAAAGACTTTTGTGCGGATTGCAACAGACTCAGAGTCTCCAGTTTGGGAGAGCTGTATCTGTGTTTATTCACCGAGCAACATCGTAGTCTTCGACACCTGTTACAACAGGATCAACCGCTTAAAGTTCAGCAGTTTTTGCAACAAAGTTTGCAATTTAAAAGCAGCAGTCATCAACTCTCAGAGCAAAAAACCGGGGCAACACGCCATTTGGCAATGATTGGCGGCTGATACAAACAACAGTCATCTTGGTATGCGATAGAAAGCGGGTGTAGCGGTAATGCAAAGTGCAATAATTTTGGCTGGTGGTCGCTCCTCAAGAATGGGGCAAGACAAGGCGCTGTTAAAGCTACAAGGCAAGACATTGCTGCATCGTGCAGTATCTCTGGTCAAAGCTGCTGGCATCAGTCAAATACTTATAAGCAGGAATGAACCCGGCTTTATCAATGATTTGTTCCCTGATACAGGGCCTTTGGCTGGTATTCAATCCGCCTTATTACATGTCAACGCAGATCATTGCCTGGTGTTGCCAGTAGATACCCCTTTACTTACTGCAGATTTACTGAAGTTGCTTCTACAACATCCTTGTAGCTGCTTTGCAGACTCCCCATTACCCGCAGTCATACCTAATACCAGTGAAGTAAAACACTGGTTATCAAATCAACTGCAACAAAAAACGCCGGACAGATCGGTTCAGCGTTTTTTGCAGCGCTTCGGTGTTGTGGAAATAAAGTGCCCGGACCAGCAAGCACTGGCCAATACCAATACACCGGATCAGTGGCAGCATGTGATAGAGCTCTGTGGGGATCATGCAAAAAACCTTCAGCACCATCAGCCATGATGGGTGAAAAATTAGTCCGAATTTTCTGAGAGAGCATGCAACATGGCAAAAAAAACGAAGCCCTTTAAATCAGTCAATATCGCTGTTTTGACTATTTCAAATCGCCATACCTCAGACACTGATGAGAGTGGGCATTTAATCCATCAATTACTGGTCGACGCAGGACACAGCGTGACTTGTCACGAAATAGTCCAGTCGAATTTATATAAAATCAGAGCGATCGTTTCTCAATTTATTGCGGATCCCGCTTGTCAGGTGATTATCCTCAACGGAGGCACAGGTTTTGCTCCGGATAATTGTACTGAAGAAGCACTGCTGCCCTTGCTGGATAAAAAAGTAGAAGGATTTGGCGAGCTGTTCCGTTACCTGTCCTACCAACAAATTGGTAGCTCAAGCATGCAGTCACGGGCCCTATCCGGCCTTGCCAATCAGACTTTGCTTTTTGCCATACCCGGCTCGCCCCCGGCATGTTCTCTCGCTATGGTAGCGCTCATACTACCGCAACTGGACGCGCGTCAGGGCCCATGCAATTTTGTTGGGCAACTTTGTGATATCACCTCTGCTTGTAGTAAAGATTCGGGGAACGAAGAAGGTATTTTATGAACAATGACCCAAGTGTAACTGCAGCCCTCACACATTTAACCAAAGATGGCAGTGCCCAAATGGTGAATGTTGGGCATAAAGCAATCAGCTCCCGAAGAGCAGTAGCATCAGCTGTTGTGATGACCACGCCTGAAGTGGTGGGCTTGCTGTTATCTGCATCACTGAAAAAAGGGGACGCCTTTGCTTGTGCCCGTATTGCAGGGATCATGGCGGCCAAAAAAACCAGTGATCTGATCCCACTCTGCCATAGCCTGCTGCTCAGCCAAGTCCAGGTGGAGTTCAGTGTGGATCAAAAATCAGGACAGGTAAAAATAATTACCTCTTGCGAGGTCAATGGAAATACAGGGGTAGAAATGGAAGCTCTGACTGCAGCAGCCGTTAGCGCACTGACTATCCATGATATGTGTAAGGCGGCAGACCCTGCTATCGTCATAACGGACATAAAACTTGAAGAGAAAACGGGTGGTAAATCTGGAGTCTGGACACGTGAAGACTATTTACAGCACAGAGCAGCCAATCCAGACCATACTGTAGCCGACAAGAAACAAGGAAACCTCTGATGATCAAGATCCTATTTTTTGGAGCCCTGCGCGAAAGATTGCAACAGGACAGCCTGAACCTTCCATTGACAACAAGCTGCAGTGTTGAAGAGCTGCAGCATAAACTTTGTTTTCATTCACCAGCTTTTACCGAGTCATTCACCAGCGCAAATTTGCTTTGTGCGGTAAACCAAAAACTTACAAAGAAGGATCAGATGATTCAAAGTGGTGATGAGGTTGCTTTTTTCCCCCCTGTAACAGGAGGATAAAATGACTGAGAAACAATCAGCAGCTATCACAGTAAAAGTTCAGACTGAGGATTTCTCTCAGGAACTGATTTACAAGCAGTTGGCCGCAATCCCCTATTGCGGCGCAATAGTCACCTTTGTCGGTCTGGTACGTGATCACCCTGAACTTGAGTTGAAGGCGCTGGAATTAGAACATTATCCGGGAATGACTGAGCACTGCCTGTACTCTATTGCTGAAGAGGCCGTTCAACGCTTTTCTTTGAAAGCAGTGCAGATAGTTCATCGTGTCGGTTATCTGACGCCAGAGCAGCAAATTGTAGTGGTTGGCGTCGCTGCAGGACATCGTTCCGATGCCTTTGCAGGTGCAGAATTCATCATGGATTATTTAAAAACCCAAGTCCCTATCTGGAAAAAGCAGCATGATACGTCAGGAACGCTGTGGGTAGAGGCGAAAACCAGCGATCAACAGCAATACAACAGGTGGTCGAAATGTTGAAACTCTGGCCAGCACAGTCCTTGTTAAATTTTTTTTGTAGCTTGCTTTGTCTTGTGAGTTTCAGCATCCATGCCGAACAACAGCTTGTACTCAGAGTTGCGGCAGCATCAGATTTACGTGACGCACTGAACGCTATTAGCCACGAATTTCAACAAACTGAGCCGGGAATACCTGTTCAGATCGTATTTGGGTCGTCAGGAAAACTGAGCCAACAAATACAGCACGGAGCTCCTTATGATCTCTATTTCTCTGCAGATATGCATTTCGCAGAACAGTTATGGCAAAAAGGTTTTGCCCAGCACGCACCAGTCGCTATCGGTATTGGCCATTTAGTTTTAGTCACAAGAGCTACACTTAAACCTGCAATCCAATTAGAAGACCTTGAGGCTCCGCACTTTCGCCATATAGCCATTGCTGAACCACAACACGCCCCCTATGGCGACAGAGCTAAACAAGCTTTAGAAAATAGCGGGCTTTGGAACAAACTGGAAAAAAAAATTGTATATGGAGAGAATGTCGCCAAGACTTTTCAACTGGTACAAAGCGGGGCAGCTGATGCAGCACTGGTTGGTATGGCATTGGTGACCAAACCAGAGCATACTCAACCATACCCAATCATAAACCAGAATTTGCACAGGCCTTTAGAAACGACTTTTGTCACGGTAAAAAGAGCGCAAAGTTCTGCAGAAATAACCTCCAGAGCTCACCAGTTCAGTGACTTTATGCGCTCAGACAAAGCACAAAAACTACTGCTGAGTTATGGATTCACTGCCCCATGAACCTTACGTTTCTAGACCTTAGCACCGAAGACTGGCAGGCTATTTGGTTGACGCTCAAATTGTGCAGCCTCACCACCCTGATATTGCTATGCATCGCTATTCCTTTGGCCTGGTGGCTGGCATTTGGTCAACAGAAACGTCATAGTTTCGTTGAGGCTTTGGTCACTCTTCCTCTGGTGTTGCCTCCAACTGTGCTTGGTTTTTATCTTTTGCTGCTACTCAGTCCAAATCATGGCATTGGTCATTGGCTTACTGCAGCTGGACTACCGCCCTTGTTGTTCAGTTTTGAGGGGCTTGTACTGGGGTCCGTGATTTATTCTCTACCATTTGCAGTACAACCTCTGAAGCAATGTTTTCGTAGCATTGGCTATCAACCTCTGGAGACAGCCGCATTACTGGGCGCTAAAAAGTTCGATAGGTTTTACAATGTGCTGCTGCCTCTGGCAAAACCAGGCTTAATAGCGGCAGCCAGCTTGAGTTTTGCCCATACCTTAGGTGAGTTTGGCATGATCATGATGATTGGCGGTAGTATAGCTGGCGAAACTAAAGTACTTTCCGTGCTTATTTACGATCACACTGAAGCCATGAATTACGACGCAGCCCATCAGCTGTCTTTTTTCCTGTTAGTGTTATCCGTTGTACTACTATTCATTCTAAATCGCTGGCAGCAGGATAGTCGCAGATGAACTACAGACACGACTTTATCCCTCCAGTGTCTGGTGGCAGGTTAGGCAAAGCTGCCGCTTACCTCAGGCAGCTGATGCATTCAATCGTCCACTCCACTGACGTAAAAGAAACGCCCTGTTTAAAGAAACCAGAAGCGTCATCGTTATTGATCGATATTTCGCTTCAACGCCAGGGTTTCAAGTTACAGATAAACACGCACATTGCTTTAACAGGTATTACCGCCATTTTTGGGCGCTCAGGATCCGGCAAAACAAGCTTACTAAGAGCACTAGCCGGTCTTGAACCCAAGGTCACCGGAGATATCTGTTTTGGCGAGCAAGTCTGGCTTTCAGACACGTACAAATGTCCGGCAGAGCAAAGGCGAATTGGCTTAGTGAGTCAAAATGATTCACTGCTACCTCATCTCACTGTTGAACAAAATCTGCTATTTGGTTACCAGCGGACCAGTCCAGACTTACGTCAATTGCATCCAGAGGATATCTATCAGCAGCTTGATTTAACCCCTCTGCTTCACAGATCTGTGCAGCAGTTGTCCGGCGGTCAGAAACAGAGAGTTGCTCTTGGCCGAGCACTACTGGCACAACCCCAGTTATTGCTGCTCGATGAACCATTGAGCGCTCTGGATCGGATAGGAAGACAAGAGATTGTGCCCTATTTACGGAAGGTACTTATCGATATCAATATTCCAGTTTTGTTTATCAGCCACCAATTAGAGGATGTGGTACAACTGGCCGACTATCTGGTTTTGATCGAGCAGGGACAGCTAAAGGCTCAGGGAGCGCTAGCAAAATTACTGCACAGCGAGCCTGGATTGCAATCAGAAGCGATGAGTTTGTTATATGCCAGACAATTACCCAAGGATGAATTATTATCTTCATCCGTCAGCCCCTTTATCCTGAGTGCTCAGCAAATCTTATTGCCAGCGCCGCTGTCACAAAGTACGGCCTTGCCTAACACATGTAGATTAAGGATCCGGGCAAAAGACGTCAGTGTCAGCCTGCGACCTTTAGAACAGAGTTCGATACAGGTGCAGTTGCCTGTTCAGGTAAAGCACTGGCAGGCGACGTCACATCAAGCCGAATTACTTTTATATATGTCACTCAGTGATGGCCAACAACTGAGCGCTCAGATAAGCCAATACTCTTTCGACCAATTAGGCATTAAAAAAGACTGCAGACTTTATGCAAATATAAAGGCTGCAGCTATCAGTTGATTATCATCTGCTAGATTGCCGGTAAGGCTTTTTTCTGCGCAGCTAGAAAACCATTTGCAAATGCCTGCAAACGCTCGCTGCGGCTATCCACCGGCAGTATCAGCTCGATTAATGTAAATTTTGTTGGTTCTTGTATCGCCATCATCATCGCTTGCTCTAATTCATCAAAATTTCTGACTTTATGACTCTCACCGCCCATGCCTTTGGCAATGACTGAGTAATCCCAGCCCTGGAGACAAGTAGAACTTAAATCGGGTGAAAAAGCTTTGATCATTTGCCAGCTACTATTGTTGAACAACAAGACAATAGGAGCAAAACCATATCTGGTGCAATGTCCAAGCTCCAGTCCCGTCATTTGGAAGGCACCGTCGCCGACTAACACTAAAGGACGAAGACCTGTTGCAGCCTGGACACCCAGCGCAGCAGGCACCGCATATCCCATAGACGCATAAAATGATGGGGCTAACAAGGTAGATGACCTCAGATGCAAAGACGCGAAAAGACAATCACCAATATCACTGACCACCGGAACAGTGGAAGAATGCTGGCTTAGTATCTCATCCACTACAGCAACTGCGTTGACCGAATTAAAGCTATTCGCAGAACGAGTTCTTCTGCTTTTTAATCTGTTTTGTTTTGCAGCCTGAATAGGAAAAGATGGTAAATCTGTTGAAAGCAAAATCGACAATAAATCCCGAATAGCCAAATCATGGAAGGCAAAGCCTGCCATTCTGAGTTCTCCCTGCTGGACAAGTATCGATTTTTCTATCGGAAACAATGCCTGATGAGCAGCAAAATTACTGTCGCTTTGAATAACTCCTAACTGAATGATTAAATCGGCGTCTCGGATCAGTTCATACTGAGACTGATCCTTGCTGTCGATAAAAACCCCCGCATACAAAGGATGTAACTGGTCAACACAAGCTCGCCCCAGCAAAGTGGTCATCATAGGAATATTCAATTGGGAGGAAAGTTGCTCAACTAAAGCGCCAATCCCAAAACGGCGAACTCCAATACCACACAATAACACCGGATTTTTAGCTTGAACTAACCGTCTTTTAATTTCCTCTGCCGCAACTGACAACAGTTGTTTATGCTGAAGATCTGAATGAATTAAGGCGCTGCATAGCTTTGAATCCGACCGTTCAACATCTATGGCCGGGAGTACCCAATTTGAAGCATCCCGAGGCATTTCAATCAATATTGGACGAGATTCCTTTAGGCAACAGTGAATGGCATGAGAAAGCTCTGCAGCCGCCGTATTCACGTCATCTAACCTTACTTGTGCACAAGTAATCTCCCTATAAATATCCCGCTGGGAATCTACATGCCGTGCTTGATGGTGAATAACTAATTCCCTATTTAGTTCTTGTTTAGATGGAAAACCCGCGATAATGATAAGCGGAACCTGTTCCATATAAGCTTGAGCCACGGCATTTACAGCATTGAGCGCTCCGGCTCCATAGGTTAATACAGCAACAGAAGGTTTATTACTGATCCTTGCAGCACCGTCCGCAGCAAAGATGGCTGATGGCTCATGACTCAGGTAATAAAGTGGGATTTTTCCGGACTGTTCTATCGCTAAAAATAAAGGTAAGACGAAGTCACCCGGAATGCCGAAGATTTGCTGGGCACCAGTTTGTTGAATTTGCTCTAACAATAAATCGACCAGCTTCATAATCACACCTCACATTTTTAGTTCACAAAGTGTGCGGCGAAGCTGGCTGGGTATTATTGATTTAGATCAAGCTGTGCAACAGACAAGGATGGCAATAAGGGGGTACTACCACCTACCCCTCTCTGCTCTTGCTAAAAAACTGCGGCTAACCAACTGAGAGGTTTACAGACAAAAAAGCGTTAAGGATCATTGAACTAATTTAATAGTTCACTGAAAAACTGTACTGCAACCAAGTCCCCAGCTGCAACATCAGAGCGTTCAGCCTCAAGAACAGCGAAACAATTCGCATCAATTAATGACGTCAGCATACCCGAGCTGTCTTTGCCTACAGGCCGGACTGTCAGGCGTCCATCGCCTTGCTCCACAACTGCGCGCTGAAAATCAAGACGCCCTGGTTTTTTGCGAAAGGTATGCGAGGCAACGGCCTCGAATAACGGCCTTTGCATCACCTTCTCTCCTGCTAACTTTCGAAGAGCTGGCTGTGCCAGTTGATCTAAAGTGACTATTGCAGACACCGGATTACCTGGTAGACCAAAAAACCAACAGTCATTTAATTTGCCAAACGCAAAAGGTTTTCCAGGTTTAATGGCTACTTTCCAAAAGTCTACTTGTCCTAATTCGGCCAACACTTGTTTGGTGTAATCAGAGTCACCGACCGACACACCGCCACTGGTGATCAGAGCATCAGCTTCTGCCGCAACCTTTTGGAACAGTGTTTTAAGCTGCACAGGATCATCTGCCACCCAGCCATAATCAACCAACTCAAGATCCAAGCGTTTCAACATAGCGGCCAAAACAAACCTGTTACTGTCATAAAGCTGTCCGTCGCTTAAGCTCTCTCCGGGTTTTACAAGCTCATCCCCTGTTGATAACACTCCCACTTTCAGCTTACGAAACACAGGCAACCTGGCAAAGCCCAAAGTCGCCGCCAAACCAAGGTGCAACGGGCCCAGCCTCTGTCCTGCCGATAAGACTAGAGTGCCTTTTTCAATTTCGCTGCCAGCAAGACGCACATGAGCACCTGCTGAAACCTTTGATTTAAACTCAATACTGCCATCCGACTGAAGCTGGACGTCCTCTTGCATCACAACAGTATCTAATCCCGCCGGTAATTCGGCTCCTGTCATGATCCGGACACAACAGCCAGCAGGAACAGGTTGACGATAAGGGTGTCCAGCCAGGCTATGGCCAACGACTCTAAATAACCTATGGCAGTGAAGGTCAGCAAACTTAACAGCGTAACCATCCATAGCTGAATTGTGATAAGAAGGTATTTGCAAGGGTGAATGAATATCCTCAGTGAGGATTCGGCCAAGACAACAATCTAACGGAGTAATTTCCGCAGAAAGTTTACAATTTACAGCATTGAGCAATGTTGTCACTGCAGCTTCAAAGGTCAACATCGTATTCTTACTCTCAGAGGCGTTCATTAAAAGATCCTTTGTCTTCGTAAAACGGCGTTCCTTCAACTCTGGTTATTTACCATCCAGACAGCCGCTTCAACTCTGGAACGTAAATTGAGTTTCTTCAATAAATGCTTAACATGCACCTTTACTGTTCCATCTGAGATATCTAATTCACGTGCAATAAGTTTATTGCTGCGCCCTTTAGCAATTAAACTCAATATTTCATATTCCCTGTTGGTTAGACTATTGATGTCGGCAGCTGGCTTTTCCGCAGGCCGCCTGATGGCCGCCGCTAACGCCGCATTCACGGCATCACTCAATACCATTTTTCCGCTCGCGGCTTTTTTTATTTGCTCTAACAACTCATCAGGGTCTGAGTCTTTCAGTAAGTAACCATCAGCTCCCTGACTAATGGCCTTGATAACATCTTCATTGTTATCAGAGACAGTCAACATAACAATTCTTGAGGTGATCCCTTCGTCACGAAGTCTTTTTAAGGTTTCAAGCCCATCCATCCCCTGCATATTCAAATCGAGAATAATCAAATCGGGTTCCGTTTCAGAGACCATTTCCAAGGCTTCAGCACCAGAGCCCGCTTCTGCAATAATTTCAAACTCAGGTTCAAAGCCCAATAACTGACGAAGTCCCTTACGAAGTAATGGGTGATCATCAACAAGCATCACAGTTGTTTTACAATCTGACATTTCATTCTCCGACATCCAAATCTCCACGCACAAGCATATGCTGCAGTATTGTATGGGTAGTTAGTTTGATTTATACCATGTCCCAGAGAATGTTTGACACATCCCTCTTTTACACACTATCTGACGAACCTACAGCAGCACCTGTAAGCCATTGTTTTATTTAAAAATAAATTTATAAACCACTATGCATACCTCCTTGTAGGTATCTACTCTGCCTAACAATTCTGTCAGAACTAACTCCTCAGAACAATTGTAGTGGCTTACAGCTGTCTGCATAGTTCCATAGCACCTTTTCTGGGTTAGCACGGAGTGAAACTATGTCGAATTTAAAACGTTGGGAACCGGAAAGTGAAACTTTCTGGCAACAGCAAGGCAGTAAAATTGCAAATCGGAATCTGTGGATCTCCATTCCCAGTCTGCTCTGTGGTTTTGGGGTATGGATGCTGTGGAGCATTATCACAGTACAAATGTTAAATGTGGGTTTTCCTTTTACAACCAGTGAGTTATTCACGTTAACAGCTATTGCGGGCTTAACTGGTGCCACTCTGCGCATTCCGTCGAGTTTCTTTGTCAGACTTTGCGGTGGTCGTTACACATTGTTTTTGACAACTACACTATTAATTGTTCCTGCCGTATTCACAGGCTTAGCATTGCAAGACAAAAGTACGCCTTTGTGGGTATTTCAGTTGATGGCTTTATTATCAGGTATCGGAGGTGGCAACTTTGCTTCTTCGATGTCAAACATTAGCTTTTTTTACCCCAAAAAACAGCAAGGACTTGCTTTGGGTCTGAATGCGGGTCTTGGTAACTTTGGTGTAACCACAGTGCAGATTGCTGTACCTCTGTTTATGTCATATGGTGTATTTTCGATGTTTGGCGCAGGTGAACCTATGGTTCTTGAAAAAGCCAGCGGAACAGTCATCGGCACTATTGCGGCAGGTTCTCAGACATGGATCCAGAATTCTGGCTTTGCCTGGCTAATAACCCTGGTGCCATTGGCATTTTTGCTATGGTTTGGCACTAACAACATTAACACCGAAGAAGTTACACCTAAACTTCCTGCCGCCCCGACGTCTTTTGCAATTATTTTGGCCATGCTAGGTATCGGCTTTTTGACATCTGTCGTTGGTCTTTGGTTAATGTTGCCAGAAAATGCCAATGGTTCAGGCTTTGGTATTCCCAAAGAGATAGTTATAGTCTTGGTTCTCTTTTCAACAGTAATGCTTCTGAAGCTACTACCTGGCGCAATTCGAACCAGTTTGGATCGACAGTACAAAATTTTCAATAATAAACACACCTGGGTTATGAGTGTTTTATATGTCATGACTTTCGGTTCGTTTATTGGTTTCTCTGCAGCCTTCCCTCTTTCTATTCAGGTTATCTTTGGTTATAGCCATATGATGGTTGATGGAGTCATGACTCATACAACTCCAAATCCTAATGGTCCAAGTGCGCTGACCTATGCATGGATAGCACCATTTATTGGTGCTTTGATCCGCCCTGTTGGTGGTTGGGTCGCAGATAAAGTAGGTGGTTCTTTTGTTACCCAGGTTTGTTCTGTCATTATGACTATTTGTGCGGTGGGTGCAGCCTACTATATGCAACTGGCTTATCAATCCGCTACTCCTGAACAATATTTTGTGCCGTTCTTCTTAATTTTTCTGGGGCTATTTGCTGCTAGTGGTATTGGTAATGGCTCTACGTTCCGAACCATTGCCGTGGTATTCCCTAAAGAGCAAGCAGGACCAGTATTAGGCTGGACCTCCGCTGTCGCGGCTTATGGCGCTTTCTATATTCCACAGGTACTGGGAGAACAAATCAAGGCTGCGACGCCTGAATATGCAATGGTTGGTTTCGCTGCATTTTATGTTCTGTGCTTGGTGTTGAATTGGTTTTTCTATTTACGGAAAAGTGGGGAGTTTTACAATCCATAGAAAACATCTTTGAATAAATACACAGAGAAGCCATTTTCTCCTTCAGTTGGCTTCTCTGTGATTAAGTATAATGCCCTGTTTAATTTCCTATTTTTCTTAAGCAGACAACTGAAGATAGTTTGGCGTGAATATAAAATAAACTCCTGTACCGCCCTGCTCCCGCCGACTAATTCGGATGGATCCTCCTAGTTGCTTACATCGCTCTTGCATGATGGCCAATCCATAGTGATTTTGTTTTTCAGCCTCGGGGGGGATACCTACACCGTTGTCTTCGATTGCGAGCTCTATCGCCTGGTCAGATCTCTGCACGATACGAATCAATACCTCAGTTCCCTGGCTGTGGTGTACCGCATTCTGGCTTGCCTCACGCACAATTTGTAGCAAGTGTATTTCTTCGTGTGGCTCTAATGGTGTATTAGTTAGTTGGTAATCTAACTTAAATTTCATTCCTGACTGAGCAGATAACTGGGTCGCGGTGGTTTCCAGAGCCTGCTGTAATCCACCACAATCAACTTTTAATCTAAAGGTCGTCAGCAGCTCTCTGAGCTGCCTGTAAGCTGCGTCCAGTCCGTGTTTTAATTCTGAGGCTACATCTAGCATCGACACTTTGTCATCCAACGAGATCGCTTTATTCAATCTGCTTACCTGAATTTTTAAATAGGACAACGCCTGTGCCAGTGAGTCGTGCAATTCGCGAGCTATCACTGTTCTTTCCTGCATTAAAGCTAGTCGTCTGGATTGTTCCGCCTCTGATTTAAGACTCATCGCAATAGCGAGCTGATCAGCGAAGGTAGATAGCAATTGTTGCTGCCACTCAGCCATATCAACTGATGGCTCTATTCTCACAACCAGTACACCGTAGTTATGATTATCACGGCGAAGCTGATAACGAAATACCACCATATCCCCAAGGGGAACACCTCTGGCCGGAGCTTCAATACAATCATCGCAAGTTGCTCTGCTGCAGGCATCATGATCTACATCTCCAGGTTGCAATTGCAAGTAAGGTAAATTACCGCTTTCAGTGATTAAACAAAGTTCAATATCCTTAATGTTTGACACCTCTTGCAGACGATTAATGAGGTCGTCAAGCTGCTTTCTATCTGGCACTTGCTGATTAAAGCTACGTGCCATGTCGTATAAAAATTGCAATTTGATATTACTTTGTTGTAATGCCTGGGTTTGTTGATCTACCCGTTTTTCAAGACTTCCATACATATAGCCTATGGCGTCACTCATCTTATTGATGGTGCCGGCAAGCACTCCGAGTTCATCATTCTGCTGGGGCTGTATTCTTGAGGTGAAATCACCTTGACCTATACGGCGTGCCGCACGAGTCAACTCTGAAAGAGGCTGCTCTACTCTGGTCTTTAACCAATACATAACAATCATAGCCAGAATCACGGTCAAAAATAATGCAACGATCTGAACAAGTCGCAAGGTACGAACCTTAGTCTCTGCATCACCTTGTATTCGACTTACCAAATCTTCCAACAAACCTACATGCCTAGTAATCCCTGCACTCAACTGCGCACTACTGAGTTTACTTTCACTCATAAGTGCAGATAACGTAAGCCAACTAAGTCGAGCCTCACGGAATGATTCTCTTAGTGGCAGATCTTCATGCTTTAATCTCAAAAAAACAGGATGCTGCCAACTATTCAGTAACTGTTGCTGCGCTTCAACCAGTTCATCCGATTTTCCTTGTTGGCTTAGCAAGGCCACTTTGTAAGTTTGCATTCGTAAAGAGCCAGCAATATTGATGGCTAAAGCGTCACTGTCAGCCTTCTCAGACAACCAGTAAGAAATAAGCATAGTGCCAAGAGCCAAAGTCACTATGCAGGACAAGGCAACACCGATTCGGGTAACAATTGAAAATTCTTTCACCTTCAAATTCATGTTCACTCAGACCTATTCAAAATTAAGTGCCATAGCAACAGTGTTGAGCAAGCTAGCTACCTCCTTTATCTTACCAGAGGTCAACCTCTACTGATCGCATAAAACAACAATGATATTTTTCATTTATTTTCATTGAGTTACAGAAATTCCTCTATACCTACTTAGTGGTATAACGTCTTCCTAGTACCTATTTGCGTGCCATAGCAAGCTTGTTCCAGATCAATCATTATTCCCTACACACTCTTATAGTGTTCGCAAGTAAAGCAGACAAGGTCACAACACAAGTAAAAGCTGTGATCAGCGCCAGGAGTAAACCGATGAGTCACCTTCTCGATAAATTACGGTTTTTTAAAACTCGTAAAACCCCATTTTCAGATGGGCATGGTATTACAACGAACGAAGACAGAACCTGGGAACAGGGTTACCGTCAACGCTGGCAGCATGACAAGATAGTCCGTTCTACCCATGGGGTAAACTGCACAGGGTCTTGTAGCTGGAAGATTTACGTGAAAGACGGGCTGGTTACATGGGAAACTCAGCAAACTGACTATCCGCGTACCAGACCAGACCTGCCAAACCATGAACCTCGTGGTTGCCCAAGAGGTGCTAGTTACTCTTGGTATATTTATAGCGCCAACCGCCTGAAGTATCCAAAAATACGTCAAAGTCTGATGAAACTGTGGCGTGAAGCTAAAGCTATCCACAAAGATCCTGTGTTGGCTTGGCAATCCATTATCAATGATCCAATCAAAGCCAAAAGTTATAAAGAACGTCGTGGTTTGGGTGGTTTTGTCCGTGCCAGCTGGGATGAAGTAAACGAGCTGATTGCGGCGGCAAACGTTCATACAGCAAAAACTTATGGTCCAGACCGCGTATCCGGTTTTTCACCAATTCCCGCAATGTCCATGGTGTCTTATGCGGCGGGAGCCCGTTATTTATCACTGATTGGTGGTAACTGTTTAAGTTTTTACGATTGGTACTGTGACTTACCTCCATCTTCTCCTCAAGTCTGGGGCGAACAGACAGACGTTCCTGAATCCGCGGATTGGTACAACTCAAATTATATTATTGTCTGGGGGTCAAACGTACCACAAACCAGGACTCCTGATGCCCACTTCCTCACAGAGGTGCGTTACAAAGGAACCAAAACCTGCGTCATCACTTCGGACTATTCAGAAGCATCAAAGTTCGGTGACACCTGGCTTGCCCCACGTCAAGGCACTGACGCGGCACTGGCGATGGCGTTTGGTCATGTCATTCTGAAAGAGTTTCATGTTAACAATCCTAGTGTTTACTTCACAGACTATGTTCGCCGCTACACCGATATGCCTATGCTGGTCATTTTAGAAGAGCAGGATGGAAAACTCGGTCAGGGTCGCTTCCTGCGCGCAGCAGACTTAGTAGATAATTTGGGCGAAAACAATAATCCAGACTGGAAAACTATTGCTCTGGACAACAAAACCGGCAAGTTGACCAGCCCGAACGGTGCTATTGGTTATCGCTGGGGTCAGAATACCGACCAGATCGGTAAGTGGAACTTAGAGCAAAAGGACAAAGATGGTGAAATTGAACTGGCTCTGAGTCTGAAAGATCAAAACGATGGTTTAGTTGATGTGGCATTCCCTTATTTTGGTGGTGCTCCACATGAATACAAGTACTTCCAACACACTGCGCATGATGACATTCAGCTGCGTAAAGTACCGGCGAAAAAGGTCACTCTTGCAAACGGTACTGAGGTTCTGGTTGCCACTGTATTTGATTTAACGCTCGCACATTATGGTGTCGACAATGGCATTGGTGACACAAATCGCGCCAGCTCTTATTCAGACAATGTGCCTTACACCCCTGCGTGGCAAGAAGCTATTACCGGCGTCAAACCTGAAGATGTGATCAGAGTCGCCACAGAGTTTGGCCGCAATGCGGACAAAACACGTGGCCGTTCTATGGTTATAGTTGGTGCAGCGCTAAACCACTGGTATCACATGGACATGAACTACCGTGGTTTAATCAACATGCTGATGATGTGTGGTTGTATAGGTCAAAGCGGTGGTGGCTGGGCGCATTACGTGGGGCAGGAAAAACTGCGGCCACAAACTGGTTGGGCTCCTTTGGCATTTGCAACCGATTGGCAAAAGCCTCCACGCCACATGAACGGTACTTCATTTTTCTATAATCACTCCAGCCAGTGGCGTTATGAAAAACTGGATATGGCAGAAGTGGTTTCACCTCTTGCCAATAAAGAAAAGTGGACAGGTTCGATCATCGACTTTAATACCCGTGCAGAAAGAATGGGCTGGTTACCTTCTGCCCCTCAATTGGCGGTCAATCCATTACATATTGCCGGTAAAGCTAAAGTTGCCGGGTTAGAGATTAAAGACTATCTGTTAGGCGAACTTAAAAATCGCAATATTAAGTTTGCCTGTGAAGAGCCTGAAAATCCTCAGAACTTCCCTCGCAATATGTTTATCTGGCGTTCGAACCTGCTGGGGTCAAGCGGCAAAGGCCATGAATACATGCTGCGCCATTTGCTTGGCACCAAACATGGCTTGTTGGGTAAAGACTTAGGTGGATTTGGTGGTAAAAAACCAGAAGATGTGACCTGGACAGATGAACCGGCAGAAGGGAAAGTTGACCTGTGGGTGACACTGGATTTCCGCATGTCAACCACCTGTTTGTATTCAGACATCGTGCTTCCTACCGCAACCTGGTACGAAAAAGATGATATGAACACGTCGGATATGCATCCGTTCATTCACCCGCTGTCTGCAGCAATAGACCCGGTCTGGGAAGCCCGCAGCGACTGGGAAATTTTCAAAGGCATTGCCAAAGAGTTTTCCAAAGTTTGTGTCGGTCATTTGGGCGTTGAAACCGATGTGGTCACTACCCCAATGCATCACGATACCCCTGCCGAGCTGGCGCAGCCTTATGGTGTTAAAGCCTGGTGGAAAGGTGAATGTGAGGCAATACCAGGCATCACTATGCCGCATTTAAATCTGGTGGAGCGTGATTATCCAAATACCTATCAGCGCTTTACTTCGGTGGGTCCTTTACTGGAGAAATCAGGCAACGGCGGTAAAGGCATCAGCTGGGATACTAAAAATGAAGTGAAATTCTTAAGGGAGCTCAATCGTACCCACACAACTGAGGGCATAAACAAAGGTTTAGCCAAAATCGAGTCTGCTATTGATGCCTGCGAAGTGGTGTTAACACTGGCGCCTGAAACCAACGGTCAAGTGGCAGTAAAAGCCTGGGCGGCACTGAGCAAAATCACTGGCCGGGATCACCGTCATCTTGCACTCAACAAAGAGGATGAAAAAATCCGTTGGCGCGACATTGTGGCGCAACCGCGCAAAATCATTTCATCTCCGACCTGGTCAGGTTTGGAAGACGAACATGTGTCTTACAACGCCGGTTACACCAACGTGCATGAGCTTATTCCATGGCGCACCATTACAGGCCGTCAGCAGTTTTATCAGGATCACGAGTGGATGCGCGATTTTGGTGAACAGCAATGTTCCTACAAGCCGCCAATCAACTTAAAAACTGTCGCCCCTGTGCTGAATAAAAAGCCCAATGGCAACACCGAAATCGTACTGAACTGGATCACTCCACACCAAAAATGGGGCATTCACAGTACTTATTCCGACAACCTGCTGATGCTGACGCTATCACGTGGTGGCCCTATCGTCTGGCTCAGTGAAATTGACGCTAAAGCGGCGGGTATAGAAGACAACGATTGGATTGAAATTTTTAACGTCAACGGTGCCATAGCAGCCCGTGCAGTGGTGTCACAGCGGGTGCCGGAAGGCATGAGCATGATGTACCACGCGCAGGAACGGATAGTAAACGTGCCTGGCAGTGAACAAACAGGTACCCGCGGTGGTATTCACAACTCTGTGACCCGCGCAGTAATGAAGCCCACCCATATGATCGGTGGTTATGCCCAGCAATCTTATGGCTTTAACTATTACGGCACTGTGGGGTGTAACCGCGATGAGTTTGTCATCGTTCGTAAGATGAACAAAGTCGACTGGCTGGACACCCAATAGGAGTAGCATGATGAAAGTACGCGCACAAATAGGCATGGTATTAAATCTCGACAAGTGCATAGGCTGCCATACCTGCTCCATTACCTGTAAAAACGTCTGGACCTCGCGGGAAGGCGTAGAATACGCCTGGTTTAACAACGTCGAAACCAAACCTGGTATTGGTTTTCCAAAAGAATGGGAAAACCAGCAAAAATGGAATGGCGGCTGGGTGAAAAATGCCAAAGGCGAACTGGAGTTAAAAATTGGCGGTAAACGCCGGGTGTTGGCGAATATTTTCGCCAACCCGGACTTACCGGAAATTGACGACTACTACGAACCTTTTGATTTTGACTACCAGCATTTACATAACGCACCGGACAGTAAACACCAGCCTGTGGCAAGACCACGCTCGCTGATCACCGGTAAGCGCATGGAAAAAATTGAATGGGGCCCGAACTGGGAAGAAATTCTTGGTACAGAGTTTGCGAAACGCAAAAAAGATCAGAACTTTAACGAAGTAGTGCAAAAAGACATCTACGGTCAGTTTGAAAAGACCTTTATGATGTATTTACCACGTCTTTGCGAACACTGCCTGAATCCGGCTTGTGTGGCTGCTTGCCCAAGTGGCGCCATTTATAAACGCGAAGAAGATGGAATAGTACTGATTGATCAGGACAAATGCCGCGGCTGGCGTATGTGTGTTTCGGCTTGTCCGTACAAAAAAATCTACTACAACTGGAAAACCGGTAAGTCAGAAAAATGTACTTTCTGCTTCCCGCGCATTGAAGCAGGTCAGCCAACAGTCTGTTCAGAAACCTGTGTAGGCCGGATCCGTTATCTGGGCGTTCTGCTCTACGATGCAGACAGAATTGCAGAAGCGGCCGGTGTCGCGAATGAACAGGATTTATACCAGGCACAACTGGATATTTTCCTGGATCCGAATGACCCTAAAGTGATCGAGGCGGCCCGCGCTGAAGGTATCCCTGATAACTGGATCAATGCAGCTCAACAAAGCCCCGTCTATATGATGGCGATGGAATGGAAAGTGGCACTGCCACTGCACCCTGAATATCGTACTCTGCCGATGGTTTGGTATGTGCCGCCACTGTCACCTATTCAAAGCGCTGTGCAGGCTGGTCATGTCGGTATGAATGGCGAGATCCCGGATCTGAAATCATTGCGTATTCCACTGCGCTATCTGGCCAATATGCTGACCGCAGGAGATGAAAAACCTGTAGTTCGGGCTTTAGAACGCATGATCGCCATGCGAGCCTTCAAACGCTCACAACAAGTGGACGGTGTTGAAGATCTGGAGGTTTTAAAATCTGTTGGACTGACTGCGCTGCAAGTCGAGCAAATGTACCGTTATATGGCACTTGCTAACTATGAAGATCGCTTTGTGATCCCAACCAGCCACCGTGCTTATGCTGAAAACGCTTATGACCTGAAGAGCAGCTGTGGTTTCAGCTTTGGTAACGGTTGTGGTGATGGCAATAACGGCGTCAGTCTTTTTGGCACTAAAGCTAAAGGCGTTCGTCAGGTAATTCCAGTTGAGCTGAAGGACTAACAGATGAAAATTTTACAAGTGTTATCGCTGTTACTCGATTACCCAACTGAACTACTGAGCGACAGTCGGGACGAGCTGATAAATCTGACACAAGACTCCTCCTTGTCAGCTAAGGCAAAAGAAGCAGTACTGGCCTTTATCAACACCAGACTGGATGGCGACTTAATGGACTGGCAGGTAGATTATGACGGCCTGTTTGAACGGGGTCGTTCACTCTCTTTGTTGTTGTTTGAACATTTACACGGTGAGTCGCGTGACCGCGGTCAAGCCATGGTCAATCTGCAAAATCAGTATAAAGAAGCAGGACTTGAAATTGGCCTGAAAGAATTACCTGATTATGTGCCGCTTTATCTGGAGTTTTTATCAACGCAGGGAGATGACAACGCTCGCTTCGGCTTGCAGGAGGTAGCGCCTATTCTGGCGCTACTAACAGCACGGTTGCAGAAACGCCATAGTGACTATTCGTCTTTATTTCTGGCGATGTTGGAACTGTCAGACACCGATATCGATCTGTCAGATATCGTACGTCAAATCGCTTCAGAAGAACGCGACGACACCCCCAAAGCACTTGATAAGGTGTGGGAAGAGGAGATGGTCACTTTTCTTGGCAATGATCAGCAAAGTGCCTGTAGTAGCAGTACCAGTCGACCAACAGAACAACAACGTAAAGATCAGTTTATTCCGCTGAATACCGAGCTACTGAACGGCCAGGAATTCAGCACGGATACACTGGCCGCCGAGCTTTTTGCCCATGCAGTGACTAAAGCACCGGCAACAGCGACCAAAGGAGCTTGATATGACCGCCTTTACCCCTTCAATTTTTGACAGTTTTGCCTTTGGTATATACCCCTATATCGCCATGGCCATCATGTTTATCGGTAGTTGGATCCGATATGACAGAGAGCAATACACCTGGAAAACCAGCTCCAGCCAGATTATGGAAAAGAAACAATTACGAAAAGGCAGTATTGCTTTTCATATTGGCGTAATTGCAATTTTCTTTGGTCACTTTGCGGGTTTACTGATGCCAAAATCTGTCTGGCATTTGCTCGGTATTACCACTGAAATGAAACAGCTGATCGCTATGGGTGTTGGTGGATTCTTTGGGCTCATTTGCTTTTACGGCCTGACGATTTTAATTATCCGCCGCCTGACCAATCCAAGAGTGCGGGCAGGTTCCAGTACTATGGATATAGCCATCTTGCTGGTGTTGTATGCACAATTGATTTTAGGGCTACTATCGATCTTTGTTTCAATGGGACACTTAGATGGCGCTGAAATGCTGAAGCTAATGGCCTGGGCACAAAATACCATGACCTTCCAGAGCGCGGCGGCAGTTGAAGCCATATCTGGAGTTCACTGGATTTTTAAAGCTCATGTGTTTTTAGGTATGACTATTTTTGTACTGTTTCCGTTTAGCCGCTTAGTGCATATGTTAAGCGTACCAGTGCAATATGTTCGTCGTCAGCATCAGATAGTACGCCAACGTTTCGTGCGTTAAACCTGAAAGTAAGCACGGATGATTGCATCAGACAGCATCCGTGCTTTATTCGAATTACCGCTGATGTTGTCTGTCAACCATTGACTGTAACGACAAAACCAACATCAGAAGAGCTGTGAAGAGGTCTACATGATCATTGTCAATGAAGTTAAAATTCCTGAACACGCTATTATGGCGGAAATGCAATATCATCCAGCACCAGAGAAAAGAACGGCAATGCTCAAGGCAGCTGAAAGTCTCATTATTTCGGAGCTGCTTAAACAAAGAGCTGTGGAACTGGGCTTAGCTGAAGTGGACCAACTAGAAGATACTTCACCGCAGGCACAAGATGCAGTCTTAGACATGCTGATCAAAAAAGAAGTACTGATCCCAAAAGCAAGTGAAGCCGAGTGTTTACAGTATTATCAGCAAAACCCTGGTCGTTTTGTCACCTCTCCCCTATTAGAAGTACGTCATATTTTGCTGCCAGCGGCACCAGACAATGACGGTGAGAGAATCAAAGCCAAGCAGCTTGCAGAAGGCATCATCACTGAACTGCAAAAAGCGGCTGATTTTGCAGCATTAGCAACCCATTATTCAGTCTGCAGTACAAAAGATAGCGGCGGATTGTTAGGCCAAATCACCAAAGGTCAGACCGTGCCTGAATTCGAACGACAAATATTCAAAGCACAACCCGGATTAATGCCTTACCCGGTGGAAAGCCGTTTTGGCTTACACGTCGTCGATGTGCTACGTAAGGTTGAAGGAGACCTCCTGCCGTACGAAGCAGTCGAAGTAAAAATTAACGACTACCTCAACGAGAAAGTCCGCCGTAAAGCCATTGCACAATATATTGAGACTTTAATCAGCGCTGCCGCAATTGAGGGGTATGATTTTAAAGTAAGTAGCTCCCCTTTGATGCAATAACAGATCCGAAGCTCTTACTCACAGGCCTGTATTCAGGCCTGTGTCCATTTTTTGCTTCGATACCTCCTTTTGGCCTTCATATATACCCCAAGTTCCTGTCACTTCAATCTCACAGAAGCTGTCCGCCGAAGTGTCTGACCAGACTGCCACCCTACCCACAAGTAGGTAACCATCTAATTTAATTAATATTTAAATCAAAACACCTTACAATTATGCGGCGTTATACAGTCATATTGAAGGGTTCTATGAACACAACTTCTTTTGTATCTTCAGTTAAAATTAACACCATAGTCTGTGCTCTGTCCGGTTTAGCACTGATGCCGGCACAAGCCACAACAACCACTCTGGCCGATGCCTTAAAAGAAGGCTCTATCAACGCTCAGTTTCGTTACCGTCTGGAAAATGTAGATCAGGACAATGCACTTAAAACTGCAACAGCTTCGACATTACGTAGCCGGCTTACTTTACAATCAGGTAGCTGGTTCCATACAAAAGCGCTGATTGAGTTAGATAACGTCAGCAGTATAGGTGGTGAGCGTTACAATAGTGGAGTGAACGCAAATAGCCATTACTCCGCAATCACAGATCCAACCGGAACAGATATCAATCAGGCCGCATTGTTATTCACCCCTTATAAAAACAGTCAGTTTACCCTAGGCCGACAACGTATTAACTTACAAAACCAACGCTTCATAGGCAGCGTAGGCTGGCGTCAAAACGAACAGACGTTTGACGGTGTGCGGTTGACGCAACAGCTTGGTAACCAATGGCAGATTGACTTATCTAGTCTGCACAACACAAACAGAATCTTTGGCACAAAAGGAGCTGATGCAGATCTACACGGCCGATTTTCTTTAGGGCAACTGAAATGGCAACCAATGCCTCAGCATACTTTCACCGCATTTCACTATGATCTGGATTTTGATATTCTGAATAGCCGCGACAGCCTGACACAAGGTTTGGATTACGCTGGTTATTTGGCGGCATTGCCGGATTTTAAATGGCTGTTTGTTTTTGCTGAACAGGAAGACAAACATCAGGCTCCATTGCAATTCCAGCATCATTATCATCGCGTAGATCTGAGTTACACCTTCAAAGATATTATAGTGAAGCTGGTACAGGAAAGACTTGGAGGCGATGGTCAAACTGCCTTCCAAACCCCTTTTGCTACACTGCACGCATTTCAGGGCTTCACTGATGTGTTTCTGGTAACCCCAACAGTGGGTATCAGAGATCATTATCTTGAAATCAGTCTGCCATTAAGCTCTGTATATCTTAGTGCAAGCTGGCACAGCTACCATAGTGATGCAGGCAGCAGTAAATTAGGCACTGAAATAAATAGCAGTGTTACTTATGATCTCCTGAAACAACTCAACCTGATGTTCAAACTCAGCCATTATCAAGCGGACAGTTACGGTGTTGATACGAATAAATTGTGGCTGATGGCAACCTACTCTATTTAAGGCTCTTCTCAACCCGACTCCCCACGTCGGTTTGTTGCTACGCCATTCAATAGGTTCTGAATGGCGTTTTTTTCCTCTTAAATCCGCAAATCTGTACAGGCCCCAGACAAATTCGAAGTAGCTCCAATGGCTAGCATCGCTGACACCACTGTGCATAACTGTATTGTCACACCCCGAGTTTAATCACCATAACAGAGACATCTTTACAGTTAAAAGTCTCAGCTTACGGACTATTACCACCATAGGGGTAACAACCCTAAACAAAATGCGGCGTGCAGAGATAAGGAAATTCTGATGAATGAATTTATTGATCTAGATCAATCTTTATTCCCCACCGAGGTCTAACCTACACAACATGTAGTGCTAAAAATGAAAATAAACACAAGATAAAGCGTTATGAACAATCTCAACTATTATGCGGAACAAGTAGTGTGGCAAGAGGTGCCAGAACATACCAGTCTGGCATTTACCATTTGCGGATGCCCCATTGGCTGCAAAGGTTGCCACAGTGCCGAAAGTTGGCCTGAGAATTCCGGATATCCCTTATCAGCAGAGATGCTGCATGACAAGCTACTGAAGTACAGTGGGCTCATCAGCTGCGTGTTATTTTTAGGCGGAGAATGGCATCCGGCATTGCTCAAAGAATTACTTTTACTTTGTAAAAAGCACCGACTTCACACCTGTTTATACACAGGGCTGGAACTGCGGGAAATACCAATAAACTTAATCGACTCTCTCGATTTTGTTAAAACAGGTCCCTGGAAAAAAGAATTTGGTCCACTGGGTTCTCCCTCAGGCAATCAGCGTTTTTATGACTTAAAAAACAGACGAGATCTGACCTGGAAATTTCAGTCGCCACAACATCATGATACTCAATTTCATGACATGAGCTCACGCAGGGATATACCTGAAAAAGTTGCCCCATCTCATGGCACCGCTGTCGGAGCTGAAAACATCTCTTTTGTATACATCGACACATCAGAAGTAACAACAAAGCCACCTATCAATTAAAATAAGGGATTTTGCTATGCAAAGATTAATGAAGCATCAGGTCGAACATAAACTTAACTTTATAGAGCAGTACCTTCATGCACAAAACGCTGCGGACGGTTCGAAGATGGATGCGAATGCCAACGTAACGCAAAAAAATATCGCCACACTGGAAGCGGAAATAATGAAAGATTATTTTATTCAAGTGAATCGAGCTCAGGTCAGTAAAAAAATATCTGAGCTTTTTGGTCAGGATTTAGCTTCAGAGTATGTGAGGCAAATTGAAGCTCATGAAATATACGTACATGATGAAACAAGCCTGAAGCCTTACTGTGTGTCTGTCACTATGTATCCGTTCCTTCGTGATGGATTAACCAAGCTGGGCGGCGAATCAAAAGCACCTCAACATCTCGAATCATTCTGCGGCTGCTTTGTTAACTTTGTTTTCGCTGTCAGTAGTCAATTCGCTGGTGCTGTCGCTACGGTTGAGTTCCTTACGTACTTTGATTATTTTGCCCGTAAGGACTACGGTGACAATTATCTCCATACACACCGCAAACAGGTTGAAAACCACCTTCAGCACGTGGTTTATGCATTAAATCAGCCTGCTGCTGCACGCGGTTATCAAAGCGTGTTCTGGAATATTTCTGTGTATGACTACTATTATTTTGACAGCATGTTTGGCAACTTTGTATTTCCGGACTTTGTAAAACCTGAATGGAGTTCAGTATCTGCTTTACAGGACTTCTTCCTGAACTGGTTTAATGCCGAACGAGAAAAAACAATCCTTACTTTCCCGGTTGTTACCGTTGCAATGCTCACTGAAAAGAGCGAAGGAAAAAGCCACTGCAAGGATCAGCATTTTGCTGAGAAAATGGCTCATCAACTTGCAGCGGGCAGCGCCTTTTTTGTTTATTTATCAGATAGTGCGGATTCGCTAGCCTCCTGCTGCCGCTTGAGAAGCGAGATCAGTGACAACACTTTTTCATACTCCCTTGGCGCAGGTGGTGTGGCAACAGGCTCCATCAACGTCATTACAATCAATATGAACAGGTTGGTACAGGACAACAGAGATTTAGCCGAAGAAGTGACTAAAATTCATAAGTATCAGGTCGCTTACCGCAAACTGATGGAGGAATACCAGGCTGCAGGTTTGATGACAGTATATGACGCAGGTTTTATCAGCCTGGATAAACAATTTCTGACCATAGGTATTAATGGCATGGTCGAAGCCGCTGAGTCTCAAGGCTTTGAAGCGAGTAATAATCCTGCTTACATTGACTTTGTCCAGCAAAAATTAAAAGTCATATTTGACGCGAATAAAGAAGCCAAAGCTCTTTATGGTTACTTGTTTAATACCGAATTTGTACCAGCGGAAAACCTTGGAATTAAAAATGCAAAATGGGATAAAGAAGACGGTTATTTTGTCCCAAGAGACTGTTACAACTCTTATTTTTATGTCGTTGAAGACAACAGCAGTAACGCGATAGATAAATTCCAGTTACATGGCAGAGCTTTACTGGATTATCTGGATGGCGGTTCTGCTTTGCATTTAAATCTGGATGAAAAATTAACAACCCAGGGATATATGCAGTTATTAAACATAGCCGCTCATACTGGCTGTAATTACTTCTGTATAAACGTAAAAATTACTATCTGTAACCAGTGTGAAAAAATCGACAAGAGAACCTTAAACTCATGTCCACATTGTGGCAGCCACGATATAGATTATGGCACCAGAGTCATTGGCTACTTAAAACGAGTATCGTCTTTTAGCAAAGGCAGACGAACTGAGCATTCACTTCGTCACTACCACCGAAAACCGGCGGTGGCAATAAAAGCGGCCTCCCCCGCGATACAAGAAATGGCAGAAGCTTGATCTTTTCAGCTCAAGGCTAAGCAGGACGGTAAAACGACAGGATAACACTGTCGTTTTGTTAGCGCCTTAAAAAAACTACCTACAAAGAGGCATCCTGAATGCCCATTTTTTGCAGCAACCAATGCCGTTGGTGTTGATAAACTTGAGTATGTCGATTATCAGTCAGAAAACTACAGAACTCCCCGGGGTACTTTAATGAATATACAGAGTTATCAGGATTTAATCACAGCTGCAAAGCAACAGCATGAACCACAGCGATTGCTCTTGGTATTTGCAAAAGCCGAGCTCCCCAATGGTTATACCGAAAGCCAACACAATAATTTTCTGCGTGGTGAAGGCGGCACTTTGAACCCTGTACTTTGCGTTGATAAATTGCCAGACGAAATTGCTGAATTTGAAATACTGAGAGCTGAATCCGAAAAAACAGGCTTCGACTGGGATATTGCTTTTGTGTCCTCGTTGGCCGGCCGCGGTGGTTTTCCGCCAAACAGTGATGAAGCCGAGCAACCACTTAAAATGATGTTAGCCAAAATTCAGTCTGGCATGATCGCAGACTTTCTGACATTTAACCGCTCAGGCGAACTCGTAGCTTTATTATGAAATTGCACGAGCTGATTTTAATCCTAATGGATAAAAACTTAATGGTTGGTGGCCAAGATGAAAAAAGCACAACTCGTCGAAAAAATTGCTTTTGAAGCAGATATAACACTATCAGAAGCACAAGCCGCTCTAAATGCTTTACTTTGTTCAATTACAAATGCATTAAGAACAGGTGATAATGTCGCATTAGTCGGGTTCGGCACCTTTGAAAATAGAACGCGAGCAGCACGCTCAGGCCGTAACCCCAAAACTGGACAACCCATCCACATTGCGACCTCCCATATCCCAGTGTTTAAAGCTGGCAAGGTATTTAAAGATGCCATTAATTGATCTTCTGGCTACCGTCGTATTATAGCCATTGATATGCCCAGTGACACAGGAATGTGAGTTTATCCTCAGTGTATTGGAGCATACCCAAAAAACTGATACCTGAACCTTTAAAAGCATTAAAAAAACGGATGAACGCTGCTTTATGAAATGGATATTCTTTTTACTTTGCATATTTAATGCTTCAACACCCTTTGCCACATCACTAAGTTTCTGCCAAGAATCTGATGCAGAGGCACCGAATCTCGCAGACTACGATATTGGCCAACAAAGTTACAAAGGTGTGCATGCAGCAGTTGTCGCACATGCACTATCTACTTTAAAAATTGATTTCACTATTAAACGTCTGCCATGGCTCAGATGTATGCATGACGCTCAATCAGGCAAATTTGACGGAATTATAGGTATTGGTTGGTCGGGTGAGTGGGACTTAATCTTTGACTTTCCAGGAGATTCGGAAGCCGAGCCGATGAAGCAATATAGTATAACCAGAGCCGACTACTATATTTATTCAATAAAGGGTAACTCTCTTAGTTGGGATGGCTATGCACTTTCAGGTCTAAGATATGGTATAGCTGCACCCAAAGGCTATGTAGTGGAAACACTTTTAAAAAATTTGAATGCCCATAAAGAGCTTGATACTGGATTGGCAGTGAGTTTTGAGCTTTTAGTTAATAAACGTGTCGATGGAGTGGTAATGACTGATAGCTCCTTAAAAGCTTACTCATTACAATACAAAGGTACAAAGATAGTGAAGTTAAGTCCTGTCTTTTATCAACAACACGTTTATATGGCGTTTAGTCTAAAGTCTACAGTATCAAATCAAACACGAAACCTTATCTGGCAACAGATTGCACTCTCAAAGAGAGTGATAGCAAACAGTGAGAATTCCTAGTTCTGAACGGGGAAGCATCACAAGACCAATGTTAATTATCAGCAGAATTATTCATAACGGTGCAGACCGTCAACTTCACTTTGCCACTTCCTGCCAGAAAACAAACAGCTAACACCCACGGCCTGCACTCATAGGTATTATTCAGAGATTTCTAAATTTATCAATTGGATAGGAAATCAAATAAGAGCGTGGATCTTTCTTTTATTGACCCACCTATCTTCTACCAACAAACGGGCAGCTCCATATCATTTGACAAATAAAAAACAAATGAATATAAACATTAAATTTACATTTAATTATTTAATAAATAACAAATAACACTTGCATGAAACATTCATCTCGAATAATCTCCGCGCAAATTGAGAGAATAATTTTATGTGCGACCCTATACAACAATTTGAATGGCTACCAGCTTTTGCGGAACTAGCTAACGCTTTAATTAATGAATCACTGGAATTCGGTTGTTCCGCTCAAATAATCGCCCAACTTGAATTTTGTGACCTGCGGGTTATAAAAAACCAAGACAAACGTTATTACCTGATGCCTTTGGGGGCATTTTTTCAGTTGCACGATAGTGTGGATCTGAAGACGGAATCCGCGGAACAATACGCCCGAGTCTTTTCTGATCACAATGCAGCCCTTACATTTTTATTAAATGACCTACTCACTATCTGCTCCGCGATTTCACCAATTCAACGTGTTGATCTGCTGGATCGATTGTTCCTGAAAAACCGCAGGGGGCAGTTACCAATAATACGCAATCAGGCACTGCTCGCAGCATTTAGATTAATGTTAGGCTTACCGGTCACTGGCTACGTTACTGTCGGCACTCTGTGTGAAAAGCTAGGGTTGTCTGATCAATCCAGGTCTCTGAAAAATCATAGACATTACCGCAATTGTCTGAATCGGTCAGGGAATTCCCCACATAAAATCAGACAACAGGGGGCCGCAAAATGAACAATTTTGAACAGCTACCTAATGAACTGAAATTTTTTGACGGTCAACCTGTGCTGCAATTGGTTGTGCAGGTTGCACAGCAATTGTTGCCTGAGCGTCGTAACGAACTGCTGGCGCTGAACCAATGTCAAGTTGCCTCTGATGAGTGGTCTACACCACAGGCGCTCTGGGCGGCACTGAAAACCAGACATCAAATTTCAAATTATCAGCTGCTGGCGGCACTGGTGTTTCCCTACCCAGAAATGCAACCAGTGATAAGAGCTGCACTGAGATTGTTGTTACAGCTGGTTTTTGACTGGCGGGGTTATGAACCCGGCGACACACCTTCAATAGTTAAAACCTGCGCGCAGGCAATTCGAATGGTTGGTAGGGGTAAACATAATTCTGGGTTCCCACAGCCTGATGCTGACCTGACGGATCCGCAATTAGACTCCTGGCTGCACACTCTATTGGGTTTAACAGCACCAGCTCAGTCCCAACTCGACATTGAACTGCGTAAAGTGGCTGAATATCTGCGAGCACAGCGCCCTGCTATCACAAAAATTAGGCAAAAATTTGCGCCTGTTGCGCTCTATCCTACTGATACTGTAGAAACAAAAATTTCTGCTCCATTAATGAGACGTGCGCCGACCACTATGCCGGCTCAGGGTAATAATTTAAACGATGGCAGTCTGAAGCTCCTCACGCACTTTTTAGAAAAAAAGCTTGTGTCGGCATCTCCAAGTGAACAGTCAAACGCGGCTTATTTGATCGCATTGTTATTAGCTGGCGTGTTACTGCCATCGCGACCACAGGATGACCAAACTCCTATTCAAAATTTGGTGCAAAACGGGGTGATCAAATTTCGTTACGATGGTATTTCTGTTCATTACCAATTGGAGCTGCCTCAAGGGATTAATGATAGCCAGGGCTGCCTCAATGACGATTTTGAAGTTCAGATTAAATACAGTTGGCCCTGCACCGTAAATCCCGATTTAATTTATGAACAAAAAACTCGAGAGCTACTCAGCGAGTTTAATCAGGCGAATGGCCTGCGGCTGTCCCAAGCTGTATTAGCACGCTATCAATCAAGTTATTTTAAACGCGTGGACTCGGATGTAGTTCTGAGTTCTCATCTGGCAGGACGTAGCGCAAAAAAAGATGTATTGAATAACTATGTTTATTTAGAGTCTGGACAACTACAACTGGCTAAAGACAGCTACCTACAACATATTCAAACCGTCACCGCGTCCGAGTTCCTGTTGCCCGATTGTGCGGTTCCGCAGGGCTGGTTGGGGTCAACCCGTGTGCCTGAAGTATCAGCATTGCTAACAGATTTATTTAAATTTCTGTATAAAAAATCCAATCAAAAAAGCTTGTCCCGGCACAACAGGATCGCACTGCACACACTGTTAATACTGCAGTTGTCTACATGTCACAGGCCAATTCAATCCCCTTTTGAGAGACTCAATCATTTTGACCACAACCTGAAAACCTGCAGGGTCAATGATAAAAATTTAGAATTTGAGCCGCGAATTATTGTTTTGCCAGATCTAGCGCAGAAACAGTTAACGGCCTATATAAGCCACCTCAGACAAACAGGGGAACGTTATGCTAGCCCTCAACATTTAAAACATGCTGCAAAATCTGCACTACAAAACCTAGGCGATCTGTTCTTTTTCGAGGAGAGAACTGCTGTAATTCCGGTCACGCCATCCAAAATGCATGCGTTGCTAGTCGATGTTATTGAGGCCCTGAACAATCATTACGAAAAAAACTATTACGAAAAACTTCAGCTATTTGCCAAACTCCCGCTCAATTGGTACCGGCATTATCTGGCAACACAATTTCGGCCTTTGATCCAACAAGGAAAATTTTCTCAGGCGAGCTTTGATTACTTTTTTGGCCATGGCGAAAAATCACTGGCAGCAGATGGCAGCGGTTCAGTAGCAATCGCAACACAGATCAATGGTCTGTTACAGAGCCTCAAGATCAAAACGGTGAATTGTAATGGGTAGTCCAAGCCGCCAAAGCAGAGTCAAAAATCATTGGTCTCGCTGCAGAACACTTGCAGAGCAATTGATGCCAAAACTCGCTGAATTGCCGAAAAATTGTAGTTATGCCGATTTGCGAAAATGGCTAAAAACCACGGTGAATAAATCCACTATTGCCAATTCGAACAAATCGAAGGTGCGAAATTTTTTACGTCAACTCGCACTCAATACTGCAGAATTTAGTAAATTCAAACGAAATGAGAAATGGAAAAGCAGGCCGCAACGTCGACAAGAAGAATTTTTTATCCTGCAAAATAACCTGAGGCAATTCAGTGATGCATTGTTGAATTACCCTATTGAGCCGCAGACCACCGCCAGCGACTTTTTGCGGGTATTGCTGAGCTCGATTATTGTGCATAGTGGTCTGAATTCAATGCAGATGTTAGGTGCTGTTGTATCGCAATTACACGACAGCTCGGCACTGCATCTGGTTGAGAACATAGCATGGTTGCAGCTGGAATTTGAGCATCCTCAACGATTAATAAACTCTCCTACCGGCTACCAGCATCAACTATTTTTTCACCCATTCACTTTGTTGCTGTGGCGTTATTGGTTCCAGTCAAGACTATTTGAGCAGTGCGCTATACCGACAGCAGAATCGGCATTGAGTCTAGTGCATGATCTGGCAGAGCAACTGGGTATTACACTTCCTAAAAGAAAACAAAAAATTTTAGCTGCAGCTATTCACGCTGTTCCAGATTGTGCGGGTCTCACAGAGTTATTACGCAATACACTCAATGGAAGTTATCCGAATGCCTGCCTAAATCACCAGCAATTCAAACACCTATTCAACCCGTTAAGCACTCGGCAGGCGCAAAGCCTGCCTCCGCGAGGTCCAAGAACAGCAGAGCAGTTTTTCTATTCGCAGGATAACCATCATAGCTATAAACAGCTCTTAAATGCCCTCAAGCCTCCCGCTGGAGAGCTGAAATCCAGCATGTCATACTCGATCCGCGAACTGAAAAAACTGGCAGAAACAGCACCAGGCCTCCTTTTGCGCGACTTGGCCCTGTGGGGTGTGCAACAACTATCTGAAAAACATATAAAAATTAGTAGCCTATTGCGGTATTACAACGCATTCGCAAAATCGTTGTTGAACGCTCTGCATGGGATGGATTGGCAGGATTTTTCATCGGAATCCTGGACTGAAATTTACCAGCGCTTACTGGAGCAACCTGAAAAAATTCAGGCCGTGATTTACCGCAGAGATAGGCTGGTTTCATTCCATAATTTTTTAATCGCTACTCACTCTGTCACAACTGTTCAATGGCCTGATGCCAAATCGGCTCCTGTTGAGCGTGTCCGGACAGGTTTTATAGACGAGTCGCTGTTCATTCGACTGTGCAATTTAATCTGGCGCACCGAGCCCAATCCCGGCATGGCACAACAACTAATATTAGCGTGCATCATGGCATTCCGACTGGGCCTGCGGATCAGCGAGGTGTTAAAAATCCAGCTCAGAGATTGCAGTACCGCTGAGCAGCCAACAGTGCTCATTCATAGCAACCGATACGGAAACGACAAAAGCCCAAATAGCCGCAGGCTACTCCCGATGCAACTGTTGTTAGACCACGAACTGGATATGTTTTTATCCCAGCTCGCAAGGCGTCGGGCCACGGCCGCAGGCCATTCTGAATTTTTATTGTTCCATTATGATGGCTCGCCAACAGAGCAATTAGATGGCAATCAACTGGCGAGTTGGGTATCTGCAATGCTCCGGGAACTCTCTCCTGCCACTAAATGGACGTTTCACCATTTTCGCCATACGGCGATCAGCAGACTGATGCTAATCAGTCACAACCAACTGCTGGAGAAACTACCAGCAGCACTACGCTCCAAATTAGTGCCATACACCGCGAAAGTGACCGCTGAATTAGCAGAAATGTTGTCAAAAAACTCCTTTGAAAACCTGGTGACAATCGCAGGCCACGGTGACATAAAAATGACAGCTCGGTCATACGTCCATATCGCACCGCTACTGACTGGACTGGCGCTGCAAAATCATCAAACTGATGTTAATCCAATAACGCTGCAGACACTCACAAACGCTTCCGGGCGCCAAATATCGTCATTAAAACGCCAGTTTACCCTCTCAGCAATCCCAGAATTACTTAGTAAAAAGCTGGCGCGGGAACAGACCACAGTAGCAGTTTATCGGCCGGAAACTTGGTTGCCGACCACTACAGTCGAGGATATGGAAATTTGCCACCAAGCATTGCGAGCTCTCGAATCAGGCCACAACTCCCAAGATGTTGCAGAGTATTTTTTATTGCCAGAGAGCAAAATCAGCCAATGGCACCAACGAGCACAGGCGCTGGCTGAATTAAAAAGCCGTAATGGAAATTCCAGGATCATTCCGCTGCAACGCGCACCAGCATTTATGCCAGCCCCGCTGCGCGACAGGGCTGACCGGGCAATATTTGTGCAGCTCACTGAACGAATGCACCAGCACCAGCTCGGACAAAAATTAACACATGTTGCCAAACAGGTTTTGCTGAGCAGCAACGCTACACACAGCCGTGTCAGCCTGAAAACTACGACTGATCTAAACAAATTTTTGTTTGATTTTTCTAAAATGTTAGACCAGCGCCAACTCATCATCACCGATAAAACCGGAGCGTTATACAACCCTGATAATAAGAGATTTTCGTATGGGACTCCATTCCACGTATCGGCAAAATTCACACGGTACGGGGAACCCGACTCAGCTGTATGTACTAATCACGCACTGAAATTGTTTTGTTTTTTGGTGGTGGTTTACTACGGTGATTCGAGAGAATTGGTGTGAATAGTTGACTGAGGTTATGAAGAAAAATCCTGGGTTCAAAAAAACGAATGTCGACTTTGCCTTAATTGCGGACATTCGATTTTTCGAGAGCCCAGCAAATGTTCTCTAATCGCTTAGCTAAATTCAGTGTGCCACTACAAATCGAAGACAAGCTGCGTTAATTGGAGCAAATGTTTTCAATTCGATTATTGTGGTATCAGCTCTGGAGTACTAGAACATATAACTAATCGGGATGAACCACGTGTTAGTGCGACATAAAGATGTCGAGCGTCCATTGTTTCAGGGTTGGGTACTACCGCAACCTCTGCTTCAAGCCCCTTTAATAGCAAGGTACTACCTATAGCTCTACGATTAATTTGTCGACTCTCATGCCTATTGCGTTCACGTTCTCGCACGGTTGCTTCGGGAAAGGTGTAGTTGCCAGCAGATGCAATTTGCAACGCTCGCAAGCAACAATATAGTAATTCAGGTCTATAGACACGTGCATTATCTTGACGTGTCAGCGCTCTGAGCGCCTCTGCAGCCAAGAGAAATGTAGGAGTATTCGCGAATTCTACCATTGTAGCCTCGGCTGGTGTGGGCGGTGTTCGAGCAGTACCTCGCTGCAGGCTGTGAATTCTTGGCAACAACGTTGTAGCACCAACTTGCGTCATTGTTTCTGCTGCAAAGTTTACTAGTACTGCAACAGCATTTGGAGTTTGTAAATCGAATGTTCTGCCGAAACTTGTAAGGTCGGCCAGATCTGCAGGTTCGACAGTTGTAGCTCCAGGAGTCTGACTCGCCATTTGTCTACGACCTCGCGGATTACGGCTGTCACCGATCACGAGTACTTGTCCGTTTGGGGTAACTGGACGAGTCAATGCGGCAGCTAAACGTTGACGATCGGCAGTTTCATCTTGAATTGGGATCCAAATGACTTCTTCAGGTATCTGGCGCAGATCGACATTGCCACCAGCGTATAATCGTCGTCGACAATCAAGTAGCCACTGACCTAAATTGGGAGTGCCTGCATTAATCCAACGCCAGGGTTGGTTTAGCTCACCAATGGAAGGAAACTGTTGCAATACGTGCACGTTCCAGTCGACCAATTGGTTACCACCAAAACCGAAAATAGCTTGCATTGGGTCTCCGAGAACGCAGGTAGGTAATACCGATGAAATTGCGGTAACCAGAGCATGCTGTACTAGATTGCAATCCTGATATTCATCAACAATTAGGTGGGCGTAGGTTGATGCCAAAGCATCGCTCACATGTCCAGCTTGCACCAGGGTGAAGGCAGCCAGACGTATAGCAGGGTAGTCTGTGGCAGGAGTCCTCAGCTCAAGAGTTTCTGCCGAGATACCGCTGCGTTGAGGGAATGTGCTCACTAATCTCATAGCAAAGCCATCAAGGGTAGTAATTCGATATGCAGAAGCAGGTACATTCCCACGTTGCATACGCTGGCGCAACGCCGTAACCCCAGCGTTTGTATGGGTAAGGATGAGTACTGGTTTCGAGCCAACATGTCGGTTCAATGTATCAGCAATAATTTGCGTCTTTCCACAACCAGCTGGTGCCGTTATAGAACCAAGGCGAAAAGCAAATAGGTCATACTCAGGAGGCATGCGCCCACCTAAATAATTCATTTACTAGCGCAATAAAACCAGGCTCTGCTGTTTGCATATTTGGCCCAACAACACTTTTTGCGAGCACCTCAAATTTTGACAGTGATTTAAACCAGCCATTCTTTCTATGTCTAGAGACCAAGCCAAGTAGTTGCCTCATTTCAAGAGTATAACTTTGCTGAAGTTGGCGCTGGTGATAAATGTCATCCAGAGTTATTCTACCTTGAGATTGTGAGCTGATTTGAGCGGCGATTAGTTCTCTATCTACAAACTCCAACGCTAGTTGAAGCATTGAATCTACTCCGGTATCTGAGAGACTGAGAAATAATTCATCCTCCAAAGCGCGCGTTGGTCGCCATGTAATTAACTGTCCGCCAGCAGCTGTATAAGAGTTAACCACTGCTTGAGTGGGGGGCTTATCTGCATCGACCAGAACCAAAACGCGGTATCCTAGCCGGAGCATTGCAAGGCCACGTATAAAGCAACGATCTGGTTCTCCGCCTCCAACATTGACATATGCGGTACCTGCAGCCAAGAGTGAGCGATAATTCTGATCTACCCAATATTGATCCAGACCACGAATGAGACCAACTTCACTGGCCCCCTCGCAAACGATAACACTTCGTGCCAGGAAGGCTTCAGGGTCTAATCTGATGGTACTTTGTATGTCGTCTTCAACCCCAACCATATGTATATGATGTGAACCATCCTGCTGCTTTCGAACAACGAAAATCTGATCGCCTCGAAGTTCTCTTACTGCAACTGGAGAGTGGGTCGTCAAAAATACTTGCAGTGGTGGTGGATTCTCTTTAGCTCCGAGTGAATCAAGCAGTCGAATAAGCCGATGAGGCTCTAAGCCATATTCCACTTCATCTACCAGTGCAATTGACGCTTTCTGCGCCGCAACACGTTGAAGTCCTGCTACCAGCAATCGCGATGAACCGGTACCTAATGACCGCAGAGGTATGCCACTTTCATTATGAAGAGAGATCGCACCTTCGCTGATCGATACCGCATGGATGTCCAATAAAGCTTGGGCTTGAGCGCCTACAGGAACGCCTAAACTGGTAGCTTGTTGAGTTACGATTTGCAGTGTTTCAGTCAATTGCGCGCTAGCTTGGTTTCCAAACGCAGTGCGAGCTTCGCGGGCCGAGCTTGCTAGTTCTGCACCTAGGTTAGGACGTTCTTCACAAAGACGGTTGAGAATAGAGCCTCTTGTCCAAGATAGGTTGGAATTAGCATATGTGCCTAATCGGGCTGGAGCGACCAGCAAACGGTCTTTCCATGCAATGTTTCGTTCGTGTCCTAATGCTTGAGCGCGTTGAGAAACAAGTGACCAATTAGGCTCCAAGTCACTACCCACCATGAGACGTAAACAAAGGACTGTATCAAAGCCTTGCGCAGGTTCATCTTGGAGCACTCCAGTATTTAGATCAAATGCCTGCAGATAAATCCCGTAATTATCTAGGTCTTTAAGTGAATCGGGTAACTGACCCAGAATTAGCGTAATTTGGATAGACTGATTGACATCAAGATTAAAAAAATCCGTGTCACTGAAGGCTGTAGTCCGACGAGCTCCCAAGCACAGATCTATTGCATCCAATATTGTTGTTTTGGCGCTATCACCAGGTCCGACCAAACAATTCAGTCCTGATGATGGTCGCCAGATTAATGATCGTATAGAACGAAAATTTAAGATTTCAACTTTACGAATTCGTACCACGGCAATCTCCCTATAGCCTTATATTGCAGCAAAATAAATATTCTATTTGTCATTACCTGTTTATGACTTTGCAAGCTCAGTGAACGACACGCAACTTTCTCTGACAATAAAATTAGTTTCGACGGCTTCCGATGGCAGCATAAAAAGAAGGTCAAGTGGCAATTCACTTCCTGCTAATTTAAGCTCTTGTTTCAATCGTGATAGAGGCTCTCCCGATGGGCCGACGATAAGGATATCGAAGTCCGTCCCAACTCGATTTAAGGAGGAACCAAACATATAAGACTCAAATTCATTTAGTGTTTTACATGATTCAAGAAGGTACCTAGCCACATCTCTGCCATTCATATCCCATTCCTAAGCACTTCTCTCAACTCGTCCCATTTCATAACTGCACATCCCAACGATTGTCCAGCCTCTATGGCCTCAGCAGTAGGATTACTATTGGGATTAATGTTCCAAGCAACATCAATATGTCCAAATCTGTCATAGAAACTTCGAATAACATCAGCAGTAGGTTCGTATTCCAGAATCATACCTACCCTAAGGGCGCGTCCATTTTTGAGTGTAACTGTAAAGACTCGGTCAAATTCCCTCACGAGATTAGTATAGACCCTCAATTGCTTTACTAGTCTGTATGAGAAAGAGAACTGTTTATGAGATAGCCCATTGGCTGAACCCTTGTGAACGGCATCAAGAAGTGTTCCTGCATTTCCCCACCCTATAGAATGAGCCTCTACGTAATCGATCGCCTGACCTTCCCAAACACACTCTTTCCGATATCCACAAAGAAAATCCATATTAGGAAATGCCGAATGGTACTTAACTACTAAATCAGCAGTTATTGTTACTGCATCAGAGATAACGGCGACGATGTCAGCATTCTCACGTATTGAAATTTTGAGAGCTTCATCACCAACAGGTACAACTTTTTCAACTTTTGAAATTTCTGAAATATTCTTCCACGCGAACTTTATTTGCCACTTCATAAAAAAATATCATCCATCTGTGCGGGGTAACGGATTGCTCGGCCAGAGATACCGCAAACATGTCTTTCTGATAAACCGCGGACATGCTCTCGATATAAAGCGAATACATGCTGCTCAGCGTCAGTCAAAAGATGATGATTGGTATTAATAATGCCTTGAATTCGATACAGATTAGGAATAATTACCCCGCGGATCCGTTGCGACCATGTTTTGGCGACTTCAGACTCAGGGTCATATACAAAGCTTGCACCATCCTCTGGGGCATACTCTTTCCAAATCGCTTTGTTCTCAGCCATAGCAGCTGCAAGTACCCTTCGTACCTCAGCACGGCTATCATATGCTCGAATGCCTTGGCTCTGGGTTAACGTGATCAGATGATTACTTTTCCAACCGAGTAAAGTCTCGCGATTAAATCCCTCAGGACTCTTATCGATCATGGTATGACATGTAGGACACAGCAAAATAAGGTTATCAAACGTATCCGGCTCAAAATCAGCTGATGGCCGATCCTCATGCCTTGGTCCGGTCTCGCCATGGGGAATGACATGCGCCATTTCAGCAATATGCTTATCTCCGCCCATTTCTTCAGGGAAAAGTGGCCGCAAGCATTCAGGTCTTTGACAATACCCAGCGGCCTCCGAAAACAGCCTTAATTTTGTTTCTTTTGATAGAGCTTTACGAGCTGTCATAGCAGTACAATCCGAACAATATGCAATTTCACTAAAACCCAGCCCCTCTCCCAGCCACCAACAAATCAAACACCACCTTCGCAAACAACGCAGACTTCTTCGGATCCCCCAACAGCTGCATCATCTGATTCTGCTGCGCCTCGTTACTGTCCAGAATTGCGTCGTCAATGGCTTTTGAGAAATCACCAAGCATGGCTTGTTCTGGTGAGTTGTTGGCGATTTGGGTCATCACTAATTCGTTTTCGCCAACTTTGTCACGGATGGTGTAGGCGTAGTTGACCATATCGGCATCGGTTAGTTGATCGGTGATAAATAGCTCATTGAGTCGACTGATAATTTGCGATAGAAACTCTTCTTTCTTGTCGCGTGGTCTGGCTGTGCCCAGGGCTTCGTTTGGCTCTAGGTTGTAGTCGCCTTTGTTTTCTTGCAGCTGCAAATTCTGTTGGCGTATTTTCGATACGCGATAGTGGCTGAGCATCACGTTGTTAAGGTCGATGTCGTCCTCTTCAAGAATCGCCTCACGCAGCATCGGGCGCAGGTTGCGTGCGTAAAGGCAGAGCTTTTCTAAGTTGGTGTCATCGTAGTCGACAATTTGCGACATAAACTCGTAAAAACGCACAAAGGTCCCTAAGTCTTTTTTGAAGATCTCCAGCGCATCTTTTTCTTTTTGGCAGTCTTTTAAGCTGTTTTCTGCGTTGGCAATTAACACGGCATCGCCAGTTTTCTTGGTGCGTTCAAACATCTCTTTGGCTTGCTTAAATGCATCCACAGCCGATTTGTAACGCTTCTGCCAGCGCTCTACCGCCGGTTTGCAAATGTTGGCAATCGCAGCATTGGATTTATTGCTTTCATAGAAATAGGTGCAGAACTGCTCTACTTCATGCCAGGTGAAAATGCTTTCAGCGCGTAACTTGTCGTAAAGCTGGAAAATCAGATTTGGATCAGACACATCCGCCAATTCTGCGGTTTGATAATAAGGCTGGAACGCTGCAAGAATTTCTTCCGGTTCATTAAAGAAATCCAGTACATATGTGCCGGTCACTTCTTTACTCGGATAGGTGCGGTTTAAACGCGACAAAGTTTGCACACATTCCACGCCGCCGAGCTTCTTATCAACATACATCGCGCACAGTTTTGGCTGGTCAAAACCGGTTTGAAACTTATTGGCAACGATCATCACTTGGTAGTCATCGCTATCAAAGGCTTTGCGCATATCGCGGCCTTTGAGATGGGCATTCATATTGGTTTCAGTGAATTTCTCGCCAATCAGCGCGGCTGAATTCGGATCTTTCTCGCTAAATTCCACCTCACCCGAGAACGCCACCATGGCTCGAATACTTTGATAACCCTTTTCTGTGATGTATTTATCAAAGCCCAGTTTGTAGCGTACTGCTTCTTTACGTGAGCTGGTCACTACCATGGCTTTGGCTTGGCCGCCTAATAACCCCATCACGTTGTCTTTAAAGTGCTCGACAATCACCATCACCTTTTGGGCGATATTGTGGTCATGCAGGCGAACCCATTGGTTTAATTTTACTTTGGCTTTTTTGCTATCAACTTCCTGATCGGTACCGTTAATTTTCTGGGCGAGGTTATATGCCACTTTGTAGTTGGTGTAGTTTTTCAGCACATCCAAAATAAAGCCTTCTTCAATGGCCTGGCGCATGCTGTACACATGAAATGCCGCTGGCTTATTGGTTTTCGAGGCTGCTTCATCGGGCTTGGGTAAGCGGCCAAATAGTTCCAGCGTTTTTGCTTTGGGCGTGGCGGTAAAAGCGAAGTAACTTAAATTGTTCGATACACGGCGCGAGGCCACAGCGGCGGCGATAATGTCATCGGCACTTAAGTCTTCATCCTCATCTTTTGTTTCCACCATTAGCACTTCTTTTAACTTGCGCGCGGTAGAGCCGGTTTGGGATGAGTGCGCTTCATCGGCAATAATTGCGTAGCAACGCTCTTTCAGCGATGCGCTTTTTTCGATGGCCTGCAGCACAAAGGGAAAGGTCTGAATGGTAACGATAATAATCGGTTGCGAGCTTTGCAGTGCGCTGGCCAACTTCTCCGATTTTGAGCCGTCGCCTTCCTCGCGGTTAATGCGCCCGACCACGCCATCGGTATGTTCAAACTGATAGATGGTGTCTTGTAACTGCGCATCCAGCACTGTTCTGTCGGTGACGACAATTACCGAATGAAACTGCTTGTTGCCCTTTTGGTCGTATAACGATGAAAGCTGGTGAGCAGCCCAGGCAATAGAGTTGGATTTACCAGAACCGGCACTGTGCTGGATCAGATATTTTTGGCCAGCGCCCTCAGTTTTTGCTGCATGCAATAGCTTTTTCACTACATCCCACTGGTGATAACGCGGGAAAATCATGCTTTCTTTTTTGTACTTACGGCCTTCCCAGTCTTCTTTTTCTTCAATATGCAAGTGCACGAATCTGGCAAGAATATTTAAAATATTGTCCGGCAACAGCACTTCATTCCATAGGTAATCGGTAGCGTAGCGCGAAATATCCGCAGGGATATCATTACCGGCTGCGCCTTCGCTGGTGCCTTTGTTAAAGGGTAAAAAATACGTGTTAGCACCGGCCAGTTGCGTGGCCATATACACCTGATATTGGCTGACGGCAAAATGGACAATAGCGCCACGTTTAAAAGTCAGTAAGGGTTCTGGCTTTTTGGTGGTTGGGCAAATCGGCAAGCGCGTGGTTTTGTATTGCTTAACTGCATTATCCACCGCTTGTTTAAACTCGGACTTTAGCTCCAAGGTCGCAATCGGAATGCCGTTAACAAACAACACCAAATCAATTCGCCACGCTTTGGCTTTGCTACCGGTCTCAAGCAGCTCAGCGTCAGTGGCCCAAGGGCTGTAGACCAATTCCGGCACCAGTCGCAGACGGTTTTGCTGATAGCGCGCCAGTGTATCTGGGTTTAAGTCATGCTCTGGTTTAAATTGGCACAGCGTTAAACGCACATTGCGGTCGCGCAGCTCATGGCGAAGTACACCCAGCGTACCATAGGTGCGAGAGTCTTTATGGGTGGCATTTGGGTCGGCTTTATTGAGCTGCGCTGCCACTAGCTCCAGCAGCTTTTGCTCGGCGCTGTGTGGATACAGCGTTTTAAACTTTTGCCACTGTGCATCTTGAGTGTCTTGCACAAAACCAATTAAATCTTCAGGGTATAAAGCCAGCTCACGATTGTAGTTTTCCGGCTGCCCCAGCTGCCAGCCACTGGCTAGCATTTGCTGGATAATGTCATTTTGAAATACACGTTCAGTTGACTGATCAGACATCATAAATCCCTTTATTCATCGTTATTATTGTTGGGGGGCTTGCCAGTTACGCACATCGATTTTGCCGGTGACGGCGGCGGAGATTAGCGCGGTGCGGCGCTCTTGTAAGAGCCTTACCTGAACATTCACTTTTTCCAATAGAACATCAAATTTATCCTGATTTAGCTGGATAAACTTTTCTATTTCAACTTGTTCTTGAATTGGCGGTACAAGAAACAGGAGATTATTTAATTCGCCTAAAGATAAGGCTGGCTGTGCAGAACCGTTAACGCCATCATCCATTGCTCCCATTTCTTTCAGTACTGTTAAAAGTTTATGAGCATACATTCGGCTGACAACATTAGCATTTACAGTTAATTTTAAGGAGTTTCCAGATACAACGCTCTTTTTATCTAGTGAAGGCAAAATAGATGACATACCAAACCTTGCACCAATCTTTGCGATAATAATGTCACCAGCAGTTGCCTCACTTCTTTTTATTGTTTCGAAGTGTGCGTTTGAGATTGTTTTTAAACTAGATGTATCAATCTCACCAGTAGTCGCAAAATTACTTTCAATGACATAGACGTCACCATTATCTATAAAATGTTCAGATTTTAAGTTGCTACCAAAAGGCCCATCTACAAAAGCATTTTGTGACAGCGACTTTATGTGTTTTAAGCGGCATATTACCCAATGCTCAGGCACTTCGCCCAACCATTCCACACCAGAATCTTTCATCGGGGCATCGAGGTTTAGGCCTTTTGTCACCGCATGGCTGATCACGGCCTGCCGTTTCTCTTTGAGCAGTTGAATCAGTTGTTGTTGCTGTTCAATCAAGGTGTCGATTTTTGCGGTTTCGTGGTCGAGGAAGTTGGCGATTTTTTGTTGTAAGGCATAGTCAGGAGCGCTCACTTTCAACGAAGCAATTTTTTCCTGATTAACATTTGGCTGACCGCCGCCGGAGGATAAATTAATAATCTCTTGGCGAGTTGCGAACAACCAGTAAAATAAAAATTTGTTGAATAGAATTTTAGATGGAGGCATAACACAACAAGCTTGATTTGTTGTTGCTTCTTTTCCAAATATCCCTAGTCGACCTATTGTTGCACCATACATGGCAATAGAAACAGATCCTTCAGGATGGACCCTTAGTGTTGGCATATCCAACAATGCTCTTTCAGTAACCTTTTTATGCGTATCTAAAACTACATTCTCTCGAAGCTCACCAGTAGTTACCCAGAGAGTTTCGCCGCCGTAATATTTGCTCTCGTCATCTGATTTTGGAGTTGTCCCACTTGCAATGTAGTCACACGCATGGAAAATTTTCCACATATCCCAATCAGTTGGAATTCGGCCAATCCAATCAACACCAGAATCTTTGTATTCCGGATATGCCTGATATCTACCCATTACGAATGCACCTCTTGCAACAGCTCAAGAATGTTCTTCGTTACCGCATCTAAATCTGCATCGATATCTTCTAACTTGCGTGGCGGTTGGTACACATAGAAATGGCGGTTAAATGGGATTTCGTAGCCGACGATGCCAATTTCTTTGTCATTGTCGTCGCGCTTGTCTGGGTTAATCCAGGCATCCGGTACATGCGGCTGCACTTCCTTTTGGAAGTAAGCTTCGTTAATGTCGTTGACCGGAAGGCTTGGGTTTAGCGGCACGTTCTCGTTATCGCGCAGGTCGCCGTCGGTTTCAAACTCGACTACTTTGCCCTTGTAGCTGAACTTGCCATAGATCGGACTTTCTTTGTCCTTCAGCACTTTTTTCACAATAGGTTCGGCGTCTGGGTTTTTCCAGGTAATGGCATCGAGCAGTTGTTTTTGCTCTTTGGCATCGAGTTTCAGGTCCGCAGTTTTTTGTGCTTGCGCGAGTGTTTTCTCAAACTCGTTAAAATCATCATGCTGCGCATCGCCAATAATAGAACGGAGCTTTTGCGCTTTTTCCAGCAGGGCTTTTTGGCTTAGCCAGATGCCTGCATCCAGTACATCTTTAATCAGCTTCTCTTTGACATCGGCAAAGTCTTTTTTGATTTTGCTGCGAATGGCCTCTTCGTGGCTTGCTAGTTGGCCATAGCTGCTTTCGGTCCATTCATCGCCGACATGCTGATAAATCCACTCCATCACCGGTTTAAGTGCACCGGTAGCAAAACGCAGCGAGGCAATGGCCTCATCGGTAAACTGGGCCGATAAACGCAATGGCCGCTCGATGGTAATACGGCGATAACCAAATTCATGGGTGGCGAATATTTTGCTGGCAAAGGTCTTCGGCACTTCAGCTTTAGGTGAGGCAGACTGACGACCACGGTTGCTTTTTACATCAGCGGCTTTATCCAGGCTGTAGGCATCAACCGCTGCAAACTCGCCAAAGCAACGCGTAATAGTGGCGATATCGCTGTCATCCATCACATTGCGTTTAGAGCCCAAAGATTTACGCATTTTACTGCAGAGATCTGTGCCACTAATCAGTTGCACCTTGCCTTTGCGCTCGCGGGATTTTTTGTTAGAAAGAACCCAGACATAAGTGGCAATGCCGGTGTTGTAGAACATGTCGGTTGGCAGCGCGACAATGGCTTCTAATAAATCGGCTTCTAAGATATAACGGCGAATTTCACTTTCGCCGCTACCCGCGCCACCGGTAAAGAGTGGCGAGCCGTTCAGGATAATGCCAATACGGCCACCGTTTTCATCGGCACCGCGCAGCTTGCTAATCAGGTGCATTAAGAACAATAAGGAACCGTCGGATACACGTGGCAAACCAGCGCCAAAGCGGCCATCAAAGCCTTTTTCGTTGTGCTCTTTCAGGATATCGGTTTCGATTTTTTTCCAGTCCACACCAAATGGCGGATTGGACAGCATGTAATCAAATTTATCGGCGTACAGGTGGTCGTTAGACAGCGTGTTACCAAGCTTAATGTTGCCAACTTCTTGGCCTTTGATCAGCATATCGGCTTTACAGATAGCGTAACTTTCAGGGTTTAGCTCTTGGCCATAAGCACGCATCACCGCTTGCGGATTCAGCTCATGCACGTATTCCATCCCTGCCGATAAAAATCCGCCGGTGCCCGCGGTTGGGTCATAAATGGTGCGAATGATGCCTGGTTTGGTCAGCGCTTCATCGTCTTCCATAAAGACCAGTGAGGTGGTCAGGCGCACGATATCGCGTGGGGTGAAGTGCTCACCGGCGGTTTCATTTGAACCTTCGGCAAAACGACGGATCAGCTCTTCAAACACCAAGCCCATATCGTGGTTGGAGATGGCTTTCGGACTTAAATCAATGGTGCGGATTTTTTGCACCACTTTGTACAGCAGGTTGGCGTCGTTCAGCAGGCCAACAAATTCCATAAATTTAAAGTGCTCGAAAATCTCACGGGCATCTTTGGAAAAGCCATGGATATAGTTTTCGATGTTGGCCTTGATGCCGGTTTCACCAAGCTTGGAGAGGTCCATTTTCGAGGTATTAAAAAATGACAGCCCGTTAGTGGCGCGCAGCAACATTTTCTCATGCGCTTCTTCCGGCAGGTTCATCGGCTGGATTTGTTCAAATTTGGCCAGAACCGCTTCTTTGGTTGGCTCCAGTACACACTCTAAGCGACGTAACAAACAAAACGGCAGGATAATACGGCCATACTGGCTCTGCTTAAAATCACCACGAAGTAAGTCGGCAATAGCCCAGGATTCAGCGGCTAGGTTGTTTGAAGATTGAGACATAAGAAAAATTTTCCACCAAAGTTGGTTCGCAAACCTTGGCAGCCCTGAAAACTTGATGCGCTGCCATGCGTTTTTAGACGTTTCTGGAATAGTACCTGAAGATTAGGCGGTGTTGCTATGGGAATGAAATATTTTGGGGCTTGATGTGTATTTAAAGCGTTCACTACCATGGATTATATGACTAAAGCGTTTCGATTTTAGGTTATAAGATAATCGAAAATTATCTACGTTTGCCGTTGCCAAAAGCGCCACCACTGACCGTTAAACCCCTATCAAATACATCTGTTGGGCGGCTTTTCTTTTTGGCTTTTTTTGTTTTCTCAAGAGACTCGAGAACTTCACTGAATGACGGGCCATCACCCATTTTCAACATCTGGCCAGGGATTTGATTGTGGATCTTTTGCAGGTGGGATGCCAAATTCCGTCGTTTGATCGATTGCTTACACACTTGGCAGGTAACAATTTGATTTGCTTCTTCTCTTTTTCTAGTTTCAAACTGCTCTAGTGCTGCCCGTTTCTTTTCAGCCTCTGCACTATGTACTTTCTCAAGATGCTTTTGAAGGCGATTTCGCGAAACACTATCCCCACAAACTGGACAATTAACTAACTCATTAAGGTTTTGTGAGCGGTCTTCCATGATCACTTCTTTGCTTCAAAATAAAAATACCTTATCTCGTTCTCTTTATGCTTGTCCACTTTGAATCAATAGTGATGCTCGTCTCACTTTTGGTCACAGCGGCACAAATTAAACGCTGAGATTTCTTGAATCGGAGAATGAGTGATGGAGGCTTTTCCAAAATTTTAGCATCGAGCTGAAGTCTCGAAATTTTCGAGAGCCCCCAAATCAGTGTTGTCGTCAAATGTCTGCTTTCAGTGAAAAGCAACGATTCAGCAATAAGTTAATCAGCTCTTTACTCAACTCATATCCGCTAAGTGGCTTACCTTACTCAACCACAAACCACCTGCCCAATAACGAACACGTCAAAATCCGCGATTTGGCATTCATTTAGACTCAGTTCCTTAAGCGTTACCTGTTTCAAATATGCAGCAAACTCAGAGGCTAGCGCTGCGTGCTCCTGTTGAATTGCATCCAGCGATGCCATCAACTGTTCTGTGTTTTTTGCTGCGGTTTTTACAGAGCGAATTAGATGTTGGCGTTTGAGTTCTAGCCGTTTTAACGCTTTCTTATAGGCAGTTTTGCAGTGGTGCTGAATGACTTCATTACGCTTCTGGTCATATGTGGCCAATATACTGAGCTCACTGAGCCATTGTGATACATGATCAGCGCGAACTAACTCTGCCCGTAACTCATCACTAATCCCAGAGCACGCTGCGGTTTTCTTATCAGAAGGATCAGACTCTTGCAGTAGCTCTGTTGCCAGAAACAATTGTTCGGCAATCTCGTGAGGTAAAATCCGGCCATCGCCACAATAACCTAACACAGCAGAAATACTACCGGAAGGTTCCCCCCTGGACCTCAATTGATAAACCTCCAGTGTGAAACCGGAATTTAATGAGGCTTGCCATGACTCTGGAACCAGAGATAACACCTGCGAGTCGACCCTACCCTGCCCGTAAAAAGGCACAAAGCTTCTGGACGATCCTTGAACCAGCTCATTAATCTGATGAGACATTAGCAACGAGTTTTTGTCCTTCTGAACATCAGCAATGTTATCAGCTCTCAACAGATGTGTTGTTGCCGGATGAATACCGTATACCTGCTCGTGCTGAGTGGCAAACTGCTGCTGGTATTTACGGTAACCAAGTTGTCCAGAATATAATAGCTCCGCATTGCTAACATCCGGCCACAGATCTGGCGCGCGATGAACGTCCAGCACCATAGCTGCAATACTCTGAGATTTTTTACTCCAATCTACAGACGTCGTGCCCATACACAAATCTGCTACTGACATACTCAAAATTTCGTGCTGCAACAGCTGCTGCTCTGGCTCTAGAGAGGCATCCAGCGCCGGAATTTGAAACTCTGTGTGGCTGAGAATTTCATCTGAGGATTGAAAAAAGCGTTTAAACACACTGATTTTTTCTGCCAACCGTTTTGCTATATGGGCGTCTGCACCATATTGCAGGTTAAATAAATGATAGATATATACTTCGTGTTTTTGGCCAATACGGTGTATCCGGCCAATACGCTGCTCTACAACCTGAGGGTTCCAGGGCAAATCGTAATTGATCAGGACGTTACAAAACTGCAGGTTCAACCCTTCGTTAGCGGCATCTGTAGCGATCAAGATTTTGCCATGCTCGCGAAAATACCATAAAAGGGCTTTTCTCTTGTTCTGATCATGAAGCGGTAACGTATCTAAACCCAATGATTGCCGGTACAGCTCAACAATTTCAGCCACTCGCTCTGAAGTGTTATCGCCACTAATCAGTACGAGTTCGTCCACGGAAAAACCTGCAAGGAGTAGCTGCTGATAAACCTCCTGTTGTGTTTGTTTAAACGAAACAAAGACAATTGCTTTTTCTGGCATTTGTCTTTGTTGAAGGTCCTGCAGCAGCTTTGGTAATGCGTTTACAAGCTGTTCTATTTTGGGATTAACATCAAACAAGCTTAACTTGTGAATTAACTGATCTAAACAGGCTTTCAGGCGTTGTAATGAGCTCACTGAGCGCAAATACAGAGGCTTACTCTTATCGGGTTCCACCTCAAAGCTTGACATACAGGCAGCCAATGCATCGTCGTCCAACGTTTCATTTGGCTCATAGGTTCTACTCGCATCCGCAGATTGCCTGACACGAGCAGAATTTGCGGTATCAAGTGCAGCAATGATCTCCAGCCTCAGTTTATTGAATACAGACAAAAGCGCTTGATTTGAAGATCCCCAAATCCGTGAGAAAGCGAGCTCAAGCAAGTTGAGTAACGGCATAAAAACACCATTAAGGCTAAGCCCTCGGCCTTCACACTCATAGAAGTCGTAAATAAATTCGAAAAGTCGTTCCTGAAACTCATCATGCTGAGCAGTAGCACTTTGGTTAAAAAATATAGGTAGCAAGCGACGCTGCGTAATGTCCAATTGCCCCCGCGCCTGTAAATCAGATCTGAGATTACGAACAACCAAATACTCGGTCAGGCCAGCAAGATCTTTATCTGAATCGATGGTTTTGAAATGAGGCTGAATAAACTGCAGTAAATTCCGATAATCCTGCCACCTGTTTTGCAACGGTGTAGCGGTTAGCAATAATTTAGGCACGCCATAAGTAGCCTGCAACAACCTTGCGGCTCTGGAGGTTTTAATGCCCTCGTCCTCTTCAGACGGTTTTGTTGGTGGAACTTCCAGATTTCTGACTACATGAGCCTCGTCCAGTACCACTAAATCGTAATGACTAAAATCCAGTTGCAGGCCCTTTTGATCCAAGCAATGGTAATTCGTCACTACAACAGCTGGGGTTTTCGGGAAAAATAATTCGACTAACTGTTCAGGTTGCTGCCTGAATTGACTGCACAAGCCACTGGTAACGACACGAACAGGCAAACCGAAATGTTCGCTCAATTCATCAAACCACTGCCCTACAAGCATGACCGGAGCAACAACCAGAATACGCCGCCGCCCTTCAAACCAGAGCTGGCTAATAACCAAGGCGGCTTCAATGGTTTTACCAAGCCCTACCTCATCAGCCAATACACAGCCACCACATCGCAATGAGTTAAGGGCAAACAAGGCTGAAGAAATTTGATGAGCGGTGGGTGTTCTGGAAGATGTTGTGAACAGCCGGGAAACAGTAGTGGTAGATGTCTGAGATTCGGATAATCGCAGAGCTAAATAATTCAGTTTGAAAACATTGTGCATAATTGAACCAGGGTATTTTCCGTGGATTATGCACAGTCAAAAACAAATGTAAACAAATAAATTAACATTAACTCAAAAATATAACATTCAATAGAACCTAGGCTTGTTCGACTCAGCAGCTCCCAGCCATTTTTTCTCAAACTGTTGAAATGACAGTCTGAATTTTCAGACCGTCGACTGGCCAACGCTATTAATTGAGCGGTTTGCGCTAATGTCTAAGCTCAGTTATACCAAATGAATTGAATGGCAAATCGAGCCTAATTCAATTTATTACACAGAGCTTTCTCAACGCTACACAACAATACCAGGGATGTCCTGCGCCTGTGCCGCCAAGTATATTGTGCGATCTTTTTATATGCTGTCTGATTAACTGCCAAGAATTTCGTTCCAGCACAGTCCATGAGCTACGCCCCAGCCATCGCCAAGGTTACGCTCATATTTGTAGTAGCGAGGCAAATCCAGCGCCTGGCAACCATCAATCACGTGCTGACGCAGTAACCGGCCCGCCCTAGGGTCATATTTACGAGCGAAACGTTTTACTAATAACGTGAGTGATGGCCAAACCGCATGAACAGCACTGACGCAACAGCCAAACCGACCCAATAAATAGCAACAATAACCACCGATACTGGTTAATATTTATAGGTCTTGCTTTAAATACAATAAATTCACCGCTATAGGTGAATATACTGATAGTTCAACACGGTAGCCCTGCCTTTTTAGTTTCCATCCCAGCACAAGCAATGTAAATTAAGCGCCGTTTACGAAGAACCACCTTGTGTATTCAACATTATTGCCAGCGACCTACCTGGCTAAAAGGATTTCCAAACATGAATAAATCTGAACTGATTGAAAAAATTGCCCACAAAGCCGATATCAAAAAACCAGCAGCTCAAGCCGCATTAGATGCCATTGTTGACTCGATTACAGCGGCATTAAAAGAAGGCGACAATGTCAGCCTGGTGGGCTTTGGTACATTTGAAAGCAGAACTCGTGCTGCTCGCTCAGGCCGTAACCCTCAAACAGGTGAGACTATCCAAATTGCGGCAGCAAACATTCCAGCGTTCAAAGCAGGCAAAGGCCTCAAGGATGCTCTGAACTAAGCTTACAAAAGCAGTTTCCACACATTAACCAGTCAACCAAACTAGCGAAAAGCTGCATACGAGGAATCCCGTTGTTAGCATCGCGAAAGAAGTAGTTTGTACTGCTGAAGCATTGGCTCTGGCTGGTTTCAAAGCAACAGATTAAATCCTGTTGTCATGGGGATGCACTGAGCAGTAGTGCCATACAATCCTCGGGATCTCAGGACTCTCCTACCACAAGTTTAAGTCGGCCCCAGACACAACTCAGTTGAATCCAGAACAATTTGAACGCGTGAGCCACCTTCTGAATATTCACCAAACACTGAGAACGACGTTCAGCACCCCTGCTAATCTTAGCGGGTTTATGGGTATGACAAACGACAATGCTCCTTTTGATGGCCGCACACCACTAGCCATGATTGCGTCTGGTGAGCTTGCCGATCTGCGGGAAGTTGCCCAGCATATCGATACATTCAAAAGTGGATTGCCCCGGCTGACTGCTCAGAGCGCACAATCCATATTGATCTCACAGACAAAAGAGCAACCAATTGAAACTGTGATTTAAGTTGTCTTCTTCAATTTCCAGAACTTACTTGCACCAGTTGCATTTTCAGCATCTCCAGCGCATTTCGCTTGTTCGCATATTGCGTTGTCTCAGATGAACTATCTGCTGTTAGCCCCGATACTTTATGCTGGATTCTGACGCCCACGTGAGCACCTACAACAGGATCGTGCAAAGACGGAATCACCTCAATTTCTAACTCATTAGAGTCCATGTGCTAACTCGCTATGCCCCAAAATCTTATTTCTGAATGTATACGCGTAACTCGTATTTTGCTACCAGCTCGCAGTGCTTAACACTTCTCAGCAGTCCGCTGCTAAAGCTCAGATACTACTCAAGGTCACAATCAGGGGAGCCCCATTCCAGTCCAACAGGGCCACCCAGCCTGCCTTGCAACTTTCGGCTTTTACACCACGCAATTGCGATTTCATCAAAGCGTTCCGCAGGAATTTCCACTACAAGCTGGGAGTACGGCTCAGCACCAGCCAGATCCTCTTGGGTGATTGAAAAGCTTCTTGGGTTTTCAATTTGAATGACCGCGGGGTTAGGATTTACTGCATGCTTTTCAAAATCGTAAAAACATTCTTGGTAAAGGCTGGCACCACTTGGATGACTTGATACCCACTCTTTTGTACTCATAAAATTTCCTCTGTACGTTATCTGATCGGCAAATATTTTAAGTTTCGTAATAGTAGGCATCTATCGTTGATTAGCGCCTACTGATGATAAATGCTCAAACACCGCTCCCTCTGTCTGCACTCAAAACAGAAAAGGAAATAAGCCTAAAAAGCCTATTTCCGTTTCTATCTTTCAAAAACTGGTCAGTAGCTAGTCAAATTTCTCCATATGCTGAAACTGCGTTGCGCGGCGGTAGTAAAGGTCGGTGCAGCCTTTTTTAGTTACCACTAAATCGTAGTAGTCCGCCGTATCAGCAAAAGCTTTATCGAACTGATGTTTAGTGCGCGAAAGCTTATCTGCGGCTTTAACTATCGTATCCGCCATATAAATAATCTGTGGTTGCTCAATGCAGTTTAAGCAAGACATCAAGGCCTCATAAAGCGCTGGGTCACGTTCAAGCACTTGAATTAAGTAAGGGCCTACTACTGCTGTGACCGCGACTTTTTCGCTCACTAAAATGCCAGACTGGCTATTGTAGTGCAGGCGAATTTTGCCAATTTCGTGCAACAGCGCGGTCACCAGAGCTAAACTCAGCTCAACATCGGATAGCTGGTAGTAATTAGCCAAAGATAAGCTGACACAAGCAATGTCAACACTATGCCGGGCCAAATCACCTGCCTGACTAAAATCCCCATCTTCCGAGCCTTTCGCTTTATAGAACAGCGAAATAACCAGCGGGTCGCACAAAACTTCCTCCAGAAAATGCCTCAAATCAGGGTAAGTAATACAGCTCACTAAAGTCCAAACGCCTGACAAAACCTCAAACATCGGAATTGGGCACAGCATATATTGGTTTTGTAGCCTAACCTTGCTTAAACCAACCAGCTTAAGTTTACGCACCGAAGTGGGCGCTAACAAATCGTCTGTCTGCAGTAAAACCGACGCCTCTTGTCCATTCAATAATGCGCTGTGCGTTTCACCCACAGGCAAGGTGATACTGAAATGTAGTGCGCTGAACTGGTAATACTCTCCGACAATGCCAGTTGCGACAATAGGGCTGGCCCAACATAACACTGGCGGATTTTGGTCTTTAAACATTCTCATAGTCTAACTCCTGCAGGGCCTCGCCCATGGTTTCAAATGGTAATTTGTGTTCTGACAATAAACGCTCTAACGCTGTACCATCGCGGCGCACCAAGTTGGGCACATAACGCGAATACACTTTAAACAGCATGGTGGTATTGGCATGCCCTAACTGTTTTGCGATCCACTCAGGGCTCTCACCCGATGCCAACCAAATAGTGGCTGCGGTATGCCGGGTCTGATAAGGTGTGCGTCGTTTGAGTTTCAACGTCTCCAAAAGCGGGTACCACACCCGGCGTGTTACGTTTTTGTGCGCCAAAGGCCCGCCCTTACTGTTACAAAACACATACTCACTGCGATGCCGGGTCAGTTTTTCCTGAGCAGCCAGGGCCTGATACACCGCCGTTGTCATTTGGATCGCCCGGCGAGACGACTGAGTTTTTACTTTTTCCACCCGTTGCCGCACCAAGGCCTGCTCCACATGGATAGTTCGGTTGTTGAAATCGATATCCTTCCAGCGCAAGCCATCGATTTCACCGGTACGCAATCCGGTAAAAAAGCGCAGAGTGAAATAAGGTTTAAAATCCTCAGGCGCCGCAGTGATAATTCGATACACCTCATCTAAGTTAAAGGGCTCGATTTCCGGACGCTCCAACGGCAGCGGCTTAATGTTCCGAAACGGCGACTCAAACCTGAACTGATCAGCAGCATCATTTAAGATCATCCGCACACAGTTCATGATGTGATTAATACGAGACGCCGAAAGCCCTGTTCCATCCTGCTTTTTATGCTGCGACAACTTTAACCGAAACTCCAAAATCTGCTTTTTGGTGATCTGGCTAAGCTGCTCGTCCTCAAAGGCTGGCAGAATATGGGTATCCAGCATGCCGTTGACGGTTTCAATCTGGCTGTGCCGCCACTCCAGCTTTTTCAGCGTCAGCCAGCTCTCGGTAAACACAGCAAAAGCCGTATCCCCGCCACTGGCATTGCGTTTTTCCATCTGATGAATAGTGCGAAAATATTCAGCATGCGGGCTATTCGGAAAATGGTAGGCAAAATCAAAAGTACCGGCTTTGATCTGCAGCTCCATCTGCGCCATAGTGGCAGCCAAGCGTTTCTTGTTGGCTGGTGTATCACTCAGGTTTGAGCTCTCACGCAGCCTTTTTCCCTTAAAACGAAAGTCGAGATACAACTTACCGTAGCGTTCAACGATACTTCCCATACGCGCCTCCGATTAATCTCGTAAAGAAGAAATAGAAGTGCCTTTCAGCAAGGCCTGCTCTACCCGCTCCCAAATAAACAACAACTTCCTGCCGCCGAAAGGTCGGATATAGTGCACGCCCTCAAAGAAAACGCGATCTTTGAGCGAATCCCGGATGGTACGAATGTCATATTTGATTTTTGTAGATAGTTCTTCAGTTGTTAGATAAGTTTGTGCCATACTTCACCTCAGTAGATAACCAGACATTACAGAAGAAACAAATTACCTTCAGCAGATAATTTTTATCTTCTAAAGCAAATATAAGACACTTATTTGCTCTTGTCACGTCATTTTTTATCTTTTAGTGAAAATAATTACCTCCTAAAGATAATTTATACCTAGAGAAGACTATGATTAAGTGCAATTTATCCAGAATAATGGGCGAGCGAAGATTAAAAGTGGCTGATGTTGTCAAAGACACAGGCATAAACCGCGGCACCTTGGACAGGATTTACAACGAAAGTGCTAGTCGTGTAGAGCTGGAGGTTATTGAACAGCTGTGCCGCTATTTAAATGTGACCGTTGGTGAGTTGTATGAGGTTAAGGACGAGTAGTGGTTTATACACTGGAGTAAGGTGGCTTAGGGCAAATATCAAGCACCTTGTTTTCAGAAAACGGATTTGATCGATTGCGAATCCAGTACTTGGAGTTTAGAAGCAAGAAGTACATATGGACGCGGTAGCGTCGTAAAGTTAATTTTTTCCCATTGGTTGTATACTGCTCTTGGGGTAGCTGGCTCTCCTAGTTTTCCGCAGTGCTCAGAGTTATATAAATTTATCAACAATTGGAGTAAATAATTGGGCCAGTTAGATGTAATGCAATACGGATATTTGGGGTTGGTAGCATTAGCCTTACTGGTTGTAGGTCATACTGTAGTGACTTACATAAAGACACCTAACCCTGCAAAATATAGCATTTTTTTAATTTCAGCATTCTTGCTGCTTTCATGTGGTCTAATTTTTGTTGGTTACATATGGGCTGAAAAAGAGCTACAGAGCTCAGAAGCTAAAAAATCTACAGTGACTATTATTCAATCAGAAATTGCTAATGCGAGAGATCGCCTGCAAAGGACAATTGAGCCACTCATTAAAGCCAGGGATAAAGCCCTAGAACAGAGTGTTTACAGTGGTAATATAGAATCAACGCAGGAGCGGAACAGAGTCAGAGCTAAAGAAATTACGGAAATGATTGAGTTACAAGAAAAGCGATTTGATGAAGAGTTAAAAAATATTAGCGTATCTTTTTCTTCGGCTAAAATTAGCCAGTAAACATTTGTGTAACAACGCTCGCAGCGCACACTATGTGCGCCCGACCTCGTTTCAATCGGGCAACTATTGGCCGTTAACATCCGGTGCTTGCTTATAGATGTTACTAGGAGCGTGCACAATGCAGGTATGTGACGATGATTTTTTGTTGAATTCTAGAACTGATGCAAAAAGTTTGAACCGTCTACCAGCTTCTTTTAAGATTCACTTTAATTTCACTGAATAAACTATTGTCACTCCATGACGAAATAATGTTTCTCGACTCAAGCCACCTGACTAAATTTAAATTCTCCGGACTTTTTTTCAATTTAGGCACATGACGGCCAGTTGTTATTGTGGAATATGGCAACGGCAACTTGGTCAAGACCTGACTCACTTCGCCATTAGTCATCACTGGTTGATATCTGTTGAGGAGAGTTATTTGTGTCAGTATGGGCGAGGAGTGCCTTATAAGAGATTGCGCAATCCCCCCATTAATACCAGATATATTGGCGTTGCTATTGTAAACAATCGCACCAACGAGCGCCGCTCGTTTGGGAAAGTCATCGAGAGCTTCTAAATCTATCAATTTGACTATCTCGATCTTGGCAGCATTATCAATTCCAGATCGAAGAAGTTCCTCTAGGAAGTCATCGTCTAATTCAAATTTGTCCGGAGCGCTTAGATAGAGTTGAATATTGGCCGCAACGAATTGTATCTGCAAATCCAAGTGCTCAGAGAGGTCATCAAAAGACTGCCTAGCGAAAGCAATTTTTCTTTCAGAGATCAAAATTCGAATCTTAGTTGGTTCGATTCCTTTTGGTGGATTATTGAACTGCTTAGGTAGTGCACAAACATATTCTCTGTAGGCAGGGTCTGTCAGCGAACCCGCATTTAAAATGAACTCACGCAACTTCAGTGAGTCTGCATCACTAGGTATAGGGTGTTTCAGGATAGTGGTCCGAGTATTCTGTCGCTCCAAATATTCAATTAAGATCTCTTTCTCGAACCCTTCACTCTCCATAAAAACGAGGCAGTTCGACCAGCTTGGCTCAATCATATTTAACTTGAAAAGCATCGCATATAATTTCTCAGGTACATTGTCTAGAACTGGTAGCTGATTTGTCTGGCGTTCAAGAAACATCTCAATATCTTCTTGAGCAAGGTCTTCATGGCAAACTACTGCTAGTATAGCGGCAGTATCTTCCTTGGAATTTCCTTGAAGCTCTAACAAAACATTACGCAAGTAGAGGTAGAAATCACGCTCAACTCGCTTAATCAATGTATCGTTATTCGCCAAACGGATGGCAGTGAAATTCATTTCGCGCATAGGTTCGAGATCTTTTATTCCCAAAATCGTTTGGTAGATGTATTCCAAGTTTTGTACTGTGAGTTCGAAAAGCCCCTTATCAAACATGAAGCGTACAATTTCTGAGTGATCTTTGATTGCTGCTAGGTTTCTAACCTCAAAGTTGAGTAGAGCAAGGCGTTGCGGGGCAATTTCTGGGACATTCTCTAGAATGTCTGGAAGGTTTTCCGAAACAAAATCTGGAAATTCATCGAAAGTCCTCGCAAGCTTTTTTAACTCATTTTCGGGTAGTCGGGAGATCATCTGGCTGATATGGGAAATGTTGTTGCTGCTTGAAATAGCCTTTGGAACAAAACCTTTCCATTTGTTGCTCAATCCCAAAAGTAACGAAGCGACATCACGACCACTGGTATAAAACGCATCGAAAAAAGCTTCACAATTATCAAATTCGGATGAAACAAACACGAAAAAATTCCGTGTTTGGTCGCTATAAACTTGCGGTTCATTTAGCAGGCAATCGACGAGATTGACGTTTAATACATAGCTTTGAGCGAAGTCTTCCTCTCGCATCGCTGCGATGACCTCTTTCGGATTGTCGATTGGAAAACTCGGCTCAGGTATAACGAATGCTCGAATCTGGATCAGAAACTTGTTGTCATTGGGTGACAAACGGCCTGAGTGAAAGAGCGATGTGTATTGGTAATAGGTATCGTCGATATGGCCTTCAAGAATCAGAAAACGAGCAAGTTCAACATTGCCTCCGAGGGTCTTGAGAATAGATTTCACAGGGTCAGCATTCAATCGCAACATTTCATTGAGCTTAACTGTGCGAAGCGTTGCTATCTTTGATCTAAGACTATGTATTTGGCGCAAGATATTGTTCTTATTATCTGCTGCCTTACGTTCAATTTCTTCCTTACGTTGTTGGTACGATTTCAGAGTGTCTACTTCACTTTGCAAATTGGAAATATCAATAGATTGTTGGTTATAGTAGTTGTTGGTTTGACAGTGAATACGCGAAGCTTTTATAAATTGTTCGAATGCTTCGTGGTTGCTAAGTTGCTGAAGCCCAATCCAAACTTGCTGATTAAGACTAATGCTTGAAACATTCGGTGGGAGCTTCTCTATTAAAGTCATAGCATAGATCTGCCGCAGCTCTCTGATATTTGAAGGAGTTTGTTTTTCGGCTACTTCTAGCCGCATTTCCATTTCG
>NZ_JAJOYU010000080.1 GCF_021290985.1 Rheinheimera soli
TTTTTTAGGACTTTCAGGGCGAGTGTTACGGCAATTGGCGGCTGAAGTTCGATGATTTGAACGACTGAGTATTGTAACAAGTTGGGGTGTTCAGAAGTGGTCTAATCGTGTGTCTGTGGTCGATTTAGCTGGTGTTTGAAGGGCCTCTTCCTCAGGCGGCCAGCAGCAACGCCATTTTCTTGATGTTTTGCGCGGTGCCTGCCATCAGGCATTGCATCTGTACATTCTGCAATCCTCTGAAGCGTGCATACCGGTGGCCATGGTGTTGTTTCGCATCCGCGAAACTACGCTCTACCGTCTCTTTTCGTCGTTGATAGATTTTCTTACCCCAGGTACTGAGTCTCGTCTGGTTGGCGGCCTCTTTGGCTTCTTCATACACGTGCCGCGTCAGTACTTTGGTCTGGTTTTTACTGCGCGTGCATTGTTTGAGTAACGGACAGTTTCTGCAAAGTGCAGGGTCTGATTTGTATTCATGGTACCCATCACGGTTAGTCGTGGTGTAGAGGAGACTCTGACCGTGTGGGCAGCGGTAGCTGTTGCTGTCTTTCTCATAGCTGAATGCACTTTTACGTAGCAGCCCTTTGCCTTTATTTGGTCGACGATACCCCATCACAGGTTCAATCTGCCGCTCCCGGATTAAGTGGCACAGCATAGCCGTGTTGTAACCCGCATCCAGTCCAACTGCTACCGGGCTCAGCTCAAAGCGCTCCAGTTGCCGGTCTAATCGGGCGAGGTAAGGTTGACTGTCATGCACATTGCCGGGTGTTGCAAAGGTGTCTGTGATAAGGCCATGTTTGCCGTCAACCGTTCTGTGGTCCAGGTAGAAGAAGCCTTGTGGCTTGCCTTCGCGTGTCATAAATCCACTGTCAGGGTCCGTGGTGCTGCTCTTGATAGATTGCAGTTCACACACCTGTTCTTGCTTCTCCTTCAACGGCTTTTTTCCGGCGACTTTACGCTCCTCCTCAACCGCTTCATTCAACTGCCTGATATACGCCGAGGTGCTGGCTGACACCAGTTTATTGATGGACTTGCCCTTGTTCGCACTGGCTTTTAAATGGGTGCTGTCGGTGTACAGCGTGCGACCCCCTATCAGATGACGGGAAATCGCCTGCTCCACAATGTGGTCAAAGATACGCTGAAATACATCAGTGCCATTAAAGCGGCGAATGCGGTTCTGGCTTAAGGTCGATGCATCCGGTACTTTATCGGTCAGACTCAACCGCAAAAACCAGCGATAGGCTACATTGACTTCGATTTCCTGTATCAGTCGCCGCTCACTTGGTACGCCAAAGATATAACCGAGCAGCATGATTTTAAACAGTACCACCGGGTCAATCGCCGGACGGCCATTGTCTTTACAATACAAGTGAGCCACTTCTGTGCGGATAAATTCGAAATCAATGGCGGTATCAATCTTACGCACCAGATGGTCTTTAGGAACCAGTTGCTCCAAAGTGACCATTTCAAGCTGGTATTGTTGGGGGGATGTGTCTCGTAACATAGATATCAGTCCTTGGTTGAACTGACTCTATTAGATCAAAGGTCTGGAGCTACGTCCAGACCTTTGTCAGCAGTCTGA
>NZ_JAJOYU010000081.1 GCF_021290985.1 Rheinheimera soli
GGCGTTGGTATGACTCCCCACGTCAAGCAGGTTGAGTAAATTCCTGCTCAATTAAGAGCCCTTGTTTTGCTGTTAAAGCGAGTTAATGCATCAGATGAAGCAGGTAATGTTCGTCGGTTGTCATGCTGGTATACGTGGATTATCAGCTTGCGCTAACAGAGCCTACCTTACTTATTCCGCCGTGGCACCTGTCTTCAGTCTAGGTTCGAGGTTCAGCAACTGTAAGGCTGCTGCCATCCTAACGCCGTCGGTGGTTGTGCCACACCCGATGCTTGATCCAATGCATTAACTCTAACCTGTCGCTCATGCGGGCACCCTGGATAACCGTTTGGTTGGGTTCACTGGTGTCAGCACGACTTCCCGGGAGATAGCCCATATATAGGCAATCATCTCTCTGGCAATGGCGGTCACCACAAGGTTGTAGTGTTTACCGCGCTTTATTAACCGCTGATACCGACGACAGAGGCGAAGCTGGGCTTGCCAGGCGATATCAGTGATTTCTTTAGGAAGGCTTTCTTGTCGTTTTTGCAACTCAGTGGAGATATTGGCCGCATAACGATAGGTGTGTGCGCCTTCAACCAACAGCCTCCTGGCTCTGGTATTCCCTGTTCTGGTAATGCTGCCTTGCCTGCGCTTGCTGCCACTCGTATGCTCTGATGGCACTAAGCCCAGATACGCCATAAGCTTTCTGGGGTGGTCGAAACGGGCTAAATCGCCAAGCTCTGCAATCACGCCAACAGCGACCAGCAGCCGGACTCCTCGCATGGCCTGTATAGCTTTAACAACAGGGTAGTAGCGCCAATTTTTGACGTGATAACTGAGTTCATTATCCAGCCGCTCTAAACGGCGAATACGCTCACTAATAGTCTGTATAGCTTCCTGCAAAACAATTTGTTGTGCGGGATGCGGCAAGATGAGTTCAGTCAGCCAGCGCAGGTGTTTGGCCGACCAATTGTCTTGCACGTCACAGCGAATGTTATTGCGCAGCAACATGGCTTTGAGCTGATATTTAGCGTCTTTTAAGTCTTTCATGGAGATTTCGCGGGCACGGGATAAATCTCGCACCGCCTCATCTTCTGGTTCTGGTACATAAATAGGGTCAATATCACCAGAACGTAGCAGAACCGCGAGTTTAAGAGCATCACGTTTATCGGTTTTAATTCGTTCACCGGCTTTTTTAGGGATTAAAGATGGTGCCACGACATAGCAGCAATGACCAAGACTTGTGAGATAGCGATAAATCCAGTAACCACAAGGGCCAGCCTCATACACAAAGTGCAATGTAGACCCAGGATGTTTGGATTCGAACTGGCGAACCAGTTTTTGCAACGCTGGTTTAGTGCCGCTAATACGTCCAAGACTGACAGGTTTGGAATCGCGGCTATCTTCGATATAAGCCACTTCAAAGAATTCTTTATGAGTGTCTAAACCAATGAAAGTGATGCTATTGTTATCCATGCTGACCTCCAGTAATGTATCGTAAACAAATACAGTATGGCTCTGGCTGCAAAGCTAACCCACGTCCTCGGAGGTCAGCACCTTGTGGGGAGTCATTATGTCTAC
>NZ_JAJOYU010000082.1 GCF_021290985.1 Rheinheimera soli
GCCTGTCTCTTATACACAAATCCCTCACCTTCCAGTGGGGGATTTTTTTTGAACGTTTTCCTGTAGCTGTGATCCGATCTACATCTTGTCTTTGATTGGTGAAACTTATGCGACAATCCTGCCATACTGCCTGGGCAATAAATACCTTTGGAAAAGCCACTCTGGGTGATCCAAGGCGAACCCAGCGCTTGATTAAACTTAGTGCAGCTATGGCTGCCAATCCTGGATGTTCCATCGTGAAAACAACCGATACCTCAGCAGACATGGAAGGTGCTTATCGCTTTCTACGAAATGAGCTGGTTGATGTCAATGCCATTGCAGAAGCAGGCTTTCAGGCGACCATCAAAAAAGCCAATCAGTATGGCCTGTTACTGGCACTTGAAGATACGACTACGCTTAGTTACCAACATCGCTCACTACGTGATGAATTGGGCCATCTGAATCAAGGAGACCGTTATCGTGGCCTATTGGCGCACAGTGTATTGCTGTATGCGCCACATGAAAAAGATGTTATCGGACTTGTTGCACAGCACCGTTGGACACGAGATATAACCACACGAGGAAAACGCAGCCTTCATGCCAGTACACCTTATGAAGAGAAGGAAGGCTATAAGTGGGAACAAGTATCCACGGATATGTCGACCCGACTTGGCGAAATCTTGCCTCGCGTTATCTCGGTGTGTGACCGGGAAGCCGATATATATGAGTACTTGCGTTATAAACTGACTCACAGCCAACGCTTTGTTGTGCGCTCCATGCAAAGTCGTCACATAGAAGAGACTGACCATAAGTTGTATCACTATGCCAGCGAGCTTCAGGTGGCAGGACAAAAGAAGGTCCATATTGCTCAGAAAGGAGGGCGAAGCGCCCGGGTGGCTTTAACGAATATCGTCTATGCTCCCGTGACGTTAAAAGCGCCATCGAATAAACAAGGTCAGTCGTTACCCTTGTATTATGTGGGCTGCCATGAAATTGATGGTTTGGATAGCGCGACCGCATTGAGTTGGCATCTGCTGACAAGCGAGCCGGTTCAAAGTGCTGAAGATGCACTATCTATCATTGAAATGTATGAGAAACGCTGGCTGGTGGAGGAGTATCATAAAACATGGAAAAGTGACGGCACGGATGTTGAAAACCTACGGATGCAGAGTCGGGAAAACATTGAAAGAATGGCCGTGCTCCAAGCGTTCGTCGCAGTACGCATAATGCAATTGAAGATGGCACCGGAGCAGGATGCAACCAGATGTTGTGAAGAAGTACTGTCTGTAAAATCATGGAAACTGTTATGGCTTAAACAGGAAAAAAAGCCACTACCAGAAACACCACCATCCCTGTTATGGGCGTATCGAACATTGGCTTCGTTGGGAGGATGGAAAGACTCTAAAGGAACAGGAAAAGTATCGGTGAAAACCTTATGGCAAGGATGGTTCAAATTACAAACCATCCTTGAAGGCTATGAACTGGCACAGTCTCTTAATCAGCAAAACTTGTGATCAAGAGACAGGC
>NZ_JAJOYU010000083.1 GCF_021290985.1 Rheinheimera soli
TGAGTCAAGGAAAAGCAAAAGTTAAGTTTATCGGTGGTGTCTTAGACGGCCAAACCGATGATCAGTTTGATACCAGATTACTATTCGATTCATTTCAGCGCTTTAACGGCATTTGGTGCGAAGAATTGTCTGGAAAAATATCTATTTTCAAAAGCGAAACAGTTGGTAAAAACTGGATAAATTTCAGTGTTGATAAGTACGAAAAGCAGCCTAAATCCGATGATGGTTATTTTAGTTATGTTCACACATGCACTACGGTCATTCATCGGTGTAAAGCAGTGACGAAAAAGGGACTTAGGTGTCAGCATTTTGTAAAAGAGGACTTCGAGCTTTGCCCGACTCACTTACCTAAACAGATTTATTGCACAGTGCAGGTGGAAACAGCCGCCGAACAGACGACCCAATAAACATTGTTAATTTAATAAGGTTTGACACCGAGAATTTGGGTACATATATTAAGTTCATACAACTCATTTAGGAAAATATTATGAATGACGGAACCAAAAAACAGCCCCCGCAAACGCCACCTCAGAATCCTCCAAAACCATACAGAGATTCGAGAGATGATTGGGCGTCTAATAGTGGAGGAGGCCAAAGCCGTAAAGGTAGTCTTGACAACAATGTGACTCAATCCGTCGCACCTCCACCTCCGCCAAAAGGCACTAAAAGCTAAGCATGCAGAAAAGCATTGTCTGTTCAACTAGGGGGCAGAGTGACTGATAACGATGATAATATTGTTGAGCCAAATAAAGAATCTCTCTGGGAAACATGGTGGAATGTTCAACGCTCCATCAGATACCATAATTACAGGCATGCGTTTTTTGAAAGCTACAGCAGAGTAGTTTCTGGCTTAAATATTCTACTAAGTTCAGCAGCAGGAGCCTCTATTCTAAAAGTTATAGAGACCAGTGATGCAGAATTTGCTATTTATCTTATGGGCGGGTTAGCTGTAATTAATACAATGGATTTGGTTTATGGAACTGCCAAACGTAGTGGGCAGCACCGAGAGCTTAGAAACAAATTTATCGATATTGAAAAACGTTATCTAGCAGGACGTCGAAAAGATATTGTTAGTAAGCAAGAGTTTTACAAAATTTCCGAAGAAATCCTTTCCATCGAAGCAGAAGAACCTCCAATATACAGGCTATTGGACGTATACTGCCATAACGAAATGATCAAAGCTTACTTGCCGTCTGGTGAACCTGTTAAACAAAAATGGTATCAGGTAATTCTAAAGAACTACCTACGTAGTATGTAATAGCGAATTATTTTAATTCTAAAAAATACTGAGATGATGAAATTTCAGACTCACATCGTGTTTCGATATAAACGGAAAGCAGGGTTAATTATGGCAAATCGCTGTAAAGACATTGAATTAAAAGAAGATTATAACTATTCAAATCCCCCCGGCTCCACCAATAAAGCAAAAGGCCACCTAACGGTGGCCT
>NZ_JAJOYU010000084.1 GCF_021290985.1 Rheinheimera soli
CATACGTATGTCCTTAAGAGCTTAAGCTGCTGATATATTTAGATTAGTTAGCATTTTAAACACCCCGTTTTTTTGATCCCTCTTCAAATTCTGACGCTGGCAACGTTGTGCTAAAAATGCCAATGCTTCATTTATGGCCGTCACTAAATCTGCGCCATGGCTTCTGGCAATATCTAAACAAAAGGGTAACCACCAGATATGGGCTGATTTTGCACCGGTAAACAGTGAAATCACCCGGTTATACTTTTGTTGTGCCGCGTTGATAAGCCACCGTTTTAAGGTTGCCGCAAGCAAGCTTCCCCAGATCAGCGTTTCGACTATTGTTGGATGATACGTGTCGAATTTATTCAAATTATTCATCGACTTCCATTCTTTGAATAGCAGTTCAATCTGCCAGCGGACACGGTAGAGGTCGCCGACAACTTCTGCGGGAAACTGTTGCCGATCAAGGTTGGTGCACACCAAAACATGTCTTTTTTTGTGATCTAATGCGGCAAATGCCACACAACGATAAATTGGACCATCCGGCCAATGCACGTCTAAATCCAACGCACCTGTACCGGGTAATTCTTTTAGCCATGATTTCAGCGGTTTTGCCTGCTGGCTTTTGTTGCAAACGGCCATTGGATTCACGCTGTTGCTCATGCGGATGATGAAAAAAGCGCTGGCGTCTTGCAATTCCTGGACATAAGCCTTTGAAAAATAACCCGCATCTGCCATAAATAAGCAACCAGCTAAGGATGAGGCTGATGGCAAATACTCCCGCTTTGGCGCAATATCTTCGGTCAGGCTTACGCGCTGTGGTTGTCCTTTGAACACATCATAGGTGACATGCAACTCAACCGCAGCAGGGTTGTGTACGTTAAAACGGCCTGGAAAATAGTGCATTAAGTCGCCATGCACCGCGAAACTGGTGCCATCTTGCAAAATAATACGTTCAAAAACGTCTTTATACTTCTCTCGCAGAGTAAGCATATCTGGAAGATGCACAGCCAGTGCTTTTTCAAACACTTCATGCATAAACTCAGGCGCAGCCATTTTAACCAACTGTTTATGAAAAGGTTTTAGCTGTATGTTGGTGAAGTGCATATGATTAAATTGACGGTGGATATCGGTAATAGAATTCGTAGTCCCAGAGCCAAGGGCGCTGACCAACGCCATGCAGAACTTATGCGGCGTGACCTGGCGACGACGTTTCATAAATCCGGTTTTTTGCCCAAGCGTATCAAGCTCATCTGGAGAAAAAAGTCGTTCAAAAGCGTTTAAGAATCGGCTATCTTGTTCGTGCTTCATTCGTTTTGCCTGCAAAGGTGATCTTTTTTATTCGAAAAATCAATTAGATCACGAATGAAGCACCTTTTCAAATCCTAAAGATCATACGTATG
>NZ_JAJOYU010000085.1 GCF_021290985.1 Rheinheimera soli
CCTGAGGGATCCCCACAAATTTCGACATAGTTAACGACTCCATTGGGCAGCATACGAAGCGGTATGCTGCCTGAATTCGTGAAGCGCCTCTCTCCAGCATGCTATTGGAATACGATGGCATGCTGTTTTAAGTATCCTCCTTCCCAGAAAAAAACAACTCAAGACATTTCTTCGCTTTTCTGTATTGGCTTGATACTGTCGTGCAAGACCTGCGTGCTGGCCCATCAATCCTAATAAATACAGATACATACAAGCTAACGTTCCTATCATAACCAACACCGCTAGTCTTGCCCTGATTGACGTATTCTGAAGCGATAACCCTAAACCAAACCGAATAGATTTCTGGTCACGGAAGCCTTCTTCAATTTGCATTCGGCTTCTGTAACACTGGATCACCGCAGTGGCTTTGGCCTTACTGTCTGTACTGAGCGAGGTGGCTAACAACCAGGGTTCATCCGCGCCTCGTGCTGCTGTCAGGCTGGTTTTACTTCGACGAGGTTCACCTTTTCTATTCAATGAATGACGCCCCTGCGCAGGTTGTTTGTAAAGAACAAGGGTCGTGAGCAGTGGATTACTGCGGGCCAGTGTGACATTCGCTAAAACCTTGGGAGTACTGGTAGCCTGAGCGTACAGAGACTTCGTGTAGTCCCAGTCAATCTCATCGTCGCAATACATGGTGCTGTGGCGGACCCGCCCCAGGTAATCCCATCCAAGTTGCTGTACTTGTCTGAACCAAGGCACTCTAAACCCTGCATCCGAGACAATCACCGGTGTGCATTCTGTCGGGAGTATGTCCCGAAGCTCGTCGAGAAACAGTTGATGAGTCAGTGGCTTTTCTTTGGTATCCCGAGTATGCACCTCTTCGTACAGAGTCATTGAACGGCCCTTGAAGGCCAGCGATGCCCGAAGCAGGAAGTGACGGCCAGAGGAGTCTAAATCAGACCAGTCCACCAGAATGATAGGACGAGGTAAAGATGCGACCAACAAACGGGCCAGCGTTTTGTAGATAAGGGGGAGTTCTTTCTGGAATCGGGTATTGGAGAGCAGACGGTCTGCACGCTTAATACGATGTTTTTCCAATGCTTTTCCACCGAGACCACGGCCAAGAGCCGTGATGGTTAGTGGTGAGCCTTCGCAAGCGCTTTGAACGATAGATGTGAGTGAAGCTCTGCGATATGCATGCAAAGTGGGTGTGACAGCGTGGATAAAATTAGTTAGCATACGACGAACATTCATGGTGGTTTGGCCCAGTGATTTTTGGCGATTGATCTGATCACCAAATCCCATGAATGTTCTTCTTTAGTTCATCTTTTTTTCAGTTCAGTATTTTCTGGGGATACCTCAGGA
>NZ_JAJOYU010000086.1 GCF_021290985.1 Rheinheimera soli
TAATGAAATGGACACCTCGTTCAAATAGCTATAGTTAGCCATGCTTAGGGTGTTACTCATCTGCAATTGAAGAGGTGTCCAATGAAACAAGTTATCGCAATTGATCTGGCAAAACGAGTTTTTCAAATACACATTCCAACAAGTGATAATCGTCCCGCGTTAAACAAAGTGCTTACCAGAAACAAACTTCTCGCATTCATTGCTAATCAGCCAGAAAGCATCATCGTTATGGAAGCCTGTGGAACTGCTAATTATTGGTGTAACCAATTTGCTCAATTAGGTCACGAGGTCCGACAAATCAGTCCGCAGTATGTGGCACGATTTCGTATTGGAAATAAAAACGATAGAAATGATGCGATTGCCATTAGTGAAGCTTTTAGCAGACCTGATATGCGGTTTGTTCCAATTAAAAAAATTGAACAGCAAGACCGGCAATGTTTGCATCGCGTACGCCAGCGTCTTGTCAAAAACCGCACTGCCATTATCAATCAAATACATGGTTTAGCTGCTGAGTACGGTATGGCCTTATCAGAAGGAAAGCACAAAATGCTCAGTGAGATCCTCGACGAGCTTGAGGATGGCAGCAATGGGTTGTCGCCCATTTTTCGCGAGTTGCTGCAAGAGCTTTATCTTGAATTTAAAGATATCGATTTGAAGGTCAAAAAACTATCATCTCAGATCACACAGTTGAATAGCATCAGCGAAACAGCACAAAAGTTATTGACTATCCCAGGTGTGGGGCCACTGAGCGCGTCAGTGCTTGGGATCGAGCTGGGCGATGGTACTTGTTTTAAAAATGGTCGACATTTTTCAAGTTATCTTGGCCTTGTGCCAAACGAACGCAGCAGTGGGGGCAAAGTTCGGCTTTTAGGGATCACAAAACGGGGTGACTCATATTTACGAGGATTGCTGATCCATGGTGCCAGAGCTGTGGTCTATAGGGTTTCAAAGTTACCATTGGAACAATGCGATCGACTTCAAAGTTGGTTAAAAAAATTGATCACTCAAAACGGTGTAAACAAAGCCATTGTCGCACTGGCAAACAAAAATGCTCGTATGGCATGGGCAATTGTCAAAACAGGCGAAGCATACAAAGCAGTGTGAAAAATTTTTGAGTTGTTAATATAAGTTGATGTTCTGACAGGTAGAACCGACTTCCCGAAAACCTGGTAAATAGCTTGGCTGAAAAAGCCTTGGATCTAATGAGGACGGGAAGTGCGGATTTTCATCAGGGCTCATTGAAGCCGGATATATGTTTGCAACTATTTTGTCAGTTATCACTTATTCGAAACAAAAAGGTTGACGCAACGAGGTGTCCATATAAGCTATTTAG
>NZ_JAJOYU010000087.1 GCF_021290985.1 Rheinheimera soli
CTAAATAACTGATCCTAATTGTGATACACCGTCTTTAGCCCATGGTTGCCACCTGGAAACGGGGCTGCCGTCTCCATAAAATGGTCTACCTGCTCCAGTAGTTCATCCATCGTTTTACAGCGGTGGTTGCGAGTAATCGTTTCATGTAACGCATGCCAGAGCTTTTCTATTTTGTTATGCCACGGGCTGTAGATCGGTAAAAACAGTAGCTTGAACTTCGGGTTTTCTGTCAGCCACTTTTGCGTTTTCTTGCTCTTGTGAATGATGTAATTATCCACAATAAAGGTCACGCTTTTCGCCCGCCTGTACTGACCTTTGACCTTATTCAGTAACTCGATAAACAGGTCGCTTGTTTTTCGCTGTCCACCTACATAGCTGATTTGTCCAGTTTGGCTGTGCAGTGCTCCGGCTAAATAGTGTTTCTTGTTTTGTCCTGGTGTCGCGACTTTACGCTGCTGACCTTTGAGGCCCCATTCCGCGCCAATCTTCGGGTTCAGGTGAATATCCACTTCATCTTCATAAAACACCGGATGGTCGATACTGCTGTTGTCCAGCGCTTCACGCATTGCTGTTAACTTCGCTTCTTTATCCGGGTCTTTGATGTACAACGTCGGAGCCGCCCGACGCCAGACAATCCCCAGCGTGGGTAGCCAGCGCCTGATGGTGGAGCTATGCACCTTGATGCTGCACAGCTTTTTGAGCATCAACGCGAACAACTCTGTACTCCAGCGGGAGCGCTGGTAACCCAAGGTTCGTGGCGCTTGCTCCAACAGCAGCCTTAATACCTTACAGATAAAGGTTTTGGGCTGGCGAACTGGCCTGCCAACTCCTTTTGTTTTCAAACCATCCACGCCGGCTACTTCATACCAGGCGAGCCAGCGATTCACGGAGGAACGTCCCACCTGAAGCACACGGGCGACTTCAGATTTGGAGGTCCCTTTTAACACCAGCAGAACCGCATTGGCTCTGCGGCACAGGTCTTTATCCCTGGTTTTATGAATGACTTTCTTCAATCGACGGGTTTCAGCGCTATGGAAAAATGTTATTTTGCTCATACTCAATGCGGTTGATGGTTTGTGTTGTTTGGCGACTGATCAGATCGCTCAAACCGCATTGAGTTCCCGCCTACAAGTGATCTACTAATTGGAACAGTTATTTAGG
>NZ_JAJOYU010000088.1 GCF_021290985.1 Rheinheimera soli
AGGGAACTCAATGCGGTTTGCGCGATCTGATCAGTCGCCAAACAAAACCAAAGACACCAACCGCATTGAGTATGAATACGTTACCATTTTTTACACCACAGGCGCTGTACCGCCTTAAAAAAATAGTGCAGTGGAACCCAAACAGGCCGCTGGCACGCAGAGCAAACGCCATTTTGTTGTGGGCTCAGGGGAAACCCAAAGCTGAGATTGCCAGATTGCTACAGGCTGCAAGATCCAGTGTAAATCGTTGGATTAAGTGGTATCTCGCTGATGACCTTGATGGGCTACAAGCAGATTTGCCTGGGAAGAAAGTGCGTTTCCCACCGACATTTATCGGTGAGTTACTTAAGCTGCTTATCAGTTTCAGACCGCAGGATTTTGGCTACCAGCGTTCACGCTGGAGCAGTGAATTGCTCAGTATCGTTATTCGTGAGGCGCTGAATATTGTGCTTCACAGCTCGACTATCCGACGCTGGCTACCCAAGCATGGTATTGTCTGGCGACGTGCTGCACCGACATTGCAGATAAAAGACCCGGATAAAGAGGCAAAATTAGCAGCGATAAAACAGGCACTTGCATCCTGTGACGTGGAAAATCCTGTCTTCTATGAAGATGAAGTGGATATCCATCTGAATCCAAAAATTGGTGCTGATTGGGGATTACGTGGCCAGCAACGTAAAGTCGTTACACCGGGACAAAACAAGAAACATTTTCTGGCTGGAGCACTGCACAGCAGTTCAGGCCAGGTGACCTATGTGGGCTCAACGTCTAAAAATACAGTGCTGTTTATCGACTTACTCAGAGCGCTGCGCAGACGCTACAGAAGTGCCAAAACCATTACGTTGATTGTTGATAACTACATCATTCACAAAAGTAAAATCGCAGAGAAATGGCTGAAGAACAACCCGAAATTCAAGCTCTTGTTTTTGCCTGTCTACAGCCCGTGGCACAACAAAATCGAGCTGCTGTGGCATTCGTTGCATGAAACCATCACCCGGAATCATACGTGCCGGTCGATGGATGAACTACTGGAGAGGGTTGAGCATTTTATGGACACGGTTTCTCCCTTCCCGGGTGGTGGGCATGGGAGCAAGCGGGTGTAGCATTATTAGGATCAGTTATTTAG
>NZ_JAJOYU010000089.1 GCF_021290985.1 Rheinheimera soli
GCGTCCTGAAGTGATAACCAATGTCAGCAAAGCTATAGTCTGGCGGGCAAAGCTGGAGGCCTTTGACCGCTCTGTACTAAGTACAAGTATTGGTGATTTCAACATAGGATTTCCTGGCCAATACTGGGACTCTGAAAAACAAAGCTGGTATAACTATTTCAGGGATTACGATGCGACTTTAGGCAGATATCTGCAATCAGACCCTATTGGTTTGGCGGGTGGGTTGAATACTTATGGCTATGTGGGGGGGAATCCTTTGATCTATGTCGACCCTTATGGCCTGTTCTGTATGGATGACGTTTGGAGCGGTGTCTATTGGGCTACAGGGGAATGGTCACCGTCTCAAGGATCCGTTGACTTTGGCGCTGGTCTTGGTGATGCTCTTCTGCTGGGGACTGGTGGCTATCTTCGTGAGTTGGCGGAAGTTGATGGTGGTGTCGACCAAAACAGTGATGCATACAGATACGGATCCTATACTGCACTTGCTACCGGGGGCGGTCGTGTAGCCTACGCTGGACTATCCAAAGTGGGATCTGTGTTCGCGGCATCAGGTGCACAGGCCAGCGCGTTCAGATCTGGTCTTAAGACGTTCTTCCGGGGCGGTTTCGGACGCAATTGGCGGCCGCCAAATTTGGCAGGTAAGACCGATGCTCAACTGCGTGCGTCTGCAGGCAAAACAAACTTTGGTATGAACGCCTATGGTGCTGGGGTAGGTATCGCAGGTGGTGTGGGGGCGTCGCAATGCGAGTGCCAGAAATGAAGCTACATTTTAAGCCAAAGGTTTTCGTGGCAATGCTGGCAGTATGTGCAGCAATCGCGGGTGTTGTCGCGTGGGCCTCCGGACTGAACTTCTGGGTGCTAACGGCTATCCTTGTTGCAGCGGTTCTCATCAATGGGTTTATAACCTCGGTCGAAGGCAAGGACTGAACGGGAGTTGAGGGGCAGTTTTGCCCCTTACCCCTATTTTTCAATGTACACTGGCTATAACTAATGCGCTTACACTGAAAATAAGCGCATTATTCCGATTGGTTATGAATTATGTATGCAAATGAAACGGAAGATGATTGTGTGGCAATTCAAGATGGATCAGTGGTGTCACCAGCCAAACCTATCCCGGTT
>NZ_JAJOYU010000009.1 GCF_021290985.1 Rheinheimera soli
AAACGGTGCGAGTGGTCGTTATATTGCTTTAGGTATTCCCGCAGCATGTCATTGGCTTCGACCTCATTTTTGGGTTCCCGCAGGTGATAGAGCACTTCATGGCATTCTTTGACTGTCCGAAAGGCTCGCTCGACTTTGCCTTTTGAACGGGCAGTTTTGCGCCTGTCAGTGGCGCTTGCAGGTTCATGGACTTTCAGCTCAACGCCCAAAAATACCATGACATTGCGAAATACACGGCTTTTAGCGATGGGACCATTATCCAGATAGATGGTTTTCGGGATACCACGGAATGGAAACTCGCTGTCAGACTTCGCACTCATGGCATTGAACAAAAACAGTAAGGCCGCTGGCGTATCCTCGCCATAGACGTTCCGATATTCCTGATAGCAAACCCCGCTGCGGTCATCGACCACGCTGTAGAGCATCAGCAGCGGCCTGCCTTTTTGTGGATCAAACCAGAGCGGTTCCTGCACATGCTTCAAATCAGATGGGCTTAGATCGAATTGCCAGCATTCATTGCTATATGTGGCTTGGAACCGGACCGCAGGCGTATCTCTGAGTACTTGTTTCGGATTAAAACCCCATTGCTGCAGGTAACGATTGACGGTTGCTTTGTTCAATCGTCCAACCGGCACTTTGATGAACCCATAATCCGAGCCAACACCTGTGCGCTCCAGCAGTGCAATCGCATTGGCTGTTGAAAGATGACGGCCATTTTTATTCATCGTACGGATCTTCAGCGCCGCAATGATTTCGCAATACTGTTCCAGTTCAGCCTGCGGAATGGCTCTGGGTTTACCCGCATCGCTGCGGCGGATGGATTTTGGCTGGTACAAATTGCGTAAGTGTCGGTACAAGGAACTTTCTGAAATGCCGTAGAGGGCTGTGGCCTGTGCAATGATGTCACGTCGCTGAGCACAGCGCGGCGGTAAGCCTTCCAATCGATGGTAGAGATCAATCAAAACTTCCTGTGCAATGCCGCGCTTCGCTGAGTTCATGGCATCACCTGAGCCCAACACTGCCAATACCAACTCCCTGAAGTCGTAGGTATTTATAAAGAGTGGTCTTGGAGATATTGAGCTGTGCGGCAATTTGCTGCGCACTGAGACTGCCTTGCTTGTATAATGCTTCTGCCGCTATTGCCACATTTTGGGCGTCTTTGCTAAGTCCTGCTGGTCGCCCTCCGTTGCGTCCGCGTGCCCGAGCCGAAGCCAATCCTGCTTTTGTGCGCTCCCTAATCAAATCCCGTTCAAATTCAGCGATGGAGGCAAACACATTCGTGATGAGACGCCCTTGTGGCGTGGTGGTATCCACTGGGTCGTTAAGACTGCGAAGGCCAATCTGCTGTTCGGTCAATTGGTTCATCAAATGCACCAAATGCTGTAACGACCGTCCGAGCCGGTCCAGTTTATATACCACGATGATGTCGCCAGCTCTGAGCTGACCAAGTAAATCATCAAGGCCAGGTCTTTTGGTTTTTGCGCCGGAAGCGATATCTCTAAAAACACGTTCACAACCGGCGTTTTTGAGCGCGTCTTCCTGCAGGTCAAAACTTTGCCCTTTGGTGCTGATCCGGCAGTACCCAAAAATCATCAGATAACCCTGAATCGTTCATTTAATTGAATGAAAGAGTATGGTTCTGAACGCTGATTTCATCAACCAGTTAACTGAACGGTTTTTTGAGAATTTTTTTCAGGGTTGCATGCACCTCTTGTTGGTTCATAAATACGTTCATTTTTATGAACCAAAAGAATGAGGATCGATTTTAAAGAAGATTGTTTTATTTTCAGACGAAATTAGGCCAGTGTTATCAACTGGCCGTTGTCAATTTCATCCAGCACAGCAGGACAACTCATTCACATCTTTGTGAAAGGTTTGAGCGCAGAGCTTGATCCCTTCAACCATGGTCAAATATGGAAACAACTGGTCAGCTAACTCAGTGATAGTCATCCGATTGCGGATAGCTAGAGCTGCAGTTTGGATCATTTCTCCGCCTTCATGGGCCAAAAGTTGTGCACCAATCAGTCTTCCTGTGGTCTTTTCAATCACGAGCTTGATAAAGCCGTCAGTTTCGAAATTGGCCAGTGCTCTGGGTACATTTTTCATGTCGAGTACCCGGCTGTCCGTGTGAATACCCTGCTGTCTGGCCTCAACTTCCGTCAGTCCGACGGTTGCAACCTGCGGATCGGTAAAAATGACCGCCGGCATCGAGGATAGGTCAAGTTTACTCTCGCCACCGGTCATATTCATTCCTGCGCGGCTACCCGCCGCCGCAGCGACATATACAAACTGCGGCATAGTGGAACAATCACCTGCGGCATAAACCCCTGGAACGCTTGTTTCCATCATCTCGTTAACGATGATCGCCCCGTGTTTGTCTGTCCTGATCCCAACTGCATCGAGGTTAAGACTGGCTGTATTTGCATGACGCCCTGTGCATATTAGAAGCTTGTCACAGCGTAAAGTGCCTGCATTGGTTTTCAAGGTAAACTGCCGTCCGTCATGGGAAACATGTGACGCCTCGGTATGGTTTAGAACCCTGATACCTTCATTCTCAAAGCAGTCTGTTAATTTTTCACCGAGTAACGGCTCATCGCGATAAAGAAGCGTGTGTCTGGCCAATAGGGTAACGTCACTGCCTAAACGGCGATAAGCCTGAGCAATTTCCAGCGCAACGACAGAAGATCCAATGATGACCAGATGTTCTGGTAGTTCAGTCGCAAACAGCGCTTCAGAAGAAGTCCAGTACGGGGTTTCGCTCAGACCTTCAATAGGTGGGATGGTCGGGCTCGAACCGGTAGCAATCAGCACCTTGTCAGCGTGTATTTCTTGTTGGGAGCCATCACTTTTGCTGACAATCAAAGTGTTCGCGTTTTTGAAAGTCGCCCAACCTTTTATCAAACTCAGTGCCGGATTGATATCCAGAATATTTTGGTATTTTGCCACGCGTAATTCTTCGACAAGCGCTGTTTGTTGCTCAGCCAACAGTGCGCGATTGAGCTGGGGTGAATGATTTGCCAATCCGATAAAAGGATTGTTTCGTTGTTGCTGCGCCAGTTGTGCGGCGCGGATCAGGATCTTGGACGGGACACAGCCGACATTGACACAGCAGCCGCCAATAACATCCGCACCTTCGATGAGCGTAACCTTAGCTCCTCCGTCAGCAGCTTTAATCGCACAGGCAAAAGCACCAGAGCCACTGCCAATGATCACCACCTGTTGTGGGCTGATATTTTCTGTATTGCTGAGATTAGTGTTGTCAAAACAAGTTTGAGGTTCTGGATTGACTTGTGCAGCATAACCCAGAGTTTTAACCGCCTTGACGAGATCCGCCACACTTACCTTCCCGTTTGTGGTGACCGCTGCGCTGGCATTTGCATAGGAGATCTCAACGTTATTCACTCCTTCGGTCGCATCGAGCGCATCTTTAATATGGGAGACACAGCTTGGGCAGGTCATCCCTTTTATCGATAACAAGAGCATTTTCGTTCCTCAACAGCACAGATGTATTTTCTGCGATTGTTAATTATTGCAAACCAACAAGCTCAGCTTATCGCCGAAACAGTGTCCGTAATCGTAGTAGTCTTTCCGCGCTTTACTCTTTGACCGTTGACGGATAACCCGCGTTAGTGGTGGCTTCAGTCAGTGCTTTCACCGTGGTTTTTTCGTCATCGAAGGTGACTACTGCTAACTTGGTGTCAAAGGTGACTTCAGCTTTACTGACGCCCTCGACATTTTGTAAGGCTTTTTTGACCGTAAACGGACAAGTGACGCAGTTCATGGTCGGAACTTCCAACGTAACCGTTTTCGTTTCGGCTATAGCGCTCAGGCTGGTCAACGTTAGCAAAAACAACAAGGTGATTTTCTTCATCATTCGCTCCAATAACGTATAAAACGTTAACAAAATTGAGGGTAAAAAGTATTCAGGCGAACCAGACAATCCAATAATTGCTGGTGACTAACATTAATGCTGTGAGTGCTGATAACCAAAAGATCACCTGCCTGCGTTTTCGCACTTGGGGAACTGCACAGACTGTTCCTGGAGCGCACATGTCAGTAGGTCGATAGACCTTCCAGCCAGCAAATCCAAACGAGGTTAAAACCAGCAGAATAAAAATAGGGCGATAAGGTTCTAACATGGTCAAATGACCAATCCAGGAACCACTCACCCCAAGTAGCAACAAAACGAAAGGACCGGCACAACAAACGCCTGCACCAATAGCCGCAACTATTCCACCGATAACGGGGAGATTTGACTCTTTTATGGACACGTTTTACTCCTGGGATTAGAGCTATCGGTGTCAGTGTAGATGCCGTACCATAGTACGGAGTCAAGCCCAATCGGTGGGTTTAGTTGTTATGTGGTTGTAGGGATTCGATAATGGGGCAATGGGTCTGATCCGGATTGGATGCGCATTGGCTCAGCAGGTGATGAAGAACAAGTTCCAGACTCTGCAGATCTGCAATCTTTGAGCGGACATTGGCAAGCTTGAGTGTGGCCACGTCCTGAACGCCCTGACATGGGGTATCATTGAGTGTGAGCAGATGATGGATTTCTTCCAGTGTGAACCCTAACTCCTGCGCCCGCTTGATAAATCGAAGCCGATTCAGGGTAGTGACAGGATACCGGCGAAACCCCTGTGTCGGTTTACCAGGCTGTTCAACAAGACCGCGGCGTTCGTAGTAGCGGATAGTTTCAACGTTAACGACAGCTGCATTAGCTAATTGGCCGATTGTATACAAAGTTACGTCCATTTACCGTACTTACATACGGTCTATTATAATCCAAAATTAGCCATCAATAACATTAGTACGAGATTTTGCTTCCTGAGGATTTCGATCAGCTATAACGCTGTTCATTGATAACCTCAATGCTGGTTGCTGGTCACGGCAACTCCAACATTTGTAAATTTATGCGACTGTCCACTGAGCATAATGAATGACAACTGTAGCCAGTTAATGTGAGCCGATAAGGATAAATTCAAGCTCGTTATTAATTCTGGATATCTCATTAGCAGTGATTGTGAGCCGAGCGTTCGGCTTTTTAACAGTTAATCTGAGTCCGAGAAGCCGGATGTAATCAAGCTCGCGGTATTATGTTTGCGAGCCACTACATCTACGAAGGTTCGTTTTCATGTGCTCCAGTCTGACGGTCGTTTTGCCATTCAAGAGTTTGCTCTAAGTGCAGACGACCTTTTCAAATTGTTCAGAGCCAATGCAGACAGATGTTCAGCAATAGACAAAGTTAACTTCGAAAACGGCTGTATTGGAGCAGGAGTATCAGCAGATGAACCATAATCCAACGTAGCCATCCATTTAAGTTTCATCTATTTAATTTCATTTAATGTACTGAAATAAACAAAGAAATCGCTATTGAAATTAATACGCTGGTATGTTGTTCTGGACACCAAAAGAGATGCACGATGTGAAGGATGATCAATGGCGACAGTTGCTCAAACCGCATACCCGACCTTACCGGCGAATTTTTCTCTCAAGCTCTTAAACAAACAGTATCAACCAACCAACTACGAACTGGAATGGCTCAGTACTATCAGAAAACCCATCCAACGACTGGGGTTTCTGGTGCAACTGAAAACGCTGCAACGGCTCGGGTATGTAGTGTCCCCCCTTGACTGCCCAGACACCTTAATCAAATACCTTGCAAAATTAACAGGCATCACTACGCTGCCTTCTGCGAAGGACTGGGCAGCCTATATTAAATCGACAGCCAGAACCAAACATCTTGCGCAGATACGCGAATTTGTCGGTGTCAAATTGCTGCAGGAAGCTGATTGGGCATGGTTGAAAACGGTGGCAAGGCGTGCCGCACTGGTTAAAGACGCCGTTAATGACATCCTCAACGTCTCGCTGGAGGAGCTGATCCACCACCGGTTTGAGCTGCCGGGGTTTACTCGTCTACTGCGCTTAGCCAGAACTGCCAGAAATGAGGTGAACACTGAATACTACCGGGCCATTTACGATGAGTTGCGACCGGAATCCAGAGCTGAGTTGGACCAACTCCTGATCAAAGATGTCAATGAAAGTTACAGCGCCTGGCAGCGGTTAAAGCGAGAACCCAAAAAGCCGAGCGCCAGAGAGATCCGTTCCTACATTCAGCATGTGACCTGGCTAAAATCGCTCAGTGAGCAAATGCCACAAATACGCCTCCCCGCGACCAAACTGAGTCAGTTCATGCTGGAGGCCCGTGCATTGGACGCCAAAGATATGCGGGAACTCAAGCCCCTAAAGCGTTATGCGTTAGCGGTGCTCCTTATCCGGGGTCAGCATGGGAAAGCACTGGATGATGTAGCAGACATCATGATCCGTATTCTGCGGGGACTGGAGAGTGTCGCAAAAAAGAATTACGACCAGCATATTTTGAACCGGCAAAAGGAAAGCGAAGCGCTCGTTCGTGGTTACTTTGACGCCATGGCGGCGTTTGGTAGCGAAGGCACCGCGGAAGAGCGAATTGACGCTATTCAGAAAACATTTTCACCGGACTTGACCACCCAAATGGCGAAGTGTCAGGAATATCTGGCGGCAGTAGCCCATGGTTTTTTACCATTTATGCTGCAGCCTTATCATCAGAAACGGTCCTTGCTGTTTTTGTGTCTGGAAGCCATGGAGCTTCGCAGTACCTCAACCGATCAGAGCACCATTTCACTCATTGCCAACCTACAGTCACTGCGGAACAGTCACAAAGAAATGCTGCCAGTATCGCAACTGCAATCGGATGAACTCGATCTGCTTACACTTCTGTCTCCGCAATGGCAAAACATTATCAGACGTGACGTGGCAGGAAATGCACTGTATCACCGCAAACTATATGAACTGGCGTGCTTTTCTATGATCCGGCGAGAACTTCAATCAGGGGATTTGCATGTGGTACACGCCAGGGAATATGACGATTACCGAGAGGATTTGGTCAGTTGGGAGGAGTACCAACAGGAAATTGATCGCTATGCCCAGGAAGTTGAACAGCCCGTTAATGACGCTGAGCGATTTGTCACCGAACTGCAGCAGGAGCTCAGTGAGTTGGCCACGACGGTGGATCTCACATTCCCTGGTAATAGCCATGCCCAATTTATCGATGGACGCCTTAGTTTAAAGAAAAGCAATACTGCACGACCTGTCGCAGCCGTCCAACGCTTAGACACCGCGATTGTCGATGGGATGGAGCCCTCGAGCATTGTCGATATTCTGACCGACTGCGAGCACTGGCTTGAACTGCACAAGTTGATACACACAGCTGCCGGCAACCAAGTGAAAATTGAATTTCCGGAGCAGCGTTTTTTAACCACACTGTTTTGCTACGGTTGTAATTTAGGGCCGGCTCAAACTTCCCGCTCGGTTAAAGGCTTTACACAGAAGCAAGTTGCCTGGCTTAACTTGCGCCATGTCACTGAAGAACGCTTAGAAAAAGCGTTGACCAAAGTCGTCAACGCATACAACCAGTTTGATTTACCGAAGTATTGGGGCTCTGGTAAACACGCCTCTGCAGATGGGACTAAATGGGAGCTGTATGAGCAGAATTTGATGTCAGAATTTCATATCCGATACGGTGGTTATGGCGGTATAGGTTATTATCACGTGTCGGACACCTACATTGCATTATTCAGCCATTTTATTCCTTGTGGTACCTATGAAGGGGTTCATATCCTGGACATCGTGCAGAAAAACGATTCAGACATTCAACCGGATACGCTGCATGGTGATACACAATCCCAGAGTTACACAGTGTTTGGATTGGCGCATTTATTGGGGATAAAACTGATGCCCCGGATCCGAAACATTCAGGATTTGAGTTTATACCGGCCAAGCAAAGACACGAAATACCAGCACATTGATGCCTTGTTCAAAGGCTCTATTGATTTCGATCTGATCCAGGCCAGGTTGCCAGATATGCTGCGGGTAGTTGTCTCCATCAAACTCGGCAGAATCACACCGTCGACACTGCTCAAACGCTTAGGGACGTTCAGCCGGAAGAACAAGTTGTACTTTGCGTTTCGGGAGCTGGGACGGTTGATTAGAACCATGTTTTTGCTCAATTACATTGATAACCACGAGCTTCGTCAGCTCATCCATGCTGAAACCAACAAATCGGAAGCCTTCAATAACTTCACCAAATGGTTATTTTTTGGCAACGATGGGATCATTGCTGAGAATATTAGGCACGAGCAGCAAAAAATAGTGAAATATAATCAACTTGTTGCCAATATGGTGATCCTGTATAACACGGAAAAGATGACAAAACTCCTCAAGAAACTGGCTGAAGCAGGTCATGAGGTTACGCCAGAAACGTTGGCCGGTTTGTCACCTTACCGGACATCTCATATTAATCGGTACGGGGATTATCACATCGATATTAACCGGAAAACCGAACCATTGGATTTTACTGTCAAAGTCATTGAGTAGACGTTTGGCGAAGGTGAAAATAGTGACAGAACTTCATGAACTTCATCGGCTTGCGTCTAAGCGGCTCCAAGACCATATTGAGAAACATCGTCAGACGCCGGATGTAACGCTTGCTAAACACATTCGGTATATACAAGAGCAAAAAGCCAACATGATTTCAGGAAAAAAACTGGTGTATCTCGACACACTTGCCTGGAAATGCCTGGCTGATTATAAACTCAAAAAACCAAAATTGACCGATGCCATGATCATGTTCGCAGAGACATTCTTCGCTAAAGCGCATTCGGGTCAGTATGTCTTTCCCATCGCCTTTCCGACCTTTGTAGAGTTAGATGCGCTGGTCATCCCTGAAACACGAGCGTTATTAAATGACCTTGTCGATGAGTTCTCAAGCGGGTTTTGTATTGTCCATCAACATGAACGGATCCGGGAAGAACTGGTGCAGCTCACCTCAGCTCAATGGAACGTGCACAAGGCCGCATCTGATTATTTATGCAGTCCACTGGAACTGATGGAATTGTCTTACCCCACGCTTCCTGCATTTGTCACTGCCAGTATCGACCAGAACACTTTTAACAAGGCGTGGTTTGATGCGATGACGGAATTGCCCATGTCCGCGCAGTTGAAAGTGGCAGCGACGGCACCTGACGAAAAATGGAATAATGAACTCGGACTTACATCGCTCAACGAAGCCAAAATCAAATATCAGGGCGACGTCGGCACCCTAAAACAGGCAATTTTTGTGGAGCTAAAAGGCTGTATTGAAGCCTGGGCAGACATTGAAGGACAGGCCATTGAACCAAAAATTGTGGCTGAAATGGCGTGTTACATTATGGCAATCTGGCAGTCGGATACATTTTATTTAGCCTTTCCAACACTGCGAGTGTTGAGTGCTTTGCATGGAAGTCTACGCACAGATCCAAACCGACGCTTTAAAAGCGGGGATTTAAATGATTTTTCCGTTGCAGCAGATGCGCTATCAATCTGTGATGTGTTTCTAACCGACAGGCGCTTAGCAAATCTAATAAGCTCAGAAGAGCTTGATTTGGGAAAGCTGCTTGGTTGCCAAGTTATTCATGGCTTCGAGGCAATGGCCAGCTATTTTAGCTAATCCGGTAAATTGGGCTGAAAAATAACGACCAAAGATTAAGTACATAAAATATGCTAAAACAGTATGTAAAGCTTAATAGTCATATATTTATGTGATAGCAATAATCAAAAAGGACAGAAAAATGGAAGATGAAGTATACGCCATAATAGCCCCTTGGGCAGGCATTCCAACATGGTACACCGGACACCAACTGGATCAGAATCGCTTTGCCAGTGTCATGGATGACTTGCACAGTCGTTTTGGTCCGGGACTTGATATCAAAGTTTTTGAGGCTGCGTTACGACGGCACGCGCTAGATACTCCTACAATGCTTGGCGCTCCGGATAACTGGGATCCCGTAATAAAAGAGTTTGTAACTATAGCAAGAAACCATGGGTAAGCGGATTAAATGGTTGATCTTACCTTTGCATGAGAGTGAGACAGACCGGCATCTCATCGGATTATCTGGTTGATGCTTCACCTACTGCTGGTGCATGTTTCCTTCGCTAATTCCAGCAAGAACCCCACACGCCTCAACTTCCCGGTCATCGTTGCAACTCGCTCTCAGTGAAACGAGTTGTTTCTCAAGCGCTTGCAGAGCGGTTATCTGCGACCGCACATGAGAGATGTGATCATCGAGCAAGGCGTTGACGGCGGTACAAGGCTGATGAGGGTCGTCCTGATAGCTCTGTAGTTCGTGAATCTCAGCCAGTGACAGGCCCAGGATTCTGCAGCGACGGATGAAGGCCAGCCCCTCACCATGCTTCTCGGTATAGACACGGTAACCGTTGTCCTGCCGATCAGGCGGCGGCAACAAGCCCTGCTGTTCATAGAAGCGGATCGTCTGTGTTTCGACCCCTACCAACTGCGCCAACTGACCAATGCGCATCAGCCTCCTCCCCAACGGATTCTTTACTCTATTGACCTTATAGTAGCTTTATAGTTTAAAATGGTACCACAACATTGTTCAAGTGGAGTCGTATCATGAGCAAATCCTGTGGTGGCGCCTGTGGCGGTGATGCAACGTCCGCAGCGGATACCGATATACAGGCCTCCTCCGAGGCGCCAGGGAGATGGGTCAGTGTTTATGCCGTGCCGAAGATGGACTGTCCATCAGAAGAACGAATGATTCGCCTAGCCCTGAACGGCTTTGAGGAGATTCGGGCGCTGTCCTTCGACTTGTCGAACCGCCGGCTGAAGGTCGTGCATGACGGCGAGGTCGAGCCCGTCACATCGAAACTGAAGACCTTGGGGCTAGGAGCCGCGCTTCAGGAAACCGTCGCTGCAAATCCGGAGACCATCAAGGCCGCCGAGTTTTCGGCAGCTTCTGCTGAGCAAGAATCCGGGACCCTGCGCTGGTTGCTCGGCATCAATGCACTTCTGTTCGTGGTGGAAATTACTGCCGGTCTGATGGCTCAGTCAACTGGCCTCATTGCAGAGTCCCTGGACAATTTTGCCGATGCGGCAGTGTACGGACTCGCTCTTTATGCGGTTGGGCATAGCGTGAAAAGGCAGGTCCGTGTTGCGCACGTTGCTGGTGTGGTCCAACTGGTTTTGGCTGTTGGCGTACTCGTAGAGGTCGTGAGGCGCTTTGTATTCGGTAGTGAGCCTGAATCGCTGGTGATGATAGCCATCGCATTCGTCGCATTGATTGCCAATACCGCCTGTCTACTGATGGTATCCAAACATCGAGGGGGCGGAGCTCATATGAAGGCTAGCTGGATATTTTCGGCCAACGACGTGGTGATCAACCTGGGGGTCATCACCGCCGGCGCCCTGATCGCGTGGACCGGGTCCAATTATCCGGATCTGATTATCGGCACCATCGCGGGGGTCATTGTACTTAACGGTGCTAGACGCATTCTGGCGCTCAAGGATTAAGCAATGTCCATTTTTGGCAAACATCTGTCACCGTACGCTCTGTTGTCCATCTCCGGCCTGCTGGCAGCGTCTGATCAGGCCGTAAAATGGCTGGTGCAACAATCAATGGCCTATGGCGAGTCTATTTCAGTGACCTCATTCTTTAACTGGGTACACGTATGGAATACCGGTGCCGCATTCAGTCTTTTTGCGAATGGTGGAGGCTGGCAGCGCTACTTTTTTATCGGAATCGCGGTAGTGGTCTCGATTTTTCTGATCAAGCTGATCCTTGAAAATCGTCATAAAGGAGAAGCCATCGCTTACAGTCTTATCCTCGGTGGCGCCATGGGCAACCTGATTGACCGGGTCTTTCGCGGCTATGTTGTGGATTCCTTTGATTTCTATTGGCGAGACTGGCATTGGCCGGCCTTCAACCTGGCTGATATTGCAATTGTCCTCGGTGCCTTACTTTTAGTTTCCAGCAGCTTGTTGGGTAAAAAAGCAAACACCAATGCCGAGCCGGATGGATCTGACTGACACCTACGCCTATACAACACCATGACCGAACTTCCCGACAACATCCTTCACCTGCCGCAATACCAAGTACTGGGCTGCAAATCAACCGACGACGAAATGCACTTCCAGGTGGACGTGCCCGATCCCATCGCCTGCGAGGAATGCGGCGTGCAGGGTGAGTTCGTACGGTTCGGCAAGCGTGACGTTCCCTATCGTGATCTGCCCATCCACGGCAAGCGGGTCACTCTCTGGGTGGTCCGCCGCCGATACACCTGCCGGGCCTGCAAGACAACATTCAGGCCCCAGCTACCGGAGATGGTGGACGGATTCCGTATGACACTGCGGCTGCATGAGTACGTGGAGAAGGAATCCTTCAACCACCCCTACACCTTTGTGGCGGCACAGACCGGCCTGGACGAGAAGACGGTGCGCGACATCTTCAACGCCCGCGCCGAGTTCCTGGGGCGCTGGCACCGCTTCGAGACGCCCCGCATCCTGGGCATTGACGAGCTATACCTGAACAAGCGCTACCGCTGCATTCTGACCAACATTGAGGAGCGAACCCTGCTCGACCTGCTGGCTACCCGCCGCCAGGACGTGGTGACCAACTACCTGATGAAGCTGAAAGACCGGCAGAAGGTCGAGATCGTCAGCATGGACATGTGGAACCCCTACCGGGCAGCGGTCAAGGCTGTGCTGCCGCAGGCCCGTATCGTGGTCGACAAGTTCCATGTGGTGCGCATGGCCAACGATGCCCTAGAGAGAGTGCGCAAGGGCCTCAGAAAGGAGCTGAAACCGTCCCAGAGCCGGACTCTCAAGGGAGACCGGAAAATCCTGCTGAAACGCGCTCACGAAGTCTCAGACCGGGAGCGCCTCATCATGGAGACCTGGACAGGCGCGTTCCCGCAACTGCTGGCCGCCTACACCACGAAGCACAAGAAGAAGGCACCGACTGCGAAGGTCTCTCCTTTCTACAAGAAAACCATCGGTTACGGACTGCCGGACTTCGCAGAGGAACTCAACTACGGAGTCGATCTATCAACCATCTGAGTGTGGTATCAGATTGATGGGGTGAAGGTGCCCCATCAACCATTAAATCCGTATACCCGAAACCATTAAGGGGGCATTTTGACCAACTCAAACACCCCGCGAACCATCTCAAAGCAAGTCAATAGGTTAATATCAAAATTAAACCTGAAGGCACCACCGGTTTATGTAAAAGTGCAGCCTGAATCAGGCGCGATAGTGAGCGAATGCTTTCCGAATGTAGAACGCAAAGTTCTCTCAAGTGGCGGGAAAATGCTTTGCGGGTGGCAGATTTGGGAGTGGCCAAATGTCATGATAGAAGCAGAGTTTCATGCTATTTGGCAAAGCCCGGAAGGGGACTGGGTCGATATCACACCGAAGCAAGATGAAGAACAGACTATTTTGTTCGCTCACACTCCAAAGCGGCCATATGACGGCAAACGTGTTGACAATGTAAGACTCGCGTTACGTGATGACACCATCATTCATCACTTTATCCAAATATCTGAACTTATCAGCAAAGCTTTACAGGATGGCCGCGAATTCGAGTACGGTTTTATAACTGTACCTGAAGCAAAAATGAAACCACTTATGGAAGCCAAAAGATTTCTATTGGGGGCGCTAAAAGCGGGGTATAGAGATCACGATACGTGTTGTTGCAAGAGTTCTATTAAATACAAGCGATGCTGCGGAAAGGAAATTCAGAAATATATTTCTGAATCAGTTAGATAATATACTTTTCATGAGAAATTTCCAGAATCCCGGCAAACCCTCAATTTCACGCAATTAATCTTCATCCTGATATGAAAACCATATAGATTGATGTGTATGGTTTTCCTGTTTAGCTTAGGCACGTGTTCTAATTAACGAGTTTAACGCTGCAAATAGAGGTTAATATCGCAAGTAATAGCATATAAGCAGCAGAACAATAGTCATGCGAATGTTAGATATCTGATTGATAAATATATAAATATCCACTTTTCCTCTAATACACCAAGTGTCACATAATGATTATTATGTTAAATTGATTATTATTGAAAGTATTACCTATTTTGCTAACGCCCTGATTTATACTAGTACCTAGCTAAAATGTATAAACGCTCCGCTTTCTAGTACCTTAGTCTTAAAGCGTGTCGTAAGGCTTATTTTATGCAGTTACCTTTTAGCAGAAAAGTTTCGTTTTTAATAGCTGCCTGAACTAAGTAACATTATGTCAATACAAACAAAGTCTATAAAGGTGGCCAATTATTGTTGTTCACTTATGGCTGGCTACAGATAAGTAAGATTGAATGTCAGACTGATGCGGCATTATGACCGTCGCCACTTAACTATCTAATGCCTTTTCAAAGCTAGCGATGATAGCTTTGGTTTCTTCTTCACGATATCGGAATGTGATCACCCCTGAATTAGCCCACATTAACCATCGGTTTAAAGCAAAATTAACGGCAATACCTCCCTCAGTATCTAACTGTGAAAGATATAGGTCTGGGAATTCTATAAAATCGTAAACGTTCCATATTCCTTTGTTTGGCAAAATTAACTCACCAAGCTCATAGTCATATTCTGGTATATTCAGGCCACCATAAGCGCTTTTGAGCCAATCTTCATTAGCAAAGTGTCCAAAGGCTGGGATCTCACTTTTAATGATGAGTGCGCAACATGCAGCGAAGTCAGCCCGGCTTTTCCAATACCCTATTGCCTGAAGGCCACAAAAATGATGTCTAAATACCGGTCTGTTATTTATTTCAGAAACTATTTCTGAAAATACAAATATGCCCGGCGTTTCACGTATATTTGCTGATTTGTCCCGACACCTCAATACAGTACAAGTAACATAATTTCGACTTTTTTTAATTTCTTCCAAAAATGTAACCATTTGGCGAGGTTCTTTATAAAAATCATGAACATTGTAAATGATCTTAGAGGCGCCTATCAGCCAGTCTTGCCTAATCCCAAAGAACGTTGAAGTTTGCTCCAGAATTTTTGGGGTCAAAACTTCTGCCAACTTTTCTGTGTTATTAATTTGGGCAAGATTTAAAGCTTGGCTGCAGTACTGCGGTATTTGGTTATGATGCACGCCATGATTAAAAAATACCTGCAAAAAGCGGCTGGTCACAGAGTTTGATAGCTGTTGCTCTCCTTTTTTATGAAGCAATGACTTAAGCCATACCATTAAATCAATAAAGGATTTTAACTCACCAAAGATCATTAACTTTCCCGCTATTTCATCAAGCCGACTTAATACCCACCTGCAGTATTTGGTCGTGGTCGTCTATTTGCCGTACTGTCAGTACTAACTGGTCCAACTGCACCTGGTCACCAACAACCACACGTCTATGGAATTTTTCGGTGATGTATTCGGACAGGCTTTGGGTTGGGTCCTGATCTTCAGCGAATTTAATGCTGTAGAAGCCATCCAGCTCGTTTAAGGTGATTTCGCCGTTTAATACGAAGTCACCGAAGAAGTCCAGTTTATCCAACGAGGTTTGTTCTGCGCTGGTGGACACTTTGTCACTGACTGCTTTTACATCTTTGGCTTTGCTTAATACCAGCAGCATATCGTTCAGTTGAAAGCTTGGGCTTTGCTCGGCTTTGATCCATTCGCCTTTACGCAGCACACCTAAGTAGCTGACATCAGGCGACATATTCAGTTGCTGCCAGTCACTGTCTACAATAGGCGAACCTTTGCCGACTTTAAAGGACAACACCTGCAGCAAATCATTACTGTCGACGCTATCCAGTGTCATGGAATGATCCGGACCAGGCTCTGGTGGTACTTCAAGTTTCAGCCAGCGTGCTACAGGCGCTATAGACCAGCCTTGAATAAGCAAGGACACAATCACAACGAAAAACGCCACGTTAAAATACAAATCTTTATTCGGCACACCAGCTAACCATGGGAATAACGCCAGAATAATAGGCACTGCACCACGAAGCCCTACCCAGCTGATAAATACCTGATCTTTCTTTGGAAAATGAAAAGGTACCAGGCTTAAAAACACAGCTATAGGCCTTGCTATAAAAATCATCACCAAGGCCAAAATTAAAGCCGGAATGGCATATTCCATCAGTTTGCTTGGCGTAACCAATAAACCAAGCATCAAAAACATAATGATTTGACTGAGCCAGGCTAAACCGTCGTGCATACGTAAAATCTGCTGAATTTGGGGTAAACGAGCGTTGCCTATTAAAAAGCCCATTAAATACACGGCCAGAAAGCCGCTACCGCCAAATTGGTTCGTTAAGCCATAGATCAGCAGCGCATAAGATACGGCCAGTAAAGGGAAAAAGGCTGCGCTTAATGGCAGTTTACGGCAAAGCAAAACAAAGAAGCGCCCTGCTCCATACCCTACTGCAGCGCCTACTATGGCTTGTTGAAAGAATACAGTCGACAAAGACCAATTCAATTCACTTTGGCCTGCTAAAACGCCAACCAGAGTGAATGTCAGCATCACCGCCATAGGGTCGTTACTACCCGACTCTATTTCCAATGTAGATGCCACCCGCTCTTTAATATTTAAGCCGGCAGATTGGAAGATAGAAAATACAGCAGCAGCGTCAGTTGAGCTTAATATGGCGCCCAACAGTAAGCCTTCGAGCAAGGTCAAATTAAACAGATAAGACGCTGCGACACCTAAAATGCCGCAGGTCAGTACTACACCTAAAGTGGCCAATACCGCAGCTGGCGCTAAGACAACCCGAACTCTGTCCGGATGAGTTCGCATACCACCATCAAACAGAATAATCACAAGGGCGATAGAGCCAATCAGCAGAGCAACATCAGGATTACCAAACTTGATGCCCAGCAAACCATCTTCACCGGCCAGCATGCCAATGACGAGGAAAATTAATAATAAAGGCGCACCTAAGCGCGCTGAGATCAGAGTAGCAACGATACTGGAGAAAAACAGAGCCCCTGCAACCAGGATTGTTAAATTCACTGCATCCAAATAAAAGCTCCTTTTTTCTTAATGCGCGGGGTAAATCTCCCGGTAAATTTGTTGTAAAGCGGATAACGGATCGGCAGCTTTGGTAATTGGGCGCCCTATCACCATATAGTCTACACCAGCCTTTAACGCATCAGCTGGAGTCATCACTCTTTTCTGATCATCAGCAGTGGCAAAAGATGGGCGAATACCTGGGGTCACTAAGCAGAATTCTTTACCAAATTGCTGTTTTAATTCAACAGCTTCTTGTGCAGAACAAACCACGCCATCAAGGCCTGACTTATCAACCAGCCCTGCCAGTCTCAGTACCTGCTGTTGTGGCGTTAAATTAATACCCAACTCCACTAAATCACTTTGCTCCATACTGGTCAATACGGTGACAGCAATCAGCAGAGGTTTTTCTTTGCCAAAGCTTTCTAAGGCTTCACGGGCTGCAATCATCATACGGCTGCCACCAGATGCATGTACGTTCACCATCCACACGCCTAAATCGGCAGAGGCTTTCACTGCTTTGGCTACTGTATTTGGAATATCGTGAAATTTCAGGTCTAAAAACACGTCAAACTTGCGCTGATGCAGCTCTTTGACAAAGTCCGGGCCAAAGTGAGTAAACATCTCTTTGCCAACTTTTAAGCGACATAAAGCCGGGTCAAGTTGGCTGACTAAATTCAGTGCTGCGGATTTTTGTTCAAAGTCTAATGCGACCACTATAGGACTGGTGTTATTCATCACGTTCTCTTTTTTGTCAGATCAGCGACCGTCAATGCCGGTCATTGGCTCTACTGTTTCCCACTGCTGGCAAGACGGACAGAGCCAATAAGGTTGTTTGGTTTTAAAACCACAATTGCGGCAATGATACAGTACTTTGGTATCCAGATAAGCCTGTAACATTTGTTCTATTTCAGCCAGATGTGGCTCAGACGGATCTTGCAACCGTCTGATTTGAATAAACTTTAAAAATAAGCGGATATTCGGCTGCTGCTTCAATTTATCTGTCAGCAAATTTTCAGCTTGTTGCAGATTCTCGCCCTGCGCGTAAAATTGTGCCAGCTCTGCTATAGCGCTGATGTTTTTATGTTTGCGGCTCAGTTCCGTCAGAAGTGCCTGCCACTCTGCTGGTTCTGGTGTTGTTTGCTGCACTAAAGGCAATAACTCAGCAGCCCATTGAGGCCGTTGTTGCAGTATGGCCAGCAACAGCTCACGTGCTTCGGTAAACTCTTCTTCGGCAATCAGTTTTTTTGCCAGTTCGTATTTAGGCCGCAAGGATACCGGATAACGTTGGATCAACTGGCGGTACGCATCGCTTGGCGCCGGTTCTTTACGCCAGGCTTCACAGCTAAAATTCGCCACGCCAATACGTAAGGAACGGGAATCTGTCTGTTCTACTACTGCACGGAAATCCATGGCTTTTTGCCATTCGTGAGTGGCAGTAAATAAGCTAAAGAGTTGTTTTAACACAGCTTCGCGAATGCTTTCGGCCTGAACCAATGCGCTTAATAAAGGCTCTGCTCTATCGTATAAACCCGCACTAAAGTAATCTTTGGCTAGCTCAAACTGTATTTTTTGTGCCTGTTGTTTTGGCAGTTTTAATTGATGCAACTTTTCATGAATACGAATGGCTTTATCCCAGTCACCACGGCGACGGAACAGGTTGGCTAAGGCCAGGTAGGTATCAATAGTAGCGGCTTCCACATCAAGCAATTGCAGTAATTGCTCAATAGCTTTGTCTTCCTGATCAGTTAACAGGAAATTTAAGCCAGAGGATAAGTTTTTGGTGACAGAAGCCCTGCCCTTAAGCTCCTTTTGTTTTTCGCTGTTGCGGCCCATAAACCAGCCGTAAGCGGCGGCGACAGGAAGTAACAGAAATAACAGTTCCAGCATAGGAGTCAGGTTTTATCTGAAGATTTAGCAAACCAACCTTTGGTTTTTGCCTTCAGGATAAAGGCCATAGACACACTCAGGCCAAGTAGAAAACCAGAGACTAAAAACAGAGCGGCGATATCCACCACTCTGAGTTCTGTTTTTGCAATAAGATAATTAAATTCAGCAACTTGCTGATTGAGGGAACCCAGAATAAGCCCGAAAATAATCAGGGCAATAATAAAGACAACATAAAAAAATCTGGTCAAAACTCCGTCAACCCCGTTTTTTAGCTGAAAAGAGATCAGGTGTTAGTTTTCACCCGGTCACGTAATTCTTTACCCGGTTTGAAATGAGGCACGTATTTGCCATCTAATTCCACTTTATCGCCGGTTTTTGGATTGCGACCTACACGAGGTGCGCGGTAATGCAGAGAAAAACTACCAAAACCACGAATTTCGATACGCTCGTTATTCGCCAGTGAGGTGGCCATTTGTTCCAGAATTTCTTTGACTGAAGATTCGATGTCTTTCACCTGGACATGAGAAAAATCAGTAGACAGTTTTTCGATCAATTCAGATTTGGTCATGGACCCTCCGCTGTATCAGTAGAATGAAGGACCGGAGCAAATGCTCCAGCCCTTCTATACAAGCATCAATTAGTCAGCTTTTTGAGCAGCTTTGAATGCTTCGGCCATAGCGTTACCACCAAAATCAGTATCATCCTGCTTTTTGATAGTGTCCATAGCTTCTTTTTCTTCAGCTTCGAATTTCGCTTTGATTGACAGGCTGATTACGCGGTTTTTGCGGTCAACACCCATCAGGCGAGCTTCTACTTCTTCACCAACTTTTAATACTGTAGTAGCGTCTTCGATACGCTCACGAGCGATGTCAGATACGCGAACGTAACCTTCAACACCACCTTCCAGCATTACAGTAGCGCCTTTCGCGTCAACTGCAGTTACGTTGCCTTTAACGATAGCACCTTTTTTGTTATCAGCAAGGTAGCCGTTGAACGGGTCTTCGTCTAATTGCTTGATGCCTAAAGAGATACGCTCGCGCTCTGGGTCAACTTGTAACACAACTGCGTGTACTTCGTCGCCTTTCTTGAATTCACGTACAGCGTCTTCGCCAGTTGAATTCCAGCTGATGTCTGACAGGTGTACTAAACCGTCGATGCCACCGTCTAAACCGATGAAGATACCGAAGTCAGTGATTGACTTGATCTTACCAGATACGCGGTCACCCTTGTTGAAGCCCTTAGCGAACTCTTCCCATGGGTTGGCTTTACATTGTTTCAGACCTAAAGAAATACGACGACGTTCTTCGTCGATTTCCAGGACCATAACTTCCACTGAATCACCTAAGTTAACAACTTTAGATGGGTGGATGTTTTTGTTAGTCCAGTCCATTTCTGAAACGTGTACTAAACCTTCAACGCCTTCTTCGATTTCTACGAAGCAGCCGTAATCAGTCAGGTTAGTTACGCGACCAGTGATGCGAGCACCTTCTGGGTAACGTGAAGCGATAGCGGCCCATGGATCTTCACCCATTTGCTTCAGACCTAAAGAAACACGTTGTTTCTCACGGTCAAACTTCAGAACCTTAACTGGGATTTCGTCGCCAACATTGACGATTTCGCTTGGGTGTTTAACACGTTTCCAAGCCATGTCAGTGATGTGCAGTAAACCGTCAACGCCACCTAAATCTACGAATGCACCGTAGTCAGTCAGGTTCTTAACGATACCTTTAACTTCCATGCCTTCTTCTAAGTTTTGTAACAGTGTATCGCGCTCAGCACTGCTTTCAGATTCGATCACAGCACGACGTGATACAACCACGTTGTTACGCTTCTGATCCAATTTGATTACTTTGAACTCAAGTTCTTTGTGTTCTAAGTGTAATGTGTCACGTACCGGACGCACGTCAACTAATGAACCAGGCAGGAATGCACGGATACCATCGACTTCGACAGTGAAACCGCCTTTAACTTTGCCAGTGATGATACCGATAACAGTAACTTTATCTTCACAAGCTTTTTCCAGGCGAACCCAGGATTCATGGCGTTTAGCTTTTTCGCGAGATAATAAGGTTTCACCGAAACCGTCTTCTACCGCGTCCAGAGCTACGTCGATGATGTCACCAACGCTCACTTCAATCTCGCCAGCCAGGTTTTTGAATTGTTCAACCGGGATTGCTGCTTCAGATTTCAGACCGGCGTCAACCAGTACTACGTCTTTATGAATAGCAACGATGGTTCCTTTAACGATAGAACCAGGGCGAGTTTCGATAGTCTTGAGGCTTTCCTCAAACAGTAGTGCAAAATTTTCAGTCATATTCACTTTTTCAGTTTAAGTGCTCCACGCACAGTCCTGTGTCATGGGGTTGCTAAGTTAACTTGTCATCTTCCTTGCGACAAGCTGTCCAACGTGAAGGTCTAGGCCTGGTTCAACTTTTTACAGACGTTGAGAACCTCGTCCAACACTTGTTCAATGGATTTATTGGTCGAATCCAGCATGTATGCATCGCTTGCAGGCTTTAAAGGCGCTACGGCGCGATTCATATCCCGTTCGTCACGGGCCTGTATTTCGCTCAAAAGGTCGCCGATGTTAACATCATGGCCCTTTTCTTTCAACTCTAAATAACGCCGTCTGGCGCGCTCTGACGCGTCGGCTGTTAAAAAGATTTTAACTTCTGCCTGTGGGAACACCACAGTGCCCATATCACGGCCATCTGCGACTAAACCCGGCGCTTCTTTAAAAGCACGTTGACGGCGTAATAAGGCTTCACGTACCCGTGGTAAAGAGGCAATTTTAGAGGCCACTGACCCTACTTCTTCAGTACGTATGGTATGAGTGACATTTTCGCCTTCCAGCGTAATACGGGTATTGCCTTGTTCGTCACAGGTAAACTGTACATCAAGGTGAGCAGCCAAAGGCTGTAATGCTTCTTCGTCAGAAGGGGCAATCTGATGATGGATAGCAGCTAAAGCTAATACACGATAAATCGCTCCGCTATCCAGCAGATGCCAGCCCAGTTTTTGGGAAACTAAACGGCAAATAGTGCCTTTCCCTGAGCCACCTGGTCCATCAATGGTAATTACCGGCGCTTGTTGCATTCTGCCTCCAAAACAGTCGAACACACAAAAAGATGCGGCATTATACAGAAATAAATGACAAAAAGCGCGGTTTAATCAAGGGGATCGCGTAACCACTTGGGTTACGCGTTACATATCAAACTAAAGTACTGAGTGTGCTAAACACTTCAAAGTATTGAGGAAATGTTTTACGGGTACAATCTGGGTCTTCAATGGTTACCGCAGTGTTACTTAATGCAACCAAAGAGAAACACATAGCCATCCGGTGATCGTTGTAGGTTGCTATGCTGGCATGTTTCAGTGTCGTTGGTGGCGTGATTAAAATGTAATCTTCACCTTCTTCCACTTCAGCACCTACTTTACGCAGTTCCGTCGCCATAGCCGATAAGCGGTCAGTTTCCTTCACGCGCCAGTTGTAGACATTACGGATAGCTGTTGGACCTTCAGCGAACAAAGCTGTGGTCGCAATGGTCATAGCTGCATCAGGAATGGCGTTATAATCGCGGTCTATGCCCTTTAACTGGTTACGGGTAACCGAAATGTAGTCATAACCCCAGTCTACTGTTGCTCCCATAGCTTCTAAAGCGTCGGCAAAGTGAATATCGCCCTGCACTGCATTTTTGCCAATACCTGTGACTTTTATCGTACCGCCTTTAATAGCTGCAGCTGCGAGGAAATAAGAAGCAGAAGATGCATCCCCTTCAACTAAGAAATCACCAGGCGACTGATACTGCTGATTGCCTTTGACAACAAAGCTTTGATAGTTCTTGTTTTCGACCACTACGCCAAAACGAGCCATCAAGGCCAAAGTAATATCAATATAAGGTTTAGACACCAGCTCGCCGCTAATGACAATTTCGCTGTCACCCGATAATAAAGGTGCAGCCATCAGCACAGCAGTTAAAAACTGACTGGAGACAGAGCCATCAATACTGATTTTACCGCCAGCAAGCGCTTTACCGCGAATACGCAGCGGCGGATAGTCTTTGTGCTGCAGGTACTCGATATCGGCATTCCACTGCAGCAATGCATCCACCAGATGACCAATAGGACGTTCGTACATCCGTGGCTCACCTGTTAAGGTTACATCGACATTGGACACAGCCAGAGCTGCAGTTAACGGGCGCATCGCCGTGCCGGCATTGCCTAAAAACAGCTCAAGAGGTTCTTTATGCTGAAATACGCCCGCCACACCATTGATTTCGCACACTGTTTTATCCGCAGATAACGAAAACTGTACGCCAAGTGCTGTTAAGGCATTAAGCATATGGCTGACATCATCGCTATCGAGCAAATTGGTGATACGGGTTGTGCCTTTGGCTAAAGCGGCCAGCAATAAAGCCCGATTGGAGATACTTTTTGAACCAGGTAAATGCACCACGCCTGAAACTTTAGCGATAGGTTCTAAGGTTAAAGTTTTCATCAGCCGTGCACCCGCTCAAATTCTTTCATAAAAGTCACTAAAGTTTGTACGCCTTCAAGTGGCATAGCGTTGTAGATACTGGCGCGCATACCGCCGACCATACGATGGCCTTTTAATGCCAACAAACCATTGGCTTCGGCTTCGTTGACAAACAAGTCGTTCAGCGTTTCGTCACCCAATAAAAACGGTACGTTCATCGAGGAACGGAATTGAGGCGCTACGTCGTTGCGATAAAAATCGCTTTGATCGATATAACCATACAAGGTTTCGGCTTTAAGCTTATTGCGTAGCTGCATAGCTTCAACACCACCCTGACGCTTCAGCCACTGGAAGACTAAACCAGCCAGATACCAGGCATAAGTGGGCGGCGTATTAAACATACTGTCGTTGTCAGCGGCCAAACGATAATCTAAAACGCTCGGAATGCTGCTGCCTTTGGCGGGTAACAAGTCTTCACGCACTATGGCAAGAGTTAAACCTGAAGGCCCGATATTCTTTTGAGCTCCGGCATAAATCACACCATAACGGCTGACATCAATATGCCGAGATAAGATAGTGGATGACAGATCGGCCACTAAAGGCGCTTTGGTGCTGGGTAAGTCGATAAACTCCATGCCATCCACAGTCTCATTCGGGCAAAAATGCACGAAGCTGGCATTGTCATTGAGCTGCCAGTCTGAAGTTGGTATTAAAGTGCGAAGGCCATCTTGCTTAAACTGAATCGCCTGAGCTTTTAAGGCAGTGAATTTTTCGGCTTCTTCAACAGCAGCCTTAGACCAGGCGCCTGAGACAATATAATCTGCACTGACACCAGTTTTAGCTAAATTCAGTGGCACAGCAGAAAACTGACCGCGACCACCACCGTGCATAAACAGCACTTTGTAGTTGGCTGGTATGCACAATAAATCGCGCAGGTCCTGCTCTGCCTGAGCCGCAACCTGCATAAAATCTTTGCCTCTGTGACTCATCTCCATAATGGAGCAGCCGCGACCGTGCCAGTTGATCAACTCTTCCTGTGCCTGTTGCATCACTTCCACCGGCAACATAGCCGGGCCAGCACAAAAGTTATAGGTGGTCATCTCTTGCTCCTGTTACAACGCTTTATCGAATAAAAAACAAATTAGAAAACGGCTTTGGGTCATCTATGGATGATCTTTATTTTGTGGCCTTGGGTTTATCAGTGAAAGATCTATCTACGAATAATCCTGACGTCTGGACGGCTCTTTCTAAACAGCCGCTACTTTAACGCACTTTACAAAAGACAGAAATAAAAAAGGGGCCAGATCACATTATTTTTTAAGTAATGTGATCTGGCCCCTTCTTAACAGTCTTACTCTTCTTCGCCGTCCGCTACAGTATCCTCTGTCGGATTTTGTGCGGCTAAGGCTGCAGCTTCCGCTTCTGCGGCTGCTACTTCGTCTTGATCCTGAATTTCGTCGATGCGTTGTACACCTACTACTTTTTCACCTTCGATGGTGCGGATCAAAATAACACCGGCAGTGTTACGGCCTACTTGTGATACTTCGCTGACGCGGGTCCGTACCAGTGTGCCTTTGTCAGAAATCAACATGATTTCATCCAGCGCATTCACTTGTACTGCACCTACCACCAGACCATTACGTTCAGAAACCTTAATAGAGACTACGCCTTGAGTAGCACGGCTCTTCTCTGGGTATTCCTGCAGCGCGGTACGTTTACCGTAGCCGTTTTCAGTCACAGTTAGAATAGCGCCTTCGCTCTTCGGAACAATCAATGACACCACAGAGCCGTTTTCGCGTAAGCGGATACCGCGAACACCTGTAGCTCCACGCCCCATTGGACGAACCTGATCTTCTTTAAAGCGCACTACTTTACCGTCGTCCGAGAACAACATGATCTGGCTGTTGCCGTCTGTGATATCCACACCAATCAGCTGATCGCCTTCGTTCAGATTCACAGCAATAATGCCGTTGCTGCGTGGACGAGAGTATTCAGTCAGTGAGGTTTTCTTCACAGTACCGTTGGCAGTGGCCATAAACACATACTTGCCTTCTTCGTATTCACGAACCGGCAGAATAGCGGTGATACGTTCGTTTTCTTCCAACGGCAGTAAGTTAACTATTGGCTTACCACGGGCCTGACGGGAGGCCAGCGGTAATTGATACACCTTCATCCAGTACAGACGACCACGGTTCGAGAAACACAAAATCGTATCGTGGGTGCTGGCGATCAACAACTGGTCGACAAAGTCTTCATCTTTTACTGTAGTTGCCGCTTTACCACGACCACCACGACGCTGAGCTTCATAGTCAGACAGAGCCTGATACTTGGCGTAGCCTAAATGTGATAAAGTCACGACCACGTCTTCTTCAGTGATCAAGTCTTCCATGTTGATATCCATCGCGTTGTCCTGAATTTCAGTACGACGGGCATCACCATATTGGGCTTTTGCAGCCTCTAACTCTTCACAGATCACTTCCATTAAACGCTCCGGGCTACCCAGAATGTGTAATAACTCAGCAATCAGCAGTAATAACTCTTTGTACTCGTCCAGAATTTTTTCATGTTCCAGACCAGTCAGTTTGTGTAGGCGTAAATCCAGGATTGCCTGAGCCTGTTGTTCAGTCAGGAAATACTCGCCATCACGGATACCAAAGTGCTCTTCCAGCCATTCAGGACGAGCGGCATTTTCACCGGCGCGTTCTAACATGGCGCTGACATCACCTAACTGCCAGCCACGAGCCACTAAACCTTGTTTGGCATCGGCCGGGCTTGATGAGTTTTTGATTAAATCAATAATTTCATCAATGTTGGCAAGAGCTATGGCCAAACCTTCTAAGATATGAGCACGGTCACGGGCTTTACGTAAGTCATAGACTGTTCTGCGTGTCACCACTTCGCGGCGGTGCAACACAAAACATTGCAGCATGTGCTTTAAGCCCATCAACTTCGGCTGGCCCTGATCCAGGGCAACCATGTTGATACCAAACACAGTTTGCATTTGAGTTTGGGTATACAAGTGATTGATCAATACGTCTGACGATTCGCCACGTTTCACTTCAATCACAATACGCATACCGTCTTTATCAGACTCGTCGCGTAATGCTGAAATACCTTCGATGCGTTTTTCTTTCACCAGCTCGGCGATTTTTTCAATCAGACGGGCTTTGTTGACCTGATAAGGAATTTCATCAACAACAATAGTCTCGCGACCGGTTTTTTCGTCAGTTTCAATATGAGTTCTGGCGCGGATATACACCTTGCCACGACCGGTGCGGTAGGCTTCTTCGATGCCACGACGGCCATTGATAATAGCGGCTGTCGGGAAATCTGGTCCCGGCATCAGTTCCATCAGTTCTGGAATGCTGATATCCGGATTCGCAATCAATGCCAGACAGGCATCAATCACTTCATTTAAATTGTGTGGCGGAATATTGGTCGCCATACCCACTGCAATACCAGACGAGCCGTTGACCAGCAGGTTTGGAATTTTAGTAGGTAATACAGCCGGGATCATTTCAGTGCCGTCGTAGTTAGGCACAAAGTCGACTGTCTCTTTATCCAGGTCGGCTAATAATTCCCCTGCGATACGCGACATACGCACTTCGGTATAACGCATCGCTGCTGCAGAGTCGCCGTCTACGGAACCGAAGTTACCCTGACCGTCAACCAGCATGTAACGTAAGGAGAAAGGCTGAGCCATACGAACTATAGTGTCGTATACAGCGCTGTCACCGTGTGGATGGTATTTACCTATGACGTCACCGACGACACGGGCAGATTTTTTGTAGGCTTTATTCCAGTCATTGCCTAACTCTTTCATCGCAAACAAAACGCGACGGTGAACTGGCTTTAAACCGTCCCTTACGTCCGGTAAGGCACGCCCCACAATAACGCTCATTGCATAATCGAGATAAGAATTCTTTAATTCTTCTTCGATATTAATGGGAACAATTTCTTTGGCCAAATTTGTCATAAAAAGCTTTTTTCCCTTAAATCAACAAGATACCCGCGTTTTTTACTGTAATGGGTCGCGGGACAAAGGCGGATTCTACCACAGAAAAAATACCTTGCCAGTTCTGTTGTGCTTTGTACAGATGTGTCTGGTGATTGCTCAAACAGATCAAGGCTTTATAATAGGCAAAATTTTAAATGGATACGCTTATGAACCCCTCTTCCAATGTTGATCCGGCCGAAATTGCCAAGTTTAATGAAATCGCATCCCGCTGGTGGGATCCGTCCGGTGAATTTAAGCCGTTACATCAACTGAATCCTTGCCGCTTGGCCTTTATCAGCGATCAGGTTCAAGGTTTATTTGGTAAAAAAACTGTAGACGTTGGCTGTGGTGGTGGCATTTTGGCTGAAGCTATGGCGAAAGCCGGTGCTGAAGTCACCGGCATTGATATGGCCGACGAAGCTTTAACAGTGGCCAAATTACATGCATTGGAATCTGCTGTAACAGTTCAGTATCAACAAAGCACTGCGGAAGACTTTGCCGCAGCCAATCAAGGTTCCTTTGATTTAGTGACCTGCATGGAAATGCTGGAGCATGTGCCTGAACCTGCTTCCGTGGTGAAGGCTTGTGCTGATTTAGCCAAACCAGGCGCGACCTTGGTGTTCTCGACCTTAAACAAAACCTGGAAAGCCTATCTGATGGCTATTGTCGGAGCTGAACAGGTCCTCAAACTGGTACCTAAAGGTACACATGAGTTTGAGAAGTTTATCCGCCCTTCTGATCTGATGCGTTTTATCGATGATGCGGGTTTACAGGTGGTGGATGCCACAGGTCTGCACTACAACCCTATTAATCAATCCTTCCGCACTGGCCCTGGGCTGGATGTAAATTATTTTGTAGTAGCGAAAAAGCCGTTATGACCCAACAGCTCATTCAACTTAAAAAACCAGCCGCCATTTTGTTTGATTTAGATGGCACGCTGGTCGATACCGCACAGGATTTAGGCGCAGCACTGAATTTTGTACTGCGACAGCATGGTATGCCAGAAAAAAGCTACGAAGAATACCGTCCTATGGCATCGCATGGTGCCAAAGGTTTACTGCAGCTTGGCTTTGGTGAAGCGATAAAAGACATTGATTTTGGTAAGTCTCGTCAGAGTTTGCTGGATTATTACCATGAGCACAGCGGTGTGCACAGTTGTTTGTTTCCAGGCGCTGAAGAGTTATTTGCAGCGCTTGAGGCACGCAACATCCCTTGGGCTATAGTGACCAATAAACCTTATAAGCTCGCCGCCAAAGTACAACGTCAGTTACCTGCCTTGCTAAAAAGCCGTTTGTTACTAGGTGGCGACAGCCTTTCACAACGTAAACCTGATCCAACTCCTTTATGGATGACTGCTCACTATATACAGGTCCCAGCAAACCAGTGTTGGTATATAGGAGATGCAGAGCGCGACATAGAAGCTGGACGTCGTGCTGGCATGCAAACCGTGATGTGCGATTTTGGTTATGTTGGGCCAGATGATAAAACTGAACTTTGGGGCGCAGATTTACATATTTCCCACTTCATAGACTTGATCCGACACCTCGACTGAGTTCAGTTTTTTCATATTTTTGGTCAATTAAAAATCACCTCTTTGCGGGTGATTTTACTAATCACTTAAAATTTAACCGAACAGACAAAATAGATTTTTTACTGAAAAACTATTGCTTCCCTGCAGAGGTTTTTAAAAGCCTATTTCGCACGTTAGCGGACACTAACATGCTGCTTTTTTCGCCCGCCAGCAGGGGTTGCAATTGCTATTGATCCACTCTATCTTGTGATCCGTTCTCCTTTCACCCCTAGATGTTGTGTCGCTCAGTTGAGTTTGACCTAATGAAGCCAAAAGCGGGTGAATTCGCTGCGCAGAAGAAATTCTGTGCACACAATAATAACAATTGAGATGGAATTTTCGGCGGAAAAATATGACTCAAACATTATACGTAACCAAAAGAGATGGTCAGCGCGAGCCATTAGACTTAGACAAGATCCACCGTGTGATAGATTGGGCAGCTGAGAGGTTACAAAACGTATCAGTGTCTCAGGTTGAGTTACGTTCTCACATTCAGTTTTACGACGGTATCAAGACCGCCGATATCCACGAAACCATCATCAAAGCCGCTGCCGATTTAATCTCAAAAGAGACACCGGATTATCAATATATGGCCGCCCGTCTGGCCGTATTCCATTTGCGTAAAAAAGCCTATGGCCAGTTCGAGCCACCAAAACTGTATGACCATGTAGTCAAAATGGTGGAAGAAAAGCGTTATGACGCTCACATTCTGGCGGACTACAGTAAAGAAGAATTAGAGCAATTGGATAGTTTCATCGTCCATGGCCGCGATTTAGATTTCAGCTACGCAGCAGTCAAACAGCTCGAAGGCAAATACCTGGTACAAAACCGGGTGACAGGCCAGATTTACGAAAGCGCCCAGTTCCTTTATATGCTGGTTGCGGCTTGTTTATTTGCTAATTATTCAAAAGACACCCGCTTAAGTTACGTGCGCCGTTTTTACGACGCTGTGTCTATGTTCAAGATTTCATTACCTACACCTATTATGTCTGGTGTACGTACCCCAACCCGTCAGTTCAGCTCTTGTGTGTTGATTGAATGTGGTGACAGCTTAGATTCAATTAATGCCACCAGCAGCGCTATCGTGAAGTACGTCAGCCAGCGTGCCGGTATTGGTATCAATGCGGGTCGTATTCGTGCTTTAGGCAGCCCAATCCGTAACGGTGAAGCCTTCCATACAGGTTGTATCCCATTCTACAAACATTTCCAGACTGCAGTAAAAAGCTGTTCTCAAGGTGGTGTTCGTGGTGGCGCAGCAACACTGTTTTACCCACTGTGGCATTTGGAAGTCGAATCTTTACTGGTTCTGAAAAACAACCGTGGTGTGGAAGAAAACCGCGTACGTCACTTAGATTACGGTGTGCAGTTTAACCGTCTGATGTACACACGCCTGATTAAAGATGAAATGATCACCCTGTTCAGTCCTTCTGACGTACCTGGCCTTTACGATGCGTTTTTTGAAGACCAGGAAAAGTTTGAAGCGCTCTATGTTCAATACGAAGCGGATGCGTCTATCCGTAAAAAACGTATTAAAGCTGTTGAGCTGTTCACGCTCTTTATGCAGGAACGTGCAAGCACAGGTCGTATTTATTTACAAAACGTCGATCACTGCAATACGCACAGCCCATTTAATCCAAAATTTGCTTCAGTGCGCCAGAGCAACCTCTGTTTAGAAATTGCACTGCCAACTAAGCCACTGAATGACATTAACGATCCAAATGGTGAAATCGCCCTTTGTACTCTGTCAGCCTTTAACTTAGGCGCTATTGAGCATTTAGATGAGCTGGAAGAATTAGCTGAACTGGCAGTACGAGCCTTAGATAGCTTACTGGACTACCAGGACTACCCTATCCTAGCCGCTTACCACGCCAGTATGAACCGCCGCACTTTGGGCATAGGCGTGATTAACTATGCGTATTATTTGGCGAAAAATGGCGTGAAGTACTCTGATGGTTCAGCCAATGGCTTAACGCACCGTACTTTTGAAGCTATTCAGTATTACCTGATGAAAGCCTCGAACAAATTGGCTCGGGAATTTGGCCCTTGCCCTAAATTTAACGAGACCACGTATTCAGAAGGCATTATGCCTATTGATACCTATAAAAAGGATCTGGACAAAGTCTGTGCTGAACCATTGCATTACGACTGGGATCAGCTGCGTAAAGATGTGGTAGAGCACGGTTTACGTAACTCAACCTTATCTGCACTGATGCCATCAGAGACTTCCTCGCAAATTTCAAATGCGACCAATGGTATTGAACCACCTCGCGGTCATATCAGTATAAAGGCAAGTAAAGACGGTATTTTAAAGCAGGTTGTACCTGAGTATGACCGCCTGAAAAACCAATATGAGTTGTTGTGGGATATGCCAAACAATGATGGTTATATCAGCTTGGTGGCTATTATGCAGAAGTTTGTTGATCAAACCATTTCTGCTAACACCAACTACGATCCGGGCAAGTTCGAAGGTGGCAAAGTACCAATGAAAGTCTTGTTAAAAGATTTACTGACGGCTTATAAGCTGGGTGTAAAAACCATGTACTACCACAACACCCGCGATGGCGCTTCCGATATACAGGAAGACATCAAAGCGACGCCGGAAGACGATGGTTGTGCCGGTGGCGCCTGTAAAATTTAAGACTGGGGCTGCATTGCAGCCCTCTTTTTGTATGCATAACAAATAATAATCTGGATATTGCTGATGAGCTACACCACCTTTAGCCGTACGAATAACGATCAAATGAAAGAGCCGATGTTTTTTGGCAATCCGGTGAACGTATCCCGTTATGATCAACAGAAATACGGCATTTTTGAAAAATTGATTGAAAAGCAACTGAGCTTTTTCTGGCGCCCTGAAGAAGTGGATGTCAGCAAAGATCGTATCGATTTTCAGCAGTTACCAGAACATGAAAAACATATCTTTATCAGCAATTTAAAATACCAAACTCTATTGGACTCAGTGCAAGGCCGTTCACCGAACGTCGCTTTGTTGCCTATCGTCTCTTTACCAGAGCTGGAAACCTGGATTGAAACCTGGGCCTTTAGTGAAACTATTCACAGCCGCAGCTACACCCATATAGTGCGTAATATCACTAACGAACCTCACAAGGTGTTCGACGATATATTATTGAATGAACGTATTGTTGAACGTGCAGATGACGTTACTCGTTATTACGATGATTTGATCTCTTCTGTTAGCCTGTATCACTTATGTGGTGTAGGCACTCATGAAGTCAATGGCAAGACCCATACCATCAGCATGCATGATCTGAAGCGTAAGCTCTATATCTGTATTTTGTCGGTAAACGTGCTGGAAGCCATCCGGTTTTATGTTAGCTTCGCTTGTAGCTTTGCTTTTGCCGAACGTGAACTGATGGAAGGTAATGCCAAAATTATCAAACTGATTGCCCGTGATGAAGCGCTGCATTTAACCGGCACTCAGCATATGTTGAATATTATGGCCGCTGGTGAAGACGACCCGGAAATGGCCATTATCGCCAAAGAATGTGAAGACGAAGCCTACGCTATCTTCCGTAAAGCCGCTGAGCAGGAAAAAGACTGGGCTGAGTTCTTGTTTAAAGATGGTTCAATGATTGGCTTAAACAAAGATATTTTATGCCAGTACGTTGAGTACATCACCAACAACAGAATGCAAGCTGTGGGCTTAAAACCAATATTCAGCACCACTCAGAACCCTATTCCATGGATCAATGCCTGGCTGGTGTCTGACAATGTGCAGGTGGCACCACAAGAATCAGAAATCAGCTCCTATTTAGTGGGTCAAATCGACAACGAAATGGATGGCGCTGACTTCGGCGATTTTGATCTCTGATCTGCGACTATTCACATGGTTAAAGTAGTGGTGAAAAATGTGCTCAGCCTGGAGTTTGGGTCTGAGCAACGCACCCTGCTTGAAGCCCTTGAAGCACAAAAACAGCAAGTGAATTATCAGTGCCGTGAAGGCTATTGCGGTGCCTGTCGTTGTAAATTACTGTCAGGTTCAGTCAGCTACCTCAACGAGCCGCTGGCTTTTGTCCGCAAAGGCGAAATTTTGCCTTGCTGCAGTATTCCCATCACAGATATAGAAATAGAATTGCCCTGAGTATCACAAGGACACATCAGGGCAATGTCGTTTTTAGAAGCTCAATTTAGAATTAAGACTTCTTAATACCTTCTACAGTCAGATCCAGATGCACAGTGGCAGATGCCGGGCCAAGAATGTTTTTAATGGCAAAATCTTCTAAGTTGATGCTGGTGGTGCCAGCAAAACCTGCGCGGTAACCACCCCATGGATCAGCACCTTCACCCAGCTTAGTGGCGTTGATCACCACTTCTTTAGTCACGCCGTTTAATGTGAAATTACCCACCACGTCAAAATCTGCACCTGCTTTTGGTACTATTTTTGTGCTGACAAAAGTCGCTTTGCTGTGTTTGTCTACGTTCAGGAAATCCGGGCTGCGTAAGTGCTTGTCACGCTCTGCGTGATTAGAATCGATGCTTTTGGTGTCGATTTCTAGCTGAATTTTAGCATCAGTTAACTTGGCAGCGTCATAGCTAAAATTACCAGTAAAGGTATTAAAACGGCCATACAACCAGCTATAACCTAAATGGCTGATTTTAAATTGAATAAAAGCGTGAGCACCCTGAGTATCTATTTCGTAATCTGCCGCTTGCAGTGCTGGTGCAGCTAACATTGAAGTCAACAAACCGGCAATTAGTAATTTTTTCATTCCAATCTCCTTTGGTAATTAAAGTCTTAAGGTTTAAGCATGCGTTTTAACGTGTTGTCTTTATCAAAAAAGTGATGTTTCAAAGCAGCAGCTGCATGTAAAACGGCTAACGCAATTAAGCCGTAAGCTGCAAACTCATGAACTAGTCCAGCTCTGTCTGCTTGTTCAGCAAACAATTCTCCGGCTGAGGGCAAATTAAATAAGCCAAATACTTCGATAGGCCGGCCATCCGCAGTAGAAATCAAGTAGCCGCTACAGATAATCAAAAACACCAGGCCATATAAAGTCAGATGGGTAACATGGCTAGCGCGCTGTATGGCTTTACTGTGACTGGATAAAGGCTCAGCAGTTCCTTTAATCACACGAAACAGTAACCGATACAGCATCAGAGCTAACAGCAACACACCAACACTTTTGTGCCAAAAAGGCGCAGTTCTATACCAACTACTGTAGTAGCTTAGATCAACCATCCAAAAGCCAGAGGCAAAAAGCCCAATGACCATGACGGCCACCAGCCAGTGCAATACGATGCTGGTCCAGCTGTAACCTTTATTTTCTGTTGCCATAGCTTCCTCTCTTAATATACACAGCTTATCTTTCCAGAAGTTGGTTTAAAATAGCAAAATTAAGCACATTTAATTCTAATAAATAGAACTATAATCTATTACCTCTAAAGACAAGACCAAAAAAAAGAGCCTTAGCGGCTCTTTTCAAATATAGCTGAAATTAGAATTCAACTTTACCATCACGGATATGCTGTTCGCCCCGCTCTTTAGCAAGCGCTATTTGCTTCTGACGCTCAGCAAAAGAAGCTTTCTGGTCTTCGGTAATTTTGTCATGACAATGCGGACAACTTAAACCTTGCACATAAAGTGGCGATTTCATTTCATCTGGTGATAATGGCATGCGACAGGCGTAACACTGATCGTAGCTACCTAGCTCCAGACCATGTTTCACCGCAACACGCTGATCAAACACAAAACATTCACCCTGCCATAAGCTTTCTGGTTCTGGTACTTCTTCCAGATACTTCAGAATGCCGCCATCCAGGTGATAGACCTCTTCAAAACCTTGCTCTTTTAAAAAGGCCGTAGACTTTTCACAGCGAATACCACCGGTACAAAACATCGCTACTTTTTTGTGCTTGGTTTTGTCCAGGTTTTGCTCTGCCCATTCTGGAAACTCGCGGAAGCTGGTGGTATTTGGATTGACAGCATTTTTAAAAGTGCCAATGGCCACTTCATAATCGTTGCGGGTATCGATAACTATGGTGTCTGGATCAGAGATTAACTGATTCCAGGCTTCACCTTTAACATAAGTGCCGACTATATGAGCAGGATTGATACCTTCAACCCCCATAGTGACAATTTCTTTCTTCAGCTTGACCTTAGTGCGGTAAAACGCCTGATCATCAGCAAAAGATTCTTTGTAAGACATAGCTTCGAAACGGCTGTCTGCAGCAAACCATTGCAGCATCGCATCTATACCTTCACGTGAACCACAAATAGTGCCGTTGATACCCTCTTCGGCCAGTAACAAAGTACCTTTGACTTTGTTCAGCACCAGATGTTGATAGAGGTTATCACGCAAAGTGACATAATCAGGTAAAGCGACAAACTTATATAAAGCAGCAACAACATACATTTTTTTGATTCACCTTCTGCAAAGCCGGACCGTAAATCCGGGGCAAAAATACGGGCGAGCATTATAACTAGTGAAAATGAAATAACAAGTTATGGCAGGTTCAATGCTTGAGTTCTGGCTCAGAAGACATGGCCAGCGCCAGCTCAAAGGTTTGCTCACCGTCTGTAATTAATAACTTGTCGTCTTCCCGCCACAAGTCTAGCTGCATATGACCTTTGAGCATGCAGCAAAAGTCCAGTAACTGTTGGTGGGATAACGCATGAAACTGCACATTGTTGAAGTGTTGTTTGTACTGACTTTTTACTTTTTTCTGTTGGGTTTCATCCAGAAACAACACCACTTGATCTGCTTGATGGCTGGCGCGTTGCATATGTTTTTCACTAAGTAAATCAACATTACACCAAAGTTTGATGTGTTCAGCCGCGTCACTGACATACAAGTCAGGAGTTTTACCTGCACTTTCTGCTTTCGCCAGTTGTGGAGATGATTCGAAATAAGACAGGTAAGCCAGAATACGGCGGGCAAAATGTTCAGCCAGCTCGGTTTTATAAGGAGCTATATAACAAGTCCGTTTTTGATAAAAATGACTGGCCTCTGACGCATAGTTCAAATCCAGCCTTATTACTTTGCTCATCACTTGCATACAGACACCTCGTTGGTATCGGCAACAACCTCTGTTTAGTGTAGCTGAGATTGAATTGCACCGTAAATCAGATGCATAGCCAGTGCCAGTAATACTGCCCCCATTAAACGATCAAACCAGTACCCTTTCATAAGCAAAAAAGCTCTTACTTTTTCGCGGGTTAAGATCACAGATAAAAATGCAAACCAAGCCGCTGTAGCACAGGCCATATAAACGCCGTAAATCAGTTTGTAAGAAAGTGGCGTAACTGGCGAAATAATGACGGCAAAAAGTGATAAGAAAAACAAGGTCGCTTTGGGGTTTAGACCATTAGTGACAAAACCTGAGGTAAAGGCTTTGAGCAATGACGGAGTCTCTGTCACTGGTTCTGTGACTATTTCTGCTGTGGTGTTGATTGGTGCGCCGCTACGAATAGCCTGCCAGCCTATATAAGCCAGATAGGCTGCCGACAGTGCGCTGAACAAGGTAAATAACCAGGGGGTGGTTTTGATCAGCAAGCCTAAGCCAAGCAGCGAATAACACACATGCAGAAAGATCGCCATGCCTATGCCAATGCTGGCTGCAAGCGCGACGTTGCGACCATAACGCACCGCATAACGTAGAACTATGGCGAAATCAGGGCCGGGGCTTGCTACCGCAACTAAATGAACTGACGCGATCAGTAAAAATTCCGGCCAGAAATCCATGGCTTATCCTTTTGATTATTCAAACATTATTATGCAGATATTAAAGCATGAGACTTCAGAGTGTCGAAGCTAAATCTTAAATTAATGTTACTTCATCACAAAAGTACTTGCGTCTGAATCGTTAATCCGCAAAAATGTTATAACATCACAATCACTAACTATTGTAATAGGTTTTCCGATGCGCCCTTCTCTTTTTCAACTTACTCCTGTTGCCATGCTGGTTGTTTCGGCATTTTCAGCCCAGGTTGTCGCACAAAGCATCACCGTGAACGGTGTAGTACTGGATAATGATGGCAAAGCCATTGAACAGGCTCGTGTGCATGTGCATGGCCGTCAGCAATATGTGTATGCAGACGAAAACGGCCGCTTTACTATCCAGGCTCCAGCAGACGCTGAACTGCATATCTCAGCCAAAGGTTATGGCGATCAGTTTGTCACCTTATCAAACAACAACGAACTTAAAGTACAACTGCAGTCTGGCGGTGTGGAACGTATTGTGGTCTCAGCTTCAGGCTTGCATCAATACGATTTGGAAATGGCTAATCCTGTTTCTGTGTTATCAGGTGAAGAGCTCAGCCGTAAAATAGCCCCTACTATAGGTGAAACCTTAAAGTCGATGCCGGGCGTACACAGCAACTATTACGGCCCAGTAGCCTCAAGCCCTATTTTACGTGGCCTCGATGGGCCACGGGTTCGCATATTAAGTAACGGCCTTGATTCTGCTGACGTATCCCGTATTGGTCCGGATCATGCCATCAGTGCTGACGCCATCACCACAGAGCAAATTGAAGTGCTGCGTGGCCCTGCCACTTTATTGTACGGCAGTGGCGCTGTAGGTGGTGTCGTGAACGTAGTCGACAACAGATTGCCACGACAGTTACGCCCTGCCAGTACCCAGATAGAGACGCGCTACAGTTCAGGTGCAGATGAAAAAACTGCCGCCTTGACTCATGATGGCGGTCAGGAACAAATGGCCTGGCATGTGGATGGCTTTAAGCGTAAAACCGACAATTATGATGTGCCAAATTTTACCAATGATGAAGGCGAAAGCACTGATCAACTGGCAAATTCATGGCTGGATAATTCGGCCGTTAATGGTGGTTTAAGCTGGATCACAGATAAAGGCTTGCTTGGTTTTTCCATAGGGCATATCGACAGTGAATACGGCATTCCAGGCCATCACCATCATCATGAAGAACATGATGATCACGACGAGCATGATGACCACGGTGACGAAAACCATGATGAACACGCAGAAGAAGCTGTATTTGCTAAAGTAAAACAAGACAGATACGGCCTGGCTGGCGAGCTGTATAAACCTTTTAATGGCATTGAAACCTTATCTTTCAGCAGCGCCCTGACCCGTTATCAGCATCACGAAATAGAAGATGGCGCTATTGGCACCACCTTTAAGAATGATAGCTTTGAGAGCCGCTTTACTGCTGAGCATGAAACTATTGCCGGCTGGCATGGTGTGTTTGGTTATCACCTGCAACAAAGCGATTATCAGGCGGTAGGCGAAGAAGCCTTCACACCAGATACCAAAACCGATTCCCACGCCTTATTTGTGCTTGAAGAGCGCAGTTTTGGCGATTTTACCGCTCAGCTAGGTGCCCGTATTGAGCACGTCGATTACAAAGCCTCCGGTATAGAGTTTGAACATCACCATGAGGAAGAAGACGCAGACGAACATCATGCTGACGAGGTAAAACATGACTTTACTGCGTCTAGCCTGTCTGCAGGCTTAGTCTGGAACTTTCAGCCTGGGTACAACGCAGCTTTATCCGTAAGCCGCTCTGAACGCGCTCCTAGCGCTGCCGAGCTGTATTCCAACGGTGCACACATCGCGACCCGTACTTACGAATTAGGTTTGGCCTATAGTCTGGATCAAGACGGTGAGATTTCAGAGTCTGATGTCAACTTCAAAAAAGAAGTGGCGAACAACATCGATCTGACGTTACGCAAGTATGAAGGTGATTTTACCTTCACTTACAATCTGTTCTACAACAAAGTACATAACTACCTGTATATGAGAGATTCAGGTTTAACCATGGCAGACCTGCACTCCCATGCAGAAGAAGACCATGATCACGACCATGACGATCACGAAGAACATGATGAAGAACACAGTCATGCGGAAGATGAAGCGTTCTCTATATTCCATTATCAACAGCAGGATGCCACTTTATATGGCGCTGAGTTTGCAATGGCTTATCAATTGACTGCGGAACAACAGCTGGAGTTTTTTATTGATTCAGTACGAGCCAAGCTGGACAACGGCGGTGATTTACCCCGTATTCCGCCTGTGAAAGTAGGTACAGGTTATAGCTATTCAGCAGAGGATTGGTCAGCAAATATCGACTGGACTCATTACATGAAGCAAAACCGCGTTGCAGCAGATGAAAGTGCGACAGACTCCTATCAGATCCTCGATTTGAGTTTTAGTTATTACTTTAATCTAAATGATCTGGATCTGACTGCTTTTGTCAAAGCCAATAATCTGACCGATGAATTAGGTTTTGTGCATAGCTCCTTTATAAAAGAAGACGCACCTCTGCCAGGTCGTTCTTTCACTTTAGGTGTTAAAGCCCGCTTCTAATCTTGTACTTTTTAAAACTCAATAATGCACAAGGCCCCGATTATCGGGGCCTTGTTATCTGAATTCGTGAATTACTGACCTCTGGCGAACAGGCCAATCCCTTTGTCTTCCATCGCTTCCCGGTACCCTCCGAGCCATTGCGATCTGGTGTCTAAATTCTGATAAGGACAAATCTCTTTTGAGCGACCTGTGACAGCGGCGCGATAACCTTGAGCGTGGGCACGTTCTAAACGATCTCTTTTCTGTCTTTTCATAAGGCAATCTTCCTCGATCTGATAAATAACAAGCAACTTACGTTGCACCTTAATAGATAGTTGAGATGCCGAAAAGGTTCCACTAATAAACTTGGCCCTTCCCTATTGACATTAAGTAAGAACCTGAAGTTATTTAAGATTTGATGACAAAATAATTTATTTTTTTTGAATTACTTGGATTTTTTTTACTCACATCGCCCAGGATGTTCGTCTTCAGCAGATAAAAGCTGTGAAAAATGGCTATCGTGCAGTTTTTAATGTGACGGGTAACGTCATTTTAACGGCTTTATTTTGGATGGCTGAGAACAAAATTTAGGTGGGGCCAGATAGAACAAACCCGCTTTCGCGGGTTTGTATTTAGCAATCTGTAGACAGTTGTAACTAGCTTACACGTCGTCTTAACCACACTAGTGGCAACAACAATAAGCTATACCAAGTAGATGAACCACCTTTACGCTCATAGGTTTCTTCTTCTGGTATATTGCAGCTGTCGATTGTACCGTTAGGAACCGGAGTCAGTTTCACAGCTCTGGAGACATTCTCCATAACAGGATTACCCGCGCTGTCTTTTACTAACTCCCCTTTGCTATCGCGTTGCTCAACAGAAACCACGGCATTGGCAATGATTTCATTGTTATTGTTGATATCTTTTGCTTCAGCCAAAGTAAAAGCTGAATCACAAGGTAATAAGGTATTTAAGTCGGTGAAAGTATCGTTTTCGATATCATACAAAAAGGCCACTATACGCCTGGTGGTGCCGTCAGCAGGTAATATTTCAGCCGAACCTACCACCATATTATTTTCGTTAATGGCCATAGGGTTCGTATCAGAACTATTAAAAAAGCCATTTGGAAAGGTCAGAGTTTTTGTGTTGTAATCAAAAATGAATAACCTGTCGCGTGACATACCATTAAAGGTTGTACTTGCAGAACCGACCACAATATTTTCATTGTTGATATCCACTGCAATGCTGGAATTCCATTCCTGTGGATCGATGATGGCTGACACTTCACCTTCATGAAAAACACTGGCATGCAATGCAGCACGATTGCCATCCGTAGAGGTAGAAGATCCGACAGCTACACCGTTATCATTCACAGATAAAGCCCGGCTGGAATAAAGGTTTTCTGCCGTATCTTCAATCACAGGGCCTAAAACACCATATTGGACTGGCGCCGAAATTTGCCCTGCTTCGTTCATTTTCCAGACTAAAGCCCGTTCAACATAACTATCTTTATATTGGTCGTAGCAAAGACTTATAGGTCTGGTTTTTCCGGTACAGGTTGTTTCAATAGTTTCCTGAATGCTTTCCAGCATAGAAACACTGCCATAACCTGCTACGTAGTTGTCCTGACTGATTTTAATGGCAACAGAGAAACCACCGCCAAACTCTTCATAGGGAATAGGTAATGAAGTAACGCTGTTGCCGTTAACTACATAAGATTTTAAATGACCCGGTGCAGGCAGCCATAAATTGACAGTCTCAGGCGATGGAACCGCTTCAGTAGCTTCAGGCGTAAAACTCTGTTGGGTGTAAGTGCTTGTCGCAACACCAATAGCATTTCCACTGTTATTAATATCGTACAGGTACTCATTATTGGTTGGCGTTGCTGCTTGTTCGCGTATCTTAAGCTGTTCGCCAGTCACGAGGTTAAAGCCCATCACTTCTACATAGCGCTGGATTTCATAGTTTGTGCTGTTGGCTCTCAGGTAGTTGACCAAAACAAGCTGAGAGGATGCGGTGATATTACCCAACTTAATCTGTTCTATTTGTTCGGCCGTTAAGGCCGCCACCAAACTGGCATTTTCAAAATCAATAGCGCTGATATCGATCGGGAAATTATAAATCACAGATCCGGAACCAACTGCGTCGCCATTGTCATTTAAAGCCGCGCCAAACTGAGATTGCACAGTGGTGATCTCAGCCAACTCCTGAACCTGATAAACGGCGGCGTATGCTGAACTGGCGGCCAGGCCGGGTAATAAGGCTAATACTACGGGCGATAATCTCATTCAGGTCCCCTGTTACTGCTGATTTAATGCTTCTAATTGTTCCCAACGCTCATAGGCGTGCGCGAGCTTCGACTCGGCCTCATGCAATTGGTTCAACGCTTTTTGGGTGTAATCGGCACTTTGCCGGAAAAAATGTGGATCATTTACTTGCTGCTGCAAGCCACTTAATTCTGCATCAAGTGTCTCGATTAAAGCGGGCAATAGTTCCAGTTCTCGTTTCTCTTTGTATGATAACTTCTTACCACCTGATGATGAAAGCTCAACAGGCTTTTCTGCAACAGGTTTTACACTTTTTTGCACAGTTTCAACAGCTTTTACATTATTTTGCTGCCGTTTTTGATAAGCCACTACATCTTCGTAGTCACCCGCTATATCAACCACCTTGCCCTGACCGGCAAAGTACAGCGAACTTGTCACTGTATTATTGACGAATTCACGGTCGTGACTGACCAAAAGCACAGTGCCCTGATACTGCTGCAGAATATCTTCTAATAGCTCTAAAGTTTCTACATCCAAATCGTTGGTCGGTTCATCGAGGATCAGTAAATTGCTTGGTTTAGCGAATAAACGCGCCAGCAATAAGCGGTTTTTCTCACCACCTGATAAAGCCCGAACCGGTGTTCTGGCGCGTGCTGGTGCAAATAAGAAGTCCTGCAGGTAACTCAATACATGACGGGTTTGACCGTTTTGAATAATTTCCTGCTTACCATCAGCGACGTTATCCTGCACTGTGGCATTTAAATCCAATTGAATACGGTGCTGATCAAAATAAGCAACTTCGAGGTTCGTACCCCGTTTAATCTCACCACTGTCGGCATTGTATTCGCCAAGCAAAGTTTTGATTAAGGTCGATTTACCCACGCCGTTTGGCCCGACCAAGGCAATACGATCACCACGCATCACTAAAATGTTGATGTCTTTCAGAACGGTTTCGCCTTTAAAGCTGACATTGACATCTTTAGTCTCAAACACCAGCTTGCCGGATTTTTGGGATTGTTCAATGGCAAATTCGACTTTGCCCATTTGTTCAACCCGGGCAGCGCGTTCGTTACGCAGCTCTTTTAAGGCGCGAACACGGCCTTCGTTACGGGTACGACGGGCTTTAATGCCCTGACGGATCCAGACTTCTTCTTCCGCCAGCTTTTTATCAAAGAGTGCATTGTGTTGCTGCTCTACTTCCAGCAGTTTTTGCTTACGTTCCAGATATTCGGCGTAGTTACCTGGATGCGAAGTAAGTTCACCACGGTCCAAATCGATGATACGGCTGGCCAAGGCACGGATAAAGGCCCTATCGTGCGAGATAAAAATGATCGCGCCTTTGAAGTTCATAAAGAACTGCTCAAGCCACTGAATCGCCGCCACATCTAAGTGGTTAGTCGGTTCATCCAGCAGTAAAACAGTTGGCTGTGACACCAGAGCTTTGGCTAAAGCGGCTTTACGTAACCAACCACCTGATAAGGACGCCAAAGTCGTATTGGGGTCCATTTCAAACTGCAGGCACAACTCTTCAATACGGCTTTCTAACTGCCAGCCGTGACGAGTATCTAATTCGGCCTGCAAAGTACCAAATTCACGTTGTTCAGCTTCGGTAGCATCAGAGAAATGATCAGCCAGATGATAAAAACGCTGCAGCTTTTCAGCTAAATCGCCCGCACCTTCACGAATAAAATCCGCCACTTTAATATCAACACGAGCTGGAGGGTCTTGCTCTAGACGGCTGATAATTAAATTATTCTGCCGTACCACCTGGCCATCATCTAAATTTTGATGACCGGTCAATATTTTTAAGAAGGATGATTTACCAGCACCGTTGCGACCAACCAAACAGACTCGCTCGCCGGCAAATAAACTGAAATCCACTTTATCTAAAATGGGGTGTGTACCAAAAGCAAGGCTGGCTTGCTGAAAACGTAATAATTCCACTCTTTATAATCCTGACGACTGCTGACGCAGCAGCTGTTGTATCTGTTCAAGTTCAAAGGGCCAGAACAGTTCCTGTTCATTCACTTTTAACACCGGAATATGCACACGATAGCGTTCAAAAGCTGCCGGTTCGTCCACTATATCTATAATTTCAACAGCACCATCTAAACCGGCCTGCAGCAAAAGCTGCTCGGCCTGTTCGCACAAATGGCAACCCCAGGTGCTGTATAGCTTTATTTGCATGAAAACTTAACCATCACTCTTCAACCCGCTTAAACAACTCAAAGCAGACGTGAATATTGGGGTTACGTTTAAAATCTTCCGGTAAACTTTGTGCTGAAATATCTTTGATGATCCAGCCCGCTTCTTCCAGTTCTGCTTTGTCGATTTTAAAGCGTCTTTTATTGTTGGAAAATATCACTTTGCCATTGGGTGCCAGACAACGCCCTACCATAGTCAGTAACTTAACGTGGTCACGTTGCACATCCCAGGTATCTTCCATCCGTTTCGAATTTGAAAAGGTTGGCGGGTCAACAAAGATTAGATCAAACTGGTTTTTACAGCCTTTGAGCCAATCCAGACAGTTATCCTGCACAAACTGATAGGCTTTACCATCCAGACCATTGATCAGGAAGTTGCGCTTTGCCCAGTCCAGATAGGTATTTGACATATCCACTGTAGTGACAGACAAAGCACCACCTAAAGCGGCATGCACAGAAGCAGTGCCTGTGTAGGCAAACAAATTCAGTACTTTTTTGCCTTTGGCTTGCTGTTGAATAGCCAAACGAGTGACGCGGTGGTCTAAAAACAAACCGGTATCTAAATAATCACGCAGATTCACTAAAAACTTAGCGCCATATTCAGTGACTTCTTTGTACTGACCGGCTTTGGCCAGCGCCTGGTACTGATCTTTACCTTTTTGTTTTTCACGAACTTTTAATACCAGCTTGTCGCTGCTGATACCCAGCACTTTAGGCACCAGGTTCACCACATCAAATAAACGTTTTTGTGCAATTTGTTCATCAACATTCGAGGGTGCGGCGTATTCATGGATCACCACTTCGCCGTCATACCAATCGACCGCCACGTTGTATTCCGGAATATCGGCGTCATACATACGGTAGCAACTGATGTTTTCGCGTTTCGCCCACTTCTCTAGTTGCTTGACGTTTTTCTTCAGGCGATTGCCAAAAGATTCGCTTTCTGCATAAAACAAAGCAGCACTTTGACTGTTGGCATTGACCTGCACTTGCTGTTCGGTCAAATCGAACATAGTAAATTCACAGTCTAAAGGACCGTTGGTGAACTTATAGCTTTTAGCTTTGGATAACTTTAGCGCCCGCAATAAATCGGGGCTTGAAGTAATAATGGCTAAACGCCAGCCCTGATAATGTTTTTTCAAGCCTAAGGAGAATTCAGCATACACAGGAATAAGCTGTGGCAAGTCACCTAAACGCTCACCGTATGGCGGGTTGGTAATAATGACACCTTTACCTTCGCACACGGCCGACTGAATTTGTGTCGCATCCTGGGTAATAAATTCAATAAAATCTGCCACACCAGCACGAGCCGCGTTCTGACGGGCTTTTTGTAAAGTGCGCTCATCGGTATCGCTACCGACAAAGGTTACACCTTCAGCTATCGCCTGACGTGAGCCTAAGGCTTCTGCGCGCAGCTGCTGCCAGAGTTCAGGCTGGTGATCGCCCCATTGTTCAAACGCAAACTTTTCACGCTTTAAGCCTGGCGCTAACTGACGTGCCATCAGCACTGCTTCTATTAATAAAGTACCGCTACCACAAAATGGGTCATATAAAGGCTGATCAGCCTTCCAGCCAGAGCGTAACAATAGCGCAGCAGCTAAATGTTCTTTCAGTGGTGCTTCGCCCTGCTCTTTACGGTAACCACGCTGATGCAGTGACGGGCCAGAGAAATCCTGAAAGAAATGGAAATGCTGACGTTCTAAACGCACCTGAAAACGGACGTCTGGATCTAGACGGTCTACATTAGGGCGCGCATCATAACGCTCGCGGAACTGATCCACTATGGCATCTTTTACCCGCATGCCACCAAACTGGGTATTGTCTATGGTCGGGTGTTTACCTACACACTCAACGGCAAAGCTTTGTTCCATCCGCATTAAGGAAGGCCAATTAATACGCATGGCCACCTGATACAAATCAGAGTTGGCATCAATTTCGATGGATTGTTCCAGGCGTAGAATACGGGTCGCCAAGCGCGACCATAAGCACAGCTGATACGCGTCTTTAAGTTCAGCCTTAAAGCGCACTACGCCCATGCCTAATTTAATGATTTCGCCTTGATAACGACGGATCTCATCCGCCAACAGCTCTTCAACACCTTTGGATGTTAAGGCCCAGAATTCCAACATATGATCTGCCCTGCAATAAAATGGCGCACATTATAACAGAAGCGCTTTCGAAAGCATTGGGATGTTTTTCAGCTCAAAAAACAAAGATTTGCGGCGATGAAACTTCAGGAATAGCCACGATCGTCTACTTAAAGACCTATGCGTTTAATAATTGTGCAGTCAGTTCACTTCTTTGGAATTTACTGATATTAGGCCTTGCGCTGCTATGTCAAAAGCTCTACTATGCGCCCCGCAAACACGGACGCGGGATGGAGCAGCCTGGTAGCTCGTCGGGCTCATAACCCGAAGGTCGTCGGTTCAAATCCGGCTCCCGCAACCAATTTAAGCAATTAAGTGAATCGTGAATGCAGTACACCTCTTACACACTGTGTGGTGTTAAGATACGGACGCGGGATGGAGCAGCCTGGTAGCTCGTCGGGCTCATAACCCGAAGGTCGTCGGTTCAAATCCGGCTCCCGCAACCAATAATGTGTATGTTTTAAATCCTGATAGTTACTGCTCAACTATCAAAACGGACGCGGGATGGAGCAGCCTGGTAGCTCGTCGGGCTCATAACCCGAAGGTCGTCGGTTCAAATCCGGCTCCCGCAACCAACAATTAGCCGACTCAATAGTCGGTTTTTTTGTATCAAAAATTTGGGGTTTAGAAGATGGAGCAGCCTGGTAGCTCATCGGGCTCCTCTTTATAACCCGTGGCGAAGGTCATCGGTTCGCTCTTCACAAAGATCAGGGCTCCCGCAACCAACAATCAGCCGACTCAATAGTCAGTTTTTTTTATCTGAAGTTTGAGTTTGTGCAAAATTAGCCATCTCGCCTTGCCGGGAAAGTGATTTTATAATGCAGCCCCTGCTCAGGTTCACTGTGCACTTCAATATGGCCTTTTAAACTGACAGTCACCAGGTTGTAGACAATATGCGCTCCTAAGCCTGTGCCTCCGTTATTGCGGTTGGTAGTGTAAAAAGGCTCAAACAAATGCTGCAAGGCTCGGTGGTCCAAGCCTTTGCCATTGTCACTGAACTTCATCAACAAGGTTCGGCCCTCCTGGCTAAAACTAAGTTGAATTCTCGGATCGGGTCTGTCTTTCACTCCATGGATCAGTGCATTTAACACCAGATTGGTAATAATCTGAGCTATTGCGCCAGGATCGGTATAGATCACTAGATTAGCGTCACACTGAACATCCAGCACACAACCTGCTTTATGCAGCTGTGGTTTTAATGTCAGCACAACATCCTGCACATAAGTAGCAAGGTTAAATTCTCGCAGACTAACATTGGATTGATCCACTGATACTTTTTTGAAACTCTGCACTAAATCTGCTGCTCTGCCTGTGTTGACCTGCAAAATTTTCAGGCCTTCGCGCAAATGCTGTAAAAACCGCTGAAACTGGCTTTGTTGCAGCATTTTCTGATCAACAGCGTGCTGAACTGTATCAAGTTCGGCCTGTAAATGACTGGAAGCAGTAACACAGATACCCAAAGGGGTATTAATTTCATGAGCAACCCCAGCGACCAATGAGCCAAGTCCGGCCATTTTTTCCTGCGTGATCAATTGCTGCTGGGTTAATTGTAACTGCTCAAAGGAGTCAGCGTTGGCCACGGATATTGCGACATAACTGGCTAAAGTGCGCAGCAGTTCAATCTGCGAATCAGAGTAAGCCTGCTCTTTTAAGCTTTGAACAGAAAACACGCCAACAGCTTTGCCGCTGACTGTCAGGGGGAAATACAGTACAGATTTAGTCATGACACCGTAGAGAGGCTCTGGGATCACCGGTAAATACTCAAGAAATTCAGCAGCTTCTCGAATAATCATTTCTCGTTGATTGTTAAAACAAAACACAGCTGGGGTAGCTGCCTGTTCTAGATCCACATCAAAGCGTGGCGCCAACTGGTTATCTTCCATCCAAAAAGCAAAGTCGAGTTTATGCTCTGTCTCGCGATAAATGCCAATCAGCAACACATGAGCATCCAGCATCTGCACCAAGTGAGAATGGCAGCGAGTTAATACCTGCTTCAAATCCAGAGAGGCTGTGATTTCCCGACTAATTTGTTGCAGCAATGTGATGTCTTGATAGGAGCGCTGTAATGCCTGATGTTTTTCTTGTAACTGACTGGTTTTTTGGCTGAGTTCCTCGGTGCGTAAACTGACTTGAAGCTCCAATTGGCGCCGCATCTCCAGTTGTCTTTTCATTTTTTGCTGAAACCAGGAAAAACAGCTAAACAGCACCAGAGCGACCAGCGCAGTTCTGAACCACCAGGTCATCCACCAGGGCGGCAATACTTCAATAGCTAATGAGGTTTGAGTTTGCCAGGGGCCATCACCTATGCTGGCTTCTGCTTGCCACACATAACTGCCTGGTGGCAAACGGGTATAAGTTGCAACAGGCTGGCTGGCTTGGATCCAGTCCCGGTCAAAGCCATTGAGTTGATAACGATAACGTAACTTTTCGGGCTGAATAAACTCAGGCACTGAGAAATGCAGGCTGAACATATCCTGCTGATACATTAACTTGAGTTGATCCAGTGCCGACAACACCACAGGCAACAGAGATTGGGTTCCTGGCCGGGCTGGCTGAACTATCTGGTTAAACAAACTTAGACTGGTCAGTTTTAAGCTATTTAAAGGCCATTGTTGAGGTAATTGATCGATCTGGTAGAAATCCAGCCCTTCTTTACCACCACGAAACAACCAGCCTTCGTGCTCAGCCCACGATCCTATCCAGGTCACACTTTGTACACCAAGCCGTTCATCCAGATTGAGGTAACTTTTCTGCTCCGGCAAAAAATGTTGACGATACAATAAACGAAACAACTGAGCTGAGCGCAGCTCTGCATCATCATCAGCTGCAGTCAGATAAGGTTTAAAACCTTCAATCTGCGCTGGTGCATTTTTGGACCGCAGTACGCGATGGCGTAAATTACCTGCATGTATCCATAAATGCTCATTCTCTTCAACCACCAGTTGAATGCCATTAAATTGCAGGCCATGCTGGCTGGCATCCTTTTGTTGCCATTGTTGCAGCCTTCCATCCTGTTGGTTGTAAAGAAACAAACCTTGATCGGCACTACCAATCCAGATCAGACCAAAGCTGTCCTGATACACCAGGTTGATATCATCCACCGGCAAACCGGGTTTGCTGTATCTGTTCAGTGCTGTGATCTGTTGACCATCGGCACTGACAATAAAAACGCCGTGTCCTCGTGTACCCACCCACAGCTGCTGTTGGCTATCTGTAAACAATGATTTAATGACAGGTTGTACTTGAGTATCGTCAAGCAAGGGCACTGGCTGCCACTCTTGTGTTTTGGGTCTGAATTGCCAAAGCCCCTGCTCTGAACCTGTCCAGAGAAGGTCCAGTTGAGGCGCCCATCGAACCTGCCGTGCGCTGAAATCCGGGCTACCATCTGGCATAGGGATAGCTTCAAGGCGGCCTTGTTGGGGATTAAATCGCAATAATCCACCTTGCCGGTTAGCCAGCCAGACAGTGCTGCTGTTCACTACTTCGATCCCTAGTACATCACTGGCAGGCAACAGCTGTGGTTGATCTGTTGCTGTGGGTAAAGTTCGGATATGACGGGCAAAGCGACTAATACCTGCCACACGCAGTTGGTTGATAGTCCAGACCGTGCCTTGCTTGTCCAGCATCAGCGCATAAATACTGTTGCCGGGTAAACCCCCGCTGAATTGGCCCTGATGCTGAAATTGTTGCCAGCTCTGGCCAGCCTCCTGCTGATACCACAATCCTGCATTGTAACTTGCCAGCCACAAACCGCCGGCTTCATCCTGCAGCATGTCGGTTAATTGAGCCTGACGTAATGTTGCTGGTTGCAAGGGAATGGTCAGCTCCCCAGAACTTATATCAAGCTGCAACAAACCTCCGCTAAAACTGGCCAGCATCAAATGCTGAGGGTTTTTCAGATGAAGTTTATTAATGGACCCTGCAGCTTGCCCGTTATCGACTTTATGCCAGCCCTTAGCGGAGTGTTGCTCCAGATGCCAGGCAATCAGCCCCCCACCTGTGCCGGATAAAGTCCGCAGAGGTGCGTCACCTGAAGCCAGATACAAGACGCCATCTGCTGCCATCAATAAATCGTTGATGTGGATACTGGAGACGCCATCCACTCGGGCAGACAATGGTTGAGCTGTCAGGCTTAGTTGTTGCGGTTCTAACAGAAATAAACCTGCACCATAACTGCCAACCCAAATCCGCAGCTGCGGATCCTGATACAACACAGATATTTCACTGGAACCATTGTTGAGGGTTGCAGGCAATGCCACCCGGCTGAAGCTTTCTGAAGCCGCATTAAATCGGTTCACACCCGCGTAACGGGTGCCAACCCACAACACTCCCTGTTGATCCACCAGTAAACTACTGATCCAATCAGCTGACAACGAATCAGGATCGGTCGCATCGGCTCTGAACACTGTGACTTCAGACCCGTTCAAACGGTAAAGACCATGCTGAGTGCCAAGCCAGATTTGGCCAGCATGATCCTGCGCTAGTGCAGTAGAGGAGATATGAGCCTGGTTCTGTTCCAGAGCAACAAAGCGGCTATAGACCTGACGCACCTGTTCAGATGCATAGGCTACGTTCACCAAAAGCAGCACAAACCCTAGCAATAAGGACCAAAGGCCTTTTACCACAGATGTTCCCCAGCTATACCGCATTGTTTATTCAGTATTTACCGCTTTCACAATTTGAGCAAATTAACGAATTAAATCTTGGGGTGCTGGCTACTGGCAGATTTTCTATGTAATAAAAGTGCCCTGCTGGCCAAGTCAGTCTGACTGCACTAATAACTCTTCCAGGCAATGCTGCTGTATGCCGTAAAAGCTTTTGATTTGTTGCACTTGAGAGAGCAGTTGTTGACGATTTTTGGGTTTCTGACTTTTTACAGCCAGAATCATTTTATTTTTACTGGTGTGTTCCAAGGATATAAATTCAAACACCTGAGTATCATAACCATAAGCCTCCAGCAGCAAAGCGCGCAGGCTATCGGTCAGCATCTCGGCTTGCTCACCTAAATGAATGCCGTGTTTCAGCATAGGTTGCAGTAGTGGTGGGCTTATGAGTTGCGGCCGCAGCTGTTTATGGCAACAGGGCGAACACATAATCATCGAAGCGCCGGTGCGAATGCCCATATGAATAGCGTAATCAGTGGCTATATCACAGGCATGCAGGGCTATCATCACGTCTATGCCTTTGGCCTCGAAATGTTTTACATCGCCCTGCTCAAAACCAATGCCCTGCAAATTTAAATCACAGGCGACGCCGTTGCATAAATCCACCAGCTCCTGACGCAGCTCGACACCTGTCACTTTGGCATCAAGCCCCAACTGATGTGTCAGATAATCATGCACCGCAAAGGTCAGGTAGGCTTTACCAGAGCCAAAATCGGCAATATGCACTGCAGGTTTTTGTTTTAAGCCGGTTTGACTTAAAGCCCGGTCAAAGACTTCGACAAACTTATTGATTTGCTTCCATTTGCGCGACATAGCCGGCACCAGCTTATGCTGGGCATCGGTGACACTAAGCTGCTGCAAAAAAGGCCGGTCTAACGTCAGGAAGCGCTGCTTTTCTTTATCATGACTTAAAACTGCCGAGCTGACAGCCGCTTGCTTAATCGCTTTTGTGCTGCTTAACACTTTGCCCTTTTTACTGACACTCAATTGAGTTTCACTGTCGGAAGCTGTGAAATGAGCAGCTTTGAATTCTGTGCCTAATAAATCTTGGATCAGTTGCAGTCCTTCGCTTACAGCAAAGTTTTTGGTGATATCCCGGGTTTTATGCCGGTATAAAAAACTTAAATGCGCACCATCTTTTAACACCACAGGCCGCACTTCAATCCGCACCAGGCTGCTATCCTCGCCCTGATAATTGCTTAACAGCAGCTTTTGCCAGCTGTAGTTTTCAAGCTTTTGCCGGAGGAGTTGGATAAAGGCGCTGAAATCTGAAGTACTCACTGAAATTCTCTGCAATCAAAAAAGGCCGTTAGTATAAACCTGACAGCTCAAAGCTCCATAGTGCTTTATGGAGTCGACGAGGTTTTTGTCTCTGGTAAAGGCTCTGAATCAAACTCAATCTGAGACTTTTCGACAAAATATTCCGGCAACTCAGCCTGAATAGCAGGAGTTAAATCTTTAAATTCGTTGACCTGTTTCACCAGATTCGCCCTGCCCTTGTACAGCTGACTTTCGGCTGTCTCATAGGCTTCCTGCGCTTTGTTTAGGCTCTCTTTGACTCTTAAAAAAGTCGTCAGAAAGGTACGGAGTTTGTTAAACACAGCATCCGCACGTTTAGCGAGTTCAGCCGTGTGTTTATGCTGCTCTTCGTAGCGCCACAACTGGCGGACAATATTGAGGCTGGTTAACAAAGTGGTAGGCGTCGCTACCAGTACATTTTGATTCAGCGCTTGCTGGAACAAGCTTTCATCAGCTTTTAACGCCTCCACAAAAGCCGACTCAATAGGCACAAACATAAACACCAGATCGGGTGAATTCAGGCCAGGCAACTTGTGGTAATTACGGTCTGACAGCTCTTTAATGCGGGCAGCCATCGAAGCCACATGTTCCTGCAGCGCCAGTTTACGCTCTATCTCATCTTCTGAATTGATATAACGGCTATAGGCATTTAAGGAGACTTTGGCATCAATAATCAAATGTTTGCCCTGAGGCAAAAACACCACTAAATCAGGCCGCAGTTTATTACCATCTTCCTGAGTAACAGAAAACTCGCACTGGTAATCCTGCCCTGCTCTTAAACCTGAGCGCTCCAGCACATTTTCCAATACCAGCTCACCCCAGTTGCCCTGAGTTTTTTTCTGGCCTTTTAATGCCACAGCCAGTTGGTGTGCTTCTTCGGTGATCTGCTGATTAAGGATTTTTAAATGCTGCAGTTCGTGATTCAAAAGCGCTTGCTGCTGGCTGTCTTTGAGATGAATATCTTCCACTTTGCTTTTAAAGGCGTCCAACTGCAAACGAAACGGGTTCAGTAGGCTATTTAAAGCTTCCTGATTAGAAGCCTGGAAGCGTACCGACTTATCTTCAAAAATTTGCTGCGCCAACTGCTGAAATTCAAGGCTGAGTTGCTGTTTGCTGTTTTGCAATAACGCCTGCTGCTCGGCAAAATGCTGCTGCTTTTCTTTTAAACTGATTTGCAGCGCACTGTGTTCACGTTGCAACTGCATATAGTCTTGCTGCTGCGTCTGATACTGCTGTTTTAACTCTGTCCAGAGCTCAAACACCTGTTGATACTGGCTTTGGCTGCGAGCGAGTTCAGCGGCGTACTTTTGCTGCTGGTAACTTAAATCTTTAAAGTCATCCTGAGCCTGCTGCAATTGCAACTGATATTGTTGTAACAACTGCTGGTGGTGCTGGCTTTGTTGTGCCTGAAGCTGGTTTGTGGTTTGTTGCAATCCGAGTTGTTGTTGTAATTGAGCTGCTTGGGTACGGGATCGGATCAAGCCCCAGATGCAACAAAGCAAAACCACAGCCAAAATACTACTTAACACAAACAAAGCTTCTGTGGTCATGGTTCTCTCTACATCATCCGGATAACAAAGATCAACTGGCTGGTTGTTCTATTACACATGTTTTCTCAACACAAGCACTCACCGGCGGCAACAGCATCTGACAAGTAGACATTAAGCCAAGCTTTTCATTTTGTTGCTTTTTTAGCTTCTGGTAACGTTCATTGGTATAGCTTAACATTTTTTCATCTGTCTGCTGTGTGGAGTAAATCAGATACTGATCCGGCCCACCACAAGGACGAGCTCCAACCCCAATTACTTTACACTGATTGTCTTGTTCGCACTCTTTGTTTTCGGTTAACCGCTCCAGTCTTAACTGCAACTGGCGGGTGTCGAGCTGCAGTTGCGCTAAAGGACCATCCAACTGGGTAGTCAAGCTGTCTTTATTAGCAGGAACTGTAGCGCAGCCTGCAAGTGACAACACAAGCACAGCCAGAGTTAACGTTTTTTTCATTTTTATCTCCTGAACAGCGTGATCACCCAAATGGCGAAAAGCCTGCAACGGCGCATTAATCGCCTATCTTAGAGATCCAAAGCAAAGGGAACAAGAGAGTTAAAAAAGAAATTTGTAAGCAATTTATTAACTTGAGTAAAGAGAGCCCGCTTGGCCCTCTTTACTCAATCAAAAGAGGGTAAAGGTTAAATCTTGGCTTCCAGCTCAGGCAAAATTGCGAATAAATCGCCTACCAGACCGTAATCAGCCACCTGGAAAATGGGTGCTTCAGGGTCTTTATTAATTGCCACTATCACTTTGGAATCTTTCATACCAGCCAAATGCTGGATAGCACCTGAAATACCCACAGCAATATACAAATCTGGCGCAACAATTTTACCTGTCTGGCCTACTTGCATATCGTTCGGTACAAAACCAGCATCCACTGCGGCGCGTGATGCACCAATAGCAGCATTCAGCTTGTCGGCAATGCCGTTTAACAGCGCAAAGTTTTCACCATTTTGCATACCACGACCACCAGAGATGATGACCTTGGCAGCCGTCAATTCAGGACGCTCTGATTTCGTCAGTTCTTCACTGACAAAAGCCGATACAGCTGCATCTTTAGCCACACTGATAGTTTCAATGGCTGCGTTGTTGCCAGTATCTACCGCATCAAAAGCCGCAGACCGCACAGTCAGCACTTTAATAGCGTCGCTGCTTTTTACTGTTGCAATAGCGTTACCTGCATACACAGGACGAACAAAAGTATCGGCACTTTCAATAGCAATCACATCGGAAATTTGTGCGACATCTAATAGAGCTGCGACACGTGGTAAAAAGTTTTTGCCGTTGGTGGTCGCGCTGGCTACTACATGCTGATAATCCTTCACCAGTTCAGTCACCAGCAGGCTGACATTTTCTGCCAGTTGATGCTGATACACAGCCGAATCGGCATGTAATACCTTAGTTACACCTCGCAATGTCGCCGCTTCTGAGGCCACTGAAGAAGAATTAAAGCCAGCCACTAACAGATGAATATCACCGCCAATCTGGCTGGCTGCTTTTACGGCTTTATGAGTATCCGCCTTCAGGCTCTGATTATTGTGTTCCGCTATCACTAAAATGCTCATCAGATCACCTTCGCTTCTTGTTTTAATTTGGCTACTAACTCATCCACAGAGCTTACGATCACTCCAGCCTGACGGGATGCAGGGGCTGTGACTTTCAGCGTCGTGACGTTAGAGCTTAAGTTCACCCCGTAGCTGTCTGCCGCTTTTACATCCAAAGGCTTTTTCTTAGCCTTCATAATGTTAGGCAATGAAGCATAACGTGGCTCGTTTAAACGCAAGTCTGTTGAAACTACAGCAGGTAAGCTCAGCTCTACTTGCTGTAAACCACCGTCTATCTCGCGGGTGACTTTTACTTTGCCATCAGCCACTACTACTTTTGATGCAAAAGTGCCCTGACCCATACCAGTTAATGCAGCCAGCATCTGGCCTGTCTGGTTGTTGTCTGAGTCTATGGCTTGTTTACCTAAAATCACCAGTTGCGGCTGCTCATCAGCTACTACTTTGCTTAATAATTTCGCCACTTGCAGCGAATCTAAACTCAATTCGGTCTCAATCTGCAACGCGCGATCTGCGCCTAAGGCTAAAGCAGTGCGCAGTTGCTCCTGCACAGCAGCAGGACCTATAGAAACCACCACCACTTCAGTGGCAATGCCTGCTTCTTTTAAACGCACAGCTTCTTCCACGGCAATTTCACAAAACGGATTGAGCGCCATTTTTACGTTGGCTAAATCCACACCGCTTTGATCGGCCTTTACCCGTACTTTGACGTTGTAATCTATGACCCGTTTGACCGGTACTAAAATCTTCATAAAAACCCCATTCGGCCGCTATACTCAGCACTAAGTTGACGTTAAGGTAAAGCTGATTCTTTCCAGGTCATCAATCTACTTACTGTTGACGTTAACGTCAACCTGAAATACCCTAGCAAATAGCAGAAGTTATGAATTTTATGTCAAGTTAATCATCCATCAGCAGAACAAGGCAAAAAGCCAGACAAAAAAGATGGATAAGTTGAGGTTGTTGTGGTTGAACGTGAGTCGATGGAATTTGATGTAGTGATAGTTGGTGCAGGCCCTGCGGGTTTGTCGAGTGCTATCCGCTTAGCTCAACAAGCCAAAACAGCAGGCACTGAAATAAGTCTATGTGTTGTTGAAAAAGGCTCTGAAGTGGGCGCCCATATTTTATCCGGCGCAGTGTTTGAACCCAGGGCTTTAAATGAATTATTCCCTGACTGGCAAAAAATGAATGCGCCAGTGACCGCTTCGGTTACGCATGACCACATTTATCTGTTAAAAGATGAACAAAATGCGCAAAAGCTGCCTAATTTTCTGGTGCCTAAAACCATGCACAATGAAGGCAACTACATTGTGTCTATCGGTAATTTATGCCGCTGGTTAGCCACTCAGGCTGAACAGCTGGGTGTTGAAATTTTCCCGGGCTTTACCGCCGCAGAGCTGCTGATTGAAGATGGTATAGTCAAAGGTGTGGTTACAGGTGAAATGGGTGTTGCCCATGACGGCAGCCAGAAAGACAGCTACGTACCTGCGATGGAGCTTCGTGGTAAATACACTGTATTCGCTGAAGGTTGCCGTGGCCATTTAGGTAAAGAGCTGATTTCCCGCTTTGAACTGGATAAAGGTTGTTCTCCACAACATTATGCTTTGGGTTTTAAAGAAATCTGGGACGTACCGGCAGAGCAACATCAGCAAGGTTTAGTGGTGCACAGCGCTGGCTGGCCATTACAACAAGATACCAGCGGTGGCGGTTATTTGTACCACGCTGAAGGTCAACAGATTGTGGTTGGTCTTATTGTTGATTTGAACTACAGCAACCCACATCTGAGCCCTTTTGAGGAGTTTCAGCGTTATAAGCAGCACCCTGTGATTAAACAATATCTGCAAGGTGGTAAACGTGTGTCTTATGGCGCCCGGGCTATCGCTAAGGGTGGCCTGAACAGCTTGCCTAAAATGACCTTCCCCGGTGGTGTATTGGTGGGTTGTGATGCTGGCACGCTGAATTTCGCCAAAATCAAAGGCAACCACACCGCGATGAAATCAGGCATGCTGGCCGCTGAAACTATTTTCGAGGCATTGCAGCAAGATAAAACCGGTGTAGATTTAACTGAATTTGCAGCGCATTTTGAGCAAAGCTGGTTATTCGACGAGCTGTTCCGAAGCCGCAACTTTGGCCCTGCCATGCATAAATTTGGTTCGTTCTGGGGCGGAGCTTTTAATACGCTGGATCAGAATATTTTCGCAGGCAAACTGCCGTTTACGCTAAAAGATGACACTCTTGATCATTTAACCTTACGACCAGCGGCCGAAGCTCCTAAAATTCAATACGCTAAACCCGACAATCAATTCAGTTTTGACCGTTTATCTTCAGTGTATTTATCCAACACCAACCATGAAGAAGATCAGCCTTGCCACTTAAAACTGGCCGATGCATCTATTCCTGTTCAGGTGAATTTAGCTTTGTACGACGAACCTGCACAGCGTTATTGCCCTGCAGGTGTCTACGAAATAGTGGAAGAAAATAATCAGCCACGATTACAGATCAATGCGCAAAACTGCATTCACTGTAAAACCTGTGATATTAAAGACCCTCGCCAGAATATCACCTGGGTGACCCCGGAAGGTGCTGGTGGTCCAAATTATCCGAATATGTAAAAGTCAGGGGGATGGGATCAGAAGCAAAAACTAAAATCGACAGCTTCTGATCCCATTTATTTCATCTTGATGCGGAATTAGTGCGATATTTTTCAATTTTATTTTCCTGATTATCAAAAAGTTCAATTCTCTTCGATAATTTTGCTGTACTGTACTTCATGCCAATTGTAATAATAGACAGCTAAGTCTATGTTTATGACTCAGATCGAAGTAGCTAAGAACAATAAAAACAGCTTGGAAGGTTATCCATGAGTACAAAAGTGATAAAAAGCAGCGCCGGTAAAGACGATGTAAATTTAACAGTGCGTCCATTCTCCGCCACTGAAACTGAAGCTGACCTGAATTTTGGTTCTGGCCGCTATATGTATTTCACTGAACGCGACCTGAGTCGGATCCTGTCCAATCTGGATGCCTTGCGAAATAGTGTATTCCCTATTCCAGCTTCAGAAGTTGAAGACGTTAACAGACGACAGCAACAGTTTCCTTCGGTTTGTTTAATTGGCTTAGGCCGATGCGGTTCTAATATAGCGCTTGATGTGGCTTCTCTTGTTTACAATGCCCGCAGCTTTTATATGAATGAATTTAATATTGAAGAACGTCAGCAAAAAGAAACCGAATACCGCCCTGTACGCTGGATCAAAAAAGGCCTGAATCTTGATAAGTCGCATCAGGTGAAACCAGTGTTTTTGATTGAGCCTCTGGTGATGCTGGGTGACCTGGATAAAGATATCGAAGGTCGTATTCGTTTTTCTCATAAAGGTGAAAAATCCAATTTCCTGCAAGACTATAACAAAATGAAAATTATGGACTTGTCCGAAGTCCATGCTGGTGGTGCAGGTAACGCTCCTATTTTGGGTCAGTATTTAGCGAAAATCATTCTGAACAAAGACACACAGAAATTTTCCAACCCGGACTGGAAATTTATCCACTCCTACCTGATTGATTCTTGTGGCATCAAAGCCAACCAATCTCGCTTATATTTCTACATTTTCAGTGCGGGCGGTGGTACAGGTTCAGGTATGGCGTCTGAGTTTGGTTTGGCCCAGCAGTACGCTTATATGGCTAAAACTTTTGACACCAGACCAGAAATGGAAAATGAAGCCAACGCTGGCCACTCTTTTGTATTTGAACCTATCTTCACCAGCGGTATCTGTATTCTGCCGAATATTACCGATCACGGCGTGGAGATGTCAGAAGCTCTGCATATCAACTCAGGCCGTTTGTTATGTAAGTATCTGGCTGAAGAATGGGATTTTTCCTACAACCTGGAAAATGAAGACAGCGCCGAATCCAGCGTGATGCACCGCATCCGCCCTTGGAACGCGATGATGCTGATTTCTAATGACATCATGCGTTATGCCGAAGAAACCGATGACGGTGAAATTCAGCATATTGACGTCAATGCGATGGAAAAATACGCCAACCAGTATATTTCCCAGCAGATTTTCAACATTTTAACAGCTCAGGCTGTGACCACAGACTACGACGAAAACTACTTCCGCCGTGCCGGTATCGACATTGGAGAAACCATACGTTTAGATGCCAACGACTTATTTATGAGTCTGGCAGGCCCTGTGGCTGTGGCTTATGCTGAGTCTGTGATCCCAAGTACTCCTGCTGCAGTGGATAAACTGAAGCTGTTTGATAAAAACAGCAACAGCGGTCTAAATATTGACGACCTGTTTTTCCGCTCCATTGACCTGCCCCACTTTAATAAAGTAACGCAAGCCATCGAAGGCATCAGTTTGTTACCTATCGAATCTGGCCGTTACCGCGAAGCTTTAGCTTCTTATGTAAAAAGTGGTTACGATCCAAAAGACTTAAAAGACCTGCACTTCTTTAAGAACTGCTCGTCCGTCGTGTCTATTATCTCGTTACCAAAAGACTACAAACTGTCGTATATGGATTTAAATCGCCTGAAAAGCCATTTAAATACCCTGTTCCCGAACACGACGTTAAAGCGTTACGCGCTGGTGATTGGCGCTTCAGCCAATATCTCGCTGACTACTTTGATTGTTAAGAGTCCGTGTTTGAGTGATGACTTCCTGACCTTGATTGTGTCTTTTATCAAACGTTGTTTTGCCAAAGACGATTATCGTTTTAACGACTCGCTGGACAAAGCCATGCTGGACTTTATCCGGGACGATCATTTTGACGAAGAACGTTTAGACACTATGTTGCATGAGTTTGAAAATCCGGCAAAAATTCTCGATACCAACTGGTATGCCATTAAACCTATGTACGAGAAAAAATACCGCGAGCTTATTCGTAATAAAGACAAGTTTGTCTCTATTAATGACATTCGTTTATCCCGTGACAGTGTGAAAAAATCTATTCACTATCTGCGTGAAATTTATCGTCATAAGATCAGTAAAACTAAGGTTATTTCACTAAATAACCTGTCCGATAAAGGTTCTAAACATGAGCCCGGCGCGGATAAAGCCTAAGTCGCAAGCCTCCGCGGTGCGGGGGCTTTTTTTATGTTTGTCTTTTTTATCCTTATAACGGAGTCCTAATGAACCTCTCTCACTCCTTGCTGCTGGGCAGCTTAATGTTGTGCTCTTTTACCATGCAAGCCAACACTCATGACAATATGAACTCCACCTTGTGGTATCAAAGTTCAGCAGAATTTAAAGCCAGTGCTATTCAGACTTATCAAACCGCGACTTTACAACTGCCTTTGGCGATAGCGGATAAAAACTGGACCGCTTTGACTAACCAGAAAGAGAATTTCCAGCAACTGCCACCCGCTATTATTGTCGATATTGATGAGACTATTCTGGATAACTCCCCTGTTGCCGCTCAAAGCGTGTTATTAAATGCAGGCTACGATCCTAAACGTTGGGACCAATGGGTCGCTATGGCTTCAGCAAAAGCTGTACCGGGCGCGGTGTCTTTTGTCAACAAAGCTGAAGCTGCTGGCGTCAAAGTGCTTTATATCAGCAATAGAGAGTGCGAAAAACGTGCAGGGGTAAATGATAGCTGCCCACAAAAAGCCGATACGCTGCGTAATTTAAAAGCTGTAGGTATAGAAAAAATTGATGCTTCACAAATTTGGTTAAAGTCAGAACAACCACTCTGGAGCAGCGAAAAAGAAAGCCGACGTCTGCTGGCTGCCAAAGACTTTCGTATCTTAATGTCGATTGGCGATGACTTTGGCGATTTCCTGCCCGATGTGAAGAAAAATATCACGCCAGAACAACGTTCTACATTGGTGGATACCTACCAGGACTACTGGGGCAAAAAATGGTTTGTATTAGCCAACCCGACTTACGGTTCCTGGCAGACTATTTTAAAGCAGCCAAACAGTCAGTATTTGCAGTCTGTGCCTGCCGCTAAGTAGTGTCTTATCATTCAGTTTAAAAAAGGGCCTGATGGCCCTTTTTTATTGCGCAGAGATTAAGGTAATGCCTTACCTCTGGCGGCGACATAAAGCGCATACCAGTGTTCACGGCTTAAGTTGACTGTTAAGGCTTTCTGGCACGCCGCGATACGCGCTGGCGAAGTTGTGCCTATCACAGGCTGAATAGCTGCAGGATGTTTCAGTAAAAACGCCAAAGCTATAGCTTCAGGACTGGTTTGATAGTCCGCAGCTAATGATGCAACTAATGCAGCTGTAGTCTGTTGAGCTGCAGTTTCAGGCGTACGACCGCCAGTAAACAAACCTTGCGCCAGACTGCCCCAGGCTTGCAGTTGCACTTTATGCAACTGACAGTATTCCACAGTGCCATAACTAAAATGATGAGCCGCACCATCCGGCATAGCCGTCAGAACATTCTGCTCCAGCCAGTTTAAATCCTTCAGGCTCATTTGCAGCTGATTGGCGACCAAAGGCTCAGGCAAGGCTGATTGCAGCAACTGCAGTTGAGGCCAGCCAAAATTGGATACACCAAAAGCTTTGACTTTGCCTTGTTGTTTTAGCTCTGCAAAAGCTTCAGCCACTTCATCAATCAGCATTAACTGATCCGGTCTGTGCAGCAATAAAATATCTAAATAGTCGGTTTGCAGTCGTTTTAATGACTGATGTACAGACTCAACGATGTAGCTCTTGCTAAAGTCATAACGCCCAACCGCTGTATCGTCAGCAAAACGTATCGCACATTTACTTTGAATGATCAGCTGTTCGCGTAAGCCGGAATGAGCTGCCAGATACTCACCAAACACGGCTTCGGCTTTGCCTCTGGTATAAATATCCGCATGGTCAAAAAAACGAATATTAGCGTCCAGAGCGGCATCTATAGCGCTAAAAGATAAGTCACGTTGCTCTTTACTGGTTGTGGGTTGATCCCAGCTGCCACCCAGTCCCATGCAACCATAAACTAAGGCATCGGCTTGGGGGAAATAGTGCTGAATAGGTAACATCAGTAGTCCCTTCTGGATAATGAGCAGCAAGTGTACCTCATCCGCCCGTCTTGCCAATACCCGTCTTGTTTTCTGCTCTAAAATAAACAGCGGCCTTGCCCCTGATGCATTGAGCCCCTAAACTATCGTCCTTTTTCAACTACCGGGTGTGAAGCTGTGGAGCAAACAACATTGTTTCGTTTAAATAAATTTATTAGTGACACAGGTTTTTGTTCACGCCGGGAAGCCGATAAACTAATTGAACAGGGTCTGGTGACTGTAAACGGTCAGCCTGGTACTTTGGGCACAAAAGTAACAGAACAAGACCAGGTGCTGGTGCAAGGCAAACCACTCAAAGCTAAACCTCGGCGGGTTTATCTGGCCTACCATAAAGCTGTGGGTATTACCTGCACCACAGAGCTGGATGTCAAAGGCAACATCATTGACGCCATGGGTTATCCCGAACGTATTTTCCCTATAGGCCGGTTGGATAAAGAATCTGAAGGGCTGATTTTTTTGACCAATGACGGCGATATCGTCAATAAAATTCTGCGCGCCGGTAATGAACATGAAAAAGAATACGTAGTCACGGTCGACAAACCTGTTACAGAGCAGTTTTTGCGTAAAATGGCCTCTGGTGTGCCTATCCTTGAGACCATTACTTTGCCTTGTCAGGTCAAACAAATTTCCCGCCAGACCTTTAATATTGTTCTGACACAGGGCTTAAACCGGCAAATTCGTCGTATGACGGAATTTTTAGGCTTTAATGTCACTAAACTCAAACGTGTCCGTATTATGAATGTACGTTTGGCTGAACTAAAAGCAGGTCAATACCGTGAACTGACCCAGGCCGAAATGGCAGAACTGGAAGCTAAGTTATTAAGCTCAAGCAAAACTGAAGAAGCCTCGCTTTTGGCCACGCCTAAAGCTAATCCAAGCCAAAGACAGAACTAATGAGCAAACAGCTGCGTTGGTTCCTGCTGCTTTGTGGTTATCTGCTGGTGTTGATGCTGGCGGCTTCTGCGGCGCAGCACTGGAATTACCGTCAGCTGACTCTGAAGGCTCAGCACCAAAGTGACAACCTCGCTGCTTTTATTCGTTATGAAATTGGCCGTTATGCCGATTTACCAGAGCAAATTGCCAACTCCGGCCTGCTGCAATCCCTATTGCTAGAACTTCCTGACAGCAAGGATCAGCTGAATCAATATTTGTTTCAGTTGCAACGAAGTGCTGATGTGGCTGATTTATATCTGGTGAATCCTTCAGGAATTGTGATTGCAAGTTCTAATGCCCACGGCAGAATTTATTATCTGGGTCGTGATTTTGGCTTCAGACCTTATGTTCAGGATGCCTTGGCAGGCCAGAATGCGCAATATTACGCACTGGGCCATACCTGTGAACGCCGGGGGTATTACTACAGCGTCCCTGTTCGTATACAGGGGCAGATCCTGGCTGTTATGGTGGCCAAAGTGGATTTGGAACCTATAGAACAGCATCAGCAACAAATTGCAGGTTTAGCTGACAGCCACTTTATGGTGACTGGGCAAAGCGATGAGGTGTTTTTGTCCAGCGTGGCAGAATGGCGTTTAACCAGCTTGTCCGGCAAAGCTCTTAGTCCGCCTGAACAACAGCGCTATATTACCCAGGCTATCCAACCTATGGATTATGCCGTTCGCTCTGCGATGCTGGCTTCAGGCTATCCTTTGTGGCAGCTGAAAATAGACGGAAAAGCCGCAAGTTTTTTACCCTACCAACGTGCTTTGCCTGAGTTTGGCTGGACCTTAACTGTGCTGGCCTCTCCTGCTTCTCATCGCTCCTCACTCTGGTGGGCATTTTTGCTGGTGACTTTATTCTACAGCTCTGCACTACTGGCATTTTGGGTTCGACGTGAACGGCAAAAACGTCATCTGCAATTAGTGCAACACAATCAACAGCTGGAACAACGCGTGATAGCCCGGACCAAAGATCTGGCTGAAACCAACAGCCAGCTCATACGGCAGATAGAGCGACGTGAGCAAACTGAAACAGAGCTGGCCCAAACCGAGCAACAGCTGGTGCAAACCGCTAAACTTGCCACTATAGGGGCCCTATCAGCTTCTTTAAATCACGAGCTAAATCAGCCGCTGACCGCATTACAAAGTTATGCCCAAACCACAGAAAAGCTGATCGACAAAGGTTATCTGATTGACGCCAAAACCAATATTCAGGCGATGCGACAGTTGATGCAGCGTTTAAGTGTGATAGTGGCGCAGTTTAAAGATTTCAGCCGCAAAAGCTCCGGCAAAAACCAACTGGTGCAGGTGAACAAACTTATTCTGGACGCCCTTGGTATAGTTAAGCATCAATGCCAGCAACAAGGCGTAAAAATCCGGTTGCAGCTGCCGGATCTGTCCCCCACAGTGTTAGCTGACCCTATTCAGCTTGAGCAAGTGCTGGTGAATATTCTGACCAATGGGGTGCAAGCAATGACAGGAGTGGTTGATGCTACTTTTCATATAGTGGTCAAAACTCAACAGCAGCAGGTCAGTATTCATATCCGTGATCAGGGACCTGGGATCGAACCTCATCATTTAGAGCGCATTTTTGAAGCGTTTTTTACCACAAAACAACGGGATGGATTGGGGCTGGGTTTGTCTATTTCGCAGCGTATAGTGCAGTCTTTTGGTGGCCAGCTTGAAGTACGTAACGCCCCTACGGCAGGCGCTGAGTTTATTATTTCGCTTGCTATCGCAAAAACAGGATCTTAAATGGCAACTCTAGAACAACAGCAACCGGCTATTATTTTTATTGATGACGAAGCCGATATTCGCAGCGCAGTCAGTCAGCTGTGTAAGCTCGAAGATTTGCCTTGTTTTACCACTGCCAATCCTGCTGAAGTGCTAAAACAAATCAGCATGGGTTACAGTGGCATAGTGATCACAGATATGCATATGCCGGCATTGAATGGCCTTGAACTGTTGCAAAAAATTCATGCGATAGATGCCGAAATACCTGTGGTGATGCTGACAGGTTATGGTGCAGTGTCTTTGGCCGTAAAAGCCATGCAGCAAGGCGCATATGATTTTCTGGAAAAACCTTTTGATAATGATCATTTGGTGGAAGTCAGTCGCCGGGCTTTGGAAAAACGTCATTTAGTACTGGAAAACCGTCAACTAAAGGCGGCGGTTGAACGCGAACAACAACCCGGTTTGCGCATTTTAGGCCAAAGCCCGGCTATGCAGCAGCTGCGTCGTACTCTGGATGCCGTGATCAACGCCCCAGCTGATGTACTGATTTATGGTGAAACCGGCACAGGAAAAGAACTGGTTGCTCGCTACTTGCATGAGCAAAGTGACAGACGCCAGCATAACTTTGTTGCTATTAACTGTGGCGCTATACCTGAGCAGCTGATTGAAAGTGAACTCTTTGGTGCTGAGGCCGGTGCTTTTACCGGTGCAGATAAAAAACGTATAGGTAAATTTGAGTTTGCCAATGGCGGTACTTTATTACTGGATGAAATTGAAAGTACCCCTTTGTCTTTGCAGGTCAAACTATTGCGGGTACTGGAAGAGCGAAAAGTAACTCGTTTGGGTTCAAACCAGGCGATAGATTTAGATATTAGGGTGATAGCTGCCAGTAAAATGGATTTAAAACAGCTGGCAAGCACAGGAGAATTTCGCAGTGACTTGTATTACCGCTTAAGCCTGGTTGACTTACAGCTGCCAGCATTGCGGCAGCGTAAAGATGATGTGTTTTTATTGTTTTCACATTTTGCCCGCATCGCAGCAGCTCGTTTTCATAAAGAATATATTCCGCTGAAAAGCACTGAACTACAGCAATTAGCACAGCATCAGTGGCCTGGTAACGTGCGTGAGCTGCGCAACATGGCGGAACGTTATGTATTGATGGGTGCTCAGGTGGCTTTTAGCACGCAGCAACATAAAGCGGAAGATGGCATCACAGGCAGTATGAGCCTGCAACAGCGGGTTGAATATTACGAAAAAATGCTGTTGGAAGAGGCCTTAAATCAGCATAAAGGCGCAATCAAAGCTGTGATGGCGGAGCTGGATTTACCCCGCAAAACCTTATACGACAAAATGGCGAAATACCAACTGACCCGCCGCGACTTTCTGGACAAAAACGAAGACTAAAAAACACTTTGTGTGGTTTAAGTGACAGCAGCCTTGAAAGCTTATGCGGAAATCCACACACGAGTTCTCATTAATCGAATGATATCAATTCAACCTATTGAATTTAATAGGTTATTTCAAACCAAAAAAGCTGGCTTCCTCTTTGCTATTGACTGTCTGACAGGGAGATTTTCTCCATAACCAGAGAGACAATAATAATGAAAAACAGAACCATAAGGCTGCTCTCCAGCCTCTATATCCAGGTATTGTTAGCTATCAGCATAGGTATCTTTTTAGGTCATTTTTACCCGGAGCTTGGCACTGCTATGCAACCTTTGGGCACAGCCTTTATCAAGCTGATTAAAATGATTATCGCGCCCATTATCTTTTGTACCGTCGTGGTGGGTATAGCCGGTATGGAAGATATGAAAAAAGTTGGGAAAACAGGCGGTTATGCCCTGCTCTATTTTGAAATTGTCTCCACCATAGCTTTAGTGATTGGTTTAGTGGTGATTAATGTCGTTAAGCCTGGTGTCGGCATGCATATAGATCCCGCCAGCCTGGATCAACAATCCATCAGTAAATACACTGCGCCGGATCAGATGCAAAGTACCACTGATTTTCTGCTCAATGTGATCCCAAGCAGCGTATTTGATGCTTTCGCCCGTGGCGATATGCTGCAAGTGCTGTTTTTTTCTATCCTGTTTGGCTTTGCTTTGCAGCGTTTAGGTGGCCGACAAAACCTGATTTTTGGTTATGTTGAAAAAAGCTCTGAGGTATTATTTGCCATAGTGCATATGCTGATGAAAGTTGCTCCTATTGGTGCTTTTGGCGCCATGGCCTTTACCATAGGTAAATACGGTATTGCGACTTTATGGTCTTTAGCCGGTTTAATGGCCACCTTTTACATCACCTGCCTGCTGTTTATTTTTGTTGTGTTAGGTGCTATTTGCCGTTACCACGGTTTTTCAATTACCAAATTTATTCGCTATATCAAAGAAGAGTTGCTGATCGTCTTAGGTACTTCATCCTCTGAATCTGTGTTGCCTCGTATGATGGCCAAGCTGGAAAAACTGGGCGCGACTAAATCCACAGTAGGCTTAGTGATCCCAACAGGATATTCCTTTAACCTCGACGGCACCGCTATTTATCTGACCATGGCTGCTGTCTTTATTGCACAAGCTACTGATACCCCAATGGATTTAACCCAGCAGCTCACCTTGCTGGCTGTGTTACTGGTGACATCGAAAGGTGCAGCTGGAGTCACAGGCAGTGGTTTTATTGTATTAGCCGCTACTTTAGCTTCAGTAGGTTCTGTACCAGTGGCTGGTATCGCCTTAATTTTAGGCATAGACAGATTTATGTCTGAAGCCAGAGCTTTAACGAATTTAATTGGTAATGGTGTCGCCACTCTGGTGGTGTCCAAATGGTGTGGTGAATTGGATATGCAACAACTGGATAAGGAGCTGGCTCAGGGAGCAACTCCTCAACAAAATACTCAGACAGTGACGACGGCTGAGGTGCAACATGGTTAAATCTTCTTTATCTGCAGCTATCTGTTGCACTCTGGCTTTTGCAACCTCAAATGTCAGCGCTTTTGAATGGGATTGGTACGGTAAACTTGAATTACAGGCGCTGGATGTTGATAAAGGACTCTACCGCTATGCCGACCAAGGTCGGCAGATTGAAGCTCCATTTTCCCGCTTAGGTGTGAAAGCTAAACATCAATTGACTGATGGGCTGGCCATTGTAGCTGTGTACGAGTGGCAGGTGAACGGCCTGGATGATGCCAACAAAGATCAGCGCCTAGGTTCACGCAACACTTACATTGGTGTTGCCGGTACCTACGGTGAACTGGTGTTTGGTAAAAACGACACCAAGTTTAAAAAGTCTGAAGGAAAAATCGATTTATTTAACGAAACTCTTGCCGATATGGCGCAAATTACGCCGGATCAGGATCGACTGGAAAATGTGGTGAGTTATCAGTCTCCAGTCATTGAAGGGTTTAATTTATCAGCAACCTGGCAGACAGGTGCAAGCGACGAAATAGCAGGTGGTTATGATTGGGTGTTGGGTTATGGTGATCCGGCGTTCAAAAAATATCCTCTGTATCTGGCATATGGCCGCACGGATGAACTGAATAATATCACCGCAGAGCGTTTATTAGCTCAGATGCCTTTATGGCAGTTGGATGGCGCTGTGCTTGCCGCAGGCCTGATGTATCAGCACAGCGAACATGTTGTACGCAACATCGAAGGCGATGCCTGGCTGGCACAGCTGAGTTATCAGCGCGACGACTGGACCTACAAATGGCAGTGGCAGCAAGATGATAGTCAAACCCGACATGCAGAAAAAGCCCGTTTGCATAGTATTGGAGTTGATTATCAATGGCGAAAAAATTTGACGGCCTATCTACTTCTGTCCAAACTCAATTTTGAAACCGATCACGATCATGCCGCCGCTATAGGTATGAAGTTTTTCTTCTGATCCCACCGGAGCCTGGCTCCGGTTTCTTTTCATAAGGATTTAATATGTCGCTTTTTTCCAGCCGCGTACTGCTACTCTGTGGCCCTTTATTACTCTTGCTGACTATTCTTTTACCTCCTCCTGCAGCACAAATGAGTCAACCCGCCTGGATGGTGACGGGTTTAATGGCTTGGATGGTGCTCTGGTGGATCACCGAAATAGTGCCTATCCCTGTGACATCCTTGTTACCTATGATTTTTATCCCCCTGCTCGGTATAGATAAGCTGGACGCCGCGACCTCTCCTTATGCGCATCCGTTGATTTTTCTGTTTTTGGGCGGTTTTTTTCTGTCCATTGCGATGGAAAAAACAGTGTTGCATAAACGTATTGCTTTGAAAGCTCTATCGATGGTGGGGTCTTCACCTGGTTTGCAAATTGCTGCTGTGATGGCTGTCACTGCCTTTTTATCGATGTGGATGTCCAATACAGCCACAGCTGTGATGATGTTGCCTATAGGTTTATCTATTATCGCTATGGCAAATGCCTCAACACAGGACCACTTTGGCAAAGCTGTATTACTTGGTATCGCCTATAGTGCAAGCATAGGTGGCATAGCCACCTTAATTGGTACCCCACCGAATGCCTTATTGGCTGCTTATTTATCAAAAAGTTATGGTATTCAAATCAGCTTTGCCGACTGGATGATATTGGGTGTGCCTTTGGCTTTAACTATGCTGGTTGTGTGCTGGGTTTGGCTGACTAAAATCCATTTTCGTATGCCCAAAACTGATCTTGCTCAGAATGACACACCCGCCCAATTAAAAGCCTTAGGTGAGATGTCACGTTCACAAAAATTAGTGCTAATGGTATTCGCGCTGGCCGCATTAAGCTGGATCAGCCAGCAATGGCTGGTTAAATGGACCGGCTTACCTGTCAGTGACACAGTGATCGCCCTTTGTGCTGCTGCTCTATTATTTGTATTACCAGGGGAAAAAGGCTCTGGCACCGCACTTTTAGAATGGAAAGATAGTCAAAATCTGCCATGGGGCGTGTTATTGCTGTTTGGAGGCGGCCTGAGTATGGCTGACCAAATACAAAAAACCGGTGTGGCTGAATTATTAGCACAACAACTGCAGCTATTAGAGGGTGTGCCTCCTGTATTGCTGTTAGTTGCTGTGACCAGTCTGATCATCTTTTTGACTGAAGTCACCAGCAATACAGCGACAGCTGCGGCTTTTCTGCCGTTATTAGGCCCTGTTGCTATTTCTATGGAGTTGTCTCCGCTTTATCTGGTGGTGCCCGCTGCACTGGCTGCAAGCTTCGCCTTTATGATGCCAGTCGCCACCCCACCTAATGCCATCGTCTTTGCCTCAGGCAAGCTACAAATCAAAGATATGGTCAGGGCAGGTTTAGTACTGAATCTGGTCGGTATAGTGGCTATTAGCTTATTTAGTCTGTGGTTAGGGCCACAGCTGGTGAGATAGGCTTTACCTATAGTCTTTGTGAAGAAGCGGTCTGTGGCCGCTTTTTTAACAGTAAATAACACGACCACAGTTTTTCAGAACCTAAAACGCAAAAAAGCAGCCGTAAGGCTGCTTTTTCAAATTTGGAGCGGGCAACGAGGCTCGAACTCGTGACCTCGACCTTGGCAAGGTCGCGCTCTACCAACTGAGCTATGCCCGCTTAGGCATTTTGCAGACAATAATCTGCTTTGGTATTTCAGGTTTTTTAACCTGTCTCAACATCTTGCTATTGAGATGGTGCCCGGGGCCGGACTTGAACCGGCACGCCCTTTCGAGCGAGGGATTTTAAATCCCTTGTGTCTACCGATTTCACCACCCGGGCAAACACTTTTCAATTTTGTATTACAGCCAACAGCATCTAACCAAGTAACGCATTAAATGGAGGCGGGTCCCGGAGTCGAACCGAGGTGGACGGATTTGCAATCCGCTGCATGGCCATTCTGCCAACCCGCCATCTGGCGTACGACTTGGAGCGGGCAACGAGGCTCGAACTCGTGACCTCGACCTTGGCAAGGTCGCGCTCTACCAACTGAGCTATGCCCGCTTTTTACTGGCCATTCGCCGTAACACGAGACGCATTCTACTGGTTTATGCTTTTACGTCAACCACAAATTTATGCTTTTAAATTCGTTTGCTCAAAAAGTAGCTTCACTGCTGTTTTTGCAAACTTTTTCCGCTTATTTACTCAGCGCTGGCCAGGATGCTTTCAGATAAACCAACATAGACCAGACAGTCAATAAAGTGGCTATATAAAGCAACGCCATACTTAAATCGGTCAGCCAACCCACAGGTTGCCAAATCAAGCCTATCAATGCCAACATCTGAGCTGCTGTTTTGTATTTGCCTACTTCTGATACGGCTACCTGAGCACGTTGTCCTACGCCCGCCATCCATTCACGTAAGGCTGAAATTAAGATCTCACGGCTGATCATAATAAAAGCCGGAATAGTCACCCACAGCGTTTGCATATCGACGGCTATCAACACCAATGCTGCAGCCACCATTAATTTGTCTGCCACCGGGTCTAAAAACGCTCCAAAGGGTGTCATCAGTTGCATCTTACGCGCCAGATAACCATCTAACATGTCAGTAATAGCTGCAAACCAAAAGGCAAAAGCAGCAAAAAAACGGGCGTGTTCCAATTCAGAGTAGAAGCAGAATAAACAAACCGGGATCAAACACAATCGGAACATAGTCAACAGATTTGGAATATTCCACATAACACTACTTCTCAAAGTCGGCACAAATTTTTAGTTATTGTGACATGCCTGGTAAATCTTTTCGGCCTGTTGCCTGGAAATTCCCGGTACTGTCGCGAGTTCGTCCACTGAGGCCTGCATCACGCCATGCAAACCACCGAGGTATTGTAACAAAGCTTGTCGGCGTTTCTCACCTACTCCGTCGATATTTTCTAACGGGCTTTTAATAATGGCTTTACCGCGTTTATTGCGATGGCCTGTGATAGCAAAACGGTGCGCTTCGTCACGAATTTGCTGAATTAAATGCAAAGCTGGCGATTCAGCAGCAAGAGAAAAGCCTGCCGGGTTATCTGGCAAAATTAAAGTTTCAAGACCAGGTTTACGGCTGGTGCCTTTGGCCACCCCTACCAGTAAGGGTCTTTTCGCAAAAGGCCAATCACTGAAAAAGTTAATCGCCTGAGTCAATTGCCCTTGACCACCGTCTATTAAAATCAAATCCGGGATTCGGCTTTCATCGGTCAGCTTGCCATAGCGCTTATTTAGCGCAAATAACATGGCTGCATAATCATCGCCAGGCGTAATGCCTTCGACATTAAAACGGCGGTATTCACTTTTATTTGGCCCCTGCCCGTCAAATACCACGCAAGAAGCGATGGTTGATTGCCCCATGGTATGGCTGATATCAAAACACTCCATCCGATCGAGACGATCAAGCTTTAATGTCTGTTTCAGCTCACGGTAACGCACTGCGACCTGCTCTTTGACGGACAACTTAGTGGCAGCAGCCAATTGCGCATTTTTTTGCGCTAAAGCCAGATAACGTGCTTTTTCGCCCCGTTTGGCATAAACAAAACTCACTTTACGCTGCGCTAATTCACCGATGGCTTGCGCCAATTGCTCGTCATCGGCCACCTGCTCGCTTAAAACCAGCTCTTTCGGTACCATTTGGCCACCGGCACCACTTAAATAAAACTGGGCTAAAAAAGACGGTAAAATCTCTTCAGGTTCAGAACCTGCAGGCACTTTAGGGAAAAAATTTTTACTGCCAAGCACCTTATGATCACGGATAAACAGCACATGAATACAGGCAACTCCGTGCGACCACTCCAGCGCTATCACATCCATTTCTTCATGATCGCCACTAACGTATTGCTGTTCCTGTACTTTGCGTAAACTGACGATTTGATCGCGAAACTGAGCAGCTTTTTCAAAGGCCATCTCACTGCTGGCTTTTTCCATTTGCTGCACAAGTTGTTCGATCAACTGCTGACTTTTACCAGATAAAAACAGTGAGGTGTTTTTAACTTCAGCCGCGTAATCTTCATCTGAGATTTTGCCAACACAAGGCGCTGAACAGAGTTTTAACTGGTATTGCAAACAAGGCCGGGTGCGGGCGCGGTAAAAGCCATCTTCACACTGGCGGATAGGAAATACTTTTTGCAGCAGCTTTAAACTTTCCCACACAGCGCCTGCGCTTGGATAAGGACCAAAATACTGACCTTCCACTTTACGAGGTCCACGGTGTGAACTGATGCGCGGATGCTTATGATTGGTAATTAAAATAAAAGGGTAAGATTTATCGTCACGAAGCAAAATATTGTATTTAGGCAGGTACTGCTTAATCAGGTTATTTTCTAAAATCAGCGCTTCGGTTTCACTTTGTGTGACCGTTAATTCAACGCTACGAATATGGCTAACTAAAGCGCGGGTTTTACTACCGGAAACATTCTGTCGGAAATAACTGGATAGGCGCTTTTTCAGATCTTTGGCTTTACCGACATAAATGACGGTTTCTTTCTGATCCAGCATACGATACACGCCCGGCATATGGGGCGCGGTTTTCAGGAAGCTTTTGGCGTCAAACATCAGTATTAAATATCATGGAGGCAGTTATAACTTCGCAATGTCGATCATGCCATGGCGTAAAGCTAAATGCGTCAATTCAACATCGCCGCTGATATCCAGTTTTTCAAACATGCGATAGCGGTAGGAATTGACCGTTTTTGCGCTGACATTTAGTAACTCAGCGATATCATTGACCTTCTGACCACGGGTGATCATCAGCATAATTTGCATTTCGCGGTCAGATAATTCTTCAAAAGGGTTCTGGTTACTACTGGTCACGCGGCTCATTGCCATTTTTTGCGCGACTTCGCCGGAGATATATCGCTCCCCTGCATGCACTTTACGTATAGCACTGACCATTTCTGAGGGAGCTGCATTTTTGGAGATAAAACCTGAAGCGCCTAATTGCATCACTTTGGTTGGAACCGGCTCCTCACAAGAGACAGATAAGGCCAGAATTTTGATTTCAGGACAATAATGCAAAATACGTTTAGTGGCCGTCATACCACCCATGCCAGGCATATTCATATCCATCAGCACCACATCCGGTGTTTGCGCGCGACAAAATTGGATAGCGGCTTCACCAGAAATGGCTTCGCCTATAACCTTAATGCCACGTTCGTCCATTAGTATACGACTGATGCCGGTCCGAACCAGCTCATGATCATCCACTAATAAAACATTAATCAATTTGATCTCTCCGGTGCCAAGGTGAACTACTCCAGTCTAGCTCTATTATATCCGAGCATAAAGCAGAGACAGGCCAAAGCTCAAGTACTTCATCAGCGAATGCGATAAGTAACACAAATTTATTGGGGATAATCCAGAAAAAACTTACAAACCAATAAGATAGGAAAATTGAAGGTATAAAAAAACCACCTTTAAGGTGGTTTTAATGGCGGAGGGGGAGAGATTCGAACTCTCGGAAGGCTATTAACCTTCGCCGGTTTTCAAGACCGGTGCATTAAACCGCTCTGCCACCCCTCCGCGTTGGACGTCATATTAGGGGTCTCGCCTTTTTTTGTAAAGTGCTTTTCTATCGCTTTTAATTCGTTTGCTCAGCATTTGTGCAAAGTGGTCACTTTTTGCTAATTTTCTCTACTCTTTTATGCATTTCGGTATGAAATAACTGTATCAGTAAAGATTAAGCCGAACAAAACCTGACAGCCCTGCCGCTGTTGATTACAATAGCCAGACAACAGATCAGGACCTTCTCTGTCATGAATAAAAAACGAATTTATGTCGCCTACACAGGCGGAACTATAGGTATGCAGCAATCGAGCAATGGTTTTGTGCCTGTGCCCGGCTTTTTATCCGATACAGTGAAAAGCATGCCAGAGTTTTACCGCTCAGAAATGCCGGAATTTGATATTCACGAATACCACCCGGTCATTGACTCCTCCGATATGACACCAGCGCACTGGCTGGAAATTGCCACTGATATTCAAAGCCACTATGCCGACTACGATGGTTTTGTCGTGTTGCATGGCACTGATACTATGGCCTACACCGCCTCAGCTTTATCTTTTATGCTGGAAGATTTAGCCAAGCCCGTCATTGTGACCGGCTCACAAATTCCATTGGCGCAATTACGCTCGGACGGCCAGGTGAACTTATTGAACGCGCTGTATCTGGCGGCTTATTACCCTATAGCCGAAGTGGCGCTGTTTTTTAACAACAAACTATTTCGAGGCAACAGAGCCACCAAGGCAGATGCAGATGGGTTTGACGCTTTTGCATCTCCGAACTTTTCCCCGCTGATTGAAGCTGGTATTCATATTAATTTAGTGGCTGGCCATCTGGCCTCTACCGCAGTAACCAAAGCCTTAAAAATTGCGCAAATTACACCTCAGCCAATCAGCGTAGTGACTTTGTATCCGGGCATCAGTGTAGATGTGATCAGAAATATGGCCGCAGCGCCTATCAAAGCCTTGATCATTAAATCTTATGGTGTGGGCAATGCACCACAGCAGCCCGAATTACTGCAAGCCTTAACAGAAGCCTCAAAGCGCGGCACCATTATTGTCAACTGCACCCAGTGTTTTAAAGGCAAAGTGAATATGGGTGGTTATGCCACTGGCAACGCATTGCGAGAGTGCGGCGTGATCAGTGGTTACGATATGACACTGGAAGCCACCTTAACCAAACTGCACTATCTACTGAGCCAGCCTTTGAGCACTGAGCAAGTACGGCTATTTATGCAACAAAGTTTGCGAGGTGAGTTAACCTTGTAAAAAATCCGTTTTCGTTGATAACAAAAAGCCAGCATTGCGCTGGCTTTTTAGTATTCCGAATGTACTTAGGCAAATACAGCTTTTAAACGTTGCACTAAGCCCTGCTCTTCTGATTTTACAGCACCAAAACTTAACCAGCGTTTTAATAACGCATCCACAGTCAGGCTCTTACCGGAATTGTGTTTGTCTGACAATAACTGCAACTGCACTTGCGCTTTATCTGCTGCGACACAGTCTTTGCCGCTGATCAGTTCAATAGCAGTCGTCAGTTGAGCACGAGTCAGTTGGGATTCATTGCCTTTGGCAAAATCTTCCCGAAAACGAGTAGGAATAGCTTCTGCTGTCACATCAGTCTGAGCTAAAGCATCAAACAGCTGCTGGTAACTGGCGTTAAACGCAGATTGCTCCAGTGTGTCCAGCTTCTGCTGCACTTCTGCTAACAACTGCTGTTTTTGCTGCGATAAGACCGATTTAATTGGTAAATCCAAAGCTTTTAATGCGCCTTGAGCTGTATGTAATTCCGCAGCTGTTGTCGCCTGTGCACATTGGGCTGCAACTTCACTGAATTGAGTTTCAGCTTGCTGTTGCTGCTCTGCCCATTGCTGGTCTTGTTGCTGTTTAACCGCAGTTTTATTAGCGAAAACCTGATCGCAAATCAGGCGGAATTGTGACCACAGCTGCTGATCCGTTTTGCCGGAAAAACCAATTTGTTTCCAGTCTTGTTGTAACTTCTTGGCTCCTGCTACGGCTTCATCCACAGATAAAGTCAGCAACTGCTGCGCTTTTTCAACCAGCTGTTGTTTGTCAGCCAGGTTTTGTTCATGCAGTGCACGTACGCGGCCCTTCAGAGTATCGACCAGCGTCTTAAACTGAGCCGCCAATTCCTTATAAAGTGCTGATTCTGTTGGGCCACTTTCACGCCAGCTTTTTTGCAATGCCGTCAGTTGGCTGTCAAAGCCTTTATCCAGAGGTTGATCCAACAAAGCGGTTAAATCGGCCAGAATTTGCTGTTTAATCACAGCATTTTGTTTGCGTTGCTCATCCTGCGCAGCGAAATAGTCTCGGCATGGCGCAAAAGCCTGCTCACAGGCCAGATTAAAAGCCTGATTCAACTCCTGCTCTACTGCTTCATCAGCACGTCCCAACGTCTGCCAGGTGGCGCGGGCTAATTTTACCTGCTCTGCTCGCTCTGGCGCTTCAACGTCAGTGGCTTCTGCTAAAGCCTGCATTTGAGCAACTAATTCTTGTTTACGAGGTGTTGCTATGTAGTTTTGCAGCTCGTTCAGTTGCTGCAGTTGCTGTTCAGCGGCCTGATAATCTTTCGTCAGCTGTTGCTGCTGAGCTGGTGTTAATTCCGCAAAACTTTGCTGAATTCCTTTAAACAATCCAAACAGAACTTTATAACGGCCTGCTTCATACAAACGACGGAACTCAGCAAGTTTAGAACGAACAGATTTCAGATTTTTATCTGCCTGACCGGCAAAACCTGTCATCACGGCCTGCCACTGTGCATTCAGTTGTTGTTGTGCTTCTGCCAGGCTGTCAGGCAACATAGCGCCTAAAGTCTTACGACCTTTATTCCATTCCTGCTGCCATTGCTGATATTTAGCTTCGATATGCTGAAACTGAGCCGCATCTGTTGGAATAGTTGCAGCAGACCAGTCAGCCAACAAACGAGTCAGTTTAAACAGTTGCTCAGCCTGAGCCGGTAATTGCTGCAATTGGCGCTCAAAAGCCGTAATGGCTTTTTGCAAATTGGTTTTTACCGCTGCGGCCAAATCACTTTGTGACAGCTGCTGTAACAAGCTTGTTGCCTTTGCTGCTAAGGGATCAGTTTCATCCAGCCGGCCTTCTGACATCAGTTGTGCCAACTCTTGTTGCAAGGCTTGCAGCTCTGTTTCAAGCTGTTGCTGCTGTTGTTTCAAGGCCGCGAGTTTTTGTTGTTGTGCTTGCTGTTGTTGCTGTTCTTTCACCATAGGTGCCCAGACAGCTTCAGTGAGTAATTTGATTTTATTAAACTTTTGCGTCAGTTCAGCCGCATCGTCCAGCAAGGCAAGGTCAGACTGAGCAGCATCCCATTCCTGTTGGTATTGCTGCCACTTTTGCTGCATCTGCGTTAAATCACCGCGCTCACGCACAGCGTTTAATTTTGCCAGCAGCAGGTTGATCACCTTACGCACCTGAACGGGTTTGTCTTTGGCTTGTTGCAGCTGTTGTAATTGCAGTTTTAATTCACTGGCCAAAGGTTCTGCTAATTGTTTGCTGAGCTTTTCCAGTTGCTTTTGATCAGTGATCAACGCCAGTAACTGACGCTTTTGCTCAAGACTCAACAGGTCCTGCTGCAGGTTAGCTACTAGCAATTCAGTTTTTTTCAGCCGCATAATCAGCGAAAAACGTATATCAGCATCGGCTTCTGTCAGAGCTAATTTCTCTAAAATGCTGCTTCTGTGACACTCTTCAATAAACTGACGTTTTAACGGCGCAGAAATGCGATTTTCCAACACCATTTGCACCAACTGACTTTCTGCATATTGTTTTAAGCGTTCAGCATTATCCTGCTTGCTGGCTTGCCACCATAAGGAAAACTCATTGAGTTTCTCCAAAGCTGCACGGCGCACTGCTTCGTGGCCATCATTAAAAGCGAGTTCATGCAGAATTTCTTTGTGCTGGGCATCTACATTTAAGCCAGCAATCGCCTGTTGCCGCACTGCAGCGTCTTTGTGTTGCCATTTAGGCGCAAACCAACGTTTAAAGATCATCATGCGCAAACCTTGCTATCGAAGAGTCCTGAGGGAATTGTTTTTTCATTTCAGCTTTGGATTTAACCACCATCTGACCGTCTGCCCCTATAGTGTAGGGTTCAGTGGATTTAAGCACATAAGCCTGATAAGCCATCACCAGTTGCTGTGTATGAGCTTTTTGCATATCAGAAAGCACAACACCATCAGCCCAACGGCCTGTGGCTACTGTGTCTAACAAGGATTGATAGGTATCAGGCGACATCGCCAGTACAAGAGCTTTGAAATCCATATTACTTTTTTCGCTTCAGATAAATCAGGCGGGCTCTGCCGTAGATGTACCAGAGAAAACCAGCGGCGATCATGCCTTGTGACACCATGGCTTCATAACCATCCGGCTCTAAAGCCCAAAAATACAAAAAACAGAAGCCAGCTAAAAACAGGATCAACGCCAACATAGACTGATTCAATGCACTCTGGATTTTTTTATCCTGAGCCTCAATGGCTAAATGGTGTTTTCTTTCCGCTGACATACTGCTTAAATCCAGCTGACAATGCTGGCAGGTCTGACTTTTATCCGAAATTTTTTTACCACAACGTGGGCAGGAAATAATTGCCATAGTAAAACCCTCTGAAAGTTATGGCGCACTATAAAGCAAAAGAACAAGTTTGCAAGCCAGCTTAGGCTGACCTGCATCTTCTTTAAATACGGTCCGTTTATCGCAGTTGATCAACGACAGCACGTATTGCCACCAGGCTATCCTGTCCCAGCTTCATTGAACGTACATCAGACCAGCCATAGGCCAGATCCGGTAAATTAGCATTGTCTTTAAATGGCATTTCAAGGGTGTACGACAAGCACTTAAATTGCTCTGCCACCCAGGTGGACGCTATGGTTAAATTCGCCTGACCTGGTGCATCCAATTCATAACCAAATTCAGTCTGAAACTCTGGAGTGACTAACAACAGTGCATTTTTAAAGCTGGTTTCTAACTGCTGCATTTTGGCATTGTACGAAGGTACACCTTCAGCGCCCGCAACAAAGTTATACGGCAGGTTTTCATCACCATGTACGTCCAGCAGCATATCCACACCTGTTTCCAGCATCTGCTTGCGTACTAAATAAACTTCCGGGCTTTTTTCCATGCTAGGGCTTTGCCATTCACGGTTTAAGTTCACACCAGCGGCGTTGGTACGCAAATGACCACGGACGCTGCCATCCGGGTTCATATTAGGCACTATATAAAACACGGCTTTTTCCAGCAAAGTACGGGCAACACCGTCATCTTCATCCAGCAGTTTGTCTAATAAACCTTCGACAAACCATTCAGCCATAGACTCGCCCGGATGTTGACGAGCTGTGATCCAGATTTTTTTCTTACCATCAGCAGGCTCACCCACCACCAACATACTCATATCACGACCGTCTAAGGTTTCACCCAGCTCAACAATTTGAGCCATACCAGAGCTTTGAGCCTGATGCAGTAAATCCATATGACGTTCGTAGCTATAAGGCGCAAAGTACGCAAAGTACACTGATTCAGCTTCAGGATAATGAGTGATCACCAGTTGTTCATTGACCAGTTGAGTTTCCACTCTGAACCAGTTTTCCCGATCGTAAGAGGCCACAGCCTGATAGTCTTTCCAGCCATCCGGATAAGCGGAATCTTTGACATTCACGATGCGAATAGTGTGAGGTTCAGTGCTTTGAGAATGTAAACGGAAATGGAACCATTGGTAGAAATCTGAATTGTGGTCTTTGCGGATCGCCAGCTGAATATCGGCAGGATGTTCGGCTTTGATCACGTCAATATTACCGCTGTCAAAATTACAGGTAATTTTCATAACATATCCACTTGGTTGGGTGACAGATGCTGCATTAAGTTGCAGTCTTAACGGACCGGCATCATAGCATTAAATTTCCGACTGTTCAGCCGAAGCTACAGATTTGGCCGCCTTAAATAATAAAAAAGGCCGCACTGGGGCGGCCTGTTTTCAAATCAATTTCTACTTGTTGACTGGCAAAGTTGGGTATTTAATTCCCGCCATTTCATTCATGACGCGAATAACCTGAGTACTGTAACCAAACTCGTTGTCGTACCACACATAGAGTACGCAGCGGTCGTCCTGCACTATAGTCGCCTGTGAATCGACCACACCAGCGTAACGTGAACCGACTAAATCACTGGATACAATTTCAGTCGAGCTGGTGAAATCAATCTGATCCTGCAGCTCTGAAAACAGTGCCACTTTTTGCAGATAATTATTCAGCTCGTCGCGGTTGGTTTCTTTGTTCAGGTTTAACGACAAAATCGCCATAGATACGTTAGGTGTAGGTACCCGAATCGCATTTCCTGTCAGCTTGCCTTTTAATTCAGGCAACGCCTTGGCCACAGCGCTGGCAGCACCTGTTGAAGTAATGACCATATTTAGCGGTGCAGCACGACCTCGACGTTCAGCTTTGTGATAGTTGTCGATTAAGTTCTGGTCGTTAGTGTACGAATGCACAGTTTCAACGTGACCATTTTTAATACCGTATTCGTCGTTTAAGGCTTTTAATACTGGTGTGATGGCATTGGTCGTGCAGCTGGCCGCAGACACAATTCGGTCTTCAGGCTGGATCATGTTGTGATTCACGCCATACACCACGTTATGCACCTCACCTTTGGCTGGAGCTGTTAACAATACTTTGGCCGCGCCTTTGGATTTAAAGTGAATAGACAATTCTTTATCGTCTTTCCAAATACCGGTGTTATCCACCACCAGTGCATCATGAATACCGTACTGGGTGTAATCCACCAGATCAGGTGAATCAGCATAAATCACTTTAATAAAAGTGCCATTGGCTTTGATGCCCACGTTTTCTTCGTCTACCGTGATACTGCCATTAAATGGCCCATGGATAGAATCGCGACGCAGCAGGCTGGCACGTTTTTCTAAATCACCTTTACGACCGCCGCGCACTACAATGGCACGTAAGCGTAACTTGCTGCTTGGACCTGAACGCTCCAGCATCAGGCGGGCTAATAAACGACCGATACGACCAAAACCGTACAATACGACGTCTACCGGCTTAATTTGATCGCCACGGTGTAATATTTCAGACAGCTGACTATCTAAGTACTGCTGCAAAGACTGACCTTCACCGGCATTTTTATATAAATAGGCAAAAGCCAACTTACCAATATCGACGCGGCCTGGAGCCAGCTCCATTTTGGAAATGGCTTCTAAAAGCGGAAAACTTTCTCTTAAGCGCAGCTTCTGATGTTCAAAGCGTTCTACTGTTTTATGCGCCTTGATGATATCAATAGTGGTCGCATTCACTAGCGGACGGCCATAAACCACAACTTCAATGCCTTTATTACGATACAAACGACCTATAATAGGTTGCATGTTCTCAGCGTACTCCTGACGTTCCTGCCAGCTGCGTTGATACTGTTCTTCGTGTGATAGAGTCATGGTTTCGCCTTTTACGTCTTGTAGGTTCAGAGGTGTGCCTGTGGTCATCGCCACATTGAGGCAGGCGCATTGTAATTGAACATGTAATACTACGACAACAATTACAAAAAGATTTTTTCTGAATTCTTCGTTATGCTGAAGGCTTAAAGGACTGATGAGATAGATATGAAATACCTGCTGTTAACATTAAGCTTGGTGATGCTGGGCGCCTGCTCAGAGGGCGAACTGACCTTACGTGCTGTCTGCGAAAAAGAACCTGGCTTGTGCACGGACTTAAATGACGACTCCCATTGCAATATGCAGCGTCGAGATTTGATTATGCAGCGCTTTGAAGAGAAGCGTCTGCCGTCGGACAAAAACAAATATCAGTTATTGCTCGATTTTGAAAAATACTCAAAATGTATTGAACTGGCTGCTGGTATTGAACACATCAAACTAAAAGAAAAAACCAGTACACGCATGATTGGTTACCTGACAAGTTTGAGAGAAATCAAACGCTTAAGTAACGAAACCGTCAGTTCAGATGATCCACATCTGTTGTATTACCATTGGTCGCGCAATAAAAGTGACAGTCATCTGCAGCGCTTTTTGCAGGCAGAACAAAATAACCAGTTAGAAACCCCTGCGCTGCAAATGGCGTTGGTCAGTTATTACAGCAAAAGAGACAGAGAAAAAAGCATTCAGCTGTTACACCATGCTCTATCGCTTTATCCACCAAATCCGCAGGTTGATCCAGAGATTTATGCGTCTTTAACCAGTATGTTTTACAAAAAGAAAGACTACGCCAGCTCTTACCATTGGGCTTTGCTGGCACAACAAAGTGGGGCTTTTAATGTGGAATTGCAGGAACTGAAAATATATCTGGAACAAGCCCAGTTGGACCATGAAAAAATTAAAGAAGCAGCTGACCATACCTTAGCTCAGCTGCAACTGGGGCATTTTACTCCGCCGAAATTTTAACGTCCTGATTAAATAGCAACGACACTGAATTGACGCAATAACGCTGCCCGGTAGGTGCCGGGCCATCGTCAAACACATGGCCTAAATGAGCGTCACAGTGCTGACATAAAATTTCAATCCGCTCCATGCCATGAGAAGTATCCCTTTCGTATTTCACCTGGCCTTTAATAGCCTTGCTGAATGAAGGCCAGCCACAACCCGAATCAAATTTATCTGCCGAATCAAATAACGGCTGCTGACAGCAGACGCAGTGATAGCTGCCAGTGTCTTTGTTATGCAACAAAGTACCGCTAAAAGGATATTCAGTGCCCTTTTGTCGTGTCACTCTGTACTGCTCGTCAGTTAACTGCTCACGCCACTCTTGTTCAGTTTTATTCATCTACTACTCCGGTTCAAAGTACAGGTCGCCGCATTTTGGCTGCTATATCACAGCTTTTACCTAACAGCTGTACTCCTATACGTAAAAAGCTCCTTCCGGAGCTTTTTATTTACTTGATTTTTTGCATCGGCCTGTCGTTATGACTCCAGTCAACGTGGAAAGTTTTACCTTTGGCTTTATCTGTGCGCTCAAAGGTATGAGCGCCAAAGTAATCGCGTTGTCCTTGTAACAAATTGGCAGGTAACACTGCGGTGCGGTACGAGTCGTAATAACTCAATGCAGAACTTAATGCGGACACAGGAATACCCGTCATAGCCGCTTCAGCCACGGCACGGCGCCAGTTCATCTGATTGACAGAAATCTGTTTTGCAAAAAACGGGTCCAGCAATACATTCTGTAAATCGTCATTACGCTCATAAGCATCGGTAATAGACTGTAAAAATACCGCGCGGATAATACAGCCTGCCCGCCAGATTTTAGCTATTTCGGCAAAATTAAGTTGCCAGCCATGTTCTGCAGCCGCGGTTTTCATTAAATCAAAACCCTGAGCATAAACACAGATTTTGGCGCAGTAGAGCGCGTCATGCAGCTGTTTAATCATCAGCTCAGCGCTCTGGCTGGTGCAATGCTCGCGCACCGGACCTGCCAGCAAGGTGGAGGCCAGCACACGCTGATCTTTTAAAGTCGACATGGAACGGGCAAACACAGCTTCAGCTATAGTAGGTGCAGGGCAACCTAATTCCAGACTGCTGACCGCAGTCCATAGACCAGTGCCTTTCTGGCCGGCTTTATCCAGGATCACATCAACTAAAGGTAGGCCTGTTTCTGAATCTTTGGTCGCCAGCACTTCAGCACTGATTTCCATCAGGTAGCTATTTAAAATACCCTGATTCCACTCTTTAAACACTTTAGAAACTTGTTCTGCACTCATACCCAGTGCATCACGCATCACTTGATAAACTTCACAAATCAGCTGCATATCAGCGTATTCGATGCCGTTGTGCACCATTTTAACGTAATGACCTGAGCCACCTGGGCCAATATAAGTAGCGCAAGGCTCACCTTCAGTCACAGGATTACCAGGTTCATGCCGCTCGAGCGGACGACCTGTAGCAGGGTCTACCTTAGCGGCGATTGCGCGCCAGATAGGTTCAATACGAGTCCAGGCATATGGGTCACCGCTTGGCATTAAGGAAGGACCAAAACGAGCCCCTACTTCACCACCAGAAACAGCTGTACTGAAGAAAATAAATTTCCCTTCGTAATGTTTTTCACGGCGTACTGTGTCAGTCCACAGGCTATTGCCTGTATCGACGATAATGTCATCTGCCTGAATACCAGCATCAATCAGCTTTAAGCAGACGTCATCCACAGGTTTGCCGGCTGGTACAGATAAAATAACTAAGTGAGGAGAAGATAAACGCGACAGAAGTTCTGTATAAGAGCTGCAGCTGATCACCCGGGCCGGTTTGTCGCCCCGCTCGGCTTTGTCCTGCGCTATAACAGCTTCCAGTTTTTTATGGTCTAAATCAAAAGCGGCAACCCGATAACCGTGATCAGCCAGGTTTAAAATGAGGTTCTTCCCCATCACACCTGCGCCGACAAAACCTATATCACATAATACGGATGTCTCAGACATTTGATTTTCCTTTTAAAATCCGGCACTGCAAAAGTGGCCGCGATTATACTGGAAAACTATCGATAAAGAAAAAGCTCAGCTGAAAAAACTCAGGTCCAGATGGATAAAGATCGCTCGCTCTGCAGATAACGGGTTCTGGTTGTTGATTTTTCCAGCATCTCGCCGGTCTCAAACCGAGTATCAAGCAAAAGCTGCCAGCTTTTTTTCGGTAAATCGACCTGAAGCTCTGTGTTACCGGCGTTAATAATCACCAGCATGGCCTGATGATCTTTTAAATGCTCAATGACAAAAACACAGTTGGTTTTGTAGGGGTCGGTCCAGTGTTCGTCTTGTTTTACACTGCCATCCGCTAAATACCAGCTCACCTGATGTTTATCACCATGCAACTGATACTGATCATCCAACAATGACAACTGCTGCAAACAACTGAATTGCTGGCGCAGCTGGATCATCTTTTTGACAAAAATCAGAAACTGCGTGGCCTGATAATCCAGTTGCCAATGCAGCCAGCTCATCTCATTGTCCTGACAATAGGCATTATTGTTGCCTTGCTGAGTTTGACTCAACTCGTCTCCGCCCAACCAGTGCACTATACCTTGGCTGAGCATCAGGCTGGCGACCAGATTACGTTTATGCTGAAACCGTTTCTGCAGAATGTCGGCATCGCTGCTGGGGCCTTCAACACCGTAATTCAGACTTAAATTATGACCATGGCCATCGCGATTTTGCTCTGCGTTCAGCCAGTTGTGTTTATCCTGATAACACACCATATCCTGCAAGGTAAAACCATCGTGGTAACTGATGTAGTTCACACTGCAACAGGCTGGTTTGTGATGTTTCTGGAAAATATCACGTGACCCCAGTAAACGGGTGGCAAATTGGGGCAACTGGCCTGGGTCTTGTCGCCAGAACGAGCGAAAAGTATCACGGCATTTGTCGTTTAGCTCCGACCAATGCGCCGGAAATTGTCCAAGCTGGTAACCAAAAGGCCCCAAATCCCAGGGCTCAGCAATCAGCTTGACCTGACTCAACACCGGATCCTGCGCTATCACCTGTAAAAACGTAGCATAGGCATCAAATCGCTTATGTTCACGGGCCAAGGTCACAGCTAAATCAAAGCGGAACCCATCGACCTGCATTTCTGTCGCCCAATACCGCAGTGCGTCCAGCACCAAACGCTGAGTGACAGGATGAGCCACATTCAGCGTATTGCCACAGCCACTGTAATTGCAATTTTGCTGGTAGTCGGTAATGTCGGCATGATTTTCAAACAGATAATAATGTCTGTTAGCTAAGCCTCTGAAACTTAAACGGTATTCTTCAGCTTCTGCGCTATGGTTGAACACCACATCCAGAATAACTTCCAGTCCATGCTGATGATAAGTACGCACCAGCTCTTTGAACTCTGTCACCGCATCATCCACCTGATAACGGGCATCAGGAGCAAAAAAGTTTATCGGGTTATAACCCCAATAATTAGTCAGCTTCAGTTTTTCTAAGCGGGGTTCACTCATAAAGCTGGCCACAGGCAACAGCTGTACTGTGGTAATGCCCAACTCTTTTAAATGTTGGATCACAGCCGGATGACACATACCCTGATATTTACCACGAAGCGCTTCGGGCACGTCCGGATGCAACTTCGTTAGCCCTTTGACATGGGCTTCATAAATAATGGTCTTCTCGCGAGGTATCAGAGGTTTTTTACTGTTTTGCCAATCAAACTCTGGTGCGGCCAACACGCCTTTGGGCACCATATAGTGACTGTGAACCTGATAGAGTCGTTCGTTCCAGACTAAAGCCCGGTTCAGTTGCTTGGCATAAGGGTCTATTAATAATCTGTTTCGGTCAAACACCAGGCCTGAACTTGCCTGACACACCCCTGCGGCCCGCAGGCCATACAAAGTGCCGCTTTCAATGCCTTCAATATGCAGATGCCAGACTTCACCGGTGCGGGCGAAAAACTCTATTTCTGCCAGAGGTTCTTCAGTATCGGGGCAAAACAAGCATAACCAGAGCGCCGATGCATCAGGTGCGTAAACGGAAAAGTTCCAGCTGTGAGCTCCTGTCTGGCTAGGGCCAGGAGGATAGGCAGTGCCTGTACTGCTTATCCATTCAGGGTTCTGCTCTGCTAAGGTAGTCATTTTATTTTTATTCTCAAGTACAGAGTCGACAAGGGCGGTAAATCCAGTTGAACCTTGTAATTTAAACCAAAATCAGCAGCAGGATACGCCAGCAGATATTCACCCACAGGGTAATTGCTGCCCCAATAATATTCGCTGTCGGTATTGAGGATCACTTCGTATTCGCCCTGTTGTGCCACAGACAAACCGAAGCCGCTTCGAGGCACAGGCGTAAAGTTACTAACCACATACACAGCCTGACCTTGCTGATCCAGACGGTAAAAGCTTAAGGTGCTGTGCTCAGCGTCCTGATAATTAATCCAGCGAAAGCCTTGAGCATCGTGATCCAGCTGATGCAGTGGCGTGCAGCTTCTGTAGGTCAGGTTTAAGTCACGGAACAGTTGCTGTACCCCTTTGTGTTTTTCAAAGGACAATAAAAACCACGGCAACTGTTGATTGTGATCCCACTCCGACCCCTGGCCAAATTCATTGCCCATAAAGTTCAGCTTTTTGCCTGGATGGGCAAACATAAAGGCGTAATAAGCCCTTAAATTAGCGGCTTGTTGCCATTCATCACCGGGCATTTTATTGATAATACTACCTTTGCCATGCACCACTTCGTCATGTGATAAAGGCAAAATAAAGTTTTCGTTAAAGGCATACACCATAGAAAAGGTTAAATCGTTATGGTGAAACTTACGATAGGCTGGATCTTTGCTGATATAACGCAAGCTGTCATTCATCCAGCCCATATTCCATTTAAAACCAAAACCTAAACCGCCCAAATCCACAGGCCGGGTGACACCATTAAAGGACGTCGACTCTTCAGCAATCATCATGGCTTTAGGGTACTGGCTGTAGACTTCACTATTGAGCCAACGGAACAAGCTGATGGCTTCGTAATTATGGTTGCCCCCGTCTATATTCGGCACCCATTCACCATCACGGCGGGAATAATCCAGATACAACATAGAAGCCACTGCATCCACCCGCAGCGCATCAATATGGAAATAATCCAGCCAAAACAAGGCGCTCGCCACCAGGAACTGCCTGACAGGGTCTTTGCCGTAATCGTAAATGCAGGAATTCCAGTCCGGATGCCAGCCACGACGCGGATCTTCGTATTCGTACAAATGACTGCCATCAAAACGTGCTAGGCCATGCGCATCTTCAGGGAAATGTGCCGGAACCCAATCTAAAATCACCCCTATTCCAGCCTGGTGGCAAGCATCCACAAAAGCTTTAAATTGATCGGGTGTGCCAAAACGTGAGGTCGCAGCAAATAAGCCCAAAGGTTGGTAACCCCAGGAGCCAGAGTATGGATGCTCCATCACAGGGAGCAATTCAATATGGGTGTAACCCATATCCAGTACATAAGGAATAAGCTCAAGCGCCAGCTCGTTATAGCTCAGAGGCTCGCCATGCTGATTGTGTTTCCAGGACCCCGGATGCAACTCATAAATACTCATCGGCTGATGATAAGGGTCAAAATGACGCTGTTGCCATTCTTGGTCATGCCACTGATATTTACTGTGGTCGTAGACTAAAGAAGCATGAGACGGGTATTGCTCTGCGGCAAAAGCTAAAGGATCCGCTTTATGTGGCAATAAATTACCAAAAGCGTCTTTGATCTCAAATTTATAACGCACACCAGCCCCAACTTCTGGTATCACCAGCACCCAATGACCACATTCAGTGCGCTGCATCGGATGACGACGACCATCCCACTGGTTCATATCTCCAATCAGGCTGACGCTGGACGCATTAGGTGCAAACACAGCAAAACGAGTGCCACTGAGTTTCTTTTTACCCAGATTGAGTTCAACCAGTTGTGCACCGAGCTGTTTATAAAGGTTCTCTGGCTTGCTATTAACAAAATGCACAGCGTAATAAGCTTCATCCTGAAACTGATAAGGGTCCAACAACATATAATTATGCTGATGAGGGGTTTCTATCTGAAAATAATACGGACTTGCTTTGCGTTTAGTGGGTAATTCCAGCTCAAATAAGCCATGCAATACAGCCTGAGCTGTCATCAAACCTAAAGATTTGCCAGTCGCAAAATCAAAAACCTCTACTTTGGCGGCATCAGGCAAGTAGGCACGGATCATTAAACCTTTGGTTGCACCTTTTTGCCAGGACAATACAGAGAATGGAGAAGAACAACTGGCGGAGGCTAACTGAGTTACGGACATGAACTATCCTTTTGATTTTTTTACCGTCTTAGTTTCTAAGATAACAAATTACACTAAAACTGCCATGGAGTTATGGCAGTTTTATAGCCAAATTATTTGAAGCCATAGCTTTAGCTCTTTGCTATGGCCTCAAAAATTCAACGAGCAGTCTGTCCTTTTGGGTCTTTTAACTGCGACGAAGGCGCGTCAGATCCTGCAACAATTGATTGACGTTTTGCTGTTGTGTCAGTTGTTCCAGCGTCATAGTCAACTTACGTCGCCAGTTCGGGTATTCATCGCTGGTGCCGGGAATATTGACTGGTTGTGTCATTTCCATCCAATCTTCCAGCTGTAAACACAATAACTGACTGGAGCCTTTGGCGACATGGCGCTGAATAGCGTAACTCAGTTCTGTACTCATCCCCACCTGATCGACACTGTGGCTAAAGTTAGGGTCCAGCATCTGATGGCCATGCAAAGAGTTTAAGATCTTTTGTTTATCTTCATGGCGGGACTGGAATAAAGCTGGCAGTTGATGCTCCTGATACAAGCCAACATCTTTGCCTAAATGTAAATCTCCACAATGCCAGTAGCCTATTAAGGTTGGCATATCATGAGTTGTCAGAGTGGCCATAGCCTGCACCGGGTAATGTCCAGGAGAGACATAACCACCATCTTCGGCTTTTTCAAAGAAAAATACCCGGTACGAATACATACCATATTCAGCCAGAATTTCACGAATACCATCTGGTACTGTGCCTAAGTCTTCGCCTATTACCACCACCTGGTGGCGCTGCGACTCAAGGGCCAAAATACCTAATAAATCCTGAATTGGGTAATAGATGTAAGCGCCATCCCCTGCACTTTCGGCGCCTTTCGGTACCCACCATAAACGCAATAAAGCCATGACGTGGTCAATACGCAGCGCACCTGAGTTTTGCATATTGGCGCGGAATAAATCGATCATAGGCCGGTAAGCTTGCTGGAACATTTGGTAAGGCAACATAGGAGGTAAACCCCAGTTTTGGCCTTTGGGTCCTAAAATATCAGGCGGCGCGCCTACACTGGCACCACGGCAATACAATTCCGGGTTACCCCAAATCTCAGTCGAAGCTTCGCTGACACCTACAGCTAAATCACGGTACAAGCCCAATAACATGCCCTGCTCTTTGGCAAAGGCTTGCGCTTTAGCAAGTTGTTCACGGGCCATAAATTGCAGATAACAATAAAAATCCAGTTCGTGGGCATGCTCTTTGGCAAACGCCAGCACTTCTTCACTATCTGGTCTTTGCCAGGCTTCAGGCCATACAGGCCAGCCCCAGGCATGGATGTCTTTTTGGATTAAATGGGCATGAATTGCATCGTACAGCGCCAACTGTAATAAACTTTCACCAGATTGTTGTTTAAATACAGAAAATGCCTGTGCAAGTTCAGGATGTTCAGCCTGATGCTCAGTAAACCATTGATACAATGCTTTTAACACAGGCAACTTCAAGCGAGTCACTGCAGTGTAATCAACCCAGTCTGCAGCCCGGGCAGCTTCGAGTTGTTGTTTAAATCCTGGCGCACTGACCAGCTGTTTTACTTGCTGACATTGCTCAAAACCAACCATTTCTGGTACTGCTAAATAGATAATATTTAACCAGCGGCGAGATGAAGGACTGTAAGGGCTGGCGGATTCCGGCATGGCTGGATAAAGCGCATGGATAGGATTTAAACCGACAAAATCGGCACCTTGTTTGGCTAAATGGCCCAGCAGAAAACGCAGATCAGCAAAATCACCGACACCCCAGTTTTGTTCTGAACGCACACAGTACAATTGCACCGATACGCCCCATTGTTTTTGCTTCTTAAATTCGGCAGGCTGGAAACAGGCAGATGGTGTAATGATCAGCGATTGCACAAAGTCCAGCTCACCTATAGTCAGACTTAAACTATGGTACCCCTGCTCCAGCAGCACTGGCAAAGTCCATTGATATTGCTGGTATTCTTCACCATCAAATACCATCACCTGATTTAACTCTGCATCTTCTGTCGCGGTTAGAGTGAAGTGATATGTTTTTCCCTGTTCGGTGGTCAAGACCAGCTCTAATGCGGTATTGGCAAGCACTATAGGTAACTTCAGTTGGATCTGAGTATCTTGTCCGGACTTTTGCACTGAGACTGGATCCAATAATTGCTCCCAGTGGTCTTGTTGACGTTCCAACAATTGCTCACGGGCAAGGGCGTCATTGTCCACAGCAAATCCTTGAGCGGCCAATAACGTGAGTAAGTTTTTCTCTGCAACTTCTGATTGGTTGCCCCAAGCGTCGGTAAATTGTGTTTCTATGCCAGTGAAGGCAATCAGATCAGAAAGTAATTGTTTGTCCATAAAGGCTCCAGCGACCCGCTTTTTGCTCGGAAAAGTAAATGGTTAGGGAAAATTAACTACCACAGTCTACTCCAGATTCAAGGCCTGGATTAACAAAATACGAATGCATAACTTTTTTGCACTTGAAAAGAATGACAAAAAATGTAATTTTATTACAGAATTAAATTACAGTCTGGGGATAGGTTATGACAATTCGTGTAGCAATTAATGGTTTTGGCCGCATTGGCCGCAACGTTTTACGCGCTTTATATGAGTCAAAGAAGAATTATGACATCAAAGTTGTAGCCATAAACGATTTAGGCGATGCCGCTATTAACGCCCATTTACTGAAGTACGATACAGCTCACGGCATCTTTTTCGCTGACGTAGAACACTCAGACAAAGCTATTTTCGTAAATAAAGATGAAATTCTGACTTTAAGCGAGCGCAGTCCTGCAAACTTGCCTTGGGCTGAACTTGATATTGACGTTGTGCTTGAATGTACAGGTCTGTTCACCAATCGTCAGACTGCTGGTGCGCATTTAACGGCTGGTGCTAAAAAAGTAATTATCTCTGCTCCGGCCAAAGATGTGGATGCCACTGTAGTTTATGGTGTAAACCATGATGTGATCACCAAAGATATGACCATCATCTCTAACGCGTCATGCACCACCAACTGTTTATCTCCTATCGCCAAGCCGTTAAACGACGCTTTAGGTATTGAATCAGGTTTAATGACCACTATTCATGCCTACACCAATGACCAGCGTTTAAGTGATGTGTATCACACCGACGTGCGCCGTGCCCGTGCTGCAGCTATGTCAATGATCCCAACACAGACTGGCGCAGCAGCCGCTGTAGGCTTGGTAGTACCAGAGCTGAAAGGTAAATTTGATGGTTTAGCGGTACGTGTACCAACTTTAAACGTGTCTTTAGTGGATTTATCTTTTATCGCTGGTCGTCACACCACAGTAGAAGAAGTCAACGATATTATCCGTAAAGCTGCAGCTCAAAGCCCGATGAATCAGGTGCTGGCAGTGAACGACTTGCCATTAGTGTCAGTCGACTTTAACCACAACCCAATGTCATCTATTTTTGATGCCAGCGAAACCCGTGTAAACGGCCGTTTGGTCAAAGTAATGGCATGGTATGACAATGAGTGGGGTTTCAGTAACCGTATGCTGGACAACACTGTTGAACTGATGAAACATAGTCAGTAAGCTTCAGACCTTTCACAAAGGCGGCTTTTTAGCCGCCTTTTCTTTCTGTTGAATTTAAGGATATAAGATGAGCCAAAATGCTATTACTGCACAGTTAGGTTTTGCCCACTTACAAGATTTACCTTGTTATGTATTAACCTGCGGCCAGGCTAAAGCTGTGATTAGTAGCTATGGTGCTCATCTACTTTCTTATCAGCCAAAAGCTGGCACCGAAGTGATTTATCTCTCACCAGAAGCAGAGTGGCAAGACAACACACCCATTCGTGGCGGTGTACCTGTATGCTGGCCCTGGTTTGGCCCTACCGCCGCTGAACTTAATCCTGCCCAGAAAAAACTACCGAATCATGGGGTGGTGCGCACCGAACTATGGCAACTGGTGAAAAAGTCTGTGTCAGAACATGCTGTCATCATTGAATTTGGCATCACCACCAGTAGCTTACCTTATCAGGACGCTCCTGCTCATTTGAGTTTGCAACTCACTTTAACTGAAACAGACTTAAGCCTGACGCTGAACTCAGATCAGGCGGTGCAACAAGCTGCACTTCATAGCTATTTTGTGGTGGATTCAGTACACCAGGCTGTCGTCTCTGATTTAACGGGCAATTATCTGGATAAAGTCGAGGCAGGCAAAGAGTTTCATCAAACCATCGAAGAACTCAGATTCAGCAAAGAAGTTGATCGGGTCTATCTGAGTACACCAGAGCAATTAACACTCAAGGATGGCAAAGCACAACTTCAGATCATTCAGCAGGGTCATGATGCCAGCGTGTTATGGAACCCGTGGTCAGAAAAAGCAGCAATGTTAAAAGATTTACCGGATTTGGGGTATCTGGATTTTGTGTGTGTTGAAACCGCACGTTTAAGCCTGAATAATAAAACGCCATTGCAACTGGTACAGCAGATCCGCTATACAGGCCAGCTGGAATAGAAAGGCAGTAGTAATACTTTTTCGCCTTGGGTGACATGAAGCAATGTCAGTTGCAATTGCCACTTCATCTTCGGTTGACTGCACGCGCCCAATACCATTTCTGCGACATACTGCTGCTGTTGCCCTGTCACAGCTTTAAACAGCAGTGGTATAGTGCCCATACTCATCGACACCCCAACCACTTCGGCGTGTTTGATGTGCCAGCCTTCGGACAATTGCACAGACCAGTTTAACAACTGTTCAACCGGTGCTTCAGCGGGGCTCAAACTCACGCTGACCTGGTCATCCTGATGCAATTGCAAAATAGCTGCAGCTTCAGCCTGTCTTTGTTCAGAACATCCGGTCAGGCAAAGTAAATAAAATGCCAGTACCACCAATCTCATCTGATCATTTTCCGTAGATAAAGAACAACCAGTGTACCTTGATGCAGCTATCAAACGCAAAACACTGCTGTAATTGGTTATTTTGCGACCAGCAGTATTGTTCTACATCATAAAACGGGCTGTTTTGCCTATCTTTTTAAAGGCAAAACTCGTATTATTTCGCCCCAAAATGGTTAAGGGTATAGTTGCTTTGCAAGTCGTTGAGGCTGCTACACTGTTAATCAACAATAAGAAGGGTCACCTTAGGGTGAAATTTTAATCACTAGCAATAAACTGCAGCGGAACTCAACATGAGCCAGACCAAATCGTTAAATGTTGACTACAACTATACCGTTGTCCGCCTCTTTGCCGTCACCACAGTATTGTGGGGTATTGTCGGTATGGTGGTGGGTGTATTACTTGCGGCCCAACTCTATTGGCCTGCACTTAATTTTGACACGGCATGGTTAACATATAGTCGTCTTCGTCCTCTTCACACTAATGCGGTAATTTTCGCATTTGGTACCAGTGCTCTGTTTGCCACTTCTTACTACGTGGTACAACGGACCTGTCAAGTCAGGCTCTTTGCCGAAAAACTGGCGATGTTTACCTTTATTGGCTGGCAGGTCGTCATTATCGCTGCAGCTATCACTTTGCCTTTGGGTATTAGCCAAAGTAAAGAATATGCCGAGCTGGAATGGCCTATTGATATTCTGATCACCCTGGTTTGGGTTTCTTACGCTATCGTATTTTTTGGTACTTTAGTCAAACGAAACACTAGCCATATTTACGTTGCCAACTGGTTCTATGGTGGTTTTATTATCACTGTTGCTGCCTTGCATATAGTCAACAGCATGGTGATCCCTGTCTCTCTGTTTAAATCCTACTCTGTGTATGCAGGTGCTGTGGATGCAATGGTACAGTGGTGGTACGGTCATAATGCGGTAGGTTTCTTATTAACCGCAGGCTTCCTGGGTATGATGTATTACTTCGTACCAAAACAAGCAGGCCGTCCAGTCTACTCCTACCGTTTATCAGTCGTGCACTTCTGGGCTCTGATTGCTTTATACATCTGGGCTGGTTCTCACCACCTGCACTACACCGCCCTGCCGGACTGGACTCAGTCTGTAGGTATGGTGATGTCAGTCATTCTGTTTGTTCCAAGCTGGGGTGGCATGATCAACGGTATCATGACGCTTTCTGGTGCCTGGCATAAACTGAAGACAGACCCTATTTTACGTTTCCTTATTGTTTCCCTGTCTTTCTACGGCATGTCGACTTTTGAAGGTCCAATGATGGCCATCAAGTCTGTAAACGCGCTATCGCATTACACAGACTGGACAATAGGCCACGTTCACTCTGGTGCTTTAGGTTGGGTTGCGATGATTTCTATAGGCGCAATGTATCACCTGATCCCTGCGGTATTTAATCAGGGCCGGATGTACAGCATCAAGCTGATCAACACTCACTTCTGGTTACATACTATTGGTGTGGTTCTGTATATAGTCGCCATGTGGATCAGCGGTATTATGCAAGGCATGATGTGGCGTGCAGTCAATACAGACGGTACCCTGACTTACAGCTTTGTACAAAGCTTAGAAGCTTCCTATCCGTTCTACCTGATGCGCTTTATTGGTGGTTGTTTTGTCGTCACAGGTATGCTGATTATGGCCTATAACGTTGTGAAAACTATCAGAGCAAAAGATGGCGCTCTGGAACCAGTAGCTGAAGCAGCGTAAGGAGCTTATTGTGTCTAAGAACTATCATGAATTTTTCGAGAAAAGCGCCGGCTGGTTAGCCATAGGCACTGTGGTTGCAATCAGTTTCGGTACCTTGGTTGAAATCACTCCTTTGCTGTTTTTAAAAGAAACCACCGAACCTGTAGACGGCTTAAAACCTTATACAGCGCTTCAACTGGAAGGTCGGGACATTTTCATTCGTGAAGGTTGTACCAACTGTCACAGCCAGATGATCCGCCCTTTCCGCCACGAAGTGGAACGGTACGGTCACTACTCTGTTGCTGGCGAAAGTGTGTGGGAGCATCCATTTTTATGGGGTTCTAAACGTACAGGTCCTGATTTGGCACGTGTGGGTGGTCGTTACAGTGATGACTGGCACCATGCACATTTGATGGACCCTCGTTCTGTTGTGCCTCAGTCCAATATGCCGGGTTACCCATGGCTGGATGAAAATCTGTTGGATGGCGAGTTAACACCGAAGAAGATGGAAATCTTCAACAAGTTAACTAAAGGCAAAATGCATGCAAACGATGAAGATGGTGTGATGTATTCAGCCGAAGAAATTGCAGCAGCAACTGATTCAGTCAAGGGTAAAACTGAGATGCAGGCGTTAATTGCCTATCTTCAGTCCCTTGGCACGGCATTGAAGTAACTATTATGGATATGGCAACCCTACACAGTATTTTCACCGTGTTAGTGTTTGTAGGTTTCATTGGTCTTGTGGTCTGGCTTTTTGTGTTAAAACGCAAGCCAGACTTCGATGAACAGGCAAATTTGCCTTTTGCAGACGACCAGAAACCAAAACAACAACAGAAACAGGAGTCGGATCATGAGTAGCTTTTGGAGCACTTGGATCATTGTCTTAACAATAGCGTGTATCGTATTTTGCGCCGTTATTCTGACCTGGAACTTAAAAAACCATGTTGGTGTGAAAGAAGGCGAGTCCACAGGCCATGATTTTGATGGCATTGAAGAGATTAATAACCCTCTGCCAAAATGGTGGACCTATATGTTTTATGCCACCTTAATCTGGTCGGTGTATTACTTTGCGGCCTACCCTGGTCTTGGCAACTACAAAGGCTTTTTAAACTGGACCAGTTCAAACCAGGGAATTAAAAACCTGGCTGAATCCAAAGCTGCTGTGGAACAAAACAAACTTGAAGGTAAAAACGTCCAGTTGGATCGCGAATATGCGGCTGCCAACGAAACCTATGCCAAAGAGTTTGCTAAATACACCAACCGCGACATCATGGATTTAGCTTATGATCCGGAAGCCTTGAAAATTGGCCAGCGTTTGTTCCTGCAAAACTGTGCTCAATGTCATGGCTCAGATGCCCGTGGTCAACGTGGTTACCCTAATTTGACTGACGATGACTGGTTGTACGGCGGTACACCAGACAAAATCAAAGAAACTCTGCTGTACGGCCGTAAAGCCGCTATGCCAGGTTGGGGTGATGCTTTAGGTGAGCAAGGCATTAAAGAAATGACAGCCTATGTGTTAAGCCTGTCAGGCCGTAAGGTGAACGATAAAGAGGCTGCAGCAGGTAAAACTAAGTTTGGCATGTGTGCGGCTTGTCATGGTGCAGATGGTAAAGGCAGCTTAGCTCACAACTTGCCATTTGGTGCACCGAACCTGACTGACAATGTTTGGTTATACGGTGGTTCACACGGTGCAGTTGAAGAAACACTGGTCAAAGGCCGTAATGGTCAGATGCCAGCGTTTAAAGAGATTTTAGGAGAAGAAAAAATCCATATTATCTCTGCATACGTTTACCGTTTGTCTCGTCCTGAAGAAAGCAGCAAGTAGTTTATTCTGCTGCTCAACTGTAAAATAAGCCCCGCCTTGTGGGGCTTATTGCTATCTGAAAGAGGAATACCTGATGTTGCATGATACAAAACCCTGGTACAAACAGTTCTGGCCCTGGTTATTATTGGCTTTCCCTATCGTCTCCTTTATTAAAGGTGGCCATACCATCTACATCATGCAGCAAAGCAACCCGGATTTGGTGGTGGACGACTATTACAAGGAAGGTCGAGCCATAAATATGAATCTGGCGAAGTATCGTGAAGCCGAATTGCGTAACTTGCACGCCAGCACTTTGATTGCAGCTAATCAGGTGATAGTGAGATTTGAGCAAAATAAGACTTTAGGTGAGCACCTGACGCTGGAGTTTTTTCACAACACAATAGCAGCCAATGATTTTGTTATCACAGCAGAGCGTAGCGGCGAAAATATGTATGTAGCTACCTTACCCACCCTGCTTGAAGGGAAATGGAATCTGGTGGTGTCGGATGAACACAAAGACTGGAAGCTGCGTGCTACAGCTATGCTACCGCAACTGGATGAGTTTAAACTGGGATATTAACAGTGTCGTATTCAGGTTGTTTTCACTGCAATGAAGTTATTCCCAAAGGTTCAGATTTTAGCCTGCTTATAGAGCAACAACAGAGGCAGTTTTGCTGCCCTGGTTGTCTGGCTGTTGCTGAAACTATTATCGATCAGGGACTGGGTGATTATTATAAATTCCGAACTGCCCCTGCCAGTAAAGCTGAACTGGTACCCGGTCAATTGCAATTGGTCAATTATGACAGCGCTGAAGTACTGGCCGATCTGACCCAAAACAAAGATAACCAAACTCAAATTGAGTTATCCATCAGTGGGATCAGCTGTGCAGCCTGCGCCTGGCTGATTGAAAAGCAACTGAAAAAGAATCCTGCCGTCTACAGCGTCAGCGTCAACTCCAGTACAGCCCGCTGCATCCTTAGTTGGGATGTAAAACAACTTAAACTCAGCGATATCCTCACCAGTATCAGTCAATTAGGCTATCAGGCTTCGCCTTTTATGGCCGATCAGGAAGAAGCTATTCAGCAAGCCGAGCTACGCCGTTTTTTAAAGCGCCTGGCTGTGTCCGGTATTATGAGTATGCAGGTAATGATGCTGGCGTTTGGCCTGTATTTTGGCGAATACACTGGCATAGAACCCCAATTTGAAGGTTATTTACGCTGGATCAGTTTGTTATTAACCACTCCTGTGGTGTTTTACAGCGCTAAGCCTTTTACTTTAAGTGCCTGGCGGGCAATCAAAGGCCGCGAGCTGAATATGGATGTGCCAGTGACTCTGGCTGTGTTTTATACCTTTATCGCTTCGGCTTACGCGACTTTATTTGGCATAGGTGAAGTCTATTTTGAATCTGTGTGTATGTTTGTGTTTTTGCTGCAGCTCGGTAAGTTTTTTGAATTCCGCGCCAGAGCACAGGCCCGTGCAGCGACCGGAAATTTATTAAAAATCATGCCGGTATCAGCCCGACTGGTGCAAGGTGATGAACTCATTCCAACCTCAGCCCGTCGTTTGGAAGCAGGACAGATTATTTTAGTACAAGCCGGTGAAACCATAGCCGCAGACGGTGTTGTGCTTTCGGGCGAAAGTTCGGTGGACGAATCCATGCTCACCGGCGAATACAAGGCTGTCAGCAAAGCAGCTGGCGACCTTGTGATGGCAGGCAGTATTAATCATGACGGTGTATTAAAAGTTACAGTACATCAGGCTTTAGTCTCTTCCCGTTTAGGCCAGATCATTAGTCTGCAGCAGCAGACTCTGAACCAAAAACCGCAAATCGTTGAAAAAACCACCCAACTTGCACGCTTTTTTATTCAGCGTTTGTTGGTCATAGCTTTGGCTACTTTTTTAGTCTGGTATTTCTGGCTGGATCAGGAAAGAGCCTTTTGGGTCACCTTATCGGTGCTGGTCGCCACCTGCCCTTGCGCTTTAACCTTAGCCACGCCGACTGCTATTACCTGTGCTTTGGCTCGTTTAAACCGCAAAGGAATTTTGATAAAAAACCAACAAGTGCTGGAAATACTGCCACAACTGACATCGGTATTTCTTGATAAAACCGGTAGTCTGACCCAAGGCCGTTTTAGTATTTTACGCACCCAACTGCATAACACTGCATATGACGAAGCAAGCCTGTTAGCATTGATTGCCCGTATTGAAACCTACTCAGAGCACCCTATAGCCCGAGCCTTTAACTCTTACCTGAACACAGAGATAAAAGTTGAGCAGGTACAAGTGCATGTTGGCTCAGGCTTATCGGCGCTCTGGCTGCAAAATGATGTTTCCTTGACTGTTAAAGTGGGCAGCGCGGCTTTTTGTGCTGTTCAGCACCAGACAGCTGCTGCCGTTTGCTGCACCATCAATAATCAATTAGTGTTATCGGTGGAACTTTCCGATGCGCTTCGCCCGGAAGTCCCTGCCCTTATGACTGCCTTAAAACAACGTGGTTTAACCTTGTCTATGCTGACGGGTGACTCTTCTGTTCAAGTGGAAGAAGTGCAGCACCAATTGCAGTTTGATCAGGTATTTAAAGGCTGTAGTCCTGAACAAAAAGTAGAACATATCCAGCAGGCCGTCTCGCAAGGTGATAAAGTGCTGATGCTGGGCGACGGTATTAATGACAGCCCTTGCTTCCACGCCGCTCATGTTTCAGTGGCATTAGATTCAGGCACAGATTTATCAAAAAATCAGGCTGATGTGGTCTTGCTGCACAATGACTTACACTTAGTGCAGCAATTGATTGAAGGGGCCGTGCTTGCGCAGCGTATTGTGAAGCAAAATCTATGGTGGGCTGTGGGTTACAATCTGGTGATCATTCCTTTAGCTGTAGCAGGTTTTGTATCGCCTTATATAGCCGTGATTGGCATGTCATTCAGTTCTATTTTAGTGGTGTCTAACTCGCTGAGGTTACTCAAACCATGAGTATTATTTATGTGCTGATCCCTATCGCCATACTTTTTGTCTGCATTGGCCTTGGCATCTTTTTTTGGGCTGTACGTAGCCGCCAGTTTGATGATTTAAACAAAGAAGGCATGAGCATTTTGTTTGAAGAAGAAAAACAAGCCGCCCCTCAAAACGATAAAGACAAACTGCCGCCTCAATGAACGCTGAACTTGCAGTAAACCTTTTTGCCGCTTTGACTATTGGTTTTTTAGGCAGCAGTCATTGCCTGGTGATGTGTGGCGGTATAGCCAGTGCACTTCAACTCTCTATGCCCGGCTTGAGTCTGATACAGCAACTGAAGTTGCAACTGATGCTCAGCCTCGGCCGTTTAACGATTTATAGCCTTTTAGGCGCACTGACAGGGGCTTTTGGTGCAGCCGTGCTGGTCAAACTAGGTATTAGTTTATTCTGGCTAAAACTGCTTGCCGGTGTCCTGCTGCTGCTGATGGCCTTTTATGTGGCACGCTTGTGGTTTGCTTTGACTGTACTGGAAAAGTTTGGCTCGGCTTTGTGGCGTAAAGTTCAGCCTGTCGCCAAAACTTTGTTACCCCTTGATAGCAGCCACAAAGCCTTAGCTTATGGTCTATGTTGGGGTTTTTTACCTTGTGGTCTGGTGTACAGCAGTTTAGGCTGGAGTCTGGCCAGTGGCAACGCCTTACAAGGCGCTTTACTGATGTTGGCTTTTGGTATCGGAACTTTACCAGCCATGCTGGCGGTGGGAAGCTTTGCCCGTCAGTTAAGTCAGTTTAAAAATAATAAACTGATCAGAGCCAGTGCTGCTTTTTTACTGGCGCTCTATGCGTTGTACACTATAGCTATTGCATTAGCTCCACGACTTTTCTAAGCTGGGAAAGTTGCTATAAAGGAATATCTATGTCCGGTTCAAATTTAAGTTGCCAACACTGCGGTTTTAGTCAGTTATGCCTGCCCTTCAGCCTGAGTAATGCTGAATTGGACACGCTGGACGATATTATCGAACGTAAAAAGCCTTTGCATAAAGGTGACTTTTTGGTGGAAGCCGGTACAGCTTTGCATTCTCTGTATGCCGTGCGTAGCGGATCTTTTAAAACTTTTACCTTAACCGAATCCGGCGAAGAACAAATTACCGGCTTTCATTTGCCTGGTGATGTGATAGGTTTTGATGCGATAGGCGAGCAGCAGCATCCCAGCTTTGCTCAGGCACTCGAAACCGCTATGGTCTGTGAAATACCTTACAGTCAAATGGACCAGTTGATGGGCGAATTACCCAAACTTCGTCAACAAATGATGCGGCTGATGAGTCAGGATATTAGCGGTGATCAGCAAATGTTGTTATTGCTGAACCGGAAAAATGCTGAAGAAAAACTGGCCGCCTTTTTAACCAATCTGGCTCAACGTTTTTCTAATCGTGGTTTTTCAAAAAAAGAATTTCGTTTAAGCATGACCCGAGGCGAAATAGGCAATTATTTAGGCCTGACTGTTGAAACTATTAGCCGTTTATTAGGTCGATTCCATAAGGACGATTTAATACAGGTGGATGGAAAACTGATCAGCATCAGTAATCCGGACGCTTTAAGCAAACTGGCTGGTGGCTCCGCTATCGCTCGCTGATCATACAAAGTATTGATCCAGCACAAGGAATTATCAGCCTACCTTCGCTACCTTGGCTACACTTACAGGGTACGCCTTAGCTTAGCAGGAGCATGATATGACCTTATATCCAAAAGTATTGGTAGTGCTGGACCCTTCTGTGGCTGAACAAAAAGCCCTGAATCGGGCCGTTGAACTGGCCAAACTACAAGACTGCCAACTGACGGCCTTTTTATCCATTTACGATTTTTCTTACGAAATGACCACTATGTTATCCGGTGAAGAACGCGAGTCGATGCGTCAAGCCGTGATCAACGACCGTGAACTTTGGATCAGTGAACTGGTGGCCGTTTATCAGGAGCAAGGCCTGAAGATTGATATTCAGGTGGTCTGGCACAACAGGCCTTTTGAGGCCATAGTGCAGGCTGTTTTAGAAAAAGAGTACGATTTGGTGATCAAAGGCACCCATGATCACGACGTATTGAAGTCCATGATATTTACCCCAACCGACTGGCATATTTTGCGTAAGTGCCCTTGCCCCGTATTGCTGGTCAAAGATCATGACTGGCCGGAGCATGGCAATATAGTGGCAGCTGTAAATGCTGGCAGTGAGCAAAGCCACCATAGCTCATTGAATCAACGTATTATTCAGCAATCGAAACAACTGGCCGCTCTGCTTAACGGCAAAGTGCAGCTGGTGAACGCTTTCCCTGGTACGCCGGTCAATATTGCTATCGAAATTCCTGAATTCAATCCACAGGAATACAACCAGACCATGAAAAACCACCATCTGGATTCAGTACAAAAGCTGGCGCGAGAGTTTGAATTAGATTCCAGTCAGACCCATGTCCTTGAAGGTATGCCAGAAGATGTGATCCCAAAAATGGCGCAACAACTGGATGCCGAAATGGTGGTGATTGGCACCATTGGCCGTACTGGTTTATCAGCGGCCATTATTGGCAATACAGCTGAGCATGTGATAGACAGGCTCGATTGTGACGTTTTGGCTGTCAAACCAGCAGGTTTTGTTTGCCCTTTAGCAAAACATTAAGTTCCGCAAGATCCAAAGCTACAAAGCTGGCGCGTAGTTGGTTATACTACGCGCCATTTTTCCGTAGGGTCGTTGTTTTATGTCACATGCAGCCGAAGCCAAAGCACAATATAACCTGAACAAATTACACAAACGCCTGCGCCGTGGCGTAGGTCAGGCTATTGCTGACTTTAATATGATTGAAGAAGGCGACAAAGTCATGGTGTGCTTGTCAGGTGGTAAAGACAGCTACACTATGCTGGACATATTGCTCAACCTGCAACAATCCGCCCCTATTCAATTTTCTATAGTTGCAGTGAATCTGGACCAGAAACAACCTGGTTTTCCGGCCGATGTTTTGCCCAATTATTTAAGCCGTATTGGTGTTGATTTTCAGATTGTGACTGAAGACACCTACTCTATTGTCAAAGACAAAATTCCTGAAGGCAAAACCACCTGCTCTTTATGCTCCCGTCTGCGCCGTGGCATTTTGTATCGCACAGCCAAAGAGCTTGGAGCCACTAAAATTGCATTGGGCCATCACCGCGACGACATGATTGAAACTATGTTTCTGAATATGTTTTACGGCGGAAAAATGAAGTCCATGCCAGCTAAGCTGATCAGTGACAACGGCGAGCATATCGTCATTCGCCCTCTGGCCTATTGCCGCGAAAAAGACATCGAAAAATACTCCATTGCCCGTGAGTTTCCGATCATTCCTTGTAACTTATGCGGCTCACAAGATGGTTTGCAGCGTCAGGTCGTCAAGGAAATGCTGCAGGACTGGGACAAACGTTTCCCTGGCCGCATCGAAACTATGTTTCAGGCCATGCAGAATATTGTGCCTTCTCATATGATTGACAAAAATCTGTTTGATTTTGCCGGCATCAGTAAGGACAGCCCACTACCTGCAGAAGGTGATATGGCCTTTGATAAACCTGACGTACCTAAAGTACCGGTAGGTTTAATCCAGGATGAAGACGAACCAGCAACTGACAAAGTTCAGTTTGTAGAACTACTGTAGGGACCGGGCTTGCCCCGCCCGTCTATAATTCCAATCCTATGTCAGGCCACAATTCAGAATTCAACAGCGCTTGTTAAATTCATCAAAGAGCAGCATCAGCTGCTCTTTTTCATTCGGGTAACCGCTTTGTAGCAACAGTTCCATCACCACTTCAACTGTACACAAAGCCCCTTCTTTTTGGTTACGCCGCAGTTTATAGGATGAAGGCTGATCAGCTGAAATACCCAACCGATAGCAGGATTGCAAATATGAGCTTTGCCTGAGCATTTTGGCTGCTTCCTGCCAGGTTGCATCCAACAACAGCCAATGTCTGACAGCTTCAGCCTGGCGCAATGCCAGTTGATTAGAAGCCGTTAGATTTTGAGGCTGATACAGGCCCAGCTGCAACAGATAACAGGCTACAGGCGTTTCAGCCGTCATCAGCTCAGGTGACAAGGGATAAACTAACCCCAGCTGTTGCTGAGTCGCTAATTCTAACAGCAGCACATTGGGCTCTTTCCGCTGCCACTCGATCAATTCAACCCTGACCTTCGCAGAAGCGGCCAAAGACTGGAGCACCAGAGCACCGGTATTGGTGTCCTTTTGCAGTTCTCTGCTGTGGGTCAGCAGATAAAGTACCAGCTCCGGCATTTGGTTTAAGGTTGCTGTAACAAAGGCGTGGCGTGATCCGGTACTTTAGAAAACTCAACTGTTGCACTGTCAGCCAAATTGGCTGGTAATTGAATACGACAACGAGTTTGCTCACACAGCAGTTGCTGCTGAAAAGTTGCATCTGTACTTTGCGCCATCACTTCGGTCGCAAAATGCAGAGTTAAACCCGAAACATCTGGTAACCAGTACTTACCAAGACCAGCCAATGAATCTAAAAGCTCGTCGAACTGGCTTTGTAACTTACGCAGTTGAGCAACAGTCACCTGTTGTGGCACTGGCATTTTGCTGCGTAACTTAAAGTTTAAATCGCAGGAATGAGCACCCTCTGGCTGCTTCAATACGATTAATGCTTTACGGCTATTAAGCAACTCATCGTAAGGTAGAATCAGCTCACCATTGTTGGCGATAGTTAAAGGAGCTTCAGAAATGTCTGTTGTGATCACTGCATTGTCCACAACACAAGGATCGTTAGTGCCGGCTTTTTGCAGCATAAAGGCCAGCGTAATATCACTGAATTCGACCTTCTCGCTTTTTTTCATCCGGGAATAAAAGCCATCGTAATTAAATACGGTATCAGCTAAGGCTGAACCGCTAAAAACAACCAGCGCACTGGCCAGAACATAAGATTTCATCATTAGCTGTCTATATGTTTAGTATTGGCTTTGAGCATGGTATGGATTTCGTTAACATAATCCTGGCCACGCTCTGAATACCGGATCAACCCTGTCACCAGATGGTGTCCGGCTACTTCGCCTTCAGCGCGGCGTTTTGCCCTGATTTGACGTAAATTTTCATACACATAAAAGGTGTTCAGATTGTAGAAGTAACTGTTAATTGCAGCAGCTACATGAGGAAACACTGCCACCTCATGGTATTTACCTGCACTGCGTTTTTGTGGTACCACACCACAACCTGCTCTGAAACACCACTGACCAAAAAAGTTATAGGCCTCTAAAGCAAAGCGACTGGTGCCCCAGCCTGATTCTTTTGCCGCCTGGATCAGCACTAAGTCCGCAGGTATCATGTCGACCCGGCTCAACAATAAGCGAAAACCTTCCGCATCTACGTCCGGATAATCCAGCTTAAATTCGTCGTACAGACTATAAATAAAAGCGTATTCTTCCACTGTCAGTTCTTGTTGAGTCTGCTTCTGCTGAACTTCGATGATCTGCTGCCGGATATGCAATAGTCTGGCGTTTTCTCGTTCTATAAAAGGTAATAAATAGTCAAAAAAAGCCTTTTTCTTTTCAACCACATCTTTGTATTGCTCAAAATCTGGCACAGGCAGTAATTCGGGCATAGCCACAGGATAAGCCAGTCGTTTTAACAACTTGCGCTGGTCCGCAGCATCCAAAGCTGAAAGTTTAGAAGGCATTTGCCATTCTGCTAACGAAGCAATGTCTTCAACAGGAGCAGGTCTCAGCCATGGGTAAGCCGCGGCACAAAGCACGACAGCCCATAACAACAACCAAAAGCTCAATTCTGTTTTTTTCATGCGATACCCTGATTTCGCCTTTATCCGAGCCCGCCACTGAATGAGCTGGACCACAACGGTGCGTATTCTAACCAGATCCGTTGATAGTTTCGACCACAAAATGGCCTGAACACTAAACCCACCAGGACAAGGAAACACTAACATATTGTATTTAAACAATATTTAAGTTAGCAAGAAAACTGCATACTCGGCTATAACTATGAAAAAAGGAGAATAACATGCGTAAACTTACTTTAATTTCTGCTCTGGTTTTGGCTTTATCTGCAACAACAGCAGTAGCTGACGATGTCAAAGTGCTGGAAAAAACTATAGATGCAAAAAGCTTTACCAAGCTGGTGCTCGACGTTCCTGTTGGTGAAATTGACGTAAAAGTAGCTGAAGGAACAGAAATCAGCTTAGTTGTCGAGTTAGAAGCTGACAAAAACTGGTTAGGTCGCAGCTCTGATATATCAGACGCAAGCATCAATGTACGTGAAGACGGTTCCACCCTGAAACTGAAGGTCGATTTGGAAGATGACGACGATGTAAAACAAAGCTGGACAGTAAAAATGCCTGCAGAAATGGCAGTGGCATTAAATTTAGGTGTAGGCTCTGTTGAAGTTGACGATCTGACTTCAGATATCAATGTCGATTTGGGTGTAGGCGATGTTGACATCAAAGTAGATACCAGCCTCTATGCTTCCATCGAACTGGATGCTGGTGTAGGTGATACATCTATTAAAGGTGGCAAAGGCCGTTATCAGCAGGAACGTGTATTAGTCACCAGTTCGAGTGAGTTAAATGGCTCAGGCAAAGCTGGACTGGAAGCCAATGTAGGTGTAGGTGATATTGAAGTGCGCGATAACCAGTAATTGGTCTGCTAAGGCGCTTTATGCAACCAATTGGGGGTAAAGCGCCAGTACGTTGTTAGTGCCTGCTTTAAATCAAAAAAACTGGTTAATGGCAATGAGTCACCGCTGATACAAGCGTAAGTAAAGCGGTGGCAGTTGTTCCTTAACAAGTCGTAATCCTGATAACTGTAAATCTGCTCGATAGCCCTGTTGGCAGCAATTTCTGAGCCTATGATGTCACCTGCCGGATTGGTAGCAAAAATCAGTTCAGCGCCAGAGCGGTCGGCTAAAAATCTCTGAAAGGATAAGGAACGCACTAAACCAGACCCTGCCAGCTCCACTATTTGCCCTTCTCCTATGTAAATGCCTGTGTGCTCAAAAAACTGAAAAATTTCGCAGCCAACCACGGCGCCCACAGGGATAGTTCGCAGACTTGTCATAAAGCTCCTGATTTCGCCGATTTTTTTTGCAATCATACTTGCAAAAGACGTCTAGGCGTGTAAAAAGGTGTAAGCAAAGATATTACTAATTAACAAACGGAGTAGATAGGATAGCGGTATGAAACCAATAGAGCGCTCGACAAAATTAGATGGGGTTTGTTATGACATTCGGGGTCCGGTGGCACGTGAAGCCAAACGGATGGAAGAAGAAGGTCAGCGTATTTTAAAGCTCAATATTGGTAATCCCGCGCCTTTTGGTTTTGAAGCGCCGGATGAAATTTTAAAACACGTGATCCACAACCTGCCCACAGCTCAGGGCTACAGCGATTCACAGGGCATATATCCAGCCCGGGTTGCAGTGGCGCAGTATTATCAGCAGCGTGGCATTTTAGGCGCAGATGCGGATGACGTGTACATTGGTAATGGCGTATCAGAACTTATTCTGATGTCCTTACAGGCACTTTTGAATAACGGTGATGAGGTGTTGATCCCCTCCCCTGATTATCCACTCTGGACAGCTGCAGTCAATCTGGCCGGTGGCAATGCGGTGCATTATCGCTGCGATGAGCAATCAGACTGGTTTCCGGATTTAGCCGATATTCGCGCCAAAATCACAAAAAAAACCAAAGCTCTGGTGTTGATTAACCCAAATAACCCAACAGGTGCCGTGTACTCTAAAGCGGTTTTATTGGATCTGCTGGCCATTGCCCGTGAGCATAAGTTGGTGGTGATGAGTGATGAAATTTACGACAAAATTTTGTATGACGGCGCAGAGCACGTTACGACAGCTTCGTTAACAGACGATTTATTTATGCTGACTTTCGGTGGTTTATCGAAAAACTACCGTATTGCTGGTTTTCGTGTCGGCTGGATTTTATTGTCCGGCGCTAAACATCTGGCCAAGCACTATGTAGAAGGCTTAAATATTCTGGCGTCTATGCGCCTCTGTGCCAACGTGCCTTGTCAGCATGCGGTACAAACGGCTTTAGGTGGCTACCAGAGTATTAACGAGCTGATCATACCAGGTGGCCGTTTGTACGACCAAATGGACTTAGCCCATAAACTGGTCACCAGTATTGATGGTATCAGCTGTGTGCGGCCTAAAGGCGCTATGTACTTATTCCCTAAGCTGGATCGTAAAAAGTTTAAAATCAAAGATGATGAACTGATGGTGCTGGATTTCCTTCGCCAGCATAAAGTACTTTTGGTGCATGGTAGGGCTTTTAACTGGCCGGAGCCGGATCATTTCCGCATTGTGTTTTTACCGCACAAAGAACAGCTGGAAATGGCAATTGGCCGTTTAGCACAGTTTTTACCGGGCTATCAACAGTAGCATCAGCAGTAGTGGATTAGCAGTAAAAGGCCATAATGATTACGGATAAAAAACCAAGCCATTTTTTCGCTCATCTGTTCCGGATGAAGCTTATTAACAGATGGCCACTGATGAGAAACGTCAATACTGAAAATGTGGCTGAACACAGCCATCAGGTGGCTGTGGTGGCCCATATGCTGGCGCTTATTCGTCGTGAAGTATTTGCTGGTGAAGTACAACCTGAGCGGGTGGCAACACTGGCGTTATTTCATGACGCCAGTGAAGTACTGACAGGGGATTTACCTACGCCAGTAAAGTACTTTAACGCGCAAATTGCTCAGGAATACAAAAAGATAGAACGTATTGCAGAGCAAAAGCTGCTATCGATGTTGCCAGAGAAATTGCAGCCCTTTTATCAGTCGTTGCTGCTGTCAGAGCAGTATTCAGTGGATGAAAAGCTGCTGGTCAAAGCGGCGGATACGCTGTGTGCTTATGTGAAGACTCTGGAAGAGCTGTCTGCCGGCAATCATGAATTTGTGCTGGCGAAAAAGCGGCTGGAAAACGTACTCGAAGGCTATGCTCTGCCGGAAGTGAACTACTTCCTTGAGATTTTTATCCCAAGCTTTTCTCTGTCTTTGGATGAAATCAGTTTGCAGGATGGCCAGCTGTAATCGCCAATCCGATGCATCTCGAAACCATAAGGGCGCGATTTTATCTGCGCCCTTCTCACACCTGCTCAGTGCTGGTCCCGGCAAACTTCCTGATTAAACTCAAACTCTATGGTGGTATGTTCCAGCTGATAGGGCTGGAGCAGCTGCCGTATTTGTTCTTTATGCGTTTTTAACTGTTCTGCTGCAGTCTCAGCTTTCAATACCAGATGCGCTGTTAATACATGCTTTTCGCCATCCAGCGACCATAAATGCAGGTGATGTACTTCCTGCACAAACTCAAGATGCTGCAACTGTTGCTCTAATTTGGCCGCCAATTTTGGATCCGGGCTAACCTGTAAAAAAAGTGCTAGGGTACGGCGCAAATTACGCCAGACATTGATCAGAATAAAGCAGGTAAAACCTATACTTAATACCGGGTCAACCCAAGCCCAGTCGGTAAAGTAAATCAGAATAGAACCCACCAGCACAGCAACCCAGCCTAATACATCCTCCAGCAGATGCCAGGTCAGAATTTTTTCGTTTTGGGTTTTACCACCTCTTAACTTAAATACAGCAGCACCGTTTACCAGCACACCTAACACCGCTAGTCCCATCATACCTAACGCATGAGGCAGTTGAGGTTCCCATAAACGAGGTATGGCTTCATACAAAATCCAGCAGGAGCCCAACACTAAAATCACACTGTTGACCAAAGCGCTCAGCAAGGACCAGCGCCGGTAGCCATAACTGTAACGAGGCGTCGCCTCTTTGCCTGCGATTTTAGCGGCAAACCAGGCAAAAGCTATTGCCAGTGTATCGCCTAAATCGTGCATCGCATCGGCCATAATAGCCACGCTATTGGTCAGCCAGCCGCCGATAAATTCGATAATAGTAAAACTGAAGTTCAGCCAAAAGGCGGTGGCGATATTGCCAGACTCAGAGCCATGATGATGGTGATGATGACCAAAAAGGCCATGGGAATGCTTATGCTCGTCGTCATCCTTGTGATCATGATCGTGCACTGATCCATGGCCGTGATTGCAGCTTGCGCCATGCTGATGGGATTTGTGGTCTGGCTTTGAATGATCGTGGGGCATGCTACACCTGAAGATAATGCCGTAATATGAGCACCATATCTGGTTTTACCCTGCTCTGCCAGAGCACAAAGCAGCTTGTCTGGGAGAATTTAAGCTATTCACTGCTTCAGGCAAAAAAAGCTTGAGCCAAAGCCAACAAAACACTAGTCTGAAACTGAAGTTTGGCTGAATAAGGCCGATACAAAACTATTGACCTGGAAGAACAAAAACAACAGATGCCACTGAATCTCCCCCTACTTATGCTTACAGCTCTTTGTGCTTTATCGGCAACATCTGCCATGGCGGGCAGTATCAGCCATCAAAAAAGCTTAGATTACGCCGCCTGGTCGGAAAACAACCGCGATGGCAGCTGGACCCGAATCACAGAGCAGGCTGTGGCACAATCGCCACTGAGCAAGCTGGTGCCAGCCGATATACAAAACTTCTGCCCTCTGTATGCCAGTTTGCCGCAACAACAGCGCAGCAAATTCTGGGTTGCTTTGTTTTCCGCTATGGCTAAACCTGAAAGTAACTTTAAGCCCCAGTCGTTTTATCAGGAAAAATTTAAGGACGGCAAAGGTCGCCGCGTGATCAGCCGGGGTTTATTGCAAATATCCCACGAAAGCGCCAACCAAGCGCGCTATTCCTGTGATATTAAACAGCCACAGCATCTGCATGACCCCAAAGTGAATTTAAGCTGTGGTGTGAAAATCATGAGCAAGTGGGTGAAAACCGATGGTGTGATTAGCCAGCCAGGCTGGAGCAAAGAGCCCAAAGGCGGAGCTCGTTATTGGTCTACATTAAGACCACAACGCGGTAAAGTGCAGCAAATCGCCAACTTCACCCGCCAACTGCCCTTTTGTGATCCGTATGCAGACAGATCAACCAAAGCCAAATTGGTAGTAGCGATTTAAGCTGTGTCCTTAGCCTTGACGTGTCGTCAAAGTAACCAGGGCTATGCCGCCTAAAATCGCTATTGAAGCCAAAATTAAACGTAAACTAAAAGGCTCAGCCAAAAACAGCACTGCCCCCACAGCAGCCACCAAAGGCACACTCAGTTGCACTGTCGCTGCTGTACTGGCTTTTAAATAAGGCAACGCAGTATACCAAAGCGCGTAACCAAGACCTGATGTCAGAGCTCCGGATAATACAGCGTACCAAACACCATCTAAATCAAGCAAAAGCCCGTCAAGAAACACCAGAGCCAGGATCAAAGCCATAGGCACAGTGCGAACGAAATTACCTGCAGTGACTTTAATCGGGTCACCACCGCCTTTCCCTCGCAATGAATAAACTCCCCAGGCCACGCCGGAAAACATCATCAACAAACCAGCCCCTACAGGAGGTGCGGATAAACCCGGCAATAACAAGCCAACCAGACCAGCGCAAGCAAAGACAAAACCAAGGCTTTGTAACAAGCTAAAGCGCTCACCCCGCCAGAGACCATAGGCAATCATACTGGCTTGTACTGCACCAAATAACAGTAAAGCTCCTGCTGCCGTATTTAAGTTGACGTAAGAAACTGAAAATGCGATGGCATACACAAACAAAGCCAAAGCTGACCACCAATTTCCCTGACCTGCATTATGTTCTGTCCGGATTGAAATCAGTAGCCAAAGAACCAAAGCCCCAGACATCAGCCGCACCGCAGTAAAACTGACCGGATCAATATCAGTGTGGATCAAAGCGGCCCGACACAGTAACGAGTTACCGGCAAAAGCTAATAAGGCCAGAAGGGTAAAAGCGGCAACTTTAAAGTGAGGCATAGCTAATTTTCTTATCTAGAGACTGTAAAGGTCAGCATACCATCGTAAAAACAGAGAGTTAAATCAATCTAAGGGAAAAAGCAGCGTGCGGAGTTAGAGTATTTTTGCAGGGCAATAAAAAAGCCACCCGGAGGTGGCCTTTTACTCTGCTCAAAGAATTAAGCAGTTAAAGCTTCTTTTGCCTTAGCGACTAAAGCAGCAAATGCGCCTTTGTCGTATACAGCGATATCAGCCAGGATCTTACGGTCGATTTCAACAGATGCTCTTTTCAGACCATCGATGAAGCGGCTGTAAGATAAACCGTTCTGACGAGATGCAGCGTTGATACGCGCGATCCACAGTTGACGGAATTGACGTTTACGTTGACGACGGTCACGGTAAGCGTATTGGCCAGCTTTAATAACTGCCTGGAAAGCGACACGATAAACACGACTGCGGGCACCGTAGTAACCTTTAGCCTGGTTTAAGACCTTCTTGTGACGAGCGCGAGCTGTCACACCACGTTTTACTCTTGGCATTTAAAATCTCCTAATATTATGCGTATGGCAGACAACGAGCGATACCAGCCACGTCAACTTTTGCAACTAACGTTTTTGGACCTAACTGACGCTTACGCTTAGAAGACTTCTTCGTCAAAATGTGGCGAAGATGTGATTGCTTACGTTTAAAACCGCCTGAGCCGGTTTTTTTAAAGCGCTTTGCAGCACCTTTGTTGGTTTTCATCTTTGGCATAGTTAAATAACTCGCATTGTTTAAATTACAACGAATAATAAGGCGATAAAAAACGCCGCTTTATTCAAGCGGCGTATCTTATGCTTGAAAGCTCTTATTACTTCTTATTTGGGGCCAGCATCATGACCATCTGGCGACCCTCAACACGGCTTGGGAAAGATTCACAGATAGCTATATCTGTCATATCTTCTTTAATCCGGTTAAGCATCTCAATGCCGATGTCCAAATGCGCCATTTCACGACCACGGTAGCGGAGCGTTACTTTAGCTTTGTCACCCTCTTCAATGAAGCGACGCAGGTTGCGTAGTTTTACCTGGTAATCGCCTTCATCAGTTCCAGGACGGAATTTTATTTCCTTAATCTGGATCTGTTTTTGCTTTTTCTTCTGCTCTTTAGCAGCTTTGCCTTTCTCAAACAGGAACTTACCATAGTCCATCAACTTACAAACAGGTGGTTCAGCGGTTGGGCTAATCTCTACCAAGTCAGCGCCTGCTTCTTCTGCTAAACGAATAGCTTCTGAAGTGATTACTACACCTAATTGCTCACCTTCCAGACCTAACAAGCGTACTTCTTTAACGTTGATTTCTTCGTTAATACGGTTTGGTCTGTTCGCCGGTAAAGTTTTCTTTCCTACTTTAATAGTATGTTCCTCCAAGAGTGAAAATAATTAGACCCGGTTTTTAATTTCAGTGGTCAACTTAGTTACAAAGTCGCTTACACTCATTTTTCCGAGGTCTTCGCCCTTCCGTGTTCTTAACGCGATATCACCGGCTTCAACTTCTTTGTCACCGACTACCACTAAATAAGGAACACGCTGTAGCGTGTGCTCGCGGATTTTAAAGCCTATCTTCTCATTTCTCAAGTCAGAAATTGCTCTAATACCATGAGATTTGAAAGTTTTTACTAAATCCTGCACATATTCGGCCTGATTATCGGTAATATTCATCACCACAACCTGAGTTGGGGCCAACCAGGCTGGAAAAAAGCCTGCATATTCTTCAATCAGAATTCCGATAAAACGCTCCAGCGAGCCTAAAATCGCACGGTGGATCATCACTGGTACTTGTCTGTCGTTGCCTTCAGCAACAAAACTTGCACCTAAACGACCCGGTAAAGCGAAATCGAGCTGCACTGTACCACATTGCCAGGCGCGGCCTAAGCAATCGTGTAAAGTAAATTCAATTTTAGGGCCATAAAAGGCACCTTCACCATGCTGCAAGTCATAAGCTATGCCATTGGCATCCAAAGCTTCTGCTAACCCCTGCTCAGCACGGTGCCACATTTCGTCGGTACCAATGCGTTTTTCCGGCCTAGTGGATAATTTCACCTGTACGTCTTTGAAACCAAAAGTGCTGTACACGTCGAAGACCATTTTGATACAAGCCGATACTTCAGCCTGCACCTGATCTTCAGTACAGAAGATATGGGCGTCATCCTGCGTAAAACCACGCACCCGCATCAGGCCGTGTAAACCACCTGATGGCTCGTTACGGTGACAGCAACCAAACTCAGCCATACGCAGCGGTAAATCACGGTACGACTTTAAGCCCTGGTTAAAAATCTGCACATGGCCAGGACAGTTCATAGGCTTGATGGCGTAATCACGGTTTTCAGAACTGGTGACAAACATATTGTCAGAGTACTTTTCCCAGTGACCGGATTTTTCCCACAGCACTTTGTCCATCATAAATGGACCTTTGACTTCCTGGTAATCGTATTCGCCCAGCTTTTCACGAACAAAAGTTTCCAGCTCGCGGAAAATAGTCCAGCCGTCGTTGTGCCAGAACACCATGCCTGGTGCTTCTTCCTGCCAGTGGAATAAACCTAAAGCTTTACCAATTTTACGGTGGTCACGCTTTTCCGCTTCTTCCAGTTGCAGTAAATAAGCAGCTAATTGCTTTTTATCAGCCCATGCTGTGCCGTATACACGTTGCAGCATTTTGTTTTTCGCGTCACCACGCCAGTACGCGCCCGCCACTTTCATCACTTTAAAGTGTTGGCAGAAACGCATATTTGGCACGTGAGGGCCACGGCACATGTCGATGTATTCTTCGTGATGGTATAAACCCGGCTGGTCGTCTTTGGCGACGTTCTGATCGAGTATTTCCATTTTGTAGCTTTCGCCACGTGCAGCGAAGGTGTCATAAGCCTGTTGCCAGCTTACTTTTTTCTTCACTACGTCATATTCGGTTTTGGCCAGTTGCAGCATGCGCTCTTCAAGTTGCGCTAAGTCATCGCTGCTGATTGGACGGTCTAAATCAACGTCGTAATAAAAGCCGTTGTCGATCACAGGACCAATCGCCATTTTGGTGTTCGGCCATAACTGCTTAATAGCATGACCTAATAAGTGAGCGCAGGAGTGGCGGATAATTTCCAGACCTTCCTGATCTTTGGCGGTCACAATGCTTAATGAAGCGTCTTCAGTGATCAGCTCACAGGCATCAACCAGCTGGCCATTGATTTTGCCGGCTATGGTCGCTTTCGCTAAACCAGGACCAATGTCTTTGGCAACGTCTAATACAGATAAAGGGGCGTCAAATGAACGCTGACTACCGTCAGGTAAAGTAATAACTGGCATGATAAGTCCTCACAGTGGTGGCCCATACCAAGGGTCACGTGTTGATTCAATTAAATTTCAGGGAATGCTTTTTGCGGTTCAACCTTACGAGCGGTAGAACAAAACAGTACAACACGTAGTTGTGACTGTTTTTAACAAAAAGCGGCTGCATCATAACAGCTACGGCGCTTTATCGGCAACAAGAGGCTAAACCTCAGCCACAAAACTGCAATTTTTCGACTGAAGGCATTTTTACGCCTACACTGAATACAGGTTCAGGAGCATTATTCAGAAGGATCTGCAGATAGTCAGTCGCTTGCCCCTGCTGCAACAGGAGCCAGCAAAAGGAGGATCTATGGATTTATTACATAAAACTATTCTTTGCCCTTTCTGCGGCCATCCCACTCATATCACCCTGGATATCAGTGGCGACGATCAGGACGACATTGAAGATTGCAGCAACTGCTGCAACCCTATTCATGTGCAAACCCATAAAGATGAACTGCATAACAAAGTGCAGGTGTTTATTGACGCTGAAGATGAGCAGTATTACTAAGATTTACCTCATCATCAGCCGGATAGGATAAACCCATCCCCTACAAGGACTTTGCGGCGAGGATCCGCTCAACTGTATCTACTATAGTGACGGTTTGCTGATCCAGTTCAATATTGACCCTGTCACCTGCTTTGCGTTGGCCTAAAGTGGTCACGTCCAGGGTTTCAGGTATTAAATGCAGGCTAAAACTTGTGGCGGTGACTTCACCGACCGTCAGGCTGATGCCATCAATACTGATAAAGCCCTTACTCAATACGTAGTTTTTAAACTCTGGCTTGAGCTCAATATCCACCCGCCAGTTCGCACCAGTTTGTGTGACAGCTAAAATTAAAGCCGTGCCATGCACATGACCTGACACCAGATGCCCACCAATTTCACGGCCAAAAGTTAAAGAGCGTTCAAAGTTCACCAAAGCGCCACTCGTTAAAGCACCTAAGTTGGTTTTGGCTAAGGTTTCATCAATTACATCAAAGCTAACCTGGCCTAATGGCGGTTGCTGATGAAATTCGGTAGCCGTTAAACAAGTGCCATTGACTGAGATACTGGCGCCCCGCTCCAGGTTTTGCAGTAATTGCGCAGGTACTTCAAGAGTTAAGCGACGAAACTGCTCTTGGTCGCTGATTTCACTGACTTTAACTTTTGCCTGTACTATTCCGGTAAACATAAAGCCTCTGCTGTGCTATCTTTACGGCGTTTTTCGCCTGTCTGACAAGAGTTGTTATGTTACCTTTTTCCCGCTTTGAAGCAAAAACCATTCTGAAATTATCCGGCCCTATTATGCTGGCGCAGCTGACCCAAACCATGATGTTTGTGATTGATACTATTATGGCAGGTCGTGTTAGTGCACTGGATATGGCCGCTATTGCTGTGGCTTCTGCCATTTGGTTGCCAATTATTTTGACCTTGCAGGGGTTATTGTTGGCACTGACTCCTATTATTTCTCAGCTTTATGGTGCGAAAAACCATAAAGCCATTCCACATAACGCGCTGCAAGGCTTTTATCTGGCGATGGTACTGGCGACAGTGATTGTCATCGCCATGCAGTATATCCACCTGCCACTGCAGTACTTGTCGATGGAAGATAATCTGCGCGAGAAAGCAGTCGATTATCTGGTCTATGTCAGCTACGGCGTTTATCCGGCCGCTGGTTATATGATCTTTCGTAACCTGTTTGAAGGCATAGGCAATACCAAAGCCACCATGTGGATAGCCTTTGTCGGTATTCTGGTAAATATTCCGGCTAACTATGTGTTTATTTACGGCAAGCTGGGTATGCCGGCTTTAGGCGGCGCTGGCTGCGGTGTGGCGACTTCTTTAGTCTTTCTGGCGATGTTTATTGCCATCACTATTTACGCCTTCAGAAGTCGCAGTACAGCGCTTTATATGAAAAAGCCGGACAGTATAAGGCCAAATCGGAAAGACTTATGGCAGATCATCGCTATAGGCACACCCATCGCCTTTTCGCTGTTTTTTGAAGTGACTCTATTCTCTTCAATCCCACTGATGATTGTGCATTTAGGCCCTATAGTGGTGGCCGGTCATCAAATTGCCAATAATTACAGCGCTTTGGTCTTTATGTTGCCTATGAGTATGGGTATGGCAACGACGATACGGGTCGGTCATCTGGTCGGCAGTAATGATGTGCAGGAGTTGAAAAAAGCCGTATCCACCGCAGTGCAACTGGCGATGATGATGGCGGTCGGCATAGCGCTGGTGACTTATTTTGGTCGTTTTTTAGTGGCATCGCTCTACTCTACCGATCCTGCCGTACTTGCAGTTGCGACTTCAATTTTAGTGTTGGCCTGTTTTTACCAGATTTCTGATGCAATTCAGGTGGTGTCAGCCTGTGCCTTACGTGGTTTAAAACACACCAAACCTATCTTTTTTATCACCTTTATTGCCTATTGGCCGATCGGTTTTGGTTTAGGTACTGTATTAGGTTTAACCGACTGGATTTTGCCCAAGATGGGCGCTCATGGCTTCTGGATTGGCATTATTGTCGGTTTATCCTGCGCTGCTGTGATGTTGGCGCTTATTCTGAAAAACCAAATCAGGCGATTAGAAGATGGCAAAATTTTACAGCAACAACAGACAGCGGCCTTTCACTAAAGTAGTAAGCCTGGTTGCTGTTATTTTTGTGTTAAGCGGCTGCAGCGACGCGGCCCTATCTCTGATGGATGACTATACCAGTCGGCTTAGTCGCACTTTGGCGCTGGAGATCCAAGACCCAGCGCCGCTGGATTTACAACCACTTCCCTCCATCACAACGACCAGAGCTGATATCACAGAAACCAGCATTACTCTGGTCGAGTTGGTGGCGACCCGGGCTTGTGGCCTGGATTTATTGCTGGGAGAACGTAATAGCAGCCTGGGTAAGGTCATGACTCCAAGTCAGCGCCTGAAGTACGAACTGGCATTTTTAAAGCAAGTTCAGCCTTGTTTAAACAATCCGGATATAGCACCCGATTTACAACAAAAGCTGGCCGCCATTGCTTCTGACAAAACCACACAAATCGATAAACATTGGCAAAATTTTTTGCAGCAAGATGAGACTTTGCGTCAACAACTGCATCCCTACCGTAATTTGTCAGAGCCGGGCTCGGTCGCAGGTGTGGCTGAAACTATGCAAGCCTTACATTCCTTGATTGCGCTACAAAAAAGTATTGTTCAGCAGAACTGGCAGCAGGCAAATAGCATCAATCCTGAGCAGGCTTTGGAAGCGTTATACAAAACCAATACGCTAAGCCAGTTGCAACAAAGCTTACGCTTCAGCCAAAACTGGCTGCAAAGTTTAAATCAGCAGTTAGAACAGCTTGATCTAAAAGCCCAATGCCCTGCCGGTAAAAGCTCAGACAAAGCAGATATTTTGAATACCATTTTACTGCAGTATTTTATTGCCAAAGTGCAGCTTTATTTAGCGCAGATAGACGGCGCATATCAGCAATTGTATCCGCTATTGCAGCAGCTGTATCAGGGTACAGCTTTGGCGCCAAGTATTCAGCAGCGTTTTGAAGCATCTAATACCGAATTAAAAGCAGAGTTAAAACGTCATGTGATTTGGTGGAAAGCAGTACAGCAGCTGTGCCCAAAAACTTAAAATGCTTTTAAGACACCATATCCCCTAAGTAATTGATGTTGCAGCGAGGCTGCAAGAGATTGAGACCCCAGGAGCATAGTTGTCCTATGTGCAATTGGATTGAAGCGAGAACTCGCAGGCCATGCTAACAATCCTATGCCGCCAACTACTGGGGCGAAAGCACGCAGCCAACAAAGCTGCGGCCTCAAGTACGACGGGGATTACATTTCGATGTATTGAGGCCAGCCTAAAAGAGGATTTAGCATGCCTTGTTTATGCTCGTAGGCATCACGCCGTTCTGGCGATGCATTTTCTGCCAACAGCTTTTTGTAGCCTTTGGCAAACTGCAAAGTGCGAACTAAAGCGGCATGGAAGTTTTCACCCAGCTCTACTGATACAGCTTCAGAAAACCCAGCAGGCAATAAGCTAAGCACTTGTTCGGTATGAGCTTTGATAAAGGTTATGTCAAACCATTCATCGGCTAAATCGATATCGCGTAACCGCTGTTTTAAATCCTGCTTCACCTTGCCGCCTTTGGTGCAAAGACGATACAGCACTACTTCAGCCAGCATATCTTCAAGGTTGAAGTGCTCGAACGGGTCCAACTGGGTATGGTAGAAATAAGTTTGTTTCACCACACTGATGGCCTGACGGCGACGTGATTCACGCAGTGCCTGCTGATACACAGCCACACCTTGCCACTCTTCGATGTCGGGTGGACTGGCAATATCCTGCAGCAACTGATCTTCCACTTCACCGTACAATGATTTGCGGTTAGGCGTAAGTTGGCTTACCTGCGACAACATGCTCCAGCCTTTTTGGAAAGGTTTAACTATACCTTCAGGGCTGACCAGCAAAGCCAGAGCTTTATCCAAATCATGATCAGACAGTTCTGCCAGGCCCAAACTTGCCACGCCAATAATATCGTGGGCAGCTTGTTCTAACAGATGCATTTTGTATTTGTTGTAAAACTTGTCAGCAAACTTCAGGCTCATCAGCACAGCTTTGCTTTTGACCTGCTCCAGCTGCGCCTCTGACAGTTTTTGCTCTGCCTTGGCGTAATTCAGTACCTTGGTTAAAAAAGGTCCCTGATTGGCATCCCGCACCACTAACTGCATAACTGATCCCTTACTAAACACATAGCCTTAATCGAGGAAACTAAACATATCGTCCACTTCGGCGTATTCGTCTGTGGACTGGTTTTTCTCTTTGGCTTGCATCACAAGCTCAGCAGCAAACTTATTAATAATATGTTCCCAGCCGGAGTTTTCGTTACGCACCAGATTTTTAATCGCCTGCTCTACCTGCGGTGTTAACTGGCGAATAAGCGCCAATAAACTGCGTGGGTCGTCGTAGCCCAAGCCATGCACTTCTTCGTTCAGATGACGTTCGGTGTAGCTGATGGCTTCTTCTAAATCTTCTTCTTCCTCGTGCAATAAATCATGCACCTCGTCTTCATCTTCAATCACTTCGCCACGGTACAGCTCGATAAAAGGGATAGACAAGTAAAACAAACCAGCCGGATCTTCAGCTATGGCTTCCAGAATTTCAGCCTGCTTGGTTTCGCTGTCCTGAGTACGAATAAGGTAAGTTAAAAAATCAAAGGTATGCTGCTTTAAATCTTCCGCATTGTTTTTGATTTTCTCTTCCCAGTACAACGGCTGCTGGCAGACGATGTCGCGGATTTTTTCCGGTGTCATCAGCTCAGAAATAATGGAAGGAAACGAAATATCGTGCTGACTATTAATTTGGGTCAGAGTCACAATATCAATATTTTCAATCACTTCAACCAGTTGAGCATCTGACATGGTGTTGGCCATCAGCTCAAATTTTTTGCTGGCCTGTTTTGGCTCAACAATGGCAAGTTCTTTAATTTCCGCAACGGCAATTTCAATCAGACTATTCATCAGCGGCCTTCCCGGTTAAAGGTGATTTCATCGTATTGGTTATCGTAGCCTTCTTCTTCGTCCTCAGTGCCTTCGTAATCATCATCAGCATCGTTACGGAAAGAAGACTCGTCCGAATCGTCGTCTTCGTCATCATCTGTGTTACGTGGGCCTGGCGCTGCAGCTATATGATTATTCAGCATAAAAAGCACAGCACAGCTTTCAATCAGTAAATCTTCGTTGAATTCACGAATGGTTTTGACCAGCGGTAAATCAGCATTATTAAAAGCGACCGAAGTTTTAAACTCATCCCATACCGGCATGATGTTTTTGGCAAGCCAGGCAGACCATTTCAGATTGGCTTCAGGGGTGAATTTAACCCGGCCAAATAAAGCCACAGGCAAATATTCAGGCACTGAATGCAACATCTTTGGATCAGCCTGCAAAATGCTTTTGATTTGGCTGGTAAATTTTTCCAGCGCTTTTGGCGTATCCGGATCGTTGTAAGATTCAATATTTTCGTAAGCGTCTGTTTTTAACGCTTCTAAACGGTTTTTGTCGAATGTTTTGCTCATGAGTTTTAACCTTTTACGGACGGGTAATAACTATCCCACAGCTCTTTCATCGCTGCGGTCGGGTCCGGCACTATCACATTATTAAAATCTTTAATAAAAGCCGCGCGTTTTTTGGCGTCAGACAATACATCATAGGCTTCTTTTACCCGTTGTAATTGTGCGCCAGCCTGCTCTTTTTCATCATCGCTTAAATTCAGCAGTTTATCCGGATGATATTTGTTGGATAACCGCTTGTAGGCTTTTTTAATCTCGTCTTCATTGGCGCTGGCTTTCACGCCCAAAATGCGAAAATAATTAATCATTCAAAGTCCATTGAGTTAAAAACATAAACGCAGGTTTTTGCAGATCAACCCAAGCGCTAAAGTACGGCGATTCTAACAGAAAATTGCACTACTGCAGCAGCTCAATCAGTGTGGGATCAGAGCTTTTAGCACTTCAATGTCTGAAGCTGAAACACCAGCCTTGATAAAATGCTGTGGCCAGCTCAGCACAAGCTCTTCCGCCTCTGCCGCTATCTGTCTGGCTTTGTTTAGTTTTAAGCCAAAACGACTGCATTGGCTTAACGCATTCTCTACTGAACCGACGCGGCCAAAGTCTCCCACCCCCATTGCCTGCTGGCGCGAATTGTTCACAGGCACCATGTCGTAGGCTGGCGACAAGCGCCAGTGTTTGCTGGTTAAATCCAGTAGCAAAGCATGGTTGCGGCCATGATCGTCTGTGTTGCCTATCAGCAGATTAAACAGCATACGCCGGTATAATTCTTCGCTGTCTGAAGGCTCAACACTGTATTGGCGCAGTAGTTCAGCCAAAGCCGGATAGCCATAACTGGTTTTTAAGCTCAGCTCTGTCACCTTTTGTTCGGAGAATAAAGATTCAGCGCTGATAAAATGGGCATGGATTTGGCTGGCACTGCGATCAAAACGTTCGACCAACAGCACATCTTCAAAGCCGGTTTGCACCACTTTGCTATGGGCCACCCGAATGCCAAGCTGCTCGGCTAGGGTTAAAGTGGCGTGTTCAACTCTGGCCATATTCACCAAATCATCGGCTTTGTTAAATTTAACCAGATACAAAACATCGCCATCCTGCACCGAAGATTTAGGACGAGCGCCGCCCATGCTAATGCCGTACTCCAGCGCTTTTTTTGCTTCGGCACTTAAGCTGTTGTGGGCCAGCAGATCATTTTTACTTTGGGTCAGGCTCTGTAAATCAGCAAACAGGTTTTTAGCTATTTTCTTTTTGGCTTGATGCCGCGACAAACTAAAGGCTAAGGCACCTACGCCTTCACCACTGCCTGCCAGCAAAAAATCGACTTCGTGCGCAGGTTTAGTGCTGTGCAGTGACAACATCAGTTTACGGCCCCAGCTATCAGGAGCAGCGTCCGACAAGACGCCAAACACAGCTTTTGGCAGACGACAGATAAATTCCTGCTCAGACAAAGGCAAATGCAATGGGTCCAGTGGGAAAGCGTCGGCTCGTTCTAACCAGGATTTACCGTAACGGAAGTAGCCTGTCCCTGAAGCCAGATCCAACTGGAACACAGCACAGATCACAGCTTCTGCTTGCAGACCTTCAACAAATACATAACAAGCGGGTTTTAATGGATCAGAAATCATTATTCAGCCTTTGAGCCGAATGACGAAAACGCTGTCGTTGTTGTTCCTGCTCTTGCTGGCTCAGCCAGTCGGCAAAAGACCCCGCTAATCCCAGCACCAGCATGGCCTGCAGATAAGTACCCACAGCCACCTGAGCACTGCCATTTTCCAGCGCAGAAACGGTAGAACGCCCCACCCCCAGACGTTTAGCAAACTGACTTTGGCTTTCGCGCTCAGCTCTGCAACTCTGAATTAAAGTGCCCCATTGTTTTAAAAGTAGCTCGATGGAGTTGTGCATGGCATAACAGTCATTAAGTTGTTAATGACTGTTATAATAGGCAGCCATTTAAGAATGGTAAAGCAAAAAACAAATTTAGTGACTAGCTGTTCATCCACTGTTGCACTGCCGACACCAGTTCATCAGGGTGAAACTTGGCAATAAACTGATCAGCGCCGACTTTTTTCACCATGGCTTCGTTAAAGACACCACTTAAGGAGGAGTGCAGAATGATATGGACATGACGTAAATGTTCATTGGCTTTCACTTCAGCCGTTAAGGTGTAGCCATCCATTTCCGGCATTTCGATATCAGAAATAATCAGTGGTACTTTGCCAGAGATATCCCCACCCAACTCCTGGGCTTTGGCCTCCAACCAGTTCAGTGCCAGACGGCCGTCATTTACAGTCTCAACGTTGATGCCTATGGTCGATAAAGCTCGTTTCACCTGATTGCGGGCTACAGCTGAGTCATCTGCCACTAAGACAGTTAAATCTTTAAAGTCTGCATTTTTGGCTTTTTCTTTGACCGATTCGCTGACCGTTTCATCAACAGGAGAAATTTCGGAAAATACTTTTTCTACATCAATAATTTGCACCAGCTTTTTATCAACTTCAGTGACTGCAGTTAAATAATGCGTGCGCCCAGCGCCATGAGGCGGCGGTAAAATCTGTTCCCAGTTGACGTTGACGATACGGTCGACGCCACCCACTAAAAAGCCCTGGGTATTACGGTTGTATTCAGTCACCAGAATAAAGGCATTGGATAAGTCGGAAATTGGTTTACCGCCAGTGGCCTGACTTAAGTCGATGACAGTGACTGGAACCCCCCGTAAATGCGCTATACCACGCACATTGGGGTTAGCACCAGGCAGTTCGCTGAGTTCAGGACAACGTATCACTTCACGCACTTTAAATACGTTAATGCCATAAGGCTGAGGCCCATGCAGACGAAACATTAAAAGTTCGAGGCGATTTTGACCGACAATATTGGTGCGTTGGTCAACTGAATTCATCAAACTGGTCATAAGGTACACCTCTTCTTACTAAAATTTTGTCGCCCAGACAGGCTTTATAGCACCAACACAGAGTAGTACTGACTTAGCTAATCGACTAAATATCAGATTTACTTAACGTTTATTTTAACCCTGGCTCACTTTATTATGCACACAGCTTTTGGTAACACTGTTGATCTGCATCATAGCTTATCGCCTCAAAATGAAAAATACGATAAAAACTAAAAATTAGCAACAGTGTACAAGCAGAGCTGACACTACAAAACAGAAAAAACGCGAATGAGTTTATAGCATAGCTGGCATACAACAGATAAACAGCGGTAAATAAAGAAACTTTCTTCAATAAAACGGATCGGAACGGTTAGTAGTATCAGGCAGCACCTGAAGCAGAAAAACACAATACTAAAACACCTGAGATTTTTGTTTTACGGGTAATTTTAGTATCACAGATGTCTGGTTGCTGTTTGACAACCAGCTCACTTCTGCTCCAATGGCTTTAGCCCGGTGCAATTGACTGGCAAGCCCCCTGCCACCATTTTGTATAGCGTCAGTCAGTTCAAATCCACTCCCATTGTCAGTCACTATGACAACCACATAATCCCCGTCAAGACGAGTGCTTAGCGTTACTTCTGTGGCTTTGGTGTGTTTAATGATATTGGTGAAAGCTTCCTGCAAAATACGTAATACATGCAACGAAGTTCTGGGGTCAAGCCAATCCAGTGGAGGTATTTGCGCTACTTTCCAATGCAGTCGTACACCTGTGCTTTCAAGCCGCCCCCCTAAACGAAATCTCAAGGTGGCCAGCAGTAATAGCAAATCATCATCCACAGGCTCTATCGAATCAATGGCTAATTTCAAATCGTCGATGCAATCTTTCAGCACTCCGGCTAATTCGCCCGACTGCATTTTGCCATTTTCAACGACCCGCAACGCACTGACTAGGGACGAACCTAAACCATCATGCATTTCCTGCATCAGTCGTTGCCGTTCCTGCTCTAAAGTTTGAGATTTTTCAATAGCGCGTAATTTCGCATTGCTGCTGGCCAGTTCAAATTTCATAGTAATAGTAGACAAGGTTGTTTTTGTACTATTAAACAGCTGGCCAAGTAAGGCCACAAAGAACAACAACACAGCCATGCACAACGAACGGTAACTGATGTCCTCCATACTCCAGAGTTTAGAGGTCATGCCAATTACCTGAGGCAGAGAAAACGCGAGATAAAACAGAGGCACAGGCGATAATGTTGCCAGGCTTCCGCCCAACATACCGGCAAAAACGGCCATCAGTAAAACGCCTTCAACATCACTGACATTGCCAATTACCAACCAGGTGACCATCCCCCACATCATGCCGTCAACCAGATGCAACAAGGTATAGAACAGGGCAATTCGGCGGGTGTTTGCACCCAGTGAAGGCTGTTTCAGATAGTACCAGCTATAAAGCTGCAATAGCAGGTTTGACGATATAGTGGCCACAGCCCACCAATGCAGATAAGGCGTGTTCACTTCGTTGGACAGATTCCACCAGATCAGTAAACAAATAGGAATAATCACTATCGTGCTGCGAAAATGCCTCATCACCAATGTCAGTTGTTCCTGCAGTATCGGGTTTTCAGCAAAACGAAAAGGATTATGCATTTTTGATATTCAGATACATTCGGCGTCTTTGTCCATTGATGGATTGCAAAAGAAAGGGCTATTTGTCCAGCAAACCCTGGATCCGAGCTTCATAGATAGCCTCAGTTTTGGAGTTCACTTTGAGTTTGGCATAAATACGCCTGACAAAAGTAAGCACTGTATGATGCGAAACTGACAGCAATGCCGCAATTTCATTCGAGGTAAAGCCTTTGGTAATGAGTTCCAGCACTTCTTGTTCACGGGCCGAAAGCGTAACACAGCTTTCCCCTGCCGACGGCAAATTTTTAACCAATATCTGTTCTGGTCGAAACCTCATGAGGATCTTACGGGCAATCAGCGGACTAATTGGGCTACCGCCAGAATGCAAACTGCGTAGTTCATTGATTAAATTCTGCTGACTGCTGTCTTTTAACAAATAGCCGGTAGCACCAGCCTCCAGTGATTTCATCACATTGGATTCATCCGCAAAGGTCGTACTGACCATAATGTTGCAAGTTGGCCAGAGTTGATAAGCCTGTTGCACTAATGTGATACCAGAGCCATCAGGTAAACCTAAATCTACAATTAAAATATCGACAGGTGGCGATTTGAGTAGTTTTAGCCCGGCAGTAAGATTACCGCTGACCGATACCAACATCATGTCTGAAGCCAGCTTCAAAGCCTCTGCAACCGCAGTTTGAAATCCAGTGTCGTCGTCCACTAATGCAATTCGCACAACGGACGGATTAATTTGCTGCGACATATTCGAAAACTACCCCAAAAAAAGGTTTAGCCGAACATTGTTCTTCACTTTATAGCAGCAAAGGAGAAACAACATACTTTGATAACCATTCTTGCTATGTACCGGGCTATGTACCGGCGCATCTTTAGTTACACGCAAATAGCTGGTCGAGTATAGCCTAACTAAACCTTTGTTTAGTCTTCTGTTTGTCACTAGTTCTAGTGACAGACCCTCGTACCTTGATGCGCCTATGATGAGCGCACTTCACAGGGTTAAAAGACCTGCGCTGGCAAAGTTGCAGCGTTTTGATCAGGCAACAGGAGCTGTACCAATGTTTAAAGGGGTGCCATTTCCGGCAAAACAGCTTTATCCCTTCGCAGTTTCGCTGGCGGTTTGTAGCTTAGTCTCCTGCACAGCCAACACCAGTACAGGCTCTTTTCAGACAGGCCCTCACAAGTCGCTTGGTGTTGCCAGTGAACGTTACTTACACAAGCCTATTGGCCCTGTACAAGAAAATCTGACACAAGGTATCGCTGCTTTAACCGAGGGTGATGCGACAAAAGCAAATCAGGCCTTTAATACAGCCATCTCTCTGGATATGCATAACGCCGCTTTACACACAGCCAACGCTTTGGCTTATCAAATCAGAGCCCGCCACGGTGAGCGTGATTTGTTTGAACTGGCTGAAACTGGTTTTCTGATTGCACTTGAGCAACAACACGATTCTCAAAACGCTGTGCTGCAATTGGCGCATCTTTATCTTGAAAATAAACAATACAAACAAGCTCAGTTGGCTGCGGCCTATGCTTTGAAACTGGACGCTGCGGATTTGGAAACTTTGCAGTTGCTGGCCAGTGCTTCTTATTATTTAGGTGAAACAGAGCTGGCGTTGTGGGCGGTGCAGAAGCTGCGAAACATTGCACCTATGGATGCAACCACAAGCCGGATCTCGCCCATTATTTACGGTTCGGCTGGATTGACGGCCGAAGCCTTGGATCTCTACCAGAGCACACAGCAGAGTTTTTCAACACAAGACAAACAAAAGCTCAGTCAACGCCTTAACCAGTGGCAACACTCGTATCAATTCAATGATGCTGCAGAGATGAAGAATAGCACCAGTCCTGCCTTGCCTTTGCATGCTATTGCCGGGAGCGCTAAAGATGCCACTGCTACATCAGGTCCATTGATGTATGCCTGGTCAGACTGCGTACAACGCCAAACACCGGTTGCAGAAGAAAGTGATGAAAACTACAGCTCTGATGATTCATCAACCCAAGGTGTGGCCGTGGATGAAACCAAAGTATTGCCCAGTCTGCCCTCACCTTGTGTCGGACGGCCACTGCCACAGATGGCCGTTATTGATGTCGTCATTTTGCGCAACAACCAGTTGAATACCTCCAGCACAGGTTTAAATTTGCTGGATAACCTTGCCGTCAGCATTCAGAACACAACCAATAAAATAACCACCACCTCCTCAGGTGAACCCAGCGTCACCAACACCACTTTAACCAGAGATATAGGTTTGGGTACTTCGGCTGGCGGCGCCATTGCCTATTCGCTGAATATTGCCAATGTCACAGAGCAAACCACTGAAGTGGTCGCTCGCCCCAGCTTATTGGTGCTGGACCGACAGTCTGCTCAGTTTTTCTCAGGATCAAATATCGCGGTGGGGCTGGCAGGCAGCGATGGTGGTTCAAGTTCATTTAATCAAATCAATGTCGGTGTCAGCTTGTCTGTAACCCCTACTTTTATTGACGATGAACATATGCTGTTGAACGTAAAAGCCGCCCGCACCTTTTTTGAACCTATCACCGGCTCATCAACCTTCTCGCAATCCGTGCAAACCTCACGCAATACTGTGTCTGCCGCCACTAGTGTCAAAGTGAATGAAACCCTGATTCTATCCGGTCTGGTGGAAAGTGAAGTGATTTCAGGCAGCTCAGGTGTGCCATTAATTAAAGATATTCCGGGTATTAAAAACCTGTTTTCAAAAAGTACTCAACAGTCCTATAAAAAATCCGTGTTAATTCTGATCACCCCCAGACGTGTGCCGAGTTACGACAGAACACTGCAAGCTGCTGAAACCGAACAACTGCACGCTGAAGAACCCGCAGAAAGCATCAAAGAATTACGTCAGTTTGCCCACAAAGAACTGAGCGAAAAATGGCCGGAACTTGTCGCGCATATTCAACCTATGTCACGCAAAGCTCGCGCTTTTAACGCCAGAACCAATGACATTCAACTGGATGACTGGTCTGCATTGCCACGGATGAACAACATATTACAAGAGGTGGCTAATCCTTAAAGCCGAACTATTTGACTTGTAAATGCTTAAATTTTTTAACTGGATGCTCACTTAAAGCTGTGTTCATCCTAACCAACAACAACCGGAGTTACATGATGAACTTAAAGAAACATTTCACTTTATCTATTGCTGCAACAGCAGTGCTTTTATTAACAGCTGGCCAGGCTCATGCTCAGTCTGGCTCACGCCTGTGCGGTTTTATCGCTGTTGATACGCCAAACAAAGTAGGCTTGCTTTACGAAGCCAGAACCAAAGATGCGTCGTACAAAAAGCAATGTGATGAAGCCATCAGCAAAATGAAGCAAAAAATTGATACTACCCCACAGCTGAAAGCAATGAAGTGGCAGGAAGTAAAACGTTGGACATGCGAAGATGTAGGCAATAAAGGCTTTACTAACCAAGGTGAAAGCGCTGATATGTGTGAAAAAATGGAAGCCAAAGTAGGCTACAAAGTCACTAAAGCGGGCGCTGCTTCAGCAACGTACGCAAAGCAGTAAATATCTGAAAGCCACCGGATAGCCCGCAACAAAGAGTCTGGCTATCCGGTGGCTTATTACTCCTGCAATAAGCTCCCCTGCCCGTAATTTTTACACTCTGAGTTCAATTTGTTTTAAGCTGTGATTGTCAGAACAAAAACCATGGAACTCATATGAAAATCAAAGTATTAAGTCTGCTGACTTTGTTAGCTTGCTCCGGCTCGGCTTGGGCGGATGAACAGTATTCTTACACTATTCTGGTCGACAATGGCGTCAAAGCCGGCGAGCAGATTGTTAATGTGAATGACGACGGCGAAATCAGTGTCCGCTACATCTTTAAAGACAATGGCCGTGGCCCTGAACTGGATGAAAAAATCAGCTTAAACAAAGAGGGTTTTATCAAGGATTATCAGGCCAAAGGCAATACCACTTTTGGTTCTGTCATTAACGAAAGGTTTAAAGTGACAGGTAATAACGCCAGTTGGAGTACAGGCAAAGAACAAAGCAAAGCCAAGTATCAGCAAAACGCCTTGTATCTGCCGGTGGATGGCTCGCCTTATCTGTCGTCTATTGCGATAGCCGCCATAGCCAAAAGTGGCAAAAATTCCTTGCCTTTGCTACCAAGCGGTACTTTAACTCAGGAAGTTGTCAGCGAACTTATGGTAGATAACGGCGGTGAAAAGCAGCAGGTGCAGTTACTAGTGCAAACAGGCGTAGGTTTTGAGCCTAATTTTGTCTGGGCCACCCAAGGTGAAAACCCACGGTTGTTCGCTTATTTGATACCGGGTTATGTCACGCTGATTGAAGAAGGCTGGCAGCATAATGCCAAAGCTATGCTTGATATCCAACAAAAAGCTGAAACGCTTTTACTGGAAAAGCTGGCGCTGTTGCCGAAAAAACTCAGTGGTCTGACTGTCGTTCGTAATGCCAGAATTTTTGACAGCACAACACTGAAACTAAGTAGTCCAAGTGACATCTATCTGTTGCGCGGCAAAATCACCAGCATAGTGCCAACAGGTTCACTGCAAAGCCCAGTCGCTCATGAAATTGATGCAGCCAACCGTATTGTATTGCCTGGCCTGTTTGATATGCATGGTCACCTTTCGCGTTGGGAAGGTCCGCTGCATTTAGCGGCCGGTGTCACCACCTTGCGTGATATGGGCAATGACAATGCAACCTTGCAACAAATGATCGATGAAATTGACACGGATCAGCTGTTGGCGCCTACCATAGTGCCGACAGGTTTTCTGGAAGGCGAAAGCGCCTACTCTGCCCGCAACGGTTTTGTCATTAAAGATCTCGCTGAAGCAAAAAATGCCATCGACTGGTATGCAGCTCATGGTTATCCGCAGCTAAAAATTTATAACTCTTTCCCAAAAGAAATTCTCAAAGATACCGTGACTTACGCCCATAGCCGTGGCTTGCGGGTTAGCGGTCATGTACCGGCTTTTCTCAAAGCTGAAGATGCTATAGCGGCAGGTTTTGATGAAATTCAGCATATTAATCAACTGATGCTGAATTTCCTGGTCAAACCCGACACTGATACCCGCACCTTAGACCGTTTTTACCTGCCAGCCAAACAAGTAGCCGACTTAGATCTGCAGGGCAAAGCAGTACAGGACTTTATCCGGCTGCTGAAAAAGCACAATGTGACTGTCGACCCAACACTGGCGACTTTTGATTTCCTGAAAAAAACCGATGGCACAGTGGGTGAACCATGGCGCGCTATAGTCACACACTTACCACCTGACATTCAGCGTGCTTATGCCAGGGCAGAACTGGATATTCCGGATCAAGCCTCTGCCGAGCTGTATGCCAAATCCTACGCCAAAATGGTCGAATTTGTTGGCATGATGTACAAAGCTGGCATTCCGGTGGTCGCAGGTACAGACGAGCTGGCAGGCTTTACCTTGCAAGGTGAACTGGAGTTATTAGTCAAAGCTGGCCTGACAGCCGCTGAAGCTTTGCAGGTCGCCACCTTAAACGGTGCACGATACAGCAAAGTGGACCAACACAAAGGCCAGATTAAAGTGGGTTTTGACGCCGACTTATTGCTGGTCGATGGCGATCCAACTAAAAACATAGCCGATATCCGTAAACTGGCCTTGGTGATCACCCAAGGCAAAGCTATGGTTCCGGCTGACTTATACCGCAAACTGGGTGTCGAACCTTTTGTCAAAGATCAGGTGAAAATCCGCGACTTTGCGACAGAAGCAGGACAAGGGGGCGGCAAAACCCGAGCAGGACACCGACATTTGCATTAAGACCAACACTTAGTACCGTTCATACAAAAGCCTCTGAAATCTCAGAGGCTTTTAAATACGCCCCCCCCACTATTACCCGTTAAATAATCACCAGTTAAACATGGTGCCGTCTTCTAACCGATTCACCGGCAGATAAGCACGTTGATAGGGGTATTTAGCGGCCAGCTTTTCATCAATATCCACACCATGACCCGGTGTTTCACCAATTTTCAGGTAGCCATTGTCAAAGTGATAGTCGTGTGGGAATACCTCGTCGGTTTCCGGCGTATGGCGCATATATTCCTGAATACCAAAGTTGGGCACCCAGGTATCAAAGTGCAGCGCAGCACCCATAGTCACAGGGCTTAAATCTGTCGCGCCATGGAAACCTGTGCGGACATGATACAACTCAGCCAGATGAGCAATACGGCGTAAATGCGTGATACCGCCACCGTGGACAATGGTGGTGCGAATATAGTCAATCAGCTGTTCGCTGATCAATTGCTGACAATCATGGATAGAAGAAAACACTTCGCCCACAGCAATAGGCGTAGTCGTATGCTGACGGAATAAACGGAACCCCTCCTGTAACTCAGCAGGCACAGCATCTTCCAGCCAAAATAGTTTATAGGGTTCTAACGACTTACCTAATTGCGCAGCTTCAATAGGAGTTAAGCGATGGTGGGTGTCGTGTAATAAGTGGTGATCAAAACCATAGGTATCACGCAGAGTTTCAAACAGTTTAGGCACAGAGTTTAAATACTTGCTGGTCGACCAAAGGTTTTCAGTCGGCAGATTACCATCTGCTGGTTCGTAATACATTCTATCGCCGGACACACCATAAGTGCTTGCAAGGCCAGGCACACCGCTCTGAGCCCGGATCGCTTTGTAACCCATATCGATATAACGGCCTACTTCAGCTACTGTTTCTGCTATATCACGGCCATTAGCATGACCATAGACCATCACGCCGTCACGGCTACGGCCACCCAATAGCTGATACAACGGCATATTGGCGGCTTTGGCTTTAATATCCCACAGCGCCACGTCTATGGCGGCAATAGCTGTCATACCGACAGGGCCACGACGCCAGTATGCGCCACGATAAAAAAACTGCCAGATATCTTCTATACGACTGGCATCACGGCCAATCAGGCAAGGGATCAGGTGATCCTGCAAATAACTGGCAACTGCCAGTTCACGGCCATTGAGGGTTGCATCCCCTATGCCATACAGGCCCTGATCTGTGGTGATTTTTATAGTGACAAAGTTCCTGCCCGGGCAGGTCACAATAACTTTTGCATCAATAATTTTCATAATATTCCTCAAAATAGCTTAGTGAGACTGCCTTAGAGCAAGCTTCAATTCATCAAACTCAAATGCCAGATCAGCCGTTGCTCTTGAATTGTGCTGGTCGACAGATTAAATTGGTCAGGCCTATTGATTAACACTAACATTTGGCCTGTCCAATTTGCAATATTAAATATTTGGCCAGACCAAAATAAATTTGAAGCCAAGATGACACAAATAACAGACTCTCCACTGAAGCTCAGTACAGAACGCAGCCAGGCCAATAGCCCACGCTTGTATTTATTGATCGCCGACAAGTTGGCGCAAAACATTGCCAAAGGTGAATTAAATCCGGGCGATCGGCTACCAGCAGAACGCGATTTGGCGCAGCAATACGACGTTAGCCGCCAGACGGTGCGTGAAGCATTAATAGCGCTGGAAGTGTCGGGACTGGTGGAAATTAAACCGGGATCAGGCGTCTATGTACTGAAATCTGCCGCATTAAAAAGCTCCATTTTGGCCGATGACGCTCCAGGCCCTCTGGAAATTATGGAAGCCCGATTGTTGGTGGAAGGTGATGCAGCGGCATTGGCGGCAGAGCGTATCAGTAATGAGGAACTGTTAAAACTCAAAGCTTATTTAAGCCAGATGACGGCTTTAGTTGCAGCACAAAAAACCTCTGAAGCCGAAGCTTTTGATGGTAAGTTTCATCAGCTGATTGCCAGCGCAACCCGCAATAGCGCTTTGCAATCTATGGTGGAGTGGTTATGGACCTTGCGTGAGTCGTCGGAAATCAGCCGGCTATTTGCCGAAAAAATCCGTCGGCAGGTGGCTGGCCCAAATATTCAGGCGCATGAAAAAATTTATCAATGCCTGAGCCGCCGTGACGCGGCTGGTGCCAGAGCAGCGATGCAGGAGCATATAGCCCAAGTGACTGACGCTTATATTTTGTTGGTATCAGACTGATACAGGCAAAGTTGTCGAACAAAGCGCAGAATTGGCCTGTCCAATTAAGTCTGTGCTGTTTTAAAAGAACGTGATAACACAAATAAAAGACCTGGTTCTGCGCGGTGTGCAGACAAAGTCCACAGATGTGTCACTGCAATTTCCTGACAGATAGCTAAACCCAAACCTGCACCACTATCCAGCCGATGTGCTCCGCGCCAGAAACGATTAAAAAGCTGCGGTAATTCATCCTCTGTCACGCCCGGCCCAAAATCTCTGAGCGTGAAGCTGTCAGGGGATAAAGTAAGCAGCACTTCTGTGCCTGCTGGCGCATGCTGAATCGCATTTTCGATTAAGTTTTTCAATAAGGTAAACAAGGCGCCTTTATCCGCTTGCCACTCTGCCCCGTCGCTTTGATCATTTAAGCTTAGCCTTACAGACGCTGCGTCGGCCATTCGCTGCAGGTAAGACAAGGCCTCGCCTGCAATCTGAGATAGCTGCACAGTAGAGAATTTATAGTTTTGCTCTTCGCTGACTTCGGTTAACAACAACAACTGTTGTACCTGACGTGACATGTACTTTACATCACTTAATAACCAGTCACGTTCTTCATTTTCCGGCATTAATTCAAGCTGGGCACGGATCAACGCCAGTGGTGTCTTGAGTTCATGTGCTGCTGTGGCCAAAAACTCCTGCTGCAAACGGTACCCCCGCTCCAGTCTGTCTAAAGCTACATTAAAACTCCGGACCAAAGGTGCTATTTCCGTCGGCACATGGTCTTCCTGCAAACGTTCCTGTAGAGAGCGTGGCGATATTAAAGCGGCTGCTTGCGATACTTTATGCAAAGGCCGCAGAGTATAACCCAGGGCAAAATGCACACAGGCACCAAAGATAACAAACAGCACGATAGACAATAAAATCAGTCCATTCTCAATAAAACGTAAGGCAAAAGTATCATGAGCGAAAAACATAAATCGTCTGCTGACAGCAACCTGAAAAAACCAGGTTTTGCCATTGTGCACCCTGACTCCGTTGGCGGCATCCATCATGATGCCATTTTGTTGGAACTCAAAAGGCCCTGCTTTTAATGGCAGCAGCTCAGCGCCAGCCCAAAACTGGGGTGCTGCTTGAGAGGCCAATACAACCCGCCCGTTCTGGTCCAGAACTCTGAAAGCTATTTCGTTATACAAGCTCTCAAACAACCATAGGTACTCTTCGTCTGCCACCCGAACTGGTATACCTTCTGCGTTAAAGTGCAGATTTTCCGCCAGTTCGGCGGAAAAATCGTTGATATCGTTTTCGGACAAAATATTGCTCTGAAATCCAAGAGCTGCCAACACCACTAAAGCAATCAGACTGACGCTAAGGATCATGCCAGCCACATAAGCGAGTTGCATTTTGACACTGATGCTATTGCGATGTTTACGACTTAACAAGCGCATAGCCTACTCCTCTGACATTGACGATCTGCTGGCGCGAGCCTACGGCAAGTAACTTCTTACGAATACGGTGTAAAACCACATCCAGGGCATTAGGAGTTACTGCGTCAGTTAAGCCCCAGGCCGCGGCTTCGAGTAAATTATGCCGGACTGTTTCCCCCTGCTTTCGCATTAAAACCACTAACACCTGCATCTCTGCCTGAGCCAACAACTGGCTTTTGTCTGCACAACAAATCAGGTTAGAAGCAGTTTGTAGCAGTAAGTCACCGCAAACAGGATCCAGCGACTGAAATTCGACAGGCCGTCGCAACAAAGCTTTGACCCGCGCCACCATCTCTTCCATAGCAAAAGGTTTGGCCAGGTAATCATCAGCACCAGCTTCTAAACCATTGACCCTGTCGTGCAGCGCATTGCGGGCTGTCAGCACCAGACAGGGTATGTTATTACCCGCTGCTCTGAGCCGTTGCAGCAAAGTTAAACCATCACCATCAGGCACGCCCCTGTCCAGCACCATGGCCTGATAAGGCACTTGTTGCAAAGCATGCCAGGCATGATCAATACGCTCGAAGGTATCAACCACTATGCCAGCGGGCGCTAAGCCCTTGCTGATCAGCAGGGCTAAGCGTTTATGATCTTCAAGCAGAAGAATGCGATTCATCAGAAGCGGTAGATATAAGCCAAAGACACCTGGCTTTCTGTTGAGCTATCGACCAGCGGGCTGTCTTTGATTTCATCCGCCAGACTGGTGACGGCAAAATCCAAAAATATCATGTGTTTTTGATTAAACATATAACCACCACGTAATCCTATTTCGGTATTTAAACCTGCTTCGCCCTGATAAAAAGTCCGGCCGCTTGTGACTTCATCGGTACGAACGCCGTAGTAATAGTCCACATAACTTTCATCCACCCAGCTAAACACAGCACGGGGCGTTAGCATATAGTTGTCACCAAAGTGCCAGGTTCTTTCGAAACCAAGATTAACCATGCTGCCTTCACTGTCTCCGGCGACTTCGGTCAGAAACTCAAGACTGACGGTAGCGATATTATTTTGCCATTCGGCCACAGCACCAGCCCAGAAACCGCCATCGCGATCTTCCATACCATTGAGAATAGGGGCATCGTCAGCTTCGTAGTTGGTAAAATCATATTTACCAATGATACCGAAGTTAAATGCATTGGAATCGTTCAGCGTAATGCCAGGCAGTTTGTACTTCAGATTTGGTCCAAGGATCTCAATATACTCATTCTCGTAGGAAAGAAAAGGAATGACCTTGGTATCCCGATCACTGTCTGTATAAGCCTTTTGGTTGGACATGACACCCAAACCAAGTCCCCATGACGATCTCTGCTCATCTTGTGACTCTGCGGCAACAAGAGGGAAAGCGAGTAAAGCAATGGCAGCAGTAACGCCGCGCGCAGAAGGTTTTACATCAACATTAAACAACTGTGGGCGCATAAAGGTTTCCTTATGGATGATTAAGAACAGCGCCATTTTCATCTTTGTGACTTACACGATACTTACGACAGCTGTTTAATTTTATTTTTTTGCTTTTCTCCCGTCGTAAGTTTCCTGAAAGCTATTCCATCCGATAGTACAACCCTTGCTACTCTACGGATGAGACCTACAAGTGTTTTATTATCAATTAGTTACTCCTACAAACTCCGCTCCAGTCAGCTATGGCTATTGTCCATGCAATCCGGGAGAGCGCTTATTTTCCCCAAGCAGCTCGGTAAAAGGAGCAAAAAAATGACAAGGAAAAAACCAAAGCTGCTGCTTATTTCAAGCCTTGTTGTACTTGGTACTGCCTTTGCTTTGATCCTGGCTATGCCAGACTCACAGCATAGCCAGCAGCAAGCCAAGGTTGCAGCAAAACCAGTGTTGACGGTCACAGCTACCAGAGCCCGTATTGAAATGCTGCCTGTCAGGATATCGGCGCACGGCAATATTGTGGCCTGGCAGGAAGCCAGTATTGGTGCTGAAGCTGATGGTCTTCGGCTGACTGAAGTGCGGGCCAATGTAGGGGATAACGTTGAAAAAGGTCAGCTGCTGGCTAGTTTTGCTTCGGCCACAGTGCAAGCTGAACTGGATTTAAGCCGGGCTGAGCGCTCTGAAGCTGAAGCTTTGTATGCAGAAGCCAAAGCCGACCTGAAACGCACAACAGAACTACAAAACAGCGGCGCTTTATCCAGCCAGCAAATTCAGCGCTACGTCACGGCAGCTCAGTCGGCTTTGGCTCGTTTAGAAGCAGCCAAAGCCAGAGTGACAACCCAGGAATTACGTTTGGCTCAAACCCAAGTGCTGGCACCGGATCATGGCATTATTTCAGCCCGCACAGCCACTGTCGGCGCTGTCTTGCCCGCAGGGCAGGAATTATTCCGCCTGATCAGAGGGGGGCGTCTTGAATGGCGGGCCGAAGTGTCATCAGAGGATCTGGCAAAACTTCAACCCGGTCAAACCGCCCACCTGACGTTAGCGGATGGCAGCAGTATTGAAGGTAAGTTGCGCATGCTGTCGCCTCTGGTCGATACCCAAAGCCGCAATGCCTTGGTCTATGTCGACCTTGCTGCAAACGCTGCTAACAGCAGCGCCCGCTCAGGCATGTTTGCCCGAGGTCAATTTGAATTGGCAGCCACTGAAGTCATCACTTTGCCTCAAAGTGCTGTGCAACTGCGTGATGGTTTTAGCTACGTGCTGCGTATAGGTGCAGATTCAAAAGTCATTCAAACCAAAGTTAAAACAGGCCGCCGCAACGCAGATCGGATAGAAATTGCCCAGGGGCTGGAGCTATCAGACCAGGTCGTTGTAACAGGCGGTGCCTTCCTGGGCGATGGTGATCTGATCAAAGTTGTTGCTCCTCAGCCCTCCTTGGCACATTCGCTTACTGGTGATGCCGGTGGCGAGCCTGGCCCAATGATGTAGGAGCTCAACATGAACTTTAATCTATCAAGCTGGGCCATACGCAATCCCACTCCAGCCATACTGCTGTTTATTTTATTAACCTTTGCGGGGATTTTAGGCTTTCAGTCGATGAAAGTTCAGGACTTACCTGATCTTGAAATGCCGACCGTCACAGTCACAGCCTCTTTACCAGGCGCATCACCTTCACAGCTTGAAACTGATGTATCGCGAAAAATTGAAAATGCTCTGGCCACAGTGCAAGGGGTCCGCCATATCTACAGTCACCTGATTGAAGGTGAAGTGACTATTACTATTGAATTCAGGTTAGAGCGCGCCATTCAGGAAGCGCTGGATGATGTGCGTGATGCCGTCTCCAGAGTTAGAGCCGACTTGCCCTCTGATTTACGCGACCCGGTGATTAAAAAAGTGGAACTCTCCGGCTCCCCTATTCTGACCTATAGCATTGCGTCAGCGCAGATGGATGACGAAGCTTTGTCCTGGTTTGTCGACAATGACATCAGTAAAACCTTGCTGGCCGTGCGGGGAGTAGGCTCAGTCAGCAGAGTGGGCGGAGTAAGTCGTGAAGTACGGGTGGATTTAGACCCAACCCGACTGCTGGCTTTTAATACCACAGCAGCCGATATTTCCCTCCAGTTACGCCAAACCCAACAAGAAGCATCAGGTGGTCGCACCGACTTTGGTGGTATGGAGCAGTCGGTACGAACTATTGCTACTGTGGGTTCAGCGCAAGAAATCGCCTCTTTAGATATCAGCTTAAGCGATGGCCGCCGCATTCGGCTTGATCAGATAGCGGATATTTCTGACACCGTATCAGAGCAACGTTCTGCCGCTTTTTTAAATGGCGAACCCGTGCTGGGCTTTGAAATTGTAAGAGCTTTGGGTTTTGGCGAACTTGAAGTGGCTGCTGGTGTTCGTGCCGCCTTACTGCAGCTAAAACAGCAAAAACCAGACCTTCAGGTGACGGAGGTGTTTAATCTGACCGACCCTGTGGCAGAAAACTACGACGGCTCGATGCAACTGCTGTACGAAGGTGCCTTGTTAGCTGTGATTGTGGTCTTTCTGTTTCTGCGCGACTGGCGGGCTACTTTTATTTCCGCTACAGCCCTGCCCTTATCTGTGATCCCAACCTTTGCCGTGATGCACTTAATGGGCTTTAGCCTGAACATGGTGACCTTGCTGTCGTTGTCTTTGGTCATTGGTGTACTGGTTGATGACGTCATAGTTGAAATTGAGAATATAGAACGGCATTTGTTAATGGGGAAACGACCTTTTCAGGCGGCTATGGAAGCCGCTGATGAAATAGGTTTAGCAGTGGTTGCCACTACTTTTACGCTGATTGCAGTATTTCTGCCCACCGCTTTTATGAGTGGCGTTATAGGTAAGTTTTTTGTGCAATTTGGCTGGACAGCCGCAGTGGCAGTGCTGTTTTCTTTGCTGGTTGCCCGCCTGCTGACGCCTATGATGGCCGCCTACCTGTTAAAAGCGCCTACACATCAGATAAAACCGGAACCGGCCTGGATCAGCTACTACCTGAAGTTAATGCACTGGTGCTTAGCCCACAGACGTATAACAGCGACAGCTGCTCTTGGTTTTTTTATCGGTGGATTGTATCTGGCAACTTTGCTGCCCGGTGATTTTATGCCAGCAGAAGATAATCAGCAGACCCAAATTACTCTGACTTTACAACCCGGAACCAAACTGCAGCAAACCATAGCCCTGGCTGAACAAGCCCGTGCCCTAGTCGCAAAAAACAAAGAGGTAAAACAGGTCTATACAGCTATAGGCGCTGGCAGCTCTGGTTCAGATGATGAAGGCGGCAGTTCAGCCACCGGTGTTGCTACTGCTGTACTGACTTTAACTCTGACACACCGCAGCGAACGTTCAGGCCTGCATAAACAACAGATTGAGCAGCAGCTTCGTGACATGCTTGCTGTACTGCCTGGTGCCCGCATTAAAGTAGGTATGGGTGCAGGCGAAACCTATTCACTGCTGCTTGCCAGTGAAGACAGCCGGGTGTTGGAGCAGCATGCGCTGCTGGTTGAACGTGACCTTCGCTCTATTGCCGGCATAGGTGCAGTGATTTCCAGCGCAAGCTTAGTAAGGCCAGAGCTGATTGTCAGACCTGACTTCGCCAAAGCCGCTGATTTAGGAGTCACCTCTGCTGCTATCGCCGACACATTACGCATTGCGACAGCGGGTGATTTTGATCAGGATTTAGCCAAGCTGAATCTGAGCAAACGCCAAATTCCTATTGTCGTACGGCTGAATGATGAAGCACGTGCAGATTTTGATAAACTCAAACGTTTACCTGTGCCTGGCGCACGTGGCCCTGTAGCCCTTGAAAATGTGGCGACTTTGGAGATAAGCAGTGGTCCTTCGCAAATATCCCGTTTCAACCGTATGCGTAATATCAGTTTTGAAGTTGAGCTGAATAACCTGCCTTTGGGTGATGTAGAACAAGCCATACTGGCCCTTCCCAGCCTGCAGAATATGCCGGATGGCGTATCACAGAACGTGTTAGGCGATGCCGAAATGATGGGCGAATTAGCTACAGGTTTTGCCATTGCCATGCTGACTGGTGTGCTTTGCATTTATATGGTGCTGGTGCTGCTATTAAAAGATGTGTTTCAGCCCATGACCATTTTGAGTGCTTTGGTATTGTCTGTGCCTGGTGCCTTTCTGGCGCTTTTTATCACAGGCTCCACTTTGTCTTTGCCCGCCATGATTGGTCTTATCATGCTGATGGGTATAGCCACTAAAAATTCTATTCTGCTGATTGACTACATCATTATCGCCCGCAGCGAATACCAGCTCAGCCAAAGAGCAGCCATAGTGGATGCCTGCCGCAAAAGGGTTCGCCCTATAGTGATGACCACAGTCGCCATGGGGGCCGGCATGATGCCGATAGCCCTGGGTATGGGCGGCGACCCGAGCTTTCGCTCCCCTATGGCCATAGTGGTGATAGGTGGTCTTATTACTTCAACTTTTTTAAGTGTACTGGTGATCCCTGTGCTGTACAGCTATGTGGATGACGGCGTGGCATGGCTAAAATCCATGGTATCGCGTAACCAAATCAAGCAGTCTGCAGTCCCGCGTGACCTGACGTTATGAAGACGGCAACCCTGATATTTATCTTACTTATTCGGATCTTATAATGAATCTTAGCCTTTTTATTATCGCCGCCTTAGTGCTGTATTCCATCTTGTCTGTTGTTTATGTGTATCGCTGGCGCGGACAAGCCCGCTATCTATCTTTTTCGCAATATCTGCGAAAAAGCTGGCCTGTATTTGCCCCGCTGAATTGTCTGCTGTATATGACAACAAAAGCAGAAGCCCGTAAACCGGTATTGGATGCGACTTATCTGCAGAATATCTCTGTGCTGAGAGACAACTGGCACATCATCAGGGATGAGGCCTTAGCACTGCAGGCCAGTGGTATTTTTGAGCAGATAAAAACACCAGGTTCAGCGGGTTATTACGATGTGGGTTTCCGTACTTTTTATAAAAGAGGCTGGAGCAAATTTTATCTGATGTGGTACGGCACCACTCACAATTCGGCGCAGCGCTTGTGCCCCAAAACTTTGGCTTTGCTAAAACAAGTGCCCGGAGTGCAAGGCGCTATGTTTTCTATTCTTCCGCCAGGCTCAGAGCTAAGCTTGCATTCAGATCCTATGGCCAGTTCATTGCGCTACCATTTAGGTTTGGACACGCCAAACTCTGAACACTGCTACATCAGTGTGGATGGCGAATGTTGTAGCTGGCAAAACGGTCAGGATTTTGTCTTTGATGAAACCTACCCGCACCATGCCAAAAACAACACTCAGGCCTCAAGATTAATATTGATGTGTGATGTAGAAAGACCGATGAACCTTTTAGGCCGGTTCTTTAACTTGTTATACCGTTTTATTATCAAAGGCACTGTAGTGCCCAATACAACCGAAGATAAAACAGGGATGTTCAGTGCACTATTTGCATCCATGGCACCTTTGTGTCAGAGCACACTCAAACTACGCACTGAACGTCGCCGCTTGTACAAGGCTTTGAAAATTACCCTCAATACCAGTTTGCTGGCGATGTTGTTTGCCATTTTATTTGCATTTTTTAGTTTGTTTGAGTCGTTTTTGTCTGCACGTTTGTGGTTGTAGAACGAAGGGTGCAGAAAAAATAGAGGCTGTTTTTGTTGCGTTCATACTGTTGAGGGGCGACAAATACAGGTTAAATTTTTGCTGCCTATGTAGCAACAGCGGTTCACCTTGTATCAAAGCGTCTTATTGAATGACGACAGTCTATGGAGTTTGGCGCACCGCTGTTTTGCAGCGAGTGCAGCCCTACAGATCAGGATAACTGAATAAAGCTAGATCAACGCGACCTCGATGTCGTCCTGGTCAAAACCAAAGACGCTACCATCAAAGTCTACCGACAAACGGCAGCTGTTTCCCGGTGAAGATATCCGGACTATATGCCCAACCTGACCATAACATTCGCTGGTTGAGTCAATAACTATTACATCAAGACCCACAGTCCACAGTGGTTTTGTCATCAGTTTCTCCCGAATTGATGCCTGATTAATACAACAGGTATTAATCATCAGCCGGGCAGTGTACGCGAATTGGCCTTTTAAAGCGAGATAAGCTTGCAACTGCTTTAACGGCATGCTAAAGAACCAAGCTGCTGGCAGGCTGAGTAATTAAGTCGGTCCACCCAGGCAACAAGATTTAGATGCCTTGTTCAGTAAACTATGATTTGGTATCCATTCTGATCCAGGATCAGTTTTTTACTCTAAAAAAATCCAGCAAAACCTCTCATAGGCCATTGTTTTTTAGCGATTACATAATCAGATAATGGTGTAAGTTAAACCCTCATACGGATGCTCTATGTCAGCCATCAAAGCCAGAAACACCCTGAGCAGACACTGGGAAATGCTAAAGCTGTTGCCTACCCGCGATCCTGGTTGCTCAGCCTTGCAGCTGTGTCACTTACTTAAAGATGCAGGATTTGAGGTGTCCAAAAGAACAGTAGAGCGAGATCTGCAAGAGCTGTCCTGTATTTTTCCTTTGATCAGTGATGAATCCGCCAACACCTATCTATGGCGCTGGATGGATAATGCTGCTGTTGATATTCCGGGTGTAAGCATTGCTGAGGCCATTAGTCTGCAAATGGTTGAAGGCACCATGAAAACCGTATTACCCAAGCAGCTGCTTCGCAGCATTGAGCCGAAATTTCAGCAAGCGAGATCTAAAATTGCGGCTTTGTCGGCATCCAACCCAAGCGCCAGCCTGATAGACAAAATTGCAGTAGTTTCCCCTACTTTGCCTATGCTGCAACCACAATCAATACCTGCGGTGGTAGACAGTGTTCAACAGGCATTGATTAACGATAAGCAGCTACAGGCCTGCTATTTTGCCCTGCATGACCATACAGAAAAAAACTATAGGTTAAACCTGACCTATTGACCTATCCCCCAAATTTAAGACCATGACATTGATGAGATTTCCAATGGTTACCTGCTGATCATCTCACGCAAAACAGAAAGCTTCGGCAACAGGTCATTTCTTAAAATTAAAGTTGATGGTGGCCTGGCTGATGTAGTTCGTGCCGCCAGAACATCCGGCATAGCAAGCCCATTTATCGTCCACCGTCGGCCAGAGAGGGAGGTTGTGGCAAGCAAAGACAAAACACATTGGACTA
>NZ_JAJOYU010000090.1 GCF_021290985.1 Rheinheimera soli
AAGGGAACTCAATGCGGTTTGCGCGATCAGATCAGTCGCCAAACAAACCAAACCCACAAACGCATTGAGTATGAACAGGATAGCATTTTTATATGGCGCGGAAACCCGCCGATTGAAGAAGATTATTCATAAAACACGAGATAGAGACCTTTGCCGCCGTGCGAGTGCCGTCTTGCTGGTGTTGAAAGGTAAAACCAAGTCAGAGGTTGCGAGCCTACTGCAAGCTGGCCGGTCATCGCTTAACCGCTGGTTGAAATGGTATGACGTTGCCGGTGTTGATGGTCTAAAAACTAAAGGCGTTGGTCGCCCCGTTAGGCAGAATCGGGATTTTATCTGTGGCGTGCTGAAAATTTTGCTGAAGTACACGCCAAGGACGCTTGGATATCAGCGTTCACGCTGGAGTACTGAGTTGTTTGCGCTGTTACTGAACAAGTTATGCAACATTCAGATCCACAGTTCAACAATCAGACGCTGGTTGCCCAAAGCAGGAATTGTCTGGCGGCGAGCTGCGCCAACGCTTTATATCCAAGACCCGGATAAAAAGGAGAAACTGGCGGCTATCCGGGAGGCGCTGGCAGATAACAGTGTTGACCACCCGGTGTTTTACCAGGATGAAGTGGATATCCATCTGAATCCTAAAATCGGTGCAGATTGGGGGCATCGTGGCGAGCAGCGTAAGGTAGCAACACCAGGACAGAACAAGAAACATTATCTGGCGGGAGCATTACACGGCCAGACAGGGCAAATCGTTTATGTAGGTGGCGAGCGCAAGACCAGTGACTTATTTATTGAATTGCAGGAAAAGCTTAAAGGTCAGTATCGTCGGGCTAAGAGCATTCGGTTAATCGTGGATAATTACATCATCCACAAGAGCAAGAAAACCCAGAAGTGGCTGAGCGACAACCCAAAGTTCAAATTACTGTTCTTGCCGGTTTATAGCCCATGGCATAACAAAATTGAAAAACTGTGGCATGCCCTGCACGAGACGATAACCCGGAATCATCAGTGCAAAAACATGGATGATTTACTGGTGCAGGTTTACTACTTTATGGACACTGCCGCACCGTTTCCGGGCGGAAAGCATGGATTGAAGCAGGTGTATCACAATTAGGATC
>NZ_JAJOYU010000091.1 GCF_021290985.1 Rheinheimera soli
GAATTATGAACAGCAAAGATCAACAGGCCCTAATCTGATATGTGGTTTTTTCCTTATTCGATATGACAGTCAAGTCCAGTTAGATTAGTAAACTTTAAGCTGGATAGTCAGTAAAATCAGGCACAAAATGCCACTCTAAAAGTAATCAGAAATATTGAGCACTACTCCAGACTTCTTCATCGTGCTGTATGTTTTGCCAGTTTTATCATGCATTAACCTTAAGTCGCCTGCTACATAAGCAGGCACCAATTTGACGGTTTTTGATTTATTGGGTTTGTTATTTGCAGGTGGTTTTTCTTTTAGGTTTTTAATATGCGCCACTAAGTCAAAAAGATTACCGTTTGGTAATTCTGAAACAGCTTGTTCAGCCACTATAGGGGCGATATCTTCACCAATACCCATATCAATGAGCATATTAGTCAACTTATCTAAAACTGTTGGAGTATCATCTTTATTTTCTGCTGGCCGCGAGGCCTGTGTATTGTTCGGGAATGTTTCAGCATTATTAACAAAAATTGATTTAGGGATTTCAAGATCAGTAAATTTTTCAATCTCATCTTCTCTGCCACTTCGCAAAGCACTAATCATGGGTTTGATCATATGCAATTCTTCGTTAAAAACTTGTAACGCTATATCTTCACTAATGTGTTCTTTTTTTAACGTTATAGCACGAGTTTGAGATAGATAAAAAAGTGCCACAGCAACATGGGCAATCCCTTGTGAAAGATCCCAGAATAACTCTTGCATGCGAGAAGTTGAGGGCTGAAGCGATTTAAACCATTGCAACGACCACAAACGTTCAAAGAAACGTTCCCATTCTGTGCCTTTTTCTGTTCTGTTTGAGTTATTAAATCTTGCCCAGTTAAGGCTACCAACTTGAGCTGATCTGCGAGCAGAGCTCATCAGTGGAGAGAAAAGTTTATAAGCCTTTGGCGTTCCGATAAACAAAATGGGTAATTTAATTATGTTTGTCAATTTGATAAAAAATTGTAAAATCTCCTCTGCGGAATTATTGGTATTTAAGTCAAGATGCTGAATTTCATCAATGACGAGTAAACCAATAGAGTGTAATGCAGCAACACGAGCAAAATCACA
>NZ_JAJOYU010000092.1 GCF_021290985.1 Rheinheimera soli
GTGGCCCATAAAACCGCGATGAGTAATCAGCTTCGTGGATTGCTGAATGAATTTGGTGTGGTCATTGCCAAAAGTGATGCAGCCTTGCGGTCTGCGATACCCGAAGTGCTGGAAGATGGTGAAAATGACGTACCGATGAGCTTTCGTGAAAGCATTGCTCAGATGTGGGCCTTGTTTCAGACCATAGAGGCGGAGTTAGCTCAGTTGACGCGACAGCAAACGGCGTTGACGATACAGGATGAACAAAGTCGTTCATTGATAGAGCTCGAAGGTGTAGGTCCGATAGGCGCATTGGGTTTAAAGCTGGCGATAGGCAATGGCTCGCACTTTAAAAATGGTCGGGATGCAGCGGCATGCTTAGGATTAACGCCGGTTCAGCACAGCAGTGGTGGCAAACAAAAAATAGGGTCCATCAGTCAAATGAGCGGGCATAAACGCTTACGCTCAGTGCTTATTCAGGGGGCGATATCGGTCCTGAGTTATTTAGATAAGCGAGAGGCCAGAACAGCCAAAGAGATATGGTTAAAAGCGCTGATGCAACGCAGAGGAAAGCGAATTGCGGCAGTGGCGCTAGCCAATAAAACCATCCGTACGGCCTGGGCAATGCTCAGTCGTGGAGAGAGTTACAAGGCGTCGTTGCAAACGGCGTAACGAGTTCTATCAAACAGATGCTTAAAACACAGGTAAGACCGACCATCAAGAGCCTGTTCGCCCCACAGCGTTGAGAAAACCGCTTTGTAGAGAAGGCATGATGGTGCGAATACATTGAAGGTGCAGAGGTAGCTCCTCACTAAAGCCCGTATATAAGTGCGCATCTATACCAGTGTGAGAAAATCTGTTGATAGTTCAGGGGAGTCCATATAAGGGGCGACCTTTATGGTCGCCC
>NZ_JAJOYU010000093.1 GCF_021290985.1 Rheinheimera soli
AGCCAACCCACATTGGCAGCCATATAAGGCAGCAAGCCAAGGCCAGTGTACTTGCATAATTCCGGGCTAATTTATCATACCTTGTTGCTACTGAGCGGTAATGTTTTAGCCTGGCAAACACGTTCTCAACCAGATGGCGATATTTGTACAGACACCAGTCAATATCGCCATTACCAATCTTCGAATTACGCTTGCGCGGTATGTTAGGGACGCCCTTTTTTTCTCGGATCTGCTCTCGTATCTTCTCGCTATCATAGCCCCGGTCAGCGATAACGTGTTCGGCATCAGGCAGCTGTTTTAGTAATTCTATGGCTGCTTTACTGTCATGAACCTCACCGCCTGTCACAATAAAATCTATTGGCAAGCCGCAACTATCCACTGCCATATGGATTTTCGTCGTGTTGCCACCACGACTTTTCCCAATCGCTTCTTTATCTTCTGAGCGAGCACCTGTCGCATGCTGATGCGCTTTGACGATGCTGCCGTCTATAAATTCCCACTCTAAATCAGCCAATTGCATTAACTCTGCGAATAGCTGCATTAGAATGCCTTTTTTAGACCACAGGTTAAAACGCCGGTAGATGGCGCTCCAATCTCCAAAAGCTTCTGGCACATCGCGCCAAGGGCATCCGACCCGCATCCGATACAAAATGCCTTCGAAAGTATTTCTGTGTTCCGGCTTGTCATATACGCGGCCCGTTTTAAGCATCAATCTGATTAGCTTTGACCAGTACTCGTCTGTTAACATTGTTCTTGGCATGATGGGTTGTCATGGTTAGTTTTTGGCGAAAGTAATTATACCAGCCCATCATGCTGTCTAATAATCCATCACGAAAGATCAACAAGCCCTAGTA
>NZ_JAJOYU010000094.1 GCF_021290985.1 Rheinheimera soli
GGCAACAGGGTGAATTACAGTTATGCGGTGAATGGTGATTTAGCCTCCATGACAGTGACTATCAACGGTGTCAGCCGGTCAGTGCTGACAGGCATCAAACAATTTCCGGGCGGGCCAGTGGATGAATGGACTTATGGCAATGGCTTAAAGCGTACTTTGAGTTACGACCAGAGTTACCGCTTAACAGGTATCAGCACGCCTGGCGTACAAAGCCTTGGGTTTAGTTACAACCTGGACAATACCATTAGCTCAATCACTCACGGCATCACCAGTAGTTATAGCCAGAACTTCAGCTACGATGCGTTAAAACGTTTAACAGGCATCACCAGCAGCGGTTTGGGTAATCATAGTTTTGGTTATGATGCGTTGGGTAACAGAACCAGCCGCAGTGGAGCTGTGAATGAGAGCTACGCTATAGCACCCAATTCAAACCGTTTATCTTCAGTAACCAAAGGTGGTGTAACCCGGGTGTTTGATTATGACGCCAACGGTAATGTGAAAACTGAAAAACGTTTTGATGGCAGTGTTATCAGCTACAGCTACAACAACGATAACCGAATGGCGAGCGCAGGTTCTGCCCAGTACAGATACAATGCATTGGGCCAGCGGGTCTATAAAAAAGTAGGCAGTGTTGAAACAAGGTTTATTTACAGCCCGGATGGACAGCTGTTAGCCGAAGGCACCACCAAACAGTACATTTATTTTAATGGCCAGGTGGTGGGTTATATTCTGAACAACCAGCTGTATTATGTGCACAACGACCATTTGGG
>NZ_JAJOYU010000095.1 GCF_021290985.1 Rheinheimera soli
GTTTTTAGAACCAAAGTCATAGACGAGGGAACTGAAAATTACATTCATGGTCTGGAAAAAGCTAACTTGTTATCTCAATATGCACAGAGAGTTGGTAGTCCCTATTATCATACTATGCATATAGTAGCGCAGCAGTTAATTCAACAACCTGGTGCTGAATCTAACTATTACTTAATTTTAGGAAAAGCTGAGGATTCAGCGTTTAAGCTACAAGCAAACAGTGGTTGGCGTAGGCTGCGTTTATTCTGGAGACTCTTGATATTAAGAGATAAAAATTTGCCTCCACTTATCAAGCTCCGTGGAGGTGAGCGCCGGAAGTTGGAATGGTATCTATCAAGACGGCTTTATCTTAAAACCAGTACTGTTGCATATTATTTAATGATGACCATTCGCTGTACAAAGAAGTAGCTGCTGTAGGTGAGTTACTTGTTAAAATTATTGCGCAAGTGAAAGTAGGCTAATTGTTTTAAGATTGGCTGAGCATATTGACCGCTTTAGATTTTAAAGCGGTCATTAAGGTTTGCAAATAGAAATGTCTGCAATTGGCACTGAGCCGCCAGACTGAAAGTCTCTAACGGCAACTAAGAGCGAAAAGCAT
>NZ_JAJOYU010000096.1 GCF_021290985.1 Rheinheimera soli
GAGTATATAGTAAAAACAGTGTCTATTCGCGTGTGAGTGAGTGACAGGGCTTTACATATAACGTCAGCGGCTTTCATTTCAAACGTACATACTGTGTATAATGGTATGTACGTTTTTTATTTGCGCCGAGTCCTTCGGCGGTAACCATTCATCCATGAATTTTTGTTCAGTGTTTAATTGCACCTTGTGAGTGCGACTTGTTCCAACAAGTCGGGAGAGATAGGAGTTTACGTCATTGGTTTAGCAGGACGGGGATAGTTGTTTGCGGCAAGTGCAGAGTTGTCGCCGCATCCATGCGGCTTTGACAGTTCAGTTGTTCACTCATTGATTCACCTTCTTGATTAATTGCACTTAATTTACCACCACATTGCAACCGCTAATTACCACGTGTTGCAAATTAATCGCACCACAACTTTCACGGAAAGTACCACTTCGTCGGATCTCGGCTTTGTGCCAATTGCAGACATTCCAACTTTAAGGCTGTAAAGTCCGCTTTTAGGTGTTAGCAGAACGCAAAGC
>NZ_JAJOYU010000097.1 GCF_021290985.1 Rheinheimera soli
AGCTGGCGCATCTTTTCAATTCCTTGCAAACCCTGCTCTTCTGTCGTCAGAATTCTCGCTGGTTTCATATTCGGCTGCCGCGCCGCAGTAGCTATGGCTAATGCATCATTTGCATCGGTTTTTTGACCCTGGCGAAACGCTTTTACCCGACGGGCTGGCAAGGCTTTTACCTCATGACCAAGCGATTGAGCGTAACGGCACCAGTAGTGACTGCCTCCGCAGGCTTCCATCACCACCAACGCTTTGGGTTCTTTACGCAATAACTCTTTTAGCTTTTCACGGCTCACTTTTTTGTTATAAACCAGCTTGCCGAAACCTGTTGTTTTCACAATCTGAAAGACTAATTTTGCAAGGTCGATAGCAAGCACTGTATAGTTTTCCATGTATGGACTCTCTTTTGGTTTGTGTGACAACTTCACCATAATCCCTCTCAGGGAGGGGAGTCCATACATCTACAT
>NZ_JAJOYU010000098.1 GCF_021290985.1 Rheinheimera soli
TGCTCAGTATCACTGACTTAAAACATCCATCCTTTCGGACAGAGTATCTGTTAGTCACTTCACTGATATATATTCTTTGTGCGATTGCTCGCTGCAGAATCTAAACCGTGAGTGCCCACACAGATGATTGATTGCTTATTGTTAAAGAGCAGTGCTGAACCGGTTATTACCTTGCTCAGCGGGAGGCGTATCTTACACTTCCCAGAATTTGTGTCAAGCCAGCGATTTGAATTTATTTATCAAACCCGCCTACTTAACTCGCTTCGCTTCACTTTTGAGCCTTTCGACTCCACCGCGCTGCGAGGCGGCCATTTTAGTGATTTTCAACTCTGTGTCAAGCGATGTTTTG
>NZ_JAJOYU010000099.1 GCF_021290985.1 Rheinheimera soli
CCCAATCTTTGGAACGTTGGACAAGTCACAACGTAAACACAATGAAAATCAACGCCAGACCTTGTTGATTATGATGGATTTGGATGAGCTCTATCCAGACTCTCACGTAAGGGCGCTTGCCAAAGCAGCTGGAAAAGGGGATATCCTAAAAGTCCGTCAGTTGGTTGCTAGTGGGGTGAATGTTAATGCTCAGGGACGTTCAAAAGCCACGCCTTTGTATTGGGCTATCCGCAAAAATAACTTGGCTGGCTTTGAGGCTTTGCTAAAGTTTGGAGCCACGCCTAATGTGCGTTTTGATGATTCGGGAACAATGATGCATTGGGCAAA